>CAWEVD010000016.1:0-172333 GCA_963812485.1 uncultured Acidobacteriota bacterium
GTCGATACCTTTTGCGATTGGGCGGCGAGCAAAGGCAAATAGTCTTTGTAAGTTCAGCCTAATGCGCCTGGTGCCTCCAACGTCAGCAAACCAACATCGTTCACGGAAGGGATTCGCTTCGATGGCTTCATCCAAAGGCTCAGCCTCGTTGCCGATTGATAGCGAAGATTGTGGCATTCTCCTGGGAGGAAACTGGGAAGGAACAGCTTCCGATTTGTACGATCCCGAGACCGGCAAAGCTTTGCTTATTTGCGGGAATTTCGATTAATCGTCCGGCACCGTCACGAGATCACGTTCGAATAGGCATCATCGATTCCGGCGTCCTACCGGATCATCCGCAGTTGCGCAATCTCGTTGTGGCGATGAGGGACTTCACAGGAGACGACCCAATCGACCGCGTCGGTCACGGGACAGTCTCCGCCATCCTAGCCGTGTCCGACGCTGACGTGCCGGAAGTTGCAGCGGGAGATCCAGAACTAGCGGCGAGGTTGGCCAGCTCTCCTGCGCTGGTTTCCGGCGAAAATCACCGGTCCGACAGGGAAAATTGAACTTGAGCATGTAATAGAAGCAATTCACTGGATGGCCACGCAGGATGTCAGGGTGGTGAATATGAGCCTTGCATTTCTGGGCAAGAAGGAGCGCTACACAAAGTTATGCGAGGCGATCGCGGAGTATGAGACACAGCCGAATGGTGGAATCATGTTTGTCGCGGCCGCGGGCAATTTTGGGCCCAACGTCTCGGCTTATCCCGCCTCCTGCAAAAGCCCGAACCTGATCAGCACTGCCGCAGTGATCGATGGTCAACTCTGGAAACAGAGCGGAAGAGGCGATATCGCTGCTGAAGGGAGAGCTCAACTCGTTCCCCTTTACGCTTATCACTATGAGGCGGCGCAGCGATCGGCGCGGGCCGGCGCCTACGACCGCGCGCGCGAGGAATACGTTGCGTCTCTCGCTGCGGAGCTGAATGCACCGGCTCTGTTCGGCATGGCGCTGCTCGATGTTCACGACGGCGACCTCGATTCGGCGTACACCGCGCTCATGCGTGCAAAACTGCTGGCTCCGAACGATGCCGAAATCGAGGCACATCTTGGCGCCGTGAGGCTGCTGCAGAAGCTCCCGGCCGAGGCGAGGGCACACCTCGACAGGGCAGTCACACTGCAGACCCAAAGAATGTGCGGGCACGTACGAATCGCGCGATAGCGCTGAGCCGGCTTGGTGAGCAGGAACAGGCGTTAAGTGATCTCCTCGAAGCGCGGCCGCTTGCCGAGGATACTTCGCGTATCGACGGCTTGATCGCCGATCTGGTAAAGGGATCGAGGATCTCTGACAGGACCGCAAAGTTGACCGGGATTTCAGCAGAGTCCGTGGTGTGTTCGGTCTCGACCGGCTCTGAGTAAGTCTCCACCGGACCCCGATCCTCTGGTGTGCACGTCACTCGCGACTTACATAGATTCACATAAATCCAAATACCAAAATGTGTCGTGGGCCTTCGGTATACGAACGGTCGCTGGTCCCAACTTCCGGGTTTCCACTCCACCTTTTCCAATCCAAGGCCCAATCCTTCAGTCGCATGTCCGATAACGAACAAGCGCGCTTCCGCCCGGGCAGAGTAATCTGGTAGACCATGAGTCCGACTCCGCAACCTCAGATCAATCTCGCCCAGACGCCCGATTATCGCGAGTCCTACGCCAACAGCGTCCAGGTGCGCGTGAGCGTTTGGGATTTTCAGCTTGTTTTTGGCCTTGCCTCCAGCGAAAGCCCCGACCAGGTCACCATCCGCAATCACCAGGCCATCTACCTGAGCCCGCAACAGGCCAAGGCGCTGTGGAACGTGCTGGGCCAGAATCATTGCCCAGTACGAACAGGCCTTCGGCACGCTCGTCGCTCGAGCCGCAGACGCACAATTTCCCCCAGGGGCCCGTCAACTAAACCCGAGAAAGCATTCGCAGGTTCGAGGATGAATCGCTTGTCCTGAATCCCTTGTTCTGGATAAGACTGATCGAGCCCGCGGCTGGACGCGCCCTTTCCCCTCTGGATGATCTTTCCAGTGATGTTCGCGGCCCTGTACGCCAGCCACTTCACGCTGCTGCGGCTGCCCTACTACTGGGACGAGGCCGGCTACTACATTCCCGCCGCATGGGATTTTTTCCGCACCGGTTCGCTGATCCCGACCTCGACGCTGACCAACGCGCATCCGCCGCTGCCCAGCATTTATCTTGCGCTGTGGTGGAAGGCCTCGGGCTTTCTACCCGAGGTGACGCGCGAAGCGGTGCTGATCGTGGCATCGCTGGGGCTGCTGGCGGTGTGGCGGCTGGCCCTGCGCCTCCACGGCTCTCGGCGGTCGCGTTCTGGACCGTGGTGCTCACGGGCCTCTATCCCATCTGGTTTGCGCAGAGCACGCTGGCCCACGCCGACATCTTTGCCGCGGCCTTCGCTTTGTGGGGACTGGTCTATGCGCTGCCCGATCGCGATCGAAAGCCATGGGCCGCGGCGTGTGGTTTACGGCGGCCGTACTGTCCAAGGAAACAGCCATCGCCATTCCGCTCACGCTGGCAGTGGTGCGTGTCGTCGAGGGATTGCGCGCGCGGCCGCCGGTTCGGAGCGGTTGTGGCGCGAGGCGGCCTGGCTCTCAGCTGCGTCGCTGCCGCTGGCGGCCTGGTATGGCTGGCACTATGCCAAGACCGGTTACCTCTTCGGCAATCCGCAATTCCTCCATTACAACGCGCAGGCCACGCTCGACGCCGGAGCGGGTCCTGGCGGCGTTCGTCCATCGCGTGCTGCACCTGACGGCGCACATGAACATGTTTGTGCCGGTGCTGCTGACCATTGCCGCGATGATGCTGCAGCCGCGCACCGACGCCGAGGGGCACGAACGGCCGGGCATCAGCGCCCCGGTGCGGCGATCGCATCCTGATTCTGCTGCTGGTGAATGCGGTGCTGTTCAGCGTGCTGGGCGGGGCGCTGCTTTGCCGCTACCTGCTGCCGATGTATCCGCTGGTCCTGCTGCTGGCGGTGTCGACGTTTCATCGCCGGGTTCCGTACTGGCAGGCGCTGGCGGTGCTCTCGGCGGCGGCCTTTGTCGCCGGGCTGTTCATCAATCCGCCCTATGGATTCGCGCCGGAAGACAATCTCGCCTATGCGCACGTCGATCCGCCTGCACCAGGCCGGGATCGCGCAGCTTGGCAAGCGCTTTCCCGGCGCGACGGTGCTGTCAGCGTGGCCGGTCACCGATGAACTGCGTCGTCCCGAACTGGGCTATGTTCAAGCAGCCGTTCGACGTGTATGCGATCGACGACTTCTCGGCTGCGCAAATCGCCCGGGCCGCCGAGGAGCCGGGCAAGTATTCGGCGGCGCTGGTTTTCTCGACAAAGTACGATCCGCCGCGGCCGCTGCTGAGCCTTGGGCCGGCGCAGCGCGGCGATCGACGAGCGCTACTTCGGCCTGCATCACGATCTTTCGCCCGAGGCGATCGCCCGCCAGCTGGGCGGCACGCTGGTGTGGTATCGCGAAGATCGGGCCAGGGGCAATGGATCGGATTGATCCGATTCAACCGCCAGTTCGAAGCGGCGCTCGATTGGCGCGCGCCGGCCGGTAACGGTCCTGCGATCGAGCACGCAACTTATAATCAGAGTGCCGTGTCCCTTCATTTTTCATTGCGCTTCCACGGGATTTGGCGGTTTGCCGCTCGTGCGAGGCTGGCGATCGCCCTGGTTCTGGCTGCCGTTGTCACTGCACAGGGGCAGAGTCCCTCGGAAGCGGCTGCTGCCACCACCGGCAAGGCAGCATTCTGCTGGTGCTTCCCTTTGACAACCGCACCGGTCAGCCAAGCCTGGAATGGATTCGCGAGGCCGCGCCGGCGCTTCTGAGCAGCCGTTTTGCCTCGGCGGGATTTGCCCCCATGAGCCGGGCGGACCGCCTGTATGCGCTCGATCACCTGGGATTGCCGCAGGGGTTTCAGCCCTCCCGTGCGAGCTCGATCAAACTTGCCCAGACCCTCGACGCCGACTCGATCGTGGTGGGCAATTACATCAACCGATGGAACCGCGATCATTGCCGAGGCTCGGATTGTGGATGTGCCGCACATGCGCATGGGCGATCCGGTGACCGCGCGGGGCGAAATGCACGACCTGGTCGCCGTATTCGACTCCCTGGCGTGGAAGCTCACCCGGCAGCTCGATCCAGCATTCAACGTGTCTCAGGAGACATTTGTTGCCGCCGGGGCCAACTTGCAGCCTGGAGGCGTTTGAGCAGTACATCCGCGGGATTACGGAGTCGGACCAGCCGGAGCGGCTGCGCCACCTGCAAGCAGGCGGTGAAACTGAGCCCCGGCTTTGCCCCGGCGTGGATGGCGCTGGGCCGCGAGGACTATCAAGGGCAGCAGTATGAACAGGCGGCGGCGGCTTTTGCCAAAGTGGGCAGCGACGATCCGGACGCGCTGGAGGCCGGTTTCTATCGCGGGCTTTCGCTGATGTTCTCCGGCAACTACGCGCAGGCCGAGGTTGCGTTTGCGCGGCGTAGCCCGGGTATTGCCGCTGGCGGAGGTTCTGAACAACCAGGGCGTGGCGATCAGCCGCCAGGGACACGATGGCACCGCCATGTTTCGCCAGGCGTCGGCGGCGGATCCCGATGCGGCGGATTATCACTTCAACCTGGCCGTGAGCCTCAAGCGTCACGGCAACGGGCCGGAAGCATTGGCGGAGCTGAACCAAAGCCTCAAGCTGCGGCCCAACGACAGCGAAGCGCAGGGCCTGCTGGCGGCGTGGAAGCAGCCAGGGACGACCAACGTGGATCCGCTGGAACGAATCGAGCGCACGTTTGACGACGCGGCTTTTCACCAGGCCGCCGTGATGCTTGACCAGATGGAGGCCACCCGGCTGGCCGCGCTCAGCCCCCAGGAGCGTGCGCGCACCTTGTCGAGCCAGGCGAGGGAATATCTTTCCCGGGGGTTGCTGCTCGAATCGGAGCGGTTGTACCAGGCGGCAGTGGCTGCGGATAACACATCGGAAGAGGCCCACGCGGGCCTGGCCGAGGTGAGGGAACGCACCGGAGATGCGGCGGGCGCCCGCAAGGAAGCGAAGGCTGCATTGGAACTGAAGCCGTCGGCGACTGCGTATCTGGTGTTGGCGCGGCTTGATTTTGCCGCGAGCCACCTGAGCGACGCCGATCGTGAGGCCGCCGAGGCGCTCAAGCTGAACCCCAACAGCGTCGCGGCCCAGGAACTGTTGCGCCAGGTCGCCGCCAAACAGGGGCAGCCGCAGTAGGGCCGCAAGCGGGCCCTGAAGGAGCAAGCCATGCTTCAAAACGTGCGCGGGTTCGCGAAAGGGTTTTCCCTGAAAGCTTTCTGGATTGCATGCGGCCTCGTTGCAGGGTCGGGATGCGCGGCTGCCGCTGCGGCTCCAGAGCCTGCGCCGCAGCCGCTGGTCGAAGAGTTTGTCCTTGCGGATACGATCCAGCCTGTCACCGCCGGCCAGCTCGATCGCGCCATTGCGCGCGCCAATTCCGAGGGCGCCGCGGCCCTGCTGATAGAGATGAACACGCCCGGGGGGCTGGTCGACTCCATGCGCAACATGGCGGGCGCCATACTCAGTTCCCGGGTGCCGGTGATCATCTATGTCGCTCCGGCGGGCGCGCGCGCCGGGTCGGCGGGTTTCTTTCTGCTGGAGGCGGCGGATATTGCCGCCATGGCTCCGGGCACCAATGCCGGCGCGGCCCACGTGGTCTTCGAATTCGGCAAGCCCGATGAAACCATGACGCAAAAGGTGGAGAACGACGCCGAAGCGTTCCTGCGATCGTACGTGGGGCGGCGCAATCGCAACGTCGATGCGGCGCTGGCGGCGGTGCAATCGTCGCATTCCTACACCGCCGAAGAAGCCCTGGATAAACATCTCATCGATCTGACGGCATCCAGCGATACGGAGCTGTTGGCGGCTTTGAACGGCCGCGAGATCACCCGGCTGGACGGCAGCAAGCAGGTGCTGCACCTCGCCGGAGCGCGCATCCAGCGGGTGCAGCCCACGCTGCGCGAAGACCTGCTCGGCTGGCTGGTCAATCCCAACATCGCTTTGCTGCTGCTGGTGGGCGGCGCGCTGCTCATCTACCTCGAGTTCAACACGCCCGGCACGATCGTTCCCGGCGCGCTGGGTACGCTGATGGTGCTGCTGGCGGTGTTTGCGCTCAATCTGCTGCCCATCCGCTATACCGCGGTTTTGCTGCTGCTGGCCGCGATTGCGCTGCTGGTGCTGGAGGCCAAATTCGGCGGCCACGGGGCGCTGGCGATTGCCGGCATCGTGTGCCTGACCCTGGGCATGCTCACGCTGATCGCAGCGCCGGTGCCGGAACTGGCGGTCAATCCGTGGGTAGCGGTCGCGGTGAGCACGGCCTTTGGTGGGATCACGGCATTCCTGGTGCGGCTTGCGGTGCGGGCGCGGCGAATGAAATCCCGGCTGGGCGTCGATGCGCTGGTCGGACACCGCGCTTCGGCCATGGAGGCGCTGACTCCCGAAGGTCACGTTCTGGTGAATGGCGAAATCTGGCGGGCCGTGGCCAACGAAGCTGTGGCCGCCGGCACGCCTCTCCAGGTGGTCGGTCACGAGCAATACCTGCTCAAGGTAACGCCGGTTGAGCCGCCCGCAGCCGGCGCATAACAAAGGGTGGAGTACAATCCGTGCTGAACTCCTGAAAAGAGGAAAGGCCCATGTCCTTTGCCGATCTGCCGATTCCGATTTTGATTGTCATTGCTATCGTCTTGCTCTATCTACTCAACTCCATCAAAATCCTGCGCGATTATGAGCGTGCCGTGATCTTCCGGCTGGGCCGCGCATTGCCCACCCCGAAAGGTCCCGGAATCATCCTCGTGTTTCGGCCGTTCGACCAGATGGTGCGCATCTCACTGCGCCAGGAGGTGCTCGAGGTGCCTCCGCAGGACGTGATCACCCGCGACAACGTGACCCTCAAAGTGAATGCGGTGGTGACGCTTTACGTGGTCAACCCCAACGACGCAGCAATCAAGGTGGCGAACTATGTTTACCAGACCTCGCAGTTTGCGCAGACCACCCTTCGCTCGGTACTGGGCGAGGTGGAACTGGACGAGCTTCTCAGCCATCGCGACAAGCTGAACCTGCGCATCCAGTCCATCATCGACCAGCGCACCGAACCGTTCGGGGTGAAGGTGATCTCGGTCGAGGTCAAGCAGGTGGATCTTCCCGAGCAGATGCTCCGCGCCATGGCCAAGCAGGCCGAGGCCGAGCGCGAAAAGCGGTCGAAGATCATTCACGCCGAGGGCGAATTCAGCGCGGCGCAAAGGCTGGTGGACGCGGCCGCACTCCTGGCCACAGAGCCCATTACCCTGCAATTGCGCTACCTGCAAACCCTGACGGAGATCGGGGTGGAAAAGAACACCACGATCGTGTTCCCGCTTCCGATGGAGTTGCTGTCGCTGTTAAACAAGCTGGGTACAACGGCGAGCGCTCCGCGGGCGGCGAAACCGGCAGAAGGCGACTAATTCGCCGGCGCGGGGTCTATCACGGCAGAGACCAGGCGGCAGTGTCGAAAATGGCGGACGCTTCCAGGTCAAATTGGTGATTTTGCGGGTCGCGTAGAATGTCGTTAACCAGAGGCATATATGCAGCGAGGGTTTGGCGGATCTGTGTTTGAGCCGGTGCAGGAATCGGAAGAGAGTCTGCGGGCCGCCCGGGACCGGGAATTGACGCTTGGCCCGGCCATGCTGCTTACCCTGGGTGTGATCCTGTTCGCTCTTTGTGCTGCCTGCTTCGTGTTCGGCTACGCGGTGGGGCGGCGGAGTTTTACTGAATCCGCAAGCGTGGCCGCGCCGCCCACAGCGGAACGCCGGCCATGGCGCAAGCTGCCACTCCGGCGTCCAAGCCGTCGGCGGGGCAAAGCGGTGCGCAGGCCCAGCAGCCGGCTGCGACGGCGGGTCAGCCCGATTCGTCAGCGGCGGATTCGACGCCAGCTCCGGCTCCAGTGGCGGTTTCGGTCCCGACTGGTTCAAATGGCGGTGCGGCTTCGGCCGGGACCTCTCAGTCGGCTATCCACTCCGCGCTACCCGGATCCGACCGCCGGCGCAGAGGCTGCCGCGAGTACAGGCTCAAGCGTTCAGCCGGCACTCACACAGGCCTCGGGAATCATGGTTCAGATTGCGGCCGTATCGCACCCTGAAGACGCCGATGTGCTGGTGGGAGCTCTGCGCAAGCGGGGCTACGCGGTCAGCGCGCACCGCGATCCCGCAGACGGGCTGCTCCATGTCCAGGTCGGCCCCTTTGCCAATCGCAACGATGCCGTTGCCATGCGCCAGAAGCTGCTGAACGATGGCTATAACGCGATCGTGGAGCCTTGAGCTCCGCTCGTTCCCTATTCCCTGTCTTCTGATTCCTGATCCCTGTTCCCTGTTTCTCGCATCCATTCCGGCAGGGCGGACACGATCGCGGCGCGAACAGCTTCCATCAGTTCCTCGCGAGTTGAAAATCGCGCCGGGTCGAGCGGTTCGTGAAAGGTGATGTATGCAGTGCCGGGCCGCACGCGCATGCTCCCTTTCGCCATCATGGTTTCTGTGCCGTGGATCGACACCGGAATGCAGGGAGCGCCCGCTTCCATTGCCAGGTAGAACGGGCCTTTCTTGAAGGGCAGCAGGCGTCCATCGCGGGATCGCGTGCCCTCGACAAAGGTGGTGATGTGAATGCCTTTTTCGAGCACGCGCCGCGCCACGGCTACGCTCTCCTTCGCGCTTTCGACACGTCCATCGCGGTCTACGGGCACAAAGTCTCCCAGCTTCATGCCGTAACCGAGCACAGGAATCTTCATCAGCGAGCTTTTGACAAATGCCGATGTGCGGCCCGGAATGCGCGGGATGAGCGCGGGTGGATCGAGATTGGAGACGTGGTTGGACATGAAGATGCAGGCTGTATGCGCCGGCACATGTTCGAGGCCGGTGGTCTGGACGCGGATCCCCGCCAGGCGCAACGCGAGCCGGACAATCCAGATCGATGCGTTGTAGAGCGGGGTCGCATTGCCCGTAATCATGGCCCAGGGAATAAACACGAGTGCCGCCGGGATGCCGAGCAGGACAATCGTGAACAGCAATAGGAGCGCGGCGGCCATGGATTTTGTGCCTACGCGAATCTCGTTTTGAGGCGCGCGGGCAGTTTCTCATAGATGCCGTCGAATCCGCCATTGGACAAGATGGCGACCACGTCTCCGGAGCGAAGCTGCGGTACGACTGCAGCGATGATCGCGTCGGCATTCGCATGCAACTCGGCTGGGGTGCCCGCCGCGTTCAGCGCATGCACGACTTCTTCCGGATGCAGGCGCTCGTCCTCGGGAATGCGCTCCTGCTGATAAACGCCGGCAAGGATGACGCGGTCGGCGAGGCGCAGGCTGGCGACGATTTCACCTTCGAGCACCTTGCGACGAAGGGTGTTGGAGCGAGGCTCGAGTATGGCCCACAGACGCGCTTCAGGGTAGACAGAGCGCAGGGCGCGCAGGGTTTCGCGGATGGCCGTGGGATGGTGCGCGAAATCCTCGATGATCGTGATGCCGCCAATTTCCGCACGCACTTCGAGGCGCCGCTTCACGCTTTTGAAGCTTGCCAGTGCAGACTGAATCGCGCTCGTGGAGATGCCCTGTCCGGCGGCCAGGGCAGCGGCGGCCGTCGCATTCAGAGCATTGTGCTCGCCGGCGAGGCTCATTTCCAGCTCGGCCCACAAGCTGCCGTTGTGCCACACTTCCCAGCGCGTCAGGCCGTCCTCATGGCGAAGGTTCTGGAGGCGCCAGTCGGCCGCGGCTGTGAAGCCGTAGCGCTCCACGCGGCAGAAGGCGCGCGAAATACATTCGGTCACATTGGGGCTGCCGTCGTAGGCCACGATGAGGCCGCGGCGCGGCACCAGGTTCACCAGCCGCTTGAATGCAACCTTTACCGCTTCGAGGTCGGCGTAAATGTCGGCGTGGTCGAACTCCACGTGGGTGAGAATGAGCGCGTCGGGAAAGTAGTGCAGGAACTTCGGTCCCTTGTCGAAGAACGCCGTATCGTATTCGTCGCCCTCGAGAATGAAGGTCGGCGTGGGACGAAGCTGAAAGCTGGTGCCGAAGTTTTCCGCCACGCCACCGATGAGGAACGACGGCTCGCGCTCCGGGTGTTCGCGTGCCGCGACCTGGTAGATCCACGCCAGCATGCTGGTGGTGGTCGTTTTGCCGTGGGTTCCCGCGACCACAAGCGATTCGCGTCCAGTCAGGAACTCCTCGCGCAGCAGCGCCGCCATCGAAGTGAAGGGAATGCGTTCGTCGAGCACGCGCTCGATCTCCGGGTTGCCGCGCGAAAGCGCATTGCCGACGACCACCAGGTCAGGCTTCGGATCGAGATTGCTTTCGGCGTACGGCTCGAGCACTGGAATGCCGAGCTCGCGCAGCAGATCGCTCATGGGCGGATAGGCTGCTTTGTCGGAGCCCGTAATGCGGTGGCCATGCAGCTGCAGCAGTCCCGCCAGCGAAGCCATCGCCGTCCCGCAGATGCCGATCAAGTGAATGTGCTTCGTTGCTCGTCCCTGTCTTATCACCGCACCACCGCCGGTTCCAGCAAATGCAATTGCGCCTCTTCATCTACGCGTAATTCGGCGGCCACGCCGAATGTCAGTGTGACGTTCTGCCGCGAAACATGCCCGCTGCGCAGGCCGATCGCGATCGGCCCTTCAAAATCGTGAAACACGGTTGCGATGACCTCTTCAAGAAACTCCGGCGCGGCGCCGGGAGAAATGCAATCGAGCATCTCGCCGAACACGATGCCCACGGTTCCGTCGAGTTTGCCCGCGTGCCGCAGCTGCCACAACATGCGATCGATCTGGTACGGCTTGGCTCCCGTGTCTTCGAGGAAGAGCAGCTTGCCCTCGGTGGCCGGTTCCCAGGGCGTGCCCAGCAGCGAAACGAGAATGCTCAGACACCCGCCGTAGAGCGTGCCCCGCGCCGTACCTGGCTTCAATACGCGCAGGCCCTCGCCTGGTCCGAGAACGTAGGGTTCGCCGGCCAGCGCGGCGCGAAAGCTGGGAAGATGCACGCCATCGTCGCGATAGAAATCGGCCGCGGCCATGGGGCCATGAAATGCAGGCAGGCCGAGAGTCGTCGAGCAGGCGAAGCTGCACGCCGGTCAAATCGCTGTAGGCGAAAAACGGTTTCGGATGTTTGCGAATCAGCTCCAGGTCGAGGCCGTCGAGGATGTAATTCGATCCGTATCCGCCCCGCAGGCTCATCAGGATTTGCGATTCAGGGTCGGCGAATGCGGCGTGCAGGTCGGAAAGTCTTTGCTCCGGCGTACCGGCAAAGAAGAGCGGCCCGCGCACCAGGCCGTGTTGCCCCAAGCGGGGCGAGAAGCCCAGTCCGCGCAGCGCCTCGAGTCCGCTTTTCACTCGTTCCGGACGCGCAAACGAGGCCGGCGCAATAACGTTGATCCCGGCGCCGGGCGGTACCGGAGCCAGCTTGACCAGCGGGAGATTTTGATGCGGCGTCTTCATCCGTCCCACGCCTCGCCGCGGGCGATCAATGATGCCGGGCCTGTCAGGTTCAATTCCGTTCCGGGCCCTTCCCATGTCACCGTCTGCGCGCCTCCCGGAGCCACAACGCGCAAGGGCGATGCGCACCCGCTCAAGGCGAGCGCTGCCGTGGCTGAGGCGGATGTTCCGGTGCCCGAAGAACTCGTTGGTCCCACACCGCGCTCGAAGATCCGAATTTCGATCTGGTTCGAATCGACGATCCGCACGAATTCCACGTTGGTCTGGTAAGGGAAGTCGGGATGCGCGCAGATTTGCTGGCCGATACTTTGCCATTGCTGCCCATCGACGGTGAACTGCGGATTGTCCACAACGATGACGAAGTGCGGATTGCCGGTGGAGACTTCAACGCCCTCAACCTGAACGCCGCCGGGAATGGTCACTGTCCGCGGCGCAAACTGCGGTACGCCCATGCCCGTCGTCACTTCCACGGTGAAGGCTTCACCGGTGCTCACGGAGTCGATGTGGCAGACGCGCACGCCGGCGTCGGTTTCGATCTCCAGCGAATCGCCCGGCTTTGCGCCCAGTTTCTCCGCCATCCATGCGGCCACGCAGCGGGTTCCGTTGCCGCTGATTTCGGCAACGGAGCCGTCCGCATTGTGCAGGCGTATGCGGCCTGACCTCGGTCCGGTCCAGGCGAAGAACTCGATCCCGTCCGCGCCTACGCCGGTATTACGCGCGCACAACCGGCGCGTCAGTTCAGCCCGGTCGCGTCCTCCAGCCGCCTCTTCGGTCACGATCAGGAAGTCGTTGCCGCAGGCGTGCGCCTTGGTGAAGGAAATCAATCTTCCTCCGGATCGCGGAAGGTAAGCAGTGCCTCAATGGCCGGCTCGGCCCTTAATTTTCCCTGCAACTGATCATGCTGTTTTTTCGTGGCGATTACCGCAAAGCTGACACGCTGCAGGTCGCCGATAACATCGCGCTCAACGTTGGAGAGACGCTCCCTGGTTTTGTCCATCGCATCCAGAATCGAGTGCAGCATAAGCGTCTGGTCGCGTCCACGCGCCTCATAGATCAACGGATACCCCTTGAGATTTGCGCGGCGTTCCAGGAAGCCTACGAGTTCGAGAGCGAGCACCACGATGACGGCCGCTACGAACGCGGCTGCATAGAGACCCGCGCCGCAGGCCATTCCAATCGACGCGACAACCCAGACGCTGGCGGCACTGGTCAGCCCGCTCACCCGGCTGCGATTGTGGATGATCAGCCCGGCGCCAAGAAATCCAATGCCCTGGACAATGTTTGAGGCCACCCGGCCCTTGTCGGGATTGGCATCCCCGGCCAGGACGGCGGAGAGGAGCGTAAAAAACGCGGCGCCCATCGAGATGAGCAAATTGGTACGAACGCCCGCCGCCTTGCCACTGATTTCGCGCTCCAGGCCGACGCCGCCGCCCAGCAGACAGGCCAACAGCAGTCGGCCAATCGCGCCGTTCGCGATCACGATCTGTTGCAGGCGATCGAAATTGAACGGCTGGACGAAATGAGCGTAAACGAGATTCATGCGAGGATTTTCCTTGCCCGATGCTATCACCGCAGAGGCAGACGCGGTGAGGACTACCGCGGCGCGCCGGAAGGAGAGGTATCGGACACGTAAATCGCCCCTGAGGGCTGGTATTTAGCACTGAAGCGACGGACCAGCGTCAGTCCCTCAGGGTGCGCGTGCACCGCCTTGTCGATCTCGTCGCCTTCGAAGGCAAGCACGATGGCCGCGTGGGTGGCCGGTGCGGCAAGCGCAGCCTGATAGTACTCCCGGTCGCTCTCATTGATGGTCTGGCGCAGAGGAATGCCGCTGAAAGCCACAAACTCTGGATGTACGGATGTATTCATCAGTACCGCGCCCGTGGGGTGTGCGGCAAGCGCAGCGCGCACGGCTTCGGGAACCTCGGCATCATAGACGCGGCGCGATTCGACGTTCTTCGTACTTTCGACATAGACCAGGGGCCGTTCGCGCACCACCACCGCAGCATTCACGACGATGACGGCAGCCAATCCAGCCACCACGTAATTCGTCCATGCCGGCTTGAATTCGCGTACCCCGGTCAGCACAAAGTGCGAGAAGAACCCCAGGCCCAGGGCAAACGCGGGAAGGAGCTCAAGTCCGTAGCGCGTGTTGTACCAGGAGTGCGGCCACCACGCAGGAAGAAAAATCGGGACGGAACCATAAGCCACCGAATACGCATAGAAGGGAACCGGCAGCCAGAGCAGCAGCGACCACAGAAACGCACGGCGGCGAGCGATGAGCCACGCCCATGCTGTGCCGAGGACGCTCAGAGCGAGTAGCCACTTTCCCCAGCGCGCGCCGGCCGCGTCCATCACCGCGGCCTTGACAAAGAACATGAGCGACACCCAGGGATTGTGCCATCCCGGATGCGGTGGACCCGTGCCCGGCGTTGCGGTGCGTATCTCGATCGCCTTGGCTGAATAAGGTCCGCGCATGAAATCGAGCCAGTCACCGAAGACGACCGCGTTATAGGTGAACCAGACAAGAGGAGCGGCTGCAATCAGCAGGGTGACGATCCAGAAAGCGGGCGAACCAAGCCGGCCACGCCTCGCAAGGGTTACCGCGATCGCGATCCAGGCGAGGCACGCCATGATCCAGCCGTCGTAGCGCGTGAAGACCGCGGCAACGAGGACCACGGCGATGGCATACAAGAGCCGGTCGGCGCGGCTCCGATTCCGTCCTGCCTTTTCGACGTCGCCGTCGAGGCATGATCGCCATTCGACGAGCCAGACCGTTGTCCAAACCATCTCGCACACAAACAGCGGCTCGGTCATGGCGGTTGTCTGCATGTAGAGCAGGTTCGGGTTCAGCGCGAAGAAGGTGAGAGCGAGTGCCGAGGGCGGCGGCGGAAGCCAGCGGCGAGCCAGCCGGTACATGCCAATGCAACTGGCCAGCCACGCCACGGCGGAGGGAATCAGGCCCGCGATCCCGTTGGCCCACCAAGCGTAGACTGCGACGAACGGAATCATCAGCAGGTGTGGCAATGGCAGCCACACCGAGCCTAGCTCGGAGAGGCCCGGACGGCGCGAATCGATGACCCGGCGTGCGATGTGGAGATGCGCGACCGCATCGCCGTAGTTCAGCATGGCTCCGTGGCGCCAACTCCATGCCGCCGCCGCGAGCGATGCCGCCGCGCAACCGGCTGCCACTACCAGCCATTCTGCGCGGCGAACCGGTTGCTCAATCAAGGTGAGTCAACTCGCGGAACAGGGCGAAGCGCTCGTCGATTTCCGCGCGCGAGAGTTGTTGCAGCCGCTCGGTCCCGAACCGTTCCACCGCGAACGATCCCATGACGCCGCCATAGAACATGGCTCGCCGGAATGCGCCGGGAGTCAGTTCTTTCTGCGAAGCCAGGTAGCCGAAGAAGCCTCCCGCGAAGCTGTCGCCGGCGCCGGTCGGGTCGACAACTTCTTCGAGAGGCAAAGCAGGCGCCCGGAACGTCTTCGCCCCGAGGCTGTTCGTGCTCGCGCCATAGAAAGCCGTGGCGCCATATTCGCCGTGCTTCACGACGAGCATGCGCGGTCCCATGGCCAGCACTCCACGTGCGGCCTGTACGAGGTTGTTGTTCCCGGCCAGCATGCGCGTCTCGGTGTCGTTGATAAGCAGGATGTCGAGCCCCTTCAGAACCTGCTTGAGCGCGTCGCGATGATCCTTGATCCAGTAATTCATGGTGTCGCCGGCGACGAGCTTTGCGTGCGGCATGGCCTCGCGCACGCGCCGCTGCAACACGGGATCGATGTTGGCCAGAAACAGAAATTCCGAATCGCGGTAGGCATCGGGGATCTTGGGTTCGAAGGCGCCGAAAACATTGAGTTCGGTGGCGTGAGTCTTGGCTTCATTGAGGTTTTCGAGGTACGAGCCTTCCCAGAAGAAGCTCTTGCCTGCGGCGCGCTCGATGCCCTGGGTATCGATGCCGCGGGCCTGAAAAACGGATTGCTGCTCGGGGCCGAAATCTTCGCCCACCACCGCAATCACGCGCACGTTGGTGAAATAGCTTGCGGCCAACGAAAAGTATGTTGCCGCGCCGCCCAGGCATCGGTCGCGCCGGCCCGCCGGAGTTTGAATGGAGTCGAAGGCGACGCTGCCCACTACGGTAATTGCCACGTATATTCCTCGCTTTTCGTTGTAGGTTTATTCCAATCGTGCACACCGGCCCTGGTCCGCAAAGACGTTGCGAATTACCAGCCGAAATACTTTCCGAACAGGAGCTTGAGATTTTCCTTTGCCTGGGCCGGAATCGCATCCGGCTGGGTCAGGACCGCAAAGCGCGCTGCGGACGCACACGCACAGGTGCGCTCTTTGGGAATGGCCGCCACCGCTTCCTTGACCACCTTGCAAGCATTGGCGGCGTTCTGGTGCAGCACCGCGACGATTTCTTCAACCGTTACCGCATCATGGCCTTCGCGCCAGCAGTCGTAGTCGGTCACCATGGCTACGGTGGCGTAGCAGATTTCGGCTTCGCGGGCCAGCTTGGCTTCCTGCAGATTGGTCATGCCGATCACGTCGGCGCCCCAACTGCGGTAGAGATTCGATTCGGCCTTGGTGGAGAACTGGGGGCCTTCCATGCAGACATAGGTGCCGCCGAGTTTGCCCACGACGCCGGCCGCGGCGCACGCATCCGCGGCGGCCCGGGCCACCGTGGCGCAGACCGGATCGCCAAAGGCCACGTGGCCAACGATCCCGTTTCCAAAGAAGGTCGAGACGCGGTGGAAGGTGCGATCGATGAACTGGTCGGGAATGACGAAGTCGGTTGGCTTGTGTTCTTCTTTCAGCGATCCCACAGCGGAGACGGAGATAATTCGTTCCGCGCCCAGTTTTTTGAAGGCGTAGATGTTGGCGCGGAAGTTCAATTCAGATGGAAGGATGCGATGGCCGCGCCCGTGACGCGCGAGGAATGCGACTTTGCGCCCTTCCAGTTCGCCGAGGACAAAGGGGTCGGACGGTTCGCCGAACGGGGTTTCCACGCGCTGTTCATGTACGTTTGTGAAGCCGGGCATGGAGTAAAGTCCACTGCCGCCGATGATGCCGATTTCCGCCTCAGCCAAATCTTGCTCCCGTGCGCTGGACCGTTCGTCCGGCCCATGCGCCTGCATACTGCAAACATCTCAGTATAAAGGCAGGGCATGGCCGCGGGGCCGACGCGGCCTGTCCGTCGGAGCGTCAGCCGGACATTCAGGCGGTGGCTTCGATCGCTTCCTGCGCCCGGGCTGGCGCGGAAGCCGCGTCCCGTACGGCCCAGCCGGCGAGGAGAAGGCTGGGAGCCGCCGCGGGCGGGCAGTCGCCGAGTTCGCCAAGTGTGGTGTGAAAGACCGCCTGCTCCGGCTGTGCGGCCCGGGAGACGACCGCGCAGGGAAAATCGGGCGGCAGTCCATCCGCGAGCCATTCGGCGGCCAGCAGGCGCAGATCGCGTCCCGGCATGTAGACCACGCGGGTGGCGTCTTCCTGTTGCGGCAACTGCGATTCATTGTGCGACTGCGCATGGTGGCCGGTTGAAAACGTCACGTTGGACGCATTGTTCCGATCCGTGAGGGAGCAGGGGATGGCGGCGGCCGCGGCAAACGCCGCGGTAATTCCGGGCACGACTTCGAAATCGACGCCGGCCTCGGTCAGGGCCGCCATCTCTTCGGCGGCGCGCCCGAAAATGAGCGGATCGCCGCTTTTCAGACGGACCACGCGGCGGCCGTTGCGGGCATGCTCGATCATCAGCGCGTTGATCTCATCCTGGGTGATGCTCTTGACTCCGCAGCGCTTGCCCACGTTCACGATCTCCGCAGCGTGAGCGAGTTCGAGAATGGCGCGAGGCACGAGGTCGTCGTGCAGCACTACATGCGCGGATTGGATCAGGCGCAGCGCCTTGACCGTCAGCAGATCGGGATCGCCCGGTCCGGCGCCTACCAGCCACACTCTTCCGCCCGCGTCGGCGGGTGGCTTGCCCAGAGGCGCCAACGCCAAACGGCGCGACGGGCACGATTCGGAGTCGCAGACCTGCCGTTGCGCCAACTGGTGCAGCAGCGCTTTGCGCTCTTCACCGCGCGGGTGAATGGCCAGAACGTTGCGGCGGAGCTCGCCCAGATTGGCGAGCCAGGGACCAAGGTCCTGGGGCAACTGGGCATCGATCTCGCGGCGCAGACGCTGCGCCACGGCAGGGCTTTCGCCGGCGGTCGAAATGGCGATCTGCAAATCGCCGCGGCTCACGACCGAACCGAAGAAGAAGTCGCAGTTGGGAATGTCGTCGACGCTGTTGCACAGGATGCCGCGTTCGACCGCCCCCTGATAAACAGCCGCGTTCACTTCAGGCGAATCGGTGGCAGCGATGACAAGATAGTTGCCGTCGAGGTCGGAGGGATCGAATGAGCGCTCGAATCCACTCCAGCTTGCCTTCCATCGCCAGTTGCCGGACTTCGGATTTCGCATCGGGCGCGATGACGCGCAGTCGCAGGCCGGTTTTGAGCAGGCTGCCGATCTTGTCCAGGGCAACAGTGCCGGCGCCGACCAGCAGGCACTGGCGTCCTTCGAGTTTGAGAAAAATGGGAAGCAGGCTCATCAACAATCCTTAGTCAGCGACCGCGTGCGGCACGGGCCCGGTGGGGAGATCGCGCTCCGCCGCAGCGATCACCTCTCCGGCGAGGTGCGCGCGCAGCTCATCGTTGGTGTGGCGCAAGAACCAGGCGCGGAGGTTCTCTTCTGCCTGCCGCGAACCAAGATATTGACGCAGCAGCCGCTCAATGGCATCCGGCACCAGGGGCGCGGCGCAGCGATACCCGACCGGGCGCGCGACAGCAGCATGTTGGCCCACCGCGCCACCCAGGCAGAAGTAATACGCATCGGTGAGCTTTCCCTCATGCTTGATCTTCTTGCCTTCAATGCCGATGTCGGCAATCCAGTGCTGGCCGCAGCCGTTGGGACAGCCGGTCACGTGCAGGCGCAGTTGCTGATCGAACTGGGGCAGCCGCTCCTCCATCTCATCCACCAGCCAGCGCGCAAAGCCCTTGGTCTCGGTAATCGCCAGCTTGCAGAACTCGGTTCCGGTGCACGCCACCGTGCCGCGCCAGAATGCCGAGCCTTCCACATGCAGGCCGATCTGTTCCAGTTCGCGCGCCAATTCTCCGGTCTTTGCATTCGGCACATCGATGAACAGGAGGTTCTGCGCAACGGTCGCGCGCAGATTCCCGCTCCCGAATCGCTCCGCGAGCTCAGCGCACGCCTCGAGCTGTTCCCCAGTCATGCGTCCGCGAAGAACCGAAGCGCCTACGTAGCTCAATCCCTGCTGGCGCTGGCGATGAATGCCGGCGTGATCGCGATACACGTCCTCGGGCACAATTTCCGGCACCGCCGGCCGCAGGGTGAAGTCGAGCCGCGATTGCAGTTCGGTGAGAAAGCTCTCCGCGGTCCAGCCTTCTTTCATGAACAGGTATTTCAGGCGGGCGCGGTCCCGGCTTTCGCGCAGCTTCTGCTGATCGCGGAAAATCTCCGTAACGGCGCGCGCGGCCCGCACGGCCTGATCAGGCTGCAGGAACACATTCAAGCGAACGCCAAGATGCGGTTCGTTGGACAGGCCGCCGCCCACGCGCAGCGAGTAGCCTATCTCGCCCTCGTGCTTCACCGCGGTCAACCCGATATCGTTGATCTCCGGATAGGCGCACCACGAAGGGCAGCCCGTGGCACAAATCTTGAACTTGCGGGGCAGGTTGTAGAAGTCAGGATTGGCGGTGAGCAGATGCGCAACCTCAACCGCGATCGGGGAAGCATCGATGATCTCATCGGCGGCAATTCCAGCCAGCGGACAACCGGTCACATTGCGCACAACATCGCCGCAGGCGCCTTTAGGCGAGAGCCCGATGGCATCCAGAGCATCGACGACTTCAGGCAGCGACTCGATGGTCAGCCAGTGAAGCTGGATGTTCTGGCGAGTGGTGATGTCGGCCAGGTTGCGGGCGTACTTGCGCGTGAGTCCGCCGATGGTCCGCAAATGGCTGGCCGAGATGATCCCGTTGGGAATGCCGATGCGCATCATGAAGTATTCCGTTGCGAGGCCTTCGCCGCCCTTGCCGCCGGTGGCGCCGACGCCGTCACCCTGGGTGTAGATGCCCCACCACTTGAAGTAGGTCGAAGCCCATTCCGGCACAACACTGGCGCGGCCTTCGCGCGCAAACGCGCGCACCTCGTCGAATGCTTCCCAGGGGTTCTTCTCGCGTTTCAGGCGTTCAGCGCGTTGCGCTTTGGTTTCTTTTTCCGGAACAGCTTGAGCCATGATCCCTCTTCATCGCGATTCAGATTCTTCGTTGCGCTCAGAAACAGAACGCCCGCGGCAGCTATGGCTGATCGCGGGCGTTCGGAAACCTTGATTTCGATCTAAAATTGCAGGCTCAGGTCACCTCTGCGCGCGAAGCGTACAACAGGGGCGACAACAAATGAAACCGTGCATGTGTCGATCATATGCACCGGCAGGGCGAAAATCAACCGGAATTGCCATTTTTCGCGCCCGGGTCAATTCCGCGAAACCGGCACGTGCGATTGCTCGAATGACGGTTCGTCGGTAAAAGCGCGCCCCGCGAGAGGCAGATCAATCACGATCTGCGCTCCTCCGCGCTGGCCGTTCGAAGCCCGGATCTGTCCGCCATGGGCGCGCACCACCGCCTCCACGAATGCCAGCCCAAGGCCGCTTCCAGTCGATTCTTTTCCTTTCACATATCTCTCGAATGGATGTTCGATTACTTCCGGAGGAAAGCCTTGTCCGTCGTCTTCAATCTCCAGATGCCCGGACTCAGCCAGGGCCTGCAACTGAATGTAGATCGTCGTTCCGGACGCGAGATGCTTGAGCGCATTGTCGAGCAGGTTGGCCAACAGGCGGTGCAGCAGCGCGGAATCCGCTGAGACGATTACGGGGGACGAGCTTCTGATCAGGATCCTGAGTCCTTTGTCCGTAAAGCTCGGCTCATACAGGTCCACCATGGAGCGCAGCGATTCATCGAGATTCACCGGGACCCGCCGGATGTGCAGAGCATCAGCATTGGCCTCCGCGACGTCCAGCGATTTGGTAAGGAAGTCAGAGAGGCGATCCAGTTCCTCCAGAGCCGAGGCAATGGGATCGGTTGCAGCGCTCTCATGGTCGGCCAGCAGAGCCAGCTCGAGCTTGCCGCGGATGGCCATCATCGGGCTGCGCAGGTCGTGGGCGAGCGAGTTGGTGATGGTGTGCAGTTGATTGACGGAGTTTTCGATGCGGTCCAGCATCTTGTTGAGCGTGCGCGCGAGCTGGGCAATTTCGTCCTTGCCTTTAACCTCCGGCACGCGGCTGCGCAGATCGTATTGACCAATCCGGTTTGCTGTCCTGGTAATGCGATGCACGCGATCCAGCATGCGCTTGGTGGCGAAGAAGACAACAAGAAATCCGAGCACCACGATGGCCAGGCAGATAGAGAACAAGCGAAGGCGCATGCGGGCGAGAACATGGATGTCCTGTGCCCTCGACAATCCAAGGTGGATGCGGTCGCCTGCCTGGGTCATTCTGCTTACCACGCGAAAGGGATGAAAATATCCAGGGACCGAAATGTCCACTGGTTTGCCCGGGGTAATCGGAGTTCGCGAAATCGCGGTCAGAAAGGGGCTGCTATCCTGCTTGCCGCCACCCCAGAGTTTCAGGCGGTTATCGCTTCCCGTTTCAATAAAGAAGACGGCTTGCTGATCGGGTTCCCCACCCGCCTGTAATTCGAGCGGAACCTCTTTGGTAGCCAGTTCCGCCACTTCGTCCACAATGCGGTCATACAGCGCGTTTTTCGGGGTCCGCTCGGCTACGTCCGCGAGGGTTTCCACTTCGCCAGTGAGCCAGGCGTCGGTCCGTCGTTGAATTTCATGGGAGGCGAAACTTTGCAGAAACAGGAAAAGAATCACCGAACCCACGGCGAACGCCAGCGTGCTCCAGACCGAGATGCGCCAGGCCGCGGTGTGTCCCTTGGAACTATTTATCTCGGAGTACATAGCCGACTCCCCGGATGGTGCGAATCATCGGCTGCCCACCCGGCTTATCAACTTTACCCCGAAGGCGATAAATATGTACATCCACGACGTTCGTGTCCGGTTCAATACGCATGCCCCACACCTGGTCGAGGATCATGGATCGGCTTACGATACGACCCGCGTTGCGGCAGAGGTACTCCAGTAAAGAGAATTCCTGGGTGGTCAGTTGCAGAACCTCGTCTCCGCGGATGGCCTCCCGCCGCAACAGGTCAAGCTGGAGATCCAGGACCCGCAAGACGGTCGTGGAGTCGGCGGGGGGAGCATTGCGGCGCAACAGGTTGCGCAAACGGGCCAGCAATTCGGGAAGGGCATAGGGCTTGGTCAGGTAATCGTCCCCCCCGATTTCCAGTCCCCGCACCCGGTCATCGAGCGAGCGGCGGGCCGAAAGGATCAAGACCGGGGAGCGGATGCCCTGCTGTTTCAGCCGGGTAATCAGGGAAAGCCCGTCGTCGTCGGGAAGACCCAGGTCAAGGATGATGGCCGAATGACTGCCTCCCAGCGCCAGCTTCTCCGCCGTTTTTCCGTTGGGCGCTATATCCACCTGGAAGCCGTTTTGGGTTAACGAACGTTCCAGGAAATTCTGGTTCGCGACGTCGTCTTCGATCACCAAAAGGCGCATACGTTCGATCCTCTTTCAAGCCAATTGGCATGAAGCCGCTGTTTGCCGGCTGGTTGTCATTTGGTCACCGTGCCGGTTAGTTTCAGGTCGATTTTCACTTCCTTGTCGACCTTCATGAACATGAAACTCGGATCCTTGACGCCCCAATTCACAAAAGGCACCGAAAAGCTGCCGGAAGCGGAGAAGTGATCGCCCTCCATATGCACGTTCATGGGGACGGTGATCGGGTGAGCCTGTCCCAGCAATGTAAAGGTTCCCTCCACCGGCCCGCTCGAATCGCCGGAGTCTTTCACCTGCCCTGAGAACTTGGCCGGCGCGAAAGTGACGGTCGGATAAGTCTGCACCTTCAACTGATCCTTCGTCATTTTTTTGTCGCGGCTCTGGTTCCCGCTTTGTCCGCTGGACGCGTCGACTGACACCGTTCCCGTCATCGCGCCGCTCTGGGGATCGAGGGTGAAGTCGCCGGAAGTCACATGAAAGGTTCCCTCTACGGGGTGATCCGATGCGCCGAGCGTGAAGTGCACCTCGCTGGTCCCCGGATCGACACGATAATGCTGTTGGCTGTAAGCCGTGACGGTTAACGCAAATCCGGCCACAGCGGCCAGCAATGGGCGGCAATGTTTCAAGGCTCGGGATTTCGAGATCACACTTTCCAATAAGCCACTCATGAGTCTCCTGACACGTTCAAGATTCACGCCGTCTCCAGGGCTGATCCAACGCCGGGGCGAGAACTATAATTTAGGGGCTCGCCTACTAATCTGACGGTTGGGGATGGCGCGCGTCAATGGACAGGGCCAAGAATGAAGAGATCGTCATTTACGGTGATCCGACTCAAGGTTCATGAGTCTCTTTTTCTCCGGCCGACCCTCGAATCTCCGCCACCCCGTCCCATAGGACGGACCGAGCCGCAGGTTTCATCGCGGCGTCATTTTATCTCCTAACTCCGTGATCTAATGGAAGTAGACCTTCCTCGGACAATCTGGCAGATTGCGCGAACGGGCGGAAATCGCCGGTTGCGGGCTACCACTTTTCAGCCAGGGAGTCGTCTAACCGAACACTGTCGGTACCAGGGGAGCGAAAGAAATGGATTCAGCCGCAAACCACGCATTGATGAGGTCCCGCCTGCGGCGCGCCTTTCAGGCAAGATTGCCATTGCCACAGGGGACGGAGCCTCATCTTGGTGGAGCATTGCGGGACACGCTGCAGCACCCCGGCAGCATGGTTCGGGCTGAACTGGCTTATCGCATCGCCTGCTCGTTCGGGCTGTCCGAAGAGCGTTCCGAACACCTGGCCATCGCCATCGAGTACTTTCATACCGCATCCCTGCTTTTTGATGACCTGCCCTCGATGGACGACGCCCAGGTGCGCCGCGGCGTGCCCTGCGCCCACCAGGTGTATGGCGAGGGAGCGGCTATCCTGGCCGCACTGGCGCTGATCAACCGGGCCTATGCGCTGGTCTGGAAGACGGTGGCCGGACTGCCACCGGAGGTTCAATCGGCAGGGCTTGGCTACCTCGAGCGCCATCTGGGGATCGCCGGGCTTCTCAATGGGCAAAGCCAGGACCTCCATTATTCGCGCCTCTCGGAGCATCTGCGTGAACCCCAGTCCATCGCCATGGGCAAAACGGTTTCGCTCATCCGCCTGGCCCTGGTTCTTCCCGCAATCATCGGTCAAGCCCAGCCCCACGAGGCCAACCTGCTCGATCGCCTGGCTATCTTCTGGGGCCTGAGCTACCAGACCCTCGACGACCTCAAGGACGTGCTGCACGGCGACGACGTTCACGGCAAAACCGCTGCTCGCGATGCCTGTCTTGACCGGCCCAACCTGGCGCTCACCATCGGCGTACCCGAGTCTTTCGACCGGATCGAACGGCTGATGAACCTCGGTAGCCGGGTGATTGCGCGCCTGGTGCACCGCCGTCCGCGACTTGCGTTCCTGCGCGATGTTCGGGTCCAATTCAAGAAGGAGATCGCGAATCTCTCCGAGGCCAGTCTTACTCGGGCATCATGATTTTTCTCCGCTTGATTCTCACCAACCTCGGCCGCCATCGCGTTCGCACCCTCATCAGCATCGCGGGGATCGCCTTCAGTGTCGCCGCCATGCTGACCGTAGTGACGATCCTGCAGGGCGCGGTCGGCATGTTCGCCGGGCTTCTCTCCGCCGACAGCCAACTCATCGTCTTCGAGCGCAATATCTCCGACCTCTTCTTCAGCAGCGTGCCGGACGCTTCGGTCAAGCAAATCCAGGGCTGGAGCCTGGTCGAGAAGGCCAGCCCCGTTCTCTTCGGCATCGTCTCCAGCCAGGACCATCCCATCATCACCTGCTTCGGAGTTACCGGCGACGACGCGCGCATCCGTGAAGCTACATGGATCTCCGGAAGCAAAGAAGAGTTCGGCGCCAACCCGGATGCGGTCGCTCTCGGGCGAGCGCGCTGCCGAATTCCTGCACGCCTCGGTGGGCAGCCAGGTGGCCATCGGTCACGGAAGCTTCCAGGTGATGGGCATTATCCGCACCAGGAATGGCTTCGAAGACGGCGGCGTGTTCATGCCCCTCCCCAGCGCACAGTCGTTCTTTCACAAGAACGGCACGTCCTCGGTCCTTCTTGTGAAACTGAAAAACCGCAACGACCAGGCCGCGTTCAAGGCGCAGGTCAAACAGCAATTTCCCAGCCTGATCGCGCTCGAAGACGAGGAGTTCAACCGTTCTTACTCGCAATTCAAGATCCTCAAAGCGACGGCCTGGGCGGTCGGCGCCTGCGGCGTGCTCCTGGGCGGCCTGGGCGTGGCGAACACCATGATCATGTCGGTGTTTACGCGTATTCGCGAAATCGCCATTCTGCGCGTCAACGGATTCTCCAACACTCAAATTGCCACGCTCATTTTCGGCGAGTCGGGCGCAGTCTCCTTCGCAGGGGCGGTGCTTGGCCTGGGGATCGGGGCGTGCGCCATTATTGCTCTCAAGCTCATTCCTGCGCTGCACGGCTATGTCGATGCCGAGGTCCAGCCGGTGGTGGTGATCGCGGTGGTGCTGCTGGCTTGCTTCACAGGCGCTGCGGGGGCGCTTTACCCCGCCTTCTACGCCATGCGGGTTCGCGCGGTGGAGGCGCTGCGCTTTGAATAGCCAGGCCGCCGTCGATCGGCAATCCACGCCCGCCTCGAAATCGGGGCCGGCGCTGCTGTGCGCCGAGAATGTCTGGAAGAGCTACGAAGACGGTTCCATCCCCGTCCTGAACGGGGTTGACCTGGAGGTGTTTTCCCGGCAGACGGTGGCGATCTGCGGCCCCTCCGGCTGCGGCAAAAGCACCTTGCTCCACCTGCTCGGCGGCCTGGATGAGCCGACGCGCGGGCGCGTGTTGATCCACGGCACGGACCTCAAGAAACGCCGCCGTACGCAGTACCTGCGCCATGAGGTGGGGTTCGTGTTCCAACTGCACAATCTCATTGCCGACCTGACGCTTGAAGAAAACTGCCTCATTCCGACCGTAGCCGCCGGCACTCCGCGCAAAGAGGCGCTGGCGCGCCTGCACATCCTCGCCGACCGCACCGGGCTCACCCATCGCCTCAAGCAGCGCATCCAAAAGCTATCGGGCGGCGAACGCCAGCGCACCGCGCTTTGCCGGGCGCTGATGAACAAGCCAGGAATCCTGCTGGCCGACGAGCCCACCGGTTCACTCGATGAGCGCACCAGCCGCCAGATTTTCGACCTGCTGCTGGAACTGGCCGCCACCGAAGGCATCACCCTGGTGATGGCAACCCACGACCGCGGGCTGGCGCAACGCTGCGACCGCCTGGTGGAGATGCGCGATGGCAAAATCTGCGAGTGAGCGGATCTCCGGCGCCGGCCTGACGGCGGTCGCATTTCCGCCCTCGGACGTCGCGTTCCAACCTGTCACGGCCGGGACTTCCGTCGCGACGCGCTCGGAAACCATCGGTTATCGCCATCGCCGCGTGGCATAGCCTGGCGTGGCTATTTGTCGCGAACCTGACCGGGGTGTGGCTCGCCATCCTGTTGCTCTATCCGGCCGCGGGCCGCTGGCTTGGCGAGTGGAGCTACGGCCGCTGGACTCCCGTGCATCTCAATTTCCAACTCTACGGATGGATGGCGCTGCCGCTCGTGGCGTGGGCGATCCGCATCTATCGTGCCGACCGCGGGGCCATCGCCACCTGGTCGCGGACGGCGCTCATCCTATGGTCGCTGGCTCTTACCATCGGCGCAGTCTCCTGGCTCAACGGCAACTCCAGCGGCAAGCTCTTCCTCGACTGGACCGGCTACGCCCGCGTTCTTTTTCCGCTGGCGATCCTTTTCCTGTGGATGGTGCTCGCGGCCGGGTATAAGCAGGCCTGGCACGAGCCCGAAAATCGATCGCCGCTGATCCGCGCTAGCAAAACTGCTTGGCCTCGCGGTGCTTTTGCTCGTTCCCCTGGTCATTTACCTTGCCTCCGATCCGGCCACGTATCCTGCGATCAATCCCGATACCGGCGGCCCGACGGGAGCGAGCCAGCTCGAGTCCACGCTCGTCATCGTCCTCATCCTCTTCTTGTTGCCCTACGGCCTTACTCATCGCAAAACCACCGGCCGCAACTGGATCGTCGCCGCCTGGGTCGTCTTCGCCATCGAGGCCGTGCTCTGCCTCGGCCTGGGCCGCGCAGACGTGAGCCACCACCTGCCCGTGCAGATTCATCAGCCTCGGCAGCCTGCTGATCTGGGTGCCGCTTGTGCCGGCGTATTTCAGCGCCTTTGCGTGGCCCGCGAGCACGCGCTTGTGGCGGATGGCCGTGCTCGGGTATTGGGCCTTGCTCGTTCCCACGGGCTGGGCGTTTTTTCTTCCCGGCATCCTCGACCGCCTCAAATTCACCGACGCCCTCGTCGGCCATTCCATCCTGGCGATGGCGGGGTTCGTCAGCAGCCTGCTGATTCTCATCCTGGCTGTCCTGCTTGACGAAGACGGCAATGTCTTCAACGCTCGCTGGCCATTTATTGCCTGGCATGGCGCGACGCTGGCCTATGTGATCCTGTTTTTCTTTACCGGCTGGAAAGAGGGCGGCGATCCCGCCTTTACCATTGTTCCCGGCCCCGCTCGCAACCTTATCTATGCGGTGCGCCTGGTGCTGGGAATTGCCATGACCGCAGCATCGGCGCATTGGCTGGTGCGTCTCACCGCGGCGCATTCGTTCGCGTGGCGCCTCCGATTCAGAGCCAGCCGTCATCGTGGCGCATAGCCTTGCGCATCCGGAGGGCCAGCGACCATGAACGCTCCGCCCCGCCGCTGGCTCATCCTCTATCAATACATCGCCGGACTGTGCGATACCGGCACCGGCCTGCTGCTCATCGTCGCACCCGCATGGACGCTGCGGCTCATGGGCCTCACCATCATCCCGCAGCCAGTAGTCTTCGTTCGCTACATCGGCGTATTCGTCTTGTCCGTCGGCCTTACCTATCTCTGGGCCGCGGCGCGCTGGCCGCTGACGTCGCACGCCCATATTGGATGGTCGACACAATGGAAGATCACCGCGCTGGTGCGCACCCTCGTGGCGGTTTTCGTTGTGGTGGCAAATCGCATCGTCCGCCCTGGAGATCCGTTGGATCAGCGTCGCACTCTCCGATGGCGCATTCGCGACGATTCAGTGGATCGGCCTGCGCAAAGGATGGCTCGAACGTGCAGGCTGAATCGAGCGCACGACGGGCGCCGATGCCCCGCCCATCTTCGACGGCTGGCAAGGCGTTCTCCTCGTCGCCAGTACCTATGTTTACTTCCTCATCTTTGCGCAATTCGGATTTCTCAAGCGCCTGGCCGAACTTGGCATCACGGAGAATTCACTGCCCCTGATCATGGGCGCGATGGCCATCGGCGGCGTCGGCATGAGCCTGTTTGCTCCGCGCTGCCGCCTGTGGACCTGTCCCAGTTGCCGGCTCCAGACCGGCTTTATCGGTTGCGCACTGACCACCGTGTGGACGCTGCTGCCGCTCAATGTCTTCACCGCCGCTGTCGTTGCCCTGACGATCGGTCTATCGCTCGGCCTGCTTACGGTGACCCTGGTTGCCAATCTTCCCCTGTGGATCGGGATCCATCGGCCGCTTCTCAAAGTCGGCCTCGGCACCGGCATCGGATATTTCCTCTGCAATTTTCCGCCGCTGTTTACAGGCGAGTCCTCAATGGATTGCATTGACTTCCGCCGCATGCTGCCTGGTCGCCCTGATCGTTGCCAATCGCAGCCGCCTTTACTACCTGCAGCCGCTACCGGCCGAGCCCCATCGAGCGCACGTCTGTGCCGTTCGCGCTGGTACTCGCATGGTTCACGGCGCTGGTGTGGCTGGATTCGGCGGCCTTTTACATCATCCAGAATTCCCCCTGGCTCAAAGCCGGAACATGGCAGGGCGATCTTCATCTATGGCGTGCCGGCACGCTGCATTTTGCTGCTGCGCTCGTAAGCGCATGGCTGCTCGCGCGCCGTGGCGTGTCCCTGACGCTTGCGCTGGCACTTGCGGCCCTGGGCGCCGCATGCCTGCTGCTTCTCGATCCTGCGCGTGTCTCCATTGCAGCCGTTCTGTATCCCATCGGCGTGTCGCTCTATTCGGTTGCGCTGGTTGCCTATCCATCATTCCTCATGCCTGCCGCATCGCACGCTGAACGCGCCCGGGCGGCGGGATACCTCTATGCGGTGGCCGGCTGGGTTGGCTCCGCACTCGGCATCGGCATGGGCCGCAACCTGCATCATGTCCCCGCCGCTTTTGTGGCTGCCGCGGCGGCGCTCTTCGTTCTTCCCTGGCTCTGGAACACGATTCGCGACGAGGGCGGCTAGGCAAATCAAACCTGATCCAGGCGATGGTCGTCGCGGTGGTCATGGGAATTGCTTTTGCTCTCACGCTCATCGTTCGCCCGGCCGGCCATTCCTTTGCCAATTCAATAGCGCTGACCCCGGTTGAACGCGGCCGCCGCGTCTACATCGCTGAAGGCTGCATCAACTGCCATTCGCAATACGTACGGCCGAACACGGCCGACGTGCCGATGTGGGGTCCGGTCACCAGCCTCGAGGAGATTCGCCGCGAACAGCCGCCGCTCATCGGCAACCGGCGCCAGGGCCCTGATCTGAGCCAGGTGGGCGCTCGCCGCTCGCCATTATGGCTGCGCATCCATTTCATGAATCCGCGCGACGTGAGCTACGACTCCATCATGCCGCGCTACGATTACCTGTTTCGCGACGGCCGCGGTGACGACCTGATTGCTTATTTATGCGAGCCTCAACACCCCGGGGCATTGGCGTACAGTCGCCGACTGGCAGCCTTCGGATTACGCGATTGCGCGAGGCCGGGTCGATTGACGGCCGTGTGCTTTTCGCCGAGCACTGCGCTACCTGTCACGCGTCTGACGGTGCTGCCCGTGGCAAGTGGTTGGCGAGTTTTCACAGCCTTCCGCCAGATCTAGTTCGCGGGTCCATGCGGCACGTCTGCGGCGGATTCCACCACCCGCGCAATTCCGCACGGACATTGCGCGCATGGCCAAATTCGGCTTGAAGGGAACCGATATGGCGGGCCACGAATATTTGCCTGACGAACAGATCGTGGCGATTGCCGATTTCGTCGCAGATCAGCGCGAGTCCATCCACAAGTAGGGTTCATATCTTGCTGGTGAGAATCGCCGCGCCGGCAATTTATATATGGCTATTGAATCAATGGCTTACAGAAAAATCCACCGATGTGCCTTTGACAACCGATCAAGCATGGAGCGAATCTAAGCGAATAAAAGGCGAAAATAGGTCGCCTCGCCATGCCTGCCGCTGCAGCCCTTCGCCTCCAGATCGAACACGCCCTCGCAAGCCGCTTTCCCTCCGCGCTGACGCCGGGGCCCTGCACGATTCGCGAGGTCGCGCCGACGGGCATTGAGGAGGCGGACCGGCTGCTGGATGGTGGCCTTCCGGTGGGAGCCATCAGCGAGATAACGGGGCCGGCATCGTCAGGGCGCACCAGCCTTGCCCTCTCCTTTCTTGCCCGGCGAACGGCCGAGGCCCGCGTCTGCGCCTGGGTGGATACGAATGATGCTTTCGATCCGGAATCGGCCGCGGCCAACGGCGTCGACCTCCGCCAACTGCTCTGGGTGCGATGCCAGGACCGGCCGCAATCCAGCCTCGTGCTGCTCGCGCTCCGCGATCGGAAAAGGGGAAACCATGGACGAAGCTGGATCAGGCACTGCGCGCCACCGATCTTCTGCTCCAGGCCGCTGGCTTCGCGGCCATTGTGCTCGATCTGGGCGATACCGCGCCGGAGCACGGCAATCGAATTCCGCTTGCGACATGGTTCCGTTTTCGACAGGCTGCTGATCGCACCCGCTGCAGCCTCGTTGTTCTCGGACAGGCTGCCTATGCCCAGTCCAGCGCCGCGGTCGCTCTCGAGTGCTCTCCACTCGAAGCCGAAACGGCAGGCGGCACTGTGCTGCGCGGCTTTACGTTCAGGCTGCAGCGTGGACGACAGCGCTTTACGCCGATATCGCCAGGTCCTCGCAAGCCACCGGCATCCACATGGTCCGCCAACAGCCCGTGGGATACGGAGAAGCGCGCATGAGTCCGAATGCTCTCTACGCCTGTGTGCATGCGGCGGAGTTTCCGGCGCAGGCCTTGCTGCGGCTGCGCCCGGACTTGCGCAGTGAACCAGTCGCTGTCATCGAGGGCCGGCCTCCACAGGAGTTTGTGTGCGCCATGAATCGTCCCGCGCTGCAGAAGGGCGCGGCGCTCGGCATGACACGGCTGGATGTGGAAGGCCTTGGCGGAGTCCGGCTGCTGGCGCGCTCGCTCGAAACGGAAGCCGCGGCTCGCTCTGTGCTGCTCGAATGCGTGGCGCGGTTTTCTCCGCGGATCGAGGAAGCCAGCCGTGGAACCGCATGCGCATTCGTGCTCGACATCAGCGGCACGGAGCGCCTGTTTGGTCCTCCCGCGCAGTTAGCCGGGCGAATGCGCTCTGCATTGGCTGACGCCGGGTTCCGGGTGTCGATTGCGGTGAGCGCCAACTACGATGCCGCGCGGATGAAAGCTGCCGTGACCCACGGAGTGGCCGTGATCGCTGAGGGTGAAGAAGCTTCAGCACTCGCAAAACAGCCCATTGCCTCACTCGATCTTGAGGAGGAACCCGGTGAAACGTTTGCGCTGTGGGGCATTCGTACCCTGGGTGAATTAGCCGCGTTGCCCGAGGTCGAACTCATCACGCGGCTTGGCCCGGATGCGCAAACATGGCGCGCATTGGCCCGGGGCGCGCATTCGCACATGTTTCAACCCATCGAGGCCGCGTTCACGCTTCGCGAATTTTGCGAATTCGAAACGCCCGTGGAGCAGATCGACTCGCTCCTGTTCATGGGCGCGCGCATGATCGATTGCCTCGTCGCCCGCGCAGCCGATCGGGCTCTCTCGCTTTCGCTACTCACCGCGAAGATGCAGCTGGAAAAAGGACTGACACACCAGTGCATGCTTCGGCCTGCTGTTCCTTCCACCGATCGCAAATTTCTCCTCAAGCTTCTGCAACTGGAGATAGCCGCGCACCCGCCGCAGGCCGCCGTCGTCTCTCTCGAATTGACGGCTGAGGCGGGGCGATCGGGCACCGTGCAACTCGGCCTGTTTGCCCCGCAAATGCCAGAACCGTCGCGGCTCGATGTGACCCTGGCGAGGTTGCGGTCCCTGGTTGGCGATGACCGCGTGGGCTCGCCTGTTCTTGAAGACAGCCATCGCGGCGGACAGCTTTCGCATGGAGGCATTTGCGATCGGCGCCGGCGCATCGGAGAGGGAGCCGGATGCCTGCCGCATAGCCTTGCGGCGCGTGCGTCCATCGATTCCGATTCGCGTTGCGCAGCACGCCGCCAGGCCCGCGGCATTTCGCGATGGCGACAACCGCTTCGACATCACGGCTGCCTACGGTCCGTGGAGAAGCAGCGGCAGCTGGTGGTGCGAAGGCGAATGGGATCTCGAGGAGTGGGATGTTTTAGCCGAGCGCGGCGATGGTGTCTTCGTGGCTTGCCTTCTAGGGCATGATCGCGCCCGCAACGAGTGGCGGCTGGAGGCGTACTATGACTAATCTCTCGGTGCCCAACACGCACTCGCCGGGAACGCCGGTCTGCCATCCGAACGATGCATGCACGCCGGCTGTTCAGGCGGCGCCAACCGCTTTCAAAGCGAGCGACAGCGAGTATATTGAACTCCATGCCGCCAGCGCTTTCAGCTTTCTCGATGGAGCTTCGCAGCCCGAAGGTCTGATCGAGCGCGCCGCCGAACTCGGCATGCCGGCCATGGCGCTCGCCGACCGCAACGGTGTCTATGGCGTCGCGCGCTTTCACACCGCGGCCAAGCGCATCGGCATCAAGGCCCACATTGGCGCGGAGATCGCCGTTTCCTCGTTCGGCAACAGGCTCACGCCGCACGCCTGGCAGCCGCATCAATATCCCGACGAGCCTCCGCGCATCGTGCTGCTCTGTGCATCGCAAACCGGGTACCAGAACCTCTGCCAGCTCATCACGCGCTTCAAGATGCGTGAAACCACAAAGGCAGAAGGCGCGGCAACACTGGAGGACCTGGAAGAATTTTCTTCGGGCCTCATTTGCCTGACTGGCGGCGATGAAGGGCCGCTGGCTTCAGCGTTGCAATATGATGGCCAGGATGAAGCGCGGAAGCGCCTCGACCGCCTGGCCTGCATCTACGGCCAGACCAATGTCTACGTCGAACTTCAGCGCCATCAACAGCGCGAAGAAGAGTGCCGCAACCAGTCACTGCTGAGCCTTGCGTCGTCGCGCAGACTGCCGGTCATTGCCACCAACGGCGTGCGCTATGCAAACGAATCGGATCGCGAGCTTCTGGATGTATTCACCTCCATCCGCAATGGCACGACGCTTGACCACGCGGGCAGACTGCTGACCGCGAACTCGGCCCGTTCTCTGCGCAGCGGGCACGAAATGTCGGCGCTCTTCCGCGATCTGCCCGAGGCTATCGCAAACACCCGCATTGTCAGTGACCGCATTGAATTCACGCTCAACGACCTGGGCTATGAATTTCCCCATTACCCGCTTCCCGGCGGCGAAACCATGGACAGCTTTCTCGCCAAGCGCGTGGAAGAAGGCGTCCGCAAACGCTACGGCTCACCTGCCAAACGCCACCTGCTCGACAAGGCCCGCGCCCAGGTGCGCCACGAACTCGCACTCATTGCGAAACTCGGCTTTGCGGGATACTTTCTCATCGTCTGGGACATCATTCGCTACTGCCAGTGGAACGACTTTCTGGTGCAGGGCCGCGGTTCGGCGGCCAACTCCGCGGTCTGCTATGCGCTCGAAATCACGGCCGTCGATCCCGTCGGCATGGAGTTGCTCTTCGAACGATTTCTGAGTGAGAACCGCGGCGAATGGCCCGATATCGATCTTGACCTGCCTTCGGGCGATCACCGCGAACAGGTGATCCAATACGTCTACGAGCGCTACGGCTCGCTGGGCGCGGCCATGACCGCCAACGTGATCAGCTATCGCAGCCGCTCGACGGCGCGCGAAGTGGGCAAGGCGCTGGGCTTCGAAGAAGAGCAGATCACGCGCCTCTCGAGCCTTGTTGGCCACTGGGAGTGGCGCGGCGCCAACGACACCATGGCAAAGCACTTTGCGCAGGCGGGATTCGACATCCGCCACCCGCGCATCGCTCACTATCTCGATCTATGCATGCGCATGCAGGATCTGCCGCGTCATCTCGGCCAGCACTCCGGCGGCATGGTCATCTGCGCGGGCATGCTGAATCGCGTGGTGCCGATCGAGCGCGCTTCCATGCCCGGCCGCACAGTCGTGCAGTGGGACAAGGAAGATTGCGCCGATCTCGGCCTCATCAAGGTCGATCTGCTCGGCCTCGGCATGCTGGCCGCCGTCAAAGACGCGATCGAACTGATCCCGCGCCACTACAGAAGACACGTCGATCTGGCCACGCTGCCTGAAGACAAGCTTGTCTACGACACGCTCTGCAAGGCCGACACGGTGGGCATGTTCCAGGTGGAGAGCCGCGCGCAAATGGCTTCGATCCCTCACAACGCTCCCACGCGCTTCTACGATCTGGTGGTGCAGGTGGCCATCATCCGGCCCGGACCCATCGTCGGCAAGATGATGCATCCATACATGCGCAGGCGGCAGGGCAGGGAAGAAGTCACCTATCCGCATCCGTCGCTGAAGCCGGTACTCGAGCGCACCCTGGGCGTGCCGCTCTTCCAGGAACAGTTGCTGCGCATGGCCATGGTCGTCGCCAACTTCACCGGCGCGGAAGCCGAAGAGCTTCGCCGCGCCGTGGGCATGCGCCGTTCCATGCAGCGGATGAAGGATCTCGAAGGACGGCTGCGCTCCGGCATGACGGAGAACGGCATCGGCAAGGAGGCGCAGGACAACATCGTGCAGGGCATCTCTTCATTCGCCATGTATGGCTTTCCTGAGTCGCACGCGGCCAGCTTCGCGCTGATCGCTTATGCATCGGCGTATCTCAAGGTGCATTTCCTGGCCGCCTTTACTTGCGGACTGCTCAACAATCAGCCCATGGGTTTCTATGCGCCTGCCGTGCTTATCAAGGACGCGCAGCGGCACGGCCTGCGCGTGCGGCCTATCGACGTGCAGCGATCGGAGTGGCTCTGCACGCTCGAACATGAGGCCGATGGTTCGCTCTCGCTTCGCGTCGGCATGAATTATGCGAAGGGTTTGCGCCAATCGTCAGCAGAAGCGCTTGTCGCTACGCGCATCGAGAAGGGCGCCTTCTCATCGGTCGATGACATCGCACAGCGCGTTCCCGCGCTTAATCGCAAAGAACTGGTTACATTGGCCCGCATCGGCGCGCTGAATTCACTGGGCGATGTGGAGCACAGGCGCGATGCGCTCTGGCAGGTGGAGCAGGCCGGCCGGCCCGTCGGCCCGCTGCTGCGCAGCGCGACTCTCTCCGCTTCCCCAGCCGAGACATCCATGCCGCTCAAAAAGATGACCACCCATGAACGTCTCTGCGCCGATTACGCCGGTACGGGCCTCACCACCGGGCCGCATCCTCTTGCATACCACCGCGCGGCATTCCGACAGGCAGGACTGGTATCCGCCGATGACCTCACGCGACTGCCCAACCATCACTTCGTCCATGTCGCCGGTTGCGTGATCGCGCGGCAGCGCCCGGGAACTGCCAAGGGTTTTGTCTTCCTTTCGCTCGAAGACGAAACCGGCATCGCCAACGTTATTTTCACCCCCGACGCGTTCGAGCAAAATCGCGTAGTCGTCTCGCGCAGCCGATTCGTGTGCGTGGAGGGCCCGCTCCAGCATCAGGATGGGGTGATTCACATCAAGGCTCAGCGGATCGTTCCCCTTGATATCACCGATATCGAAATCCGTTCACACAATTTTCATTGATGCAAAGCAAGATATCTGTGCGACCCTCGAAATGCATGCATTCTACGTTTAGCCGGGCAGACTTGAATCGCTCAAATGGGCTGAAAATCCGGCCATCGCCTCGCACGTCTCACCATTGAGAACCGATCTATTGAACGCTGGACAAACCGCCCTTGCTCATATGTGCATCCTATATACATATGTTCGGAACAATCTGACTACTGGTAAAGGCGGGCACATGAAGGTCTTCCCCTACACTCTCTTTCCCATCCTGGCATGGGCTATGCCTGCTTTTGCAACCGTTACGGTTACGAGCCCGACTCCCGGCGCGCTGGTTCCTTCGCCGGTGCATTATGTGGCCACTGCAACCGCCACCACTTGTGCCAAGGGCGTTGCCACGATGGGGATCTACGTCAACAATGTCCGGATCTACGTGGTGAAAGGCGCGGTGCTCAACACCAATATCACGATGAACAATGGTCCGGAGCACACGACCGTCGAAGAATGGGACTATTGCGGCGGAGCCACGACCACGCACATTGATATTACCGTGGGACTTCCACCTGCGCCCAGCGTCAGCATTACCTCTAATCCACCCACGGTCCAGGCCGGCAGTTCGTCCACGTTGACAGTCACCGCCGCCAATTCAACCCAGGTGACAATCGCCGGCTCCGATGGCACCACGTATCACCTCGCAGCGACCGGCGGAAAGCAGATCGTGACTCCGACGGCGACCACCACGTACACCGCCGAAGTCAGTGGCACGGGCGGCAGCAGCTCGGAAACCAGTACCGTCGACGTGATACCCGCAGGAAGCGTGAATGCCATCAGTCACGTCATCTTCATGCTCCAGGAAAACCACACGTTCGATAACTACTTCGGAATGCTGAATCCCTATCGCAAGGTCAACGGCTGGAATATCGGCCAGGACGGCAAAGACTACGAAGTCGACGGAATTGACGACAAGCTGAACACGATCAGCAACCAGGACGATCAGGGCACTGCGTATCCACTCTTCAAATTGAAGTCGACGTGCATCGACGACGAGAGCTCTGGATGGTACGAGAGCTATGGCGATGTCAGTCGCTGGAATCTCTCCACCACACGCCCCATCCGCATGGACGGCTTCGTCCACACGGCGGAAGGTTACGCGACCAATTGTCTCAATTCCGGCACATGTGGTGGAAGTTACACCGATACAACCGGCGAGCGCGCCATGGGCTACTACGATCAGGATTTTCTCAATTATTACTACTACATGGCCTCGCAATTCGCCGTGTCCGATCGCTGGTTCTCCCCCGTCTCGAGCAAGAGCGTGCCCAATCGCATCGCCACTTTCACCGGGGGAACCACCCAGGGTCTCATCGCTGATCCGGGCAGCAACGACCACCTGCCCCAACTCAACATCCCCACCATCTTCCAGGAACTGGATACAGCGAAGGTGACGTGGAAGGTGTACTACACCGTCACCGACGATCTTTGCCTGGCTTCGGCTCCCTGCGCCACGACCAGCACATACGGCAACTATCCGGACACGACGTTTTCGAGCCTGAGTTACTCTTTCCACTATCTCTACCTGAATTCATCCCACGCCGCCTGTACCGGAACCACGAAGCCGTCCAGCGTGGTGGGCGACACGACCAATTCCTTCTGCGTCGATCCCAACCACATCGCTCCGCTGTCCCAATACTTCACAGATCTCAAGAACGGCACCCTTCCCAGCTTCTCGTTCATCGAATCCGGATCGGGCGAGAACGATGAACATCCGGGCTCAGGAAATTCCGTCCTGAAGGGGCAGACGGAAGTTGCGAGCATTGTGAGCGCGCTTACGACCAGTTCTTCATGGAAGAACTCGGTCTTCTTCCTCGCATATGACGAGGGCGGCGGACCCTACGATCACGTCCCGCCGGTGCCCGGGTACTCCAACCTGAACACGGACTCCGCGCTGGGCGCGATCCCGGATATCTCCGCGATCGCTGTGAATCCGGATGCCTACAATCCGTGTCTCCCGGCCGGGGGGGTGAAGACGACGCATTGCGATCTTGTTGTCCCCTATCCTGGCACCAAGAGCACCGATGCGGCGGCCGTTTATGGCTTTGCCGCGCAACTCGGCTTCCGTGTACCGAACATCGTCATCTCGCCTTTCACGCGGCGTCATTATGTGTCGCACACGCCCATCGATCACACTGCGGTGATCAAGTTCGTCGAGAACCGGTTTATCGGCAGTTCGACCCACCTCACGGCGCGCGACGCGGCGCAATCGAACCTGCTGGAGTTCTTTGACTTCGCGAAAACTCCCTGGGCTACACCGCCCACGCCGCCAACGCCAGTCAGCCCCACCTCGCTCGGATACAATCCATGCACTCCCGCCAGCATGGGTCCCTAGTCTGCGCATTTTTTATGCAGCAGGTTACCTACCTTTCATTGCCTACACGGCAGGAGCAGAACAAGTTTGAATCTAAAAACGGCTGAGTCTGAGGCGTCCCCCGACTCTACGCAACTCCAACCCATAAGCCGGCGCCGATTCCTCACGACAGGACTGTGCGGGGCCGCCGGCCTGGCTCTCTATTCGGGAGAGATTGAGCGTCATTGGATCGAAGTCAAGCCGGTCGAAATCCATCTCCAGTCGCTGCCCTCGGTCTTCGACGGGATGCGAATCGCGCAACTCAGCGATATCCACCTCGACGAATTCACCGAGCCATTCCTGTTGCGGCATTCGATCGAGGAGATCAACCGCATTCAGCCGGATGCCGTCTTCCTGACCGGGGACTATGTCACTTATCAGATTGCCCCCCGAAAGTTTGCGACCCAGTCGGCATGGCAGTGCGCCGAAATTCTCAACGAACTCAAATGCCGGAATCGCTACGCCATTATGGGCAATCACGACGTCATGCTCGGCGAAAGACTGGTGACGGAGGCGTTGACGGCGAACGGCATTACGGTGCTCAACAATTCGTATCTGCCCCTGGAGCGGGGAAGCGGCAGGATCTGGCTGGCCGGGCTCGATGATCCGGTTTGCGGGCGGCCCGACCTCGACGCCGCCATTCCGGCGTCCATTCGCGATGTGCCGGATGAACCGGTCATCGTCATGTGCCACGCGCCCGATTATGCCGATCACCTTGCGGCCCATCCCTCCGGGAGATCGGTGGGTCTGATGCTGAGCGGCCATACCCACGGCGGCCAGGTTCGACTGCCGTTTGTGGGCGCCCTGAATCTGCCTCCGGGAGGGCGGAAATTTGTTGAAGGCTGGTTCCGGGTTGGATCCATGCAGCTTTACGTGAACCGCGGAATCGGGACGGTTGGGGTTCCGTTCCGGTTCGACTGTCCGCCGGAGATCACGAACATCACCCTTCGCGCTGGTCGGGCATGATCAGCGCCGTGACACTGGCTCATGTGCGAAGGGCCTTCGTCCTGACCGGCTTGCGTCTCCTTCCTCGCCAAGGAGCCCCCGGACGGGTACCCCGGCTTGGATGACGGCGTTTAAAGTCTGAAGCGCGGTCCCCCGGGTTGGCTGTCAGCCATTTGGATGCATCAAATAGTATGGAACTCAAATGGAACGGATTCGTGTGTCTATGTTTTCAAGGATTTCTCCGTTGCGCGCTCACCTGTCAGCGCCTCTGGCGGTAGCCATCGCATTGGGCAGCGCTGGAGCCTTGTCATTCGCTCAAACGCCGGCCACAGGTGGTGGGCAGGCCCAGCCTGCGTCCCGCCCGCAGGCGAATTCGGTTCCTGCCGGCGCCGGGGCCCAGGTCCAGCAATACGATCCGACGCGTCCTGAAGCGCAGCCAAACCTGAGCCTGGACCACGATCCGATCCTCTCTCCCGATCCCGACGACAATCTCGCGCTCAACCCCGCCGCCCCGGTTCCGAATGAGAGCCCCGGAGCCCTGAAGAAGGGGCAGAACGGCGTCTACACCCTGCACCAGGATGTAGATGAAGTTTTGCTGAACTGCACCGTCATCGATGAAAACGGCAAGCCGGTGATGGATCTGAAACAACAGGACTTTCGCGTCTGGGAAGACGGGGCTCCCCAGGCCACCAACTCCTTTCAGCACCAGGACCTTCCGGTCTCGATCGGAATCGTGGTGGACAATTCGGGTTCCATGCGCGACAAGCGAAGCGCGGTCAATTCGGCAGCGTTGGATCTGCTGAAATCGTCGAACCCGAAAGATTCGGCATTCATCGTGAATTTCTCCGACCGGGCATTTCTCGACCAGGGGATTACTTCCGACATCTCCCTGCTCAATCGCGGCCTGGCCCACTTCGATTCGCACGGAACTTCGGCTGTGTATGACGCCGTGGCTGCCTCGGCCGATGAATTATCGAAGTATGCAAAGGAGCCGAAGCAGGCGTTGCTGATCATCTCCGATGGTGCGGACAACGCCTCTCGGTTGAGCCTCGAACAGGCCATTCGCCGGGTGCAGAACCTGGGAGGGCCCGTGGTATACACGATCGGCCTCCTGTTCGATGCAGAACCGGACGAAGCACAGCGGGCGAGAAGCGCGCTCGACATGCTCTCCGCCGAGACCGGCGGCGTCGCCTATTTCCCTAATACGCTGGGTGACGTGGACACGATCGCGCAGGACGTCGCGCGCGATATCCGCAACCAGTATGTCGTGGGCTACCACTCCAGCAAGCCATCCAGCATCGAGGGTTACCGTACCATCCATGTGGAAGTGAAAGCGCCGCGCCACGGCCGGCTGATCGTTCGCACCCGCAAGGGCTACTTCGCCAAACGGCCGCCCGCCCAGCCGACGCAAACCGCGCAGGGAGTCAAGCCATAGCCGGCTGTTGATCGAGGTGACGGATTTACAGTTTCTACAGTTTCACAGGGCTTTGGGGGGGGAGGTACCCATCCCGACTCGATTTTTACTACCCAAGTTATTGAAGACAATGTGGATATGGTCGCCATCCCGCAAATATAAACGGTTCTAAAGGGCCCTTTTAGGGCCTTTTAAGCGTTCAGAACGAAACCAAATTGCGTTCAGTGCCCTGGGTTCTGCCTGAGGCTGCAATTCAATCCTCTCTTCCGCCTCTTCTATTGTGGCAAAACCGGTCAGGAACAAAATGCAAATGCGCGCGGATTCTTTTCGTAATCAGGCGAAGGCCACGGGCTGAGAGACATGCGGGTTAGCTATTCCCGGCAACCGAGATCAGGGCCTTCAGTCGTCGCACGACTCCGATCTCAAGGTCGAGTGCGAAGCTGGCAAACGGCAGTCTGTGTAGCGACGGACTACTTCAATGCCCCAATTGAAATAAGAAGAGGAGCCGCGAACGGCTCCTCTTCTTTTTACATCTGCTCATCGGATCAATGCAGGTGGAAATCCACATCGATCAACAACTGGACGGCAACCGGATGGCCCTCGTACATCGCGGGCTTGAACCTGTATTGCCTCACGGCTTCGATTGCCTTTTCATCCAGACCCATGCCCAGATGCCGAACGACGCGCACGTTCTGCGGATTGCCCTGGCTATCGACGATGAGCTGAATGGAGACGCTGCCCTGAAAGTTCGCTCCACGAGCTTCGGCGGTGAACTCCGGATCAACGGAATGAACGACGACTGGAGCACTGACCCCGCCGCCGACGCTCATCACGCCGCCGCCATAGCCTCCGCCACTGCCGGGCCCAGCACCGAGTCCATGCCCGGCGCCGATACCGCCGCCGATACCGGCGCCGAATCCTGAGCCGCCGCCCTTACCCTGCGATGCCAGCGCAATCTGCGGCGATTGTGCCATGCCAAGGTTGGGAAGATTGGGGCTGTCGGGCATTTTGACCTGCATCGAAGGCTCGGCAGCCATCTTGGGCCGATCGATCCTGAGGATCTGCGGCGCCAGCACTGGCGGCAACTTTCGAACCTCCGGCGGACGTCCCTTGGTGGGCTCAACAATCTGATGCGCTCCGCCGCCGCCACCGCCGCCTTGCAAAGGTGCGACCGGCAAGATCTTGGGAGGAGGTGGAGGCGCATAGAGTTTGAAATCGACGGCCGTTACCTTTGTGGCGGCGGCCGGTATAACCACGTGAAATCTCAACCCGAGATACAGGACAGCACCAATAATGACTGCATGCAGGACGAACGAGATGACACTGGAGGCCTTGGACCGCTTGACCGCAAACGGATCGAGGCCTTTCCAGATCGCGCCTTCGGGGGCGAGGGCTGCGACAGGATGCGGCCATTCAACCACATGGGAGCCGGTGTGCTTATGGGGAGCAGAAGTTTCGGGATCGAGAGCCAGCGAGGAACGGTTGTAGCCATCCGTTTCCTGCTGCGGGTCATCTGGATCGCTGGCAAATAACCTGCCGCGGGAGATCGGTTTGTTTCTCGGTAACAGATTGGCCATAGCATTATCCGGGTGGTCAGAGTCCCGGTATCTCCTCTCGGTTTGACCGGAGTTTGATTCCAAATTAGTGTGAAGCGCTGCCCGGTTCTTTGTGCTTGCGCAGTCCGGGCTATGTGTTTGTTACCAGATTCCCTTGTCGCTTCCGGTGATTTTCTGTCCCACAACCGCCGCTGTAGCGAGCCACGGCAGCAAGCTAAGTCGAGCTCCGGTATGCAGTTCGCGCTTTCGCACCAGGCCGGCAAGTTGCCTTCCGTAGAGCCTTGCGGACTGGGGCAAAATCGGAATCCGCAAAAAGTCCTTTTGGAAGTAAATCGCCGCTCCGCCGAAGCGCGCAGTATCGAGGACAAACTGGGGTAAATCGACGCCCGATCCGCGGTAGGCCTTTACGTAATCGGACACAATCACGAGATAGGTGGCGACACCTTCCCAAATGCCGGCATCGATTGCCGACGAGCGAAGATCTTCAAAATTGAGGCTGCCCGACTCTGCCAGACCGGCACTATCGACAACATCGCACAAGCGGAAATAGAAATGCCTGTACATGCGCTGCAAGGTCGAGATCATAATTCGATCGGATGCAGACGGGACCCTGAATTGATAGCCGGCTACCGGAATCACACGCGTGCGCCTGGCGAGCCGCGATGCAATGGTTACCTGTTCTCCAGTTTGTCCCAGACGGCCCATATGGATCTCCACCGCTTCGGGAAGTCCGGGAATCATGAAGTTCCATTTGCCGGCCAGGCGATCTCCCCAGCTGCGGGGTGCGATTTGCGCGCCGAAGCGGCGCTTCATCAGCTTGCAAATCACTGCCGAATCGGCATTTGTATACAGATCCAAGTCGCTGCCAAGGTCGGGCCAGTGATCAAGAGACTTGATCACCGCAACATCGTGTCCTTCTTCCTGAAAAACGGCGCAAATCTCATGCAGGAACTTGATTGCCGTTGCGATGCGCGCCTGTTCTGCGGCCAGGGCAGTTCGAGCCCAATCGGCGCGGGTGTCATCCTTTGCATTTTCCGCGATCTCAAGAAACGTCCCCAAGCCACGGACAATCACGTGATTCAGATTCGCGAGGGTGGCCAGCTCTTCGAATCGATCTCTGGCGAATGTTGAGCACTTCGGAAGTGAGCCCGGCCTCCGTTCTCTCGGGCGGTGGAAGCAGGAGCAGGCGTGACAAGAGCGCCATCGAACCCTGCGTCGTCGATTGTGAGGCCGTCGTGGTCATGTATCAGCGGAATCCTTGTTGGTTTGAATTATTGGGGAACGGACGGCGATTCCGCCGGAGGAACATTGGGCGTCGGCTGTTTTTCCGGGGACGGTTCCGTCCCGCCGCGCGGAGTCAATTCGATTGGGCCCGTCTCCTGGCGGCGCTGGCGGCTGTACTCATCGAGCGCCGAGTCGACCTTTTGATTGCTATCGGCTGCCACGGTGACCAGGTCCTGGCCTTCAGCCGAATGTTGCGTTGCCAGTCCGACGCGAGCGCGGGAGTCGTCCGCTTTGCGCGCCTTCTCATAGAAGAACTGCGCCGTCTCGAGGTCGCCGTCCCGCTCCGCCACGTAACCCCGGTTGTTGAGGGAGAAGGCGCTTTGGGGGTTCAGCGAGTATGCCTTCAAAAAGTCTTGCCGAGCCTGGGTCCAATCGTTCTGGTTGGCGGCGGAGACGCCACGCATCGTGAATTGGACCGATTTGGCCTCGGCAGGATCCATGTCGCGCAGCCGTTTTTGCAAGCGCTTGGAACTCTCCGCCGCCATTTTGCTGACGGGCTTTCCGCGCCAGCTTTCGCTCGTCGTAACTACGACAGGCTCGGAGGAATTCTGATTGGCTGCCTGTCCGTAGTATTTCAAGGCGTTGTCGAAGTCTCCGATGGTTTCGTGAGCCACCCCCAGGTTATTGAGGGTAAATGGATTATGCGGATCGGTCGCAAGAGCCTTGCTCAACATGGCGGTGGCTTCAAAGCCCCGGTTCTCCGACAGGAGCTGCATGGCACTCATGTTCATCCGATTGACTTCCATGGGAAGATCCTGAAGATCCTCCAATGCCGCCCGCATCGGCTTGCCTTCCAGTTCCTTGGCATTGCTGCGATCGATATTTGCGGTGGAGCTTTGCTTTCCCGCCAGATCGTAGAATGTGCGTGCCCGCTCCAACTGACCTTGGAGTTCGGAGACGTATCCCAGGTTGTTGAGGGTGAAGGGATCGGTGGGATCGTACAGATACGCCTTGTAAAAGAATGCTCCGGCCTTGTCGTATTCGTGTTTGCGGACGGCATCGACACCCTCACGATTCAGCCGCTGCACCGGAGTCAGCTGAGTGCGCCTCGGGATTGTGATCTTCACGGGATCACGCCCCCATAAGCTTTGTAGGCTCAAGGCTACAAATACAGTGATTGCAAACGATTTAGTAGGCATCCCAGGCATTGTGCTCTGATCAACTTCCTCGTCTAGCCCAGCGAGGTAGATCACGTGGGCACATTAACTTGGATGCGCGCTGCTGGTTGGTGTTGCTTTTAGAAGCAGATTGGACACTGTTTCGGCGCCGCCGGCATCTAACACTTAAAGGGAATACCGGAAACTCACCAAGGAATTCATTGAATGGAACGGCTCCGAACTGCGGTTGTGCTTGCCAGCCTTGCTATGGCTCCTTTGTCGATCGTTCATGCCCAGTCGCAACCGGTGGCCGGGCCGCAACCTGATCTCAGATCGGCGACCACGTCGGGCGATTTTGACGTGCTTCCCCTGCCTCCCGGCGGCAAGAGCACGATCCTCGGCGGCCAGATCCGCAATGTGGATCCGGTGCTGAATCAATTCACCCTGGGAATCGAGGGACAGCGTCCGCTCAAGATCCTGTTTGATCAAAGAACCCAGCTTTTCCGGAATGGAACGATCATTTCGCTGCGCGAGCTGCAATCCGAAGAACACGCCTCCGTTCAGACGGTGCTGGATGGAGGGAACGTGTATGCCCTCAGCATTCACGTGCTTTCGCAAACGCCGGAAGGCGAGTGCCAGGGGCACGTGCAGAACTACGATCCTGCGACCGGTACGTTGACCGTCAATACCAATCTCTCCCGCGAACCGATCCGGCTGATGCTGCGGGACGATACGCCTGTGGTCCGGGAGGGCCAGGCCGCGTTCACGTCGGGCGCAGCGGGAAAGTCGGATCTCGTGAATGGCAGCATGGTGGTGGTCAAGTTCGAAGCCAACGGAAAGGGACAGGCGGTCGCCAATCACGTGACGGTTCTTGCCCGGCCGGGTTCGAGCTTCGTCTTCAGCGGAAGGGTTTCGTCGCTCGACATGCATGCCGGCTTGCTGGTGCTGCTCGATCCCCGCGACGACCGGACGTACCAGATTTCGTTTTCGCCGGCGAGGATTGCCGGCAGCGACAATCTTCACACTGGCGATCTGGTCAGGGTGACCGCCAGCTTTGGCGACGGCCGTTACACCGCCACCGAGATTACCGCCAATCCATCGCCGCAGCCTTGAACTGACCAAAGCTTCGGGTCAGGGCCCAACACTCGCAGGGGTGCAGGGATCAGAACCCAGAGTCTGCGCCGTCACCGGAGCCGGGGGGCTGGGCGGCGTTTCCCACGGGATGTTGTTGAAGTCGAAGAACTCGAGCAGGTCGGGTTGCGCCGCATCGCGCGCAGTCAGATGCGCGGAGCTTCCGATGAAGCGGTTTTCGACAAACTTGATGACCGCCGTATGGTCCATCGGCGTGTGCGAAACATAATGCTTCCTGACGAACGGCGAGACGATCATGTTGGGTATCCGGAAGCCGAGTTGCGCCGCAAACCCTTGCACGGCGGGCGCATCATTCGGGTGGGCGCCGGGATCAGTGGATACGAGGTCGCAGTGCAAAGTAGGCGTGCCGCCGGGGGGAACGCATGGGCTGTAACTGTCGGCATTGACAGCGATGGCGGAGATATCGGGGATGGCGCCGAGCGTGGTATCGGTGAAGTCGTTCGAGTGCGCCGGCACTGGCGGCACGTGGTCGTACGGGCCTCCGCCTTCGTCATAGCCCAGGAAGAAGACAGAGTCCTTCCACGATGAGCTGGACATCAGGGCATTGATGATGGCCGCGACTTGCGTTTGGCCGACCAGGATGGATTGGCCGGATCCGGGGTGTTCGTCATTGAAACCATATCCTGCTTCAATGAAGGCGAAGCTGGGGAGCGTGCCATTGTTCAGGTCGCTGAAGTAACTCGAGATCGGAGTGAGGTGGGTTGGATCGATGCAGAACGAGTTGGATGAATCGCCAACGACGCTGGATGGCTGCAGTGGAGCAGGGCAGGCGGCCCCGCCTGGGTTTCCCTGGAAAAACTGTTTGGCATAGGCGAGGTTGGCGAAGTCAGTCGCCGGGTAGGACGCGGTGGGTGAGCCGCTGCAGGTTTGTCCAGCCGCGCACAGACCCTGGGTAGCGATGTAGTAAATCTTCCACGTGACTTTGGCCTGATCGAGTTCCTGGAAAATGGTGGGAATATCGAGTGGAGGAAGGTGATCGTTGCCGGGATCCTTGACGATTCCCTCGGTCGTGCCTCCTGTGAACATTGCAATCCGATTGTCGACGCTTTTGCTTGAAACGGGCGAGAACCAGCGGTCGGAGATCGCGAATTGCGAGGCCATGTAGTAGTAGTAGTTCAGAAAGTCCTGGTCGTAATACCCCATCGCGATCTTCCCGGTCAGGTCGGGAAAACTGCCGGAGCAAGTGCCCGAGGTCGAACAAAACTTGGCGTAGCCCTCGGCGTCGAGGACGAACCCGTCCATCCGGATTGGCCGTGTTGTCGTGAAATCATAACTGCTTACGTCTTTATAACTCGCCAGCCAGTCGGATGACTCATCCTCGATGCACGTGCTCTTGAACTTGAAGAGCTGAAACGATGTGCCTTCGTCATTCTTATTGGTGATCGTGGCCAGCTTGTCATCAATGCCGTCGACCTCATAGTCCACGCCGTCATCTCCGATATTCAGGCTGTTCGCCTTTCGGTAGGGATTCAGCATGCCGAAGTAGTTGTCGAAAGTGTGGTTCTCCTGGAGGAGGAAAACGACGTGATTGATCGATTGCAGGCTGGCCGGAGTCACGGTGACGGTTGCCGTTGCTGATACGCTGCCGCCGGCGCCGGTCGCGGTAGCCGTGTATGTGGTCGTAGCCTTCGGTGCGACCGATTGTGTTCCGCCGGTTGTCGCCAGCGTGTACGAGCTTCCATCGCTTCCGGTGACGGTTACCTGCGTGGCCAATGTCGCCGCAACCGTCAAAGTGGATGAAGACTCAGCATTGATGGTCGCCGGATTGGCGCTGATGGTGACGGTGGGTGCAGGCTGCACAGGTACAGTTACGGTGGCGCTGGCGCTGGCGGTCGCCCCGCTCTTGGCCGTTACGACCGCAGTATAGGTAGTCGTGGCCTTGGGGCTGACCGCTTGTGTTCCGCCGGCGAGCGGCAGGTTATATGTAGTTCCGTCAGTGCCTGTAACCGTAACTTGCGTGGCGTTAATCGCAGTGACGGTCAGGGTGGAGGCGGTTCCGACCGGAACAGTGGAGGGGTTTGCGGCGATGCTGACCGCGGGCACGCCTGAGCGATTGCTGCCTGTAAAAAGGGCGCATCCCGTCAGTAGGGAAAGGAGCACCACTGGCGCTCCGGTAAACAAGATGGAGCGGAGAAACATGCGCGCGTGCGACGTTATCATGGGTTCTCCTTCTATATATCACTGGAGCCAGCCAGCGAGATGAACTCCGGGAAGAGCCGGCGAGAACCAGGTTCCCATATCGGAACATTGCGCATAGTCTTTCTCGTTAATCAAGGTACAAATCGGCGGAACATAATTTAGGGGATTGTTGCCTGCTCAGCTCATCGGCAAGTCAATCGTCGGAGTGATCCGGCTCGAAGTGAATATGATCTTTCGCCGAAGCGGGTCCGCGCCGGGCCATTGGATCGGCAAAGGCCTCGACAGGAGCAAATTCCGTTGTTGCTTCAGGTCCTTTGCGATGCTCCAGGCGCGGGGCAAGCAGGCTCGCAGGCAAACCCGAGCCGGGGACGCCGTCGCGGCTGCCCAGACTGCGGAGCCACCGGCGCCGGCGATTGCGCAAAATCCCGGCGTCGCCTATCGCTTTTTTGCACCGATTGAGTTCAAACCAGCGCAGATAGTTGCTCACCACGCTGGTCATGGTCATCTCGATACCGGCGGCAAAGTTGTGCTGCGCCATCTGGCGTTGCACCCCGGGGGACTGCAGTATGGCGATGAGCTGGCTGGCAAGACTGACGGGATCACCCGTCTCGTAAAATCGAACCGCCATGTCTTCGTCCTCGACCATGCCGTGGAAGTCCTCGATGTCGGCGCATACGATGGGAACTCCGTATTCACATGCCTGATGGGCCGGACCGCTCGATCCGGTTGCGGAGTCATAGGGCAAGACCAGAACCGACGTGCTCTGAAAGAGCTCGGGAATATCCTCTTCAGGAACATAGCCGCGAAACTCGATGGGGAGATGGGGCGGCTGGGCGTCCCGTATCGATTCCCAGTAACCGGCCTTGGTGTGATGATTGGCGCCGGCAACGACCAACCGCGCATTCGGCACCTTCTCAAGAACCTTGGGAAAGGCCTCCATCAGGGTTTCCAGGCGCTTGTACGTCCCCCAGTGTCCGATGGCCAGAATGCGTTGATCCGGATTGCCCCGCTTGGAAAAATCAGGCGGAGTGGGAATGGAAGCAAAGGTGCCGTGGGTACCGAGCAATACGTTCTGCGCGGAGTACTTCGAGATGAGCGTGCGGCGATAGCCGGGAAGCAGTACGGATATGGAATGTGCCCGCAGCAGAGCGCGCGTGGCCAGGTCGGTGCCCAGGCGAAAGAGACGTTCGCGACGCACACCCGCGGCAGCAAAGTCGACGTGTTCGATGATGTGATGCAGAGTGATGTGCGTGTAGAAGCCGGCAGCGCGCGTCAATGCCGGGGCGGAGAGACCGGCAAATGCCGCAAACGGTTTTTCGGGGGTCGCGAAACTGGAGAAGACAAGGTTGTACCAGACCACGTCGGGCTTCAACTTGCGGATCGTATTCAACAGGCGCACGGGCGTCGAAAGCGTGCCGAATTTCCAGCAGCGAATCACGTTAAAGCCGGGCAGTTCGGCCTGTTCACTGACCTTGAGCGGTTTGCCGTTCTGGTCAGTTGCGAACTCATACTCAGCCAATTCATCAGCCAGAATGATCAGTTCGACATCGGGGTTACGCTGCAGTTCCCGGGCAATATGAAATGCATACTCGTTCAACTGTCGCCCACTCGGGGGAAAAGTGGCCACTAGGCATATTCTCATCTGCGTTCCGCCTTCAAAATAGACTTATGCGTACATAGGGTCTGAGCTGGTTTTGACCACCCGGAAAGTTGAAGAAGGTTTCCCCCTGCATACCTGCCGAAAAACGAATGGGGTACTGCAATTCCACGGTTCCGGAATCATCGTGGAATTTGCGGCGAAACGGGCGGGCATAGGTTACCGAGAAGCCATTTTGAGTGACGTCGTAAACGTGATACTCCCTGGTGCTCGAGAAAGCTGTGTTGGCCTGGATGTCCCAGCTCCGATTGGGCCGGAAGTCAACCATGGCCGCCGGGCGGACATTCTGGGCGGTCCCCGAGTTGGCACCGAAAACGCGCCATGCCCGCAGATCATCCAGTTCCGCCCTCGCGTTCCAGCGCTCCGAAAACCGATGTTCGAAACCGATGTAAGACGAAGTGTAGTAGTCCTCGGTGTTCACCGGGGTGAAGAGCTGATCGGTCGCGCCCCATCCCGTCACCAGGGCATTCTTGCCCCATGGCGCGCCCACCCGAAAATCGAGAGCCGCTGTCCACGTCCGGGAATGCAAATCGCTTTCCGTAAACGGACCTGACTCGTGGATGATGTAGCCGCTCACGGAAAGCACATTGAAGAACGAACTCGTGGACATGTATGTGAACACGCGGAAGAGGTTCTGATTCATCTCGACGGGCGACTCGGAATCGCGGCGAATCGTGGTTTGAATCCCGGTGTTGAATGTCAGGACGTTGGTGCCAATGTTGACCGTGGGATTGAGACCGAAGTTGATCGTGTTGTCGGTTGTGTTGCGATTCACGATGGAGTTCGTTGCCGGAACGGAGATGTCGCCGCGCATATTACTTATCTGGTAAAACCCGCTCGGTGTGGGCAGATGGCTGACGTGCAGGTGGAACGCGCCTGTCCATTGGGTTTGAAGAGAGGAGCGAGGAGGGGGAAGCTGCGACGTGTCGGAGGGTGGAACCGGGAACGGCGCATCCAGCTTGGCATCCAGAACATACACGGTGGAGTCTTCAAATTCGGGTCCTACCGAAAAGTCCGAGAGGACGCTGACTTTGGGAGTAATTCGCAATCCCTCGTCCGCCCCCGCCTGCAACAAGCCTTCCTGGGCTGTCTGGTCGTCTCCTTCGGCGTTCGATGCGCGCGCAAACGAGGTGAGCGCCAGGGTATTGTTATGTTCCTGGCGATACACGTTGGCCCGGGCCAGCAGATACTGGTAATCGGGCGCGCCGTCTGCGGCGGCCTTCACCGCGTCCAACTCGGCGTGGGCTTTGGCCGTATCCCCAAGCGCGAGATAATTGTTGGCCAGTCCTATGCGCACCGCGGCGTCGGGGGCTCCCGCGGTCTTGGCGCGGTGCAGATAGTTTTGCGAGAGCTGGTAATCGTGCATGGACCGGAACACGTCCGCCGCCAGAACGAACTGGCTTCCGCTGGGCGGCTCGGTTGCACCTCCGGCAGCTTCCATCAGGGCCAACGCGATCTCTCGCTCGGCTTCCTCTCCCTGGCCCTGCTGAGCCATCACCTGGGCAATGGCGAGGCGCACACTCACCCGGTTGCTGTCGGGAGCCGCGAGAGCCTTGCGAAATCGATCCATCGCGCCGGCGTGATCTCCGAGGGTGCTCAGAGCCTGTCCTGTCGAAACGAATATCTCGCTTTGTTTATCCGATGAGTTCGGCGAGCCTGGCACCGGCTGAAGGTGCTGCTCGGCAAGTTGCACATAGCGGATGGTTTGATCCCGATCGTCCAGACTCGCATAACAACGAGCCAGCATCGCATATACGCTCGGATCATTCGGGGAATATCGCTCCGCGGTTTGCAACTCGTCGACTGCGTCGCGATACTGCCGCTGGGTGAAGAACGTGTTTGCCAGGCCGAGATGAAGGGCGCCATCGTCGGGAGCAAACTTCAAAGCCGCACGATATTCAGCTGCAGCCTTAGCCATCATGTCCTGCCGCCCATAGGCGGTCGCCCGGATGACGTGGATATTTTTGGAATCCCCCAGCGCCAGTTCGGCGAGGTCGGCCTGCCGCAGAGCTCCTTCGTTTTTATGCAGGTCGAGGTACGAGTACGCAAGGCCCAGATGAGCTTCCCCGTCGTGCGGATCGAGCTTGAGTGCCGTTTCGAAATCGGCCGCTGCCTCCTGCGGCCGGCGAAGATCATTGAACATGTATCCGCGATTCACATAGGCCGTTTTTGCCTCCGGATCGCGCTTGATGGTCTCCGTAAAATCCTGCTCGGCCTGCTGGGCGAGTCCCTGATGCTTGTGTACGTATCCGGCAAGAAGCGGAATATCGGGCTCCTTGGGAAGAACATCTTCGTACTGCTTCGTCAAAGCGAGCAACTCGTCGTACCTGTTGAGATAAAGCAGGTCATACCCGAAGTAAACCACCACATCCCGGTCCTGAGGGAGGACTTTGATCGCCTGCTGCGCGACCTCGGCGGATTGCTGATAGTCGCCTTTGAAGTTGAGATATCTTTCTTTCTCGCGAAGTACCTGTGGTTCCTCGAGCATGTCGCTGGTGGTGCGGCTGAGCCATGTTGCGCCGAGGTTGAGATCGTGCGATTCAACCGCGGCGTTCATTCCTCCGGCAACGATCAGGGCACTCTTGGGCGCGAGGGCGTAGCCCTTTTCATAAGCTGCCTGGGCCTGCTTGAACTCACGGCGAGCGGTATACAGGTCCCCAAGCGCAAGGTAGGGAACGTACAGCGAAGGATCGGCTTGTGCCAGGCGCTGGAAGTACTTTTCCGCGGCCTGGTCGCGGCCCGCCGCTCGCGAAGCATATCCGAGCGAAATGAGGGCGAAGCGATTGTTGGCGTCGATGGCCAGAATCCGCTTATAGACATCGATCGCGTCCTCGGTGCGCCCTAGTTTCATCAGGATGTCGCCGTTGAGTTGCAGGCCATTCGGGTCAGCGGCGTTTATGGCGAGCGCATCCTTCACGTCGCTCAGCGCTCCGTCGAGGTTGCCCGCATGCATTTTGATCAGCGCCCTGAGGCGCAGGAACGGTGCCCGACCCGGGCCTTGTTCATTGAGCCCATCGATCTGCTCCTGAGCGGTTTTCAACTGCTCGGCGGCGGCGCCTGGGTTCCGGTCGGCCGTGTAGAGTTCGAGGAGATCGATGTGGAGCTGAATGCCGTAGAGCGGTCCCTCGGGCGGTTCCGCGGGAAGACGGGTGAGGGCGATGTTGTATTCCTTGATTGCCTCGCCCACCTGTTCCCTTTGCCGGGCGATCTCTCCCCGAATGGCATGCAGCCGGTAGTAGTTTGGATCGATTTCCGCAGCGCGCTGGAGAAATGGACTTGCCTGGTCGATCGATCCGGTAGCCACCTCGGCCTGGGCGGCGGAAAGCTGCAGGGAAATGTCTTTGGGGACCGCATTCGCCGCCTGGGCGTACAGCCTGGCGGAATCCGCGAGCTTGCCATCGAGCTGGTATGTATAACCCAGCTCGGCAATTACGTCGGGTTTCGGATTGCGAATCGACTTGAGGGCGGTGATTGCTTCCGGATATTTTCCGACTTCGCGGAAGTAGCCTGCCATCGATCGCTGCACTTCGGGATTGTCGGGCGCGTGCTTGCGGGCCAGTTCAAAATAGCGGCTCGCCATGTCGATCTGTTTCAAATGTTCGTAGCAGATACCGATCAGCAACTCAGAACGGGCGTCGGGGTGCACCCGTTCAGCGTGGTTCAGAGCGTCCAGTGCCGAAGTGTAGTCTGCCGCGCGCATATACAGGTCCCCCAGCACGAGCCAATCATTGGCGCGCCGAGGATCCGCTGCCAATGCCTGCTTGAGCAGTCGCTCTGCGTCTTCGCTCTTCCCCATGACGCTGTAGGTTTGGGCAAGCCCCGAGATTCCATCAAGCGCAGAGGGGTTGAGGCGCAGCCCTTGACTGTATGCATCGACCGATTGCTGATTCTTTCCGTTGAGCCTTGCGGCGTAGCCGAGGAGAAACCAGAGCTGGGGATCGTTGGGAGCGGCTTCGGAGGCTCGCTTGGCGTACTCGAATGCCTGGGCGTGATCTCCACGCTCCAGGGCCATCTGGGCGGCGCGTGCCAGGCGCGCATTCTGGATGTTCGAACCCCACCCAAGTTGTTGAGCCTGCGATTGTTTGCTTTGGTCTTGCGGCTGCGTTGATCCATCGGGACCGACTGGAAAAGTCTGCGCCGGGACGGCCCCGGCAAATACCACCAAGACAAGCAAACAAGCAAATTGGAGCGATCGAGCGTTCAAGCAGCCACCGGTTCAAGAAATAGACAACTATCGTCTTCGATTCACAAAAGGACTTGGATGTTGGTTGGCGGTACGTTTTGCGGGGCGTTTCGCCTTTAATTTCCTTCTTTTAGCCCTGCCAATTCTGACCGGTAAGCAACCGTATTACAAAATGTCGAATCCAAAAATAAGCACGTCGATTTCATGGTGGTACTTTGGTAGTCGCTGAACCGCGTTTGTACTCGATGTCAGACAGCTTTGCGTCGATGGCAGACACCTAGCACCCGGGCCGCGCATTTGGGCTGATTCCCTGGTCAAAGCAATTTTTCCCCGAGAGGCATCTGTGCAGAGATCTGAGTCGTTCGCACCATCATCGCGGCCCATCCCTCTTGCGCTGATTCTAATGGCCGCGGTGGCGATTCACCTGCCGCTTCTGCTGATGAAGTTGCCGCTCAAGTCCTACGATACCAATTTTCACATCTTCTTCGCTTCCCACTACGTACACCATTGGTTTGATCCCTGGAATCCGAAGTGGTACGCGGGTTTTTCGCAGATGACCTATCCGCCGCTCACGCAGCAATGGGTGGCGATGGTTTCGCATGTTTTTGGACTGGACATGGCCTACATGGCGGTTCAGTTCACCTCCATTCTGCTGCTTGCGGTTGGTGTGTACCGATTCTCCCTGTTGTGGGTGAGCCCTCGCGCGGCTTCGTTTGCCGCCTTGGCCAGTGTTTTCCTGGGGTCGGAGAGCTTCCTGGTTTATTCAGCGGGCCAGCTCGGAACCACGAGCGCCGCGCCGATCTACCTGAATGCCTTGCCTTTCCTGTATGAGTGGATCCGGTACGGAAGCTGGCGATCGTTCCTCAAGGCCACCGTCCTGTTCGCAGCCGCGGCCGCGGCCCACCATGCCACTCTCCTCTTTGGCTCCATCTTTTTCGCGGTTCCGATTCTGGCGCTGGCGTTCATGGACCGTGAGGAAGGGGAGCGCGCCTCGACGTCGGCAGTGGCATTTCGGGCGGCTGCGATTACGGTTGTGGTGGGGGCGGCCATCGCCGTCGTTCTCCTTCCGTTTTGGATCGCGCTCCTTCGGTACCCTGTAACCCAAACTCCCATTCCCCACGCCAGCCGCGCAAATTACATCCTCACCCCGCAGTATGGATTGAACTACTTTCTGGTCCCGTATGGCGCGTTGGTCCTGGCCCTGCCCTTCATTTTTCTTCGCGGTTCCATGGTCGCCCGGCTGCGTCCGTTGCTGTTTGGATTCTGGGTGGCATTCATGGTTGGCCTCGGGGGAACCACACCCGTGGGCCATCTGCTGCTGGGGCGCGCGTTTGAAGTGTTGACCATGGAGCGGTTCAGCTACTGGGCAACTTTGCTGGCTCTTCCCTTTGTGGGTTTGTTGGCTGCGTGAACTGATCGATCGATATCGGACCAAGGCGGTAGTCGGGTTGACCGTCCTGGCAGCTTCTACGTGCGCGTTCGCGGTGGCCTGGGCGACCTATCGGCCCGCCGATGCGGCAGATTTTCAGGTCGATGCGGTGGCCTCCTGGCTCAATCGCGATGGGCACGACAAGTACAGCTACATCACACTTGGATTTGGCAACAAGATTTCGCGACTGGCGGCAGCAACAGACGCCACCAGCGTTGATGGGGAATGGAACTCGGGGCGCATGTTGCCCGAACTGACCAGCCACGGCGGCGCGGCCCTGACGAGTTCGAAATACTTCGGGAAGGCGGGCATGGACGCGCTGCGCGCCATTCTGCAGCACGCAGATCACTATGGCCTCAAGTGGGTCATCGTTCGCGATTCGTATTACGATCCGCTGCTTTCATTTGCCGGCTGGCGCCCGGTCGACAATCTGGAAGACAAGACCATCATGATCTGGAGCAAAGATGGGGTGCCTCCGGCCGCCCCCGTGAACTGCACCGCAGATGCCGCCCCACTGGCAGGGCCTGATGTGGGGCACGCTTCCCTTCGGCAGCAGCATCCTGGCAATCCTCGTCCTCCTGATTCCGCAGCGCAGGCGGTTCGAGAGGCGAGCCGGACGTTGAGTTCGCCCCGGATGAGAATCTTGTTGGGGGGAGGATGGCATCGTGACCAAGGGACGCTTGCTTGCCGTTCTTCTCGTGCGGCGCGACGGTGCTGCTGGTCGCCATTGGGACACTCTGGCCCTACCATTCTGCGGCCGTTTATGCCGGTACGGGAGGCTTCCTGCAATCGGCCTCGACACCGGAAATGGCGGTAAGGAATCTCGGCGAGGAGATCCGGGAACAGGCCTGGCAGCGAGCCTACGACAGTCTTGCCAACAAGGCTCAATTCACCCAGCAGCAATTCCTGTACGACCTGATGGGTTACTACCCCAACCTGCGCACGTATGCGACCGTGGACAAGTTTGACGTCCTGCCGCTTCACTCGTCCTCAAACGACGCGGTGGTTCAACTGAAGTTGTACTGGGCTACTGTCGTTGGCACGTCGCCCAGCACCCGCGATCTGCATGTCGTGAGAAATGGCAGCACCTGGATGGCGGAATGGCCGCTCGAGAAGCCGACGGTGTTGCCGCCTCAGGTTATCCCCGTGAATTATCTGCGCTGGGACGTGGTTTATCGCGGCGCCGGTGATGACTGGGGTGCGGCGGATGTCGAAGCGCCGCACGTGCGGATCATCGACATGCACCCGGTGGAGCGGGCTGACGGCGTGGTGATCCTGGGAGAGCTTTTGAACGAGGATGTCGTGCCTGCCGCGGTTTCGGTCTCGGCTACGTTGCTGTCGAAGAAGGACAAGTCGCCTATAGCGACGGAGGGAAGCTTCGACAGGATCTCTCACCTGCTTTTGCCCAAGCAGGTTACGCCTTTTCTGATCAGCTTTCCCAATGTCTCGCTCGCCGATGTCGGTTCCGTACGCATGACGCCTTTTTCAAGCCTCATTTCTGCGTCTGCCGACCCGGTGATCGAGATCCAGGACGAGCGCCTGAACCCTGCTCCGGACGCATCCGTAACCGGGAATCTGACCAATCAGAGCGGCCAGATCGTGAACGTGGCGCATGTGCTTGGAACCTTCTACGACAAGACCGGCCAGGTGGTGTGGGTGGCAGACCAGTATGTTGACCGGGCCCTTCTGCCGCAGACTCCCGTTCCGTTCAATATTCACATTCCTCAGGACCTTGCCAGAAGTGTCAGCACCGAGCGCACGGTGGTTGCTACGTATAGTTCAGGCGGTGCGCGATGAGGAGCCGATGTGCGGTTCTGATCGCGGTCCTGGCGGCCGGCGCGCCATGGCTGGTTGCGCAGGAAGGCGCCCTGACCCTGCCGAAAACCATTGAAGCCGGGAATGCCTTCTCCATCCAAAGCACGGGCAGCGGCAAGGCGACCCTTTACATCGTTGGACTCGGCCAGGTGCTCAAGCGGGACGTGCAATTGGGCGAAACCATCTCCTTTCCCGCTGGATCGCTCTACAGTGCAGGGCATTACGTCGCCGTGTTTTCGCGCGAATCCTCAGCGGCTGAGAGCGGCTCGTTCGATGTTGTGCCCTGCCCAGCCTGCCGATCTGACCTTTCTTGCCCGGCCTTCGCGTCTTCCCGTGGGCCTGCACAGCGGCATCACCGGGGCCGCGTATGTCTTCGACGCGTACCACAATCTCATCGACAAGCCCGCCTCCGTGTCCTTCGAGCTTTCTAGTCCCGCGGGTGCGACGCAAAAGCGCACGGTGGAAACAAAAAATGGCGCCGCATGGACCGAGATGGACTCGACCGCGCAGCAGGGCGCGGACAAATTTGTCGCCCGTGTGGGTGACGTTTCCAGTATGAGGATTGTCGGGCAGGTGCCCGGCGATCCCTGCACTTTGAAGATGAGTGCCCATCCGTCCGGTCAGCAGGTTCAGTTGCAGACCGAGCCGGTGCGGGACTGCAGCGGCAACGCGGTGCCGGACGGAACCATCGTTACTTTCACCGAGAGCTACGAGGGCGCTCAGTCCACGGTCGATGTGCCGCTCAAGCGCGGGATTGCCGAAGTCAAGATGCCCATCCGTCCGGGAGCAAGGATTTCCGTCGCAAGCGGTGTTGTGCTAGGAAACGAAATTCGTTGGGAGAAGTAAGATGGTCAGGCCGCTACTCATTCTCTGCGCCGTTGTCGCCGCTTCGTCAGGAGTCGGCACAGCTCAAGCCGACGTGCGCGTGGAGCCGGTCCATCTGCAAGGCCCGCGAGTTCTGCAGGAACAAACCCAGGCGGCGGTCATCCGGGATTATCTGCAGGGCTGGCAGTCCATGGGCGCCGCATTCGACCAGAACCGGGTTGACGTGCTCGATCGCGACTTTGTTGGAACGGCCCGGGACAAAATGGCGGAAGCCATCCAGCAGCAGTCGGCCGCGGGAATCCACACGCGGTATCAGGATAAGTCGCACGACATTCAAATTGTCTTCTACTCCCCGGAGGGGCTTTCCATCCAGTTGATCGACAACGTCGAATACTCCGTGCAGGTGCTGAATCGCGATAAGGTCGAGACGACACAGCAAGTCCGTGCGCGCTATGTCGTGGTTCTTACGCCAACCGAGGTGCGATGGAGAGTGCGCGTATTTCAGGCGCAGTCTGAGTAATACTGCTCTTCTTTTTTGCATGAGTGTGCCAGAAACAGCAAAGACACGGGGAACGAGCAAGTGAAATACACAAGGAATTCAGGAGATAACACAAATGATCTCTGTTGTGGTCCCCATCTATAACGAAGAAGAGCTTGTCCTGCGCTTTCATGAAGCTGTTGCCAACGCTTTGGAGAGCACGGGCAGTGAGTGGGAAGTTGTGTACGTCAACGATGGGTCCATGGATTCTTCTCTGGATCTGCTGAAGGGATTACAGAGCGAAGATCCCCACGTGGTCGTGGTGGAATTGTCCCGCAACTGGGGACACATGGGAGCGATTTCAGCTGGACTTCAGACGGCTCGCGGTGGCGCGGTCATTCTCATGGACGGCGACTTCCAGGATCCGCCGGAGGTGCTGCCGCAGCTGATCGAGGCGTGGCGCGAGGGCGCGGAAGTGGTCGTTGCGGTGAGACGGAGCCGCCAGGAGCGGCGAAAGATCTTAGCCAAGCTGTTTCCCTTGTTCTATCGTGTTCTTGGCTCGCTCTCCGACTATCCAATACCGCTCAATGCGGGGATCTTCAGCCTCATGGATCGCAAAGCCGTCGATTCGGTCAATAGCATGGGCGAGAGGAGCCGGTATCTGCCTGGTCTCCGGGCGTGGGTGGGCTATCGGAACGCGATTGTCTACTACGATCGCCAGGATCGAGCCGCCGGCGACGGCAAGCTTTCTTTCATCAGCCGAATCAAGTACGCGATGGATGCAATTACCAGCTTCAGCTATAAGCCCTTGCGGCTAAGCTTTGCCTTGTGTTCCTTCACGACCTTTGCCTCCGTGGTTCTCGCGTTTTCCATGTTGCTGAGCAGGGGTCCCGTCCAGACCGCGGCACTGGGCATAGCCGCCGCGGTGTTCTTCGTCGGTGGCTTGATGCTGCTCTCCCTTGGTGTGCTGGGCGAGTATGTCGGGCGCGTCTACGATGAAGTACGCAGCCGGCCGCTTTCAATCATCAGCCAGGTGCACTCGTCGGCCCTGCCGGTTGGCATGGTGGCCGTGCAGGGTGGCAACCGGCGGGATGAGGATGAGGTAACCGAAGCGGCTTAGCCAGCCTGATCAGGATTTCCCCGCCCCTGCGGGAGGGGTGGATGACGACCGGTTCTCGGTATGCTCCGGTTGCGGCGAGCCGCAAGTCGGAATCCCACCCTCGATTGCCGTCCCTTCCTCGTGGTCGTTCCACGTTTCCAGCATCACGAACGGGGGCGGATCGTCGGCCGGAAAGTTCTTGCGCCAGAAGTTGAAGGTGTCAGTGAACGTCTGTCCGCAGCGCGCGGAAATATGCCGATTGAGTCCCCAGGAAGCTTTGCTGTCGTCAAAGCTCGCCCACGCTCCGCCAACGATGATCTTGTCGGAATATTTCGACTGCATGGTCTGATAGAAGTTGCTTAGATATTGTTCGCCCCAATTGCTTCCATCGGCGGCCCAGCCCTTGTCTCCGGGGTTGACCCACGCATAGTAGCCGTCGAACGCGTTGGGATACTGACCGGGCAGATTTTCATTGATGAGGAAGGGAGGCGTGCTCCATTTATTCACCGCGGCACGCACTTTGTCCCAGTCGGTATGCCCGCTCTTTGGAAAGATGAAGATGACTGGCCGGCCCTGGTAGGTCAGATAAGCCTCATGTCCCGGCGACTTCGGCGAAAGATACGTGTCGCGGAACATGGTGAAGTCTGCGATGGCTTCGTCCGTCGCTCCATCTTCCTGGTCGGTTTCGTCATACATCATGGCTACTTGGAATTTCTTCTTTGCGGCTGTCGATTGAACCAGGGCATAGCTTTTGTCGATGAAAGGCTCGCGGTCTCCGTACCAGTCGACCACGAATGCCGAGATGCCCAGTTCCTTTGCTTTCTGTATCTGGGTGCTGATCTGGGAAGGGTCCTGGGACGAATAGCCGACCGCGATATGCTTGGGGTGCCCGAACCAGGCCTCGTAGAGGGCGAGAACCTGGGGAGAGCTTCCGGCGGCCTTGTATTTCAGTGGCATGGCGTGGCTTGTTTCCGGGCCGGAGCATCCATGAGGCAATAAGAAGACGGAGAGCAGTGCTGCGCTTACACGGTTGAGCATAGATATCTGTTTAGAAGCTAATCTGAATCGTTGGGGTTGTCACCGATCGGACGACAGGGGGCCAAACCGTACCGCGGAGCAGCCAGAGTGTCGGAAATTGCATCATATAAACATGTTAGCGAAATAAGAATACGCGGATTTGTTCCCTTTTCCTTCTCCTGCGAGAACTGGAGTTTCAACACTTTAGTGAAGAGTCTGACGCAAAACACAAGATCGCTGCAGGCCCGCATTGTCTCCGGGAGCATCGTGTTGCTGTCGGGCTCGGGCCTTGCGACGGCGATCAACATGATTTACAACGTCGCCATTGCGCGGTTTCTCGGACCCGCCGGCTTCGGGCATGCCACCGTCGTCTATACCCTTCTGACTCTTATTTCCGCTATCACGCTCTCGTTCCAGATCGTCTCCGCAAAAGTAGTGGCTCAGCAAGACTCCCCGGAGGGGAAAGCCGCGGTGTATCGCGGCTTCCATCGTGTTGCATGGGGATGCGGAATCCTGGTCGGGATCGCGCTCCTGGCATCTCAAGGCTGGATTGCGAATTATTTGCATTTGCCGGGCTCCGATCTGGTGGCAATTCTGGCTGTGGGCACGGCCTTCTATGTCCCTCTTGGCTGCCGTCGCGGCTTCATTCAGGGCACGTATGGGTTCCGCGGTCTCGCCACGAACCTGGTGCTTGAGGGAGCGGTCCGGCTGGGCGGGTCCCTGCTGATGATTCTGACGGGGTTTGGTGTACGGGGCGTGATCGTGGCGAATTCAGCCGCAATTGCGATCGCCTACATCACGATTCCGCCGAAATTGGCTGCCCGGGTTCCCAATCCTCTCCATGTCTCCTATGTATTCCGGGAGATGATGCAGGCCCTCAACTTCTTCTCCGGCCAGTTGCTCATCAACAACTGCGGCATCGTACTCGTCAACCATTTCTTCCCATCGCGCGAGGCAGGTATCTATGCGGCCGTGGCGATGGTGGGCCGTGTGATCTTCACCTTTTCGCAGGCGGTCGTGAATTCCACGTTTCCCCTTGTTGCGGGGACGCGGGAAGAGGAAAGAAGAGACCTCTCGGTGATCGCCACTTCGCTGGTGATGGTGCTGGCCACGGGCGCGGCAATCGTTTTGTTTATCTTCATCGCTCCGGCGGAGATCTGGACGCGACTTTTTGGAGCCGGGTTCGAGATTGCCGGCAAATACAATATCGCGTATCTGATGGCCTTCTATGCAATCGCCACGGTGATTTACTCTCTCGGCGCCGTAATCATCACCTTCGAAATGTCGTACAAGATCGCAAATACAAGTTGGGTACAACTGGCCTTCAGCGCGATATTGATTGCCGGCATCTGCGAGTTTCACTCGTCCCTTCGGGAAGTGGTGCTTTTCCAACTTGTGCTGATGCTCTTCCTCTTCGTCCTCGTGGCCATGCCGTTCCTCATCAATTCGCTTACGGATCCCAAGGATTTGCTCCGCCTGGATGGTTCCAGGCCGGTCAGGCTGATCCGCCGAATGCCCGAGGACGAAGTGATTGCGGAGTTCCTGAAAAGCGAATTCCATCGCCATGAGTATCGAGACTACCAACAGTCCATGGCCGACATAGTAGCCAAGCCGAATGTCTATGACGCGGACGAGAATGCAAAACGGCGCGCGCTGCTCTTCATTCGCCACCGCTCGCTCTGGAAAGAGATCCCGCTCGACACCGAGTGGTATGAAATAGAGATGGAAGAGGCCGATATCGGTCAGATACGGGTCTTTCCGCGCGCCCAATGGCGAAGGCTGGGACGGGGCAATTTCTCCATGACCGAGATCCTGCAGGGGATGCGTACCCGTCAGCACGCGGTTGATGAGGCTTTCCTGTCCAAGATTGCGGATATTCGCAAGCGGCTTCGGCAAAAGGATTCCGGACGTGGTGCGGTCGTTCTCATTGGCGTCAATGAGAGCGAGCCCATGACTGTCCTCGATGGAAATCATCGCCTGGTTTCGGCCATGCTCGAGTCACCCAATAAGCTTCACAAACTCCGCTTCATGTGTGGAATCTCGCCTCGCATGTCGGAATGCTGCTGGTATAACACCAATTTCATGACACTTATGCGCTACGGGAGAAATGTCTTGACGCATGCGGCTCGTGATCCCGAAGCGGAACTTGCACGCCTTTTTCAGACTCCCGGATAACCGCTGCCTGCGGTTCGCCGGGAATGCTGCACATTGAATGAATTCACCCTTGGTTCTTTGGAGAGAGAAACAATGCACGGAACATGGTTTGAAGAGCGTACAGAGTTTGGAATAGGCGGGGTTACTTATGAGATTTCGACCGTGCACAGTAACTGTGACCCAGTTGCCGGAAAAGTTAAAGATGAAGGAAGGCCGGCGCTTCTTCGCAGGTCTGCAGAACTCTCTCAAGATCGAGCGACCCTGTATCGTGCTCGATTGTGCGAAGGTTCGCGAGATGGATAAGCCCGCGATCCATATGCTGCTGTGTTGCCTCGAAGAAGCAATGAAGCGCAATGGCGATGTGAAGCTCGCCGCAGTGACGCCGTCGATAGGAGAAATTCTGGAATTGACTCGGGTCGATCGTCTGTTCGAGATCTACGAGACACAGACGGAGGCGGTCAACAGCTTCTTCCGGCCTCGTTCCGAGCGGCCGTTGTACGCGCGCGAAGCGGACAATTCCGACCAGATGTCTGAATCAGCCGCCTAAGGCAACAAACGCGCAGGATCTGGAGGACAAGATGAGATCCTTAAACAACTGGCTGTTCAGACCGATTGCTGTTTGCCTGGTGCTGTGTCTGATGTTCCCCTCCAGCGAGATGGGGACGGCGGCCGCGCAGCAAGCGGGTGCAGAGCAGCGTGCGGCAAGCACTCCGTCGCAAGAGGGTCCCGCCGCGGAGGCGGCCACCGGTTCAATCATGGCCGGGAACGCGCTTCCGGATAGTCCCGAGCCGGTGAGTTCGCAGGTTGAACCGCTGGGTGCACGAGACAGCTCTTCGCAGAGCAGTTCGAGTCAACCGCAGCAGGAACCGGCGCAACCGGTTGGCACGGCAGCGGCTCCCTACGAAAAGACGATGGGCATAGCAGCGTCCCGGCCTGCGGGGGCGGCGATTGCACCGGCGAAGCAGCGGCGCGTGCGGACCATTCTTCATCAGTGTCGGCGTGATCGTAGCGGCGGGGGTGGCTGTCGGCTCGGTGGCTGCACTCTCGCATGGCAGCTCGAGCCACCCGCAGTGAGTTGAGACGAACCGGAGCCTCGCGATGCCTGGACGTAGTGGAAGACAAGCGAACTCTCCTGGTGAGTTTCTCTGGTATCGACGGTGCAGGAAAGAGTACGCAGATTGAAGCCCTTTCGACGCGCCTTGCCGAGGACGGTCTGCTGCGTCCGGTTGATCCGGTTCTGGGATGATGTTGCGCGCCTGAAGGGAATCCGCGAAACCTCGGGGCACAGGATTTTCAAAGGTGACAAGGGAGTCGGAAGCCCATCGGCGCCGATCAATCGCCGCGACAAGAACGTACGATCGGGGGCGATGACATGCATCCGATTCTTTCTCTACTTCGTGGATGCGGTCTCGTTACGGCAGGTGGTGAAGAAGGCGCTTCGGTCCGACGCCGATGTCGTCATCTTCGATCGCTACACCTGGGACGAGCTGGCGAATCTGAATCTGCGGAATCCGGTTGTGCGAGCCTATATCCGGGTGACTCATGGCGTTTGTGCCCAGACCTCACGTCAGCTACCTTCTGGATGCGGATCCACTTCAGGCGCGATCGCGAAAGCCCGAGTATCCTCTCGATTTTCTTTATGAGAACCGTCAAGCGTATTTGACCCTGGCAAAGCGTATCGGTGGCATCACGGTGATCGCTCCCATGACGGTTCGAGAAGTTACGCAGCAGGTTCTTGAACGCGCTCAAGGGGAGCTGTCAGGCAGGGTGGTGTCCCGGCCTGAAGGTCTCAAGGGCGAGACAGCGGACGACTCGTCTCCGTGTACCGAGGCGGACATCCGCATCTAACTATTCATCCCGGCGGGACTGTGCCGGTCAAAATCACCGCACTATGAAGGCTCCGGCCATGATTTGGAAATGCATGAATCGGCGAACTGCCCTGGGGATATTTATCTTTGCCTGCGTCTGTTCGCAGTGGATATCGAGCGCCAGCGCGTCCTCCTGCAAGACGCAATCGCAGATGACTGTGGCGGAGCGGGATGCTCTATCCAGCACCGTTCAGCAGTTGATCAGCGCGGTGCAGAGTGGCGACGTTCAGAATCTGCAGACAAACACGATACCCGCCGTGGCTGGGGATTTCGCGGGGATTGCATCCTCGGTGCAGACTCTCAAGCCCCTGGTCCAGCAGGCGACGATCACCATTTACAACCTCTACGCTCTTGATGCGTCCAGTGATGCCCCCGGCGCGGCTCGAACCGATTTCTACTGCGGAACCCCGGTGGTGGTGCTGAACTTCAACGGCCTGCCTCCCGGCACCTATGCCTTGGCTATCATTCACGCCACCGGAGTACCGAAGCCCCAACAGATTTCGCTGGTGCTCTCAAAAACAGGCGGAAGCCGCTGGATGTTAGCCGGGTTTTTCGCCAGGCCTATGGTAGACGCCGGCCATAATGGGCTCTGGTATTGGGATTCGGCGCGAACGTTTGCGCAGAAAAAGATGAACTGGAATGCCTGGTTCTACTACCGGATGGCCGCGAACCTCCTGGCATCCGGTCGATTTCCTGACCAGCGCCAATCTTCAGAAGCTGCAACATGAAACCGACCAGGTTCGCCCGGACAACGTTCCCGGGGCCAAGCCGTTGATGGTAACTGCGAACGGATCCACTTATCAGGTCACCGGGATCGACACTACTTCAGCGCTTGGTCCGCTCGATCTTGAGGTCAACTACGCTCCCGATGCGACCCAGGCAAGTCAATTGCGCGATCCGCCGTCGGCGCGCAAGCAGGTGATCGACGTGATGACCTCAATTCTCGCTCTGCACCCCGAGTTACACGATGCCTTCCACGGCATCTGGGTTCACGCGGCGCAGGGCGACTCCGACATCTTCTCCCTGGAACTGCCGATGGAGCAGATTGCGGCGCTGCCAGCGCCGGGGACGACTTCATCGACGATGGCCAAATAATCGTCAGGATTTATCGAGGCTTCCTGAGCCAGTGCCAGATGGAAAATCCACTGGCAACAAGGCACACCGCGATGAAGATGGCCATTCCCCATTCGAAAGGGGAGGACTTCGCGATACGCAGTACCTGCTTCCCAAATTTCATTGCCAGGATCGATAGCACGGTGAAGCGCGCGGCGCGGGTGACGAAGTTGATGAGAAGAATGCGCCACAGGGAATAGTCGAACACGCTGACCGCTGCGATGACTGTTGTGAACGGAAACGGGGGAGGAGAGAAGCCAGCGATCGCAACCGCCGCGGCCGCGTGGTTGCCGATTCGCCTCTTCAGCTTCGGATAGCGCTTTTCGCCGACGATTTTCCGAAGTCCCTCTTCACCCAGTTTGCGGGAAACTATAGCCAGGATGGCGGCGCCGATCGTGGACCCGCACGCCGCCGAGAGCACATACCAGGGTGTTCCGCCGGGGTGCTGAGCAACCAATGCAAGTACAAGCAGGTCATTGCCGAAGGGAAGCACGAGGAACGAAGAATCGAGAACCCCCATCACCAGAGGTCCGAAGTAACCAATTTGAAACAGAAAACTCAGGAATGGGGAAAGAAACTTCACTGCTGGGTAAGATGAGGTTCCAGTCTAGCTCGTTTGTATCGCTTTAGTGCTTTGGACATGCGCCGTTGGCGTCGCGGGGGTGAGCACGCCGCCGAATTGAGTCCGATAGCCTTTGACAGCGCGAGCGTTCGGTTACTGCGCGGTGTGATTCAAATGCAATTCAGCCTTGAGAGGAAGCGCTGCCACCGAATCACCGACCGAAATCGTGAACTTATCGCTGCCGATCGACCACGCGTTCGAGTGAGTGTCGAAAAACGAGAAGGCCCGTTCATCAAGGTTGATCGAGACATGCTTCGTCTCACCGGGCTTGAGATTGACTCTGTCGAAGCCCTTCAACTCATGTTCCGGGCGCTCGACCTTCGGTTGATTTTCGGTGACGTACACCTGGGCGACGTCGGCTCCCTCGCGGGCCCCGGTGTTGGTCAAGTCAAAGGTCACGGTTGCCGTTGCGCGATCTTGAGAGGGAGTCACCTTCAGGGCTGAGAACTTGAATGTCGTGTAGGAAAGTCCAAAGCCGAAGGGGAACAGGGGCGTGATCTTGTTTTTCTCATAGCCGCGATAGCCGACGAAGATGCCTTCCTTGTAGGTGACCTTCTTTTGTCCTTCTTCGGGATAGTAGTTAGTGAATGTCGGGTTATCTTCTGGATTGCGTTCAAAGGTCACGGGCAAATGGCCGGAAGGATTCACGTCGCCGAAGAGGATCTCGGCCAGCGCACGGCCGCCTTCCTGGCCGCCATACCATGTCTCGAGCAACGCGGGGACACGTCGATAGCCAGGGGCGGGAATCGACGTTGCCGCCGGACGTGACTGCAACGATGGTTTTGGGGTTGGCTTTCGCCATGGCTGCGATCAACTCATCCTGGCCGTAGGGCAATGAGAACGTGCGGTCTCCGCCTTCGCTCTCGCTCTCCTGCGCGAAGCCGGCCTGGACGAGCACAACGTCAGCCTTGGAGGCCATCGCGATCGCCTGCGTGTTCACGACTTTGTCTTCCGGCACAATTCCAAGCGCCAGATGACCGCCGATCGGCGAAGTCTGCGTGTGCTCCACAACCACCTTGTGCGGACCCGCCGTCAGGTCCATGGTCACGTGTGGCTGAAATGCCCGGACCAGGCTCCAACAGTCGATAAACTACTTTGTCGTCGATCGAGACGCGGAATCCCGCGCCTTCTCCGGAGCCTTCCACGACGACGATGTATTTCCCCGCTTGCGGCGGCGTGAAGTAGCCAGTCAGGCGATGCGACACAGGCTTCGGTCCGGACATGAAGATCGCCATCGCGCTCTCGATGTCTTCCATCAACAGCTTGATGCTCAAGCCTTCGAGCTTCATGTGCGGAGCGGTCGTGGTGGTGGGGGAACCGGACAGATCCGCGTTTGCGTACGTTTCGAGCGTCACTCCGCGCTGGCCGTTGGAAGCGGCGGTCGTCCATGCTGTGTCGTTCGCCACCTGGTTCATCGTCGGCAGACCACTGTCGTACAGGACTGAAGTGCCGGCGCCGGCGGCATCGGCAATTCCGAGGAAGCCGCTCACGCTCTGGAAGGGCACGACACCGGCACTGCCGCCGCCCACGGGCACCGCGGGATAAGCATCAGGGCCGACGACGAGAATGGTTTTGACTTTGGCTCGATCGAGGGGCAGCAGGCCGCCGTCGTTCTTGAGCAGAACCGCGCCCTCGCGCGCGGTCTGCAGGGCGGTGGCCGTGTTGCGCGCATCGACGACAGACTGGCCGATGTCCTTCTGTTCACGATCGAGCCAGCCGAAGGACATGGCGGTGGCGAGAATGTGCCGGACCTTTTCGTCGATGGTGGCTTCACTTACTTTGCCGGCATCGATGAGTGGCTTCAGGTTTTTACTGTTCATGAACTTGCCCGTCGGCATTTCGATATCGAGGCCGGCGTTGGCTGGGCCCATCGCGTCATAGGTGGCATCCCAGTCCGACATCAACACGCCCTGGAATCCCCAATCCTTGCGCAGGACATCGATATTGAAGTGGCTGTTCTGCGTCGCATGCTCGCCGTTGATCAGGTTGTAGGAGTCCATGACTGCGCCGACATGGGCTTGCTTCACGGCCGCTTCGAAGGCGGGCAGATAGATTTCGCGGACGGTACGGTCGTCGACGATGGTATCGGAATCGTGCCGCAGGAATTCGCTGTTGTTTCCCAGGTAATGCTTGACGGTGGCGCTGACACCCTGCTGCTGCATGCCGCTGATATAGCCCACGGCGATCGCCCCGGCGAGGAACGGATCTTCGCCGAAGTACTCAAAGTTGCGGCCATTGCGCGGCGAGCGGTAGATGTTGACCCCGGGGCCGAGCATGAAGTGGACTCCGCGTGCGCGAGCGTCGCGGCCGATAGCGGCGCCGGCGTCAGCCGCCAGTGAACGGTCCCATGAAGCCGCGAGCGAGATCCCGACGGCGAGTGTCGTCGAGGGGAAGCCGAAATTCGATCGGACCCCGTAGGGGCCGTCCGACATCTCGATCGAGGGGAGCTTCAGTTCCGGTACGGCACGAACTGCGAAACCGGTACCGCCGATGTAGTCCAGCTTCTGCTGCAGCGTCATCGATTTGACCAGATCATCGACGCGCTGTTTCTCGGCGCTTGTCAGCGAGTGCGGGCCTTGCGCGGCTGCGAAGAGGGCCGAAAAGAGCAATGACGCAAAAACGGCGAGAGCGCGCCGATTCATACACCCTGGTGTGCAGCAAATGAGGCTTCGCATACGGACTCCCTTACTCGTCGATGTTTCCGAGGTTGAGCGAAGTTTCCTCGCTCGCGTCTTCCCGGTTTTACGGAACGAATGAGGATACACCGCCGGCCTCACCCATCTCAAACATTGCCTGGGCTTGGCGGCGTCCGGAACTCACTGTGCAAAGAGGCTGAGGGGAATTGCATCGCCCATCGCCTTGTACCCCGCCGGCGACGGATGAAGGTGGTCGCCGCAATCGTAGGCGGGCAGCAGATGATCGGGATGCTGAGGATCGGCGAGGACATGGTCGAAATCGATGACCGCGTCAAAGTGTCCGGCGGCTCGAATCCATTCGTTGACGGACTGGCGGTCGGCTTCGCTGAGCGGCCCGGGATGGTAGTAGTTTGAATCCGTGTACGGAGTGATGGTCGCTCCGAAGACCCGCAGCCCATGCGCGTGCGCACGAACGATGATCTGCTGGTAGGCGGCAACGACGCGCTGAACCATCGCCTTGTGTTCGGCTGGACTCACTTCGCCGTTCCGTGCCAGTCCTCCCAGGTCATTGACTCCTTCAAAGACAATGAGCCAATGCACGCCCGCGGGAGCCAGCACGTCGCGGTCAAAGCGGGACAGCGCGTTGGGCCCGAGTCCATCGGTGAGCAGATGATTGCCGCCGATTCCCTGGTTCGAGACGCCGATGTTGCGCGTGGCTGCCGAGCCCTGCAACCGCGCTGCGAGCACGTCGGTCCAGCGGTCATTCCCGTTTGTGGTGGCTCCGTGACCATCGGTGATGGAGTCTCCGAGCGCAACGACGGAAGCGGCGTCGGGTGGCGCGAGCACATCGATTTCAGACACCTGGTACCAATGATCCACGTGCTTCGGCTCGGTGAGCGTGGGCGCGGCGACCTGGTCACCGTGGACGTAATACGAAGTGGCGCGGGAGCCGGGATGGCCTGTCTGCTGTGCCGGTGGTGCTTCCAGATGAAATGTCACAGCGAGGTCGGAAAGCGCGGCCACGGGATAGTCCACTGGATCCGAGACGAATTCCGCGCCAGGCGGAATCGTGACGTCAACGCGGCCCGAAAAGGTGAGAGCCTTGTCCGTCGCTGGATCGATTGCCGGCGAAGCGGCAGAGACAGGATGCGCGATGTGCACGGAGGTGATGTGCAGGGCCTCGGTTCCGAATGCATTCGAGAGATGCACTCGCAGGGACGGGCCTCCGAGGGAAAGGTGAAAGATCTGGCGCACGGTTGCGTCCCGCAGATCCTCAGACGGAATGGCATTCTGCGGCTCGGGAATCTGCTGCGAAGCTCCCCACGTGGCGACCCATTTGTGCTGCGCCTGGGTCCCGGGCTGGGCGTGCGAATGATGCGCGACACCGCCGAGGGCCACAAGGAGGACGAGAGCCGATGCGATTTTCAGTGCGCGCGCCTTCATCGGAGATGTACCATTTCCCCGTAGTAAATCGCTTTTCAGCGAAGCCAGCATATCATCCTGGAGAGGTTCCCGTGCCTGTTCTGTCGAAGTCCGTCTGCCGCTCTTCTGCTTTTGACGTGTGCCGTTTTCGGACTCATCCGTGTTTCGGCGCAGAGCGCTGCGGCCAACGCTGCCGATCAAGACCATCAGAACATGATGGACCAACTGGGCATCAAGGCGCTGCGGCCGGGCCCGAGCGGCAACGAGAAGGCGCCGAATCACGCCAATTACGACGAGGCTAAAGCCAATCCATATCCCGATCTTCCCGACCCTCTCACCATGAATGACGGCCAAAAGGTGACCACGCCGCAGATGTGGTGGGACAAGCGGCGGCCGGAAATCGTGGAAATGTATGAGAAGTACGTGTACGGGCGCGTGCCGAATCATGTTCCCAAGGTGACGTGGACGGTGACGGCGGTCGATCATGAACTGCTGGGGTTCACGCCGGTGACCGCGAAAGACCTGGTGGGCGAGGTGGACAACTCGTCGTATCCGGCCATCAAGGTGAAGATCCACATGACGCTGGTGACGCCGGCGCGCGCGACCGGCCCGGTTCCGGTGCTGATGATGTTTGGCCGCGCTGGCTTCCCGGCGCCCAATGAGCCGCGCGGCGATGACCTGGACCGCATCAACCAGGCGATGAAAGCGCTGCTCATTCAGCAGGACCCTTCGCTCAAGGATGTGTTCGCGCAGCATCCGGCCTGGGAGCCGGTGAAAGCGACGCCGTTCCAGCCACCGCAGTTGAACGAAGACGGTGATCTGCCCAACACCTGGCAACTGATTGCGGCGGGATGGGGCTTTGTCCTGTTCGATCCGGCCAGCGTGCAGGCGGACGACGGAGCCGGACTGACGCGAGGCATCATCGGCCTGGTGAACAAGGGCCAGCCGCGCACACCGGAGGACTGGGGCGCTCTGCGCGCGTGGGCCTGGGGCGCGGGACGCGGGCTCGACTATCTGGAGACAGACCCGGCAGTCGATGCCAAGCACGTGGGCATTGAAGGCGTGTCGCGCTACGGCAAGGCGGCGCTGGTGACGATGGCCTTTGATCAGCGCTTTGCGATGGTGCTGGTCGGTTCGTCCGGCAAGGGAGGCGCAACGCTGCTGCGCCGAAATTTTGGCGAGGCCGTGGAGAGCCTTACGGGAGGCGAGTACTACTGGATGGCGGGAAACTTCATGAAGTACGGCGCGTCGGAAGCCACGTTTGGAAGCAAGAATCCCGGCGACATTCCGGTTGATTCGAATGAACTGATCGCGCTGTGCGCGCCGCGGCTCACGTTCATCAGCTACGGCATTCCTGAAAAGGGCGATGCCAAATGGCTCGACCACCAGGGAAGCTTCATGGCCACGGTGGACGCAAGCCGCGTCTTCACGCTGCTGGGCGCGAAGGCCCTCGATGGGCAAGAGGACTACCACACCGCCAAAATGCCGCCGGTGAACCAGGGTCTGCTCGACGGCCAGTTGGCGTGGCGTCAGCATGACGGCGGGCACACCGACGCGCCGAACATGAAGTACTTCATCCAATGGGCGGATAAGTTCATCGGCCACACTCCGCCGCAGTAGAGACTCTTCGGCGCCGCTACTGTGCGGGGATGCGATACACGGTTACGGAATAGGGACGCAACTGCACGGGAATGGCGCCCGATCGCAATTCGATGGTCGAAGACTCAGGCGCTACAGCCGTCGGATGATCCAGACTGTTTTCAGCATTGAGGTCATTGCTTGCCAGAGTGGTCACCTTCGCTGTGCCGGACGGGTTGATTCCGTTCAGTCGGATCTCCGCCTGTCTCGGAGTGGCCGCGAAGTTAACCGCCTTCACGATCAGCTCATGGGTGCGGTCGTCGAGCGATGCGCTGGTATAGAGGCCGTCTTCGGCGTGGGGTGTGACAGGAACGATACGCGTCCCAACGTTATTGGCGAAGACCTTCTGAACGTAGTAATCGGTAGTGCCGTAGGAACGCAGGTTGTCAAACCAGATGGCGTCCGGCTTCCACTGCCACGCATCGACATGCGCCAGCAGCGGCGCATACGAGGCCATCTGCACCACATCGGCGTTGCGCTCCAGGCCGGTCATAAAAGCGGCTTCTGAGATCGCCGCTTTCCAATTATTCCGATTTTCAGAACTCGTCGTACCGACGGTCTGCGCGGCGTATTCGCCCGCAAAGACTTTAGGACCATTCCGGTCGTAGCGATCGTAGCGAGCCGTGTTGGCGAGGAACCATTCCGGGCTCATGTAGTAGTGTTCGTCGACGATGTCGGCATGAAGCGTCCGCCAGTTACTCCACATGCTCTCGAATGGCTCGCCGGCTGGAGCAGGCCCAGCCGCGACAACCAGCTTGATCTCCGGGTGCTGCGCTTTCAATGCCGCCGCAAAGACCTTGTAGCGCTCCACGTAGTGCGGACCCCACTGCTCGTTGCCCACGCCGATCATTTTGAGGTGAAACGGCTCGGGATGCCCCATCTGCGCGCGCAGCTTGCCCCAGGGCGAAGTGGCTGGACCGTTGGCGAAGTCGATGAGGTCCAGTGCGTCGTGCACATATTCGTCGAGCTGGTCGAGCGCGGCCGTCTCGTCGGTGTTGAACTGGCAGGCCATGCCGCAATTCAGGATGGGCAACGGCTCCGCGCCAATATCCTCGGCCAACTGGAAGTACTCATAAAAGCCCAGGCCGAACGACTGAAAGTAATCCGGCGCCGGCCGGTAATCAAATTCATCGTTCCAGCGATTGATGATGGTTTTCCGTTGGCGTAATATCCCCGACCGTCGTCTTCCAGCGATAGCGCGTCAACAACTGGCGGCCTTCGACGATGCAGCCCCCGGGAAAGCGAATAAATCCCGGATGCATATCGTAGAGCAATTGGACCAGGTCCTTGCGTAACCCGTTTGGACGGCCCTTCCACGTGTCCACCGGGAACAGCGAGACCATGTCGAGATCGAGTTGCCCCGTCTCGTCAACGAAGAGGTTCAATTGCGCGTGCGGCACGGTCGCGTTGGCTCGGATGACGGTTTCATATCGCTTCCAGGGCCCGTCGAATCCTTCCAGCTTTCCGCTTCCGATTTCATGGCCGCTTCCGCATCGGTGAGGGTGGCGCGGATGGCTTTCGGTCCGCTGCTCCGGACATAAGCGGAGAACCGGTACTCGGCGCCGCTTTGTACCCCGATTCCGCGAAAGCCGGTGTTATAGAATGCGTATCCGGGTTCGTAGGCGCGGACCCTGAGATAGTGCGGATTGGACTCGTTGAGCGGGTCATCGGTGCGGATGCTGAGTTCGCCCTTGGGATTGTCGATCCCTTTGCCGCTGATGCCCAGGACCTCGTGCCAGCCGGTCAGCGGTTCCTGGAACTCGAACGATCGGTTCTTGACCAGTTCGGGATAGAGTCCGCCGTCGGCGCCAAAATTGATGTCTTCGAAGAAGATGCCGAACATGGTGCGAGAAATCGCCGCGCCCGGATGGGCGGCATCGACGGAGATTACCGCAGCACTCGGTTTGTCCTGGCTGAAGAGGACGACCGGAAAGACGATCAGGACAACAATCGCGAGCCAGGTTCTTCTACGCATATTGCGCCCCATAGTAAACGCTTTCCCGGGACAGCGTCTATCGAGTTTGGCGGAGATCTGAATGGCGGCGATTCCTACTGTGACACGACTACGATCATGAACGTTCCGGGTTTTGCCTTGGGGCGACTTGAAGGGCTTGCGGGCGCTTCGAACTCTGACGTCGGCAGATAGATCTTGTGGGTCGCAGAATCCACGCCCAGCGTCTTCGCTCCATAAGCTGTCTTTACCACCTGGGCGACTTCATACTTGCCTGACTTTTCGCTCGCCACGGTCAGCGAACCATCGCGGCAGCTCGCAAACGCCTGCCCGCCATCGACTGCGGTGGCATCAACCCCTGCACCGATCGGCAGCGCACCCAGGACCTTGCCGTTGTCTGCGCTCATCACAACCAACTGCTGCGGGTTGCGGCAGCCCACGAAAAGAACATGGCTCTTTTTGTCCAGGGACATACCGACAGGATGGCCGCCCGGCGCGACGGGCCAGCGGGACTTCACGCTTCTGGTTTTCATGTCCACGACGGCGACCTGATCTTTGTCCTCGAGATTGATGAAGACTGTGCCGGTTCCGTCGGAAGCGAGAAACTCCGGCGCGCCGCCGAGGTCGATGGGCGGATCGATCTTTCCGTTGGCGGGGTCGATATCCGGGTTGAAAGTCATCAGCACGCCCTTGTCACCCGAGACGGCAAGAACCTTATTCAGCGCCGGGTCGTAGATGATGCCATCGGAATCAGGCAGCGTGACCAGGGTTCCCAGCACTGTATAGGTCTTGAGATCGAAGATGACGATGGCGCCATTGCCGCCACCATCGGTGATGAAGCCGCGCCCGACCGAGGGGACGATGGCCACTCCGTGCGCGTTTTTCTGTCCCGGAATATCTCCCAGCACCTTGCCGGAGTCGGCATCGAGGACCATCGTGTGCGTAGTGCGCGGGACGAAAAGCCGGTGGGTTTGCGGGTCCACGGTGAGGTAGTCCATTCCGCCTTCGCCGCCGATGTGAAGCGTGTTGGCTACCTTCCAGGTTGACTGCGCGGGCGAAGAAACTGCCCAAAGCATCACTACTGCGAACGCTGCGAACAACCGACAAATTTTTCACCTTGAACATCTCCAGGTTGAGCGATGAAACATGAAGAACTTAGCGCGAAACGTCGGCAAAGCTTCGCCAAATCGAATGCTAGCACCCGGAATCTGAAGGTTTGCTGAATTCTCGAAGAAAGCTTTGGGTGTGATTTGCCGTCGGGACCATCGCCAGCTTACACATCTGCAACCTCTGCGCGATACCATAGATTGTTTGCCGTAGATCGCCCTCCCGGGTGGGCGGTTCGGGATTTTGCGAGGGTGGATGAGCGAAAAGCGTTGGGTGTTGTTGATTGCCAGTGAGGTGGGGCGCACCGACTCCGTCTCCGACCGGGCCATGGAGCGCCTGGTCGATGCCATCGGCGATGAGGGCTACGAGGTGGTGCGCACCACCTCGCCCGAAGACGGACTGTCCCTGGTTACCTCCGATCCCAGCTATTCCGCTATCCTGCTGGACTGGGACCTCGAAAGCAACTCGCAGTTCGAAGAGCGTGCCGCCCTCGACATCATCCGCGGCGTACGTCATCGCAACAAGAAGGTTCCCATCTTCCTGATCGCCGACCGCACGCTGGTGTCCGAACTGCCTCTCGAAGTCATCAAGCAGGTCCATGAATACATCCACCTATTCGGCGACACGCCGGCTTTCATCTCTTCCCGGCTCGATACCGCCATTGAGCGCTACCACGAACAGCTTTTGCCGCCCTATTTCCGCGAACTCCTCAAATACAACGATCAGTCCGCTTACTCCTGGGACGCACCCGGCCACATGGGCGGCGTGGCTTTCCTGAAGCACCCGGTGGGCCAGGAGTTCCACCGCTTCTTCGGGGAAAACCTGCTCCGCTCCGACCTCGGCATCTCATCCGCGCCGCTCGGCTCCTGGCTCGATCACATCGGCCCTCCCGGCGAGTCCGAACGCAATGCTGCCCGAATCTTTGGCGCCGACTGGACTTTCTACGTGCTGGGCGGCTCCAGCACCTCCAACCAGATCGTCGGCCACGGCGTCATCGCCCAGGACGACCTCGTTCTGGCCGACGCCAACTGCCACAAGTCCATCTGCCACTCGCTCACCGTCACCGGCGCCCGCCCGGTCTATTTCAAGCCCACGCGCAACGGCTACGGCATGATCGGCCTCGTCCCGCTGAGGCGTTTCTCTCCGAAATCCGTACAGAAACTTATCGCTCGCAGCCCATTTTCGCCCGGCGCACGCTCGCAGGAACCTACCTACGCCGTGGTCACCAACTCCACCTACGACGGCCTCTGCTACAACGTCGACCAGGTCGTCGAGCAACTCGCCGGCTCCGTGCCCCGCGTTCACTTCGACGAGGCCTGGTACGCCTACGCCAAGTTCCACCCCATCTACCGGGGACGCTACGCGATGGGCGTCCCGGACGACATGGAGGGCCGCCCCACCATCTTCTCCGTGCAGTCCACTCACAAGATGCTCGCTGCGTTCTCGATGGGTTCCATGGTCCACGTGAAGCTCTCCGACCGCGCCCCGCTGGACTTCGACCAGTTCAACGAATCCTTCATGATGCACGGCACCACGTCGCCCTTCTACCCTCTGATTGCTTCGCTCGACGTGGCTGCCGCGATGATGGACGAGCCAGCCGGTCCAACGCTGATGGACGAGACTCTTGCCGATGCCATCAGCTTCCGCCAGGCCATGAGTTCCATTGCCCACCGCTTGCGGGCCGCGTCAGATAACGGTGAAGCCTGGTTCTTCGGCATCTACCAGCCGGAGCGCGTCACGGATCCCGCCACCGGCGAAAGCATCCTGTTTGAAGACGCCGAAGATGAGCTTCTCGCCACCGAGTCAAGCTGTTGGACCCTCAAGCGCGGCGACGACTGGCATGGTTACCAGGACGAAGACTCGCCGGACGACTACTGCATGCTCGACCCCGCCAAGGTGACCATCCTGACACCCGGCGTCAACGCCCAGGGAGTGATCGCCAAATGGGGAATCCCCGCTGCGGTGCTGACCGAATTCCTCGATTCCCGCCGCGTCGAGATAGCCCGCACCGGCGATTACACCGTCCTGGTGCTGTTTTCGGTTGGAACTTCCAAGGGCAAATGGGGCAGCCTGCTGGAAAACCTCTTCGAGTTCAAGCGCCTCTACGACTCCGATGCTTCGCTCGAAGAGGCGCTTCCGGAGTTGGTGCAGCGCTTCCCTGGCCGCTATCGCAATTTCACGCTCAAAGAACTCTCCGACGAGATGCACAAGGCGATGATTGACCTCGACCTCGCCGGGCTGGTCAACGCCGCATGCGACGAGGACTTCGATCCGGTTCTCACGCCCGCGCAGACCTATCAGAAGCTCGTCCGCCATGAGACCGAGCGGATCCGGTTCCGGGAGATGGCAGGCAGAATCGCCGCTGTGATGCTGGTCCCCTACCCGCCCGGCATCCCCATGTCCATGCCAGGCGAGCGTCTGGGCGGCCCCGAGTCGCCGGTCATCAAGCTCATCCTGGCCATGGAGCAATTTGGCAAGCGCTTCCCCGGCTTCGAGCGCGAGGTGCACGGCATCGAGGTCGATGGTGAAGGCAATTACTGGATGCGCGCGGTGATTGAGGAGCCCGAAAGGAAGCGGAACAAATCCAAGAAACGCCGGGCAGCCATCGAACCCCCGATCAACCCACCCCGCCTGCCCAGCCGGCCCGTGCGGCATTCGACTGAATAGCCCGCCGGCAGGCCGCGCGGAGTTCGAAGTTTCGCATCAACTGCCGCGCGAGCCGCTTTGTGCCGGCTTTGATCCACCTATATGATGGCCAGCATATGACCACCGGGGTTCAGCGCTCGAGAGACCGGATCGTCAAGTTTGTTGCCAAGCCGTTGGCGATCTCGTTTTTCTTTGTCCTGCTGGCCTTGCTCTGGACGTTCCCACTGCAGAAAGTGATGGCCTACCCGTTCGTCTTTCTTTTCTTCGGGGCCATCATGTGCAGCGCGTGGTTTGGCGGCTTTATTGCGGGCACGATTGCGGTAGTGATGTCGTCATTGGCGATCGATTATTTCTTCGTGCCACCTTTCTACTCCATGACCGTGGGCCGGGAATTTCGAAGCTACGTGGCTGCGTTTGTGATATGCGCCATTGCAATCACAGCGGTAAGCTCGGCCCGCAAAAAGAACGAAACAGCAGTCAAGATTGCACGCGATCAGCTGGAGATTCGCGTTCAGGAACGCACCGCAGAATTGCAACGTTCGAACGCGGAGATCATGGAGAGAGAGCGCCAGCTCCGCGAGCTGACCGAGGCAATTCCGCAGCAGATCTGGCGCACGGATGCCGGCGGCGCGATTGAATACTGCAATCGCAATCTGATCGACTATCTCGGAAAGGACGCGCACGATCTTGGGCGCGAAACTTTTTCAAGCATTCTTCATCCGGAAGATGCTCCATTGTTCAGCCAGAACTGGGAGATCGCGCGCGCATCGGGCGGCAGGTTTGAAGTGCAGGCGCGGGTACGGGGAGCTGACGGCGGCTATCGTTGGTTCCTGATTCGTGGTAATCCGCAGCGCAGCGCCATGGGCGAGATTGTCTGCTGGTATGGAGTGCACATAGATATCGAGGAGCGCCAGCAAACGCAACAGGCACTCCTGATTTCGCAGGAAAATCTCTCCCGCCTCTCCAAAACCATGAGCCTGGCGGAGATGGCGGCTTCGATTGCCCATGAACTCAACCAGCCTCTGACCGCGCTGGTTGCCGATTCGCACGCATGCCGGCGCTGGTTGAACAGCCATCCTGTCAATGTAGAAAGAGCCGTTGCGACCACCGAACGCATCGTTCGTGAATGCACGAGAGCAAGCGCGGTGGTGAGCAGGGTGCGCTCGCTGTTTAACAGGAGCGAGTACGTGCGGGAAGCGACCGATATCAACAGCCTGGTCCGGGATCTGGCCCGCGTGATGCGAGAGGATGCCATTCGCCGGAATGTGTCGATCAAACTGCGCCTCGCCGAAGGCATGCCGCGATTGGAGCTTGACCCGGTGCAGATCCAGCAGGTACTCCTGAACCTGGCGATGAATGGTATGGACGCAATGGCAGAATCGGAGGGTGCGCGGGAGTTGGAGATCTCCTCGGGCATGTCCGCATCTGGGGAAGTCATGATCACAGTGAGGGACTCCGGCGCCGGCCTGGACGAACAGACACGGGCGAGAATCTTCGAACCTTTCTTTACCACCAAACCATCCGGCACCGGGATGGGACTCTCGATTTGCCGCAGCATTATAGAGGCGCACGCGGGGCGAATCTGGGCAGAACCTCTGGCGCGCGGAGCGGCCTTTCACTTCACTCTGGGATCAAGCGCATGACAGGGCCTATCGATCCGGGCTTAGCTATACAGCAGACCGTCTACATCGTGGACGATGATCCTGCGATCTGCGAATCGTTGTGCGACCTGATTGAATCGGCGGGACTGGCGACCCGGGAGTTTGCGTCAGCTGAACAGTTTCTGGAAAGATGCACACCCGAAATGTCCGGGTGCCTGGTTCTCGATGTGCGCCTGCCGGGAATGAGCGGTATGGAACTGCAAAACAAGCTGCTGAAATCCGGAATGCCAATTCCGATCATTATCATGACGGCTCACGGCGATATACCGATGGTGCGGAATGCGATGAAAGCCGGAGCGGTTGAATTTCTCACCAAGCCTTTTCAGGATGAAGAACTCCTGGCGGCTATTGAAGAGGCCTTCGCTTTCGATCGTGCTCAGAGGACAGCGAAAACCCTGGAGCGCTCGATTCTGGATCGATGGAAAACTCTCTCCGAACGGGAGCGGCAGGTACTGGAACTGGTCACCACCGGAATGCTGAATAAGCAAATCGCGGACCGGTTGAATCTGAGCCTGGTTACTGTCAAGTTGTATCGCCGCCAGGTGATGGAGAAGATGCAGGCTGAGTCATTCGCCGACCTGGTGAAGATGTGGGAAAAAGTAAAGACGCCGGAGAATCAGAAGCTTTCCATATAGTGAGCAGAGGATCGACTCGAATCCTTATACCGTTCTTATGGAAAATGCAGGTCTATACCAAAGGATAGGTTGTGTCCGGCAAAATCCGCACACTAGTCTCAACCCATAACACTTGGCAATTCCTCATGTGAGGGCGAGGACTCGGCTCCAGCTTCTCACTCCAAGTGGGTTCGTCCCAGTTACTAACATTAGCTTCTGAGCCAGTCCTTGCTGTGCGGTGCTTGCATATCCTGTCAGCGCCAGGCGCTTGTCGTCCAATGAAAACCCAAATCTGAAACGAGGAGTACACGATGAAATTCATTGTGCGTCGAGGTGGTTCCCTATCACTTTCGCAAAAGTTAGCGCGCCTGCGGGCACGTCTCCGCGAGCCAAGGTGGCGGCGTTATGGGGTCACAATGCTGGCCGGCAAAGTGGCAGGCGTCGGCTTGACGCTGCTGATCATGGCCGCGGTCACCGGCATATTCTTTGCCAAGGTAATGGCCGCAGACACCACGGTAAAGGCAGCCGATGTCGTGAACCCCGTGAATACCGCATGGACATTGATTGCGGCGTTTCTCGTATTTGGAATGCAAGTCGGCTTCACCATGCTCGAAGCGGGCTTCTGCCGGTCCCGTGAAACGGTGAACGTGTTGATGGAGTGCATCGTGGACACGTGCCTGTGCGGCATTCTGTTCTACGCCATCGGCTTCGCGTTCATGTTCAGCCACGGCAACGGGTTCATCGGTTATCACTGGTTCTTCCTCCAGGGTGCGCCGGAGACTTATGAATCGACGGGCGTTGCGTTCCTGGCCGTCTGGATATTCCAGTTCGCGTTCGCCGACACCTGCTCCACAATCACTTCGGGTGCGATGATCGGGCGCACGGGTTTCCTTGGTGACCTGTTGTATTCGGTCTGCGTGTCAGGTTTCATCTATCCGATCATCGGCCACTGGGCATGGGGTCCGGATGGATTTCTGGCGACCATGGGGGCGGCGGGCTACTTCCTGCCCAGCCTCGGTCAGAGCTTCCATGATTTCGCAGGATCGACCGTGGTACATACAATCGGCGGCTTTGTCGCGCTAGCCGGGGCCATCGTTCTGGGTCCGCGGCTGGGACGCAAGTTCAAGCGCGATGGGGGCGGGCCAATGCTGCCCCACGACCTGACGATTGCAGCTTCCGGCGGACTGCTGCTGTGGTTCGGATGGTATGGGTTCAACCCTGGATCGACATTGTCGGCCATGGACTTTGCAGGAATCGGCCGCGTGGCTACCAACACAACGTTGGCCGCATGCGCAGCGGGCCTCACCGCGATGATGTATGCCTACACGCTGAGCAAGAAGTGGGACGTCGGGTTTACGGTGAACGGATTTCTTGCCGGACTGGTCGCCATCACGTGCCCGTGTTACTGGGTAAGTCCGACCGGCGCCATCCTCCTCGGTGGGGTAGCCGGCGTTCTGGTTTGCCTGGGCGTGGAATTGCTCGAATGGCTGCGCATCGACGATCCGATCGGCGCCGTTCCGGTGCACGGATTCTGCGGCATCTGGGGAACGTTGTCGCTGGGATTCTTTGCGTGCGGAAAGTACGGAGCCACGGGGCCGATCGCACCCGATAATTCGGCGCCTCTGGCTGGCCTGTTTTATGGCGGCGGATTGACGCTTCTCAAAGCTCAATTCATTGGCAGTGCCATTATCACCGGGGCCACGTTCGCGGTTTCACTTGCGGTGATGTACGCGGTGAACCTGACGGGCACTCTGCGTGTGTCGGAGGAGGGGGAACTCTATGGCCTCGATCTCCACGAACACGGCATCTCGGCCTATCCGGAATATGTTGTGTCCTCGCTGGCTGCGCCTGCCGGTATACCCAAGGAGTTGACCGTTCACGGCTCGGTAGCAGCAGCGCGTTCGAACATGAGTGCGCTGACAACCCCGGCCGGCGATTGATCGAGACATGGGAAAGGAGACTATGACGAAGATCGAAGCCATCGTTCAGCCAAACAAGTTTGAAAACGTAAAGACGGCGCTGATCGAGATCGGGGTGGATGGCATGACGGTTTCGGAAGTCCGCGGGCATGGCCGGCAAAAAGGCCACACCGAGGTCTTCCGAGGCCGGGAATATTCCGTCGACCTTTTGCCCAAGATCAAACTGGAACTGATCGTCGACGAGGACATTCTCGAAAAGGCAGTCGATGCCATCCTGAAAGCCGCTTACACGGGAAAGATTGGGGACGGCAAGATATTCCTTTATAAGGTAGAGGGTGCGATTCGTATACGCAGCGGGGAACGGGGAGTGGCGGCAATCTGAGGCCGCTCCCGTTTCTGGATCACGGGAGAATTAACATGTCATCTGCCTTTCCCATTTCCCCTTTCGATCCTGAAAGCGAGAACTGGTGGTCGAAGGGCACTTCGAGGCTGGCACAGCAGGTCTATCATGTTGGCCTCTTCGTTCGCGGCCTGCGCGTACGGATGCGCTTTGGTGATCTCACGCGCGCGCCATTGCGCATGGTTCGGCTGCAGCTGAAAGAACGCGTTGCTGAGTGTGATTGGATCGCCCGCTTACCGGATCCCTGGGACCAGGGCCTGCGGCCGGATATTGGCCAACGGCACGCCTCGCTCCAGGCGCTTAAAGATGCGGTTGATGTGCGATTCCTTCTGTTCGACGTGCTGGCGGATGTGGACGCTGCATATCTCCGCATCTACCGTGAATCATCCGCCCGTGGTCGCGAACTCATCATCGCCGGCCACGTTCACCGCAACGCGGCGTCCTTTCGCAGCGTCCACTCGATTGCGATGCGCGCCAAACTGCTTGGGTTTCGCTTCTCGCTCGAGGGCGACATCTTGTGCCCCACGCGCGAGATGACCAACATGGAGTTGGTCGACTGGTGATTTCCTGCAACATTCTCCTGCGCAGCAGGGCAACTGCCAAGCCCTGCTGCCCCTTTTTTTGGTCTGCTTCCGACACGGAAACTAGCTCCGCATCAACACGCGACTATACCTTGGTATAGATTGCTGCCCGCACTATGGCTGGATATACTCGCGGCGGCCTTGATGTTCAGGCGATTCCTAATCAAGGAAGCTGGCCGTCAGAGTCAAATCTGGCTGTTTTGATGGTTCGCATCTATGACGTTCAAGCTAATGCTTTGGAGCAAGGACATTCTGGAGGTCATGTTCTTCGCTGGCCTTATAGGGTGTATCGGTGTTGTGTTTCTTAGTTGGGTTTCCATTCTTAAAAGCGCCTTCTCCGAAAATAGTGAAGATTGACATCTTGCTCTCATCGAGGATGTGAAGAGTCCCTCCGTCCTGGCAGCTTTATGGGGTTCGATCGCGCCCCGCAAATCTTTCTTCGTCAGAGCGTCACGGCTCTTCCCAGTCAAGAGCGTAAACATCCTGCGTCCCGATATCTCTGAGAAGCAGCGGGGAATCGTCCGGTGCGAGACCCAGCCACGGGCCGATGTTGCCTATAGTTGAAAGATTTGTCAGATCAAAAACCTGCTCCACTTTGTGGTCACTGATCCGAACTCTCAGCACAGCCGGATTGTCCAGCCATCGCAAGAAGTAAACATACTGTCCATCTCTTGACCAGTTCGGGAATGCGGCTCTTGCCTTCGCGAGTTCCGACCACTTCTGAGTCTGGAAGTCGAAGAGGAATAAGCTCAGCGAATCCGCGGGCATGGCCACAATATATCTGCCATCCGGTGACCAGCGGGGGGAGAAGAGGCCTTTGGAGCCGGGCACCGTGGAAACCTGGTTGGTCTTCAGTTCGAGCACGCGGAGGGCGGACTTGGGGTCAGCCGGTACGCTACCGAAGATAATCTTGTCGCCGTGAGGCGACCAGTCAGGATCCTGCTTGGGCTCGATATCTTCAGGCAACATCTGCCGGGGACTGTCGCCGTCGGCTGAAACCAGGTAGATCCTTCCCGGTTTGCCGACCGAGTAATTATAGAAAGCCACCTGTTTTCCATCGGGCGACCAACGCGGCAACGCTGCAAACAACGGTGGGGAGCTAAGCTGCACTTTGTCGCTGCCATCGAGCTTGCTTCGCCAGAGGATGCCTTCGGGGTAGGAGACATAGGCCACCGATTGGCCGTCATTGGAAAACACGACGTCTTCGACAGAGATGCCGGAGAGAAAGGGCGTGAACCGGCCGGACCTGGCTTCGCCGCGCTCCAATTCGCCGCGGTAACCTCGACCTGCCACGAAGAGTTTCTTGCCATCTTTGCTGGGAATGGGCGTGAACAAACTGAGCGGACTCGAAGTCAGCTGGATGGGCTTGCTCCGCCATTGGCGAAGAAAGCCTTCCGTTTCGGATAGTGCCCAGATCTGTCCCTGGGATTGGAAAATGAAATATTTTCCGTCCGCGGTCCATTTCCCGCAGCATTCGTCTGAAGGACTGTGCCATCCGGGAAACAACGCGTGCAGATTCGTCCCCTGGGCTGAAACCTCCCAGAGTGAATTCCCACGGGTCTTGTCATCGATTGCGGTAAACCTCAGTCTAGTTCCGGCAGGGGACCATGCCAGATAAAAGGCTCGGCCGGGCGCCGAAACCAGCTTTCGGGATTCCGTCCCATCGCTCCGGGCCAGAAAGATGTCGTTACCGTCGGCGTAAGCCAGCATTCTTCCATCGGGCGACCAGGCCGCGTCCTGCCCGGTGACACCGCCCAATCGGAGGGGCGAGCCTCCAAGGATCGGAAGTCTCCAAATTTCACCTGTATACTCCGTGCCCTGGTTGTCCTTGACGAGAAGCTCGGCTCCATCATTCGAAACGCTGAGAGGGAGAATGGCCCTCGATCCCGTTGGAATCCGGACCGGCTCTCCTCCGGAGACCGACATCTGCAAAATGCCGATGGAGGCGTTGTAGTTGATGGTTCTCGCAAAGCCAAGATAGAGCCGCGAACCATCGGTACCGACCAGGGCCTTGGGAAGACCGTCGTGGGTGAGCTGGACGTAATTTGAGACCTTCGGCGTGGGCAGCGGACTTATCAGCAAAAAGGCCAGGAGCGCCGCCGCAATGATCAGCAGCCCTGAGAGGGCCAGGAACCATCGCCGCCGCAGGAGCGGCTTAACCGCCTCGGGCGGTCCGGCAGTGAGCACAGATCCCTGAGTGTCGCGGGAAGGACCCTCCGATCTCCGGACCCCCGAAGATGAGCGGCCCAGTGATTCTCGTGGCCCGTCCGCAGGCGGAGCATCAATCACCTCGGCCGAGTTGCGCTGCAGTCTCCTTAATTCGGCGCGGATCTCCGCCGCGTGCTGGAAGCGAAGCTCCCGGTCTTTCTGAAGACACTTATCGATGATCCTTATCAATCCATCAGGGATCTCTGGATTCAGCTCTACCGGAGGGACCGGGACCTGCTGAACGATGGAAATCAGGAGCTCTCCGGTCGTGTCTCCGGGAAAGGGCGACCGCCCGGTACACATCTCGTAAAGCAGGATGCCAAAGGAAAAGATATCGGTTCGTGCATCGACCGGTCTGCCCAGCGCCTGCTCGGGCGACATATATGCCGCGGTTCCCAGCGTGGCTCCAAGACCGTCGGTTACATCCTGCCACGCCCGCGCAGATTCGGCTCCTCCAGCGAACTCCTTTACGGGCAACATTTTGGCCAGGCCGAAGTCCAGAATTTTGGCATTCCCGCGCCTGGTTACGAAGACGTTTGCCGGTTTGATGTCTCGGTGGATGATGCCTTGCTCGTGCGCCGCTTCAAGTGCGTCCGCAACATCAATGGCCAGTTCAATCAGTCGATCAGCGGGAAGCGGGCCCTTTTGAATCAGGTGCTTCAGGTTCTCGCCATCCATGAACTCCATGGCGATGAACGTGCGACCATTCTCTTCGGCGATTTCGTAAATTGTGCAGATGTTGGGGTGGTTCAGGGCCGAGGCGGCACGTGCCTCGCGACGGAAACGCTCCAGCGCGGTGCGGTCGTTCGCAAAGTGATCAGGGAGAAACTTCAGCGCGACAAACCGGCCAAGGAGCGTGTCCTCCGCCTTGTACACCACGCCCATGCCGCCGCCGCCAATCTTCTCTAATCGACGGTAATGGGAGATGTCTCCTTCGCTCATCGGTAGCCATCTCCGAACAACCGAACCCCTGTTTGTCAATCATATCGTCTCGGTTGTGCGACTGGCGCCGGTTCAGGCCAGGCGAGCAGCCAGCGCCCACTGCCAATGGCTCAGAGTTTTGTTCTCTCGATTGGTGCACGGACCCTGATCCTCGTACCCCGACCGGGGCTGGACCAGATTTCGAATTGGCCGCCGATCAGGTGGATTCTCTCCCGCATGCTGATCAGGCCAAGTCCGGCCGCGAGTTTGGCGCTCTCAAGGTCGAACCCAACGCCGTCGTCGCTTATTTCCAGGCAGAGTTCGCGGTCCGAAGTGGTCAGCGCGACCGTAATACTCTTAGCTCGACTATGCTTCAGGACATTCTGCAGATGCCTCCTGCAGCACTCGAAGGAATGCAAGCCCGATCATGCCGTTCAATTTGTCCCGAAGTTCATCGCAGGAACAATGAACCGGGATGCCCAGCTTCTCAGAGCATTCACGGCAGTGACCCTTGACGGCCACAGCCAGGCCGAGCAACTCCAGCTCCGACGAGTGAAGGTCATGCGAAAGGCGGCTCACCTTGTAAATGACCTTTTCCAGGTTTGCGGCCAGTTCCTCAAGGTTGGCGTGCCTCAATTGTGGATGGTTGGAGACGGGCTTGCCGGAGCGGAGCATTTGAACCTTGAGCACCGCCAGGGACTGCCCAATATCATCGTGAAGTTCTCTCGCAATGCGGGTACGGTCAGAATCCTGGGCACTCATCATTCTGCGGCTGAGCTCATCGCGCGCCACTTCCGCGTCCTGCAGGCTCTGCGTGGCTTGCATAAGAGACGTTATATCTTTTGCTACCGCGGTTAGACTGCGAGGCGAGTTGGTGACACTGTCGCGCACAAGCGAGAAAACTACATTGACCCAGACCGGTTTTCCATCTGTTCTAAGGGCACTCATATTGGTTGAGTACTGCCGTATTCCACCCGCAATAAGCCGGTCGAGACCAGCCTCGCACTCCGGCCATAGTCCTTCGGGCAGAAAGAGCTCCTTGAAGTTTTTCTCGACCAGCTCTTGCTTCGAGCGTCCAAGGAGTTCACACAGGTGGTTATTTGCGGTCAGCAGTCTGCAGTCAAGCGTCAATTGTGCGACGCCGACTGCGAGGTGTTCAAACACCGCGCTCCAGGTGTGCTCTTGAACGTAAGCATCTTGCTTCTCGTGAGAGTTTCCCTTGAGCATTTTTGGGTCCTGGGAGATGACCATTCCAAACCTGAGAGCCCCGAGCGCCACCCCGCTGCATTATAAACTGCGGGATTGCAGCCATGAATCGGAGTTGATGGACAAGGGGCTAGGGATTTGATATTCAGGCCCGCTGTTTTTTTACCAGTGGCATCCGGTCAGGTTTCGACGGCTTCGAGGTCAACTGCGACTTTAAGCGTGTGAACTCCGCCTCCAAGAATCAGGCCATGCAGAGGGCTAACATCGCCGAAGTCGCGGCCCCATGCGATGGTTACGTGTCCGTTGGAGGGAACAACGTTATTGGTGGGGTCCATGTCCAGCCAGCCGAGTCCCGGACAATACGCGGACACCCACGCGTGGGACGCATCGGCACCGACAAGCCGCGGTTGGCCAGGCGGCGGATAAGTGCGAAGATATCCGCTGACATATCGAGCCGAAAGACCGATGGAACGGAGGCACGCGACCTGAACGTGCGCAAAGTCCTGGCATACGCCTCGCCGTTTCCGAAATACCTCTTCAACCGGCGTCCGCACATTTGTCACTTTTGAGTCGAAGCGAAAGTCCCTGTGAATCCGTGCAGTCAAATCCAGAAGGGCCTCGTGCATCGGCCGCCTGGCGGTAAACGACTCGAGAGCATAGGAGGCAAACTCCGGCCTCAGCCTGATGCGCGGAGACTCGAATCTGAATTGCAAGGCTTCCAGCGCCGCGGGATCGTGAGCCTCCTGCAGCATCCGGGATGCTTCTTCCCACGGAGGCGACTGGGGCGGCCACAGAGCGGCGTTCTGCTCCATGATCACCTTGCTTCGCGCCTCGACCACCAATTCGTCGTGCGGTTCCTCGATGGTGAAAAAGCAGAGGTGATTGCCAAAATAATCCACTCTCTCGGTGATGGTTGCGGGGCTTGGCTCTATGTGCAGTTCGCTCTGGACCAACCGATGGCGCGCCAATGAGCGCGGTTTGAGGCAGGCTACGTGGTTCCCCACCGAGACGGGATATTTGTACTTGTACGCGGTCCGATGGACAATTCGGTAGATCATAGGCCTATGGAGATCGGCAGGGTGCGAGCGTGGCTGAAGTAGCGGCTCGATAGATTATTGGACCAGGAAGGCAACAGACGCTCCAACCCTCCCAGGAAGGTTTCAAGGCGAACCAGGCCATCGGAACCATTCGCGCCGGATGCCGCGCCCGGCAAAGGATAGCTTATCTTTTGGAGATCGAAGCCGCGTAACAACGCCAGCGCGTCCCGCATGGCTTCGAGGTCTTCGGGCAGGTGTCGAGGCAGTCTCTGATAGAGATCGACCAGGTGCTTGAGTTGAAAGTCGAGAGACCGAGGGTTATTCTCGTCCGCCATCAGGACATCCAGCACGGCCAGCGGCTGCAGCGTTGTGTAATACCGTGAGCGGTAAGTCATCGAACTGTCCGCAACTTCAAGCAGGCATTCCAGGAGCGGCCACTCCTGCTCACTCAGAGGCCAGCTGATCTCGCGAAGTTGCCGGGTCAAATAGATGGCGCGCTCAAGGCGGCGGCCGATGCTCAGGAACAACCAGCCCAATCCGCGCGTGGTATTTTCGCGCTCCATTCCGGAAAACGCCGAGAGCAGTTCCAGGCAAAGGTTCAGGATCGCGGGATACTCGAGGAATTGCGCAGAACGTTCCTCGGGAACCGATTCCCGGAGTTGGCCGATGAGAATCATCATGTCGGCCGATAGCCGCTCCCGCACCCCGCCGCCAACGCGAGATACCTCCGACAGCGTGAAGGCCAGACTATCGGTTCGTTTGACATCGGTAACTACGGAGATAAGTTCCTGCTCAAATTGGAGCAGAGTAGGCCGCTTGTTTTTGGCTTTGGGCAACTTACTATGCCGTGACTTCAGACAACGGTGGAGCCGGAGCAAGTACCCTAACTCGGCCTCATCGGCGCGACGTACGCGCGTGACCATGGAGCGAACGATCCGCGCCGTGTTTTCCGCGCGCTCGACATAGCGTCCCAGCCAGAAAACCCGGTCTGCGACGCTGCTGGGAATACTTGCAGATTCGCGGCGCAACGCGACCGGTTGCGTGCGGGGGTGCAGCATGCTGAATGTATCCACGGGGCCATCCCATAACACCCAGGCATCCTTGCTGTGTCCGCCGCGCTGCATCGAGACGACCGGACCTTCCGCTCCGGCAACGCGCACCAGTCCTCCGGGAATCGCCGTCCACCCGTTTCCCGTATTGAGCACGTACGCCCGCAACACCACGCTGCGGGATTGAAACAATCCGTTGTCCCACACAGGCGCATTGGACAAATTGATCTGCTCTTGCGCCACATACTCATGCGGCATTGATCGTAACCGCTCCGCCAGTTTTTTCTTTTCGGCTGGCTCCAGCCTGGCTCCGAAGACGGGCTCCATGCCGCGGGATGGAAACGCCGGCTTCACGACAACGTGATCAAGATGATTGACCACCCAGTCGAGAGCGTAGGACTGCCCGCACCACCAGGTCGCGACGGAAGGAAGCTTCAAATCCTCTCCCATCATGTGTCTCGAAAGTCCGGGTAGAAAAGGCATGATGGCGGCGGTCTCGATCACCCCACTGCCCAGGGCGTTTGCAACTTTCACGTTTCCCGCAACGATGGCGCCGACCAGGCCGGGCACGCCGAGAAGGGAGTCGCTGCGCAACTCGAGAGGATCGCAAAAGCTGTCATCCACGCGGCGCAGAATCACATCGACCTGGTCGAGACCGTCGACGGTCTTGAGATAAACGCGCCGGTCACGCACCGTCAGATCCGCGCCTTCAACCAGAGTGAATCCCAGGTACCGCGCGAGATAGGAGTGCTCGAAGTAGGTCTCATTGTGCGGGCCGGGTGTCAACAGGACGATGCGCGGAGTGCTGCTTTGAGCGAGGGAGGCAAGCGCATCGCGTTGCGCCCGGAAGAAAGGCGCCAGGCGCACTACGTTCGAACCACGGAAAACATTGGGCAGGACATCGGAGATGATGATCCGATTCTCCAATGCATAGCCGCTGCCCGACGGCGCCTGGGTACGATCCGAGAGAACCCACCATTGTCCGTCAGGCGAGCGGGCAAGATCGATCGCCAGCAGGTGAAGATACGTGTGCGCCGGGACGCGTACTCCCACCATCGGCCGGAGAAATGCGGGGTTGGCATACAGAAGTTCGGCGGGAAAGCGCCCGCTGGCGAGCAGTTCCTGTGCTCCGTACAGATCCTCGAGGATGAGGCTCAGCAGACGGGCACGCTGAATAATCCCCTCCTCGATGGAACGCCATTCGTCGGCGGAGATCAGGAAGGGAACAATGTCGATTTGCCAGGGCCGATTTGCGCCGAGCGGATCGCTGTAGATGTTGTAGGTGATGCCGTTCTCGCGGATGCGCCGTTCCGCTCTTGTGCAACGGCGGCTCAATTCCTCCGGCCCAATCGTGCGAAGAGACTCGATCAGGTGTGCCCAATGGGGTCGAGGAGTAACACCGTCGGACGATAATTCGTCATACGCATCCCCATACCGCAGGGGTATTTGATAAAGGTCGGTCATGACGGGCGCACCGGCGTATCAGTCCGCATCTTTGGCCTGCGAATGGGCACTCGCATATCAAGCGTCCCGGGGAAAATCGGGTTGGTTTCATCCTCCGGGATCGCCGCCAGGTCGAGCGATGGAGACGTGACCTGGAAGCGCTCCATGCGCCGCCCTTCGGCCTCCGCGGCATTCGCGGGGCGAGTTGTGTACTGTCGACCATCGGGTGGTTCAACGTGATAGGCACATTGACCAATCGGACGTTCCATCCACCGATCCATTAGATTGAACACGAGAGGCGCGTGCACGGGAACAGTCGGGTGCAACGACGCCGACAAGCTTCGCGCACGATATCGAACCCCGGCGACCATGACTCCCGGATCGGCCGTCGGTTGGAGGGGAACCTTGCGTCCGTTGCAAGCCACGACGTAGCGGGATTCCGTGGGCAAGCCGGAAACTTTCACCTGCATCCGTTCAAGCGACGAGTCCACGCTGCGGACCGTCCTGCCTGAGACAGTTTCTTCCGCAAGCACGTTCCAGGGCTCGAGCGCTCGACGCAGTTCGAGTTCGATTCCATCCGCCACGATTGACCCGACCTTCGGAAATCGGAATTCGAGGTGCGATGAAAACCATTCATCTTCAAAATTGAAGCCGGACCGCCGCAACAGGGCAAGCACCTCGGAGAGGTCTCGCGCAACAAAATGCGGGAGCATGAAACGATCGTGGAGCGCCGCCCCCCAGCGCACAAGGCCGCCCTCGAATGGCGCTTTCCAAAACACGCACACCAGGGCTCGAACGAGCAGCATCTGCAAAAGACTCATGCGCACATGAGGCGGCATTTCGAACGCTCTCAGTTCGAGAAGCCGAGCTGCAGCCCAAGGCCCTGTGGGGGAAATAGCTTGTCTACGCAGAACTCTGCGCGATGCGTGTTCCCGGTAACATCGGCCAGAAGGTTGCGGAACAATCCATCCACAATCCACGGCGGGCAATCGCCTTGCGGGAGATGGTCGAATGACAGTTCGAGCTCGTACAAGGCGTCCATGCGCGCTTCGTCCACGCGCGGATACTGGCTCGTTGGGCCGACATAGGTTCCCGAAAACAGGTAGGACAGAGAAGGATGATTCTGCCAGAACGCCACCATGCTGCGCAGCAGATCGGGGCGGCGAAGCAGGGGACTGTCCAGAACGGTGGCGCCGCCGATCACAATGTGGCTGCCGCCTCCCGTGGCATTGTGGCCGCCGCTGTAGTCAAACTTCTCGGCGGTCAGGCGATTGCGGCGGGCCTCTTCGTCGAGGATGGTATTGATCTGCTCCAGTTCATCCCAATTGCCTGCCGGGGGGAGATTGATTTCAAGTACCCCGGGATCGGGAGTGACGCTGAACGATCGCATACGCGGGTCGGCGGGCGGGGCGTAGCCCTCCACCCACACCGGCATGTTCAGGTATCGGCACGTATCTTCGACAGCGCTGACCATGTCGAGATAGTCGGCAAGAACCGATGCATAGGGAAGAAACACATGCATGCGGCCCTCCCGCGCCTGCACGCACAGCGACGGCCGGATCAGCTCCGGCGCTTCATCGGCGGCGCGCAGAACAGCAGGAAGCGGATCCGCCTCGGGAGTGATCGCAAAGAGTTCCATGGGTCGCGCCCCGAGAGACGGGAGCCTGGCCCGATCCGCATATGGCGCCTCATCAAACTCGTATGCAAGCTCATCGGGTGCGACCCAGGGCATGGACTCGGTCGGGATGCGATAGCCAATCGGCGACTCGCCCGGGGTGAGGATGAGGCGTTCCGGACGGGCGAACCACGGCTGACTCGACCAGCGCAGGCGGCCTTCCGGTTGCCGGCGGCGAATGGGGAGAATATAACCTGCGGGCTCCGCTACTCCGGTTTCCGGATCATATGCGGGCAGCACGTTTTCCGAACTTACCTGGAGGCGCCGCGTGAGCGCTTCCATAAACCTGAAGGAGTCGGCCGGCCCAAAACCATACTTCTGGTCTTCGTCGGCGATGAGGCCGGATTCCTTCCAGATGGGTACGCCGTCGGTGCGCCAGAAGCAGCTCATCGCCCATCGCGGCAACGGCTCACCGGGATACCATTTTCCCTGGCCATAGTGAAGCAACGCTCCCGGCGCCATCCTCCAGCGGAGACCCTGGATCAGAGCCAGTCCGCGATGTCGCTTCAGCGCGCCGAGGGCTTCAAGATTCCATTGCGGGCTCTCGGGTTCGTCGATGCCGACGAACGTCGGCTCGCCGCCCATGGTGAGGCGCACGTCCTGTTGCTTCAGCTCCGAGTCGATGTAGTGGGCAACCTCGCGTACGCGCAGCCACTCCTGGTCTGACAAGGGTTTGGACGTCCGTCGGGCGTCATTCAACCGGCGGACGGTCATGGAGTAGTTGAACTCCGTGCTGGGCAGCTCCGCCGTGCCTTCGATCGGGGCGGCCTGCGAGGCAGTGGGAGTGCAGACCAGCGGGATGTGGCCCTCGCCCGCAACCAGTCCCGACGTCGGATCCAAACCAATCCAGCCGGCCCCCGGCAGGTAAACCTCTGCCCAGGCATGCAGATCGGCCGAGTCGACTTTCGGACCGTCGGCGGGACCTTCCGCCGCGCTTGCATCGGCCGCGAGCTGAATCAGATATCCGGAAACAAACCGCGCCGCGATCCCCAGGTTTCGCAGACACTCAACCAGCAGCCAAGCGGAATCGCGGCACGAGCCCGAGCGCTTCTCAAGGGTCTCCTCGCTCGTCTGAACCCCCGGCGCGAGTCTCGTGACATAGGCAATCTCGTCTCGCACCTTCCGATTCAACTGCAATAGAAAACTGATCGTTCCGCTCTTTTCGTCGTGGAGGCCGGAAAGAAACGCTTGCAACAGCGGCCCCGGCGCACTCACAGACCGGAAGGGCTCAAGATCCTTCGACAAGCGCGGCGCATAGGAGAACGGGTAATTTTCGACTCCGGGCTCCAGAAAAAACGCGAAGGGATTGATGGGGGATAAATCAGCGACCAGGTTCACCTCGACCAGCAATTCACTCGTCTTCTTCGAAAAGATAAGGCGTGCTAGGCGATTGGAGTGAGGATCCATCTGCCAGTTCAGCAGATGTTCGGATGGAGTGACGTCAAGCGAGTAGTTGAGGATGGGGACTCGACAATGGGGGGCGGGGCGCAACTGAATCACCTGCGGCCCGAGGATTATCTCCTTCTCGTACCGATACTGGGTGCGATGATTGAGTGCAATCTGCATGCCCATCCGCCCTCAAGGGGCCCGCGTTTGGATCCGGGGCGCCGTCATTTGACACCCCAGGCACCTTACCCGCTGGACGTCGCGTGGAAGCTGGGGTGTAAGAAGACGTTAGCATATTGCCGGCGGGATCGAAATCGATGCGGGACGCTTCGCACCTTACCGGGAACAGTCGTTACGACTCATGCCGTTTCCCGTCGGATGGCGCTTCGGCGAGACACAGGTCGGGTGCCATTGTCCTGGTGAAGGTCATGCGGATGCCGTTCTTTGGGCGCAGGATGACCATCGGACGCGGTTCGATCGTCTGACCCGGCGCCAGCTGAAAGTCGTATCGTCTGAGCAGTTCGCTCAAGATCATGAGGATCTGCAGCACCGCGTAGTTTCCGCCGATACAGCCGCGCGGGCCGGCCCCGAAGGGCAGATGCGTAAACGGCGTGTGCAGCTTCTCATTCGCTTTGGTGAACCGCTCCGGATCGAAACTCTCCGGGTCAGGCCAGTAGCGTGGGCATGGTGAGCGCCGTGGATGAACACAATGACCATCGATCCGCGGGGGATGGTGAGGTCCCCTACGCGGTCGTCGGCGACAGCCATGCGGTCGACCATCCAAAACGGCGGGTAGAGGCGGAGTGCCTCCAGAATCACTTGAGTGCCGAATTCGAACCTGGGAACGTCGCCATAACTCAGCGGGGCCTCGCCCAGCACCGAATAGAACTCCTGACGTAATCTTTCCAGGCAATCCGGGCGCGAGCTCAAGAGGTAGAGGAGCCACGAGAGGGCATTCGAAGAAGTTTCATGGCCGGCGACCAGCAGCTGCATGCTCTCGCTCAGGACCAGTTCATCGCTCATGCCTTCGCCGTCGCTATAACGGGCATCCATCAGGATCTGCAGCAGGTCGTGGCCGGGCTCCTGGCCGCGGCGACTCCGGATGTATTGGAGCAGAATTTTGTCTGCGCGCACGCGCATCTCTTCGTGCCGGCGCAGATTGCCAGAAACGCTGAACCAGGGATTCAAGTAGGGCTGAATGGTTTGCCGAACTATAAATTCCTGAACGGTGGAGATGGTATGGCTGACGAGGTCAATGTCTTCGTCCTTCAGCCGGGCGCCAAACAGCGATTTGGCAACCATCGAGAAGGTCATTTTCATTAGTTGGGGGTAGATATCGACGGGGCCGAGACTCACTTGCCTGTCGAATTCCCGCAGCGATTCGCCCAGGGAGTCCTGCATGATCGAAGAAAGAATCTCAAGCTGTTTCCGCTCGAAACCCCTTTGGATAAGGCGCCGCTGCGTGCGCCAGGCCTCGCCGTGGGTGGTCAGAAGACCCTTGCCCAGGAAGTGGCCCATCCGCTTTACCTGAATTTCGGACTTCTGGTAATTTTCCGCGTTGGTCTTCAACACATGCTGAATGACGGCGGGATCGGTGGTGACGATGGCTTGCTTAAGGCCGCCCAGATAGAACCGGAACGTGGCACCGAAGGCTTCAGTGTATTTCGTCAGGATCCGCACGGGATTGCGGGCCATGGCGCGCGAATCCGCAAAGGATCGAAATCGGGACACAACGGGTATCGATGTGGACAACGTCACACCCCGTTTCCCGGATGATTGCCTGGAACGGCAGGCAATCTGATGGGGTCTGCCTGAAGCGATAGGGTAGCCATAAGTAAAGACTAATCCCTTTTGAACTAGGTTTCGTTTCCCAGTTGCTTCAAAAGTATCAAATGATGGCGGATAGCCCTCGTCATAGTGGGATGTTGCCGATAGGGGATGCCAAATTCTTCGGCGGTCTCCTTCACAATCCGGGTGAGCGGAGCATAGTGAGTATGGCAGACGAAAGGGCACAGATGATGGACGATGTGATGGTTCAGCCCCCCCACGAGCCAGCCTACGACCGGGTTCTCGGTCGCATAATCCGCGGTCGTCGCGAAGATGTGATACACGCCGTTGTCAAACTCGCTGCGGTTCGACGGGAAGTACGTGCTGTCGATGGTGTGCGTCGTTTGGAATACCAGCGATACGGTCAAACCGATGATCAGGTGGACCAGCACGAACGCCCCCGCGACCAGGAGGGGTGATTTCCGCAGGACAACCACCGGCAAAATGAGCATGTAGGTAAGGTAGAAAGCCTTTCCCGCAAACAGGATGGCGTACTCTCGCGCCGGATGCCTGGTACGTTTCAGATAGCTGTGGGTCGGGAAGAAAAAGCTCTCAAAGTCCCTTACGAAAACATAATCCAAAGAGAAAATGGCGTAAAAGAACAGCGCATAAATATGCTGAAACCGGTGATAGCTGGCACGGGACTCGTGGGGCGTAAACCGAAAGATGCCGCGTCCCGTGAGCGCGTCGTCTTCGCCGTGGAGATTGATGCAGGAGTGGTGCCCTCGATGGTGGAGGATACGCCACATGTATGAGTTGATGCCGCAAACGTCGAAAACATAGTTCAGGGTCTTGTTTACATACGGCACCGACGAGATGGCGTTGTGGTTGCTGTCGTGGGCGATGTTCAGCAAAAGGAATGTCTGGGCGAGGCCGCTCAGAAGATAGAGGGCAACAAATCTCCATGAATCCGGCTGGAGCGCGTAGAGACCAATCCAGCTGCCCGCGAGCACGGCCAGACCCGCGCCGATCTTGACCCACATTGTTCGGTCGGCTTTGGGCGAAATGTTGTGGTCGGCAAAGAATCTGTCGAGGCGCCGGCGCAAGACTTTCGGAAAGGAAGACGTACCTGCGGGGTCGCCAGCGAACTGCGGCCGCGAGGCCTCAGCTGGTACAAGATCATCGATATCCGGCTCAAAAGTGATGACCGATTCGGTCTCGGATGTCAACGGCGCCTCCAGAATGATTGTAAGCCGACCCGGCCTGAACCGGTCAGCTGCATCCGTTTCTGGGCAGCAGCGGGGTCTGTCGGCCCACCGCGGCAGCGTCGAAAGTTGATAGTAGCGCGAGAAATTATGGAGAATCAAGGAGATTCGGATCGCACCGAACCGGGGTACGGGCCTCGTTCACTGAGGCGAGAATGCATGTGCATTGTTCCACGGCTCTGTTAATATAAAGTGATCGACCGTACACAACGAGGACGCTTAGCGTGGGTCGCTCGACGCCCGACCGGGTTCCTGCAAGATTTCGCCGCCTCGTGGGTTTGGCCGTCACGGAAACTTACCACCGGCCAGACCGAGGGACAGATAGCCAAAGAGACGGTCATACCGTCCCAAAGTCGGCCTGACTCGCCTACACTGGAATTCCGCACTCCGAGACTAAGATGAATTTTCTTTACCGGGAACGGGGAGCAGCAAGACGTTTTGTGTTTCTTACGCACTGAATTTTCCTATCCCATCTTGGAGGTTATTCCGGATCAATTATGGCGTCGATTTTGGACCAACTGGACAGGCTGGGGGATCAACACCCGCACAAGCTTCTTTATTCGTACATTGATCTGAATGGCAATCCGATCGAGTGCTATTCGTATGCGTCCTTTATCCGTCGGACGAAGGCCATCGCCGGGCACTTGCTGAGGGGTGGTCATTTCGCGCCGGAGGACCGGGTTCTTCTCGCCTACCCGCCGGGGCTCGAGATGATCTGCGCGTTTTTTGGCTGCGCCCGCGCCGGCTTGATCCCGGTGCCCGTGTATCCCCCCAGTTCTCGGGGCTTTCAGAGCGCCCTGTACAAAATGGTCCACATCGCCAAAGATTGCCAGGCGGCTGGAGTTTTGACCAGCAAGGACTACCACGCTTCTCTGAAGACGAATCTCACTCGAAGTGGAGTCGCCGCGTCGGGAGTTGACGTTGACTACATTTCAGGTCTTCCGTGGATCGTCACCGAGGACTTCGTGGACTCGATTTCGGACCAGCCCTTTTTCGATCCGGCAAAGATCCTGTTTCTCCAGTACACCTCGGGTTCAACGATGGAGCCCAAGGGCGTGATGGTGACGCACGAAAACATCCTGGACACCTGTCCGCTCGTGATCGACCATCCCGATCCGGTCGTCGTCTCCTGGCTTCCTCAATATCACGATATGGGACTCATCGGATGCTACCTGTATCCCGCGCTCAGTGGGGGCACGACGCATGGCTTCGCTCCGATGGACTTCATTCAGCGGCCTGTGCTCTGGTTCGACGCGATCAATACCTATCAGGCCACTGCGACGGCGGCGCCCAACTTCGCTTACGACTATTGCCTGCGCGCTGGAAGGCTCTCCAAGGAGAGCCTGGAGGGTTGCGACCTGAGTTCCCTCCGGGTTTTGATGTGCGCCGCCGAACCCGTAAAGCCGGACACCTACACCCGGTTTCTGGAGGCGTTTCAACCCTACGGATTGAAGTCGGAGAGCTTCTACGCCGCCTTCGGACTGGCCGAGAACACTCTGGCGGTTTCACTCGGCGGCCGCAATATCGTGTCGGTCAACAAGCGTGCCCTCGCCCTGGGGAAGGCCCGCATGACCACCGAGGTTTCCGAAATCGGCGCGGCCACGCAGATTGTCAGCTGCGGAACCCCGCTCCCGAACATGGATGTTCGCATCGTCGATCCGGATCAGCACGTCGCTCTTGAGCCTGGCCACATCGGTGAAATCTGGATCGCCGGAAGCGGGAAGTGTCTGGGGTATTGGAATAATCCGGAATTGACGCTGAAGCAGTTTCGTGCGCGGCTCGTCGACGACAGCCCCTATGACGATGGCTACCTTCGGAGCGGGGATATGGGATTCCTCCACGACGGTGAACTCTTCATTTGCGGCCGCATCAAGGACATGATTATCCTCCGCGGGCAAAACTATTACCCGCAGGATATCGAGAACGTTGTGGAGAGGGCATCCAGCCTGATCCGTCACAATTGCGTGGCCGCGTTCCAGATTCACGAAGACAGCGAGCCTGCGCTGGCTGTCGTGGCCGAAGTGAAAAACCCCAAGGCGCTTCCCGACGCGCGGAAGATTGCGACGGCCGTCCGGAACTATCTCAACGTGGAAGTGGCGCTCGTCTGTTTCATAGCGCCTCGCGCGATACCGAGAACCAGTTCGGGCAAGATCATGCGCCACAAGACCAAGCAGATGTGGCTTGAGGGCCAGTTCACCGTTCTTTCTGAGTTTTCGCGGGAGAAAGACGCCGGGTCCGCCGAGTCCGGTTCTGAGAGTCAATCCGCTTTCGATGAATTGAAAGCCAGGTACAACCTGACCGGCATGGAGTCGTACAACCTCGTCGAAGCCGGGCTTGATTCCCTCGATCTTGTCGTGTTCATGCATGAGCTCAAGGAGCTTTTGAAAGATAAAGGCGCCGAAATGCTCGCCAGGCAGGTCGATATCGGGGTCATTCAACGTGTCAGCGTCGCCGATTTGTTTCGACTGGCCGAGCAGTTGGAGCGTGCTCCCGAAGAAGCGCTGGTGCAGCTGCGTCATTCCCTGGCGGCTTTCCGTGAAGAGCAGCGCGCCGCGGAAAAAGAGATGATGAGCAACGACAGGAAGCTCGTCTTCGCGCCTCCGGCGCCCGCGCTATTGTCTCAGACACCGATGCAGGCACCGGTCCTCAATCATGTGTTCCTCACGGGCGGCACCGGTTTCATCGGACCCTTCCTCATGAAGAGCCTGCTCGAACAGACGCGGGCAAAGATCTATGTTCTCGTCAGGTCGTCCGATGAAGTTCAGGGACGGCAAAGACTCAGGGCGGCGATGGAATCGATGGGGCCTTGCCCGGCCGGCCTGATGCAGATGTTCGAGGCCCGCGTGATTCCTATTTGCGGCGATCTTGGATTGCCGCAGCTCGGCTTGACGCAGGACGTGTGGGATTTCCTGGCCAACGAATTGGACGCGGTGTTCCACAACGGCGCAACCGTGAACTACCTGTTCAATTACGACCGCATGCGCGACGCGAACGTGATGGGAACCAACGAGGTTCTTAGACTGGCGTTCGAGGGACGGTCCAAGGAATTCAATTACGTTTCGACAACCTTCGTGTTTGGCTGGGCTGTCAAGAGTGTTCTCTATGAGACCGACTTCAATGAGAATATGGAGCTTCTCGATTTCGGCTACAGCCAGTCCAAATGGGTAGCGGAGCAGGTGGTTGCGGACGCGCGCAGTCGCGGACTCTGCACCCGGATCTTCCGGCCTGCGCTGGTGAGTCCCTCGGTTACAGGCGGGGGCAACAACTTCGATATCGCGGTTCGCTTAGTGGCGTTCATGGTGAACCACGGCATTGGAGTCGATGCTCTGAACCAGGTTAGTTTCGTTCCCGCCGACATTGTCGCGAACAATATCGTCGCGATTTCGACCACTCCCGGCACCGAGAACAAGACCTATCACGTAGTGCGGGACGATTATGCGAACATGCTGGATATTACCGGGCTCATTACCAAATCGACTGGGCGGCAATTCGAAATATTCTGCGTCAAGGATTTCGTTCCTGAGCTGATCCGCAGATGCCGGAAGGAAGATCTTCTTTTCCCGCTGCTGGATTTTCTGGTGGGCTCGGTGGACAACATCACCGCCATGGAATTCAAACGCTATGAGAGTTCTTCTTACCAGGAGGCTCGCGATGCTTCCAAGTGGGGCAAGGCCGATCCGTCTCTGGAAGACACGGTCAACGGCATTCTGAAATTCATGCATCGCAAGGGGATCATTTCGGTTGCCGCTCGCGAGGTTAACGCTGCGGTCGCCGCCGATTAGCTGGGCGCGGATGCATGATCCGCTACTGCTTTTGAAATACCAGCTTTTCCGTGATGTGCTGGCCGGATTCGTATGTGCCTGTTGTGGTTACCGTCATCTGCTGCCCGTCGGCGGAAACCACCCACCGGTCCTTTTGAGCCACCTGGTTGTCCCGCTGGTAAATCGCATCCACCGTGTGCGGATCGACAAGTTGAAGCGTTACGGTATCGTTGCGGGAGTTCTGCAGATCGTACTGCTTTCCGTCAAAACGGGCCGTGTAGCTGAAGTCGCCCGAAAAGCGGACCCCGCCGTTTCCGTCCGGCTCAATCTTGAGCACCAGGCCCTGGCGCAAGCGAGTCTTGTTCAGGTCCTGCGTCCATTCGCCCGCGATTGGATCACCGGCGACCTTCGCGCCTCCGCTTCGAGACCAGACGGAGATCTGGTCAGGGTGGCCTTTGCGTGAAGCTGTAACTGTAAGCTCCTTCCCATCATTCGAAAGAGTATCTCGAATTGTCGCCACGACGGCTCCATCCTTCATCTCCTTCACCTCGGCTTGCCTCTTGTCGATCTTGTGCAGTTCGACGTGATTGAAGGCCGGATTGCCAGAGACGGGAGTGTCATGCCCATCCGACTTGGCGGTGAAGTCCAGGTGGGTTTCGCCTGACATGATGACATGAACGTCATGATGCACGGCTGTGACGGAGAGCTTGTTGGGCGGATTCAGAGCAGATTGCGCAGAAACGAGCTTCCATGAGCCAACCCGGGGGTCGCCTCCAGGTTGAATGGCGGCAAGCAGTGAGAGCAACGCGAGACTAAGAATTGAGCCTCCTCATTCGAAGGAACCAATCTACCAGATTCGGACAGCTGCACAGGCGAGTCGTACGAGGTCGGGCGCCTCGACAGCCAGCTTCCCACGGCCTGACAATTTGGCCTTCCAGCTACTTCGATGCTCGCGGAGGAGGTAGATGCCCCTTCGCTTGCGACGATTTGGTGTGACATCATGAGTCTCATGCATGTGCGCCATTTCTGGGCGGCCGGTATAGTCCTTTCCGCCGTAGTAGCGCTTCTTCCGTTTTCTTTTCACGCCGAGCGCCACCTGGAGACGGCCACCCGTGTCGAGGGCAGCCAGGCGGAAACTGTCCGGGAGGAGCTGGTAAGCCGTTTTCGCTCGCCATTCGTGGATCGCGTCGTCCTGGTGATTCAGGGCCTCCCACCCGCGGATTCTGAGGAAGGCGAACAAGCCCTGGCAACTATCGTGGCGGAACTGAGGAAGGAACCCGGCGTCTCCGGAGTCGTTTCCCATCTTGAATTGCACGATCCGATTTTCCTGGGGAAGGGCGGCGGGACGTTCGTTTTAGTCGGCCTCGCGTCGACCGACGGTCCGGTGGAGTCGCTCGTTTCCAAGCTTCACGAGCGTGCCGGCGCACTTGCCAATGAATTGCGGGGCCGTTATCCCGGAATAAAGCTGGAACTGACGGGCGAGCTTCCGCTGAATTTTGACATCCGGAAAGCGAGCGCCGACGATGTGCGGCGCGCCGAGAGTCTCGTGATTCCCGCCACCCTCGCACTCTTGCTGCTGGCCTTCGGAAGCTTTGTGGCCTCTCTGATTCCGCTGGCCGTGGGCCAGCTTGCCATCGCGACCACTCTGGCGATTACCGGGTTGCTGGCCGAGCGGTTCCACCTCTCCATCCTGGTTCAGAACCTGGCAACCATGCTTGGGCTGGGTTTGGGGATTGACTACGCGCTGCTCATGGTCAGCCGCTTCCGGGAGGCGATTGCCGCCGGTCATGCCGGACCCAGGGCCGCGGCGATTGCCGCGCGGCAGGCAGGTCGTACACTCCTGATTTCAGCCTCGACCGTGGCCATCGGATTTCTGGCCCTCTTGACGGTTCCCATCAGCGAAATCCGTTCCATTGGCCTGGCTGGATTTCTGGTGGCGGGAATCAGTGTGCTGCTGACAAATACTCTCGTTCCGGCATTGCTGGCTTTGCTGGGGCCGCGGATAAATGCCGGGCGATTGCCCTTTACTCCCGCGTTGGATGCGCGATCGGGCCGCGCGCGCGGGAACTCGCTGGAGACGATGGGGAAAGGTAGTGATCGCCCGCCCGTGGCTATCCATCTTTCTGGCCGGCACCCCGTTGCTTCTGCTCGCCTGGCAAGGCATGCGGCTCGACACGAGTGTCCCGACGGGGGATTGGCTTCCGGAGTCGGCGGAATCGGTTCATGCGCTTCACACCCTCGAACGAATCGACCGGGCCGGTATCGTTTATTCGATGCGCATCATTGTTGAACTGCCAAACGATTCCATTGCGCAAGACAGACGCGGGATGGAACGCCCTCGATCGTTTCTCCAAGCTGCTCGCAAGCGACCCTCGCAGCGCCCGCGTCATTTCCATCACCACGATCGCGGAGGGCAACCGGTCCTCCCTTACTGACCTCTCGCGGGAGACGCGTCGAACGTTTCTGAGTAGTGACGGACGGGCGGCGCTGCTTGAAGTGCTTCCCGCAGGTTCGGTCTCATTGCGCGGTCAAGTCGACTGGGTGCGGGAACTCCGCAAGACTGGCGCAGAGGCTCTCACCGGAGTGCCGGGCGCAACAATGCTGATTGGCGGCATCCCGGCACTGAACGCCGACTACCAGACGATTGTGATGAAGCATTTTGCACCGGTAACGGCGCTGGTGGTGGTAGGGACGCTCGTAGCACTTCTGGCCGGGTTCCGATCGCTCTTTGCCCCCGTGAAGGCAATCGTATTGAACATGCTCTCGGTCGCGGCCTCCTTCGGAGCCCTGGTTTTGGTCTTCCAGGACGGACACGGATGCAGGTTCCTGGGACTTCAGGCGGGAACGGGCAGCGTGTTCCCCCTCGTTCCGATCGTCGCCTTCGCCATCGTTTTTGGACTAAGCATGGACTACGAAGTGTTTTTGGTAGCGCGGGTTCTGGAAGCCAGGAAGAGCGGGCTGAATGAAGAGGACGCAATCCCCGAGGCGCTGGCCAGAACCGCGGGCCTGATTACGAGCGCCGCCGCGATCATGATCGTGGTATTCGCCGCATTCACGTTCGGCAATTTCCTCGTGGTCAAGATGATCGGGTTTACGCTGGCGGTCGCCGTGTTTATCGATGCGACGCTGGTGCGAATTGTGATCGGTCCGGCGCTCCTTCGCATTGCTGGCGATTGGAACTGGTGGCCTGGGGGGCTCGCCACGGTACGCAGGGCGTCCCGCCGGTGAGCGTCGAATATCCCATCTAGAATCGGGCTATGGCGAGCACTGCTGCTGGTACATGATTTGCGTCTCGCTGCTGAGGTTCTGGCGAAGCACTGGCGCATTCGCGAACCCCTGCTTCGGACCGATCTCGGGGTCAGCCGGGTCACGTGGCGCGTCGGGCAACGGTACTGGTTGTCGCAGTCCGAACCGACGCGATTTGCGGAACTGACTCGCCAGACCCAACTGATGCAGCGTCTGGGTCGATTCCTGGTGGACGAGCGCCTTTCGATATCTGTGCCGGAGGTGATCCCCAGTCTAAGTGGCGAGCTTGTCGTAGCGGATGGCGGTTACGGATGGTGCCTGACCCGTCATCTCCAGGGCTTTCATCCTGACAGCAGCGACCCAACGATTTATCCGGTACTCGTCGAAGGACTGGCGCGCTTCCACCATGAGATGCGACTTTTCTCCGATCGCCAACCGGCTGAACTACCGGATGGGATTTGCGTGAATGCCCGAAAGTGCATCGCGAGGATGGACCCGGCGAATTTTGTCCCTTTTACAAAATATGCGGAGGAACAGGAACTGCTCGTGCGAGCAGGGGACTGGCTTATAGCCCGCCTTCGGAATTCGAGAATCTGCCCAGACAGTTGATTCATGGAGACTGGACGCCTCGCAACGTACTCTTCGATCGGGCGGGCGACGGTGTTCGTCTAAGCTCGGTGCTGGATTTCGAAGCCATGGCCTTCGATCCAGTGCATGTCGACGTAGCGAACACCTGCTCGACATTGCTCATGTGGTCGGGGCTAGATCGTGTCGATGAGCGGATAGGTAGAGTGTTGAGCACGTACGAGGAATTGAGTGGCCGTCGCCTGGAACGCGATCATGTCTTCACTGCAATGCTCGCCCACTGGTTATGCCACTACTGGAGTTGGCGCGACCGGCTGAAGAGCGGCGGATTTGGCGAGGAAGTGAAGGAACGGCTGTGCTTCAGAATTGCGTCGGCGCTTGATTACGTCAGCGGAACCGGGAAATCTCGCTAAATCAATGGTCGCGATGCCGAATTGCGTTGACGTCGCGGCCGTGATATTTGGAGAAACTGCCGGCGTCATTCACAGGCCGGGTCGAAGGGAAGGAAGAATGTGAAGGTTGTGCCATTTCTGCCCGGGCGCTGCGTGCTGCGGACACGGAGTTTGCCGTGATGGCGGTCCACGATTTCCTGGCAAACCCATAGGCCCAATCCGTTGCCCGCCGTGCCCTTGGTGGTGAAGAAGGCATCGAAGATGTGTTTCCGCACGGCGGGCGGGATGCCCGCGCCGTTGTCAGCGATGGTGAGCACGAGTCCAGGCTTTTTGGTCTTCCAATCCCGGCCCTTGCGGCTTCGAATCAAAAGTCGTCCGCCGAAGGGCATGGCTTCGAGCGCGTTGCCGACCAGGTTGTTCAACACCTGCCGGACGTCGCCCTGAAAACAGACCACCGGCTCGTCGGTGCGAAATCGTTTCTCCACGCGGACGCGGGCGTTGCGAAGCCGTCCCTCATAAATACTCATCACGGTCGAAAAGAGGTCGGCGCTCGTCGCCGCCTGCGGCTTCGAAGCCTGCTTGTGGAAGCGCAGCGTCTGGTTGGCGATGATGGAGACGCGGCGAATCTCCTGGTCGGCGATCTCCAGATAGCGCTCGGCATCGGCCGGGGCGTGGCGCGCCAGGTAGATGAGGTTCATCACCGATTCGAGCGGATTGTTGATCTCGTGCGCGATGGACGAGGCGAGCCTGCCCACTGCGGCCAGCTTTTCGCTCTTGAGCAGAGCGGCTTCAGTGCGCTTGACCTCGGTGATGTCGCGGCCTTCCGGAACCAGAAACACTACCGCGCCATTCGCGTCTCGAACCGGAGTCAGCGAGAAATCGAAAATGAGGGTTTCGCCGTTGGGGCGGATCAAAGGAAGCTCGGAGCGAAACGTCTCACCGGAGTTGGCGCGTGCAATGGCGCGATGAATCAGTTCCGGCGCTCCAGGCGTCGCCGGTGAACCACGGCGTGCCGGCGAAGTGCTTGCCCACTACATCGGCCCGCGTATTGCCCGCAAACTCCAGAGAGGCGCTGTTGCAATCGATCAGCGTACCGTCCGGCGTCAGCAGCCCTATGTACTCGAGGCTGGTGCTGTACATCGCATGGAGACGTGCCTCCCGGTCGCGCAGGGCCTCGGCCTCCCTGCGCTGATGGGTAACATCCCGGAAGAAAATCACGATGCCATAGTCTGCCGGTTGAACGACAACAGAAAACCAGGCCTGGAGCGGCCCGGGATAAAATGCATCGAACCGGCCTGGAATGCCTTTATCCATGGCGCGGTAATAATGCTCCACGTACGGCGAACCCTCGAACCTGGCTTCGGGGAATACTTCCCAGAACTGGCGGCCAGTCAGCTCTCCGGTGATCTGAAGGATCTCCTGGGCGCGCGGATTACGATAGATCAGGTTCCAGCGGCGATCGAGGCAGATCACCCCGTCGGTGGTGGCATCCATCACCAGAGATAATTGGTTGGCGATGGCGTTCCGCTCGCGCTCGGCGATGCGGCGGTCATGGATATCACGGAAGACCAGAACTATGCCGGTCAGGTTTCCATTCTCGTCAAAAACCGGTGAGCCGCTGTCATCGATCGAGATTTCGGTGCCGTCCTTGCGAACGAGGATCGTATGATTGGCGAGGCCCACTACGGTTCGCAGCCGCTGCACCTTCTCGGCGGGACTCTCGACAGGCCGACGCGTGGTCTCGTCGAGGATGCGAAACACTTCATCGAGAGCGCGCCCCCGGGCATCGGTGAGTGACCAGCCGGTGAGGCGTTCGGCCACCGGATTCATGCTCATCACGCGGGTATTGACATCAGTCACGAGCACCGCATCGCCAATGCTTTCCAGAACGCGGGTGGCCCGGGCTTCGCTTTCCCGAAGATCGCGGGTAGCCAGCACCTCGGTTGTAACATCCTGCAACAAGCCAAAAAGCCCCGCGATCTTGCCGTTCTCGAAAACCGGACTGTAGGTGTAATCGAGATAGAAGTCGCGGGCCCCACTGCCGGTATCGATGGGCACAAGCAGCTTGTCGAAATAGAATGTCTCGCCGGTCGTGTAGGCGTTCTCAAGCAAAGGACCCACGACGGACCAGGCCTCCTTGTACACTTCCCGGGCAGGCTTGCCCAGGGCGTCGGGATGTCTCTTCCCGGGAATGGAGCGGTAGGAGTCGTTATAGATCAGGACCAGGTCTGGCCCCCACAGGATCCGCGCCGGGGTACGCGAGCACAAGGTCAAATTGACAATGGCAACCAGTTCGCGTGACCAGTATTCAATCGGCCCGAGCGACGTGGAGGCCCAGTCAAAGGTTCGAACCAGCTCCGTCATCTCCCCTTTCCCTACAATTCTCGCCTCCGCCGATTGTGAACCTACCGACTCTGGAGAGGCGACATTTGTGGGCCCGGGTAGTCTCATCCTGTATGCTCTCCCATAATCCGATACGCGGGAACCCGAAGGACCAGATCCAGGCCGCGGTCGGCGGTTTGGATTGGAAATCGGTCCCATCGATCGAATCCCGCGACTTGCCAAATCCTATGGATGCATGATTCGCCGCATGTTATGCCGGGCGTGCAATGGAATGGCAAACAGACCTCGATTCTTTGCACCGGATGGAAGCCAACGGGAGTCGAATCTGGTCATCCCATCCCGGCATGGCATCCAAAGACCAGCAGCGGCCCTGCTACGGAATCGGACAAATGCTTGCAATCGGCTGACAAATCCCCGGGTTCAAACTGCTATACCTGAAGCGAAGCATCGAGTTGCGAGAGGCAGCCCATGACGACAGCCTATATTCACCGCATCGCTACCGCAGTCCCGCGACACGATGTCCACCGGGCCTTCGTGGCATTCGCCGAGAGCATGCTTCCCGAAGGAACGGTGCGCAACCTCTTCCGGCGCATGGTACGCATGTCCGCTATCGAGCACCGTTACTCGTTCCTCGAGCCCATCGGCGACGGCAACTCGTACTGGCGCGACGCGGAGGACCTTTACGTGGTCGGCGACTTTCCTTCGACGACCCGCCGCATGCGGGCGTTTGAGAAGTTTGCTCCATGCCTGGCCGGTTGCGCGCTGGACAAGCTCTCGCTGAGCAGAGCCGAGCGGCAAAGCATCACCCACGTAATTGTGACCTGCTGCACGGGTCTCTATGCGCCGGGACTCGACTTCGACATCGTGAAGCGGCTGGGTCTCAACCCGTCGGTCGAACGCACGATGATCGCCTTCATGGGATGTTACGCCGCCATCAACGCGTTGAAGTCTGCTCATCACATTGTGCGATCCGAGGCGGACGCCAAGGTTCTGATTCTGAATCTGGAACTCTGTTCACTGCACCTCAAGGAAACAACGGACCTGGAACAGATGCTATCGTTCCTGTTGTTTGCGGATGGTTGCGCCGCTTGCCTGGTCAGGGGACAGCCGGAAGGACTGGCGATCGACAGCTTTCTGGCCGTGAATGTCCCCCAGACCAGCGACCTGATTACGTGGCGGATCGGGGAAATGGGCTTCGACATGCAGCTTTCGGGCAAGGTGCCGGGGGAGATCAAGCGCCACCTGGGTGAGACGCGCGAACTGGTCACGCGGGGAAGAAGCCCCGAGACGATCGATTTGTGGGCCGTGCATCCAGGCGGTCGCACCATTCTCGATGCGGTCGAGCAGGGGCTGGGCCTGCCCGATCATGCGCTCGCCGATTCGCGGGACATCCTGTCGCGATTTGGAAATATGTCTTCCGCGACAGTGATGTTCGTCCTGGAGCGGGTGCTGGCGCGCGCGCAGACGGGGCAAACGGGGTGCGCCATGTCGTTCGGGCCGGGTGTGACGGCGGAGACCATGCTTTTCCATGCCGCATGACGGGCTGGATTTCAGTCGGCGGGCACAACTGTCCGAACTGATGGATGAGCCGTGCAGCCGTGAGGTCATCGAAGCCTGCCTCCGCGACCTGGCCCGGGTGAATCGCTGGTTTGGGGCTTATCGCCCGTTGCTTCGCTGGCTCGACGAAATGCAGCAGTGGCAGGGACCAGGGCCGCTTCGCATCCTGGATGTGGCATGCGGCTACGGCGACGGATTGCGCCGGATCGAACGATGGGCCAGCGAGCGCGGGGTGGCTGTGGAACTGACGGGGATCGATCTGAATCCTGATTCGATTGCCATTGCAGAGAGCCAATCGGAAAGCGGCATCCGGTGGGTCGCGGGCGATGTGTTTGCGTACCGTGCGCCACAGCCGGCCCATCTCATCGTGAGCTCGCTGTTTACGCATCATCTTGGTGATTCGGACGTGGTCCGGTTTGTGCGCTGGATGGAGCAGAACGCGGAAATGGGATGGTTCATCAACGACCTGTCGCGGGCGGCAGTTCCGTATTATCTCTTCCGCTGGTTTGCCAAACTGGCGAGGTTGCATCCGTTTGTGCAGCATGACGGCCCGGTTTCGATTGCGCGCGCCTTCGTTCCGGAAGAGTGGCGGCAGCTGTGTGCCCGTGCGGGGTTGACGCAAGGCGAATTCGCGATGCTCAGCTACAAGCCGGCGCGCCTGTGCGTGAGCCGGTGGAAACCAAGGTGAGCACCGCGATGGGGAACAACCAGGTCGACAATCTCGTCATTGGAGGCGGCCTCGCTGGCGGAATGGCAGCGCTGCGGCTGGCGCGCGCCGGACGAGATGTGTTGCTGGTGGAAAAGGAACGGGCTGCGCACCATAAGGTGTGCGGCGAGTTCCTCAGCCCTGAGGCGGTTGAATACCTGCGCGATGCAGGAGTCGATCCCGTCAGTTTTGGCGCAGTCCCCATCGAACACTTACGGCTCTCCGTGGGGAGCAGCGTCATGGAAGCACCGTTGCCTTTCCGCGCGCTGTCTCTGTCGCGATGCGTTCTCGATGCGGCCCTGTTGGCGCGGGCCGCGGAAGAAGGATGCATCGTGCGCCGCGGAGTGGCTGCGGCGCGGCTCGCGCGTAGCGGTGACAGCTGGACGGCCGAATGGGCGGACGGAACTGTGCAACAGGCACGCACCATCTTTCTCGCCACGGGGAAGCATGATCTGCGCGGATGGAGCCGCCCGGCCGGCGTGCAATGCGACCTGGTCGGCTTCAAGCTCCATTGGAGGTTGAACGCGGCCGAGACACAAGCCTTGCGCGGGTTCATGGATCTGTTTCTTTTTTCCGGCGGCTATGGCGGTCTCGCCCTGGTCGAGAATGATGCGGCGAATCTCTGCCTGGTCGTGCGCCGTTCGCGTCTTCGCAAGCTGGGCGGATGGCCGGAAGTGCTTGCAGGGCTGCTCGACGAGAACGCCCACATTAGCAGGCGGCTTGCCGGGCGGCGCGCGCGTTATGGGAGCGGCCGCTGGCCATCTCGTCCATCCCGTACGGGTACATGTCGTATCGAAGCAGCGGTAGCATGGTGTGTCGGCGACCAGGCCGCTGTGATTCCTTCGTTCACCGGCGACGGCATGGCAATCGCGCTGCATTCCGGGGCTCTGGCGGCAGAGATATGCCTCGATGGAGGAAGCGCGGATCAGTATCAGCGAATGTTGCGCGCCCAACTGCACAAGGGTATGTTGATGGCGACGGGGCTTTCGCGGGCCATGGTCACGACCGCCGGGCGTGGGCTGGCGCCGCTCGCTCTCGCAGTTTTGCCTCAAGCGACCGGATGGATCGCCCGGTCAACGCGCATTCCAAACTCGGCTCTCCGGTCTGCCTGGTCTCGAGTGCCCCAATGAAGGCGATCATCACCTCGATGTCGTATGGAAGCGGGACGGAACGCGCCGGCAGCGGTCACGATGGATGCCAGATGCGATGGATTCGACATTAGCGGGTTGCGGAAAATATAAGCGACAGAAGGATTTGCTCGGGGATCCGCAATTGTTGGATGGATGGTGGAGCTGAGCGGGATCGAACCGCTGGCCTCCTCGTTGCGAACGAGGCGCTCTCCCAGCTGAGCTACAGCCCCACACTGATTGACTTCTATATCTTACCAGCATTTCCGTCCCTGCGAAATTCCCTGTCTGAAGGGTGATTCCGGCTGAAACCGCTCACTTTCCAATCGCCCCGGGCGCCTGTTCGGGCCCGTTGCCCAGTCCGGATGCGGGCAGGTGCGGGAACAACCTTTGCCCCGGACTGGTGATCTCAACGGAGGGTGGCGACGCCAGCTTGCGAACCCGCAGCGGCCCGTAATTTGTGGCGCGGCGATGAGCGTTCAACCCCAAATCGACCGTGGAGGATCGAATGAAACAGGAATTACTCAACGATGAACCAAGGGCCAAGGTTATATCGACCGCCGCTTTGGCAAACGTCGACACCGGCCCGGATACTCAAAACGATGCGGACCCTGCGCCATTCCGTGACGATGACCGGCCGCCGGCAGAAGAAGGGACGGTGCGGCCTTTCCTCGCGACTGAGAATAAGATCCGCAGCGTAAATCAGAGACCGGACGGGAATGGGTCCCGCATCACTGAAGCCAGCAGAAATCCGGCTTCGGTACCGGCGGCGGCCAAGGACGAAGATGCGACACCGCTTTTCTCCGAACGCGAGTCGAAAGATCTCTTTGGCCAGTGGGACGCTCTGCAGGTTGGGTTCATCGACGAGCCGCGACGTGCCGTGGAGCAGGCCGACAGCCTGGTCGCGGGCGCCATGAAGCGCCTGGCGGAGATCTTCGCTGAAGAAAGAGCGCGGCTCGAATCGCAGTGGGACCGCGGCGACAATGTCTCCACCGAAGACCTGAGGGTCGCCATGCGCCGGTATCGCTCGTTCTTCCGGCGGCTGCTCTCGGTTTAGCCAAGGAACAGCGAAAGGCAGAAGAATCGCCGGGCGACGTTTGGGCGCCGGCGAGTCCCGTCAAAGCCAGTTACATTCCATTGCCTGGTTATTTCATTTCCTGGTGAGAAGGGCAGGTAGTCCCGCGAGAGTCCGGAGAAAGATGGCGGGATTGCTCGAGACTCGGGACAGGATGAGCGAGCCTTCGATGTTGACGATGGCCTGCAGCGCCCGGCGTTCCGCCTCTGTGCGGCTGAATCCGCTTTCCAGCGCGATCGAAGTAAAAGCGGCGACCCATGCCTGAAGGGCACCGGCGAGGGCGGCCTGTAATTCTGGCGGGCCGCCGCGCAGGGAAAGGGTATCAAGAACGCACGGTCGCGTCCCGTCCCCGTAGAACTTCCTTAATCTTCGCGCGACCTGCTGCACACGTTGCTGCGGGGTACCGCTACCCTGGAGCGGTTCTACCACGTTCTCCGCAAACCAACTGCTGACCCGTGCCGCGACGGCGAGCGCGATATCTTTTTTGCCGCCGGGATAGCGATAATAGAAACTCGCCTTCTCCAGGCCCGCCGATTCGGCCAGTCGGCTCATGCTTGCGCCCTCATAGCCGTAATTGCGAAACACGTCGAGGGCTCTGTCGGTCAGTTCGTCATCGTTCAGCTTAGAAAACGCCATGGAGTCCCCATTGATCGCATTTCTGAAACTTTACCGATCGTTCGGTATCTATAATAGCAGATGCCCGAAACGGGCGGATCAGCCAAGGTGTCTACGCAGCCCGCGCCGATACGGCGCGAAGGAGAGCCGACATGCCGCATACTTTTGCCAATACGATGTTTTCCGAGCCCGCCAGGGAACTGCAGCAGCGGAACGGCTCCCGCGCCCAGTACGAACGCATGGCGCGTTTCGGCTCCGATGAACAGGAACTTGGCCTCGCCGAGACGGAATTCATCACTGCTCGCGACAGCTTCTATATGGCGACGGTTACTCCCGATGGCTGGCCCTACGTTCAGCATCGCGGCGGGCCCATCGGCTTTCTCAAGGTTCTCGACGAACACACCCTGGCCTTCGCCGACTATTCCGGCAACAAGCAATACATCAGTGCCGGCAATCTTACCGTCAACGACCGGGTTGCCCTGTTTCTGATGGATTACCCCAATCAGACCAGGCTGAAGGTGATTGGCCATACCCGCATCGTGGAACCGGGTGAGGATCCGGCACTCGAAGCCCGCCTCAGGCCTGGCGCGAATGGGTCTCGCGTCGAGCGCATCTTTGTGGTCACAGTCGTAGGATTTGATTGGAACTGTTCGCAGCACATCACTCCGCGCTACAGCCGTGAAGAGTTGGCCGAACAATTCCCCGATTTGTTCAGGCAGAACTAACCCGCGGCTACTTTTTTCTCCAGGCGGTCAACACCACGTCGGGATCATTGACGGTCATCCGCGTGTCGGCGCCTTCCTCGATGAATCGGATGCGTACCGCGGAGGCGCCCCACGGATAGAACACGCGCCCTCCGAGATGGAAAAGAGGCCGGCCCATCGTGCCGTGCCGGGTCCAGGTCACGATTTCCTTATCGGCCGTTACCTCGACACGGTCGTTTTCGGCTGGGCCGAAGGGATAGACGCCGAGAATTCGATCCAGGTCGAGCTGGTTAACGGGAATCTGCGATTCAGCACCCGCGTCGCCGAGAGATTGAAGAAACTCAAAGACAGGGAGGGCGGCATCTCCTCCGGCATGGGCATGGGCCAGCAGGCTGATGCTGTGTGGGCCGCGAATGCGCTGCACTCCGGGCTCGCTCGACACAAAGGCCTTGACGACCTCGAGGTGCCCCAGCATGGCGGAAGAAAACAGCGAAGGCCGCGCACCCTTCGCTATGAGGTATTCCGCGATGGGGCGATTGCCCATGTGCGAGGCGGCGCCCAGGGCAGTTTCCCAGTCGCCGAATCCCCAGTCCCACGCCGCACGCGCGAGCGACGGCTGAGCTTCCACCAATTGCTGCACCCGCTTCAGATCGAAATGAGACACCCGAACCATTTCGCGAGCCAACTCCGGAGACTGGGTGGGGAATCCCGCTTCGAGGACGGGTTTGCCCGCCGTGGCAGCCCCCGAGTTCATAGCGTGTCGCTCGGCCGCCGATGCGAACGCCCACGCAGGAACAGAAAGGGCCACGCCAACAGCCTGAAGAAAACTGCGGCGGGGCCACTCAGAGAAAGACAGATCGCGACGATGCATGTTTGAGTCCCCTCGATTCGAACTGATATCGAGGATGAATGCGGCCCATGTCGCGGCTCAAGCCAAATGCGGAAAATATCCAGCCAATTGGATGTAAAGAGCTAACTGAGCAGAACTCAGTAAGTTGCCGGCGCATGTAAGTTGGTGCGTAACGCCGGGTCTGCCAGTTTGCTGGAGAACTCGGTGGCGATGTCGCGAGCGGCGGTGGACTCGAGGGTGAAGAGATCGTCGAAGGGCTGCTCCAGGCGAACGACCCACACATGCGATTGCTCGGGCATGTGAATCAAGTGAGCAAGGATGCGGGTTTGGGCGCCACCGCCCTGCACCTCGCCAAGAATCACGAATTGCGCGTGCAGCGATGCAGCGATCTGGACCAGGTCACGTCTTTCCCTGGGAACCCTGAGAACGGCGGCGTTCCCGATCACCAGGTAGTGATTCTGGCTCGCCGATGTGAGTTGCTCAATGACGTTGTCGGTGAGCGCACTGCAGAATCGGTTCACGCTGGCGTCACCCGTCTCATTGTCGAACGGGATCACGGCGACGACGGCAGGCCCCGAAGCACCTTGGGAGTTCCGACGCCATTGGATGAACCCGACAATCAACAATACGACGAGGGCGACGCCGGCCAGCGAAGCAAGGGAAGTGCGCCAGGGGAATTCCCGCCGGGCCGCTTCGCTGTCGGGTTCGGTAGGAGCGGCAACGGAAATGGGTTCAACCGGGTGAATGAATTGATATCCCCGCCGGGGAACGGTGCGGATGAAGCGGGGCGAAGTGGATTCATCGCTCAACGCAGAGCGGACCTGGGCGATGCAAACGTTGAGCCCGCGCTCGAAGTCGACGAATGTGTCATCGCCCCAGATCGCGTGGTGTAGCTCTTCGCGGGAAACTATCTCGCCTGCGTACGCCAGAAGGTGGGAGAGGACCATGGCGGGTTGCGCCTGCAGGCGGATCAGCATACCGTCGCGCCGCAATTCCCCGTTTGAGTGGTCGAACTCGAATGATCCGAAGCGAACGCGTTCCGACTTTGTTGTCACATCCAAATTATTCAATTAGATTCATTTGCCAAATGGCAAGCGGCTTGACCCTCGGGAGCCGACCCTATCGCAGTGAACCGCAGGCGCGGGGCGCCGGTCTCGGCCGCCCTCACGCCCGCGGTGAATCAAAGCTGGTTCATGTTCTGGAGGAACTCGGCGTTGTTGCGGACCTTTTCGAGACGGCTGATCAGCAGTTCCATGGCTTCGACAGGCGACAACGGGTTGAGCACCTTCCGCAGAACCCAGATGCGCTGCAGATCGTCCTTGGGGATGAGCAGCTCTTCCTTTCGGGTGCCGGACCGCTGGATGTCGATTGCCGGGAACACGCGCTTGTCGACCAGCTTGCGATCCAGGATGATTTCCATGTTGCCGGTGCCCTTGAACTCTTCGAAGATGACTTCGTCCATGCGGGACCCGGTATCGACCAGCGCGGTGGCGATGATGGTGAGCGAGCCACCCTCCTCGATATTGCGCGCCGCGCCGAAGAAGCGCTTGGGCCGCTGCAACGCATTCGAGTCGACGCCGCCCGACAGCACCTTGCCCGAAGGAGGCACGATGGTGTTGTAGGCGCGCGCCAGACGGGTAATGGAGTCGAGAAGAATCACCACGTCGCGCTTGTGTTCGACCAGGCGCTTGGCTTTTTCGATCACCATTTCCGCCACCTGCACATGGCGGGCTGCCGGCTCGTCGAACGTGGAACTGATAACCTCGCCCTTGACGGAACGCTGCATATCGGTGACTTCTTCGGGGCGTTCGTCGATGAGCAGAACGATGAGCACCACCTCGGGGTGGTTCGACGTGACCGAATTGGCGATCGACTGCAGCAGCATGGTTTTGCCCGTTCGAGGCGGAGCAACGATTAGTCCGCGCTGCCCTTTGCCCACCGGGGTGAGGAGGTCCATGACCCGGCCGCTGGTGGCCTCGCGCACCGTCTCCATCTTGATGCGTTCCTGAGGATAGAGCGGGGTCAGGTTATCGAACAGGATCTTGTTGCGTGTCTCTTCGGGAGACTCGAAGTTGATGGCTTCGATCTTGACCAGTGCGAAGTACTTTTCGCCTTCGTGGGGCGGGCGGACATTGCCGCTGATGGAATCGCCGGTCTTGAGATCGAATTTGCGGATCTGCGAGGGCGAGACGTAGATGTCGTCGGGGCCGGGCAGATAGTTGTAGTCGGGAGAACGAAGGAAGCCGTAACCGTCAGGCAGGATTTCGAGCACGCCCTCGGCAAAGATGTGGCCTTCTTTTTCGCTCTGGGCCTGAAGGATCTTGAAGATAAGATCCTGCTTGCGGAGACCGCTGGCACCTGGAATCTCCAGGGTGCGGGCGATCCTGCTTAGTTCTGTGATGTTTTTCTCTTTAAGTTCAGCGATGGTCATGTTCACCTGCAAACGGGGCGGGATGGAAGTGGGAGAGAACCGGAGGGGGAGCGTGCTCCGAAAATGGGGGCGGGAGTTCGCTGCTGCAAGGCACGCAACCGCGCGCAGCATCTCCCGAGTTCAGCAGTGTAGATTGGGAACCGGAAGAGCGGCTCCTCTGCGAAGAAGAGCCGCTTGAAACCGTGACTTGCTCAACAAAACGCTTAGGGGAACTCGGCTTAAGCAGCGCGGCGCTGTTCGATGGGCTGGACCGCGGGAGCCGCTACGGGCGCGAGTGTACCGGGATTGGTGCTATGAAAGCGGACCAGGACCTCGTTGGTCGTGTCCTGAAGCCGCGTGTTGGGTTTGTGCAGCATGCGAGTCGCCTTGCTCGCCAGCTGGCAGAGCTGGTAACGATTGGACACATGGCTCAGTGCCCCGAAAACCAAATCAGAACGCATTACGAATCTCTCCTTAAAAAATGCCTGCCTGAGCGGAACAACCTGCCCCGCCAGGTGCAGCTGGCAACCAAAGACTCCCCAGTTGCCTATTCTTCCCTTACTGTGTTATAGACGCGCGGCAAGCCCGTCCAGTTCAAAAACTTTGATGCAATTCTGCCACATTGTGGAATGGGCACCGCCCCTTTTTTAGTGATGCACATCACATGAAGTTGTGGATTTCGCCTAACTTCCCGCTTTTCCGGTGCTTCAACAAAACACACCGATGGACCAGCTACTAAAACCGTGGTTCCAATGATTGATGCGGGAGATGGCAGAAGGGCGCAACCCAGCCTGACTGTGCGATCAACCTTAGTGGATGGCACTCCTGAATGTATACCCAGTCGAGTTTGGGGTCAATAGTTTTTTGGAAGATTTTGTGCCCGTTTTTGCACTGCCGAATCGGTTGTAATAAACGTTGTTTAACTCTATTAATATCTTAATGATAGGTGAATGTTTTCGAGCCAATCCAAAGTCCGAGGCACCCGCCCGGCAGATCAAATCGTGCTACTCGGAATGGGCCTCCGGCTTTAATCCGGCCTCGATTTGGCCGACACAGTGGCGGCGCCAGGGTTGGCCGTCCGGGTCGGAAAGGTAGGGCCGGTCTTTCGGATCCACTCCGCAAAAGAACCGGCGTTTTTTTAGGGTCGCCTTGGGAGCGGAGACGCTCTGGTCCAGGCGAAACAGATACATCACAAGGATCCCAAAGAAAGGGATCATCAGGATCGTCGTGTCCCATCCGGATACATACTCAGCGCCTCCCATTTCATCCTCCCCATCGATACGGCGTCGGGCATGAGCGTTTTCTCATGTCTCTCAACCCGTTCATCGGCGGGAATTGGAAATTTCTTAAGAATCGGAAGTAACGTGGCGCTATTTTTCAGGCGGACGGGGATCGTCCCAGGAACGCCCGTCGGGATCGCTGTTCATCGATTTTCGTTTTCGCTCCGGCGGCGAAGCAGGGCCACAGTCCTCTGTCTTGCCTTTGCGGGCAGTGAACACCTCGTCCAGACGGAAAAAGCCGAAGACCAGAAGGGCGATGAGAGGGATGCCAAATAGAAATACATCCCACCCGGACGGGGGCGGTCTGGGTGTGTCTGTGTCCACGTGACCTCCTCGAGGTCGGCGGTGCTTCAGGCGCCTGTGCAGTGCGAACGGAGATTCGGGGACACGCTTAAGGAAAGCAGGCAGCCGGAGTCATGAAAAATTCTGGAATCGGTTTAACTCAGCCGATTCGTCCGGCCATGTCGCTCGCTAATCGATGCGCCGTGAGCGCCGCGTACGCGACCGGGCTCGGTCGCGCCTTCATTCTACGCCCAGTAGCTGCGGTCGAGGGTGCGATATTGGATAGCCTCGGCCAGGTGCGCAACCGAAAGATTCTCCGCGCCATCGAGATCGGCGATGGTACGGGCGACCTTCAGGATGCGGTCGTGGGCGCGCGCGGTCAATCCCTGTTGCTGCATGGCGCGCTCCAGCAGCCGCTCGGCATCCGGCCCCAACTCGCAGTAGGCGCGAACCTGGCGCGTTGTCATCTGCGCGTTGGAATATATCTTCTCGCCGAATTTCCTGAACCGCTCCCGCTGCCGTTCGCGCGCGGCCATCACCCGGGTTCGTATCTCCGCCGAGCCTTCGGCCGCCGCTCCGCCGCGCAGTTCCTTGTATTGAACCGCCGGAACCTCGATATGAATATCGATGCGGTCGAGAAGCGGTCCGGAGATTTTCGCGATATAGCGCTGAATCATCGGCGGCGTGCACATGCATTCGCGCGATTTGTCGTTGAAGTAGCCGCAGGGGCAGGGATTCATGGCGGCCGCAAGCATGAAGCGCGCCGGGAAACTGAGCGACATGCTGGCGCGGGCAATGGTGACGGTATGGTCCTCGAGCGGCTGGCGCATCACTTCCAGCACATTGCGCGGAAACTCCGGCAACTCGTCGAGGAACAGCAGGCCATTGTGGGCAAGCGATACCTCGCCCGGGCGGGGTATGACGCCGCCCCCGATAAGACCGGCGTCGGAGATGGTGTGGTGAGGCGAGCGGAATGGCCGCTGCGTCACCAATCCCGCCGCGGCGTCGAGAACGCCAGCCACGGAATGGATCTTTGTGGTTTCGAGAGCCTCGTCGAAAGTGAGCGGCGCCAGGATCGACGGCAGCCGCTTGGCCAGCATCGTTTTTCCCGACCCGGGCGGCCCGATCATCAGGATGTTGTGGCTTCCGGCCGCGGCCACCTCGAGCGCGCGCTTGGCCGTATGCTGACCGCGCACGTCTTTGAAGTCGACGAGGAAATGCTGCAGCTCGCTGAGCAGCGTTTCGGTGGAGACGTGGAAGGGTTCGCGCTGGATCACCCCCACAACCGAACTGTTAAGCAGATCCAATACATCGAGAAGGGACGAGACCGGATAAACGTTCACGCCTTCCACGACCGCGGCTTCGGCGGCGTTGGCGGCCGGCAGAATGAGGTTGGGGATGTTCTTCTCGCGCGCCAGGATGGCGACCGGCAGCATGCCGGGTATCGGACGCACGCTTCCGTCGAGACCCAATTCGCCGACAAGGAGAAAGCGGTCGAGGTTGTCGACGCGCAGCGCGCCATAGGCGCCCAGGATGCCGACCGCGATGGGCAGATCGAATCCGGAGCCTTCTTTTTTCAGATCGGCGGGCGCCAGGTTGATGGTGATGTGCGTGGGCGGAATCAGATAACCGGAGTTCTTGATGGCGGCGCGCACGCGATCGCGGCTTTCGCGCACCGCGGCATCGGGCAAACCGACCGTATGGAAATGGTCCTCATTCGAGACCACGCCGCTGTAATCGACTTCAACGTCGATCAGATTGGCGTCGATGCCGTAGACGGCTGCGCTGAGGGCCTTGAAAAGCATAACTGGGTAATTGCTGCGAGTGTAACAGAAGGCAATGAACAGTGGTCTGTGATGAGTGAACAGCGGTTAGAAGTACTGCAGCCTGCCAGTGAACTGCGTCAGAGACTGTTCACTGTCCACTGGCCTACAATCACTTGCGTGACGACGAGTCTCTTCGATCTCTATAAAATCGGCGTGGGTCCATCGAGTTCTCATACGATGGGTCCGATGCGGGCGGCGTGCCAGTTCGCCCGCGGGCTTGCGGAACACGGAGTTTTGCCGAAGGTGGACGCATGTGCAGGCGGACCTTTTCGGCTCGCTGGCGCTGACCGGCCTCGGCCACGGCACCGATCGCGCAGTGCTGCTCGGCCTTGCCGGCAACGAGCCGGCGACCATTGATCCCGCCGAGATCGCGTCCACGGTCGCTTCCATTCGCGAAATGCACCGCCTGTGATCTCGCCGCCGAACGCTCCATCCCTTTCGAGGAGACCGCGACCTGGTCTTCCACCGCTCCACCATGTTTCCTCCCGGAGCGCGCAACGCAGCACCCCAACGGCATGCGTTTGACGGCCTATCGATCCCGGTGGCGCGGTGCTCGACGAGCGGACCTTCTTTTCCATCGGCGGCGGATTCATCACCGAGGACGGAGCCGATACCTCACGGGCAAGCGCCGCTCGTGACAGATCGCCTGCATTCCTTACCCATTTCACAGCGCCGCCGACCTGCTGAACTCGCTCAAGCGCACGCGCTCAGAATCAGACGAGCTCATGTTCGCAAATGAGTGCGCGCGGCTCGTCGCGGCGCACAAAGACATCAGCGATGACGCCATCGAAGTCATCGTGCGCGCCGGCATCGACACGCATCTGGCAGACCATGAAGGATTGCATCGAACGCGGGATCGCGACTGAAGGAATTCTCCCCGGCGGCTTGAATGTTCGCCGCCGCGCACATCGCCTGGCCGAGCGTCTCGTCGAGAAGGAACGTGCCGGCACGCCCACCGATCCGCTGGCGCCTCTCGATTGGGTTACGGTCTATGCGATGGCGGTGAATGAGGAGAACGCCGCGGGCGGCCGCGTGGTCACCGCGCCCACCAATGGAGCCGCGGGTGTGGTTCCGGCGGTCGCGCGCTACTATGAGCGTTTTATTCCGGACGCGGACCACGCAGGCATGCTGCGCTACTTTCTTACTTCGGCGGCGATCGGCATCCTCTATAAGGAGAACGCCTCGATCAGCGGCGCGGAGGTGGGCTGCCAGGGCGAAGTGGGCGTCGCCTGTTCGATGGCCGCCGGCGGATTGACCGCCGCGCTGGGCGGAACCAATGGCCAGATCGAGCACGCCGCGGAGATTGCCATGGAACACAACCTGGGCATGACGTGCGATCCGATCGGCGGCCTGGTGCAGATTCCGTGCATCGAGCGCAACGCCATGGGCGCGGTCAAGGCGGTGCACGCGTCGCGCATCGCGCTGAACGAGTTGGAGAGCCACAAGGTTTCGCTCGACCAGGTGATCCGCACCATGTACCTGACCGGCCTCGATATGCAATCGCGCTACAAGGAAACCAGCCTCGCCGGCCTTGCTCTCAACATCATCGAATGCTGAAGCAGATTTGATTCCCGAATGAGGAACACTCTTTGCAGACACCCGAAAATGGCGTGAGCGATGCCGGCGCCGCGCCACAACAGCGCGAAATCGCGGATTCCGCCGAAGCCCATCGCGCCCGTTTGGCATACGGTCGTCCTCATCGTCGGCGTCGTATTGCTTTCCGTTTCGGGCGCGGTGGAAATCTCCGGCGGCGCTGGCCTCGGTCGATCGGCTTCACACCTACGCTCTAACGGTCGCCACTGAACTGTTCATGCTCGCCTGGGTCTATTTCGGACTGAGGCTCAGAAAAATTCCTTTCCGCTCACTGCTGGGTTCCATTCCGGGAGACTTTCGATCCATCGCCGTCGATCTGGGCATTGCCATGGTGTTCTGGATTGGTTCGCTGATGGTCCTCGGAACGATCGCCATCTTCTGGACGGTCATCGAAGCGGCGATCACCCACCGCTCGCTCCTCCCTTCGGGAAAGCCGCTTGCTCCAGACGCGGCGCAGCAACAGACTCTCCACACGCTCTTGCAGCTTGCGCCCGCAAACGGGCGCGAGATCGCAGCCTGGATTGTTGTTTGCATCATCGCCGGTATTGTCGAAGAGATCGTCTTTCGCGGCTATCTGCAGCGCCAGTTCACTGCGTGGGCCAGGGCGCGGTGGCCGCGGGCGTGGCAGTCTCCGCGTTGCTGTTCGGCTCCGCGCATGGATACCAGGGCGCGCGCAGCATGGTTTTGCTCTGTGTCTTCGGAGTGCTCTTCAGTTTGCTCGCTCTCTTCCGCCGCAGTCTGCGCGCGGGCATGTTCGCGCATAGCTGGCAGGATATTTGCGCCGGATTAGCTGCTCGCGTTCCTCAAAGCGCATCACATGCTTTGAGCTTCTCTTCGATGATCGACACATCATTGAAAAAATTGTTGCCACTTTTTCCACCTCTCAGTCGTTTTTTTCTTGACACTTGCGAAGCATGAAACTATACATTCCTCAACTGCAATATTGATATTGCAGGTTCGATGCAACCCATCGAAAAAGGGAGAATAGGCAAATGGCAACTAAAAAGGCAGCCAAGAAGGCACCTGCAAAGAAGGCCGCGAAGAAAGCCGCAAAGAAGAAGTAAGCGGATCAACAACCAAAAGGCAACACTCTAGGGGGCGCTTCAAGCGCCCCCTAGGTGTTTCTGGGCACAAGGTCGCCTGAGTTCAGAGTGCGTGCCTGCGCTGGATGAAGGCCGATTTTCAACTGGAGTGGAAAGGCAACAGCATGACGCGCCGCCGCTGGATCGCCGAACACTGGGACGAGGCCACCGCAACTATAACGGCCGCACAGGCCGAGCACATGGTCCGCGTATTGCGCGCGCAGCCGGGCATGGAGGCGGACGTGGTGGCCGGCGGACGCGTCTTCCACGCCCAGGTGGCCGCGGTTGCGCCCCGCGAAGTCCGCTTCAATCTGATTGCCGAAGTCGAAGCCGATCCCGCGCTGCCCATTACTCTGGTCATGTCCGTCTACAAGTTCGATCGCATGGAGTGGGCCATCGAGAAGGCCACGGAGCTGGGAGTCGCGGCGATTGCGCCGGTGATCGCGCGCCGGACGGAGAAGCACCTCGGCCTGGCCGCGGAGAAGCGCGCGGAACGATGGCGCCGCATCGTGCATGAGGCCGCGCAGCAGTCGCGCCGATCGGATGTGCCGGTGATCTCCGATCCCGTCCCTCTTCCCCAAAGGGCGCGAGCCGCCGCCGAGGGTACGCGCATCGTGCTCGCCGAGCAGGAGCGCACCACGACGCTGCGCGCTCTCGTCGAGGAAGCGATGGCCGCCGCGGAGAATGAAATGCCGCAGCTTGAAATTGCCATCGGCCCCGAAGGCGGATGGGCTCCGGAAGAAGAGGCGCTCTTCGACGCCAATGGCTGGCGCGCCGCGTCGCTCGGGCCACGTATCCTTCGCGCCGAGACGGCGGCCATTGCCGCGCTGGCGGTGGTGGCGTCGTTTCTGGAGTAGAAGGTGTCGGCTCGGGTGCCCCACATCTCGCTTTTGAGACGTGGGTGGGAATCGTCGCTTACAGCGACACGCCGCGCTTCCACGGAATGAAGTCGTTCTGCCCCAGCAGCTCGGCCTTGGTCAGCCGCTCTCCGCTCGCCACCTGGATGCAGAGCTCGAGCAGCTTCTCGGCGCATGCGGGATGGTCGTCTCGCCGGTGACGATTCCGCCCGCATCGAAGTCGATGATGTCGCCCATGCGCTCGGCGAGCGTGGAGTTGGTGGAGATCTTGATCACCGGCGCAACGGGATTCCCTGTAGGCGTGCCGAGCCCGGTGGTGAAGAGCACGAGGTTCGCGCCTGAACCAGCCTGCGCGGTCACGCATTCCACGTCATTGCCCGGCGTACAAAGAAGAGTGAGCCCGGTCGTGGTGGCGTACTGTGGAAAATCGAGCACATCGCGAACCGGCCCCACTCCGCCCTTGCGCGCCGCACCGGCCGACTTGATGGCATCGGTGATCAATCCATCTTCAATGTTGCCCGGCGAGGGATTCATCTCAAACCCGGAATGCACGGCCTTGGCGCGCGCGGAATAGGCCTGCATCAGGTCGTAGAAGCGCTGCGCCAGTTCATCGGTTGCGCAGCGATTGATCAGTTCCTGCTCCACTCCATGCAACTCGGGAAATTCGGAAAGCAGAGTGCGGCCGCCGATTTCGCCCAGCAGATCGGAGACATATCCCAGCGTGGGATTGGCGGAGATGCCGCTGAATCCATCGGAGCCGCCGCACTTCAGGCCGACGGTCAGCGCGGAGAGCGGCGCCGGCGCGCGCTTCGACGCGGTTGGCTTGTTCGAGCGCGGCAAAGGTCTCATCGAGCGCGCGGCTCATCAGCGCGGTCTCGCGGCCGGACTTCTGCTGATCGAAGACCAGCACCGGCTTGCTCATTTCCGGATCGCGCGCGCGCAGCTCGTCCATCAGCATGCTGGCCTGCGCGTTCTGGCAGCCCAGGCTCAGCACCGTCGCGCCGGCCACGTTGGGGTGATGAATGTACCCGGCCAGCAAGCCGCAGAGCGCCTGCGCATCCTGGCGCGTGCCGCCGCAGCCTCCCTGGTGGGTGAGAAAGCGAATGCCGTCGAGATTGGGGAAAACGCGCTCCGATTGTGCCGCTCGCACCCGCGTCGTCTGTGCCGGCCCCATTGCCGCTCGTCCGCTGATGCACCAGGCGCCGCACATACTGGCGATAGGAATTATGCGCGCTGCCGTAACCCAGCTCTTCTTCAAGCGCTTCCCGCATGCGGTCCACGTTGCGGTTCTCGCAAAACACCAGCGGCAGCACCAGCCAGTAATTGCGCGTGCCCACCTGGCCGTCGGCGCGGTGGTAGCCCATGAAGGTGCGCCCGAGCCAGGCCGATGCGTCCGGCAGTGCGAACGAGACCGGATGGCGCGTGGCGGTGTAGGGATCGGCGCGATGGCGCACGTTGCGCGTGGAAAGCAGGCCGCCGCGCGGAATCGCCTGCGTCACTTCGCCCACCACCATGCCATACATGCGCACCAGGTCGCCGGGATTGAGATCGGCGAGCGCCATCTTGTGCTTGGCGGGAATCGGCCTGCGTGACCGGGCATGCATACGAGCCGGCGCGTGGCCGTAGTGGACGACCGTTCCCGCGGCGAGAGGAGTGAGCGCCACCAGCACATTGTCGCGGGGATCGAGCTGCAAAACGGTTTCCGCCATGAGAGTTTCCTTTGCGAAAAGCTGAACGAACTAACACGCCAAGGATAAACCCGTGGCCTGCGGCCCTCGACAGAACCTGCGAATCGTCTATCATCGATTCGACGCGCGCGACCACTGCGGCGGGAGATCGAAATGAAAGCTGTGGTTTTGGAAGGACCGGGACAAGCGCAACTTGCGTCGGTGGCGGAGCCGCGCATTGCGCACGAGGACGAGATTCTGCTCCAGGTGCGCAGGATCGGGCTGTGCGGCACCGATCTGAATTCCTATCGAGGCCGCAATCCGCTGGTCACGTTTCCGCGCATTCCCGGCCACGAGATCGCGGCCACGGTGGCCGAACTGAATCCCAAGTATCCTGAATGGCAGCCGGGGACACAGGTTGCGATATCGCCTTACAAGAACTGCGGTCAATGCTCCTCCTGCCGCCGGCAGCGCCCCAATGCATGCCAGTTCAACCAGACCCTGGGCGTGCAGCGCGATGGCGCGCTGACTGAATTCATTGCCGTTCCGGCGCAAAAGCTCTATCGCGCCGATCTCAGCTTGAAGGAACTGTGCCTGGTCGAGCCGCTCACCGTCGGCTTCCATTCCACGGCCCGGGGCCGGGTGACAGCGGACGACACCGTCGCGGTCTTCGGTTGCGGAGGCGTCGGCCTGGGCGCCGTTGCCGGCGCGGCCTTTCGCGGCGCCACGGTGATCGGCGTGGATCTGGATGACGCCAAGCTCGCCACCGCGCGCAAAGCCGGCGCCACGCACACCATCAACACCGCCAACGACGATCTGCACGAGACGCTCCTGCAGCTTACCGATGGCCGCGGGCCCGACGTGGTGATCGAGGCCATCGGCTCGCGCCAGACCTTTCGCGCCGCGGTCGACGAGGTCGCTTTCACCGGCCGCGTGGTGTACATCGGGTTCGCAAAAGAAGAAGTGGCCTACGAGTCGCGCCTCTTCGTGCTGAAGGAACTCGACATCCTCGGTTCACGCAATGCTCTGCCTGAAGATTTCCATGCCGTCATTCGCATGCTCGAGGCGCAGCGCTTCCCGGTGGAAGACGCGGTGACGCACATGGTCCCGATGGAAGAGGCTCCGCGCATTCTCGAAGCGTGGAACCACGAGCCCACGCGCTTTGGCAAGATCATGATCGAGGTCAGCTGAAGCCCGGCTCACCAGGGATGCGTGAAACGCAGGAACAGCGCGGCCAGCACGCCGCCCAGCAGCGGCCCGAACACCGGAATCGGAGCATAGCGCCAGTTGGAGCCGCCCTTGCCGGGAATGGGCAGCAGCGCGTGCGCGAGGCGCGGGCCGAGATCGCGCGCCGGGTTGATCGCATATCCCGTCGTGCCGCCCAGCGAAAGCCCGATGCCCCACACCAGGCTGCCCACCAGCCACGGGCCGATGCCGGCGACGGGTCCCTTTTCGGCGACTCCCGGCGAGAAGATCGCTCCCGCGACGATGACCAGCACCGCTGTGCCGATGATTTCGCTGATCAGGTTTGCCCACGGGCTGTAGACCGCGGGCGCGGTGCAGAAGACGCCGAGCTTGGCCGCGGGATCGGGCGTGTGGCTCCAATGCGGCGCATAGTGAAGCGCCATCAGCGATGCGCCGCATATGCCGCCCAGCAATTGCGCCGACCAGATCCAGAGAACGCTCGCATAGTTGCCGGAGAGCACGGCCGACGCCAGCGTAATGGCTGGATTCAGCGCGGCATCATGGCTGCCGAACGCCTGCGCCACGATCACGCCGCACATCACCGCCAGCGCCCATCCGGTTGTGATCACGATCCAGCCCGAGTCGGCCGCGTACGATTTGCGCAGGGTCACGCCGGCGTTCACGCCGTTGCCCAGCAGCACCAGCACCAGCGTGCCCAGAAATTCGCCAAACCAGGGAGAATGCATTCAAACTCCTTGGCAATGCGCGCGTGCCCCGGCAATCGTCTCTCCGCCGCCGTCACCGCGCATGCAATCGTTCAAATCAAGGGACCCAAGCATTCTGCACTGCCAAGCCCTCTTTCGCCAAGCGGCCGGCCGTTTAGTTCGCACCGGCCGTCGACAGCGCCGTACTTCGACCAGTGGGTGAGCAACTCATGCACAACCACATGGCCGACCGTGTATGCGCTCTCCAGCGATGGCAAATAAGCGCTGTAGGAGCCGATGCGCTGGTGCGCCAGGCTGTCGGCCGCCGACATGCCGCGGGGCTGCTGGTCGAAGTTGCTCACCGTGCGCAGAACCAGGATGCGGTTCCAGTCGATGCGTCCGGCGTTGGCCAGGAAGCGCAGCGATTGCAGCGTGCCGGTATCTTCCATCGCGGTCGTTGCGAACTGCCCTTTGCCATCGGTGAAGTAGCGCATCCATTCCGCGGCCCATGCGTCGGAGAGCTTGCCATGCCAGTATGTGGAAGCCTGAGACTTCGTCGCCCATCAGCACGGACGGCGGGTTCTGCGCCGCCGCGCCATCGAAATGACTGCGAACCTCTTTCAGCTTGTCGGAGTCGGCCAGCGGCGTATTGCGCGTCAGATCGAAAGCCCAGTTCGCGATGGCTGCGTTGAGCTCATACAACTGTCCATCGAGCGGAGCGGCCGGCGGTTCAAACGGCTTTGTCTTGCGCAGCGGAATATAGCCGGTGGGCCAGTCGGCGGGCATCTCGCGCGCATCGATCTCGTATCCGAGATCGCCGTCGACCACCCAGCGCGCCCACGCGGCCGAACCCAGCGATACGCGGTCGGGGCTGCCGCCCGCAATTCCGGCAATGAGCCAGTAGGCATGGCTGAGGTCGAAGCGCGGATCGAGTCCCAGTGCCATGATCGTCGCTGCCGCGTGCGCCGTTCCCTGGCCGGTGAGAACCGCCATTTCGCCTTCGCCGTTCATGCGCAGGGCATGATATCCGGCGGGGAGAGGGTAGCTGCGGTCGAGATGGTCGCGCTCCACCCAGTACTGCAACTCGCCCGGAGTGTCGCCGGTGTCGTTGCCCACCTCAAACATGGCGACCACGACTACCTTCACCGGGATGGGCCTTGGTTTCGCAGTAACTGCATCGGCAAACATGGCCAGGAATGCGCAAGCAAGAAAGTAGCGAAAAGAAGTGCTCATTGATTGCGATGGTAAATGGGAATTACGGAATAGGGTCAGTGAACTGGAATAGAGAATAGCGGCTGCGCGACCGCGATATACGATGGTGGAGAAGCGCGAGGAGATGGTATGAAGGCATGGGTCGTGCTGATGGGAGCAGGAATCGCAATGGCCGCGAGTATCGCAGCACCGGCGCAGGAACCACAAGCGGCTCACCACTGGGCCATTGTTGTCCACGGCGGCGCAGGGGTGATCGAGCGCTCCAAGCTGGGGCCGGAGGGCGATGCGGCTTATCGCGCCGGGCTGAAGCAGGCAGTCGAAGCCGGTACCGCGGTTCTCGACAAGGGCGGCTCGGCCCTCGATGCGGTCGAAGCGGCCATCCATGTGCTCGAAGACGATCCCCACTTCAACGCCGGCCGCGGCGCCGTGTTCACAGCCGAAGGCAAGAACGAGATGGACTCCTCCATCATGGACGGCTCCAACCTCAAGGCCGGTGCGGTGGCGGGAGTCACGCACACGCGCCATCCCATCAGCGCGGCGCGCGCGGTGATGGAGAAATCGCCGCACGTGATGATTGCCGGGCCGGGCGCCGATGCGTTCTCAGAGCGCGTGGGACTCGAACAGCAGCCGCCCAGTTTCTTTTTTACCGAGAGCCGCTGGCAGGCGCTGGTGAAGCAGTTGACCAAAGAAGGCAAGCCCATCCCGCCGCGGCCGGCCGGCGTTCCACCCTCTGGCCCCGAGATCCCTGTTGCGCAGCTTGACGAAGCACCCGACACGCACAACTATGGCACGGTAGGCGTCGTGGCCCTCGACCGGCAGGGGAACATTGCCGCGGGCACATCGACCGGCGGCATGCAGGCCAAGATGCCGGGACGCGTGGGCGATTCGCCTATCATCGGCGCCGGGCACCTATGCCTCGAATCAGTCCTGCGCGGTCTCCGGCACCGGGACCGGCGAGTACTTCATCCGTCTGGGCGTCGCGCGCGAGGTCTGCAATCTGGTCTTCTTCAAGGGGCTCAAGCTTCAGGAGGCCGTCGACCAGGTCATTCACAAGGAACTGGAGGCGCTGCACGGCGACGGCGGCGTGATCGCCATCTCGCCCGACGGCCAGCAGGCGTGGAGCTTCAACACGCCGGGCATGTTTCGCGCCAAAATGAGCGAAGGCGGCAAGCTCGAGATCGGCGTCTACAGGGATGAGCCGTAGGCAGCGATGCGATCTACACTGCTTTCATGGCTCTCAAATTCACCACATCGTATCTCGAAGATTCACTGGCGGTGTTCCGCTACTACAAGAAACTCGGCGAGCGGGCGATGGACCAGGTTGCGGACGAGCACCTTTTTGCAACGCTCGATGGAGAGGCGAATTCCATCGCCATCATCGTGAAGCACATCACAGGGAACATGCGTTCGCGCTGGACGGATTTTCTGACCACCGACGGCGAGAAGCCAGACCGCAATCGGGACAGCGAATTTGTCGACCCTCCAGCGACGCGCGAGGCGCTGCTGAAAGACTGGGAGGACGGCTGGCAGCGCGTATTCGACGCACTTGAGCCGCTCACCGACGCGGACCTCACGCGCACCGTGACCATCCGCGGCGAACCGCACTCGGTGATGCAGGCCATCAACCGCCAGCTGGCGCACTATCCTCACCACGTAGGGCAGATCGTTCTTCTCGCCAAGCACTTTGCGTGCGACCGATGGCAGTCGCTGAGCGTGCCGCGCAACAAGTCGGCGGAATTCAATCGCAAGGTCGCCGCTGGAGACGCCAGCCAGAGGTGAGCCATTGCAATCCGCATCATTTTTATACCCCCCGGTGGGGGCTGCATTTTCAGCGGATTTTCCGCAGCAATAAAAACATAAATAATGGTTTATTGAAGCAGCGATCGATCTCAGAAGTGTCCAAAACCCGGGTTTTTGGGTTCCATAACTGTTCATTCAGGAAGCTCTTCATTCCAGTCGTGTTCTCTGTTGGCCTGCGTCGGCATGGATCTGAGTTCATTCTGGCATTTCCGCTGGTAATTCTGGGCTAGCGGGCGTCATTTGAAGCTGGCCTAGGATCGGCCTATCTGGTCGATCTCGCGCTTGATGGCCATGTTCTCAAGCGTCGCGAGAGGCAGCGAGAGGAAGAGTCCGATTCTACGATCGAGCACCGTAAAGGCATCACGAAATGCGCGGGCGATTTCCTCCGGAGTCCCTTTGACTGCAGCCGGATCAGCAATACCCCAGTGCGCCGTCATCGGCTGCCCCGGCCAATAAGGACACTGTTCTTTGGCCGCGTTGTCGCATACGGTGAAGACGAAGTCGAGCTTCGGAGCGCCTGGACCCTGAGAACTCATCCCAAGACTTGCTGCGCAGGCCCGCCGTCGGGCATCCCCGACGATTCAATCTGCTGGAGTGCTTCCGGTCGCGGCTGTCCGGTTGGATGGCTGCCCGCGCTATAGGCGGTGAATCTGCCCCTGCCTTTATGGTTCAGGATGGCCTCCGCCATGATGGAGCGCGCAGAGTTGCCGGTGCAAAGAAATAGCACGTTGTAGTGTTCAGCCATTCATTACCTCCCTTTCAAGGGCGTCAGGAGCGCCGGACGCGACTCGAAATACCGGCGCTGGAAATACAGAGCCAGATTGACCAGCGCGATCATCACCGGCACCTCGACCAGCGGGCCGATGACCGCCGCGAACGCGGCTCCGGAGTTGATGCCGAACACCGATACCGCAACGGCGATGGCCAGCTCGAAGTTATTTGAGGCCGCTGTGAACGAGAGCGTCGCCGTCTTTGAGTAATCGGCGCCGAGCTTCTTCCCCATGTAAAACGACACCAGGAACATGATCACGAAGTAGATCAGCAGCGGAATTGCGATCCTGAGAACGTCCAGAGGCAAACGCACAATGTAATCGCCCTTGAGCGAGAACATCACCACAATCGTGAACAACAGAGCCACCAGCGTCATTGGGGCGACCCGGGGCACAAAGTTTCGGTCGTACCACTCGCGTCCCTTCGCCCGGACCAGAACAGTGCGCGTCAGAAAGCCGGCGATGAACGGGATGCCCAGATAGATGAAGACGCTCTCCGCAATCTCCCCAATGGAGACCTTGACCACGGCTCCGCGCAGGCCGAACCAGCCGGGCAGCACCGTGATGAACACCCAGGAGTAGACGGAGTAGAAGAAGACCTGGAACAGCGAGTTGAACGCCACCAGTCCTGCCGCATATTGCGTGTCGCCCTTCGCGAGTTCGTTCCACACAATGACCATGGCGATGCAGCGTGCCAGCCCGATCATGATCAGCCCCGCCATATACTCGGGATAGCCGCGAAGGAACACGACGGCGAGCACGAACATCAGGACCGGACCGATGAGCCAGTTCTGAATGAGCGATAAGCCCAGAATCCGCTTGTTGCGGAAAACCTTGTGCAGTTCTTCGTATCGAACCCGCGTGAATGGCGGGTACATCATCAGGATCAGCCCCGCCGCGATCGGCACCGAGGTTGTGCCGATGCTGAAGCGGTTCAGGAAGGGCACAACTCCGGGAGCAAGCCATCCCAGGGCCACGCCGAACGCCATGGCGGCGAAGATCCATCCCGTCAGGTAGCGATCCAGAAAAGACAACCGGCTCTTCTTCACCATTGCCTCCTACGCTCCTGCCAGCGAAGGCGTGCAGCAACCTGGTTGGCAGCAGGCTGCCTTAGCCTTATTCGCGCGGATGAACGCGCTGAAGAATTTCTCGTGCACCTGGGGAGCGATGGCATCCACGTCGACGCCGGCCTCGGTGAGGAACTGGCGCGCATCCTCGACGTTATAGACGCGCGTTGGCTCGATGGAAACCTGCTCGAATCCCGCTTTTGAAAGCTTGGCGGCGTACTCATTTTCTTCCAGCGCTCCGGCAATGCAGCCGACCCAGAGCAACATGCTCTTGCGCACCTCTTCCGGCACGCTGCCGCGAACCACCACATCGGAGACAGCGAACCGTCCGCCGGGCTTCAGCACGCGGAAGGCTTCGCGGAGGACACGATCCTTGTCGGCGGAAAGATTGATGACGCAGTTCGAAATGATGACATCGACGGAGTTGTCTGGCAGAGGAATGTTTTCGATTTCGCCCTTCAGGAACTCGACATTCGTCACGCCTGCCTGCCTCTGGTTCTCGCGCGCCAGCGCCAGCATGTCGTCGGTCATGTCCAGGCCGTAGGCTTTGCCGGTTGGGCCCACGCGCTTCGCCGAGAGCAGCACATCGATGCCGCCGCCGGAGCCAAGATCGAGGACCGATTCTCCCGGGCGAAGATCGATCAGCGCTGTGGGATTGCCGCACCCGAGGGAAGCCTTGACCGCTTTCTCCGGGATAATCCCCGTCTGGTCGGTGCTGTAGAGATTGGTAGTGATTGGATCGCAGCACCGAAGGCCGGGGTCGCAACACGCCTGCACACTGCCTGACTGCGCTACAGCGCGTGCCGCACTTCCGTATTTTTCTTTGACCTGTTCCTGAACGCTGGTCGTCGATTCCATGATTGCGTCTCCTCACATACGTTAAAGCAAATGTATTCTCCGCTGGACATATCTGTCAAGGCGTATATCATGAATGTGTGACTCATTCCTCCGAGGACCAGCGATTTGGCTCTCCTGTTTGCCGCGCTCGCGGATCGAACCCGGCTCAGGCTCTTGAACCTGATGGGCGGCAAGGAGGTCTGCGTGTGCTATTTCGTGGAAATCCTTGGGCAGAGCCAGCCCAAGGTGTCGCGGCATCTTGCCTACCTGCGGCGTGCCGGCATTGTGGCTGCTCGACGCGAAGGGAAATGGATGCACTACAGCATCGTTGTGCCGAAGCACGCCGGCTCTGCGCGAATCCTAAGCGCAACGCTCTCCGTGCTCAGCGAAGACAAAACGATGCAGGCAGACCTTGCGAGGTTGAACAAGGCGTGCTGCGTTCCGCAAAAACTATCCGCACTGGAGGGGGTGCCGCTTCCGATTCATGTCTAGCCCTGAGCTCCTGCGCCTGATGAACTCACGAGTACAGGCCAACGCGCTCATTCAAGAGGCGACGTCGAAAAACTCACAAAGCCCAGCGCTTGACTCTCGATGCTTTAGGGCACGACTGAAGCCGGGAGGGTCAAGCGCGAATCACGGCTGCTGCGGAGCTATGTTCAATCTGATTGGCTACCACCGTCCTATTGGCCGGGATAGCTCCAAGCCGACTCCTGCCACAGGAGTTCCGCGCCTTCTTCTTCAGGCGCCTCATCATTGTCTTGCGACAACGAGGGCTTCGGCTTCGGCGTGACCTCGACCATAAATTTGCTGGCTTTATCACTGGGCATGCTGTCATCGTTTGTGATCTGTCCGCGTTTGTGCCCCCCGGCCAGCAGGGTATAGCCGGTGTATCCAAATACTCGGGCCGCTGGACACCAGTGGCAGTACAGCTTGGCAAATTCGCTCGCGAAGTTATTCGATCCTCTCGCCCCCAGGCATGCCCACACCCGCACTTCCGCTTTTGGATGCGGTCCTTCGTTCAGCAGGCGGTCGCACAACTGCTCCGGTGTAAGAGCCAGCTTGTTCATGTAGTTTGAATACCCTTTGACACTCATCTGCATCTTCGGATCGAAGGTTGAGATCTTGCTGCGTTCACCGACAATATACCTCGAACTGAAATCGCCATGCCCGATCACATAGAGCCGCATCTTCTCCCCAAAGCGTGTCAGTTGGTCGCTGGCGCCCAGTCCCGCTTGTAACCCGTAAAACTGCTTCTTTTGCTTATGTTCGCGTTTCTTGCACTTGGTGACGTGTTGCTCGATGTCGTACTTGAAGCTGCCATCAATGAACGGTGAGTACCACACAACATTCAACATGCCCGCCCTCCCGCGATACACAGTACCACGCGATGCGTAACAGGTCCCGGCTTTCTCCATGGAAAAGCAAAACGGACAGGCGCTGGGCCTGTCCGTCGGAGGTGAATCGGGACGCCGGGTCGCTTAGGGCTGGGCCGCCACTCCCTGCGGGGTGCCCGCGGTCCGCGCCTGCGCCTTCTGCGCCAGTACCTTGTGGGCGTTGTCTTCCAGAGCCTGCGCCTCGGGCAGGAAGGTCAGAGCTTTCTGAATTTCGGGATCCCAGTCGGCCAGCGTGCGCAGTCCCTGCAATTGTCCGAACTGGCTGGTGACGAGTTTCTCCTTGATGTTGACCTTGAGCCAATCCAGGTTGTCGTTGATGTCCTTCTCGGTCCAGGCCACGTCCTGGTCGGTGAGGAACTTCTTGAAGTCCGCCAGCACCGCGTCGTCTACCACGAAGCTGTGGTCGACGGTGCGGTTGGCGAGGTAATGCGGAGCGAAGTGGAAGAACACCGACTTGAAGGCCAGCTCATCCTGGAAGCGATTGGACTTGAGGCCTTCGACCTTCTCGTCGGGCGTAATGCCGCCGCCGCCGTAAACCGTGCGGCCCGAGTCGGTCATCTTCACTTCGCGATTGGTGTTGTCGGCGGGCTGGGCGCCGGCGTGATTGTAGTAGTAGTCGTAGAGCGACACGCCGGAGTAGTTGCGCTGGATCAGCCGTCCCGACGGCGTGTAATAGTGATACGTCGTCAGCGCCAGGCCGGTGTTCTCGCTCAGGTTGTAAACGGTCTGCACCAGGCCCTTGCCAAAGGTGGTTTCGCCCACGATGAGCGCCCGGTCATGATCCTGCAGGGCGCCGGAAACAATCTCGGCCGCGGAAGCGGTGTTGCGGTTGACCAGCACCACGATGGGAAAGGTCTTGCCGTCGTTGCCATGGGTCGCGGTGTAATTCTGGTCCGGATAGGCCCGCCCGCGCTGCGAAACGATGGTCTGGCCCTTGCTCAAAAGATGGTCGCAAACCTCGACGGCCTGGCTCAGCAGGCCGCCCGGATTATTGCGCAGATCGAACACCAGCCCCTTCAGGTTGCCGAAGCTGTCGACGGCGTCCACCACTTCCTGGGCTGTTGTCTCCTGGAACTGGGTCAGGTGGATGTAACCGACACCCGGCCGGATCTCATACTTGAGGTCGACGGAGGGGTGGGGAATCTCGTCGCGCACCAGGTCGAAGGAGAGCGGCTTGGGCTGGCCTTCGCGCACCATCGTGACCTGGACGTGGGTTCCCTTGGGGCCTTTCAGGGCCTTGGCCACCAGGTCCGAGGTCATGCCTTCGGCCGACTTGCCGTCCACGGCGCTGATGATGTCCCCGGGCCGGATGCCGGCGCGGAACGACGGCGTGCCCTCGTACGGCGTGATCACATACACCTTATTATTCTGCTGCTGGATGACCATGCCCACGCCGTAGTAGTGGCCGCGCTGGTCTTCGCGCATCTTCGCGTACGCCTTCGGGTCGTAGAAATTGGAGTGCGGGTCGAGCGTGCGCAGCATGCCCGGGATCGCCCCATCGTAGATCGCGATATCCGCCTTGTCCCCCTGGATCGGTTCGGCGTAATTCTGCTCCACCAGGGCATACACATTGGTGAATGCCTTGAGGTTGTCGCGAATCTGGCTTTCATCCTCGGAGGACTGGGCCCCGACTTTGCGCTGCAAGACTGTGCCAACAACGGCACAGACGGCAAAAAAGAGGACAAGAGTGAATAGAGCCCGACGGGCGCGGGGTGTCATGGGCGGAAGGTACCTCCGAACTGCAAACCGGGGTCCCCCGGAAGCCGGCTTTGCTTCCTGGGGTGGAGCGGGTGCGAAGGGCGCCGTGAACGGGCCTCGCAGGGCAGTCTTGAGCTAAAGTATAGCATTGGTTTGTTTGACTCAGGCGAGGGTTTCTGGTAACCGCAGGTGCCGAAATTGTCCAGAAAATCTGCGAGTTTGACCTGCGACAAACTCGCCGCCGCGAAGCTTCGTTTCCAAGCCTGACCCTCCCGCGATCGATCTCAGCCCCGGTGGCTGTTCGACCGGCTGCTCTCCAGCCATTTACAATGACGTCTATCGAAGAGGCAGAGACCGATATTGTCTTCCGGGCGCCAAACTATGACTTTTAGATTCCTCCGCATCCCCGCAGTTTCGGTGTTGAGCACCATTTTCTTTGTCACCTCCGGCGTGGCCCAAACCCATCCGGCCCAGCCCGAAAGCCCCTACGGCGGGGTCGTCGTGGAAGACATCATTGCCCGCGTCAACGACCAGATCATCACGCGTTCCGACTACGATCGCGCCATGAAGGAACTGGACGACGAGGGGCGGCAGCACGGCGCCACCATGCAGCAGCTTTCCGAGGCGCATCGAGACCTGCTCCGCAACCTCATCGACCAGCAACTCTGGCTCTCCAAGGGAAAAGAGCTGGGCATCACTGGCGAAACGGAGCTGGTGAACCGGCTGAATGACATCCGGAAACAGTACAACCTCGCGACCATGGAAGACCTGGAGAAGGCGGCCCAGGAGCAAGGCTATTCCTACGAAGACTTTAAGGCCAACATCCGCAACCAGATCATCACCCAGGAAGTCATGCGGCAGGAGGTCGGCCGGCGGGTGTCCATTACCCCGGGCGAAGTGCAGCGGTATTTCGAAGAGCACAAGCAGGATTATGTGCAGCCGGAAAGCGTCCGCCTGACCGAAATCCTGATCTCGACCGGGACTGCGGCGCCCACGCCCGAGGGCGGTGTGCAGGACGATCCCGCCAAGGTGGCGGCGGCCAAGGCCAAGGCCGACGACATCGAAGCCAAGCTCAAGGCGGGCGGCCGACTTCGCCCAGCTGGCGCGCAGTTCCAGCGACGGCCAGACGGCGGCCCAGGGCGGGGATCTCGGTCAGTTTCGGCGCGGGGCGCTGGCCAAGGTGCTGGAAGACGCGACATTCAGCCTGAAAACAGGCGAGTTCACCGAGCCCATCCGCACCAAGCAGGGGTATGTCATCCTCAAGGTCGTGCAGCACACCCCCGGCGGCGTTCCCGAATACAAAGACGTGGAACAGGATGTGGAACAGACCTTCTACGAAGCCAGGATGATGCCGGCGATGCGCGAATACCTGACCAAGATGCGCGAAGACGCCTACGTAGAAATCAAGACCGGCTATACGGATACGGGAGCCAGCGGAAACCAGCGGGTTCTTCCCATTTCCTACGCTTCGTACACGCCCCCTTCGCCGAAGAAAAAGAAGAAGGTCGAGCGGACGCGGTTCCGCGAAACCACCCATACCTTCCGCCAGAAGTCGTCCCCGGCGCCGCTTCCCGCCAATACCACCGTTACCGTGACCGCTACGACGCCTCCGCCTGCCGCGAATTCCGCGGCTACCGCGAGCATGAAGCCGGGCAAGAAGGAAAAGATCCGTTACGGCCAGGCGCCTACCAAGACGCTGCCCAACGGACCTGAGACTCCGACCGAGGACGCCGGCGCGATGGCTCAGAATAATGAGCCGGCCAACCCGCTCGAACCGGCTCCCGCACCGGAAAAGAAGACTCGTTATTCCGATCGCGCCAAGCAGCCCAAGGAGCCCAAGGCCAAAGGTGCCGCCAAGACGGATCCGCTGGCGCCTGCCGCGCCCGACGCCGCCGAAGTGGCCGACCGCCAGACCCAGTCCGCCCCGCTGGGACTGGGCGGCGATACAGCCAGCAAAAAGAAGAAGAAGAACTCCACCACGACCGGCGACAAGACCCGGCTGAGCGACAAGAAGCAGACCGAAGGCGAGCAGAAGCCGGCCGAAACTCCGGCGCCGACGCCGATCCCGGCGGTTCCGGGCGCCCCGGCTCCTGTCTCAGGCTCCGCCCCAGACGCCGCCGCCCGCTCCCCAACAGTAAGGCGCTCACTCCAACCAACTGGGTGCCCCAGGTCCCGGAGCCCTGGACGGTCTTTGTCCGCAGGGTGGAGATCTCGATTCTCAGACTTGGGACCCGTTACAAGCTGTGCCCCACGGCTGGCGGCTCAAAGCCGCTTTGCGTTACTCTTCACCCAGAATGAAAGACATCTTTGTAGCCGACCTGGCTTCTTTTGAAGAAGGCAAACTCTTCGATAGTTTTTTCCTGGTTCTATCCCGGCAGCTTCGGACCACCCAATCGAACAAGCCCTACCTTAGCCTGATCTTCTGCGACAAGACCGGTCAATTGGAGGGGCGCGCCTGGGAACCCGACGACCCGCGTATCGCCAAAGATTTCGAGCGCGGCGACGTGGTCAAGGCGCGCGGCTGCATTTCCCGCTTCAACGACCGCCTGCAGATGAAGGTGGAACAACTGCGCAAGGCGATGCCGGTCGAGATCGACAAGTCCGACCTGATGCCCGCCACCACGTATGACGTAGACACGCTCTGGCGCCAATTGCTCAGCTTTGTCGAGTCGTTCACCGAGCCCCATTTGAAGCTGCTGCTGACCACGCTGCTCGCCGATCCGCAGATCGCGGCCGCGTACCGCGAAGCGCCCGCCGCAAAGCAGCTGCACCATGCCTGGCTGGGCGGCCTGCTCGAACACGTCGTCAGCCTGCTCACGCTGGCGGACCGCGTCGCGCCCCATTATCCGATCCTCCACCGGGACCTGCTGCTCACAGGCGTCATCCTCCACGACATCGGCAAGATCCGCGAACTCTCCTGGGACGTTGGCTTCGAGTACACCGTCGAAGGCGTGCTGCTGGGACACATCCAGATCGGCTCGGCACTTGCGGAGCGGACCATGGACAGCCTGCCCGGCTTTCCCCCCAGGCTCAAGACGCTGGTGCTGCACATGATCCTGTCGCATCATGGCAAGCTGGAGTTCGGCTCGCCCAAGCTGCCCATGATCCCGGAATCGCTGGTCCTCAACTTCATCGACGATCTCGATGCCAAGATGCAGGCCATGCAGAGCGAATTCGACAAATGCGCGCGCGAAGGCAAACCCGCCGACGAGCTGACCGGCAGAGTCTGGGCGCTCGATCAGCGGCAGCTACTGAATACGCGGCGCTGGCTGGGCGAAAACTGAACTCCGCGGCTTCGCCCTGCTCCGGGATCTTTTCCGGCTAATCTCGTCGCCAGATCACCTTGCCGCCGCGAATCGTATACAGAACCTTGGTGAAAGCATCCGGATCTCCCGATGCCGGATCTTCTGACAAAATCGTCAGATCGCCGCGCATCCCGGGCATTACCTTGCCTTCGCTGCGCGACAGATGGAAGAGCTCCACGGGAGCCGTTGTCAGAATGGCCAGCACATCGCGAAAGCTAAACCCCGCCTGAATGAGCTGTCGGAATTCCTCGCCCTGATCATAGTCAGTGAGGAATCCTGTATCGGTCCCGTAGACAAGCCTGCCACCCAGCTTGTGATACCGGTAATCGAGCCCGCGGATCTTTGCAATGGCATCGTCGCGAGAGAAAAGCTTCAATGTCGGAATGATCGTCATGTGCTGGTCAATCATTCGCTGAAGCAGGGCCTCATCAATTCCGTCCGTATCCTCCGGCGTGTGTGCAAGAACGTCTACGCCCGCATTGATGGCAACTTCAGTTCCCTTGAAATTCGACGAATGCGCGAAAACCAGTTGCCCCTTGCGGTGCGCCTCATCGGCGGCTGCACGCGCAATTCCCACTTGCATCGGAGTGATGTGTCCGGGACTCACAATCGAGCCCGTAAAGAGCTTTACGATGTCCGATCCGGCTGCTCGATTCTTGTCGACAAATGTCGCTGCCTCCAGCGGCGTCTCGGGTTGCGCCATCTTCGCCTTCAACTCCGGAGGAAGCTCAGCCAGATAGTACGGTAATGCGTGCGCCGGGAAGACAGGAATGCCGGAGGTGAATATGCGCGGTCCCGCGAAGTCGCCCCTTTCCTCGCGCTGTCGCAGCGTGACGGTATTCTCTGTGTCCGACCCGGTATCCACCACGGTCGTAAAACCGGAGTGCGTCAGCATCTCGCTCATCTGGCGCGCCAGTTTTTCTGCGGGCTGATGCGCGGCGTCGTTCCACTTTGGCTCCATGAAATGCACGTGCGCATTCCAGAATCCGGCGAGCACGACACAACCGCGGCAGTCGATCGTCTCAATGCCGCCGGGTGTTTGCAGGTGCTCCCCAACCGCAGCGATCACCCCGGACTGGATGAAGACCGTCGCATCCCGGCGCGGTGGCGCCTCCGGCGAGGCGTAAATCGTGGCATGCGTAATCGCCAGATCCTGCGCCCGATCAACGGCCGGGACAAGAACGAGCAAAGCAATGACTAGACACTTCATCTCAATCCTCGTTGGAATCGGTAGCATGAGACTGTATCGGGCGGCAGCATAACGCTGCCTTGGGCTGGCAGAATTCACTGTACTCAACATTAATTTTCATCCTTGTGGGAATAATCGCCCGCTTCTCCAGTTTGAACGTTCGCAGGCGTGCGGCATCTTTACGAGCCGCTGTGCTCTTCGGGGCGCAGTGAGGCGGCTGCCACTTCCTCGCCGCGGCGACTCGCGGCGAACCTCCGGAGGAACGTTCTTTATGCCCCCACATAGGAAGACTCTACGTTACGTGTGCGCATCCGCGGGATGCGCGTGTCTGTTCACGGTACTTGCCGGAATCGCGCAGCAATCGGCGATGGAAGCTCCGGCCGGCTTCAACACTCCCAGCTTCAACGGTGCGGCCAGCGTAAGCAATGGAATCGAGGAGCCGGCGGGAGACAACTTTGCCCTCGACCAACAAGTCTTTGAGCGAAACCATCAAGCCAGGAGCGACAATCCCGGCGAAACCGGTCTTGGACCGGTCTACAACGGGACCGCCTGCGTAACCTGCCACGAGAATCCCAACACCGGCGGCGCCAGCCAGATAACGGAGCTGCGCGTCGGCCACAACGATGTAAATGGAAACTTCGTCAACCCCACCATCTTCATCAACGATGGACAGAACACCATCACGGGCCGCTCCATCGTGAACGACCGCGCCATCTGTCCCGAGGCGCAGGAACACATCCCTCCCACGGAGAACATCCGCGCTCTGCGTGCGGTGCTCAATACCCTCGGCGACGGCTTCGTCGAGGCCATCGACGATCAGACCCTGATCGCCATCGCCGCGCGCCAGCCGGACCAGAGCGAAGGCAGGATCCATGGTGAAGTCGTCATGGCGCCCGTCTTCGAAGCGCCGGGACAGACCCGGGTGGGACGCTTCGGATGGAAGGATCAGCACGGAAGCCTGCTCTCGTTCGTGAGCGATGCCTATTTGAACGAGATGGGCGTTACCAGCCGGCTTCGCCCCAAGGACGTCACCACCGTCTGCAAGACCACCACCGATCCTGAAGACGTTCCGGATAGCCTGGGACTGGCAGATATCGACCACTTTGCGCAGTTCATTCGCGCCACCACGGTTCCTCCCCGGGACATGGCGCTTGCTGCAACCAATTCCGCGCTGCACGGCCAGCGTCTCTTCCAGAAACTGGGTTGCAGCACCTGCCATCTTCCCTCCATCGTCACTGCTCCCGCGGGAACGGTGTTGAATGGAGGCACATTCGTGGTCCCGTCAGCACTCGGCAACAAGCTGATCCACCCCTATAGCGACTTCCTGCTCCACGACGTGGGAACCGGCGACGGAATTGTCCAGGTCGGGCCGCAGGATACAGCCAACAAGCTGAGGACCGTGCCGCTGTGGGGCTTGCGCACCAAAGCCCGGTTCATGCACGACCTCAAATCGCTGTCGTTGGAGAGTGCCATCGCCCGCCACAAAGGTGAAGCGGCTGAACCCGCGGAGAGCTTCACGAGAACTCGCGCCCGACGACAGGCAGGACCTTCTCAATTTCCTGAATTCCCTCTGAGAAGGTAAGGCAGATCGGGAGGCGGGTGCTGTCCCCACGACAACCCGCCGTTTCCGCTCATCTCTGAAACATGCCTTCGAACGCCGCGAGCAATGACAAAACTGAGAATCAACGATGATCATTCGCGCATCCATTCCTGCGACAATTTCCATAACATCAGGCCGGCCCATCGCGGACGCCGAACCAGGAGGGATGGCGGATGAAGTTGCTGAGTGACCCAGGGTGCAAACAGGAAATCCTGGCACGGCTCGAGAAGATCCGCCCGGACACTCCCCGCAAATGGGGAAAGATGACCGCGTCGCAGATGATCTGTCACTTGAGCGATTGTTTCCTTGGGGTGATGGGTGACCGCCCGATGGAGATTCCCCGCGGCTTTACCCTGTTGAGGGTAATGAAAAGATTTGCCCTGTATGCGCCGTTCCAGTGGCCCAAGGGCGTGCCCACGCGGCCGGAATTCGATCAGCACGGAGGCGGCGGCACCCCGCCTGCGCAGTTCGAGTCCGACATGCGCATTCTCCTCGCGTCGATGGAGAAGTTCACTGCCCAGCCCCGCAGCTTCCACTTCCGGCCCCATCCCATGTTCAAAGAAATGTCGGAGAGAGCAGTGGATGCGCTGGGGCTATCTCCACACGGATCATCATCTGCGGCAGTTCGGGCAGTGAAGGTTCTTGTAGATCGGCTGATTCGGAGAGGCACGGCCTAAGTTAGAAACCACTCCCATTGTTCTTCCGTCAGCGGCACCACCGAGAGCCGGCCGATCTTCACCAGCGGGGAATCCGCAAACAGCGGCTCGGCCTTGATGGCCTCCAGCGTCTTCGGAGTCTTGAGGCGCTTGCCGGCTTTTACCCGGACCAGCGGCACCTTGGGGTCCCTCGCATCCACGCTGACCACGGTGCCGGTGCCGACGGCGGTGCGCTCGTCGCCGGTGTGATAGAAGATCCACTTTGTGCCCGGCTTCAGCTCGCGCAGGTTCTTGACGGCGGTGGGGTTGGTTACGCCGTCCCACGTCGTTTCCTTGTCGCGCAGGAAATTGTCGAAGGAATAGGCGTCGGGCTCGGTCTTGAAGAGGCAGTACGACATGCCGTCCATCGTAAGCGAGGGAACAGGGATCAGGGAACAGGGAACAGAAAGCGGTCAGGTCGCCTTCAGGGCTTCCAAGGGACGTGCAGCGCTCTGCCTGATCCCTGTTCCCTGATCCCTGTTCCCTGTCTTTCCCTATACAATCGAAAGGACATGATCCGATTTTCCACTGCCGGCGAGTCCCACGGAGAGGCCCTCATCGCCCTGGTCTCCGGGATTCCGGCCGGCGTCTCTGTCGATCTCGAATTTGTGAACCGCGAGCTCTGGCGCCGCCAGCAGGGGTACGGGCGCGGCGGCCGCATGAAGATCGAGACCGACAAGGCGCACGTGCTCTCCGGGGTGCGCCACGGCAAGACCATCGGTTCTCCCATTGCCATCGAAATCGTCAACCGCGACTGGAAGAACTGGGAAGAAAAGCTCCCTGTGGAAGCCGGCGATCCGGGCAAACATCAGGCCGTGGCTTCCCCGCGCCCCGGGCACGCCGACCTCGCCGGAGCCCTCAAGCACAACTTTCCTGACGCCCGCTATGTACTGGAGCGCGCTTCGGCGCGCGAATCCACCTCCCGCGTAGCCGGGGGAGCGTTCGCCAAACTGCTCCTGCGGGAATTGGGCATCGAGATTGCCAGCCATGTGATCCGGGTGGGCCGGGTAGAACTGGAACGAGCCGCCACCTGGGACGAGATCGCCGCGCTCGCCGGCCGCGACGAGGTGGTGCTGGCCTGCGTCGATGCCGACACCGAAGCGCGCATGAAAGAGGAAGTGGAAGAAGCTGCCCGCACCGGCGACACGGTCAACGGCGTGTTTGAGGTCGTCGCCCACGGGGTGCCGGCCGGGCTGGGCACCTATGCCAACTGGGATGAGCGCCTCGACGGCCTCCTGGCCTGGTCGGTGATGAGCTTGCAGGCAGTCAAAGCGGTGGAGATCGGCCGCGGAGTGACCGCCGCCGAGTCCTTCGGGTCCAAGGTCCACGACCCGATCCATTATGCCGCGACCGACACCGGCAGGCCCACCCGCTTCACCCGCCCCCAGAACAATGCCGGCGGCATCGAAGGCGGCGTTTCGAACGGCGAGGACGTGGTGGTGCGCGGCTATCTGAAACCCATTTCCACCCTCCGCCGTCCGCTCGAATCCGTACGGTTCGATACGCGCGAGCCCACGGCGGCCAGCTATGAGCGCTCCGACATCTGCGTCGTTCCCGCCGCGGGGGTCGCCGCCGAGGCCATGGTTGCCCTCACCATCGCCGGGCTGGCTCATGAGAAGTTCGGCGGCGACTCGGTGCTCGAGATGAAACGGAATTACGATGGATACATCGAACAGATCAGGAGCTTTTAGTCCAATCGAATGAATCTCAAGATCGTTAAGTACCCGGAACCGGTGCTGCAGCAGCCGGGTGAGCCGGTAACCGAATTCAATGACGAACTGCGCAAACTTGTTGCCGACATGTTCGAGACGATGTACGCCGCCCAGGGCATCGGACTGGCGGCGCCGCAGGTGGCTGTCTCCAAGCGAGTCACGGTAATTGACCTGAGTATGGGAAAGGACCCGTCAAAAAAGCTGGTTCTCATCAATCCCGAGGTCATCTTCCGGGAAGGCAAGCAATACGAGGAAGAGGGCTGCCTGAGTTTTCCCGAAATTCGCGAGAAAGTGGTGCGTGCCGCTAAAGTTTCGATTCGCGCTCAGGACGAAAACGGCAAATGGTTCGAGATGGACGGCGAGGAATTGCTGTCGCGCGCCTTCCAGCATGAAATCGACCATCTCGACGGAATGTTGTTCATTTTCCGAATGAGTGGGCTCAAGCGGGACCTTGCCCTCCGCAAGATTCGCAAAATGCAGCGGGAAGGCACCTGGTAGCGCGGTGAAGCTGGTTTTCTGCGGGACTCCCCGATTTGCGGTGCCAACTCTGATGGCATTGCAGGAGGCGGGCCACGAGATCGCCCTCGCAGTGACGCAGCCGGACCGGCCCGTGGGGCGCAGCCAGGAACTGGTCGCGCCGCCCGTCAAGCAGAAGGCGCTGGCGGCGGGAATTCCGGTCACGCAGCCCGACAAGATCCGGAATAACGCCGAATTCCGCGGCCAACTGGAGTCGATTGCTCCGGATGCCATTATCGTCGTGGCCTACGGGCGCATCATTCCGCCCTGGATGCTGACTCTGCCTCGATACGGCTGTATCAATCTGCACGGCTCGCTGCTTCCCAAGTACCGCGGCGCCGCGCCCATTCAGTGGGCGATTGCCATGGGCGAGACCATCACCGGCAACACCACCATGCTTCTCGAGGAAGGCCTGGATACCGGGCCGATCCTGCTGCAACAGGCCGTCGTGATTCGCCCCGAGCAGACGGCGGTGGAACTCTATGAAGAGATGGCGGAAGGCGGCGCGCCGCTGGTGGTGGAGACGCTCGAAGGACTCGGCGCCGGAACCATCGAGCCCCAGCCGCAAGACCACTCCCGCGCCACGCTCGCGCCGTTGCTCGACCGCGAAGATGGGCGCATGGATTTTTCCGCCTTCACCGCGACCCAGCTCAAGAATCGCTGGCGAGGCTTTCAGCCCTGGCCGGGCGCGTTTACCTCGTTGAATGGCAAAAAGCTGATCGTGCATCGAACTGATGTGGCCCAGACCCCGCTCTCCGATGCAAATGCCCCTGCAGAATGCGGACAGCTGGTCATCGCCGGCCACCGTATGCTTGTCGCATGTGCGGGCAACTCGTGGCTGGAATTGATCGAGCTCCAGCTCGAAGGCAAGAAGCGCCTGTCAGCCGCCGAATTTCTGCATGGGATGCAATTCGCTGCCGGCATGCGCCTGGGTTGAAGAGATGGCCGGGATTTCCGCCGCACGCCGGGTAGCGTTTCAAATCCTTTTGACCGTCGAGCGCGGCCAGGCGCACGCCGACGATCTGCTCCGCGGCGACGCGGTCTCGGCCCTTTCTGATCGTGATCGCCATCTGGTCACGACGCTGGTGCTGGGCGTGCTGCGCTGGCAGATTCTCCTCGACCAGCGGCTGCGCAGTCTTCTCGCCAGGCCGAACGCCAGGCTCGACGCGGAAGTGCTGATCGCTCTGCGCCTGGGAGCCTTCCAACTGCTGTATCTCGATCGCATTCCTGCGCGCGCCGCCATCGACGAGAGCGTGGAACTGGCCAGGCAGGCCGGCCATCGCTTCGCGTCGGGCATGGTGAACGCGGTCCTGCGCAAGCTTGGTGGAGCATCCGCGCCCTGACTCTTCGAACGGAGGCAGCCATTCAAGCGCATCCAGCCTGGATGGTCGAGCGCTGGTCGCGCCTTCTTTGGAACCGACGCCGCCTACGCCATCTGCGGTCATAACCAGAATCCTCCCGCTACGACGATTCGACTTGCATCACGCGAAGCCGAAGTCGAGCTCACCGAAGCCGGCGTTACCCTCGAGCCGGGCACACTGCTCACCGCTGCCAGGAAGGTGACAGGCGGAGACGTGATCGCTACGGCCGCTTTGCGGGAGGGCCGCGTGCGCATCCAGGACGAAGGATCGCAATTGGTCGCCGAAATTGCGGGTCAGGGAAGCGCGATCCTCGATTGCTGCGCCGCGCCGGGAGGAAAAACGCTCATCCTCGCCGAGCGCAATCCCGAGGCGCACATCGTCGCCTGCGAAGCCAGCGCGCCGCGGCTCGAGTCTCTGCGCGAACGGTTGGCGGGAATCGGGGAACGGGTCGAATGCCGCCTTGCCGATGCGACTGCTCTCAACTTCGAATCTGAATTCGATGTGGTTCTCGCCGATGTGCCCTGCAGCGGTACCGGCACACTAAGCCGCAATCCGGAAATTCGCCACCGTTTGCGCCCCGAAGACCTGCCTCGGCAAGCTGAACGCCAACGCGCCATCCTCACCTGCGCTGTACGTGCAGTTCGTCCCGGCGGTCACGTGATTTACTCCACCTGCTCGCTGGAGCCGGAAGAGAACGAGCAAGTCGTGGCATCGGTGCTTCGCGAAGTTGACGGCGTCCGAGCGTCTTCGATCGCTGGACGAATCGACAAGATGGAGGCGGATGGCGTTCTTGCGGAAACAGGCGCTGAGCGGCTGCGAAGCTATATCACTCCCGAAGGCTATCTGCGTCTGCTTCCAGGTGCATGCGGCACGGACGGGTTCTTCATCGCGATGATCGAGAAGGGTGGATGATGCGCGCCGGCCCAATTTCGCTGACCGCTATTCCGGCGCAAGCTTCAAGCCCGCATAATCCCGCCCCAGCATTGCGCAGAGCGCTTCGACGACCAGTTCGTGGTCGGCGCGCTGCGGCAGGCCGGAGACCGTCACGCTGCCGATGACGCCCGCGCCGGCAACAGCCAGCGGAAACGATCCGCCGTGCGTGGCGTAATCGGCGAGGGCCAGGCCCTGGCTCTCGATGAGCGACTGATCCTTCATCTTCTCTTTGATTCCGGCCACATAGGAGCTGTGATGAAACCGCGCCACCACGTTGCATTTACGCCGCACCCACTCCACGTTGTCCGGCGTGGTGCCGTCCATGGCGGCATAGAAAAGCGGCTGGCCGAATCGGCGTATGTCGATCACGACCGCCAGCTTTCGCTCCGCCGCCGTCGCCCTCAGGCGCGAGCCCAGTTCCCACGCCGTCTGCGCATCCAGGCGCGGCAACTGGAGTTCCCGCTCCTGCCGTGCAATTCGTTCCAGATCTTCGCTCATGCTCATTGCAGTCGTCCTCCCGCACACGCACCATCCTAGTGAATCATCCCGATCGATTGCTTGTAGTCTGTGCTATCCCAGGTCTGAAAATCCAGACCCTGGGGCACCCCGTTTCGTCAGGATCGAGCAGACTTGAGTCAGCTCTCGGCGGCTTCTTCGATTGCTACTTCCGTTAGCGGTACGATCCCCAGTCGCTGATAAATTGGCCGCATATCGTCGCGAATGGCCGTCATGCGCGACCAGAACCACACCGAGCCAAGAATGCAGGCCACACCACTGATGATGACCGTGCGCGGAGCACCGATGGCATGGGCCAGGGCTCCGGCCATCAGGCTCCCGAACGGCGCCATACCCACAAACGCCATCGTGTAGTAGCTCATCACGCGTCCGCGCATCTTCTCGTCGACCAGCGTTTGCAGGATGGTGTTGCTCGAGGTGACGCCCTGCATCATGCCGAACCCGGTAACGAACATCATGGGGATCGAGAACCACAGGGTGCGCGAGAGGCCAAATGCAACCAGGCCGGCTCCGAAAATCGCCGCTCCGATGGGAATGACCTTCAACAGGCCGCGCACCGACCTGCGCACGACCAGGGACAGCGCTGAGACCAGCGATCCCACACCGACTGCGCCCATCAGGAACCCCAGAGTATGCGGACCGCCGTGCAGCACCTGGGCCGCGAAAATGGGCATGAGCACCATGAACGGCCATCCCATGAGGCTGATCAGCGCGAAGAGAAGGAGGATGCTGCGAATAGGAAGCGACGACACGACGTAATCCCAACCCTGGCGCAACTGCTCGACCATTGTTGTACCCGCGTGTTCCAGTTGCTCATGGTGGATGCGCATCATCAGCAGTGACGCAATCACCGCGATGTAACTGACGCCATCTACCAAGAAACACCAGCCCTCGTTGGTGGCGGCGATGAGCAAACCCGCGAGGGACGGCCCGACCAGGCGCGCGGTGTTGACCATCGACGAATTGATGGCGATCGCATTGGAAAGATCCGCGCGATCTTCGACCATGCGAATCATGAACGATTGCCGGGCGGGCATGTCGAAGGCGTTGATGATGCCCTGGGTGGCGCTCAACACCAGGACTTCGGCGATATTGATGCGGTGCGAAAGCGTGAGCCATGCCAGCATGAGTGACTGTGCCATGGCCAGGGTCTGGGTCCACACCAGCACCTTGCGGCGATCGATACGGTCGACGATGACGCCGGCCAGAGGCGCGAGGAGGAAGGTGGGAATCTGCCCCGCAAACCCAACCGTCCCCAGCAGCAGTGACGACTTCGTCAAGCGGTACACGAGCCACGACGTTGCTACCCGCGTCATCCACGTGCCGATCAGGGAGATGGTTTGACCGCCGAAAAAGAGGCGGAAGTTCCGATGCCGCAAGGCCCGCCAGGCGTGCGACAGGTCCGAACTTCTCGGTGGCGCCGCGTCGTCGGTGGACTCGTTCGATTCCTGCATCATGCCTTCGTCTTAGATGCCACAGGCTCTCGGAAGGACCTGCGGCTTTACTTCGCCACGGTGAAGAGGACTGGCGTGCTCTGGCCCACGCGCGCGCCCGGCGGCGGTTGCTGCCCGATCACGGAGCCAGGAGCCACGGGCGCCTTGGGAGGCGTGTTGGCACCGCCGATGTCCGGCACACTCACATCCACAAACGTGGGCGGTGGCCCCTTCAAACCCGCCTTCGCGAGAGTAGCCTGGGCAGCTACGATGGGCACGCCGGTAAAGTCCGGCATCACGAACCCGTCGGGCGTCTCTTCGCTGGGCGCGGCCACGAGGAGATTGATGCTGGGTCCTTCAATGCCCTGGGCATGGGCAGGCGGGTCCTGGGCGAGCACCGTGCCTTCCTCGGCCCCAGCGAAGGGCAACTGCGCGGTTGCTCCAACAGATAGTCCCACGCGCCGCAGTTTCAGCGCGGCCACCCGCTGGTCGACGCCCACTGTGTCCGGGACGTCCACCTTCTGCGGACCGAGACTCTCGGCAACGCGCACGCGCCACTCCCTCCGGACCACCGTGCCTTGAGCTGGCGACTGAGTGAGAATGTGGCCCGGGGCCACGTCGGACGAATAGTAGCGGTTGTCCACCTCGAGGTTCAGGCCCAGGCCGGCGGTCTGGCTGCGCGCATCGGCCACTGTCATGCCTTTCAGCGCCGGTACTTGCACCTCGGCGCCATGGATCGCGAAGTGCATGGTGAGGATGGCCGACCCCAGAGCCACGGCGATCAGGATCATCACCAGCGATGCAATTTGAAAGAAGTGGACGAGGGGACGCCTTACCCGGCCGGAACTCATGGCTCAGGCTCTCCATCCGAATAGACGATTTCGCATTCGATTTTCGCGGCCTTCTCCAGCATCAGCGACACCGAACAGTATTTGTTCTTCGACAGAGCCACCGCGTCTTGGACGGCTTTGCGGCTGAGCTTCCCGCGCACAGCATAGGTGAGCTTGATGTGCGTGAAGACGCGCGGCGGTGCCTCCGCCTGCGTTGCTGCCGCAGAAACGCGAAGGCCGGTGAGCCCCTGGCGCTTCTTCTTGAGGATGCTGACCACATCGACCGAAGTGCAACTACACAGGGCCATCAGCACCGCTTCCATGGGGCTCGGGCCGTGCGCATGCGCCGCATCTGCATCGAGGACGATGGTGTTGCCGTTCTCAGCCTTGGCTTCGAAGACGTCGTCGTGCTTCCATTCGCTGTGAGCGATCATTTCAATCGGTCCTCTTACCGCGTGTTGTCCGTCGCTGGTTCGGGGTGGATGGTCACGCGCGATACCTCCGGGCACTCGATCTTGAGGCGGTCTTCGAGCGCGGTAATCACTTCGTGCACGCGCTGCATGGTCAGGTGATCGGGCAAGGTGCAATGGCAGGAGAGATCGATATGGTCGCCGGCCCGGCGCACAGTGATTTCGTGCACATCCTCGATTTCGTTGAAGGCGCTGGCCGCCGCACGCAGCGCGACCTCGATACGGCGATCTTCCACGACCGCGTCTTCGGGCTGCTCGATGGTGGCGGGTTCACTCTCGATGTGGGTTAAAACCGAGTCAATTTCGGGCGTGTCGCGCAGAATCTCGGCTTCCATCCCGCTAACAAAGTTGTGGGCCTCCAGCAGCGACATGTTCTCGTCCAGTTCGACATGCTGTTCAACGCGCAGGCGCCCATGGTGCGACTGCACACTGAGTTCGTGCACGCTGACGTTGTTGCGGGCGGCCACGGCGCGCACCCGGTCGAAGATGCTTTCCGCGCGGCCCGTGCTTGGAACGGTGTGAATCACGACGTCGGCGTCCGGCAGGGTGCGGTGCACGGCGTCGGTAGCCGCGCGTACCAGTTCATCGGTGTGTTCAAACGTGGAGCGCCGCGGCAGGGCCAGGGTCAGATCGGCAAAGTGCGCGGCGCCGGCCCTCCGAACACGGGCTTGCTCGACAGCGAGCACGCCGGGCACCTGCTCCACTTCATTGACGATCTGGCGCCGGGTCTCGGCAGGAATCTGGTCCATGAGCACGCCCACCGTTTCGCGTGTCAGGGTGAGAGTGAGGCGCAGAATCATGATCGAAACCACAATGGCAGCCACCGGGTCGGCAAAGCGCAGCCACGAAACGCCGTAGTGCGAACCCAACCAGCTGGCCCCGAGCCCGGCAAGCACGGCTAAGGTAGACCAGATGTCGGAGGCAAAGTGGAAGGCGTCGGTGGCCAAAGCAGGAGAACCCGTCCGCTCTGCCACCGCCCGCAATTGCCGCGAGCGCCAGTAGTCAACGGCGATTGAACCGACCAACACCAGAACCGGCCAAAGCGAGTGGCGCAGTTCGACGATGTGATGGGCGATTCGCGATACCGCCTCAAAAATAATCCAGGCGCACGAGACTACCATCAGGCCGGCTTCAGCGAGTGACGAGACGTTCTCGATCTTGCCATGCCCGTAGGTGTGGTCTTCGTCGGCCGGTTTATCAGAAACCTGTACCGAGAAGAAGGTCAACGCGGCGCCGGCAAGGTCGAGTGCCGAATGGGCCGCATCCGACAATACACCCAATGAGCCTGAAAACAGTCCCGCCGCCAGCTTGAGCAGTGTCATGGCTGCGGCCGCCAGCATGGAGTGGAGGGCCACCCGGCGCTTCTCAGCGGAGAACCCTGGCAGGCTGGACACGGCGGAGGTCATTGCCTATCTAGACTACAAGCGGGCGCTGCGCGGTGTACAACCCGGCAATGCCAAAGGTGTAGGGCTGCCATGCACAGTCTTCGTATCCGGCTGTGTGCATTAACGCCAGCATCTGCCGGGGGAGACGGAAAGTTTCCCACCGAAGCCGGCAAATAATTGTAGGGGCCGGCGTTGTTGCCCGCTCCTGGGCCGGAGATCAGACGTCCGACAGCGGGCAGCACGTGCCGGAAATATAGCGCGTAGGCCTTGCCAACCAGGCCTCCCGGTTCGCTGAAGTCCAGGATGCCCAGTTGGCCTCCGGGTTTAAGCACGCGATGAAACTCCCGCAGGCCGGCTTCGTAATTTGCCAGGTTGCGAAAGCCAAATGCGGAAATAACCAGGTCCATTGACGCCGGACGAAGAGGCAGGTGCAAAGCGTCGGCCTCCAATGCCACGACGGCGCGGCCAAGAAATTTGTGCCTGCCGCGGTCGAGCATTGCGCGGGCAAAGTCCGCTGCGAGAATGGGCCGGGCCTCGTCTGGTCGATGCTTCAAGAGCGCCGTGGTCATGTCGCCGGTGCCGCAGCAGATGTCCAGAATCGCCGCATCGGCATCTTCCAGAATGTCGCGAAATCGCCGGGCCGTCCTGCGCCACCATAAACGGTCGACGTTGGCCGAGAGGAGGTGATTCAGCAGGTCGTAGCGCGGCGCGATGGAATTGAACATCTGGCGTACAGCCTGCGCGGCGCTGGCCTCATCCTCAGCGCCGACGGGTTTTGCGCCCGTGGCGGGCGTCATGCATGCCCTTCCGCGGCCCGGCTCAGCATGAACTTTGCCGCCGCTTCCAGTTCCGCCGGCGTCACATCATCCACCACCCCCGCGTCGCCAATTCCTACCGGGAGCACAAAGCGCCGTACGCCGCCCACGTTCTTCTTGTCCGCACCAGTAGCGGCGACCAGTTTGGCGGCACGCAGCTTGAGCGGCGGCAAGGGGCCGTAGCGATAGATCAGGCTTTCCATCCTCTCCGCCTGGCGGGTGGTGATCATTCCACGCTGGCGGGCGAGGTAAAGCGCGGCCACCATGCCCCATCCCACCGCCTCTCCGTGGAGCAGCACTTTGTAGCGCGTCGCCTGCTCGATGGCGTGGCCGATCGTATGACCGAAATTGAGAATCATGCGCAATCCCGATTCGCGTTCGTCCTTGTTCACCACGTCGGCCTTCATGCGAATGGAGGCGGCGATCACTTTTTCCAGCGCCTTCGGGTCGCGGCGGAGCACATCATCGCCACGTTCCTCGAGAAAGCGGACCAGCGCGCGGTCGCGAATGATGCCGGCTTTCACGCTTTCCATCAGCCCGGCTCGCAGTTCGCGATCGGGCAGCGTGCCAAGCACGCCGATATCCGCAAACACGGCCAGCGGATGATGAAAGCTGCCGACGAGGTTCTTGCCTTCGGGCAGGTTAACGCCGGTTTTGCCGCCCACAGACGAGTCCACCTGGGCGAGGAAGGTCGTCGGTACCTGTACGTAGGGAATGCCGCGCATGAATACTGCAGCCACGAATCCCCCCACATCGCCCACGATGCCCCCGCCGAATGCGATCAGCAGCGACCCGCGATCGCCGCCCGCCGCGATCATCTGACGCAACAGCTTCTCGACGCTCGCCAGGGTTTTGTGCTTTTCCCCCGGCGCGAGAAAAAGCGTAATCGGCGGTTCGGCAAACGAGGCGGTGAGGGTCTCGCCCCACAACGCCCAGATCTCCGGCGAAGTCACGACGAACACGCGTCTAGGCAGTCGGCCAGCGATTCTTTCAATCCGCTGCGCCAGCGTTGCAATGAGCCCACTACCCGCGATGACGTCATATTTGGCCGATGGTGTTTCTACTCGTATGGTTTGCACGTTGCTTTTATCGTAAAGCACCGGTCGGCTCGTTCAGCGCCCCATGTCCCAGAGCCCACGCATGGAATCCCTGCGGCGCATTCTTCAGCCCGTCGATGTTCGCCCCTTGGATGCTTTTGATCTGCTGCCACTTCACATCGCGCAGGTCCGCATTGCGCAAGTCGGCTCGATCGAGGATGGCTCCAGAGAGGTCGGCGCCCCCGAGATTGGCGCCGGTCAGATCGGCATCCTGCAAATCTGCCTGGAGAAACTGCGCATGATCCAGGTTCGCATCGCGCAGATTCGCCGAATTCAGATTCGCAAGCAAGAAGTTGCAGTAGGCCAGGTCGCTGTTACGCACGTCGGCCGAACTGAAATCGGAGCGCAAAAGGTTGGCATGCTCGAGGCGCACGCCCTGCAGGAAAGCCGAGGAGACATCCACTCCCACCAACGGCACCTTGTCCTGGTTGAGTTCCTGTAATGCCTCGATACGGCCCCCGCTGCCGCCCTTGCCTTGCGCAGTGTTGATTACCTGCCAGGCCTGGTAGTGGCGGAGCTTGATGCGGTCTCCGGCTTCGGAGAAGTAAAAGACGACGGCCACAAGGATCGAGAATGTGCCGAGGTACTCCAGCACTTCGAGAAATGCCCAGTTGCTGAGAGCGAAAGCAGCCCATTCCCACACCCATTCAAGCGCCACCAGCGGCACCAGCCAACCGGCCGGGGCGCGTTGCTTCCTGACTGTCCAAGGGAGGGGACGGGTTCTGGGCGCGTGCAGAATCATCGCGAACGTCAGTTCGCCAGAATCATACATCACGCCGGTAAGCCAGAATCAGCTCAACGGGCGATCAGCTTACGGCCACTCCGTAGAAATTCTGATAAATCTCGCGCACCGTCGCATAGCACTCGCAGGCTTCTTTTTCGAGACCAGCGGGATCGACGATGTGGATGCGTCCGCGGCTGTAGCGAATCAGTCCCTTGCGCTGCAAAGCGCCCGCGGCAGCCGTGACCGTAGTGCGGCGCGATCCCAGCATGACCGCAAGGAATTCCTGGGTGAGATAGAAATTGTCCTTTTCGATGCGGTCGCGCACCATCAGGAACCAGCGCGCCAGTCGTTCCTCGGCTTCGTGCAGCCGATTGCAGGCGGCGAGTTGGCTCAGTATGGCTCCCTGGCTCTGCACGCTCTGCAGCACGCATTCCCGCATCTCGTCATTTTCGCGGAACTCTCTCTGAAGGTCCTTGAAGGGAATCCGGAGAGCGGTGCCTTCTACCTGCATGAAGCAGCGCGTCGGTATCCGGGCGTTGCCCAAGAGGTGAAAACACTCCACCATCCCCTCCTTTCCCCAAATTCCCACTTCGGCGCTGGCACCGCTCGACATTGTACCCACGATTGACGCGATGCCGCCGGTGAGAAAGTGGGCGAATTTCGGGGTCTCGTCGGGTTCGTACATAACTTCACGCGCAGGAAGAGCCACTGTCCTCATGCGGGACAGCAGGGCTGCGCGATATTTCGGCGAAAGTGACGCAAGCAGCAGATTGGAGGATTCGTCGGACATGGATATCCTGGTTTCGCTCCTTTTAATTTTCGTGGATTCGGGGGAGAGCGTTCGGCTGGAATCGTGGTGATTCGCGCTCTCGAAGTTAGTTGCGGTCATCGAAACGGACGGCCTCCAGTTATGTCCACTACACAACCATATCCGTGGAATCGTCGCATGAACACTAGGGATTTCCCTAGTTTGTTCGTTGGCAGACAGAAAGCGGTAACGAATTAGACTAAGCTTCTCCCCCTGACGATAAGAATCGTTGTCGGATTCCAGTCACGCCGGGAGGACCTTCTCAATGACTGCGGAAGTGCTGGTGTTTAGCCGCGACCCAATCCTGCTCGAGACACGGAGATCGATTCTTGAGGCATTCTTCCATCCGCGGGGTGCGGGCAATATTCAGGATGCGGAAGCTGAGCTTGCCATGCATCACTTCGATTTGATCATCCTGTGCTCAACCCTTTCTGAGCAAGAATGCGAAAGGGTGTTTGAACTCGCCGAGTACCAGAAACCGCGCCCGCAGGTTCTTATTATGGGCATCCCGGGATACGATCCGCCGCGGTATGCGGCTGACCATATTCTGATGACCGAGTCAGGCCCCTATCAATTATTGAAGAGGTCAGCAGAAATACTCGGGGTTGATCTCAAGGCGTCTGGATTAGTCGGGGTTTGAGACTCCATTCGTCAATTAACCTGATACCTCCTCAGAACGATTTGCGCACGGCCGATCGTCGCATCAGAAGACCGGCGCACTGCATCGCAAGCGTCATGGCCACACACGCTATGACCACAACAACAAACGGCGGGCGCTGTTTTTCAATCGCCTGGTAGCCAAAGGCGTGCATAACCACGAGCGCTGCGGCGACATAATTCCAGCGCTGGAGCTGTTTCCACGGCCGGGTCCCCAAGGTCCGCAAGGAGTAGTCGTTCGAGGTTGCGAAGAGGGCGACAACGATCAGCGTCGCGAAAGCTCCGGTGTAGTTCGCAAAGCCAAACAGGTCGTGGCGCACAGCCAGGCCGTGATGATGCTCGGCAGGGCCATAGACGTAATAGAGCCAGGGCCGTCCCCGCAGGTGAACGCACTGGCCAATCGACGTATGCACGATGGCGAGAATTCCGGCCCATATCCCGAGGTCGCGCCGAAGATCGATCGAAACCGGGTTGGGTCGATGTCGGAGCACATTGAGGGGGCCGATCAGCAGCGTGGCGCCGAGAAGCACCAGCGCCGGATAGGCCGTGGCGAAGCTGGCGCGGCTCAAGACATCCGCGTAAGGGCGGGTAACGTAGAGCGGCCAGACGCTCACGACGGACAGAAGCAGCAGCGGAAGATGATGTTTGATCGAGTCGAGATGAACGCCGGCTGTACGGCGTGGAGGACAGGAAAGGAAGCAAGCTCAAATCAAATCTCTCAACCAAGTGAGTGGGCGGTGGCTCTTGCCGAGCCCTCAGGTTGCCAGATTATAGTCGGCGCGCGACGAAAACCGAATAGCCGGCGCGTTTTCCGTGGGTTCAATACTCCGCGAATCCCGGTGATAGCCTCGAAAGTGATGGCGTTTCCCGGGCAAGTTGACTTTCTGATTGTGGGCGCCGGCGTAGCGGGGCTGCGTGCGGCGGTGGAACTGGCCAGAGTCGGCGAAGTGCTGGTGGTCACGAAAGAGTCGCTCGGCGAATCGAACACGCACTACGCACAGGGCGGTATTGCCGTTGCCATGGACGGGCGCCACGATATCGATCTTCATCTCCAGGACACAATCGCGGCCGGCGACGGGCTGGTGTACCGTGCCGCCGCCGAAACGCTGGTCGCTGAAGGACCGTTGCGGGTCGGGGAACTCATCGAATGGGGCGCCCGGTTCGATCGCAAAGACGGCAGTTTGTTGCGCACCCGCGAGGCGGCTCATTCCGTGCCGCGCATCCTCCATGCCGACGGCGATGCGACGGGCGCGGAAATCAGCCGCTCGCTGGTAACGGTTTCGCGCGCGCAGAGTTCGATTCGGTTTGCCGAGTGGACGACGGTGAGCAGCTTGATTTGCCAGAACGGCCGCGTCGTGGGAGCTGACCTGTTAGGCGGCGACAAGCAGCCGCGCAGAGTCGGCGCCGCTGCGGTGTTGATTGCCGCGGGCGGAGCGGGCCAGGTGTATTCCGATACCACCAATCCGGCCGTGGCAACCGGAGACGGCATCGCCCTCGCCGCCTCCGTGGGAGCCGAACTCGCGGACATGGAGTTCTATCAATTCCACCCCACCGCGCTCTTCCTCCCGGCGCACCGCGGTTTCTGCTCTCCGAGGCTTTGCGCGGGGAAGGCGCATATCTGCGCAACGATCGAGGGGAACGGTTCATGGAGCGCTACCACCCCGGCCTGGAACTGGCTCCGCGCGACGTGGTGGCGCGGGCAGTGGCGCGGGAGGGCATGCGCGAAAGTGGAGGAGAGCCGCGTCCGGTCTACCTCGATATGCGGCACGTCCGGGGAATCGATCTCCGCCACCGCTTTCCTGGCATCAGCGCTTTCCTGGCCCGGTACGGCCTCGACCTCGGCCGCGACCTTGTCCCGGTGCGTCCCGCCGCGCATTATCTGATGGGTGGCGTTCATACCGATCTCGACGGCCGCACCAGCGTGGGTGGTCTTTTTGTGGCCGGCGAAGCGGCCTGCACCGGCGTACACGGCGCCAACCGTCTGGCTTCCAACTCCCTGCTCGAAGGGCTGGTGTTCGGAGCACGCGCGGCGAAGGCGATGATCGCAAGCGGCGGCGACCGCGGCATCTCTGGAACCGCCGGCAAAACACTTCGCCGACAGACCCATCCGACGAGGAATTCGTCGAAAGCTGCATAACCGATTTGCAACAAGACGATGTGGGAGTGCGCCGGGCTGCTGCGGGACGAGATTGCGCTCCGCCACGGACTAAGCGCGTTGGCGAAATGCAAGTCCGGTATCGATCGCATTGTCCAGCAGGGCAAAACGAGCCGCCGCCTATCCGAGGCCCAGGCTCTGTGCGGCGTATCGGGCGCCATTCTGCAATCAGCGCAGGCCCGCACCGAAAGCCGCGGCGCCCATTTTCGCAGCGATTATCCCCATCGGGACGATCGAAGTTTTCAGAAGCATTCCATCATCGGCAGAAGTGGCGCCGATCCGGTGGTGTTCGAGGCGTGGTGAGCGGCAGCAGACGGCTCGCCGCTCTCACCCGCGTTCTCTGATCTGTGTTCTACGGCACCGCCACCACAGCAACCGGCTGCACCGGGTCCGACCCGGTCGATGCCGTCGTGTACGAGTCCAGCTTGCCCGCGGTCGTGGTGTCGAATGTGAAGACGTTGAGATCGGGACCGCCGCCCGAATTGACCGCCAGCAGATACGTCCCCGTATTCTCTTCATCCATGGCGATCGTGGTAAGGCCAGCCGCGATGGTACTGACAGAGGTCAGCGAATAGACGGTGCCGGTTGTGGTGACGGCAAATCCCTGGATATTGCCCGTGCTGCTGCCCGAGACGGATGAATTGGCGACATAGATATAGTTGGAAGTGGGCAAAATGGCGCCAGGGCCAATGCCGCCCGACGGATACGGCGAGCCGGAGATTTCACTCATCGTGGAGTTGGCGCCGATCGCAAATACTCGAAGTCCGCCCGGGTTGCTGCCGCTCACGGCCACGGTTTCACCCACGTAGAGGAGCTGGCGCGACAGGTCGACGGCGATCGCGATCGAGCCGCCTGTCGTCGCGTTGATGGGTTTAATCACAGAGACGCTTCCGAACGGATTGGTGCTCGACGTGGCAGTGAACGGTATGACCGCGGTTCCGCCGGATCCCATGGCCACGAAAACGTAGGGATTCGGAGCGCCCGCTTGGGTGATGGTTACCCTCCGCACGGCGGTGGACGGCACAGTTACCGATTGCTCCGTTGCGCCGCTCAGGACCAGGCCGGTTGTCGGATCCAGCGGAATGGCATTCACCGCACCGATTCCGGAAACGGCATCGATCAGCCATGAACCGCTGGCGTCCAACTGCATGGTGAACGCAAAGTCGGAAGTGATTACCTGCCCGCCATTCAGGATGGTCAGAGCGCCGTCCGATCCCACGCTATAAACAAAAATACCGACCACCGTCCCGACGTAAAGGAAACCGCCATTGGGAGAGATGGCCATCGTATACGGGATCGTCGTGCCCAGGGAGTAAGGACTGTTTGTCACCGCAGTCAACGTGGTCGAACCCGACGCGATGGTGTAGGCGGCGATCTGGGCAGTTTTCTGGTTGAGCACGTAGAACACGCCGCTGGTCGTACCGCCGCCACCGCTGCCGCCGCTGCCGCTGGGCACATCCCAAAAGCCTTTGCACCCCGATAAGAGCGGCGCCGCCGCCAGGAACAACCGTGCCCATTTCCCCAGTTTCATTGATGGTCCTCGCATTTCTGTCTAGATTGCCCAATCAGCGTAACGCAGACGAATGCTTGCTTACCTGATATATGTCAATTTGCTTTTGTAATTCGCTTGCTAGACGGGGGCGGAATATCTATTGGATTTGACGCACAATCGGACTTTTCCGCTCGGATCGCGTCCCCGGGATTCCCTTTCGTCTTCATGGAGCATCCGGCGAAGCCGACTCCCGAGCCTGCCACACCAGCCGGGCCGCGACCAGATCCTCGATGGCCATGCCCACCGTCTTGAAAAGAACCCGCTTGTCTCTTGGAACGGCGTTCGCACCTGATCCGGACAGGATTTCGCCGATCTCAACCTCGACCTTTGCGCCCGAGCCGCGGACGTCGCCTGATTCGCGCTCCACGCAGGAGCGGGACTCGGCGACCACGTAGCTGGTGAGCATCGCCTCGTCATCAATTTCCCGAGCGCCATCGCCGGTTGCGCCGACGGCCAGGATCATTGCATTCGGTAAGAGCCAATGCCCGCGTAAAACCGGCTCGGCAGAGACTGTAACCGTAAGCACGACCTCTGCGGCGGCGGCTTCTTCGATTGCGACGGCCCGTCCACCCGCTGTTTCCGCGAGCCGCTGGGCGTGGGCCGATGTCGGGCTCCAGATCTTAATTTCCTCGAGCTCCGGCCATATCTGGCGTAGAGATTGGATGTGGGCGCTAGCTTGAACCCCCGAACCCAGTATTCCAAGACTGCGCGGCGGCGAGGCAAAATGCAGCGGAGCCAGAGCCGCGAACCCGACCGCTGTGACCGCTGCGGTTCGCATTTCAGTGATCAGCCGTCCGTCCATTACCGCGAGCGGTTCGCCCGTCGCGCGGCTCAGCAACTCGATGAGGGCCATGTGCGTAGGCAAACCCAGCGCGGCGTTGCCGCGATAGAACGTCACTGATTTCAGGGCCATCCAATCGCCGTGGACCACCGGCATGACTCCAAACCACCCGTCGCGGTGATCGGCGGCAATTCCTGCCCGCAGGATGGTGCGGGCGGGCTGAATCACCAGGCCAGCTGAGTAGTCGATCAACGCCAGGCGAATGGCGGGAAGAAGCGCTTCATAAGTCAGAACGGCGCGTACTTCGTTCTCCGAAATGTACATGGGCAGCAACAGAGTACACTGCGGCCCATCGAATTCCGGCATCGGGCTGCGGGAAATCTCTGATCCTTATCCGGATTTTCTTCAGTTCGGCCGGCCGCCGGGCGTCGAGCGGCGCCGGAACCGGTCATCCACAGGCTGGCGGCCCTGGAAGCCCGACTCGACCGTGTGCCAGTGTTCGATAGTCGATTCGCCCATCCGCCAGCAAAGAAGAACGATTTCCTCGTCGAGACGGAAGGGAAAATCGAGCAAACCGGTGTCAAGGTCCTTGACCTGCACTCCAATGGAGTCGATTTCGGAAATGCTCTCCCGCACCAGTTGCAGGTGCGCCTCCATCTCCGCGCGCTCCTTTGCCACCCGGGCCAGGTCCACCCGCATTCCCCCCGACAGGTAAATCCTCCGGCCGAGTTCCGAAAGCCTGGATTCCACTTCCTCCGCGGCTTGCTTGCCTTCAAGGGCTCGCTTCAAGAGCGATTCGAGCACGGGAAGAAGGGATTGTGCCTCATCCAGAGTGAAGGTCTTCATGGCCATTTCCTTCCTATAAGGATACGACGGAATTTGAGCCCGCGATGCGGTTGTTCCCGCTAACCTTATTCCCCACAGCCTCTTTGATGCGGAACAGGCATCGTTGGAGACGCGCCGTGGTAAGCTGCCGTCCTGAGACAATCTCTTACCGGGAGAGGTCTTTGTCATGTCGCGCCTTCTGCGGATCGCACCGGAACTCCCTGCCGCAAACCTGAAAGCGGCCCTTGCCTTTTATGAACACCGGCTTGGATTTCGAGTTGCCACGCACCTGCCCGGCGGCGACTACGCCATCGTGGAGCGCGACGGGATCGCCATCCACCTCTTCCAGGATGCGGCGCGAAAGCATACTCCCGTCGGCGTGCATTTGTTTACATCTGAATTGGAGGGCCTGCGCGATGATCTGCTCGGGCGGGGCGCCAGGTTATCGCAGGACATCGTGCGCAAGCCCTGGGGAAACCGGGATTTCCGTCTCCGCGACGACTTCGGCAACGAACTGAAGTTCACCGAGCCAAGCGCCGAGGATTGAGGCCAGGCGAAGGCCTGCCATAGGTAAGAGCCGGCGACAAACCCGCCAACGCTTCTTGAATGCCTGTCATCCTGAGCCGAGTCCGCGACAGCGGACGAGTCGAAGGATCTGCGGGTGCCTTGGTGTGCGCCACACGCGGATTGCTTCCGCGTAGTCCCCGAACCGACCGGAGCCGATCACCGCAGTGGTGGCTTGTCAGGAGCACACACGGCCTATCTGCGCGTGCTGGCACTCCTTTATGCTGATTGCACGATCCGTTCAGGGCGAAGGGGCTGTTCGCCCAGGGAGTGACGATCATGCCTGACTTTGTTCGCATCTGTTCGCAATCCGAATTGCCTGGCAGCGGTGAGGTTCGCGAATTCACCGCCGGAGGGCGCGCCTTTTGTGTGGCTAATTTGAATGGAACGATCAGCGTGCTCGATGGGGTTTGCCCACACGAGGGAGGACCGCTGGGAGAGGGGAGCATCGAAGAGGGCCGCGTAGTGTGCCCGTGGCACGGATACGCATTCGACTTGCGGACCGGAGTGTCGGAGCAGGATTCAGAATTGAAGGCCGATGTGCTCGCGGGCACGGTCGTTGAGGGCGAGCTGCGCGTGAAGATTTAGTACGTCGGGGTAGCCCGTTGAAGTCATGGACCGCGGGGTTGGATTCGCACGCGACAGACCGGCAAGGGGCATCGGTAGCCTTTCGGGCGCTCGAGAGCGGCCCTTCCTTCATGGTTCAAGATGCTGCTGCCCGCGCAGCCGAGGAATTTACCGACGCGAGCGTCTTAATCCCGCGGAAATAGCCTATGAGTCGGTTAGTTCCTGTTTGGCCACCATCCGCTCGGAACCGAATCGTAGTCCTATTTTTTGCTGCTCTTTACGGCTTGCGAACGCAGGTGTACCCCAATGCAGTCCTGTTGCCAGGCTCGCCCTCCGAATTGAACACCGCCATATCCAAGGAATCTCGAGGCACTGTGAGGTGCGATGGACTCGCTTGTGGTGTCCGAAAACTTCGTTGATGACGAAGCCTTCGCCGCATATTCCGTATAAGGCAGAGCCACTAGGAGGCAGCCTGTGACTCGCATAAGATGTCCACGGCTGCAACTCATAACTCGCGTAAGATTGCCATGGCTGCATTCCTTACCCGCACTTGTCACCCGGAAGACCACCGGGTGATCGCCGGGCGGGTAGTTGACACGCATATCTACTCGATAATCATGGACGTTCTTGTCGGGCTTCGCCCCCGGAACCACTTGGAGCGGTGGCTTCAATGTGCAAGTCTCAACGGACTCAATGTGCTGCACGCTTTGGGTATATTCCAGCGGGTAGTAGCCGGACGTGTAGGGGCCGGTCGGCGAAGGGAAGATCAGACCTCTGAACGAACTCGGCAGCCTCTGAGGACCTGCATCTGTTTCCAACTCTGTCCTGCGTACACAAGTTGGATCGAGCTTTGTCCGGTCTCCGCCCGATCCAGTTTCAGTTCAAACATACGTCATCGTGAAGAGTCCCGCCTGTCTCGCCGATGGAAGGTTTGGCTTCGGCTCTTCATGGTGGATTGCGAGATTGCTGTCCAAGTGCATCTGATGGGAACGATCCGGGAAGAGCTGCATAGACAGAGACTGGAGATGAACATCCGCGGTTCCTCCGATTCCGCAGATGACAGCTGGAGTTTAGAGTGTGGCGAAGACTATGACGAGTCACCGCCCACTCGGACATAACGAGAAAACAGCCGCAGATCTTCCGCTTCCCCTTCGCTAAGCTCAGGGTCAGCGTCAGGATGACAAGCACTGGGAGGGACAGATTGCGGGCTAGGTCTCATCTGATCTCTGATCTCTGACCCCTGATCTCTATGCCTTCACTTCCAGCATGCGGTCCAGTGCCACGCGCGCCCAGTGCTTCACGTTCTTGCGCACCTGGATCCGGTTGACGACCCGGCCTTCCACCAGGTTTTCGAGCGCCCATGCCAGGTGCTGCGGGCTGATCCGGTACATCGTGGTGCACAGGCATCCGTGGTCTTCGAGCGAAATGATCTTCTTGCCCTCGGCCGCAAAACGCTTTGCCATGCGATTCACGAGATGGATCTCGGTACCCACCGCAAAAGTGGTGCCCGCAGGCGCCTGCTCCACCAGCGCGATCAGGCGCTCGGTTGAGCCGAGGGCGTCGGCCTTCTGGCATACCTCCCAGCGGCACTCCGGGTGCACAATCACCTGGATCCCCGGATATTTGGCGCGCACGTCATCCACGTGGCTGGGCAGAAAGCGCTGATGCACCGAGCAATGGCCCTTCCAGAGCAGCACGCGGGCAGCGGCCAATTTGGCCGCGGTCTGGCCGCCCTCGAGCGCCCAGGGATCCCAAACCGCCATTTCCTCGAGGGGAATTCCCATGGCGTATCCGGTATTGCGGCCCAGGTGCTGGTCGGGAAGAAACAGGATGCGCTTGCCGCGCGCGAAAGCCCATTCGAACGCCGACCGGGCATTGGACGAAGTGCACACCAGCCCGCCGCGCTCCCCGCAAAACGCCTTGATGGCGGCGGTCGAGTTCATATAAGTGATGGGCACGATCTCGTCCAATGAGGCAAAAGCGCGCCAGCGCCTCCCAGCAGGCTTCGACCTGCGAGATCTCGGCCATATCGGCCATCGAGCAGCCCGCGTTCAGATCGGGCAGGATCACCTGCTGGCCGTCCTGCCCCAGCACGTCGGCGCTCTCGGCCATGAAGTGCACGCCGCAGAAAATGATGTACCGGGCGTCAGTTTCGGCAGCGGCTTTCGAGAGCTTGTAGCTGTCGCCGGTGAAATCAGCGAAGCGGATCACCTCGTCGCGCTGGTAGTGATGGCCGAGCAGAATTGTTGACGCGCCGAGCTTCTCTCGGGCTGCGGCGATACGGCCATCCATGGTGTGGTCTGGGAGAAGAAGATAGTTTTCAAGACTGCAAGTGCTGCCAGCCTCCGGCGAGGCCGCCGTCAATTCATCGATTAGGAGTTCCACCTGTTTTTCCCGCCTTCAGTCCAGCCGGCCCGGAAAGGGACCTGCAGAACGGAGATGTTGAAAGCATGCGCGGCTGCAGCTTTTTTCTGGTCCACGAATCTCGTCCAAGACCAGGAAAAAACGGAGTTGTTGCAGCCCGGTTACTGCTAAAGATGCCGCTCGAATCCGGCCGATTCGAAATCCTGCCGCTCAAACGCTGCCGCATCCAGAGCAACTTCATTTTAACAAAGCACGAATGGGACGACGGGCACCTTGCTGTGGGGCCGAAGTCGAAGCTATGCCTTTGAGTTTGTGAGCGGTGCGCGCGGACAGGTATCATGATCCTTCATGGGTGCCCCTCCGCCAATCGAACTTGCCAACCTGGGAATGGCCGATACACTCATCCTCATGGTGCTGGCCTTAGTGGTCTTCGGACCGCGACGCCTGCCCCAGATCGGACGCCAGATCGGCAAGCTGATGTACGAGTTTCGTAAGGCCTCCAACGACTTCAAGTTCCAGATGGAAGAGGAGTTGCGACTCTCCGAAGAGGCCGACCGGCGAAAGAAGGAAGAAGAAGAGCGGCAGCGCGCGGCTGCACTTGCGGCGCCGATTTTGCCTCCTGCCGAGGCGCCTTCCCAACTCCCAGCCCCGAGTATTGAGGCGCAGGCGGACATCGGCGCTGTTGAGTCCCCCACCGCGCCGTCGACGGCAGATGAAATCATGCCGGTGACGGGGTTTTCTGCAGAGGTGGCTGAGCGGGCAGCGGAACCGGTGTCCACGATTCCCAGGCTTCAGCCGCCCCAAACGGGGGAGCAGGTGGCCGCGGAGCGACCAGGTTCGGTGCCCGACCGAGCAAATATCGAGACGGATGGATTGAGCCCAGCCGCGAAAAACGGTGCCAGTCCGGAACCGGAGAGTCACGAATCGAATCAGTCGGAACCGGATTTGGCCGCATCCGTCCCCGAACACGCACCGGCGTCAAATCCTGGTGTCGAACCACTCATCCCGCCCAAGGAGCCTGTGAGCCAGCATGGTTGATCCCGCGGACGCAATTGGCAAGGCGCGCACCGCGGTGAGCCAGCGCGCGGAGCTTCCTGGCATGAGCCTGATGGAGCACCTGGATGAGTTGCGCCGGCGCATTATCCACTCCGCCCTCTACCTGGCCGCCGGATTCATTGTTGCCTATGTCTTTCACGAACGGCTCTACGGGTTTGTGCAGATGCCGCTGGATCGTCTCGGCATCAAGCTCAATTACACCCATCCCATGGATGCGCTGAACCTGTACCTGCAGGTCTCGTTGATCGGCGGAGCCATTCTGGCCTCCCCGTTTATCCTCTACCAGGTGTGGCTGTTCATCGCGCCCGGCCTCTACCAGCGCGAAAAGCGATTTGTTATCCCCTTCATGACCGCAACGATGGGATTGTTCCTCGGCGGCGCCGCCTTCGGCTACTTCTATGTCCTGCCCGGCGCGCTCAAAATCCTCATCCTGGGTTTCGGGCAGAAGTTCAACCCCATCATCACCATCGAGGAATACACCGGCTTCTTCCTGTCGATCATTCTCGGCCTGGGCATCAGCTTTGAGATGCCGATCCTGATTTTCTTCCTGGCCATGTTCGGGATCGTGAGTCCGAAGTTTTTGTGGAAGAACATCCGTTACGCCATCCTGGCCATTTTTCTCGTGGCCGCCATCATCACCCCGAGTCCCGACCCGTGGACCATGTGTATCTACGCGGTTCCCATGCTGACGCTTTACCTGATTGGAATCGCGGTGGCATGGTGGGTGCATCCGGCGCGGCGCAAAGCCAAAGAAGCTGCGGCCTCATGATGCGCTTTTTCATTCTGGATGAAAGCATTTTTGACGAGCGCGCTGGCCGGGATCCTGTTTTCCCTTCCGCCTGCCGCCTCCGCGCAGCACTTCAATGGAGACAAAGCCCTCAACTATACCCGCGACTTTGTGTCGATCGGTCCACGCTGGCCGACCGGCCCCGGGCATGCGAAGGCCGAGGCGTTTCTGCGCGCTCACCTCGAACACGATCAACTGGAAGAAGACACCTTCATCGCCAACACGCCCATCGGGCCCGTGAATATGCGCAACTTCATCGTGCGCTTTCCGGGCAAGAAGGATGGGGTGATCGTCATCGGGACCCACTACGAGACCAACTACTACCTCAAGAACATCAACTTTGTGGGCGCCAACGACGGCGGCTCGACCACCGGGCTGCTGCTGGCCCTGGCCGACCATCTCCGGGAACAGGTTGCGCGGACAAAACAGCTCGATGGCTACTCCGTCTGGCTGGTGTTTTTCGACGGCGAAGAGGCCATCCAGAGCTGGTCGCAATCGGACTCCACCTATGGCAGCCGCCACCTGGCCGCCAAGTGGGGACGCGACGGAACCCTGCAGCGCATCAAGGCCTTCATCCTCGCCGACATGATCGGCGACAAGGACCTCGACATCCAGCGCGAGACCAGTTCGACAGGCTGGCTGGTCGCGGTGGTGCGCCAGGCAGCGCACAAGTTCGGATACGACAAATACTTTTTTCAGCGCGACGAGGCCGTCGAGGACGATCACCTTGCCTTTCTGAACCGCGGGGTGCCGGCGGTCGACGTGATCGATCTCGATTACGGACCGAATAACAGCTATCACCACACCGCCCAGGACACGATGGACAAGGTCAGCGCTCACAGCCTCACGATTGATGGCGACGTGTTCCTGGAGACTATCCGGCTGATCGATCAGCGATAGGTCCCCGACTAACTCAATTTTCATTCACTGGCAGGTCGGCGCGCATCAGCAGCGGCCTCGAAGGCGTAGTCCTGGATTTGGGAGTGCCATCGTCTTCCAGCCGATCCCATCCTGAGTTGGCAATGTAATAGAACGTGCTGTTCACGATGACTCCGTGGGTCGGGTCGCCGAGCGTGGGCGTGGCGCGCTCGATGATTGACTCCGACTCGACGTGCTTCAGGGTCGGGTCCAATGTGAAGCGCACCACCCGCTCCGGTGTTGTTCCGTTCTGGGTAGCGACGAGGGTGCGGCCATGGAGATACAAGCCATCGATGCCGCTCAGGGCGTGAAGTCCATTCGGACGGCAGCCAGGAAACCTGCCTGGTCTCTAGATCGAGGATGGCGATGCCGCGAACATAATCGGGAACGAAGACGCAGCGCTGATCGGGACACATCGCCGGTGTCTGGGGAGAAATGAATTCGCCGCCGTCGAGCCGGTCGAAGAGCAGAGTCTTGCGATTCAGGCGATACAAACCACCTTCGTTGTCGGCAATGATGGCGTCTCCATCCGGGGTGAGGGTCATGTCGCCGAGAGTGGCTCCGGCCGGTCCCGGAACGCGGTGGAGCAGCTTGCCGGAATCAAGGTCGTAGAGCAGCACCAGCGATGTTCCCCAACTGGCCTTGGGGACGGACTTGAATCCTTTAAGGGCTACGGCGGTGGCCCATAGCGTGCGGCGGTGTGAGTCGACCTTCAGAGCCATCATCGGCCATGGATCAGGAGCACGCAGAAATACGCGGCAGCCCCCGTCATTGTCACAGGCGAGCACGGCGTGGTTCATGACGCTGGTGATATAGAACTTGCGCGTGGTCGGATCGTAGTCGATATCCTCGGGAACCATGCCCGGCTCGGGCATGCGAAACACCGCCGAGGCGGCGGCGATCGCGTCATCGTTTTTGGCCATTTCGGTCTGAAGGGCGAGGTATCGAGGGGAACTGCGCAGCGCGTCGAACGACTTGGCCTCGAATACCTGCCGGTTGGATTGGCCCATGCGAACGAAGGCGGCGAAGCTGTCGAGTGCGCCGCCGCTGTCTCCCGCGAAAGCCTGCGCGCTCATCACCTGCAGCATGCCATTGGGAGAATCGTTGAGAAGCTGGCGCATTTTCTGACTCCCGGCCAGGTACGCCGGGCCGTCGCCGCGGGCATGGGCCGCGCGCACTTCGTCGCGGAGGGTGTCGAGTTGGGCGCGTGCCGTTGTTTTGGGCGGGTCGGCCGAGATAGGGAAGAAGAACGGCAAAAGCGCGAGGGCCAACACAGCCCGCGCCAGTGGGCCGACGGCTCCGGTGCGCACAATTTTGAGACCTTTGCAAAGCAAGCGCATTGTTTTCGATAAGGGCGAAACTGAACGAACTATAGAGCGCAAGCCAGAGAACAAGCGACAAAAATGACAGCGAAGGCCGTCTTTCTGTGAGGAGATGCAAAGCAACGACAAGTGCCGGGAGCGGCCTGGTCATTCGACCTTGGTCGGGAGCTGCCTCCTGTAGCATTCAATTCATGATCGGTGGCGCGTCGTGGACTTGGTGGATCGGCTTTCACGTCGCCGTTCTGCGTCCTCCTTGTCATCGACTCCGCTTCTGCCCGGGACACGTAGCGAATCAAAGCGCACCCAGACGATGGCCTGGGTGTGGACGGCGGTGCTGGCACTGTGCGCCGCCGGGTTCGCCGGATGGATCGCCGTTGCGCAGGGCCGGGTGCCCGCGCTGCAGTTTGTGGCCGGATACACCATCGAGACGTCGCTGAGCGTCGACAACCTTTTCGTGTTCATGGTCCTGTTTGAGGGATTCCGGATCTCTCCGCAGCGCCAGCACGTCGCGCTGCTGTGGGGCGTGGGCGGAGCGGTGGTGATGCGCGCGCTGTTTATCGCCGCGGGCGTGACCCTGCTTAAGCGCTTTGACTGGATCACGTATGTCTTCGGTCTGTTCCTGCTGTACGCGGCCTGGCGGCTGATGCGGGGAGGATCGGCGCGCGCGGCCATCCCGGATTGGATTCGCCGGCTGCAGCCCGCCAAGGGATCGCTGCTGCCGGTCATCCTGGCGGTTGAAGTAACGGATCTGCTGTTTGCAGTCGATTCGATTCCCGCGGTGCTGGCCATTTCCCACGATCCGTTTGTGGTCTACACGTCGAACATCGCCGCCATCCTCGGACTGCGCTCGCTCTATTTTGCCCTGGCCGCGCTCCTCGATCGCCTTCGTTATCTGCATTATGGTCTTGGAGCGATGCTGGGATTCGTGGCTTTCAAGATGCTGGCATCCCGTTGGCTGGAGGTGCCGATCGCCGGGTCATTGGTGATCATGGGCGTGATCCTGGCCGTTTGCGCCGTGGCTTCAGCGGCGGGGAGGCGACCGGGAGCGGGCACCAAAGAGCAGGGAACGCGAGAATAGCGACCAGGCTTAAGCCGGATCGGTTCAGACCTCCCCGCGCTACGTACATTGCGTGATACGGCCCCGTTCCCTGTTCCTTGGCCCCTGTACCCTGTCCCGGTGTATCCTCAAAGTAGATTCCGGCTGTGCTCACGCGCTCCCAATTGTCTCTTCCTACTGCATTTCATCGATCCGCGCGACCTGTCTTTGCCGGGTTAACCCTCCTTGCCATCGTCATGATGTGCGGCTGCAAACGGCTTCATAACGAGCAGCACGATACGGTCTACGTGTCGGCGCGGCAAATGTTCCTTCACGATCGGGTGGCGGCGGTTTCGAACCGTGTCGGTGAGGTGGCCAACGGGCAGCCTCTCGAGGTGCTGGAACACGGCCGCCGCTTTCTCAAGGTAAAGACGCAAAAGAACGAGATCGGCTGGATCGAAGAACATGCGGTGATCGACAGCAAGCTCTACGACGCGTTTTCGCAACTTGCCGACCAGCACAAGCAGGATCCCGTGGTGGCCACAGCCATACTCCGCGATGACGTGTACCTGCACCTGACGCCGGGGCGGGACACCGAACGCTTCCGCCTGCTGCCTGCCAATGCCAAATTGCAGTTGCTGGCGCGGGCATCGGTGCCGAAGGCGGCACCGGGGGCAACGCCTTCGCACCATCGGTCGAGCGCTGCGGGAGGCGCGCAGGCTCCGGCACAAGGAAATGCGTCGGGCCCTCCGCCGGTTACGCCGCCCACATCCCAGCCCAAGGCCACGGTCACTTCCACGCCGGTTCCGGCGCCGCCCCAACCTGAGCCGGTAGTTCTGGAAGACTGGTGGCTGGTTCGCGACGCAGACGGGCACGCGGGCTGGCTGCTTTCGGGCCGCATCGACATCGAAGCCCCGGACTCCATTGCGCAATACGCCGAGGGTCAGCGCATCGTGGGGGCGTACGTGCTGACGAAGATTTCGGACCAGGAGGCGGACGTGCCCGACCACACGGTACCGGAGTATGTGATGGTGCTTTCGCCGCCCAAAGCGGGCCTTCCATTCGACTTTGACCAGGTGCGCGTGTTCACGTGGAGCGTCAAGCGGCATCGCTACGAGACCGCATTCCGCATCCATCCCATCCAGGGATATCTACCAGTCACTGTCTCGCACATCACAGAACGTACGGGCACCGTCCCGACATTCAGCTTCCGGATTTCGACCGGCAGCGACGTCAGCATCGATACCCAGACGGGCATGACCCACCCGGTCAATCCCCGCACGATCAGCTACGAGATGGTCGACACGGTGGTGCGGCGCATCGGTCCCGACCTGGCGCCCATTCCCACCGGCCGCACGGCAGAAGAAAAGGCGGCCGCCAGGGCGCAAGCCAAAACCTCGAAGGCCGCGAAGAAGAAAAAGTAACGTTAACTCCGCTCGAAATCGAGTGACGGTCTTCGCGAATTCTTCCCAGCTTTGAGTTCTTCCTTATCGTCCGTTTCCGTTGACAGCGATCCGCGGCGGAGTTATTGTTCCCCTAAGCGATTTATGGAACGTTCAACTGATTCCGGTGATTTGATCCAGGGAACGCTGGAGATGCTGGTTCTCAAGGCTCTCCTGCGCGGGCCTCTGCATGGATATGGCGTGGCTGAATGGATCGAGCAGACCTCGCAACAGGTGTTGAAAGTAGAAGAAGGAGCGCTGTATCCGGCGCTGCATCGGATGGAACTGCGCGGGCTGCTCAAAGCGAAGTGGGGCGCTTCCGAAAACAATCGCCGCGCGAAGTTTTATGAATTGACGGCCGAGGGGTACCGGCGGCTGAATGCGGAAACGCAGCGTTGGGCGAGGCTTTCGTCGGCGGTGGCGTTTGTGATGCAGGCATCGTGAGGACACATCGTTTGAGGTGAGACCGATGGGCCAACATCTGCACGGGTTTGTGCTCCGCTTCAAGGCGCTCTTGTTGAAGCGGCGCATGGACCGCGACATGGCCGACGAACTTGCGTTTCACCAGGCCATGCTCCGGGACAAACTTTTGCGCCAGGGGGTGGCGCCGACGGAGGTGGACATGGAGACGCGACGCAGGTTTGGCAAGGCCAGCCGGTGGCACGAACGGCTGCGGGAGTTGTGGCAGTTTCGGCGTTTCGAGAATCTTTTGCGGGACATAAGTTTCTCGGCGCGTGTGCTGCGCAAGTCGCCGGGGTTCACAGTGGTCGCGATTCTGACCCTGGCTCTTGGCGTAGGCGCGAACACGACGGTCTTCTCGATGATCAACGGGCTGCTGTTGCGGCCCCTGCCGGTGCCGGCGAGCAATCAGCTGATCGTGCTGGGTACCCAGGATAATAGTGAACCCCGCATCAGCTACAGCCTCTCCGAGCCCCTGTTTCGCGGTCTGGAGCACAGGCGCAAATTCTTCACCCAGGTTTTCGCTTTCAACCATTCGAGGATGCAGGTGAAGGGAAACAACGGCGCCGAAAACGTACAGGGGCAGATTGTGAGCGGCGGTTTCTTTCCGGCACTTGAAACGCCTCCCCTGCTGGGAAGAACCCTGACACCTGCCGACGACGTCAAAGGCGGCAATCCCGCCGGCTTTGGCGTGGTGATTTCGGAAGGCTTCTGGCAGCGCTGGTTCAATCGCGCGCCCAACGTGATCGGGCAGAAACTGGAGATCGACCACACGTTGTTTACGGTGGTGGGGTGATGCCTAAGCGGTTTATAGGAGCCGACCCGCTCGACCACCCGGATTTGTTTGTCTCGATGGCGACCGAGCCCGCGATTCACGGCACGCGCAGCCTGACGGCCGCAGGGTTTCACGCCTGGTGGCTGACGGTGATGGCGCGGATGAATCCGCAGGCGACCCTCGAGCAGGCGAATGCTGATGTGTCGGCAGACAGCAACGCGATATTGCACGAGGTTATCCCGGATGCGAATTGGATCGCCAAGCGCGAGCAGCGGCATTTTCGGTTCATCGCCGAGCCGGGTTCAACAGGATTTACCTATATCCGCTTGTTCTTCAGCAAGCCGCTCATGGCGGTGTTTGCCATGTGCGGCGGAATTCTTCTGCTGGCCTGCCTGAACCTCGCCAGTCTGCTGATGGCCCGGGGAACCGCGCGGCAGAAGGAGTTGGCAACCCGGCTGGCCATGGGCGCCACGCGGCGGCGGCTGGTGCAACAGTTATTGGTGGAAAGTTTTCTGATTGCGGTGACCGGCACTGCGGCAGGCCTGGCGATTTCTCCGCTGCTTAGCAAGGCGATTTCAGCTTTGCTGCTGGGCGGCCAGTATGAGACGCATCTCGACACGTCACTCGATTTGCGCGTGTTTGTCTTCGCGGCCCTTGCCGCGATCGGTTCCGCACTTCTGATAGGGTTTATTCCGGCGCTCCGTGCTACCTCAGGCACTCTGAGCGAGCAGATGAAGCACGG
>CAWEVD010000017.1:0-198611 GCA_963812485.1 uncultured Acidobacteriota bacterium
CGAGAAAGCCTTCGATGATTTCGCCGGCGGCGCCACAGACAAAGAACGCAATCGAAGAATTCTCGGACTCGGCTAAGTCTGTTCGGCGAATGCGCTATCGGCGGCGTGACGGGGGCCGCTTGCTGACCGTGATCAGCTTGCCGGTGACGGCGTACTTGCGGCGCTCGACGGGCGAGGAAAGGACAAGGCTGGTGACGGGCGTGCCGTAAGGCAGCAGCGCTTCAATCAGGGCCTCGAGATCGCCCATGCTGGTGGTGGTGACTTTGAGCAGCAAGTCGTCGCCGCCGGTAAGGTGGTGGCACTCGCGGACCTCTTCAAGGGTCTGCACGTAGTCGAGCAGGCGATGATAATGCTGTCCGCTGCAACTCATCCGGATGAAGGCGAGGACCTCAAGGCCGAGAGCTTCGCGGTCGATTTCGATGGTGTAGCCGCGAAGGATGCCGATCTCCTCCATCTGCTTCATGCGCTCGGCGGTGGCGGTGGGGGAGAGGCCAATGCGGCGGCCGAGTTCGGCGACGCTAAGGCGGGCGTTGCCTGCAGCTCTTCAAGCAGCTTTCGGCCATAGCTATCCAGCAGGGCCGTGGAATCCATTGCCATAGGCCGATGATAGTCGATTTGATGCCGACTCGAATGAGGTGCGGATTCCGTCTGTACGGCAGGGCATGCAGCCGCCTAGCATCGGTCTCATGGAAATTGTGATTCTGGACGGCCAGCCGTCTGAGCCTGGCTGAGATTGAAGCGGTTTCGCTGGACGGCTGCCGTGTGGAGTATCGCCGCGGCGCGGGAGCGCGCATGGCAGCGAGCCGGGCGATGATTGAGCGGATACTCGCTGCGGGGCAGACGGTGTACGGCGTGAACACCGGCTTCGGCAAGCTCGCCGACGTGCGGATTCCGCACGAAAGCCTGGCGCAATTGCAGACCAACCTGGTGCGCAGCCACGCGGCCGGTGTGGGCAATCCGCTGTCAGAGGCCGAGGCGCGGGCCATGCTGCTGTTGCGCGCCAACGTGCTGGCCAAGGGATTCAGCGGGAATCGTCCGGAGCTGGTCGATCTGCTGGTGGCCATGCTGAACGCGGGCGTGCATCCGGTGATTCCGGAGAAAGGTTCGGTGGGCGCGAGCGGCGACCTGGCTCCGCTGGCGCATCTGGCGCTGGTGGTGATCGGCGAGGGCGAGGCGTTCTATCAGGGCGAACGGATGCGGGCGGCGAGGCGTGCAGCGTGCGGGACTGAAGCCGGTGGCACTGGCGGCCAAGGAGGGATTGGCGCTGCTGAACGGCACGCAGGCCATGACCGCGGTGGGCGGGCTGGCCGTGGCGCGGGCGCGGCGCCTGGTGAAGCTGGCCGACCTGGCCGGAGCGATGTCACTGGATGCGCTGATGGGCACGCCGGCGGCATTCGACCAGCGCATTCACGAGGCGCGGCCGCATGCGGGGCAGATTGCGTCGGCGGCGCATCTCGTCGCATTGCTGGAGGGATCGGAGATTCGCGAGTCGCATCGCGAACATTGTTCGCGCGTGCAGGATGCGTATTGCCTGCGCTGCATGCCGCAGGTGCATGGGGCGGTGCGCGGGGTGCTGGCGCATGTGGCCGGGGTGCTGGAGACGGAGGCCGGATCGGCTACGGACAATCCGCTGGTGTTTCCGCAGATCTGATCCGAAACGCAAGATCGCGAAGCGGTGCTGTCGGGCGGGAATTTTCATGGCGCGCCGCTGGCCTATGCGTTTGACTACGCGGCGATCGCGATGACGGATCTGGCGGGAATCACCGAGCGGCGCATCGACCGGCTGCTGAATCCGGATATCAACGAGGGGCTGCCGGCATTTCTGTCCCCCGATCCGGGCTTGTCGTCGGGATTCATGATTGCGCAGATCGTGGCGGCGGCGCTGATCAACGAGTGCCAGGTGCTGTCGCATCCGTCTTCGACGGGCAGCATTCCCACCGATGGCGGCAAGGAAGATCACGTGTCGATGGGGATGACGGGGGCGCTGAAGCTGCGGCAGATTGTGGAGAATGTGGAGCGGATCGTGGCCATCGAGCTGATGTGCGCGGCGCAGGCGATTGAGTTCCGGCGGCCGCTTCAGTCGAGCCCGCCACTGGAGCGCGTGCATGATGCGGTGCGCGCGGTGGTGCCGCGGCTGGAGCAGGATCGCGTGCTGGCGACGGATATCGATGCGATCGCTGCCGCGGTGCGGGCAGGCGCATTCAACGCATGGTCGGATCGAGTTGAGTTCCCGGCGTGCATCGATTCACAAAGCCGGGAAATTCGTCCGCAGCCTGCGACCATCCCCGTCCGAAACTGTAGTATGAGAGGACAAGCGGGAGGCATGACGCACGTGAAGCTCTATCGAACAGCCACGGGCGTTTTGTTGAAGAGGACGGGCATCAGTACCGCATCGGCGCGTTGACCTGGGACGCATTGCTGGCCCACGAAGATCTGGAGGCATGTCTGGAATCGATCATCGAAGGCGAAGCGCCCACGCACGAATTTCAGGCAGCCGAATTGCTGGCGCCCATCGATGGCCAGGAAGTGTGGGCCGCTGGCGTGACCTACTACCGCAGCCGCGGCGCGCGCATGGAAGAGTCGAAAGATGCCGGCGGCGGCAATTTTTACGATCGCGTGTACTCGGCGGAGCGGCCGGAGCTCTTCTTCAAATCAACGGCCAGCCGCACGGTCGGTCAGGCGGCAAGGTGCGATTCGCAAGGATGCCCAGTGGTCGGTGCCCGAGCCGGAGTTGACGCTGGTCGTCAGTCCCGCGCGGCAAGATCATCGGTTACACCATCGGCAACGACATGAGCTCGCGCGACATCGAGGGCGAGAACCCGCTCTATCTTCCGCAGGCCAAGGTGTACGACGGCAGTTGCGCGCTGGGGCCGGGCATCCTGGTCACGTCGAGCCCGCTGCCGCAGTCGACGGAGATCCTGCTCGAGATCATCCGCAAGGACCGGATCGAGTTTGCAGGATCGGTGGCGCTCTCGGAGCTGAAGCGCGATCCCAAGACGCTGGTCGAGTATCTCTTCCGCGACAATTCGTTTCCCAACGGCTGTTTTCTCATGACGGGCACAGGGATTGTGCCGCCGAGTTCCTTCACGCTGGCGAGCGGCGACAGGGTCCGCATCACGATCGAGCCGATCGGGACCCTGGAGAACACGGTGGCGTAAAGATCGACTGATCCCTTCGGCTCATCATTGCGCGTCGCGCACGCAGCGGAAGCCCACGCCTCCGGAGCGGTCGTACCCCGGCGCCATCAGCAGCAGCTTGCCGTGTTCATCGTTGCGATAGGCTTGCGGGAAATACCAGATCGAGCCCTGCGGCTGGTAGTATTCGCCGCCGCGCACGATGGCAGCGCGGGTGTGTTCATCCGTAAACTCGTCGGTCCATTGCCAGACGTTGCCCACCATGTCCATCACGCCATAGGGACTGGCGCCCTGCGGATGCGCATCGACAGGGTCGGGACCGCGCATGATGCGGCCATGGTCAGGCGCGGGAACATTCGCTGTCTGCCATGTATTGCCCCACGGAAACTAGCGGCCATCGGTGCCCTGGGCCGCCAACTGCCATTCCCACTCGTGCGGCAGGCGCTTGCCGGCCCAGGCGGCATAGGCGCGCGCATCCTCGATCGAAACCCAGGTCACAGGCGGCTGTCCCAACCCTGCGGATACGTGCCGTTCTTCCAGTCGCGCAGAAAATTGATTTTGTCCTGGGGTGCATAGTGAGTCGCGTCGAGAAATTCCTTGAACTGCGCATTGGTGACCGGATATTGTCGATGAAGAATGGCTTGATCTGCATTCTTGTTCGTGGAAGCGGCGCGGCGAAGTCTTCCCATGGATACTGCACGTCGACGCCGTTGTCCGAGCCGCCCTCGATCTCCGTGCCGCGCACTTTGAAGACAAAGTCGCCGCCGGGAATTCGCACCATGCCTGCTGGTGCTTCGGCTGCCGGCTCGGTGGGCGCGATGGCGACGATCTGCTGCGGCAGCACCTTCCATTCATGGGAGAAACTGGCCAGAGGCTGTTTCGTCATCGCGGCCATGCGCGGCAGAAGGGCTTTGATGGCGGCGTTGGGCTCGCCGGGCGTGGCCAGGATCGCGCCGTAGCCGTTGCCTTCGATCTCGAAACTCAACACGGCGAGCGGCCCTTCGATCTCGGGCGTGAGTTCCACGCCGTGATACAGGTCGAAGTAGCGCATCCCCGGCGTCACGAACAGGTCCATCTGCGGCCCCGGATGTCGTATGGGTTGCGATTGACGATTGTCCATACGGTCTCATTCTCAAGCGGCCAGCGGCTGGCGAAGACGCCGAAGTTGTGCATGGGATACAGCGGCTCCCACTGCGGACTGACAAGGAACGGGGCAACGGCGCGTTCAATAGTCGCCATGCGGCGCGTGGCTTCCGCGTCGCGCGGCGTGATGCCGTTCCAGATGCCCCAGACGTTCTCCCAGCTCTCCCAGCCGACGCCGTTGAAGAATGCAAATTGCAGGTCGGCAGTCTTGTCCAGATTCCAGCGATCGCTGATGTTGACCATGTGGCGCGGCTCGAGCCACTTGTATTTGTCGACCATGGGAATGAACGGGAAACTGTATTGGCCCCAGTTCAGCACATTCCAGGCCAGTGCTTCGTCGCTGGGGCTGCCCTCGGGCTCAAAGGCCAGGGGATGGCCTGCTTTCTCCGCGGCCAGCGAAAATCCCAGCGGCACGCCGTCCTGCGTATCGCCGTTGATGCCGTCGGCGCCGATCTGCTTCATCAGCCCGGCGACGGCGTCCGGCCACGGCTGCGAAGGCTCGTGCGTTCCCTGGTCCCACATCATCATGGGGAACAGCACGCGCACGCCGCGGCGATGGAAGTCGGCAACCATCTGCCGCACGCCTTCGACTCCGCCGGGCATGGACCCGACCATCTCGAGCTGGTTGCGATCGTCGATGCCCATGTTCGGATACGTCGCCCAGATCAGCACGGCATCGATGCCGCCATAGCGCTTTTCCAGGTCGTCGACATAGCGATCGACGGTGTACCGTCCCGCGACCGGATCGTAGAAATAGCGGTCGTGGACCATCATCTGCGGCTGAATGAAGCTCGATTGCGTCCAGCGAAGCTCGGGCATGTCATAACGGGATGGATCGTAGGCGATCCGGATGCGGCGTTCCATGCGCCAATGCTCCAGGTCGCGCAGCCAACGCTCATGCGTCAACGGTGGGCAGGCGGTCCCAAGGCCTTGCCATGCGGGGTGCAGGTTCATGCAGTCGGGCGAAGGAACCTGTTGCTCGCGCGGCCGGAATTGTGTGTCCTGCGCATATGCGCCCAGCGCAAGCGCAACGCCAATGAAGGTAAGGCCGAGAGAGCGAAGCATGGGTCGGCGATCTCCGATGTAAGTGTTCTTGAAGTTGCACGCAGTTCAATCACGAAGTCGAAATCAGTTCAGTTGCGCTGCGCAAGAAATTCATCCACCTCCGATCGCGATGGCATCGATGCTTGCGCGCCGCGTCGCGTGACAGAAATGGCCGCCGCCGCTGACGCGAAACGCGCTGCCCGCAAGGGGTTCAGTCCCTCCAGAAGCGCGACCGCGAAAGCGCCGTTGAAACAGTCGCCGGCACCTACCGTGTCGATGGCTTTCACCGCGAATGCAGGCACCCATGCGTCTTTGCCGCCGGCGGCAGTAGACGTACGCTCCCTCGCTCCCCCGTTTGAGAACGACGCCCGTGACGCCTTTGGCCAGGAGATGTTTCGCCGTCTCCTCGATGGTGAGATCTTTGTCGACGTAAAGCGCTGCCTCGGTCTCATTCGGCGTGAACCACGTTACCCGCGGCCAGACAGATTCCGGCAGTGTCGCGGCGGGAGCCGGATCCAGCATGACCGGCACGTTTGCCGCAGCGCACAATTCGAGCGTGCCGGCGACCGTCTCGATGGGCAGTTCCAACTGGCACAGCACCATGCCTGCGGAGCGGATCAGTTTTTCATGCTGGTAAATGTACGCGGTCTTGACTTGGCCGTTCGCTCCCGGGACCACGATGATCGAGTTTTGGCCGTCCCTCGGCAACCTGGATCTGCGCGACACCGGAAGGGCCGGAGACGCGAGCCACCGCGCCGGTATCCACTCCGGCATTGGCGAGATTGTCGAGCAGCGCCTGGCCGAACACGTCTTCGCCGACCATGCCCACCATCGCTACCGGATAGCCGAGACGCGCTACCGCGACTGCCTGGTTCGCGCCTTTCCCGCCCGGAGTGGTTTCGAAGCCCGTCCCGGTCAGGGTCTCGCCGGCAAGCGCAATCCGGGGCGTGCGCGCCACCAGGTCCATGTTGATGCTGCCTACGACGACGACTGGTTTGCGGTCTGCCATGGTGCTTGGCCTCGCTAATAAAGCGGAGCCAGGGCTACCGATCCCAGCCCCAGCAGGAAAAACACAAACATGAGAAACAGCAGCGTCTTGGCCGAGCGCGGCGCGCCGGCAAACTCGTGCCACACAAATACGCCCCAGCATGCGGAGATCATGGTGGCGCCCTGGCCAATGGAGTAGGAAACAGCGGGCCCGATGGGCCGGTCGAGGTGTGCGACCGAAGCGACAAAGTTTGACACCGCCCCGATGCACCATATGATTCCGCCCAGGATGCCGGCGAGATGCCAGCCCATCGGTGCGCTCCAGTAATCGGCTCCGTTTACCGGAGGCTTGCCGTCGAGCGGCCGTGCCATCAGCAGCAGGTTTGCGGGAACGGTGGAGATGAGCACGCCGATGGCAAAGAACAGCGCGATGGAGTAGGGGCCGGGACCGGTGGCAGTGGCAAGATCGTGGGTGGCAATGGGGTACCAGCAGCCCATGAGCAAGCCAGCGATCAGGCTGAGTACGATGCCGCGGGTGGTGGTGGCTTTGGTTTCGGTCGCGCGCTTGCGATACGCCGCGGCGTCGAGAATGATGGCGACTGTAACCAGTGCGATTCCGGCAAAGAGCAGCAACGGATTGCCTGCCGGCTTGAAGAAATAGCTTGAAACCGAACCGACAACCAACGCCAGCCCGATGCCTACGGGAAATGCGACCGCCAGTCCGGCCACATCAATGGCCGCAACCAGCAGGAGATTGGCGACATTGAACACCACTCCCCCGCACGCCGCCCACACGATGGCATCGAGTGGCGTGTTGGCGATGGCTTTGAAGAAGGGAAGACCCGCGTGGCCCATGCTCCCCGCCGTCAATCCCCAGAGAATTGCCCCCGCCGCCAGCCCGATGGCGTAGTCCCAGTAAAAAAGCTGAAAGCGAAAGCGCGGGCACAGCTTGAGAGTGTTGGCCCACGAACCCCAGCACAACATGCTCAGAATCATGAGGAACAGTGCGGCTTGGTACGTTTCAGGAAGAAACATCAGTATGTCTCCCACGCAACATGCAAGGAAAGACGAACCATACCGCTTTCCGCCTTAGTGGCGCAAATTACTCTCGCCTCGGGCGATTCTGCCGGGCACGAACCTCCCGCAAGCAATGGAGGTACGGGCTACCTGGCCGACTTGAGTGCTTCGGTAATCGCAGGCACCACTTCGAACAGGTCGCCGACGATCCCATAATCGGCCACTTCGAAGATCGGCGCCTCGGCATCCTTGTTGATCGCCACGATGCATTGCGATCCCTTCATCCCCACGAGGTGCTGGATGGCTCCGGAAATGCCGACCGCGAGGTAGAGCTTGGGCGAAACAGTCTGCCCGGAACTGCCGACCTGGCGCTCCATGGGGAGCCAGCCGTTGTCGCAGATGGGACGCGATGCCGCGAGTTCCGCGCCGAGAGCGGCCGCGAGATCCTGGACGATGGATAGGTTCTCGGCCTCCTTGATGCCGCGGCCCACGCTCACGATGAGCGGAGCGGAGGCAAGGTCGACCGTCTGCGCGGAGCCGCGGTAGGGCTCGCCCGGCTTGGTGCGAATGGATGCCGGATCGATCTCGGGCTTGAAGGTCGTCACCTCCGCAGTGCCAGATTGGACGGTGTCGGCGCGGAACGCTCCGGCCTGAACCGAGATCAGACAGGGACCGTCGCCCTGGGGCCGGTAATTGCCGGTGAGACGCCCCTGCATGAGCTGGCGAGTGAAGACGGGCCCGTCGGCAATCGCGACCACGTCGCTGATGAGAACTTGTCCGAGGCGCGCGGCAAGCGCGGGAGCGTAGTCGCGGACCTGGTAGGTGTGCGGGAAAACGACTTGCGTGGGGCCCTCTTTTTGGACGAGCTGGTGGAAAGCAGAACGTGTAGCCGTCGGGCGTATAGGGCGCCAGCAGCGGATGCTCGACCCGGATGACCCCGGCCACCGCTTTCGACGCTGCTTCGGCCGCCAGCGATTCTGTGGACGCGCCGATCACGGCTGCATGCAGCGCCTGGTTCGTCTGCGCTGCAAGATGCTGGCCGGCCGCCAGGGCTTCCCAACTGGTGCGGCTTACGCGGCCGTCGCGTTCTTCCAGGACAACGAGAATACCGCTCATAGGACGCGCACCTCGAATTTCAGTTTTTCGACAAGGGCCGCGGCTGCTTCCTTCGCCGTGCCTGGCAGGATCTGGGTGGAGCGCTGCTTCTGCGGCAGAGCCACGCCTTCAAGTACGGCCTTGGGGGCGTTTTCGACAGCGAGGTCCGCGGCCGGCGATACGGCGGAGTTCCTTCGTCTTGGCGCGCTTGATGCCCATCAGTGTGGCGTAGCGAAGCTTGTTGCCGCCCGACTGGATAGTCAGCACCGCGGGCAGGGGAAGCTCGATGGTCTGGAACCAGCCGTTCTCCAGTTCGCGTTTCACGCTGAGCCCGGCTTCGGTCTTCTCGACTTGCAAAATCAGCGAGGCGTGCGGCAAGCCCAGAAGTTCGGCAAGGATAACGCCCGTCTGGCCCAGACCGAGGTCGTCGGATTGGAGCCCGGTGAGGACCAGGTCTGCCGCCTCAGTCTTGATGGCTTCGGCTAGAAGGCGGGCCACGCCCAGCGAGTCGCGCTGGCCCAGGTCGTCGGCGTCGATGTGGATGGCGCGGTCTGCGCCCTTGGCGAGGGCTTCGCGGATCGTGGTGCCGACGCGCTCCGGGCCGGCCGAAAGGACCACCACTTCGCCGCCGTGCTTTTCCTTGAGCTGAAGCGCCTCCTCGAGAGCATACGCATCGGACTCGTTCATGGCGTACTGGATATCGGCTTCTTCAATCCATTTGCCGGATGCGTCGATCCGGACCTGGGCGTCGCGCTCCGGAACTTGCTTGATGGCTACGATGATCTTCATGCGGAATGACTCCGGTCGTTGTCTGGTAATGAGCGCGCGACGAGTTGGGCAATGTCGAGCAACTGGGGCGCCGGTTGGTTTGATGCGCCCAGCGCGTCGCGGAACATGCTGTTGCAGAAAGGACATGCGGTTCCGATCGTCGATGCGCCGGTTGCGACGAGTTCCTGGGCTCGCACATGGCTGACCCGCTCGCCGGTTTCTTCGCCGAGAAAGACGAGGCCGCCGCCGGCTCCGCAACAAAAGCTTCGTTCGCGCGCCCGGGGCGGATCGATCACTTCGCCCGCTGTTGCGGCGACGGTGCGCGGTTCGTCGTACACGTTGCGGTAGCGGCCCAGGTAGCACGGATCATGGAACACGATTTTTTCTTCGGTTTTGGCTGGCTTTGGTAGCCGGTCAACAAAGCGTGCCAGAAACTCGCTGTGATGCTCGATCGGCGGCGGCGTGCCGTAGGCCTTCCAGTCTTCTTGAATCGTGCGCACGCAGTGCGGGCAGATGGTCACGATTTTTTTCACTTTGGACTGGCTCAGCATTTCGAGATTGGATTCGGCCAGCTGCTGGAAGACGAGATCGTTGCCGAGACGGCGAACCGGATCGCCGGTGCATTTTTCCTTGCGCAGGACGCCGTAACTTGTGCCGAGATAGTTCATCACCCGCGCGAAGTCGGCGACGATCTCGCGCCCTTTCGGATCGTAGCCGCCCATGCAGCCCAGCCAGAGGCAATACTCCTGAGTTCCGTCGAAAATAGGGAATTGCTGTTTCTGAACAAACTTATCGCGTTCGATGGCGCTGATTCCCAGGGCATTGCTTCCGCGTTCCAGCCCGTTGAAGAGCTTGGTCCCGTATGCGTCTTCCCACGATCCCGTGTTCACCGCGCCGCGCCGCAGCCCGATCAGGATGGGCAGGTGCTCGATGCCGACCGGGCACTGAAATTCGCATGACCCGCACGTCGTGCATTGAAAGACCGCCTCCTGCGAGTTGTACTTGCCCAGCAGCGGCTCTTCGGTTCGCGGCCCGATGTCGTTCAGGTACGCGCGGACGCCAAGAATGATTTCCTTGGGGTTGAGGATCTTGCCTGTATTGGTGGCGGGGCAGTGCTCGGTGCAGCGCCCGCACTCCACGCAGGAGTAGGCCTGGAGGCTGACTAGCTGCGTCAGGTCCTGGCCCGCCACGAGGCCGAAGTCTTCATCACCGGCGAGAGGTGGAATGGCGCTGAATCCGCCCCGCGAGAGAAACACGGTGGCGGGGCTCAGCACCAGGTGAAGGTGCTTGGTATGCGGAATGATAGGGAGAAAGATGAGCAGAGAAAGCGTGTGCGCCCACCACAGAGCACGCGCCGCCGGTGCGTCGTCGGTCGTGAAGAAGGCCGCCAGGTAGGTTGCCATAACGCGAAGATCAGGAAGGCGATGAACCCTGATTCGTACGAGACTTTGTCGCCGAGCCAGCGGGGGCGAACGAAAAAGCGGCGCACGAAGAGCCCCAGGATTCCAACGGCGCAAGCCAGGGCGAATACGGCTGCAAAAGAGAAGTAGAATCGCCCGAATATGCCGGCCGGCGCGAGAAAGCCGATCCCGAACCCCACCGCGATGTGATTGAGGGTGACCAGCGCGAACGCGCAGAAGCCCCAGAAGACAAAGGCATGCGCGAGCCCGGGCAGCGGGCGCTGGCGAATCACTTTCGACTGGCAGAGGACTTCGGAGAAGAACTCCCAGACCCGCCGCCCGAGGGGCGCAAGATGGAAGCCGGGATCCTTTTTCGATTTGAGAATGAGATCAACAACCCGACCGAAGCGTCGCCAGAAAAGCGCACCCGAAGCGATGATGAGAACGGCTAAGAGAAGTTTCTCCGCGATCGAGAAGTATTGCGGTTCAGCCAGAGTGAATGAAGACGGAATCATCGTCGAACCTCCCCAACAATACACGAACAGGCGTCGGCTCGTCGTGCGTCAGGGGTTGGGTGCATGGAGTCCGGCGAGCCTATCGAAACAATGGACCGTCAGGTTAGTCTGGGTTCGTGCAGTCCCGCCTGGGCAGCATGACTCAGGCGTGACAATTCGCTCACGGAGCCGAATGCATGAGCAACTCGACAAAACACGAACAAGCGGAGATGTTGTCGGTCGGCGGGCGCGAAGTCCGGATTTCGCATCCCGACAAGCTCTACTTCTCCCGGCAAGTCAAGCTGTCGAAACTCGACATTGTGAACTACTACCTCGCGGTCGCGCCGGGCGCGCTGCAGGGAATTCAGGACCGGCCCATCGTCCTCAAGCGGTTCGTGAACGGCGCGGAAGAGGAGGCGTTCTATCAAAAACGCGCGCCGGGCGACCGTCCGGAATGGCTGCGGACGGTGACATTGTCCTTCCCCTCCGGCCGCACGGCGGAAGAGGTCGTGGTCGACGATGCCGCCGGTCTGGCGTGGATTGTCAACCTCGGTTGCCTCGAACTGCATCCCCACCCGGTGCGGTCCGGAGACCTGGAGCACCCCGACGAGATGCGCGTGGATCTCGACCCCGGCCCCGGAGTGGGCTGGGCCGATGTGCGGCGGGTGGCCATGGAAGTTAAAGCGCTGCTTGAAGAAGTCAGCCTAATCGGCTGGCCGAAAACCAGCGGCTCGCGTGGCATGCACATCAATGTGCGCATTCATCCCCGATGGGGGTTCGACCAGGTTCGACGCGCGGCCCTGGCGCTCTCGCGGGCCATCGAGCGGCGCGTGCCGGCGCTGGCCACCTCGAAGTGGTGGAAGGAGGAGCGGCACGGCGTGTTCCTCGACTATAACCAGAATGCCAAGGACCGTACAACGGCGTCGGCCTATTCTGTGCGCCCTCTGCCCGATGCCCGGGTCTCGGCGCCCCTCGACTGGAGCGAAGTCGAGTCTTGCGATCCCGCCGATTTCACTGTCTTCACGATGCCGGGGCGGTTCGCAGCAATCGGGAATCTTCATGCCGCAATGGACCAGGCGGCCGGCTCGCTCGATGAGCTGCTCGACATGGCGGCAAGGGATGAGGCCGAAGGGCTGGGTGACGCGCCGTGGCCGCCTCACTTCCGCAAGATGGAAGGGGAGGCGCCCCGGGTCGCTCCTTCGAAAGCCAGGACCGCGGCGAAGAAGCCTCCCCGGGAGAAGATGCCGCTTCTCACCGTGGCCAACTCGCAAAGCAAGGATGAAGCGCTGGCGGGGCTGGAACGATGGAAATCCCGGCACCCAGAGGCGGCCCGGCATCTCGCCGTAGACGACGTGCTTGTCGACGCGATGCGGGGAAGATACACGACCTGGACCCGGATCCGCGTAAACCTGCGCCACGTCCCAGACGACGAGCGCCCGGCGCAGGAAAAGCCCGACCCCGACGAAGTGCCGGAATGGACCGGCCCCGTCCGCAGGCGTGGAAAGAAATCCGAACCAGGCCCGGACCAGCCTTCCTGACTCGCCTCTCAGCTCTCGCTGCGATAGAGCAGGTCGCGGATCGCCTTTCTACGCGCGGCGTTGACCTCGCTATCGCCTTTGAGATCGTCGCTGCTGGAGGGGCGATTCGCCCTCTCCGCTTCGGCTTCCGGAGTGCTGCACGACGGGCAGCGGTTCGCAAAGCCGGGCTTGTCTGGCTTTAGCTCAAATTCCTCTTCACAAATGACGCAGGTTCGTATCGGAAACGCCATGGCAAATCTATGTTAGCGCGGTTTTCGGGCTGGTAACAGGGTCGGGCGGCGCTGCGGGCCCGGGTTGCGCGGCGGGTATTTCGAGGGCCCCGGTCAGGCTGGCAACGCGCTCCACGCCATGGCTGTGGCACCACGATTCGAGACCCCCGGCGAGGCGTTCGGTGGCCCGCGGGTCTGCGTAGCTGGCGGTGCCCACCTGCACGGCGGTTGCTCCGGCGAGCAGGAACTCGACCGCATCTTCAGGCGTGACGATGCCGCCCATGCCGATGATCGGGATGGACACGGCGCGCGCAGCCTCATAGACCATGCGCAGGGCGATCGGCTTGATGGCCGGACCGGAGAGCCCGCCGGTGATATTGCTCAGGCGCGGCTTGCGGGTTTCCACATCAATGGACATGGCGAGGAACGTGTTGACCAGGCTCACAGCGTCGGCGCCGGCCCCGGCCGACCACCTTGGCCATTTGGGCTACCGAAGTCACATTGGGCGAGAGCTTGACGATGAGCGGACGCTTGGTGGCGGACCGGGCGCGGCCCACGAGGTATTCGAGCGAGCCGCAGTCGGCGCCAAAGGCCATGCCGCCTGCGTGCACGTTCGGGCATGAGACATTGAGTTCGTAGGCGTCGATGCCCTCAGCCTGGTTGAGCCGTTCGATCACGGCTATGTAGTCGCCCACCGTGTATCCGAAAATATTGACGATGACCTTGCAGGCGGGATAGCGGCGGAGCGGAGGAAGCTTCTTCGCGATGAACTCTTCGACGCCAACGTTCTGCAGCCCGATTGCGTTGAGCATGCCGGCCGCGGTCTGGATGATGCGCGGGGGAGGATGACCCGGCATCGGCTGAAGCGAAATGCCCTTGGTGACGAAGCCGCCGATCCGCTCCAGCGAGACGATCTCTTCAAACTCGATCCCGTATCCGAAAGTCCCACTCGCGGCGATGACCGGGTTGGTCAATTCCAGGCCCGCCAACTTCACTTTCATGTCGGGTTTCACGAGGGCGAAGCTTCTCCTGTCGTCGGTAGGGCTATATGTTCATGATACTCGCCCGTCGCCGATGGCACTCTGAGGAAGAGCCCACAATGCGCATGATATTGGCCGGCGGGCGGCCTGCGCGCAGTTCCGCAGCCATGAACTGCATGTATGGGTCGATGTGGTGAAAGAAGTGCTTATAGCCGGCGCAGAGATAGTTCAGCCCGGGTTCACCGTCAGGTGTCGTGAGGAATCGATGCTTTGGGCATTCTCCGTTGCATGCAAATCGGACATCGCATTGGCGGCACATGCGCGGAAGTGAGTTCTGCTTGTCGAGGCCGAATTTCTTCTGCTGTTGCGAGCCGACCATCTGCTTCAAATCGGCCTCCATCACATTTCCGAGCTTGTGTTCCGGGTAGACGAAATGATCGCAGGAGTAGAGATCTCCGTTATGCTCCATCGCGAGCGCCGATCCGCATGTCTTGCGAAATACGCACAAGCTCGCTTCCAGTCCCGAGCCAGCTTTCGAGCGCGACATCGAACTGCTGAACAAAGGTGCGGCCGACGTCTTTCTTCACCCATTCGTCGAAGATTTGTGCGAGGAATCTGCCATAGGCCAGCGGTTCCACTGACCACTCCGTCACCTCGGCGGAGCGATCGAAAGAGGGTTGAATCAGCACCAGGCCATCCGACCCAGGCTCAGCAGCTTTCCTTTCCACAACCGGGATGAACTGCATGAATCCGCTCCCGATCTCTTTGAGGAATCGGTACACCTCCAGCGGATATTGGGAATTATGGCGGTTCACGACGGTGAGGGTGTTGAATTCGACCTTGTGCTCCTTCAGCTTCTTGAGCCCGCGCATCACACGTTCAAACGTGGGTGCGTTGCCCTTGTCGACCCGGTAGTGATCGTGCAGCTCCCGCGGACCGTCTATCGAAATGCCGACCAGGAACTTGTGCTCAGCCAGGAACTCTCCCCACTCATCGTCGAGGAGCGTGCCGTTGGTTTGCAGCGCGTTGTGGATCTGATTTGCCGCCGGCGTACTTCTGCTGGAGCGCGACCACGGTCCGGAAGAAATCGACGCCCAGCAAGGTCGGCTCTCCGCCCTGCCAGGCAAAGTGAACCTCATCGAGCGGCTGTGCCGCGATGTATTGCTGGATGTATCGCTCCAGAACCTCGGGCGGCATCGCCCAATGCCTGGTGTTGGGATAGAGGTTCTCCTTTTCCAGGTAGAAGCAGTATTTGCAATCGAGATTGCAAATCGGCCCGATGGGCTTGGTCATGATGTGGAAGCCGGCGGCCGGCATGGGCAACCTCGCTGGACTTCGATGATACGCAGTCTGAATGCGGTTCGGCTCGACATCGCATTGCCCATCTCAAAAATCGTGTTTCGGAATCATCCCGATCGTCCCCAGCCACGTCTCCACCAACTGAGGCCATCCCGTAATCGGAAACTTCGTGCGCCGCAGCCCAAACGCATGCCCGCCCTGCGCATACAAATGCATCTCCACGGGAACCCCGGCCTTCTTCAGCGCAATGTAGTAAACCAGCGAGTCGTTTACATTGTCCACGTGGTCATCCTCCGCCTGCAGCAAAAACGTAGGCGGCGTCTGGCTGGTGACAGGATCGGGATTCAACGAATTTATCGGCGTCGCGATGTCGAACCACAAACTTCTTGGTGCCTGCTCGCATCCCATTCGCCGCGAAGCGACAGATGTCCCGGATAAAGAGCCACCGCAAAATCCGGGCGGCAGCTTTCTTTGTCGGCCGCATCGACAGCCGGATACAAACGCTGCTCAAAATGCGTGCTCATCGCTGCCACCATATGCCCGCCCGCCGAAAACCCAAGCACTCCAATCTTGTGCGGATCGATATGCCACTCCGCGGCGTGAAAGCGCACCAGCCCCACCGTCCTCTGCGCATCTTCCAACGCCATCGGTGATTTCGGATATGGCCCCGATTTCGGATACGTCTCCGACGGGTCGCCCGGCACGCGGTATTTCAACAGCACGCACGTGATCCCCTTGGACGTCAGCCAGTCGCAGACCTCCGTGCCTTCAAGATCGATGGCCAGAATCTTGATAACCTCCGCCGGGAAACACGACCACCGCAGCGCCCGTATTCTTTCCCTGTCGGCGAATAGACCGTCATCGTCGGCCGCGAGACGTTGCTCCACTGCAACCCACGGCTTACCGGCAATCAGCGACTCCTTCCCCGTCGTCTCGGCGTCCTCCGGCCCCGCCGACCGGCTGCGCATCCGGCACCGCCCCCGGCCATATCGGCACTTGCGTATGTCCCGGCGATGGCTGCCAGGCAGGCGTCTGCGCGCTCAGACCGCCAAACGCAAACACAACACAGAGAGCAAAGATCAAAGGCTTCATCACAATCCCCGCAGGAGCGGCATGGAAGACGAACCCTTGTTTACTTCAGCAATTGTGCGGGATTCTCTCGACGAAATGTCCACAGCGCATCAAGAGAGTCACTCACCGAACCGTCCGGGTTCTCCAACTGTTTGACATCGCACGGCCGAGGGAATATCAGTTTATGTGCCTCACGACCTAGCTGGAAGAGTTTCAAAATCGTTCATGCGAGAATCGGGACGGTCCCGAATTGAGAGAACATGGAAACCCGCAGAACGGTGTTGAAGTATCTGACCGGTGCGATGGGCGCGTCGGCCTGTCGGACTCGATGCACTGGAGTCGTTCGCGCAGCAGCTGAACGGCGAGAGCAAAAGCCGAACATCGTCTGCATCGTGGGCGAAGGGCTGCGCTGGGATGAGCTGTCGTCGACGGGCAACAAGCTGATTCAGACGCCCAACCTGGATCGCATCGGCCGCGAGGGCTGCACCTTCCGGAATGGCATTCGTGGTCAACGCACTGTGCCTGCCGTCGCGCGCAACCATTTTTGACCGGCATGTATTCGCATACCACCGGAGCCGTTTCCAATGTGGAGGGCAAGATACCGGCGCGGTTCCCGCTGGTCTCGGATCTGCTGCAGAAAGCCGGATATGAGACCGCGTTTCTGGGCAAGTCGCACATCGAAGGCGCGCTGATGGACCACTACTGGGACTACTACTTCGGATTTGTCGGGCAGGCCGACTACTATCGGCCGAAGATCACCGAGGGAGTTCGCGGGAAGTACGAGCCGGCGAAGCTGTATGAAGGCGAATACGTGGATACGCTGCTCACGCGCAAAGCCATCGAGTGGCTGAAGCAGGAGCGAACCAAACCCTTCTGCATGTTTCTGTGGTTCTATGCGCCGCATGCGCCGTTTTACAGGCCCAAGGACCTGGTCAACGACCTGAATGGAGTGCCGATACCGAAGCCGGCAACCTTTGACGAGGATCTGAAGGGCTATCCGGGAAAGCCGCGCGCCGTTGCCGATGCCGACGACAAGATCGGGTACTCCGAGGTCTTCAGCGACGATCCGCGATCTCTCGAAGAACTGGTGAAGAACCATTACGTTGGCGTCGAGGATAACGATCGGAATATGGGCGCGGTGTGGCAGGAGCTTGAGCGGCAGAATATCGTCAACGATACCGCGGTCCTGCTCAGCTCCGATCACGGGTTCTTTCTTGGCGAGCATCATCTCTATGACAAGCGGCTCATGTATGAGCCGTCGATTCGGGTTCCGATGATGCGTCAGCTTTCCGGGCCAGGTGAAGGCCGGGACGAAGTCGGATGAGATGGTCTTGAACCTCGACCTTGCGCCAACCCTTCTTGAGATCGCAGGGTTGCCGGTTCCCGGCGAGATGCAGGGCAAGAGCATGCTTCCGCTGGCGGAGGGCAAGGCGAACGTTTCGTGGCGGAAAGACTGGCTCTACGAGTACTACGAATATCCCGGATTCGAGAACGTGCGGCCCTGCCGCGGCGTGAGGACGGACCGGTACAAACTGATCCACTTCTTCATCGAGCCGCAGGAGTTCGAACTCTACGATCTTCAAGGCCGATCCGGACGAGATGAACAACCTCTATGGAAAGCCCGGATACGAGGAACTCACAGCGCATCTCAAAGAGCGGCTGGCCGCGCTGCGGGCCGAGACCCACGACACCTATGAATACAAGCCGAGCGGCATTCCGCTGCACTGGGAGCTTGGCACGCAGACTGAATCGGGTCTGGTCAAGCCGGCAAAGTAACCCAGAGTGGAATCCGGGCTTATGCATGTAACTGTATTTAATATATTTGCAGTTATTACCTCATTCGTCGCGTTAGAACAGAACGGGCGGCATTGAGAGCCGCCCGCACGGTGGATCTTCTCTTGACGGGCTACGCCGTCACCGGCTCCTGCGCATTCACTTTCACCGGCGTCAGCCAGCCAAAGCGGTCAGGCTTCAGGCCGTTGGCGATGGCGAAGAACTCATCGGCGATCTTCTTGCGTGATCTCGCCAGGCTTGCCGTCGCGCAATCAGGATGCGATCGATGGAGCGGATCGGCGAGACTTCGGCGGCCGTGCCGGTGAAGAAGACTTCGTCGGCAATGTAGAGCAGCTCGCGCGGGATGGCCTGCTCGGTGACCGTCAGCCCCAGGTGGCGGGCGATGGTGAGCACGCTGTCGCGGGTGATGCCGGAGAGCGCCGAGTTGGCCAGCGGCGGCGTGTAAAGCACGCCGTTGCGCACGATGAAAATGTTCTCGCCCGAGCCTTCGCTGACCAGGCCGTTGACGTCGAGCGCGATGCCCTCGGCGTAGCCGTTGGTGTCGGCTTCCATGCGGATGAGCTGCGAGTTCATGTAGTTGGCGCCGGCCTTCGCCAGCGCGGGCATGGTATTGGGGGCCAGGCGGTTCCAGCTGGAGATGCAGACATCGGCGCCGTCGCCGCCGGGCATGTATTTGCCCCACGGGAAGTTGGCGATGTAGATCTCGATCGGCGAACCCTTGGGGCTGACTCCGATTTCGCCGTAGCCGCGCAGCGCGATGGGCCGGATATAGCACGGCGCGACTCCGTTGGCTTCGATCACATCGACCACCGCGGCGCACAGCTCATCGAGCGTGTAGGGCAGCGTCATGCGGTAGATCTTGGCCGAGTCCAGCAGGCGCTGCATGTGTTCAGGCAGCCGAAATACGGCCGCGCCCTGCGGCTGGGCATAGCAGCGGATGCCCTCAAAGACGCTGGATCCGTAATGAACGACGTGGCTCATCACGTGGATGGTGGCCTGTTCCCAGGGGATGAGATTGCCGTTGTGCCAGATTTTCGAGGTGGTTTGGATAGGCATGAGGGTGAACGAACTCCTTGAAACGCGGCTGGGCGCGGATATTCAAGCGTATCGCGGATGCGGTGCGACTGTCATCCGTGCCTATGAGCTTAGACCATATCGCAGAGATTTGACATTGGCACATCCCAATTGGGTGTAAAGGAGTGATGAATTGGGCAACTCCCCGATCGCGTTCCGGCTCGGCGGAAGGCGTCCCGCTCCCTGTGCTAAGGTTCAACCGTGAAGAAGTCCAGGCCGGAGCCGGGCAGCCAATCCATCGAAACAGGGGAGAAGAAGCGGCGCCTCCTGCCCGGACTGAAGGTGGCGGACGGATTCACGCGGCATCCATTCGACACCGCATTTCGGCTTGAGGACCAGCGGCCTCATCCCTGGCCGCCACCTGAAGAGCGGCCACCCCCACGACCGCCACGCGACAGCCTACTTTGGTGTGGCTCCCTCCGTTTTTCGCGAACTACTGCGCCGATGGCGGCAAAGCCGGCCGGCCGCCCGATCGAACAAACCACGTTCATTGATCTGGGCGCGGGCATGGGTCGGGCCATGCTGATCGCCGCGCTCCATGCCGTTCCGGGCCGTTGTGGGAGTGGAACTGAACCCCGCACTGGTGCGCCTGGCTCGACAGAACATGACTCGCTGGCGAAAGATCGCCGACCCGCAAGCGCCCATGCGCCTGGTGTGCGGCGACGCCGCGGACTATCGTCTTTCCCAACGGCCCATGCGTCGCCTTCCTGTTCAATCCTTTTGGTGCGACCGTGATGCGGCGCCTGCTGCAAGGAATGAGCAGGAGCTTCGCACGTCGCCCCGGAGAACTGGATATTCTCTACATCAACAACGAACAGGAGAGCGTGATCGAAGCGCAGCCTGGATTCGTGCGTCTTTTTCACGGCCAGGTCAAGCGATCGCGCCGCGATGCCAGGGCTGATTTCCAGATCATGGCCAATCAGCCCGATGGCGAGTACGCGTCGGCGGATTACGAGGATTGCTCGATCTGGCGGTGGGTGGGGAAGCCGGGGACCATCCAGCAGCGCCCGCCAGGCCGAAGAATCTTTATTTCAAAGGGTCACTAGGATTTAATGCAGTTGACGAAACCGCCCTGCAAGTAGAAAGCTTTCTGCTGGCAAACCGAGCCTCCGCCCGCAAACGACGGTCGGAGCAGGGAACGCCGGGGGGCGTACGTTCGATGGAACCGCATCTGATCCTTGGAATTGGAGAGTTGCTCTGGGATGTGTTGCCGGGGGGAGCGAGACTGGGAGGCGCGCCGGCAAATTTTACCGTCATGGCGGGAAGGCTCGGCAGTCATGCCGCGATCCTGAGCCGCATTGGACGCGATGACCTGGGCAGGAAAGCCGTGGAACTGCTCGATCCGCTGCCTGCCGACACCGAATTCCTGCAAGTGGACCCCGTGCATGAAACGGGTCGCGTCACGGTGGCGTTTCAAAATGGCCAGCCCCATTACACCATCCACGAGCCTGCTGCGTGGGATTTTTTAGAACTTTCGGATGAGTGGGTGAGCCTGGCGCGAGCGAGCCGACGCCATTTGTTTCGGATCCCTGGCGCAGAGGAGCCTTGAGTCGCGGCAGACGATTCAGACCCTCGCCGCGCAGACGCAGGCCGGTTGCGTGCGCGTTTTCGACGTAAATCTGCGCGCGCCGTTCTACTCCAGCGAAGTGGTGCAGGAATCACTGGAACTGGCGACGGTGATGAAGATGAACGACGCCGAAGTGCCGCTGGTGCTGGGGCTGTTGGGCCTGCAGGCCTTTGATGCGCAGGCGCCGGGCGCGCTGCGGGCCGCGGCGGAGCGCCTGCTCGAGGAGTTTCCAACCCTGAAGATGGTGGCCGTAACGCGCGGCGGGGAGGGAAGCCTGCTGGTGTCGCGCGAGGCATGGCACGAGCATCCCGGCATCCCGGTCAAGGTCGCGGATACCATCGGAGCCGGCGATGCGTTTACCGCCGCAATGACCCATTACCTGCTGCGCGGCGCGGACCTCGCCACGCTCAACGAGGCAGGGAACCGCTGGGGCGGTTGGGTGGCCTCGCAGTCAGGAGCGATGCCGGACCTCGACGGCTCATGTGCGAACCCGGATCGAGACCTCCATCGAAGCGCGGACCGTGCAGTAAAGTAATCACATCGTGATTGTTAACATTGCCCGCCGCGCTCACGACCACAACTGGGAACTCGACCCCATCATCGCGGTCCCTGCTCGATACCGATTTTTACAAGCTGCTGATGCTCCAGTTCATCTGGAAGCATTTTCCGAATACGCGCGCCACTTTTGCGCTGCAGAACCGGACGACCACAGTGCGGCTCGGCGAGATCATCGAGCTGCACGAGCTGCGCGAGCAGTTGCTAGAAACGAGAAAGCTGCGCTTCCACAAATCGGAGCTGATCTGGCTGGCCGGCAATACGTTCTACGGCCGCCGGGGCATGTTTGAGCCCGCCTTTCTCGAGTGGCTCGACAAGGATTTTCGGCTCTCGGACTTTGATCTCTCCGTCGAGGACGGCCAGATCTCTTTGCGCTTCGACGGGCTGTGGACCGAGACCACGATGTGGGAGATCTATTCCCTCGCCATCATCGACGAACTGAAGACCCGCGCCAGCCTGAAAAAGCTCACCGAGTTCGAACTCGACATTCTGTACGCGCGCGCCAAGACCCGGCTGTGGGAAAAGATGGAGCGGCTGCGCGGCGTGCCGGGCCTGAGCCTGAGCGACTTTGGCACCCGCCGGCGGCACAGCTTTCTCTGGCACGAATACGTAGTGAAGGCGATGAGCGATGTACTGGGCACAGGCTTCGCCGGCAGCTCCAACACCTATCTGGCCTACAAGCACGACCTCGAGGCGATCGGCACCAACGCCCACGAACTCCCCATGGCTTTGGCGGCGCTGGCCGACGACCGATGAGGAAATGCGCACCGCCCAATATCGCTTCCTCGAGCTATGGCAGCAGACCTACCAGGGCGAGTTGCTCATCCTGCTTCCCGACACATTCGGTACAACCCAGTTCCTCCGCGACGCGCCCGACTGGGTGGCCGACTGGACCGGGCAGCGCGTCGACAGCAAAGACCCCTTTGTTGCCGGCGACGAATACATCCAGTGGCTGGAGCAGCACGGGCGCGACCCGCGGCGCAAACGGCTCATCGCGTCCGACGCCCTCGACGTGGATCGCATTCTCGCCCTCCATGCTCATTTCGGAGGAACCATCCGGGATGGCGCGAGCGCCGGAGGATTTTCGCGCGCCGAAAGACTTTTGCGATGCCGGGAAGTGGATCCCGCATCGGCGCATCCGCTTCTCCAGCGGCTGGGGCACGTTTCTCACCAACGATTTCCGCAACTGCAATCCGCGCGGAGACCAGAGCTTCGATCCGGTCAGCCTGGTCTGCAAGCTTTCTGAAGTGGAGGGCCGCCCGGCAGTCAAACTCTCCGACAACTACGCGAAGGCCATGGGTCCGCCGGAAGAGATCGAGCGCTACCGCCGCATTTTCGGCACTGCGGGCGTGGCCAATGTGCCCGTGGAGGCCTGACCATCCCCGCCGGCAGTCGTGATGACCCGGCCTGTGGGCGCCAGTTGAGATCGAGAACGGTCAACATAAGCCGACTCTCGGATAGTAATCGGCATCGGTCGGGGAGCTATCATGCGCGCCCCCAGACGCCGCCATTCGTAAGAGGCAGCTCGCAGGCGCGGATTCTTCCCATCATTTCCCTCCCCCGTGCTACTCTGTGGATGCTTTGGCACTGACCAGGCCAACCTCGGTTCCTCCCGTCACGGCTGATTTCACCAGCGAACTGCAGCGGGCCGAAACGAGCCTTCCGCCTGTGCAGTCCGCTTATCGACTCACCCGTGCAGCGGGTGGAAACACGCGCTTGGACAGCGGCAACACGTCGGTGATTTCCAATCCGGCTGCCGGCCAGACCATTCTGCTGGACCACATCCAGAAGACCGCAACGATTCAGCCACTGCTCTCAGCCACACCATCACCTCCCGGTATGCCGCCGATGCCTCACCTCAGTGTTCCGGGACTTGCACCTGCGCCCTCTGCACAGGTGCAGGATTTGGGTAAGGGCGTCCTTCAGGGTCTTGAAGTTGAGGGAAAGCGGTACGTAATTCAACCACCAGCAATGCCGAACATTCCCGCCCCGCCCAAACCCCCGACATTTCAGGCGCCGGGAATGCCCCAGGTGCCAGGCGCCCCCCAGGTGCCGGGAATGCCCCAGCTTCAGGGAATGTCCCAAGTGCCGGGAATGCCCAACGTGCCGGGAGCACCCGGATCTCAGTCCGCGCCAAATGCTCCGCAGGGGCCAACCTTGGCTGAGGTCTGGACCAGCACCAGCACCCGTGTACCCATGCTCACCAAGATAAACGGCGGATTCGGCCAAATAACGCAGGTTTGCCAGGGCGTCACTCCCGGCGAGCCCCACCCCGCCGCTTTCCAAATCCCACCAGACTACAAGGTGATTGAGCTGTCGCCGCCCAAACCGCCTGCTTTGCCGGCATTGTAATGGGAAACACTGCCAGTTCCACCGCTTGGGGCCTTAGGCCCCATTTTCATTAACTTGCAGAGAGAAGTTCAGGCCAACTGGTGCCCCGTCCCGGGTTGCCATGAAATCTGGGTCGATCGCTAGTTTGACGGCGGACCGCCCGATCCGGAAGGCGGCGCTGGCCGGTCCTTCGCCCGAAGAAACGCGACCAGTTGAGCGACCTCCTGGTCGGTAAGCGAATCCGCGAAAGGCGGCATCTTCGCGCCGCCGTCGGTGATCTGCTTGGTGATTTTTTCGGGAGGCCAGGCCTTGTCGTTGCGGATATCCGCCAGCGACGGCCCCTTCTTGTTTCCGGCCAGGTCTGCGCCGTGACACTGCGGGCAGCCTTTGTCGCGATAAAGAATGGCGCCGGCCTGCTCGTCGGCTTTGCTATCGGGTGCGGAGTAAACGGGAACGGCGAACGCCGCGAAAACCAGGACGATGGGAATGACCGCAATGCGGTTTGCACGAAGAATCACGAACATTATTTTCGCACGGCTCAGGGGAGCGAGTCTTGCCGCTGCCGGCAGTGTACGCTGGCCAGATGGGGAGGGAAGCGAGCTTCTATGCCGGCCGGTTGCGGCGCGAACTGGCCCTGCGCAGTCGCACCTGGGCGCGCGGTCGGCTGCACGTAGAGAGCTATGGGGCGGAGCCTGTGGTTGTCTACGCGCCGGAGCACCATTCAGACGGCGATCCGTTCCGCCGCGACGGCTCGCCACGGCAACTTCTTTGATGCCGCATACACAGCCATCCTGGGCCGCCCGGAGTGGATGCGGCGCTTCGGTAAGGTGCACGCGCAGGCCGCACGCTCTTTGCCCAAGCCTGCTGGGGAACCCGCCCGCCGGTGGCGCGAACTGGACTCGAGCATGAGTTCGGATGCGCTGCTGATGAATGTCTTTTGCACCCCCGGCGTGATGGAATCGGCGGCGCTGCGGGATTGTCTCGGCGTTGAACCGGCAGCGGGTCCGGAATTTGGCTGGAAGGCGCGCGTGCCCCTCAAAAGCAGCCTTGTGGACCGCACCGAAGTGGACTTGAGGCTGGGATCCCTCTTGATCGAGGCCAAGCTCACTGAGTCGGACTTCCAGACCCGCAAGGCGGAGTTCGTCGAAGCTTACCGGGACTTCGATGATGTTTTCGAGCGTGACTCTCTGCACCGAGCAAAAGTTCGCATCGGCAGGCGGATGGAAGCGATTGAATTTCCCGAGAACTATTCGCAGGAATACGAACCGATTGTGGAAGGTGCGCGGCCGATTCCGCCGGAGTCCACACCCGCCGTAGCTGTCGCGCCGGGTTATTCGAGTTATCAACTGATTCGCAATGTGCTCGCAGCGCATGCGCATGGTTGCAGCTTTTGCGTCTTACACGACGAGCGCCGGCCCGATCTGCGCGAAGCATGGTTCCAGGTGATGGCGGCGGTCAAGAGCGCCGAAATGCGGGTGCGATTAAAGGTGCTCACATGGCAGGAGCTGGCTGAGTATTTGCCGGTGGAACTTCAGGAGTTTCTGGACGTGAAATACGGAATCGTCGCGCCCGGCAGGAATGCGTCTCCGCTGTTTGAGAGCGACCCTCGATCTTAGGGGCAACAAATTTTGTTCGGCACGGAAGAGGTTCCGTTCCTATGGAACTGCAGAGAATTACCGCCTCGCGCCGTTTTGAAAGGGCACGGTTCACAGGCTGCTGAAAAAGGCATGGTTTCGAGCGAAGTTCCCCGAAGAGCATACCTCAGGGGCTAAACAGGCTGCGGAAAAACGGCTGTTTGGTTTAGCTTTATTCCGTTCCGTTTGGTTGTTTAGCGAATTGGGCCTGTTCGGCTGTTAATCGGCGTTGTTGTCGGGCGCCTGGAAGCCATGTTGGCGGCCTGCAGACACACTTCGGCCCTAACTGGCCATGGTTTGAATCGGAATCAGCCGGCGCATGCGCACCAGGTTGTATGCGGCGATGGTGAGCCGGTAAAACCAATCCACCCGCGCCAGTCCGCGCAACTTCATCTGGCGCAGAGGCCGGTCCAGTTTGCTCCAGCCGAAGACGCGTTCGATCAGCTGCGTTTGCGTTGGCTGACGAAGCGCCGTTCATCGGCCCGTTCCGTCTCCGTCAGGCTGTTCTTGCCCAGGTTGCCCTGCGCATACTCACTCACATGCGGAGCCACCTTGCGCTTGCGCAGGGCTTCGATGAACTCCGCTTCCTGATACTGCGTGTCGGCGCCCAGCGTCACCCTTCTCTGCTCGCTGCCGTGCTTCACCACGCGATCCAATAACTTCAGCGCCATCTCCCGCTCCGCTACCGTGGCCGAGCAGCTGGCTTCCGCGGCCACCACAAGCCCGTTGCGGTTCTCCATCAAGGCGTGACCCTGATAACTGGGAACCGCCTTGTCGGCTGTGGCCTTCTTGTACAAACGCGCGTCGGGGTCGGTCTTCGACTCTACCTTGTCGCGCAAAAGCACCTCGCCCTTGTGCCCCGAACCGCTGCCCGGCGCAGGCGGATCGGACTTGTCCCGGAAGCTGCGCGCCGCTGCCCAGGCCTGGATCAGAGTGCCGTCCACGGTGAAATGCTCCTCGCTCAGCAACTGCTTCTCCCCCGCCTCAACCAGCACCGACTCCAGCAGCCGCTGGCTCACCGCGCCTCCAATCAGACGCTCCCGGTTCTTGGTGAACACCGTCACGTCCCACACCGGATCGTCCATCTCCAGGCCCACGAACCAGCGAAACAGCAAGTTGTAGTTCATCTGCTCCATCAACTGCCGCTCCGAGCGGATCGAGTACAGCACCATCAGCAACGATGCCCGAAGCAGCCGCTCCGGGGCAATCGATGGCCGCCCCGTGGTCGAATACAGCTTGCCCAACTCAGCATCCATCCGCTCCAGCGCCCCGTCCACCAAAATCCGCATCTGACGCGCCGGATGATCGGCCGCAATACGCTGTTCTAACGTCACGTAGCTGTACATCGCCGCTTGCTTATGCTCGTCTCCACGCATGCTTCTGTCTTAAACCACTCCACAACAAAGAAACAGTGACTCTCTGTAGACTTTTTCCCCAGCCTGTTAAAGCCCGCGTTGACATTGCATCGCTTATACCGGGGATGAATCCCCGGCCTACCGCGCCGAACGACTCTTTCAGCCTCGCGCCGCAGACCTGGCGTGTTGGCACTATAGAATGTGCAGGGACTTGCGGTTCTGCGGAGTGAAGGCATTCGGTGAATGATGCTGTGGAACGACGACGGTGGACCATTGCCTTCCTGCTCGGACTCGGGGTGCTGGTCAACTACTTCGACCGGGTCAACCTTTCTGTTTCGCACGATTCGCTGGTGGCTGAATTCGGCATCACCGACATTACATTCGGGTTCCTGCTCGGTGCGTATAACTGGACCTACGCGGCCTGCCAGCTTCCTTCCGGAGTGCTGCTGGACCGTTTCGGAGTCCGGCGCGTCGGCGCGGTCAGCACGCTGATCTGGAGCGTTGCTTCATTCGCCGCGGCCATGACGCGCAGCATCAACGGATTCTTCGCGGCGAGGTTTCTGCTCGGAATCGGCGAGGCGCCGACATTTCCTGCCAACGCCAAGGCCATCGGCTATTGGTTCCCGCCGCACGAGCGTAGTTTCGCTACAAGCCTATTCGACAGCGCCGCGAAACTCGGTTCCGCCATCGGAGTGCCGCTCATTGGCCTTCTGCTGCTGCGTATAGGCTGGCGGATGAGCTTCGTCGCAACGGGGTTGATCAGCTTTCTCTATTTCCTGTTGTTCGTCGTTATGTACCGCGACCCGCACCATGTATCGTCCGCCGAAACGCGCGCGCAGGGAGGCGTCACTCTCGGAACAGTATTCGGCTGGCTTGGCTATCTCATCCGGCAGAAGAAGGTGCTCGGGCTGGCCGTAGGGTTTGGATCCTATAACTACGTCTTCTACTTGTTAGTCACCTGGATGCCGGTCTATATCTCGCGGTCGCTCAAGATCGATCTGGCCCATGCATTTATGTATACCGGCGTTCCCTGGCTGATCGCCGCCGCCGCTGACCTTGCCATCGGCGGTTGGCTCGTGGATGCGCTGATCCGCCGCGGATGGAACGCGGATCGTGTGCGGCGCACCGTTCTCATCGGCGGTACCGCGATGGGTCTTGGCATCCTTGGAGCCGGCCACGCGCATACTCCCGGGCAGGCGATCTTCTGGATCAGCGTTTCGATCGGAGGGTTGTCTGCCGCAGCGCCCGTCGGCTGGTCGATCCCGTCGTTGATCGCTCCAGGAGACACGGTCGGATCGGTGGGCGGAATATTGAACCTCTCCAACCAGATCTCCGGCATCGTTGCGCCCATCGTGACCGGCTTCCTGGTGAACGGAAAGCAGTCCTTCGCCGCCGCGTTCCTGGTAGCGGCCGCATACCTGTCGGTAGGCATTGCCGCCTATATCTTTATGCTGGGGGAGATTCGGATGATTCCTCTGCCGGGTCAGGTTGAGCGCGCTCCATGATTTGAACGCAGTCCTGTGTCGTACCTGCCTCTACGAAGGCTTAGTCGGATACCCCTGATTGAACGGGAAGATCAACTCGGCCTCGGTGGGGACGGGGTTGCCGTTGAGGGTCGCAGGGTGGAAGCGCCACGTTTTGACGGTGTCCAGAACGATCTGGTCCAGTCCATTGCCGATGCCCTTCACCAGGGTAGCTTCGAGGACTTCGCCGATGGCGCTCACTTTGACGTCCACGACAACCTGCAACTCGGAAGCGGGGAGAAGGGAGCGGTCGCTCACCGGGGGGCGCGGCGAGAAAACCGGAAAGGCGGGATTCGCGCTCTCGGCATCCGCTCCATTGCCTGCGACTGCATCGTGCGGCGTTGAAACAGGCGCGCCCGCAGGAGGTGCAGCGTGGGCGTTGAGGGTGAGATTCGAGGTGGCATTGTGGCTAGCCGGAGAGTGCTTTTTTCGGCCAACCGGCTGGGCCGTCGCCTTGGCCTTGATTCCTCCCGGCAGGTATAGATGAACCGGATAGTATTTGATTTCCGGCTGGACGATCGGAGCGCTTGAATGCCGCGAGGAATAGAACGTCACCGTAGACACCGCGATATGCAGGGCGAGCGACAGCGCCAGGAATCTTACGCTTCTGTCTCGGAATGACACCGCAGGTCGCATCGTCGCTCCGTGCCGGGGCTCGCACCTCAAGTGTGCCACACTTTTGTTGCGCTTATTTGAGCGATCGATCCGTCATTTCTTGGTCACGGTTGCGCGCATGGCGCCGGTCGTGATGCCGCCGTCGATGAGGAGCGTTTGCCCGGTCACATATCGGCTCGCCTCGGCCGCGAGGAAGACGACCGCTCCATCGAGGTCGTTCGGCTGGCCCGGACGCTTCACGGGAATGCGCTCCGTCAGATACTCGACCCACTCCTGGTCCTGGTACATCACCTTGTTCTGCTCCGTCCGGAACCAGCCCGGGGCGAGGCAATTGACGGTGATTCCATGTTTGCCCCAGTCATCCGCGAGGCTCATGGTGAGCTGTCGGACGCCGCCGCGGCTGGCTCCGTAGGGCGCGAGCCCCGCGTAGCCAAAAACGCTGGTTACCGAGCCGATGTTGATGATGCGGCCGTACCCGTGCGAAATCATGCCGCGCGCCACCGCCTGGGCCACAAAAAAGCTTCCCCGCAGGTTGGTGTCGAGGATGAGATTCCAGTCGTCCCAGGTCACTTCAAGAGCCGGTTTACGCACATTGCAGCCGGCATTGTTGACCAGGATTTGAATCTGCCCGAAAGCATCTTCGGCTTCCTTGACCATGTTGACGATGCTGGCTTGATCGCGCACGTCGAGCGGCACCGCCAACGTGCGTCGCCCCATGGCTTGGATTTCTTCTTCAAATGGGGCAAGGGTTTCGCGCCGCCTGCTGGTGAGCACCAAGTCGGCTCCCGCGCGCGCCAAGGCCCGGGCGAAGTATTGGCCGAGGCCGCGGCTGGTGCCGGTCACAATGGCGACCTGGCCGGTGAGGTCGAACAGGTTCTCGCTCATGATGCCACCCCGGCATGCGCAGTTGCGGTGTCCGCAGTCAGCACGATCTTCATCAGGTTGGGCTCATGGGCATAGAGGCGCTTGAACCACTGCGGTCCGTCTTCGAGGGGAGCCACGGCGGTAATCAAGGGTTTGACTTTGATCTTGCCGCTCGCCACCAGCTCGATGGCCTCGGGATATTCGCCTGCCGACGCGGCGCTGCCCTGCAGCCGGATCTGGCGGGATACCACTTTCTGCAAGCGGCAACTCGACCTTCGGCGTGATGTTGCCGATAAGAGTAACGGTGCCGCCCTTGCGCACGCAGTCGATGGCCGTGGCGATGGTTTCGTTCCGGCCTACGGCTTCAAGGACAACATCGGCGCCTACTCCGCCGGTTTGCTTCAGTATTTCTTGCGTCAATTCCGCGCCGGAGAGGTTGAGTGCTTCATCGTACGCCGAGCGAGCGCGCCAGGTTCAAACGAGTGGTATCGATGTCGGCGATCATTACCCGTGCGGCGCCGGCCGCGCGTGCGGCCTGCATGGTCAGCAGACCGATCATGCCGGCGCCGATCACCAGCGCGGTTTGTCCCTTGACGTCACCGGTTACATGCACCGCGTGCAGCGCCACCGAGATCGCCTCGAGCATCGCCGCTTCAGGGAACGACATTGCTTCAGGAAGGTGGTAGAGGATCCGTTCCGGAACGGCAATGAATTCGGCGAATGCGCCGTGACGGCGGTAGTCGCCGCAGGATACCCCAATCACCTCGCGCCGGTCGCAGAGATTGACTTCGCCGCGCTTGCAGAACGCGCACTCGCCGCAATAGACGGTCGAATCAAAGGTGACACGATCGCCCTGTTTGAACCCGGAGACGCCCGCTCCTGTGGCCGCGACGATGCCGGCGGCCTCATGACCCATGACGATCGGTGGGATGCGGCGCCCCGACGTGCCGTCGTAACCATGCACGTCGCTGCCGCAGATGCCGCATGCCGCGACGCGGATCAGGACCTCGCCAGGGCCGGGTTCCGGCTGGGGAAAATCGGCCAGTTCCAGTTGCAGATATTCCTTCAGGAGCAGCGACTTCATGGAATTCTCCCAGGATGCGCAAATAACAACTCGCTTTGCGCAAATCCCGATTTTACAACCGGGTGGGGAAACCATGCTTCGCTCGTGCAAACGGCTACTTCATTTTGAGGGCGGTGAAGTGCCCCTCGGCGTCCTTGTGCGGAAGCGCCCAGAGCTTATAGCTGTTGAAGAGGAACTGGCCTCCCAGGACCAACAGCCAGATCCAGAGCGCGAAGCGCAGGGGCCGGCGTGGGATATGCGTGCTGAGGAGCGTTCCGCTCACGGCTCCAACGATGCCTCCGGCGATGAGCTGCAGCAGGAGCGTCGAATCGGACGATGGCGTGAACCAGTGCGCGCCGCTGCCGATCAGCGACACCACAAAGCCGAATGCGATATCGGTGCCCACTACCTGCGCTGGGGCGAGCGGCGTCAGGCTGAGGAGCGCGGCCGAGCCGAGAGCGCCTGCCCCGGCAGAGGAGAAACCTACCTCGGCGCCCACCGGAAACATGAGCCACGAAAGCCAATGACTGCGGTCTTTCACCTCGGATCGTTGGCGCATGGGTCGAAACGAAAACAGGATCTGCCAGCTTGAGGTCGCGACAAGGATGATGCCGAGGAGAAGATTTACTATGTTCTGCGAGCCGGCGGTCACCAGTTGCTTGAGGACGAGAGAGCCGATCAGCACCCCCGGTGCGCCGCCAAGCAGCATGTATCCCAGGGTGCGCCAGGCGATGTTGCCGCGCATCGCCTGCGCCGGAACCAGGATCAGCTTGACCGCGGCCGAGAACATGAGGCCGATGCTCACCGCGATGGGCGCCGGCACTCCCAGGAACAGCACCAGGATGGGTACCGTGATCGTGCCCGCACCAACGCCGGTGAGCGTTATGAACAGCGCGATGATGAATCCAATGACGTACTGCATCCGGTTCTCTCAGTTCTTCGTCAGCGGGCCGGCGCTGCTTCAATGTGGATACCGCATTCCACCTTGCGTCCTGACCAGCGGCCTGAACGCGGATCGTTGGGGTCGAGGGGGAGCGTGGTACACGGCTCACAGCCGATAGACGAATATCCGCGTTCGTACAGCGGCAGCAGGGGAATGGAAAGCTGCTCGCAGGCGTACCACACGTCGCGCGTGGTCCATGCGGCGAGAGGCGCCAGCTTGAGCACTTGCTTGCCCCCCGGCAGCGTGAACAACGCAGATTCCTCCAGCGCGGCGCGGCTCTTGGCCTGTTCGCGTCGCAAGCCGGTGAGCCAGACGCGGTACTGGGCAACAGCCTTGAACAGGGGTTCGACCTTGCGCAGTTTGCAGCACTGGTCAGGGGCGGACTGGTAGAGCAGGCCGTGTTCCGCTTCCTGCTCGGCCACTGTCTTTTCGGGAAGCAGGTTGACCAGATTCAGGCGCCACTCGCTGGCGATGCGGTCGCGGTATTCATACGTTTCGCGAAAGTGGTAGCCCGTGTCCAGAAAGAAGACGGGAATGTTCGGGTCAAGCTCCAGGGCCAGTTTGGTGAGCAGAACGTCCTCGGCCTGAAAGCTGCACGTGAGGCAAACGTCTCCGTGGCCAATGATCGCGCCGCGCAGCGCGGTGCGAACGTTGTTCAGCTTTTCCTGAACCTCTGCGTTGATTTCAACGGTGCTCATTAGAGTCCTGCTCCCTCTGTGTCGAATAGGATCTTTTCCTGGTGCAGCAATCGATGCACAGCCGCGACCGCCGCGCTTGGATCGCCCTCACCGAGAACGAGCACGCGGTCATGAATGCGCGCAGTCAGCTCGTCGCTGTCGCGGATGGTGGCCAGCAGAACCAGCAGACCCGATTCAGCCTGCAGCCGTGTGAACGCTTCGAGGAGACCGGGCTGGCCGGCAAAAACGGGACCACTCGTATCGACGCGCTGCGTGATCACCCCGGTGATGAAGAGCGAGCGTTCGATCGCCTCGATCAGGGTCGCCGGGCCGTCAAGCTCAAGCGCTCCGCCGAGGTGACCCCAGCGGGCGGCACGTTCGCGCGCCGTGACGCGCCCCGTTTCAGACGCAAACTCATCTTCGCCGTCGGAGGTGTCGGGGTCCGCTGAAGTGATCATGCCGGCGGCGACGGTGCTGTTGGTTTTGGGGTCGATCAGGATGAATGCACCGGTGCCACGATTTTCCGCATACCGGTCGATCGCGATGGGTCGCAGCAGGTTGAGCCGGACGACACCGATGTCATTCATCGCGAACGTCTGCGCGGGCTCGTGAGCCAGTGTGCCGACGTCGGTCCGATGCTGAATCGACGGGATGAAGGCGGGAACGGCGTGGCTGGTGTGTTTGAGCAGGTAGCGCCGATTGAGTTCGAGAGGGGTCTGATTCATCCACACCAGCGCGGCCGTGGCATTTTTGGTCACAGTCGCCGGAGAGGTTGATGCGACAATCAGATCGCCCCGGCTGATGTCGACTTCATGATCGAGAACCAGCGTCACAGACAGCGGAGCCGCAGCTTCCTTCAAGTCGCCATCCCACGTGACGATGCGCTCCACGTTGGCGGTGTGGCCGGATGGAAGAACCGTGATCGCATCGCCCGGTCGGATTGTTCCCGACGCGATCTGACCGGAGAATCCGCGAAACGTATGGTCCGGCCGCAGCACCCGCTGCACGGGAAAGCGAAACGGGGCGGTGTGGACGGCATGCGAGGGGGGAAGCAATTCGAGCAACTCAAGCAGCGACGGCCCGTCGTACCACGGCATCGTGGCAGACTCATCTCCGGATCCGCTCGCGGCGCGGTGCACCACGTTATCGCCCTTCAAAGCACTGACGGGAACAAAGCTGGCTTCGACCGGGGTCCCGGTATCGGCCGCGATCTGCTCCAGCACCTGCCGGAAGTCGCGTTCGATGGCGCGGAACACGTCTTCGTTGTAGCCGATCAGGTCCATCTTGTTTACGGCGACGATGATGTGGCGGACCCGAAGCAGGGAAGCGATATACGCATGCCGGCGCGACTGCACCAGAACACCTTTGCCCGCATCGATAAGCACGACGGATGCATCTGCCGTCGATGCGCCCGTAGCCATGTTGCGCGTGTACTGCTCATGCCCCGGTGTGTCGGCGATGATGAATTTGCGCCGCGCTGTCGAGAAGTAGCGATAGGCGACATCGATGGTGATGCCTTGTTCGCGCTCGGCACGGAGGCCGTCGGTGAGTAGCGCGAAATCGATCTGTCCGGGAGCGGTTGTGCCTTTGCCTTCGATCGACCGCACCTGGTCTTCGTAGACGGATTGCGTATCGTAGAGCAGCCGCCCGATGAGCGTGGATTTGCCATCGTCGACGCTGCCCGCGGTCGAGAATCGCAGCAGATCTTTCTCGCGTTCCTCATCGAGAAATTCGCTGATGGAGAAGCCCGGAGCGGTAAGAGCAGGCATTTAGAAATAGCCCTCCCGCTTCTTGATCTCCATCGAGCCTTCCTGGTCGTGGTCGATGGCGCGGTTGGCGCGTTCCGACGAATGGAACGAAAGCAGCTCCGCGATGATGTCGGGAATAGTCTCCGCATCGGAGCGAATGGCGCCAGTGCAGGGGCTGCAACCGAGGGAACGCAGGCGCGATTTGACCAATTGCGGCCGCTCCCCGGGCAGGGCTACGAATTCCTGTTCGATGGGCAGCAGCGCGTCGCCACGCACATACATCGGGCGTTCTTTTGCGAAATACAAATCGACGACCGGAATGCTCTCCTCGTGGATGTACTGCCAGACGTCCATCTCCGTCCAGTTGGACAGCGGGAACACGCGAATGCTTTCGCCGGGGTGGATGCGCGCGTTGTAGAGGTTCCACAATTCGGGGCGCTGGTTCTTCGGGTCCCATTGGCCGGCCGAATCGCGGAACGAATAGATCCGTTCCTTGGCCCGCGATTTCTCTTCATCGCGGCGCGCGCCGCCAAAGGCCGCGTCGAAATTGTAGTGGCGCAGCGCGTCGAGCAGCGCCTGGGTCTTGAGCAGTCCGCAGCAGCGCTTGGTGTCGAGCACGATCGGATTGGTCCCCGCCGCGATCGCCGGCTCGTTCCGCCAGACCAGCAGTCTGGCGCCGACGCTGCGGGCCATCTCGTCGCGGAAAGTAAGCATCTCGCGGAACTTGAAGCCGGTATCGATGTGCAGCAGAGGGAAGGGAATCGGAGCCGGGTAAAACGCCTTCTGCGCCAGGCGCAGCATGACCGATGAATCCTTGCCGATGGAGTAGAGCATTACGGGCCGCTCAAACTCGGAGGCCACTTCGCGAATGATGTGGATGCTCTCGGCCTCGAGAAGACGAAGATGGCTCAGGCGCGGCTGGTTTACGTTCCGCGGGCGCGCCGAGGCGGCTTGTGAGTTGGGCAACGATGCTTCCTGTTCGGCGACCGGCATGCAGACCTCTTTGCAATGGAGGATACTGAAAGCCGGATTACGGGAAGATGAGAAGACTGACCCGGCGCATCAGTTACGGGTGTGTCTTTCGGATCGAATCTGTCGGGATCGAGAGACTAGAATGTACACCCGTCGAAGTTGTTCGAAGGGCGACAACAGAAGCGGCTTTGGGCAGCGCGGATCATCTGTGTGGTTGATATTACCAGAGTCGCAGGCAGGACACAATCTTGCGGAACAACAAGGTACCGCCGCGAGACCACTTTCAAATGCTCACGAGATCTGGATGCGGACGACGGTGTGAGGATTCGTGGTTTCCGATGAGGATCCGCGGTCTCCCACCCTTTCGCCAGCAAAAAGGCGAAAGGATGGGGCACGGAGATTCGCGGCGCTACTTGCGGTCGAGACGGAAGGCGGCGGCCTGAAAGTCGCCTTTGAAGCTATCGTCCATTTCGAGGCCGTGGTTCATCCAGAATGCGCCACTCGCCGACTGCGGCGATCCCGGGCGCGCTTTGCCTTCGATGGGCGTGAGCGTGTAGGTGGCCGCCGGGTCGAGTCCCTTCAATTTGAGCCGCGGGAACCCGCGCCCTTGCTCAGTGGAATGAATGAACGCGAACACCACCGACTGGCTCTTGTCGTGGTTTACCGTTTGCGTTGCCGAGAATTCGCTGCCATTGCGCGGCGAAATCAACCGATACAGGTCACCCTGCACTATGGTCCGCTGCACCTGGTGGTAGGCGGCGATCAGGCGCTTGGCGGTGGCCATCTCGTCATCGTTCCATTTGGAAATATTGGCGCCGATGCCGAGCGAGCCCTGCATCGAGCTGAGCATGCGATAGGCGACCGAGGTCGTGCGCCGCTGACCCTCCAGATCATGCGGGGAATCCGTCACCCATGCCATCATGACCTGCGGCGTATAGGCATAGGTGAAGCCGTCCTGTTGCGTGAGGCGATCGAAGGGATCGGTATTATCCGAGGGCCACACTTCATCGGTGTAGCGCATAATGCCCAGGTCGACCCTTCCGCCGCCACCAGAGCAGGATTCGATTTCCAGTTTCGGATGGCGTTTGGCCAACTCGGCGAGAATGCTGTAGAGATTGCGGGTGAATTCGACGTACACCCGCTTCTGTTCCGCCGCGGGCAACTGGTCCCAGCCGGGCTCGCTCCAGTTGCGGTTGTAGTCCCACTTGAGAAACGCGATGTCGTTCTCGGTCACCAGCTTGTCGAGAAAGCCCAGCACATAATCACGAACGTCGGGACGCGCGAGGTTCAGGACCAACTGGTTGCGCTGCTCAGTTCGTGGGCGGCCTGGAAAGTTCAGTACCCAGTCGGGATGCTGGCGATAGAGGTCCGAATCCGGGTTGACCATCTCCGGCTCCACCCAGAGGCCGAAATCCATCCCCAGGGAGTGAACCTTGTCGATCAAGGGCTTCAGCCCATGGGGGAACTTCTGCTGATTGACGTACCAGTCGCCGAGGCCGGCGTGGTCGTCTTTGCGCTGCCCGAACCAGCCGTCATCCATCACAAAGCGGTCAATGCCCAGGGCGGCCGCCTTTTCCGCGAGCGCTGTCTGTCCTGCTTCATCGACACGAAACTCGGTGGCTTCCCACGAGTTGTAAATTACCGGCCGCGGTTTGGGCGGATTCTCCTGGCCGGGACGGCGGGGCAGCACGTTGTCGATCTCGAAATGATGCAGGAGCCGCGAAGCGCCGCCCAGCCCCTGGTTGGTATAGCCTCCGTAAAACACGGGTGTTTCGAGCGACTGGTTGGGAGCAAGCACATAGCCAAAATCGAACGGGATTGAATCCGCCCGTGACGCGGATCGCGTCAAGCTGATCCTGCTCCACCGTGAAGCGCCAGGAGCCGCTCCACGCCAGCGCGCCGAACCACACCTCGCCTTGATCTTCGCTCGCTTCGCCGGATTGAATCGCGAACCACGGATTTGCCTGGTGACTCGTTGTGCCCCGCCGGCTCTCCAGAACGCGTTCGCCTGGGTGAAGCGTTTCCTGGGTCAAGTTCCACTCGCCTGCCCAGCGGCCGGTGAGGTAATTCAGCGTGTAGTGCGCAGGCGGCAGCGCCCACGCGGCCGCCGCCGCCTGTTCGATCGTGACCGGCTGCGCTTCGCGGTTCTCGATAGTCGCTGAACGGGCCAGGATTCCGCTAGTCGCATCGATCGTGTAGTGCAGTGTTACGTATAATTTGCGAGAGATATCCTTAAGCGTCACTTCAAGACCATCAGCTTTGACCGTGTGACTCTCATAGTGCAGCACCAGGTCCCGGTTGCCGTCGGCGAAGCTGATCTTGAGCGCCGGTTCGACGAACAGCCCTGAGCCCCAACCCGCATACTCCTCGGGTGTGTTTGTATAGGACGAGTCAAACGACGCCCATTCCCTCTTTGGTTGAGGCTGCGGAAGTGAGTCTCCCTCGGCCAGCCGTCCGCCCCAGTAGATCTGTTGCAATTCGCCGCGCGGGTTCACGCCAAAGATGTACGAGGTGCCCCCGCCGTCGAGGCGGAACACCTTGGACGTGGAGTCAAATGAAGCGTGGGCGGGCTGCGCGGAAAGGACCGAGGCGGCCATGAGAAAGCGGTACGGCGAGAAGGCTGGACCCAACCGGCGACAGACGCATTGAAATCGTTTTCCTTGAAGGGTGCATAGGGTTCGTCTTTTGAATGCGCTGGCAATAATAGCACCTCGTCGGCGGGCCAAACGATCTTGGGTAGAAGCGATGGCCAATACGGCCGTTTTCCGGACTCCGCTAAATTCCCGACAGAAACACGTTCCCTATTGCTTTTTCGCTATGATAGGGTGTGTTCGACTGATTACGGACCAAGGTGACATACATGACCGTCGCAGCCGTTGCTTCCCCCTCACTGAGATTCCTCGAAGACCGATGGGACCCCGCCATCGCCGAAAAACTCGACGAGCCCGAGCTATTGCGTTATCGCTCCAACCTGCTCGGCTCCGACCTGCGCCTGACCAATTTTGCAGGCGGCAACACCAGTTCCAAGATCGACGAGGTCGATCCGCTCACCGGCGAAACCGTGAAGGTGCTTTGGGTCAAGGGGAGCGGCGGCGACCTGGGCAGCATCAAGCGCAGCGGGTTTGCCACCCTCTACATGGACAAACTATTGGCGCTCGAACACCTCTACCGCGGCCAGGACACCGAAGACGCCATGGTGGACATGTATGCGCTCTGCTCCTTCCGCAACAACCCCGTAGCGTCCTCGATTGATACGCCGCTGCACGGCTTTCTGCCGTTTCCGCATGTGGACCACCTCCATCCGGACTGGGGCATTGCCCTGGCGGCCTCGGCCAACGGCAAAGAAAAGATGGAGGAGTTCAACCGCGAATTCGATCACCGGCTGATCTGGATTCCCTGGCAGCGTCCCGGTTTTGAGTTGGCCATGATGCTCAAGCGGGCGGTCGAGCAGAACCCCGGTTGCGATGGCATCGTTCTGGGCGCCCATGGCCTGTTTACATGGGGCGAAACGCAGCGCGAGTGCTATGTAAATACCATCACCGTCATCGATCAACTTGGCCAGTTCATCGCCAGCCACGCCAAGCGCAAGGGCGAGACCCGTTTTGGGGGCGAGGCCGGGAAGTCGCGGCCCAACCGCCACGAACTGGCGACCGAGATTCTTCCGTTCCTGCGTGGGCGCGTCAGCGCACAGCGCCGCTGGATCGCCAGCTTCAGCGACCACGAAGACGTCCTTGGCTTTGTGAACTCATCTCATGCCCGGGACCTGGCTTTTCTGGGGACGAGCTGTCCCGACCACTTCATTCGCACCAAGATTCGCCCCATGTTTGTTCCCTGGGCCGAAGACGAAGACGTGGCGACTCTGAAGAGCCGGATCGAGTCAACCCTGGCGGAATACCGCGAGCAATATCGCAGCTATTATCAGGCGCATGCCGTGCCCGACTCTCCGGCCTTGCGCGACGCCAGCCCCACCATTGTGTTGATCCCGGGGTTGGGCATGTTCAGCTTCGGAAAGAACAAGACCGAGGCCCGCATCACCGGCGAGTTTTATACCAACGCCATTCATGTGATGGAGGGCGCGAGCCTCCTCGATGAGGGCGAAGTTTCGGGATCCAAATCGAGCATCGTCCCCCAGTGCGGCGAAGGCATGGATCCCACGACCTTCAAAGTCTTCACCAACTACGTGGCCATGCCGCTGAGCGAGGCGTTCCGTATCGAGTACTGGGCCCTGGAAGAGGCGAAGATTCGCCGCCAGCCGGCAGAGAAGGAACTGAGCCGGGCCATCGTCGTCGTTGTCGGCGGCGGCAGCGGAATCGGCCGCGAAGTGGCTCTGCTCGCCGCCGCGCGAGGTGCGCACGTGATGATCGCGGACCGCGATCTCGGCGCAGCCGGAAAAGTAGCGGATGAACTCGCAAAGATCATCTCGAAGGAATCGGTGGCATCGGCGGGTGTCGACATTCGCAGCCGCGATGCGATCGGCAACGCCTTGAAGGCCACGATTGCCGCCTTTGGCGGCGCAGACATCCTCATCAACACCGCGGCGATGTTCCCGTCTTCAGCCGACGGGGTCATCTCCGAAGCTCAGTGGGCCATGACGCTCGATGTCAACGTCACGGCAAACTACCTGCTCTGCGATGAAGCCGCGAAGATCTTCAAGGCGCAGGGACTGGATAGCTCCATCGTGTTGACCAGTTCGGCCAACGCTGTAGTGCCCAAGCGCGGCAGCGAAGCCTACGACGTGAGCAAGGCCGCTCTCAGCCACCTGGTGCGCGAACTGGCGGTAGGACTGGCTCCCAAAATACGGGTGAACGGCATCTGTCCCGCGACCGTAGTGAAGGGATCGACAATGTTTCCGCGCGACCGCGTCCGTGCGTCGCTCACGAAGTACAACATCCCCTTCGAAGAGTCGTTGACGGACGAGGACCTGCGTGGATTGCTGGCCAACTTCTACGCCCAACGGACGCTCACCCATCAGCCCATTGACCCCGTGGACTGCGCGGAAGCGATTCTGTTTCTGGCCGGTGCGCGTTCCCGCTGCACATCGGGCCACCTCATTCCTGTCGATGGCGGTCTGCCGGAGGCGTTCCTGCGGTGACGGAACCGGGCACGCCGTCCAACAGCCATGCGGAGACGCGCGCCCGCATCGCCATCGATCTCGGCGCCGAGAGCTGCCGCGTCTCGCTGTTGCGCTGGCGCGACGGCCGGCCCCAGATTGATCTCGTTCACCGCATTCCCAACGGGCCGGTTCATGTGGATGGTTCGCTGCGCTGGCCCTTCGACAAGATACTCGCGGGGCTTGAGGAAGGCTTGCGCAAAGCCGCGCATGCGGCGCCGGAAGGCGTCGCATCGATTGCCGTGGATGGCTGGGCGGTGGACTATGTGCGGCTGGGTGAAAATGGCAAGCCGCTGGCCAATCCGCACTGCTATCGCGACGAGCGCACCATCGCCACCAAGGAAGAGGCAGACAAACTCGCCTTGCCTGATTGGATGTTTCGCCATGCGGGCGCGCAGCCATTGCGCATCAATACCGTCTATCAGTTGCTCGCCGATCCGGCTGACGGCATCGATCCGCGTGCGCCCTGGATCAACCTGCCCGAGTACGTAACCTATCACCTGGGTGGCCGCCGGGTGGCGGAATACACCAACGCTACCCACACGGGACTCGTGGATATCGAGACCGGCAACTGGTCTGAAGGGCTGATGAAGCTGCTCGATCTGCCCCGGGAAGCTGCTGCGCCGATTGTCCCCGCGGGAACGGTGGTTGGAAAGCTCGCCGGCCCGATTGCAGAGCTGCCTGCTTTCCGCGAAACGGAACTCATTGTTCCCGCTTGTCACGACACCGCTTCGGCCATTGCGGGAATCTCCACGGACCTCGACGGCACCGCCTACATTTGCTCGGGAACATGGTCCCTGGTGGGCACATGGATCCCCGCCCCGATCATAAGCAACGAAGCTTTGGAAGCGGGCTTCACCAATCAGGGCGCCGCTGGCGGGGGATTCTGCTTTCACACCAATGTGAACGGTATGTGGATCCTGAAACAGTGCCTGGAAAGCTGGCGCAAGGACGGACGGACATGGGAGTTGCCGGAGCTAATCCGGTTGGCGGCGGCGCGCCAGGATTTTCCCGGCATCGTGAACGTGGATGCGGCGCCCCTGTTGCTCGATGACGATATGCCCGCGCGGTTAAATGAACAATTGCGCCTGAACGGCTTCGAGATGATTGAAGACTCTGCCGGCAGTGAGCCCCTGTTTGCGCGCACCATCTTCGAGAGCCTCGCCAGCCGCTATGCTTCGGCGCTGCGCAGTCTGGAGCAGATGCTGAACAACAGCATCCGGCGGATTCATATTCTGGGCGGCGGCAGCCTGAATCAATTGCTCACCCGGCTGACCGCGGAACACACCGGACTCCCTGTAGAAACCGGCAACGTGGAGAGCTCGACGGTGGGCAACTTCGCGGTGCAACTGGCTGCGGCCGAGGCGCGCGGCCGTCCGGTGCAGCGCGATGCGGTGCGGCATTGGGCAGAGCGTCTCTGTGAAACTCGCGAGTGCGGTCCGGCTCCCGGCCTGGGGAGAGAGCCGGCCTGACAAAATCCCTGCTTGGTCGCGACTGGCGCCGAGACCGTCCTCTTCTGGGCTCTTGGCAAAAAGACAGGCCCAGTTTCAGAAATCAGTTTTCTGTGCGCCCGCGCCGGTTGGGCTGGCTTCGCCGCGAACCCCGATAGAGATTGGTGTAGGCTTCCGACATTGTCTCGAGAGTGAAGCGTGCGACGAACGATTCCTCCGCGTTCATTGAGAATTGTTTTCGCTCATTCTCACTGCCGGCGAGTCGCAGAATTGCGGCGGCCATCTCTGGTGGGTCTGTGGCGGACACCGTTATTCCTGCCTTTGCCAGGCGAACGACCTCCGCCATTCCTCCGACGTCGGTCACGATTGCCGGCAATCCCAGCGAGAAGCCCTGTAACAGCGATATCGGCAGCCCTTCGGACTTCGAAGACATAATGAACGTATCGGCCGCTGAGAAGAACGGCGCAACGTCAAATTGCTGCCCCCAGAAGGTCACACTTTCAGCAATGCCCAAATCGCTGGCGAGGGCCTCCAGCCTCGGACGTTCAATGCCATCGCCGACCATCCACAGTTGCAAACTCGGGATAGCCGAATGTGCAGTGCGGAAAGCACTGAGCAGGAGTCCGTGGTTCTTCACAGGCGCCAGCCGGCCGACATAAACAAGTGTGAATCCGCTTTTTGACGGGCACTGCTCTCTCGCTGTTCGCTGGAGGGCTACCGTGCCGTTGTAAACCCGCACAATCTTTCCCGTCGGAATCGTGTGAATGTCTTTCAAGTTGTTGGTCGTTGCGTCGCAGATCCCGGCAACCCAGTCGCAACAGGTAGCTGCAACGGCGTACCTCAACTCCACGGCCAGTCGGCGCGGCCGGGCAACGAGGCCGTGCCGCGTTGACACAATGCTGGCGACGCCGGCCATTCTGGCTGCGAATGCCGCATAGATGGTTGGCGTGGCGTTGTGGAGATGGACGACGTCTGGCCGAGATTCCTTGAAGATTCGGAAAAAGTTCCACGTAGCATCTGCCAGGTTCCGGGCAATGTGGGGCTGCACGACGAAGCCGTCCCTTCGTAACTTCTCCCCGAGCGCGCCAACGCCCCCGACCACATAAACGGTCGGATTGTGCCCCTGTTCCCGCTGCAAACGGCACATCTGCGACACGAGGGTTTCGACCCCGCCCACCTCCATGCTGTCCACCACGTGAGCGATCTTCATGCAGTCTGTCTGATCCTTCACTCGATAGTCATGGGGACGCGCTGTCCGGAGGATATTCCGAATGTGTAGTGTCGCTTTTAAGTTACTTGCCAAAGCGCAATGCTTAGGTGTCGCCACATTAGATAACCTCTCTCACATCCGTCCCGTCTTTCCCTGGGGAGGGCTCGACCAGGGCGGGTGTACGGCTCCTCGGGGCGATGTTCCGGGGGGCCGCAATTCAATCTCTGAATTCGGGGGACTTCGATCGTCCTCCAATCACGTTCTTCATTGATCTGCCCGCCGAATGCGCATGTCCACGCGTACCCAGGCTCTCCGAATCTTTCGAGATGCTACCCTGTTGGTATGTGGCCCCGTAGCTCAGATGGATAGAGCATCGGTTTCCTAAACCGCAGGTCGGCTGTTCGAATCAGCCCGGGGTCACCACTTTCTTTTCAGCCCCAAATTCCATGCTTAAGAGCGCACTGGCTTTTTTTGACTTCGTAACGTCCCTGCCCTTATAAATGTTGATGTCATCGAAGATCGTTTGATGACACAGTGGTCGCTCGCCAGACGAGCGATCGAATTCATCACAGCAATCGCCTGGATGTTCGGGAAGGCGGTGTAATTCCGCCACTGCCCCGCAACTGTGAGCGCACCTGCCTCCTGGGCCGTCGTTTGGGCCAGGGCAGGAAATCCAGTCCGGACTTTTCCGCCAGCCCGCGGAAGGCCCGTTCGCCACTGAAGATGAGCCCCTTGGCTCGACTTTGGGAAGGTGGCTGGAGAAGGCGCAAGTCAGGAGACCGGTCCTCGGCGCCCAAACCGCTTGCGTTCCGAGGGGAACGAAGGAGCCAGGATGCCTTCTGTATTTCCGCGCGGCCGATCTGCCCGCTTTTTTGCTCGCCTTTCCGGCCGGTCCATCCGGCTCGCCATCATCCTGCTGATGCTCGCTATTGCGCTTCATTGGCGCCGCCAATGCTGCGTCTGTGCGCGGAGTCGTCACTGATATTTCCGGCGCCAGGGTCAAGGGCGCAACCGTCGCGCTCCTCAACAAGGGGCAGGTCTCCGGGTCAGCGGTTTCCGGTGCCGACGGTAGCTACCAGATCCTCACCGGACTTACCGGGCGCTTCTTCATCGTCGTATCCGCGAAGAATTTTCGCCAACTGGAAACCCCTGGCTTCTATGCCGGCCGGCTTGACTCGATCGAGCGCAACATGGTTCTCGAACCGGCGTGGGTGCGCGAGTCGATCGTTGTTACCGCCACCGGTACGCCCACACCCCAGGCTCAGACCAGCTCCGCAACCAGCGTCCTTGGCGCCGTGGACCTCGCCACACGGGACGACATGGTAAGCGCTTTGCGCCTGATGCCCGGCACTGCCTCGGTGCAGATTGGACAGCGTGGCTCGCAGGGTTCTCTGTTCATTCGCGGCGGCGATTCTGATGACAACAAGGTCCTAGTCGACGGCGTCAGCGCCGGCGACCTGGGCGGCCGTTTCGATTTTGGGACCCACACGACGACCGGCGTTGAAAGAGCCGAGGTGTATCGCGGGCCGAATTCGAATCTCTATGGTGCGGATGCGGCCAGCGGCGTCGTCAGCCTCACCACGCCCCGCGGCACCACCAGCTTTCCGTCGCTGTTTCTCGCCGCCGACGGGGGCAATTTCTACACCTCCCACGAAGAGGCCCAGCTCGCTGGAAGTTACAACAAGTTCGACTACCTGGGTGCCTTCAGTTGGTTCCAGACTGACAATGACGCTGCCCAACGATCGGTATCATGTGGCGACGTCATCGGGGAATTTCGGCTGGCAACCCAACGGGACCACGCAGATTCGCGGCACCGTCCATTGGGGAGTCTCCAGCGTGGGCGTCCCCAATGCCTGGAATTTTTATCATGTGACCGATGAGGCCACGCAGAAGGATCAGGACCTCTACGTCGGTGGCTCCATCGACAACCAGACCACGGCCGACTTCCACAACTTCGTGCGCTACGGCCTGGCCCGCAAGCGCGAGCAGTTTTCCTTATGGACTCAAAGCGGCAGCGGCGACTTCGACGCCTTTGGCGACAGCCTGGGCTACCCGGTTACCATTACCGGCGCGAATGGCTATTCCACAAGCGGGCAGGCGGTGCTTGACTATGCCCAGACCTATCCGTTTCAGGACCAGCTCGTTTCCAATCGCGATGAAGTCGTTTACCAGGGCACTTACCGTTTCACGCCCCATCTCTCCGCGCTGGCCGGTTTTCGTTTCGAAGACGAGCGCGGCGTGCAGAACGTGCCCTCCTACGCAACCCACGACGTGACCGAACGAACCAATTACAACTACCTCGCCGGCGTTCAGGGAGATTTCAAGGACAGATTCTTCTACAACCTCGGTGGCAGCCTCCAGAATTATTCGCTGTTCGGCGTGCAAACATCTCCCGCGCGCGGGCGTTACCTATTACGCGCTCAAGCCGCGTCATGGAATATTCAGCGGAACGCGCGTCCTCTTCAACTTTGGCGATGCGGTGCGTGAGCCCACTCTCACCGATGAGAATGGCTCGCTTTACCGGTTCCTTGAGCAGAATGGCGATCAGGCCATCGCTGCCCAACTGCACATCGGGCCCCTGGCTGCTCCCACGGTCCGGACGTACGAGGGCGGATTCGAGCAGGCCTTCCTGAGCCAGCGAATCATTTTGCGTTCCAGCTATTTTCACAACCAGTTCGGGAAACAGATCGAATACGTCGGCGGACGGCTGCTCCCCGACCTGGTTCCTGGCCTGACTCCGGATGAGCAGCAGGAACTGATCGACGCCCTCGGCTTTTACTATACGAACGATTATGGGCTCACCGTGAATACCCAGGCATTTCGCGCCCAGGGAGTCGAAGCAACCGTCGAAGGAGGGATCGGTGCGAACATCTTCCTCAGAGGCGGATACACTTATCTTGATGCTGTAGTGCAGCACTCGTTCAACAGCGACAATGAGGCGCTCGCCGGTGGTTTCGCCCCCACCTACAACGGCATTCCCATCGGCGCCATTTCACCGCTGACCGGGGCAAGGCCCTTCCGCCGTCCGCCGCACACCGGCTTCTTTACCGCGACCTACGCCACCTCCAAGATCGCAGTTCAGTTCGCCTCCGCATTCGTGAGCCGCAGCGACGACTCAACCTACCTCGAATATGCCGATGCCAACGGCGGAAACAGCCTTCTGCTTCCCAATCGCAACCTGGACTATGGATTCGCCAAGCTCGATCTTGGGGGAAGCTATCAGCTCTACTCATGGTTGAGCCTGTATGGCCAGGCCGACAACCTGACCAACAATCAGCACATCGCCCCTCTCGGCTATCCCAGTCTGCCGATGAATTTCCGCGCCGGTCTCAAGGTGGCGCTAGGGAAGGGAAGCCGGTAGAGGTTGTCATCAAGACCGGGCCCCTGGCCGTGCAACTCGCGTAACGGGGATCGAAACCATCCCCTTTAGATGACGTCCGGGCTCTCAGTTCCCCGCCCGTCTTTCGGCCCGTTTTTCAACAGGTATCAGTGGGCCCCTACGTGTAGAAACATTTTTCCCTTTGGAAATCGACACCTCCTGTCCCAAACTATTCCTGTCTCGGGCTCATCCATTCATTGTCTTTCACGATTCACCGGCATTTCACATCGCATGCCCTGGCATAAAGCGGCTGAATCGCTTCATGCACACACATTGCAAGCAACCCGGCTATTGCGAGGTAACTATGAAGCTGTCTTTTCGGAGGAGTGTCGCATGGTGCGGTCTGTTGGCTCTGGCCGCCTTGATGTTCGGTAATCAGAGTCTGGCGCAACAGACCCTCGGTTCTCTGAATGGAACGGTCGTTGATCCATCGGGTGCCGCCGTTTCCGGGGCAACGGTGTCTGCCGTCAACTCGGCAATTAACGTTACCCAGGCAACCACAACACAGCACACCGGCTTCTTCCAGATCTTCAACTTGCCGATTGGAACCTACCTGTGAAGGTGAGTTTGCCAGGCTTCGAGACTACCGAACTGAAAGGAATCACGGTCCAGGAGGCGCGGGCGACCACGGTCAACCTCACGCTCAAGATCGGGCAGGCTTCCGAATCCGTTGAGGTGACGGCAACGCCCCTTCTCAATGCGACGGACGCCACGAACGGTTACACGCTGGACAGTGCGCAGATCGATGTGACGCCCCTGGCGACAGGCAGCTTCACCCAGGTCGCGATCCTTTCGCCGGGAGTGAACGCGGAACTGCTCTCGAACCTTGATTCGAATGCCGGCCTCGGCAATCAGCCGATCTGGGCAAACGGCCAGCGCGACACGTCGAATACGTTCCAGGTGAATGGTGTCGATTCAACAAACCTGTTCAATGGCAAGAGTTCGAGCGGCTCCTCTTCGCAGCGGTATAACTTCAACATCGGAAGTGCGCCGACGGTGGGCGGAGCCTTCTCGGTGGGCACCTCGGTCTACGGATCGAACGGCAACAGCCTGCCTTCTCCTCCTCCAGAGTTCATGCAGGAGCTGCGCGTGAACGCGTCGATGTACGATGCGCAACAGGGCGCTACGAGTGGCGCGCAGATTGACGTCAACACCAATACCGGCACCAATGACTGGCATGGCCAGCTCTATGGCACCTACGCGAACAATCTGATGAATGCCTCGCCCTTCTTCTTCAATCAAGCCTATCAACTGACCCAGAATGGCATTGGCGTGTTTCCCAAATCGCTGGTCAACCCCTGGCTTCGTCGCTGGAGTTCGGGACTCACGGCTGGTGGTCCTATCAAGAAGGACAAGCTTTTCCTCTTCGGTGCGTACCAGATCAGTGTGAATGAAGACAACGCAACGGGACTCTCGGAGATGACCGTTCCCAGCGGTTTAACCGATGACCGGAGCACCGCCGGCCTGGAGGCTGCCGATCTTTCATGGGGCGGCACGGGCACCGTTGCGATCGATCCGGTTGCTGCGGGGCTGATGAATGCCAAACTGCCGAATGGCCAGTTCTTGATTCCTTCTGCCCAATCGAGCGCGCCCTATGAATTTGGTGTGCCCAACGTTTATTTAATTGGAACCTCCCGATTGAGTTCTGATCTGGCCAACATATCGCTCGACTACGCTGTAACCCCGAACGACCGCGTCTCGGCGAAGTACTACTATCAGAACGCGCCGGTGACTCGGCCGTTTGGCTACTCCGACACGCCCGGGTTCCCAGTTACGCAGCATAATGGAGCGCAGGTCTTTTCGCTCGGGAATACGATTACCATCGGCCCGAGACTGAATTGGGAGCAGCGTCTCGGATATGTCCGCATGGGCTCCTTCAGCTTCTATAAGCAGGCGTTCGATGGCGGCAACCTGGGTGTCGGAGCGGCCCAGCCGGATAACCTGGCCGCAAATGTAATGCCTGGCATACAGATCAATAACTTTGGCTACTTCGACCAGTTCTCGCCCACTGCCTACATCGGCCCCGCCGGAGTGCCTGGCGCCTTCGTGAATATGGGGTACTACCAGAACCGCGTGAATCCCTCAACGAACGTGATCTTTACGGCCGGCAAACACACGATTGTCGCCGGCGGTGGATACAGCTACACGCAACTGAACATCACAAATAACCGCACGGGGCACGCCCAGGCCGTCGTCAACGGATTTGATAATTTTCTGCAGGGCACTGTGCGCAGCTCAAGTGTTGTTCAGAGTATCGATCCCACCACGGGCCGCAACAATGCGAATCGATACTATCGCACCAATGAGGTCAGCGGCTATGTGCAGGACAAGTGGCAGGCTCTGACCAACCTCAGCATCACTGCTGGTATTCGTTATGACTATCACGGCGGCATGACGGAGAAGTATGGCGACATGCTCAACTTTAATCCGGCTTTGTACGACGTTACCGGTACTACGACCACCGGATTCAACGTTGTGAATTCCGGATTCGTCATCGCCGGAAACAACAAGCAGAACCCGACGAAAGGTGTTTCAGCCTCAACCCTGGATGGACGCCAATGGGGCATCTCGCCTCGTGTCGGCTTCGCCTGGTCTCCCAAGGCCTTCCACAACAGTCTCGTGATCACTGGCGGCGGCGGTTTGTACTACGACCGCGGAGAACTCTTTAGCTATCTCTCGCAGCCGGCGGGCGGTTCGATCGGTGGTCCCTTTGGGGTGACTCAATCCTCGCCCTTTGTGAGCGTCGCTACCGGCAATACCGACTCAAGTTCGGGTCTCACCCTGGCGAACCCGATGGGAGATCTGGCGTTCAGCACTCCGGCGCAGGGTGGCATCTACACGCCGCCAAGTTCGAACCCGGGTGTTATAGAGGCGGCCTTGCAGGCTCAGTTGAACCAGATGACAGGAACGCCTTCGGGGTATTTCAGCCAATTCGGCAAGAATTGCAGTGGCTGGCAAAGTCAGGAAGGATACTTCCTCTGCACTTCACCGCTCAATTTTGGTATTTACGACAAGAACAACGTGCTGCCGTACACGATCAACTACACCTTGAATGTGCAATGGCAGCCGGCGAATACCTTGGCTGTCTCCGTGGGATATACGGGCAACCGCGGCCGCCATTCGGTGATCCCGATTCCAATTAATGAGCCTGGCATTGCCACACCGAGCAATCCGATCTGGGGCGAAACTGCCTCTTATGGTATGGATGTCTTGAATCAGAACTCGTCGGACTGCGGGTACGATTATTGCCCGATTTCGGTTGAGCCCTGGAACACTTTCGACGCCGGCAATACCGACTTCAGAGCGCCGTATGTAGGGTTTAGCCCCAACGCTGCGGACTTCAAGACCGTGGGCAATTCGGCTTACGACGCCCTCGGAGCGCACCTGGAAAAGCGGCTCTCGCACCACTTTCAGATTGGCGCCAGCTACACCTGGAGCCACGGCCTGGACGAGCAGAGCGACATCGGCTTGTTCTTTACCGGCAATAATCCGAAGAACCTCCGCGACTCCTGGGCTTCCTCTGACTTTGACCGCACCCAGGTGTTCAGTGCGAACTTCCAGGTTGAGATTCCGAACACCGCCAAGGAACGCTCGGTAGCCTCGTATTTTGCCAACGACTGGCACTTCACCGGAATCGGAATCTTGCAAAGCGGAGAGCCATGGTCGCTGTACGAGTTCTACGGCGCGGTGGGGAGCATCAACTTCGGCAACTTCCCGACGTTGATGAACCCTGTGCTGGGCATCAAGGATCCAACCCATCCGAAGACGGCGCTGACCGGGAACAAGGGTGCGTCTCGCGATGCCGGCGGCAACTATATCCCGCACATCGATCCGAGTCAGATTGCCATCACCTACCTGGCGCCGGGCACCAATGGCATTCCGGTTTCAACGGGCGATGATCCGATGGATGTCTACCAGACAGCTTTCAATGTGGGTCAGCGCAACATCTTTCGGCAGGAACCACAAAGGCGTCTTGACCTTTCCCTGCGCAAGGGATTCAGAATCACTGAAAAGATCAGGCTTCAGTATGAGCTAAACGCCTTCAACCTGACCAACACAACCAGCCTTGACATTCCGCAGAATCAGGCCCAGATTCGCCAAAACAATGGCTGCTCGGCTACCGCGATCAGTGCTTATGATGGCGATAACAATTGCAGCGCATTCCGCAGCTACCTCGGTTACGGGCAGGTTGTTACGTCGAATGATCCGACAGATCAAAAGACGGCATTGGCAAACCTGGATCAAGTCCCCTTCGCGACCGGTTCAGGGAAGTCGACTATGCTGTCTCCGAAACTCTCCAACGGACAATCCTACTGCACCCCCAATCTCTACGTTGCGGGACAAACCTACTGCCCCAACAATGCTGCCAATTTCGGCTCCGTTACCGGCACCATTGGCGGCGCAAGAGCTTTCACGATGGGCCTGCACGTGACGTTCTGATCCAGGCCTTGAATCACGCAACCAGTGATCACAGGTGCCCCACCCTTGCGACGCCGTTGATTTTGTCGCCAGGGTGGGGTCTCAACGGACCCGATAGTTTTGCTTACTCGCCGCTGGCAGGAGCCGCACCGGAGAGAATGATCGGCGCCGTGGGCGTGTTCGAGCCTCCCGCGTTTTCGATCGTGATTCCGAACGCCTTGGCTTGAACGCCGCGCGGAATCGCCGGCAGCACCACGCTTGCACTACCGGTGGAGTCCGGACGGAACAGGCCCGCCGGCACCGGAGCGCCGCTGGTCGGAATGACCCAAAGCTCGTAGGTCTTGTTCGCGGGCAGAGGCTGCATGTTGTTCGCCTGCAGCACAAGTGCGCCGCGCGAAGCCAGATAGACCGCGCGCGCTGATGGCGCCGGTGGCGTCTTGCCCGTGGTCAATAGCACTCGCTGCGCGCCTGGAGCAGTCAGCACATCGAGCAGTGCGCGCGCTTTCAGGTTCTCGGCATTCCGCGCCTTGATCAGCCTTTCTTCCTTTTGCAGCAGCGCATCTTCGGTCTGCAACTCCTGGTTCAGAACGAGAATTGTTATCCCCAGGGCGACAGAGACGATCAGCATCGCTGCGACCGCAGCCCAGGGAATCCACGACGCAGGCCGCGACGCTTTTCTTTCGCGAACGATCGGAACCACCGGCGCCCGGGCGGGCTGTTGGGTCTCGGGACGTGCAGTCGCAATTCGATCGATGAATCGTTGCCGCGCGCCCTCCGGAACCGGGTGCTGCTCTACGCTCATCGCAACCAGGGCCAGGTCACCCGACGATTTCGGCCAACTGCTCCCGGCACTCAGCGCACTCGGAGAGATGCAGACGCACTGCCGCAGACTCCTCGCTTGTGAGGGCCTGCATCGCATGCAACGCCAGCTCCTCCTGCGAAATGTGTCTGTCCTGGTTCATGCCTTCCGTCATGCCTGAATTGCCTTTCGTACGCTGATGAGTGCGCTTCTGATCCGTGTCTTCACCGTGCCCAGCGGGTCCCCGGTCTGGGCCGCGATCTCGGAATGTGTGAGCCCCTCAAAAAACGCCAATTGCAACGACCTTTGCTGATCCGACGGCAGCCCGTCGATTACCACTCGCACCTTCTCCATCATGACGCTGCATTCCGCTTCCGAGGCCAGATTCGTCTTCGACGGAAGCACCACGTCCTCCACCGGATCGGACGGCTTCCTGCGCCGCAGCGCATCGATGGCCCGGTTGCGCGCCACCACCAGCAGCCACGCGCCCAGCGATCCGCGGCTGGGAACAAATGCCCGCGGATTCTCCCAGAGCTGAAAGAAGACGTCCTGCATCACGTCTTCCGCTTGCCCGGTGTCTTTCAGAACGCGCAGCGCAACCGAGTACACCATGCTTCCGTATCGGTCGAAGAGATCTGTCATCGCTCTCTGATCCCGGGCGCGCACGCGATCAAGCAGCAGCTCGTCTTGAGCCGCGGTGGTGCGGGCCGGATCAGGGGAGGGTCTGTCGAAGGTACGTTCGGCGCCCTTGATCGGATTGTCCGGATTCTCATTCATCGATAAAGGGCCGGCGAAACCAACGCCAACGCATCTGGCCAGCGCACACCGCGTCGTAATTGCGTTCGAGTCTGTCGCCATGCCGAAAGCCGGAGCGATTGTAGCAAAGCATATCGGCCACAACAAAGGGCCGGACGTCGCGTTCATGATCGAACGCGACGCCCTCGTCATTCAGCCGGCGTTGAGCACTCTTCCCAGCGTGCCACGCCTGGCCGGAGACTCGGGATCCGGCCCAACTCGACTTGGCGATAGAACTCTTCTCTGGAGCAACGAAACGGCGCGCTCCAGGCTGCACTGGAGCTATTTCGGCCTCAGCGTGGAGCGCGCCGCATTTTGAGAGAACCAGGCAAGGAATCAACATCGATCCGTGCGACTAGAATGCCGGCGGGTTTCCGCTCACGGGAAGCGATACGCTGCTTTGGTTGGCGAGCGCGGTGGCGAGTGAGTACCCCGGCCCGGTGCTGGGAGTGAGAAACGGCGTAAGCGCTGCCACGGCCGATTTGGGGCCGTTGTACACGGCGTTCAATCCGTCGGTTTGCTCATAGGCCAGGTTGTTGGCTGGATTCGAATTACTGATCACACGGCCCAGGACTCGGTGCTCGCATTCAATGCCCATGATCGTCGCCGACACCTTGGCGAAGTAGTCCAACTGCTCGGCCGTATATCCCTCGTGACGGTCGTCATCTGCGCGCGCGGATTTGGTCGAGAACTCCTGGATGGCATTCAGGTAGGCGCCAATGAAGGCATTCTCAAGGGCATTCAACAAGCCCGTGAAAGCGCCCAGCGTATCGAATGCGCCCGCGGGAAAATAGAACGTCTGCACCGGGTCCAAGCTTGGTTTCGCAATCCCCAGCAGGGCGCGAAAGAGATCGGCATGACTGATTTCTTCGGTGAGCGCGGCCTGGATGTAATTAACATTGCCCGCATTTCCTGAACTGGTGACGCTGGTTGCGGTGCCGCCCGGGCCGGCCAGGTTGACATCCTGAATGACGGGGCCGATCAGGCCGTTGTAGTAGAAAGTCGTGGCCAGATCTTCAGCGATCAACGCGGCCGTGAAGATCTCCTTCACTGTGTCCCTGGATTGTTGTCTTTCCTGCGCGCTCTCTGCTGCCGATTCAGCGAAGATGGATTTGGAGCCCGCGAAGGCAATGGTGGTTGCGGCAGCACCCAGGCTGAAGAGTCCTGCCCGGCTGAGGAAGCTGCGCCGCTCCAGGGGGTTTGCGTGATGGAGCCGGCCGAGGGGAAATGGTCCTGGTTCTTCATGATCCTCTATTCCTTTCACACTCAAACTCAGGGCCGGCACGATCCGAGTGGGAGAAACGATTTCGGCGGCCATGTGGGACGAAGACGAACTACCCTGACTGTGTGAGGAACGAAGCAACCGGGCAATTGGATTGCGGAGTTTGAAAAGAAAGTTTCGTAAGAGGATCCACACGTTGAAGAGTGAGAGTGGAGCAAGGTTAATCATCCTGTGCGGATTGCCGGGTTCCGGCAAGACTACCCTTGGCCGGGCGCTTGAAAGCAGGCTCCGCGCTGTGCGTTTTGCTCCCGACGAATGGATGGACGCTCTTGCACTTGACTACTACGATGAAGATCGGCGAGAGAAGATCGAGGCGTTGCAATGGAGACTCGCGCAGCAACTCCTCGCGCTCGGTCTTACGGTGATCATCGAATGGGGCACCTGGGGAAGATCCGAGCGGGATGTCTTGCGACTCGGAGCCCGAGCCCTTGGCGCGGCCGTTGAGTTGCACTATCTCGCTGCACCGCCTGATGTTCTTTTCGAAAGAATTCAACGTCGCGGCATGGAAAATCCACCGATTAATCGCGCAGCTCTGGCGCAATGGTTCGAAATATTTCAGCCACCCACTCCTGAGGAGATGGCACTCTATGACGAGCCTCTGGTTGTAGACCTTGCCTCCGATACAGGCTGACCCGCCGCGACAAAGGAAAAGCCCCCAGCCGAAGCTGGAGGCTTTTGTTTTGCGCCGAAGGCGCGGTATGCCTGGACGGTCAGTCCTAGTACATGCCGTCCATGCCGCCGCCGCCGTGGCCGCCGGCCGGAGCTGCCTTTTGCTCCGGAATCTCGACCACCAGCGCTTCCGTGGTGAGCAGCAGAGCCGCAATCGACGCCGCGTTCTGCAGAGCCGTACGGGCAACCTTGGTGGGATCGATGACGCCGGCTTTCACCAGGTCCTCGAAGGTGCCGGTAAGAGCGTTGTAGCCGTAGTGCGGATCCTTCGACTCGGACACCTTGGCCACGACAACTGCGCCCTCTTCGCCGGCATTGGCGACGATCTGGCGCAGCGGCTCTTCGAGCGCGCGGAGCACGATCTGGGCGCCGATCTTCTCGTCGCCTTCGAGCGTCTTGATCAGTTTCTGCACCGCGGGCATGGCGCGAACCAGGGCCACGCCGCCGCCGGGGACGATGCCTTCCTCGACCGCTGCGCGGGTGGCATGCAGAGCATCCTCAACGCGAGCCTTCTTCTCCTTCAGCTCGGTCTCGGTTGCCGCGCCCACCTTGATGATGGCAACGCCGCCCACCAGCTTGGCCAGCCGCTCCTGCAGCTTTTCCTTGTCGTAGTCGGAGGTGGTCTTCTCGATCTGCGACCGGATCTCCTTCACGCGGCCGTCGATGTCGGTCGCCTTGCCGGCGCCGTCAACGATGGTGGTGTTGTCCTTGTCGATGGTGATGCGCTTGGCACGGCCCAGGTCCTCGAGCTTCACGCCCTCGAGCTTGATGCCGAGATCCTCGGTGATGGCCTTGCCGCCGGTCAGGATCGCGATGTCGCCCAGGATGGCCTTGCGGCGATCGCCGAAGCCGGGAGCCTTGACGGCAGCCACGTTCAGCGTGCCGCGCAGCTTGTTGACCACGAGGGTCGCGAGCGCTTCGCCTTCCACGTCCTCGGCGATGATGAGAAGCGGCTTGCCGCCGCGCGCAACCTGCTCCAGCAGGGGCAGCAGATCCTTCATCGCGCTGATCTTCTTTTCGTAGATCAGGATATAGGGATCGTCCAGAACCACTTCCAGCCGCTCCGCGTCGGTCACGAAATAGGGGCTCAGGTAGCCGCGATCAAACTGCATGCCGTCGACGGTCTCGAGACCGGTGTGCATGGTCTTCGACTCCTCGATCGTGATCACGCCGTCCTTGCCCACAACCTTCACCGCATGGGCAATGATGTCGCCGATCTCCTGGTCGCCATTGGCCGAGATCGCGCCGACCTGGGCAACGGAACCTTCGTCCACGGGCTTGGAGAGCGCGCCAAGGGCGCCGCCCTCGGTCCACTTGCCGTCCTTGTCGCGGGTGCCGATGATGGCGGTGACAGCCTTGTCGATGCCGCGCTTCAGGGCGGTCGGGTTGGCGCCGGCAGCCACGGTCTTCACGCCTTCGCGGAAGATGGCCTGGGCCAGAACCGTCGCGGTTGTCGTGCCGTCGCCGGCCACGTCCGAGGTCTTCGAAGCCACTTCGCGCACCAGCTGTGCGCCCACATTCTCCAGCGGGTCCTTCAGATCGATTTCCTTGGCCACCGTCACGCCGTCCTTGGTGATGGTGGGCGATCCAAACTTCTTCTCGATTACGACGTTGCGGCCCTTGGGCCCGAGCGTCGCCTTCACCGCGTCCGCAAGCATATTCACGCCGCGCAGGATTGCTTGACGGGAATCTTCACCGTGCAGAATCTGCTTTGCCATTGTTCCAATTCTCCTAAGAAACAGTTGTCAGTGAACAGTTGTCAGTTGTCAGCGTTCATTCAGTTGTCAGTCACCAGTCTCGCTGAGAACTGAGAACTGAGAACTCGAACTGCGCGCCGCGCGTTACTTCTTCAAAATGCCGAGGACTTCTTCCTCGCGCATGATCAGAAACTCTTCGCCGTCGATCTTGATCTCGGTGCCGGAGTATTTGCCGAACAGCACGCGGTCGCCTGCCTTCACATCGAGGGGGAAGACCTTGCCTTCGTCATTGGACTTGCCCTTGCCGACGGAGACCACTTCGCCTTCCTGCGGCTTTTCCTTGGCGCTGTCGGGGATGATGATTCCCCCACGAACTGTTTCGCCCTCTTCAACACGGCGGACGAGGATACGATCGTGGAGCGGGGTGAAGGTGGTCGTTACGGATGTTGCTGCCATTGCTTCGCTTCTCCTTCACACGCGGTTCGGGGTTGAGACCCGGCCGCGGGGTTGATGATTTTGAAAGGAATATGCTGCCAAGCCTACGGATTGCGGCCCGGAACAGCGAAGGGTCTCACCCAGCCAATGGTTCGCCGTTTCGAACAGCGGAATCTGTTTCAGCAGTTCCGCCCCGAGTGCGCTAGCACTCGCGCCTTCCAATTGCTAACGATAGGAAAGCGCCCTTCCGTTTGTCAAGCGTCGACTTTTCGAATATGAGTAAGTTTCACTCATAATTAATGAATAATTCGCCTCATGCGTCGAGCCATTTGCCCCAATGTTGCTTCGAACCCCTTCAACGTTGTCGGTCGAACCAATTACAATAGCTCTCATGTTTCGTAGTTTCTTGCCCCGTTTCGCCGTGGGTCTAGCTATAGCAGTGCTGGCCGCCGGAGCCCTCGGCGCCCATTCCCAGGACACGCAAAAACGCGGCCGCAAATACAAATCCGCTCCCCCCACCGCGCGCATTGACGTGACCATCCTCCGGGACGTCGATGGCAAGCCTATAGAAAATGCTGCCGTCATCTTTCACCCGATGGAGGGCGAAAAGGACAAGGGCAACATGGAGCTGAAGTCCAACGAGGACGGCAAAGCCGTTATCGACGTGCTGCCCCTCGGGGACACGGTTCGGCTTCAGATCATCGCCAAGGGATTCCAGACTTATGGGCAGGACTATAAGGTGGACAAACCCCAGATTGCGATCGAAGTGCGCATGAAGCGGCCCGGCGAGCAATACTCCGTCTACAAGGAGCACCCCGACGACGCCCAGAATCAGGACAAAGACAAGCCCAAGGACGAAAGCAAGCCGTCCGACAAGCCGGCCCCGCCACCGTCGAATTAACATGGCCCAGACTTTCGTGTCGCTGGTCCCGGATCAAACGCACCGGAAGAACGCTGTCATCCCAGGCGAAATTTGGCGCGTTTATTTGCCCAATGTAGTCGAAGGATCTGCGGGGACGCCGTGGGTCATGGCATGACGTCCGACCGGGCGCTCTCCGGCAAGTCCGTGCTCATTACCGGTGGCGCAAAGCGGATCGGGCGGGCCATCGCGCTGGCCCTGGCCCAGGCCGGCGCGGACGTTACAATCACATACCGGACCTCGGGTGACGATGCAGCCAACACCACCAGGGAGATCGAAGCCTTCGGGCGCCGGGCGCAATCCATCGAATGCGACGTCCGCTCGGAGCCATCAGTGCGAAGAGCCGTAAGTGCGGCCGTCGAGTTCCATCAGCGCCTGGACATTCTCGTCAACAATGCCGCCATCTTTGAAACCGCATCTCTGGACAGCATGACCGTTGCCCAGTGGGATGCCGTGTTTGAAACCAATGCCCGCGGGCCCTTCCTCGTGGCGCGCGAGGCCCTGGATCATCTTCGCCCGGCGCTAGGCAGGATCATCAACATCGGGTCGCTTGGTGGAATCCAGGCCTGGGCCACGCATGGGCACTACTGTGCCTCCAAAGCCGCGCTGCACATGCTCACTCACGCAATGGCGAAAGCCTTTGCACCCGAGGTGAGCGTAAACTGCGTGGCGCCCGGCTGGATCGAGTTTGGTGACGATCCCCCCGGGCAGGCCTCCCGCTTCGCAGCCAGGACACCCATGCGTCGCAATGGGACACCCGAAGAAGTGGCCCAGGCTGTTCTCTTTTTTGCCGCGGCTCCCCGATTCATTACCGGCCAGATACTCACGGTTGACGGCGGTTTGGGACTGTAGATCAGCCTCGATCGCTCGACCTGGACGGCTTCACCTGCCCCAGAGGCGGCCCCACAGGCTGCGTTTGGGGTAACCCGGACCGCGGCTTCCGTTGCCGGCATTCACCGAAGGAAGGCCTCTCCCGGAACCGGCCCCATAGTACTCTTCACGGTCATCATCCCAGAGACCAATTGGTTCTGGCTGCTCCGGCCAGGCGCTTCCGGTAATGGCGGCCAGGGGATTGGCCACGTAGAGCCGTTGCGCGGTTTCCTCGCCGGCCATGGTGGCCACGTAGTCGTAGCCCTTTTTCAGGTGCGCAGGGCGCCACTCGGGGTGATGCGCATCGGTCGCCATGAAGTGGATCCAATTACGCTTGAGCAACTCATTCGACAGTGCCTCGGCGGCCTTGCCGAAGCGGCCGTACAGTGCAGCCGAGGTGACCTGGATCAAGCATCCCGTCCGCAACCACCTGGCTATCAGCTCAGGGCGTTTCTGCACTACGAGATTCCTCTCCGGGTGAGTGACGATAAGCGTGTAACCGGCCATCTGCAAGCCGACTCATGCGCATCCGTAAGAACATCCGGAATCAACATCTCGGGGAACTCGATCAGCAGGTAGCCCTTTCCATTGATCGAGTAGCGCGGTGGATGCGCCAGCGCATCCAGGATATTCCCCGCGTTGAGATGGAAGTCGCATCCCAGCCCCAGGCGGACCACTCCTTCCAGACGCTGCTGGAGCTCTTCCAGCCGGGGTTGGATCACTTCGAGATTGTAGGGATACGTATCGCTCGCGTGCGGGGTGCAGATGATATCCGTGACGCCTTCATCGGCGGCTTCCTGCGCCATTCGGATCGAGGTTTCAATATCCGGAGAACCGTCGTCGACCCCATAAATCAGGTGATGATGTATATCGATCATTGTGTCTCGTGTACAACTTCGAACCAGGGCGAGGCTATTGCGTTGCCAAAGCTTCCACCATGGAAGCGAAGATTTTCCATCCGTCCGAAGAGCCTAGCAATTTCTCGCTCGATCGATCCGGGTGCGGCATCATGCCGAGCACGTTTCTGCCCTCGTTCAGAATTCCCGCGATGTTGCCCAGGGAGCCGTTCGGATTGGCCGCCGGCGCTGATCTCCCCGGCCGGATTCGCATAGCGAAAGGCGATGCGATCCTCGGCTTCCAGTTGCCGCAGGTCCTCCGCCGTGCAGAAATAATTGCCTTCCATGTGGCCGATTGGGATCTGCAGCACTTCACCCTTCGCCAACTGGCTGGTGAAAGGACTGTTGGCGGTCTCAACGCGCAGATGAACCTGTTTGCAGATGTATTTGAGGCCCGCGTTGCGCATCAGAGCGCCGGGCAGCAGCCCCGCTTCGGTCAGGATCTGGAATCCGTTGCAGATCCCCAGCACCAGGCCCCCGCCCGCCGCGAACTTCTGCACCGACTGCATGACGGGCGAGAATCGGGCGATCGCCCCGGTGCGGAGATAGTCCCCATATGCAAACCCGCCCGGCACCAGGACCGCATCGACGCCCTGGAGATCTTCCGAGTCGTGCCAGAGAAACGTAACCGGCTGGCGGGCGATTTCGGCAATCACGTTATAAGTATCGTGATCGCAATTGGACCCCGGAAAAACCAGCACCCCGAATTTCATATTTCCAGCGTATCAGTTTCGAGAGTTCTTCAGGTCATCGAATGGGTGGACGCCCGCTCCGGACGAGATGGTTCGGCGATTTTGGCGCTGCCGCGATTTAGACGGATGTGAAGCCAGTCGCCAGGGCAGAGGAAGACGCCACAATCGTCGGCCGCAGCGGCGAATGATTGGAGAACAGCCAAAAGGAGACCGATGTAACAAAAAATGCTGTTTCAGGGCGGTAAGTTTGCCTGTAAAGCCTTTAGATTAAGTCTGAATTTTTCCGAAACGAAAGAAAAGCGAATCTACATAGGGTCGGGTGGGGGGCCCTCTTGAGGCGCGACCGTGCCGTTCCCCCGGACTTTTGTTGCGTCGCCCGGTCGCATCCGCCACCCTCGTGTACGGTTTCGGTCATGGAGGAATTCCCCGAAACTGGATTGTGGCTACTTGCCTTATTGTGCGCCGGGAATGGGCAATCTTCTGCAAGGCTGCGTTTGTTCCTGGCATCCCAGAATCCGCGAAACTTCCGCATCATCCACGAGCCAATCGCGATTCTGTCGTGGTTTCGCAGTCATTCGGTTGGACGTGGCGAACACCCCGACATGGCGGTTTTCTGGAGCGACCCCGATTCACACTGGCGGCGTTGGGTTAAGGCCGCACAGAGACTTCCATGTTCCCAAATTCTCCCGAAGAGTGATCGCGTATCCCGATCACGACCGACGCCATATCGGGCAGCAGTTGTATTTCCTGATGCGCTGGAAAGCCAGTCTCCTCCAGCCGGCTCCACTCTCCTCGCTTCGCTCTTCCGTCGACGTGGATTTCGGCCGTTCCCAGAACTTTGCCCGCGTGGTCGTACTCGACCACGGCGCAATCGATGCTCCCCCTGCGCACTTCCTCGCCTGAGGAAAACTGCAGCGTGTGAACGTCGACCACGTAGTCAAGCTGCAGCTGTTTGTCCATTTTCTTCAGTGTGGCCGTAAACAGCACGCCCGTCGCTGGAGGCGCCCCTTTGCGCATTGCTCGTGTGAAATCGTCCAGGCTCTTCGGCGTCTGCGGCGGATCCATCGCATAATATCCGCTGCGGTAACTCAGCGAGGTCCCCTTCCTGTTCAAAGAGACATTCGTCTTCCGATACCGGCCATCCCACTTCTTGTCCGTCGGAGAATATGTCACCGTGTAGTAGCTCTGGCTCTTCTCAAAAGCGTTTTGGAGCATGCCGTCGATATCATTCCGGTTGTACTCCGCAATCCCTCCCGTGTCTTCTGCAATTTGAAGCTCTTCCAGAATCTCTTCGTCCTGCGTTCGTGCAAACTGATCCATATCCGCTGCCAGCTTGTGCGCCCCAGCCGAACCCACATACAACCCACTGTTGTGCGTTGCATCCTCCATCGCCGGATAGTCTCCCAGAACTCCGCGAAGATCGATAGGGAAGATCGATACGTGCGCCAGTTGCATCTGTTGATCGAGTGCCGTCTGCGCGCCTTCATTGCTGTTCTTTTGATTTTTGTTGGACTGGCCGCGTCTCTCCACAGAATGAGGTGAACTGATGAGCGGGAATCCCGTTGAGAGCCAGAAGACATTCTTCCGCCCGGGATAACTGCCGAGCCACTGGGTCAGAACTGACAACTGGCTGATTACCGTGTCCACCCGCTGATTCAATTGGGTTTCTTCTCCCGTCGCGAGAACAGCGTTAAGCGCCGCCCCATGGTCGGCCATCTTAGCTTCCTCACGCTCTAGAATGGCTTCGTCGTCCGGGTTGTACTCGTCGACAAAAAAAGGTTTCTGAGGATTCGCCGCTCCAGCTGCCAAAGCCTTGTCGATTCCACCCGCCCCTGCTTGAAACGACGTCAGGACGCGCAAGCTACCACCCATGGCTGCCAGCGCCATCGGCTGATCCGCAGGCAATGTCTTTATGAATTGCCACAGCTCCTTTCGAGCTTCCGATTGATTCCAGACAGACGCGTTGACGCCGTCCAAAAGAATGAGGTTCCAGACCCCGTCACCACCACCGAGCCGATTGCTCAAGCGAACGCCTCCGGCGGCCAATCCGGGAGTCTCTTTGCGCTGCCCAACGATGGAGTGCGCTAGTTCCGTGCCTCCGTCTTTGCCCGAGACCGGCGATTCTCCGCGAAAATGACCCTCCGCATGAAGCACCTGCTGCACCACCCCATTTTCTGTAACGGTAAAGTCCTCGGGCTTCAGGTCGCGAACGGGCTTGCCGTCTTTGCCCGTCACCAGCACATCAATTGAAACCAGCCGCACATCCTGGTGCAGCGCCAGGATCGGCGAATTCGTGGCGTCTTGTCCGCAAGCAATGCCCGCAATCAGCAGCAACGCACCGGCACTCAGCGTCACTGGGGTTGGCGAATGGGCTTGCATGGCAAACTCCTACTGCCTGCCAGCATCGTAAACCACTTGGCAAACAAAACAGCAGATCGTCGTAATCACGTGCTCGACTTCGTTCCACAAGTAAAAATCCCACGAGGTTCGACAGTTCCGGCCGTATCATCGCCTATACGGAAATCTCAGACGACATACCTCAGGGGCTAAACAGGCTGCGGAAAAACGGCTGTTTGGTTTAGCTTTATTCCGTTCCGTTTGGTTGTTTAGCGAATTGGGCCTGTTCGGCTGTTGATCGGCGTTGTTGTCGGGCGCCTGGAAGCCATGTTGGCGGCCTGCAGACACACTTCGGCCCTAACTGGCCATGGTTTGAATCGGAATCAGCCGGCGCATGCGCACCAGGTTGTATGCGGCGATGGTGAGCCGGTAAAACCAATCCACCCGCGCCAGTCCGCGCAACTTCATCTGGCGCAGAGGCCGGTCCAGTTTGCTCCAGCCGAAGACGCGTTCGATCAGCTTGCGTTTGCGTTGGCTGACGAAGCGCCGTTCATCGGCCCGTTCCGTCTCCGTCAGGCTGTTCTTGCCCAGGTTGCCCTGCGCATACTCACTCACATGCGGAGCCACCTTGCGCTTGCGCAGGGCTTCGATGAACTCCGCTTCCTGATACTGCGTGTCGGCGCCCAGCGTCACCCTTCTCTGCTCGCTGCCGTGCTTCACCACGCGATCCAATAACTTCAGCGCCATCTCCCGCTCCGCTACCGTGGCCGAGCAGCTGGCTTCCGCGGCCACCACAAGCCCGTTGCGGTTCTCCATCAAGGCGTGACCCTGATAACTGGGAACCGCCTTGTCGGCTGTGGCCTTCTTGTACAAACGCGCGTCGGGGTCGGTCTTCGACTCTACCTTGTCGCGCAAAAGCACCTCGCCCTTGTGCCCCGAACCGCTGCCCGGCGCAGGCGGATCGGACTTGTCCCGGAAGCTGCGCGCCGCTGCCCAGGCCTGGATCAGAGTGCCGTCCACGGTGAAATGCTCCTCGCTCAGCAACTGCTTCTCCCCCGCCTCAACCAGCACCGACTCCAGCAGCCGCTGGCTCACCGCGCCTCCAATCAGACGCTCCCGGTTCTTGGTGAACACCGTCACGTCCCACACCGGATCGTCCATCTCCAGGCCCACGAACCAGCGAAACAGCAAGTTGTAGTTCATCTGCTCCATCAACTGCCGCTCCGAGCGGATCGAGTACAGCACCATCAGCAACGATGCCCGAAGCAGCCGCTCCGGGGCAATCGATGGCCGCCCCGTGGTCGAATACAGCTTGCCCAACTCAGCATCCATCCGCTCCAGCGCCCCGTCCACCAAAATCCGCATCTGACGCGCCGGATGATCGGCCGCAATACGCTGTTCTAACGTCACGTAGCTGTACATCGCCGCTTGCTTATGCTCGTCTCCACGCATGCTTCTGTCTTAAACCACTCCACAACAAAGAAACAGTGACTCTCTGTAGACTTTTTCCCCAGCCTGTAAAGCCCCGTTGATATTGCATCGCTCATACCGGGGATAAATCCCCGGCCTACCGCCCGAACGACTCTTTCAGCAAGCTGTAAAGTCGTGCCCTTTTACAAAACTCTTCGGGATTGGCTAGTCACCGCGAATGCTGAAATAGCGGACGACAACCGCAAATCCTTCGCTCGCCGCGGCGACCGAAGGATGACAACACATCTGGGGGGAATCGGGCGAATGACCGACCACCCGTCAGTTGCCTAGCCATGTGACGGTTTGGCGTGAGGGGCATCCCGCGCAGGCCTAGAAGGTCCAGTGCGCGGGTGGTTGTATGGCCCGGCTGCCTGTGGTGTTCGCGTGCTGCAAACATTGTATCCGGCCACCACGATCGAACACACCGAACGGTGACTTGAGAAAATGCGAATGGACCGAGCAAGCTCAATGCCCCATCCTGTCGCTTTTTCTGGCGCAAACGGAACGCCATAGGCGATGATGGTTGAACCCTTCGAGAACTGACGCTTTCAGAGGAGGAGTCTGACTTGGCTGATCCCGCGCCGCTGCCCCCATCGATGCCCCCGCCTCCGCCGGTAAAGTCGGCCACGACGTTTGACCGGATCACTAACCAGAGCAAGTGGTACGGTGATAAGTCGCAGAAAAACCGCACCATGTATGTCCGCCTGAAGAGCGCTCAGCTTATATTGGCGGCGGCTATCCCGGTGGTCTCCGTTGCCGCCGCGAGCAATCCCCAGCGATGGACCAGCGCCGGCCTGGGCGCATTGATCGGCATTGTCGAGGGCTTTCTCCAACTCGGCCAGTATCAGCAGAATTGGCTGCTTTACCGCGCCACGCGTGAAGCGCTCAAGCGGGAGGAATTCTTGTACAGCGCAGGGGCTGGGCCCTACGCCGGCGCGGACAACAAGGATGGGCTGTATATCGAGCGGTGCGACGCGATCATGTCAGGGGAGAATTCCAAATGGCTGGCCACCCAGCAACAAGCCGCTTCCGAAAAGAAGAGCTGACGATACCAAATAAATGAAGCTGCGTACGACTCCTGTCACGGAGTGATACGCAGCTTCTGGTCTGCAGAGTTGCGAAAACGCTCTAGTGCGAGCGCGCCGATCCCGACCCGCCGGAGGAACTTGGCCCCCCACTGGCGTGACTGGGCGCCGAAGCGCTGGGCATCGAAGGAGCCGACGGTCCGGAACTCCTGCCCGAAGAAGAAGCGCCGGCCATCGAGGGCTCGTACGTTGATGACGAAGCCGGCGGTGGCGATCCGCGGTGGATCGAACCGGCCATGATGGCTGTATTGGTCACGCGGCCGTTTGGCATGGCCGAAGCCGGAGCGGCCAGGTAGATATGCTCGTTGACCTCACCCCTGGTATCGGTATGCTGCGAGACCTTCTCCAGCTTGCCGAAACTGTCGCGGGGAACGCCCAGACCTGCCGAATCCTTGCGGAACACAAAGGATTGCGAAGACGCCACCCCTGATCGGACGAGAGGTTTCGTATTGACGGGCACGAGCGTCGGTTCGCCGGTGCGCGGGGGGTGAATCGGGGTTGGGAGCCGGGTTCCGCCGCCGCCGATACTCTGGTAGTGCATCACCGATGCCATATTGTTCAGCCCGTTCCAGGAACCGCCGGGCATCCAGCCCCAGCCCGTGCCGGGACAGTAGTTCCAGCTGCCGGAGTGATAGGGGGTCCATCCCCACGGGTAGGGAGATACCCAGCTGTAGCCCGCGCCCCCGTAATAGGCGAACGCGCCATTCGCGTAAGGATCCCATGCTGCGCTGGCGAAGTAGGGACGCCACATCATTCCCCCTGCGCCCCCGCCGCATCCGCCGGCATCAACAAAGTTGCCGTAGTACTGCATGTCGTTCAAGCCGTAGCTGTAGGGCGAGCCGTTGAACGCGCTGGCATTGGCCACCTTGGCGTGGTATCCGGTCGAGCTCTCGTCCCATGAGTCGTAGGGTTCCGGGAGCACGTCCTTTGCCATCTTCGGCTGCTGATGTTCCAGCATGTCGAACGTCACGGTCTTCTTTTTGGGAATGTCCATCATCCCGGACGTTCCCTCGATCCGCACCGAGCCGTCGAGCACTGCCAGGTTGGCTTCGGTCCCGTTCAACTGCAGCCGGACGTGGCTGGGGGTGGGAAGGGCCAGGTTCTGTTCGCCGAAAAGAAGGTGGAATTCGTTGTTGCGCCCCTTGATCAGAGTCACGTAAGCCATACCCTGAACCAGGTGAACCGTGGACACGGTGCCGCCATCGGCGAGCCGCTCCAACCGCGGGAACTCGACGATCGAATCGGGAGCCACGCGCAAGGTGCTGTTGTCTTCGAATTCGATCTCAGCCACGCCGTCGCCGGTCTGCAACCGGCTCTTCTCGACAATCGGCATGTTTGCGATCGCGGGCTCGAAACCCCGATCAATATTGCGATCCATCTGGACGTGGCCCTTGACTTCGCTCAGGCGCACGATCCGTACCTTTGAAACTCCGGGAGACGAGGAAGAAGTTGCATCCGAGTCCTGGGCAAGAAGCGTGGTGGCGAGCAACAGGACCGACGCTGCGGCTGTTGCGACGAGTGCGGATCCATTTCTCATGTCCGCCTCCTTTATTTGGCGAGCCGTAAGACCGCGGGAGGAGCGCTGGGATGGAACTGGCCCCAAGCCAGAGCGTTGTGGCCATAATCCTAGCACGGAAAAATGCGGCTGACGAGCGCCACTCTCTTCCCCCAGCCCTCAGGAATCAACCCGGCCTCCCGGGACTGATCCGCGCGACCCTGCTGTAGGCTTTGACGCAGTCTGACCGGTTTTCGGATGCAGCTTAAATGTGAGAGCAGCCTGCCGGATGCACTACCATGCGGGAAGATCGTGTCCACTCCAACTTCCATTGCGAATACGGCTGCCACCCTCGGCGGCTTTGTCCTGGTGCTGATCCAGTTCGACGTGTGCGAAGAGCTGAAACTCGATCATCTGCCGACGGTCAGCGCGCGCACCCTCCAGAAGCCGAGCATGAAGCATGCGGCGCCCGCCTATGTCCGCTACCAGCGGCCCCCCATCGTCGAACCGCTCGATGCGCTTGTCCTCGAGAGCGGCGAGCGCCTGGAAGGGGAAATCAAGTATTACGACTACGGGGTCGTCAGCGTGATCTACCAGTTACCCTTTTCCGGCAGCTGGGACGACCTGGTGCAGCTGGCCAGCCGCTGGGTGTGGGACGTGGACTTTGCTTCGCGCGTGGAACCGGTGATTCGCCAACGCCTGGAGCGGGCCTCCGCCGCCATGGTCAAACCGTACGACCGATGGCTCAGCGAGGACTATTTCATCTTTCATGTGCGGGAGGCGGCCGGTGGGCCCACAGTCGCTCGAACTGGCCCGCGACCACGGGCAACACATCGCCCAGGTGGTTCGCGGCGACCGGACCCGCCTCTCCGAAGGCGAGTGCGCCGAGGTGCTGCATTCGCAGATTTCCTACTACGCCCATGACCTGGCGGTGATTGGCTGGAACGCGGCCTTCCTCTATGACAGCTCGGCGGGCGCCGAAACCGCGATTCAGCTGCTGGAGTACGCGAATTCGCAGTTGCTCGAATTTCGCCACTACGATGAACTGTTGACCGAAATCCTGGATGGCGTTTACGACACTCTGGGCAAGAAGCGAAGCCGGCTGGCGCGATGGCGGCTGGCCCGGTCGGCAACCAGCCTGCACGCCGTCCTGCTCGAAGTGTCTGAGCTCACCGAGCACGCCGATAACGCCATCAAGTTTCTCAGCGACATGTTCGCCGCCCGGCTCTACCGCCTTGCGGCGGGCAAAGTGGGCGTTCCCGATTATCGGAACCTGGTGGCGCAGAAGCTCAAGACCGCCGAAGATCTCTACGACTATATGGTCGACCAGTTCAACCAGAGCCGCGCATTCTTCCTCGAAGTGGCGGTGGTGCTGATCCTGCTGATCGAGCTTTTCTATGCGTTTCGGGGGAAGCCGGTTTAGACTTTGGCGCCGGTCAATGAGACTGGCCGGGGTGGAAAGTAGGCTGGCGGTTATGAATCTTCGGGGAATTATGTGGCTTGCGATGGCTTGCGGAAGCCTCGCCGCGGCAGGGCAGACTGCGCCGGCTGGACAATCAGCGGGCAACGCAAACTTCACGCTTGCCCTGGCCAATCACAATGGACAAATCCAGTGGAAAGCCGCAGGATTCAAGGCCACCGAGACATCCGCCAAGCCGGATGGCCGCGAGATCGGGATTCGAGCACAGGATGCATCCGGACGGCTGAGCTTTCTGGGATTTCTCTTCCAGGTGCCGGAACAGGCGCCCATGACCAGTGCGAAATGCAGGGATGCATCGCTGGATGAGGAAAAAGCCAACGATCCGACATATAAGCAAACCCGCATGTCTGAGGTCGCCCGAACGGGTCGGATTCCGGTTTCGGTGGTGGACTACTCCGTTCAGGGAAAGGGCGGCGCCCCGGCCTACAGTGTGCGCGGGTTTATTGCCTCGGGCGATCTTTGCGGCGATCTCGAAGTGTACAGCACCGAGGCAATCCGCTCGGAGGATCCCGAAGTGCTGCAGATATTCCAGAGCTTGCAACTGGATGAGCACTATCAGCCGGGATTCAACGACGTTTTGTTTTATGCGCAGGTTCTCTTTAACTCGCGGCAGTTCGCTGCTGCCGGCCCGCTTTTCGAAAGGGCGCTGACTCTAGCCGCAGGAGCCAAGGGAGTCGATACGAAGTTGTGGAGACGCATGGCGACCGATCAGGCGGGAATGTCGTACGGGATGTCCGGCGACGCAAACAAGGCGCGGGCGATCTTTGAAGCGGCCATCGCGAAAGACCCGGAGTACCCGATGTATTACTACAATCTTGCGTGCGCGGATGCGCAGGAGAAAAATCTTAGCGACGCGCGAAAGCATCTGCAGCAGGCCTTCGATCGAAAAGCAAACACGCTGCCCGGCGAGAGCATGCCCGATCCGACGACGGACGATTCCTTTACGCCCTACAACAATGACAAGGATTTCTGGTCATTCCTCGAAGGGCTTCGCGCGAAGAGATAGCGCTTTCGGAGCGCAGGTCTCGATTGAGCCGGGCCTCAGATCCGCCAGTTGTCTGCGCGCCAGGTGCGAATCCGTTCCTTGATCTGTTTACGAGTCAGGTTCTCCTCGAGGGCCATTTTGGCCAGTCCCACGACCTCGTCATCCCCGGCAAAGCGCAGGCCTATGAGTTGATCCTCGTTGAGGCGGTAAATCTGCGCATGCCATTCTGCCGGCGCCAGCGACTGCAGGCGCAGCCGCTCCTCCAGGCGAATCACTCGATCCTGCACCTTGAGCGGATATGTCCGGACTTTCAGGATAAGGACGACCAATCCCAATGACAGGACAAGCACCCACATGCTGTGGAAGCCGAAATGACGAACCACGTACACGACGGCAATGATCAGATTGGCGGTCATGATCGCGCCGAGGACTAAATGGTAGGGAGGATCGAACCGTGCGTGGTTCTTGAGGCTTTGGGGACTTGCATTACTCATGTGTCGACACGTTCTCTCTCAGGCACGAATTGTATTTGGCGGTGACAGGGATCGGCGGGGAAGCGTGCGCCCAGTCGCCTGCGTCCACGCCTTTCGTGGCGTCGGCATTTTCCATGCCCGAGCCGCAAGAGCTCAACGCCCAAAGACCGTCGGGGTGCAAAGTGGGCGGCTTTCCGAGACCCGACGGGTAACGGCCCCGCACCAGGTAATCCACAAACAGTCCAGCCGCGAGATAAGGGTTGAACACCGCGATCGGAACAACATATGCAGTCGTCATCAACGACCCCGCCACGGTCTTGTTGGCGTGGCTGTTTCGCCGGCTTCCGGGAATCTGGGGAATCGTGAACATTGACAGTTGAAGCTCAGGATGCTTTCGAGCGTAGTGGATAAGGGTATAAGTGAGCTGCTTGGGCGTTGTCATGAACACATCGGGAAAGACATAGCGGTGAAACGTGTGCGGAAAATAAACATTCAAGATATCGCGCGCGAAATCGGCGCAGTTGCCATAGAGCAGGTTGAACTTCGATCGATTGGCCTGCCAATTGAGACGATGGATCACGGCATCGTCCTGCTCCTCCGTTGTATCAAAGCGCAATGCGTATATCTTGCGCTCGTACGATGACCCCGCCAATTGACCCCACCCGCCGTGGAGGAAGTTGCCCTCGATGACATTCCCGCCCAGGTTTTCCAGGTGATTTTCGTGGTAACGCGTGCGCAGGCGCTGCACTGTTGCCTTATCTGCCCGCTGCGGAACCTCGGAGACGTCCTCGACTGAAAAGAGGTATGGAATGAGCGGCATAGCCACCCAGTCGTACCCGTCGATGCCCTGGTAGCGGGCAATGACTGAGCCTTGTTCATTGGCATGGCAGCGACGCAATTGCACCGGCGTCTCGGCGCAGATTCGCGAGAAATAAATGGCCGTATGACCGGTGGGATTGACGGTGCCGAAGAAACCATACGGCTCTTCCATCAGCAGAGTAACCTGCGCGCCTGCGCGTGGCGCGCCGAAGGCAAGGAGTCCCATTAGAATCAAGGCGAATGCTACTGCGCGCGGGGTCCGCGTCCAACGCATACCGGCTCCTCTCCGGTGGGTTAGGCTTGCTCAAACTGGCTGGCGACGGTCGTTGTGCTTCTAGTATGCTCCAAACCCTCAGTTCGGTCGCAAGCGTTGTCTCATCATGAGAACACCGGCTGAGTTCCGCAACTGGGAAAATCCGCAGTTTCTCACTAGAAAGGCACCGTCAAAGGCACCGTCATTCCCGCTGCGGAACTCTCCTTCCCGTTTGAGAACCCCCTGGAGAAGGAAATGTCGCGAATGGCTCCTGGCTCCCGTTCGAAGCTCCGAGTGGGGATCGAACCATACAGCTTGAAGCTGACGAACTTTCGTATTCTCTGATAACTTTCTCATTCCGGAGTATTTCTCTCGCAACCCGCTGTGGGAGAAGTCCCCCAAACCGAGTTTTTATGGGAGTTTTTCCTTGAACTGGCGATCCCTGCTCCTGTTTGCCTTTCTGCCTGCCGCAGCCGTTTCCGCCCAAGTCACTCTGCCCAAGGTACTTTCCGACCACATGGTGGTACAGAGAGACCTCCCGGTCCATGTCTGGGGAAGAGCCGTGCCGGAAGAATCGGTGAGTGTCACGTTCCGCGACGAGACCAGGACTGTCACCACCAGCCGGCTAGGGCGTTGGAGCGTCTATCTGAAGCCGGGCTCCGCCGGCGGGCCATTCGAGATGACGGTGAAGGGAATTCCGACCGGCTGGGGGCGCCGGCTCCGGAGCTGCATCGACCACCGTGATCCACGACATCCTTGTCGGCGATGTATGGGTGGCTTCGGGTCAATCGAACATGGAGTTCCCCATGAGCCGCGCCGCAACCGCCGCGGCCGACCTGCCCCAGGCCGGCAACCCCCGTATCCGTTTGCTGATGGTGAACAAGCGCGCCTCTGACTATCCGCAGGACGACGCCGACACCGACGGCTGGGCGGTCTCGTCGCCCGACTCGGCGAAGGATTTCTCCGCCGTCGCCTGGTACTTTGCGCGCGAGATCGAGCAGCGGGAACACGTGCCGGTCGGAGTCATCGATTCGACCTGGGGCGGAACGGTGGCCGAGTCCTGGGTGCGCCTTACTGCCCTCGGCGAAGACGCCTCGCTGAATCCGCTGTTTGCGTCCCGGGGCAGGATGCTCGACAAGGCGCCCGACACCGAGTACCAGATCAAGGAAGAACAGCGCCAGCGTGACGAGGCCAAAGCGCAAGGCAAACCGGCTCCCGATTTTCCCTGGCATCCGCCGCTTGGCCAGCTGGGGGCCAGGCCTGCTCTACAACGGCATGATTGCGCCGTTAACGCCGTTTCCCATTCGAGGAGCCATCTGGTACCAGGGCGAGAGCAACAGCGCGCTGGAGCGCTTTCCTCTCTACAACCGCATCATGCGCACCCTGATTGAGGATTGGCGACGACAGTGGGGCGTAGGAGCATTTCCGTTCCTGTATGTGCAGATTTCGAACTTCAAGTCGACCCCCCGCGAGGATTGGGCCAGCCTCCGCCAGCAACAGGTCGAGACACTCGGGACTGAGCAATACCGCGATGGCGGTCACTATCGACATCGGCAACCCGGACGATGTGCATCCCACCGACAAAATCGATGTGGGGCACCGGCTTGCGCTGGCCGCGCGCAATCTCAGCTATGGCGAGCCGGTCGAGTACCGGGGGCCGATGTTCCGACAGGCCACGCCCGAAGGCACGGCAATTCGGGTGTGGTTCGATCACGCTCAAGGGCTGACGGCGAAGGGCGGGGAAGCTGACGGGCTTCGAGGTGGCCGGCGCGGATGAGAAGTTCTACCCCGCCACAGTCAGGATCGAAGGCGACACCGTGATTGCCTCAAGCCCCGATGTCCCCGCTCCTGCCTACGTGCGCTACGGCTGGGCCAACAGCCCGCAGTGCAACCTTTTCAATGGGGAGGGCTTGCCCGCGTCACCGTTCACATCTGCTCACTAGGGCCGGCATGGGATAACTGGGCCTCCGGCATGAAGCGCGCCGACTTGAACAACGCGGCGAACTCAGCGGGCCGGCATTGCGCCGTCGCTCACGGTGTAACCCGCGGCCGGCGGCTTGATTTGGCGGAATGCTAATCCCAGCATGCAAAGCGCGCTGAAGGCAAAATAAGAGCCCAGCCAGTAGAACGTCTGGCCCGACGGACTCGGTTCCAACCTGATCCAGCCGAGGGCGAAACCAAGAAATACGCCGGCGAAACCAACCGAAATTACTCCGGCCCCGGCCAGCAGCCATTCGTCTACAAGGTGCCCACGCACGGTTCGCGCAGTGGCCAATTCGTAAACCCCGATGCTTGCTGCCATCACGACAATAAAGAGTGCGAGTGTACGAAAGGCGACTGGTCTGGTAGCTCCGAGAACGATCAACAGGCCGAGTGCGCTGCAGGCGAGGCCATTCACCGCCAGAAACCAGGGATTGTCCTTGCTTGACTTCCAGATCGCGGCTGCGATCGTTCCGGCGCCGGCTGCCAGCGCCAGAATGCCGAGGAGTGGAGCCATGTCTCTGGGGGTTACGAACGATCGCAGAATCGGCGATCCATCCGGGCTCAGCCAAAAGAGAATGACGAAGGAAAACATCGCGTAGAGAACGCCGCACAAAGCCAGCAGCCACGAGTTCCTGATCAAGGTTCGCATCATTGGTCGCCTCCCGACGCGGTTCAGCGTTCGTGCAGGAGAACCTTGGCGGGATCATAGCACTGCGACACTGATTCTGGTCGCGGCCACCGGGGCCGAATCAGGTTAGTCCCGAAGTCCCTGCGTCCCTCGCCCCTCAGCTTTTCGCTGGAACGATAATGCTGGTCTCCTGCACTTCGATCAGCCCGCAGCCGCACCGGGCCTGCAACTCCTCCAGGATCGCGTCAACTTTTTCGCGGGTGTCGATGAATTCGATGCGAATCGGCAGGTGATCGGAAAGCTCGAGGACGTGGGCGGAGTGCATGCGGTGCGTGGAGCCAAAACCGGCGACCCCCTTGATCGCAGTGGCGCCCGCAATCCCCTGGCGGAAGAGGAAATCCAGAACCCCAGTATAGACCGGAACCCCGTGGTGCTTGGCCGTATCGCTCAGGTAGACGGTCACTTTCACAGCTTTGCCCGTGGTCAGCATGGCATGTCCTTTCGGGTTTGCCGGGGCCGGTGAAGCGCGGAGGCAAACATCCGGGCAACGTCGGATTGGAACACCATTCAGGGCGAAAAATGCAACTCTGCTCCGCTTCGTCATGACTTCTGCTTTTGAGAACCATCGCTGAGAATGGACCTGTGCAATATCGCAAGTACCGCCCCGCTGACTTTGCCCAGTTCTATGCCATCGAGGAGATATGCTTTCAACCGCCCATTCGCTTCAGCCGCCGCTATCTGCGCCAAATCATCGAGAGCAGCAACAGCGTAACGTGGGTCGCGGAACAGGATGGCAGTGTGGCCGGCTTTTCGGTGGCTGACTTCACCACCGAATTCGACCGCACCTTCGCCTACATCCAGACCATCGAGGTTGCTCCCGCACACCGCAATCAAGGCATCGGAGCTGAACTGCTGCGCCGCATGGAAGACTCGGCCCGGGCCGCCGGAGCAACCGTCATCTGGCTCCATGTGGACGCGGCGAACGAAGCGGCCATCCATCTCTATCAAGCGCACGGCTATCGGCACCAGGGCCGCCAGGAGCATTACTACGACCGCGGTCGTGCCGCCGACGTCTATGTGAAACCATTGCAACTTCAGGCATAAGACGAACGAGGCCGTTTCTTTTCGATTGCCCTGCGCGTAGAATCAACCCAGTCCCCATGTCTTTAAGCAATCCGAATCTGCCAAAGTCCTTTCTGGCGTTGCGGACCTATACGGCCAACGCCTTTCTGCACGATCTGCTGGCGGGCATCACTGTAGGGCTCGTCGCCTTGCCGCTGGCCATGGCCTTCGGCATTGCCTCCGGGGTCACTCCCCAGGCTGGTCTCTACACCGCGGTGGTCGCGGGTTTCCTGATCTCAGCATTGGGTGGATCGCGCACCCAGATCGGCGGCCCCACAGGCGCCTTCGTCGTGATCGTCGCCGGAATCGTGGCGCGCTTCGGGATGAGCGGACTGGCCCTGGTCACGCTGATGGCCGGAATCGTGCTGGTCGGCATGGGCCTCACCGGGCTGGGATCGGCCGTGCGCTTCATTCCCCGCGGGGTGATCATCGGATTCACCAACGGCATTGCCATCCTCATCGCATCCACGCAGATCAAGGACTTCTTCGGCCTGCGCACCGGCCCCGTGCCCAGCGAGTTTCTACCCCGCATGCGGCTGCTCGCAGCGCACTTCGAAAGCGTGAATGGCGCCGCTCTTGGGCTCGGGCTGCTCAGCCTGGCGATTCTGTTGTTCCTTCCCAGGTTCACGAAGCGCGTACCGGGATCGATTGTCGCCGTGATCGTCTGCACAGTTGCGGTCGAAGTGTTTCATCTTCCTGTCGAGACGATCGGATCCAAATTCGGCGGCATTCCCAGCGGACTGCCGCCCTTCGCCATCCCGGACTTCCATTCCGAACACATTCTTCCCCTGATTCCATCGGCATTTACCGTGGCCATGCTGGCGGCTCTGGAGAGCATGCTTTCCGCGGTGGTTGCCGACGGCATGACCGGCGATCGACACAACCCCAATGTCGAGCTCGTCGCGCAAGGCATCGCCAACATCGCCTCTCCGGTCTTCGGCGGCATTCCCGCCACCGGCGCCATCGCGCGCACGGCCACAAACATCCGCGCCGGCGCGCGAACCCCCGTCTCGGGCATGGTGCACGCGCTCACCCTCCTCGCGATCCTTCTGGTCGCCGCGCCGCTGGCCAGCTACATTCCGCTGGCGACACTGGCCGCGGTGCTGTTCGTCGTGGCGTACAACATGGGGGAGTGGCACGAGATCGGGGCCGTCTTTCAGCTGGACTTTGCCGCGATCTCGGTTTGGCTCATCACCTTCGGCCTCACCGTGTTTGCCGATCTCACCGTGGCCGTTGGCGTGGGCCTGACTCTGGCTGCCTTGCTCTACATCTATCGCGTTGCCGAGACCACTACCGTAGCGCCGGTGAGCGATGACTATATCCGCGACGGACTGCCCCACGTGTTGCAGGGGCGCATCATCCCTCCCTACGTCACGCTTCTGCGCATCCACGGGCCGTTTCTCTTCGGGACTACCGAAAAGCTTGTGGAAGCCACGGCAAATCTCGAAGCGTTTTCGCCGATTGTGATTCTGCGCCTGCGCAACATGACCGCCATCGACGCCACCGGTATTCACGCCATCGAGAGTTTTGCCAAGCGGCTCCGCGCTTCGGGCCGGACCCTGCTTCTGTGCGGCGCCATGCAGCAGCCCTCACGGCTTCTGCTGCAGCCGCGCTTTCTCGATCATGTCGGCCGGGAAAACATCATGCCCAATATCCAGGCCGCGCTGGACCGCGCGCGGGAAGTGCAAGACGGCACAACGCCGGCTCTCGCCAGTTGACAAAGCGCTGTCATCGTCATGCTTTTCCCAGGTCTCAGAATCGAGACCTGGGGCACCCAGTGGATCATTGAGAACGGAGATCGCGAGGACCTACTTCGTCAGCGCCTGCTTGTCTTCCGCCTGCGTCCGCGTGATGAACGCCGCCACGCGATCGTGGAGCTGCTTCAGGCTCTCGTCGCGCACGTAGACCATGTGCCCCGACTCGTACCAGTCAAACTCAATATTCTTGGCCAGCGACTGCGGAATGGGCAGGTGCTTTTCCTCGTATTGCGCGGTGAAAAACGGCGTCGCGAGGTCATAGTAACCGCCGTTCACCATCACCTTGAGGCGCGGATTGGTCTTCATCGCCTCGGCCAGATCACCGGCCACGTTCAGGCTGATGGGGTTGCCCTTGTGGACAAAGTCCCACTGGGAAACCCGAACAGCGCCATGGGCAGAAACGTCTGGCCCTCACCGTACTTCAGGTCCTTGCGCACATAATCGTTGAACAGGGAAACGTAGGCCGAAGAAATGGCCGAGCTCTGCGGATCGTAATCGGCCGCCTGGCTGAGCGGATCCATGTGCGGTCCCGAGTAGCGCGTATCCAGCCGGCCGGTGGTCAGGTTCTGGTCGTCGAGGAGCATCTTCTCAAACTCGCCGCCGTTCACTCGCAGGTTGGCTTTGACCAGGTAGGCCACAGGCAGACCGATATATCCGTGCAGCTTTTCCGCAACTGACTGCTTCTCCTCGTCGGTGATATCGGTGCCCAGCGCCAGCGCGTGCGCATACGGACCGGTGGCGAAGTCTTCTACTTCTTTGAGAAATGGCTCCAGCGCCGGCGGCTGCGGAGAAACCTTTTTGTGGTACCAGGCGGTGGCTGCGAAGGTGGGCAGCGCCAGTTCGTAGGGCAGGTCGACGCCGGGGTTGGCATTGGCGGCATCGATATCGGTCGTGAAGTTGAAGATCTGCGAAAGCAGAATCACGCCGTTGATGTCGATGCTCTTGTTGTTTTCGAGAATGTCCGCCAGCACCGCCGAGCGCGTGGTGCCGTAGCTTTCGCCGAAGATGTATTTCGGTGAATTCCACCGGTTGTACTTGGTGACGAACCGCTGAATGAAGCGCGCAAATGCGTTGGCATCCTCGTCGACACCCCAGAAGGCCTTCTCCGCATCCTTGCCCATCAGGCGGCCAAAGCCGGTGCCCGGCATGTCAATGAACACAAGGTCGCTGACATCGAGCAGCGAATTCGTATTGTCCACCAGCCGGTAAGGCGCTGCGGGCACGTGCTGGTCGCCGCTGGTGACCACATGCTTGGGGCCGAGCGAACCCATGTGCAGCCACACCGTGGAACTTCCGGGGCCACCGTTATAGAAAAACGTGATCGGCCGATCCTCGGGCTTAGCGTCCTTCTTGAAGTAAGCCACGTACGACATTCTCGCCGTCGGCGATGCATCCTTCGGATCCTTGGCCTCGGAGTTCGCGAGCTGGCTTCCAGGCAAGCGGCTTTCCGTCCGCTCCAAGTTGCGCATCCTGCGCATCGGTGGCACCCACCGTCAGCGTCCCCACTACGGCGCTGTACGTGATGCCATTAACGCTGCCCGGCGTCGTTACCTCGGTGGGCGGCGCTTTTTCCGCGGTCTTGTCCGACTTGGCGGCCGGCTTTTCTTCGTCATCGGCACGAACGACCGCGGCCGGCAGCAGCGACGAAACGGCCAGCAACGCGGCAAATACACGAACAGAAACATGCATCCGGAAATCTCCTCAAATTCAATCGGTGTGGAAACAGGGAAGGGAACGAACAACCCTTAAGTATAGTGGTCGTGGTCAACGCGAACGAGGCTGACCATGCAGTTCGTCACAGGAACTGCTTCGCGTTCTGGCACAATCGCCGGCCTGCGTCCCATGTCCGTTGGTCTTACTTCACGAACGGCTGCTTGTCGGTAATCCGCGGCCGGTTCTCCGCCTGCAGTTCCTTCGCCACTGCCTGCACTTCGCGAAACACCCGCAGCAGGTTGCCGCCGAGGATCTTGCGGCAGTCCTCGGCCGAGTAGCCGCGCTCGATCAGCGCCGCCGTGATCTTGGGCAGATCAGCCACGGAATCGATCCCTTGCGGCAACTGCCCGTCAACGCCGTCGAAATCCGACCCCAGGCCCACGTGGTCCACTCCGGCCACCTTGGCGATGTGATCGATATGATCAATGAGCGCCGACAGCGGCGGCCGCGGAATGCGGTCGGCAAATTGCCGCTCCACCTTCGAGATTTCCTCGTACGTGGTCTCCTTGCCCTCGGCCTTGTCCTTGTCCTTCAGCGCCTGCACTGCCTTATCCACTTCGGGCTTCTGCGCCTTCGCCGCGTCGTAGTAGGCCTGGGAGATAAACGCGGAGTAGAAATTCACCTGCACCACGCCGCCCTTCGACCCCGGGCCGCCCGAATTCGCCACCGCGCGCAGCATGTCGTCGGTCATATTCCGCGGCGCCGTGCACAGCGCCCGCGCCGACGAGTGCGAAGCAATCACCGGAGCCCGCGTAATCACCAGGGTGCGAAAGAAGGTCTTGTCGGACACGTGCGAGATGTCCACCATCATTCCCAGCCGGTTCATCTCGTACACCACGTCTTTGCCGAACTCGGTCAGGCCTTCCTTGGTGTGGGGCACCGAGGTGTCGTCGATGTCACCCGAACTGTCGGCCCAGCTTGTCGAATTCGACCAGGTCAGCGTCATGTAGCGCACGCCCAGCGCGTAGTACTGCCGCAGCAGCGCCAGCGAGTCCTCGATCGAGTGACCGCCCTCGATGCCCATCAGCGCGGCCAGCTTGTGCTCCCGATGCGCCAACTCGATCCCTTCCGGCGTGGCCACAAACATCATCTGGTCCGGATGCTTCGCCGCCTGTTGCTTTACCGCGTCGATCAGCACCAGCGTGCGCTTGGCATACTGTCCCTTGTAGAGCTTGGGCTCGACCCAGATGGAGAAGAATTCCGCGCCCAGGTTTCCCTTGCGCGCCGATTCCAGGTTGAGGTTGCCGCCCTTGAGGGGATCGCCGAGATCGTAGTTCTCATCGACAAATCGTTGCGGCGTGTCGGCGTGCGTATCGATCACGAGGGCGGAGCGGTGCACGGCTTCGGGGGGCAGTTTTGTACTCATCGAAGGGGAAGGTTGGGGTTGGGGAACCTGGGCTGAGATCTCGCCGCATGTCACAATCGAAGCGGCAATGAGCAGCAAGGCAATTCGAACACAATTCCTCATAGGCTTGGCGTCAGTATAGACGGCGTCGCTCGCCCCGCAATCCCGCTGCGGGCCCGTCGGGCCCCTTCCGGCCATCGAAGCACTCCAGAATCTCCCGCTGAATTTCACAAACAATATCGTTATATTTACGTATGGGGTCATTTCGTCATACTTCATCGCGCCCATCGTGTACATCCTCCCCGACGAGGGCAGTGAACGGTCTCCCGGTGCATCGTCCGTCCTATCTGGACGAGACTCTGCTGGATTCCCGATTCGATTCCGAAAGCTGCGGCGTCGGGTTTGTTGCGCAGCTTTCGGCTCAGCCTTCGCACGACATACTCAAGCACGCACTCACGGCCCTGGCCCGCCTCGCGCATCGCGGCGCTGTTGCGGCCGACGGCAAATCCAGCGACGGCGTCGGCGTGACCACGGCCATTCCCCGTGCCTGGCTGCTGAGGGAAACCCGTCTCGGCCTCGCCTCGGACGACCCCCTCGGCGTTGGGGTGATCTTTCTGCCGGAGGAAGACGCGGAGCCGCGGGCGGAGATTGAATCCGCTCTTGCCGATCAAAACCTCGAAGTTCTCAAGTGGCGCGCGGTTCCGGTGCGGCCCGAGGTCCTCGGTGAGATCGCCAACTCCTCGCGTCCCGCTATCTGGCAGGTGTTGATCACCGCCGAAGACGAGCGCGACTTCGACCGGCGCCTTGTACCTCGCCCGCAAGCAGTTCGAGCGCTCCCAATCTCCGGGATACGTGGTGAGCATTTCGTCCACCACCATGATCTACAAGGCCCTCTGCGCCGGGCGCCTGCTCGCCGATTTCTACCCCGACCTTGCCGATCCCGGCCTTCAAGACGCCTTTCGCGCTTTTTCATCAGCGCTACGCGACCAACGTGCTTCCCTCGTGGAGCCGGGCGCAGCCCTTTCGCACCCTGGCCCACAACGGCGAGATCAACACCATCTGGGGCAATCGCGCGCGCATGGAAGCCCGCGCCGCCACTCTTCCCCTCGACCTCTACCCGATATTGAGCGAAGGCGGATCCGATTCAACTTCGCTGGACGAAATCGTCGAGCTGCTGGCCAACAACGGCCGCACCGTCGCCGAGTCAGTGCGCATGCTCGTTCCCCCCGCCAACCCCGGTAACACCTCGGCGTTCCTGCAATACAGCGGCGACTGCATGGAGCCATGGGACGGCCCCGCGGCCCTGGCCTTCACCGACGGCCACCAGGTCGGCGCCATCCTCGATCGCAATGGCCTCCGCCCCTGTCGATATGCGGTGAACGACGATGGGCTGGTGGTCGCCGGCTCCGAGGCTGGTCTCGTGGACATGGATCCCGAGCACATCGTGCACAGCGGCCGCCTCGGCCCCGGGCAGATGATCGTGGCCGACCTCGACTTCCATCGTTTCTTCGAAAACGACGAAGTTCTCCGCATCTTCGATCAGAAACGCCACTATCAGGATCTGATCCAGTTCGACGTTCCCCTCGAAGACTCGCCCGACTCGCTGCCTCCGCTCGGCGTTGCCGAACTGAACCGCCTTCAGCACCGCTTTGGCTTTACCCGCGAAGATGTGCGCATGATCCTGGCCCCCATGGCCGCCGAGGGGAAAGACGCCGTCTGGTCGATGGGCGACGACACCGCCATTGCGCCCCTGGCCCGCGCGCCGCGTCCGCTCTATGCGTTCTTCCGCCAGCGCTTTGCCCAGGTGACCAATCCGCCGATCGATCCGCTGCGCGAAGCGGTGGTGTTGAAAATGCACACCCGCCTCGGCCCCTGGCCGCACATCTTTGAATTGCGCGGCCGCCTGCCGGGCCTCTCGCTGCGGTCGCCTTTGATCACCCTGGCCCAGATGCATGCCCTCAAACACGGGGAACACGCGCAGGCGGCCACCATGCCCCACGCGGTTCTGAACTGCGTCTACTCCCCCGACACGGCCCTCGAAGTGGCCGTCGACATCCTCGCGGCTCGCGCCGTCGAACTGGTTGCCAACGGCGCTTCTTTACTGCTGCTCACCGATCGCGGCGCCTCGCCCGACACGCTTCCGGTTCCCATGGCCATGGCCACGGGCGCGGTGCACAACGCTTTGACCAAGGCCGGCGTCCGGGCCGAGGTTGGGCTCGCCGTCGAGGCTGGCGACTGCCGCGAGATTCATCATGTCGCGGTGCTGCTCGGCATGGGCGCGGGCGCCGTCTGCCCGTGGCTGGCTCTCGAAACCGCACGCGATCTGCAATCGGAGCGAGGCGAAGAAAACCTGCTCCGCGCTCTCGAACTCGGGCTCGCCAAGGTCATGTCCAAGATGGGCATCAGCGTCGTCGACAGCTATCGCAGCGCCCATCTCTTCGACGCCATCGGCCTTTCCCAGGACGTGGTCGACAAGTGCTTCCCCGGCGTTCCGGCGCCAATCGGCGGTCACGGTTTTGAACAGATCGACGCCCAAGTGCGCCTGCTCTGGGCCGCCGACCCCGCTCCCGATGAGCCCGCGGAAGGCGACCGGCGCCGTTGTCTCCGCCACCCAGGTTCGCGATCTCCCCGACTATGGGTTCGTGCGTTTCCGCAAGGCCGAAGAGGCCGAGTCGCACGGTTGGCAGCCCCAGATCGTGCGCGCTCTGCAGACGGTTGTCGGTTCCACCAAGCAGGGAGCCGCTCTGGCTCTCGCTCCCTTTGCCAGCTTCGCCGCTCAGACCGTTGATTCCACTCCCACGCATCTCCGCGACCTGCTCGAGATTCGCCCCGCCGGTCCGGAACTTGCCCTCGACCAGGTGGAACCGGGAGAGGCCATCACCCATCGTTTTATTGCCAGCGCCATGTCGTTCGGATCGCTGTCGCCCGAAGCTCACCAGACCATTACCCAGGCGATGAACCTTCTTGGGGCACGCTCCAACACCGGCGAAGGCGGCGAGGATCCTGCCGTGTATGCGCCGGTCGACGGCGCGCCGTCGCTGTTGAACAACAAGATCAAGCAAGTCGCCAGCGCGCGCTTCGGCGTTACCGCGGAATACCTGATTCACGCCGAAGAACTCGAAATCAAAATCGCCCAGGGCGCCAAGCCCGGCGAAGGCGGCCAGCTTCCAGGCCACAAGGTCTCGGAACTCATTGCCCGCCTGCGCCATGCGCAGCCCGGCATGCAGCTCATTTCGCCGCCGCCCCACCACGACATCTACTCCATCGAAGATCTGGCCCAGCTCATCTGGGACCTGAAGCGCGTCAATCCCCGTGCTACCGTCGGCGTCAAGCTGGTCTCCGGCTGCGGCGTGGGCACGATCGCCGCAGGCGTGGCCAAGGCCTATGCCGACTACATCGTGATCGCCGGCCATTCGGGAGGCACCGGCGCCTCGCCGCTCTCCAGCATCAAGTACGCCGGAAATCCCTGGGAACTGGGCCTCGCCGAAGCGCAGCAGGTTCTCATTCACAACGGATTGCGCGGCCGCGTCCGTCTGCGTACCGACGGCGGCCTGCGCACTGCCCGCGACATCGTCATCGCCGCGCTGCTCGGCGCGGACGAATTTGCGTTCGGCACTGCCGTCCTGGTCGCTCTCGGCTGCGATATGGCGCGCCAGTGCCACCTCAACACCTGCCCCACCGGCATTGCCACGCAGCGTCCGGAGTTGCGCGCCAAGTTCCGCGGCAAACCCGAGCATGTGGTGCGCCTCTTCGACGAGCTCTCCGCCGAAGTCCGGCAATTGCTCGCCAAGCTCGGCCTGCCGTCTCTGTCTGCCGCCACGGGCCGTACCGACCTGCTGGAACAGGTCCGATGGGATGCCGGCCTCGATTTGAAGCCGGTGCTCTCAGCCACCGCCATTGCCGCCGAAACCGGAGGCGCAATCCGCTGGGAAGGCGGCCGCAATGATCGTCCCGAGGAGCACGACCCGATCGACGATGCCTGGGTCGGCACCGGGGTTGGAGGCCTACAAAGCCGGCCGTCCCTATTCCGTCGAAACCCGCGTCACCAACGAGGATCGAACCCTGGGAGCGCGCCTTGCCGGAGAACTCGCTCTCTTCAAGACGCACAACCCCACCGCCACCGGGTCCAGCCTGACGTTCAACATGCACGGGACTGCGGGACAATCGTTTGGCGCCTTCGCCGTCTCCGGCATGACCCTCCAACTTGCCGGACTGGCTAACGATTTCGTGGGCAAGGGCCTGTGCGGTGGGGAACTGGTGCTGCGCGCCGTGGGCCGTGCCGCCCAGGACAGCGCCCAGCATACCCTGCTCGGCAATGTGGCTCTCTATGGCGCCACCAGCGGCTGGCTCTTCGCCGCCGGCCGCGCCGGCGAGCGATTTGCGGTGCGCAATTCCGGCGTTCTCGCCATCGTTGAAGGCGTGGGCGACCATGGCTGCGAATACATGACCGGCGGTCTCGCCGTCGTGCTGGGCTCAACCGGCATCAACTTCGGCGCGGGCATGACCGGCGGTCTGGCCTGGATCTACGACGAAGCCGGCGCCTTCCTCGGCAAGGGCCGATACCACCAGGGCTTTCTGCAACCCGAAACCTGGGATGAACTCGATCGCACCGCCCGCCAATCGATCCGCGAACTGGTTGAACTCCACTTCACCAAAACCCGAAGCAGGCGCGCGGAGTGGTTGCTGGCGCACTGGGAACGCGAATCGCCCGAAGTTCGTGCGCATGACGCCCAAACCGCAAGCCTGACTCAACACAGAGGGCAGCGCTGACGTTGTTCTGTTCACGGGTCCTTGCGCGCCGAGTGGTCCTTCACGCAGACCCGCACCCTCCGCTGTTACACTCTCGATTGTTCGCGGCCCGTGAATTTCGCGCCGCCCTTCACAGGCCAAATGACATCTATCACCCCGATCTCCACCATCAATGACCTTTTCAGCCGCCTGGTAGCGCGCGCCAACCCCAAGGCGGTGTTGTGGCAGGATGAGCTCGGCCGCTGGCGCCCCATCTCTTCCGACCAGCTCTACCAGCGCGTGCGCGGCCTCGGGAAAGCTTTGCTCGAGTGGGGCGTGCAAAAAGGCGACCGTGTCGCCCTCATCGGAGAAAATCGCTGGGAATGGGCTGTCACCGATTTCGCTACTCTCGCTATCGGCGCCGCCAACGTCCCCATCTATCCCACGCTGACCGGCGACCAGATCGCTGTCCTGCTCGAGGATGCCGGCTGCCGCGTCGCCATCGTCTCCACCCGCCAGCAGTACGACAAGCTCAACGCCGTCCGCGCCAAGACCCAACTCGAACGCATCGTCATCATGGATTCGATTGCCCCGCCCCCGGGCGCCATCCCCTTCAGCGATCTGCTTGCCGGCGCCGACGAGCGCGGCAGCGAGCGCGATCCGGCATTCGACGCGCTGGCCCAGCTCTGTTGAACCTGAAGACCTGGCGACCCTGATCTACACGTCCGGCACCACCGGCGAGCCCAAGGGAGTAATGCTCACCCACGGTAATATCGCCGCCAATCAAAACTATGCGGGCTACGAATACTCCTTCGAGCTCCAGCGATGTTTGCATTTCGTTTCTGCCTCTCTCTCACATCACCGCCCGCGCCCTCGACTACGTGATGTACGGCAGCGGCGCGCAGGTCGTCTACTGCGCGAAATTCGACATGCTGCCGCAGGCCATGCGCGAGATCAAGCCCACCGTGTTCGTCGGCGTGCCCCGCGTGTACGAAAAGATTCGCCAGGAAGTGGAACGGCGCGCGGCTGAATCTCCAGTCAAGAAACGCCTTCTCCCCTTCGCGGTTCGCATGGGCGCAAAGCATCGCGATGTTGTCTACGGCGGCGGCCAGCCCACCAATCGTGCGTGGAAGCTGGCCAACAAGCTGGTCTACTCCAAAGTTCGCGAGGCCTTCGGCGGCCGCGTCCGGGTGTTTGTCTCCGGCGGCGCTCCGCTCGGCATCGACACCGCGCAATGGTTCGCCTCCGTCGGCATCCCCGTGTGGGAAGGCTACGGCCTCACCGAGACCTCGCCCGTCATCGCCCTGAACTCACTGCCCAATCACCGCATGGGCGCGGTGGGCAAGCCGCTTCCCAACATTGAATTGAAATTTGCCGGGGATGGGGAACTGCTGGTTCGCGGGCCGTCGGTCTTTAGCGGCTACTGGCACAAGCCCGACGTCGAATCAAGAGTGCTTCGACTCCGAAGGCTGGTTCAAGACCGGCGACATCGCGCACCTCGATCAGGATGGATTTCTCTACATCACCGATCGCAAGAAGGAACTGCTGAAAACTTCGGGCGGCAAACTGGTCGCGCCGCAGCCCATCGAGAACAAGCTGAAGACCAGTCTTCTGGTGGCGCAGGCCGCTCTGGTGGGCGACAAGCACAAGTTCATCTCCGCCTTGATTTCACCCAATTTCGCCGCCCTCGAAGAATGGGCGCGGCACCACGAAATTCGCGCCCGGACGCGCGCCGAACTGGTGAAACATCCTCGGATCGTCGCCCTCTACGGTGAGCTCGTTCGCGAAGTCAACACGGGTCTGGCCAACTTCGAAACCATCAAGCGATTCCGCCTGGTCGCCGAAGAATGGTCTCAGGATACGGGCGAGTTGACTCCCTCAATGAAGCTCAAGCGGCGCGTGATCACGGCGCGATACGCGGAGGTGGTCGTCGAACTTTACGCGGACGAAGCAACCGCGCGCGGCGAATAGCCGTCCTCACGCCGGATCCCAGCCCTTTGCCGAACACCGCCCCCTTGCCCCACATCCGGCTCAGGCCCCGGAAGAATGGCGCTCCCCAGGCGCCCACCGCCAGCACGCTGCCGAAAAGAATCACCGCATCGATGCTGAGGCGCCCTTCGCGCGACCAGTAGGCGTCCGGTTCCAGGTTGAGCCACAGCGCAAATTCATCGAGCGTCAGCGCCGCTCCCACGCCGTAGCTGACCGACATCAGCCGGCTGAAGAAAATCGAAAGCGGGCGAATGCGACCGGCCCAGGTCGAGCAGCCATCCGTAGCCCACCAGCAGAAGGATGAGAATGCCCCACACCAGGTGATGAATGTGGTGCCCGCGCACCATCACCCATTGGAACGGCCCCACGTGGCGGCTGATGAGGTGCACCAGGATGCGCACCCCCAGGAATGTGACCAGGAACGAGACCGACGCAATGAACATGCGCCGCCGCGGCCGATCCTGGATGGTGCTTCGGACCACGAAGCCCAGGCGCGTCAACTGCAGCAGCACCAGCAGTACGATCACCACCAGGCTGGCGAAGGCCAGCAACAAAAAGGTTCCCGTCCCGGGCATAAGCAATTCAACCACGTGGCCGCGCCCACTTTAAAAAGCCCGATGAAAAATCTTGCCGCTAAACCGTGTGGGCTCTTCGCTTCGTGCGCGCGATCACGATTCCACTTTACAGGCGCACGGTACACTGTTTACGGCATTGAGACCGGCGGTTGCCGGCCCGGTAAACCACAGTTCCGGGGAACCAGCTCTATTGCGGCTCTTGGGCCGCGCCAATTTTTGTCAGGAGAGATTTCGATGCGAGTGGCTCTATTGACCGGCGGCGGCGACTGCCCCGGATTGAATGCCGTGATCTACGCGGCTGTGAAGAAGGGTATCAACACGTATGGCGATGAGTTTATCGGCTTCCTGAACGGGTGGCGCGGCGTGCTCGACAACAATTGGATTCCGCTCACTCTCGAAAGCACCGACGGCATTCAACTGAGAGGCGGCACCATCCTCCACTCGTCGCGCACCAACGTCAAAAAGATCCCCGGCGGCATCGACAAGGTCCGCGAAGTGCTGGCGGCCAACAAGGTTGACGCGCTGATCGCGCTGGGCGGCGACGACACCCAGTCGGTGACGCTGTTCCTGAGCGAGAACGGCGTTCCCAGCGTGGGCGTGCCCAAGACCATCGACAACGACATCAGCGGCACCGACCAGACCTTTGGATTCGACACCGCGGTCATGATCGCTACCGAAGCCATCGACCGCATCCACACCACCGCCGACTCCCACAATCGCGTGATCGTCGTCGAAGTGATGGGACGCGACGCCGGCTGGATCGCCTATGCTTCCGGCGTGGCCGGCGGCGCCCATGTGATTCTGGTCCCCGAAAAGCCCATCGACATCGACCACGTGTGCGCCTTGCTCAAGTACAACTACGACCACGGCAAGCACTACGGCGTTGTTGTCGTCGCCGAAGGCTGCCATCTTCCTGAAGGCGGCCAGGTCATTGGCTCCAAGGAAGTGGACTCGTTCGGTCACGCCCGCCTCTCCGGCATCGGCGAAGCCCTCGCCGAGATGATCGAGAAGAAGACCGGCTTTGAGACCCGCTCCGTCAACCTCGGCCACACCCAGCGCGGCGGCGTGCCCACCGCCTTCGATCGCCTTCTCGGCCAGCGCTACGGCCTCCACGCCATCGACATGGTTCACGAAAAGAAGTGGGGCCGCATCGCCGTGCTCCATGGCACCGACATTACCGACATCACGATCAAGGAAGCCATCGCCACGCAATCGCCGCCTCGATCAGCGCTTCTTCGATGTCATCGCCGGCCTCGAAGCGAAAGTCTAGAAGTATTTCGGCGAATTCGATCCAAGCTCGGGTGCCCCAGGTCTCGCTTTTGAGACCTGGGAAAGCACGTGAGAGGCGATCAAATCACCTCCGCCAGCGCCGCGCCGCACCAGACCGCGGCCAGGCCAAGCACCACGCTGCCCACCGCGTAGAGCGATGCCAGCGCGAACGCCCCTGAGCGCAGCGTGGAGAGCGTCTCCCACTCATAGGTAGAGAACGTGCTGTAGGCTCCGATAAATCCAACCGCGAACAGGTAGCGCCAGGCGGGATTGATTTCCGCGCGCTGGCTGAACCAGGTGAGCGCAAACCCGATGATCGCGCAAGCCGTCATGTTGACCACCAGCGTTCCGTACGGAAATCGAACGCCCATGCGGCTGCCAATCGTGGAGCCCACCCAATACCGCGCCATCGAACCCAGCCCGCCCCCCAATGCAATGAGCAGATATTTCTGCAAAGCTGTTCTCCTTTCGTCAGCTTCAACGCGAGAAGACGCAACACACGCTATGTGCGTCTCACGCTATTCATCATGTGCAGGGAATTCGGGCCGGGACATGACTCCCCGACAGGCATCCCTGTCAGGAGTCATCATCTGTCCGGCCTACAACCACCAACGACGAAGGCCTATCGTTGGCGACCCCGGATGGGGAGGGACAGCGGTTAAGGGTGAACTCCATCACCACTGCTTCTATTACAAACGTGGTGCGATCCGCTGTCAATCTTCATTTCTTTCAATGCAGGAGCTTGCGGAGCTCGGCCGACTGCCATGCATGACACTAAGTTCTAGTTGTGCTTGCCCTTCCACTCCGCGTACGGTCCCTGGAAGTCTTCGATCGCGCCTTCTTTGAAAACCCACAGCCGCGTCGCCACTTCGTCGATCAGGTCGTGATCGTGGGTGACCAGCAGCACTGTGCCTTCGTAGCGCTGCAATGCGATGTTGAGCGCGTTGATCGCTTCGAGATCCAGATGGTTTGTCGGCTCGTCGAAAATCAGAATATTGGGCTTGGTCAGAATCAGCTTGCAGAACACCAGCCGCGCCTGTTCGCCGCCGGAGAGCGCCTTGGTCGGCTTTTCGCCCTCCTCGCCGGAAAAGAGCATCTGCCCGAGGATGCCGCGAATCTCCTCGACGTGGGCCGCGGGGTTCCAGCGATGGAGCCATTCGGCCACGGTGAGACCGTGTTCAATGGTTGAGCCCACGTCCTGCGGGAAATAGCCCACCTGCGCCTCGTGTCCCCAGAAAACAGTGCCGTTATCGAGCGTGAATTCAGGATCGGAAAGGCCGGGATAGTTGGCCAGCAGGCTCTTCAGCAGCGTGGTCTTGCCCGCGCCGTTGCGGCCCATCAGGCAGATCTTTTCGCCGCGCAGCACGTTGGCGCTAAAGCCATCGATCACTTTCAGATCGCCGTAAAACTTCGTCACATGCTTGAACTCCAGCGCGTGCTTGCCGCTGGGCCGCATCTGGTCAAACTTGACGTACGGCCGCTGGATATTCGACCGCGCCAGCTCATTGGTCTGCAGCCGCTCCACTTCCTTGCGCCGGCTCGTCACCTGGCTCGATCGCGTGCCGGCGGCAAAACGGGCGATGAATTCATTGAGCTGCGCGATCTTCTTTTCGCGCTGCGCATTCTGCGACTCCAGCGTGGAGCGGATCTGGGTCTTGGCCATCACCATGTCGTCGTAGCCGCCGGTGTAGGTGATGATCGTCTGGTAGTCGATATCGGCGGTGTGGGTCGTGACGCTGTTGAGAAAGTGCCGGTCGTGCGAGATGGCGATCAGCGTCCCGTCGTAGTCGTTCAGGAAATCCTGCAGCCAGTGAATGGATTCGAGATCCAGATAGTTGGTCGGCTCGTCGAGCATCAGCGCTTCCGGCTTGCCGAACAACGCCTGCGCCAGCAGCACGCGCACCTTCTGGCCGCCCTGCAGTTCGCCCATCTTGCGCTCGTGGATTTCCTCGGGAATGTCGAGGCCATCCAGGAGGATCGCGGCATCGGCCTCGGCGGTATAGCCGTCTTCGTCGCCGATGACGCCTTCAAGCTCGCCCAGGCGCATGCCGTCTTCATCGGTCATCTCGGGCTTCTCGTAGATGCGGTCGCGCTCTTCCAGCGCGGCCCACAGCGGCCGGTTTCCCATGATGACGGTGTCGATGACGCGATAGTCGTCGAACGCGAACTGGTCCTGGCGCAGCACGCCCATTTTGCGCGGGCGCACCACGTTGCCCTTCTGCGCATCCAGCTCCCCGGTCAGGACTTTCATGAAAGTCGACTTGCCGGATCCGTTGGGGCCTGTAAGCCCGTAGCGCCGTCCGGGCACAAAGCTTACACTCACATCCTCGAAGAGCACCTTCGAGCCATAGCGCATCGATACATTGCTGACACTGAGCATTCGGTTCTGATTCCTAAGCGCGGACCGCAGTCTGGTATCGGCTCCGCGGGGCCGGATAAAGCCGGGGTTGATCGAGGTTTGGGGCGCACTCACGTGGGCAGCCCCGGAGAATTGCTGCTCTTTTAGTTTCTCACAGGTGGGAGAGTCTGAGTGTGGATGAGAACCGGTGATGGGATACTTGATTATCTTCGATTCGTGGCGCACTTTGCACTGAGGAACGAGGACAATGCGCCCGTCCTCGATGCTGGCATCGAGCGAATCGCCCGCACGAATGCCCAGCCTTCTCCGGATCGGCTCCGGCAAAACAACTGGCCCTTTGTGGAAACCCGCGTCCGCATAGTAAGACGATCTTACCATCAGACGCGATCTTTCAAGCCGCAGGCTTGCCTAGCCGAAGATCGCCGTCACCACGCGATTCACCACGAACGCCGCGCCATACGCCAGCACCAGCATGTAGGCGAACTGGAACGCCGGCCACTTCCAGCTGTTGGTCTCGCGCCGCACCACGGCCATCGTCGACGTGCACTGCATGGCGAAGGCAAAGAAGATCATCAGCGCCAGCGCTCCGCCGAGCGTCATGTCGCTGTGCAGCGCGGTCTGAAGATTCAGTGCCTGCGTGCCCGGGTCCGCACCGTACAGCGTACCCATGGTGCTCACCATGACTTCGCGAGCCAGCACGCTCGAGATCAGCCCGATGCCGATCTTCCAGTTGAAGCCCAGGGGCGCGATCACCGGTTCGATCAGGTGGCCGAGGCGACCGACCAGGCTGTTGGCGAGGTCAGGAATGCCCCAGGAGCCGGCCTGCGTATGGATGACCGGCAGGTGGGCAAGCACCCACAGAACCAGCGTCACGGCCAGGATCACCGTACCCGCCTGGCGCAGAAACACGCGGGCCCGGTCCACCAGCCGCATCAGAAGTGCGCGCACCGTGGGCATGCGGTATTGCGGCAGCTCCAGAATGAAGGGCGTGTCGCTCGACCGCAGGATGGAACTCTTCAGCAGAAATGCCGTGGTCATGGCGGCCACAAATCCCGCCACGTAAAGCCCCAGCATCACCAGGGTCCGCAGGCCGAGGAAGCCGTGCAGGTAGGTGATGTTGGGAATAAAGGCGGCGATCAGCAGTATGTAGACGGGCAGCCGCGCCGAGCAGGTCATGAACGGCGTAACCAGGATCGTGGCCAGGCGGTCGCGCCGGTTCTCGATGGTGCGCGTCGCCATGATGGCGGGCACCGCGCACGCATACGCCGAAAGCAGCGGGATAAACGCCTTGCCGTTGAGGCCCGTGGTGCGCATCACGCGATCGGCGATCAGCGCGGCGCGGGCCAGGTACCCCGAGTCTTCGAGAATCCCGATAAACAGGAACAGGAGCAGAATCTGCGGCAGGAAGACCAGCACCGACGAGATGCCCTTCCATGCGCCATCGAGCACCAGGGACTGCAGCCACCCCGCGGGCAGCAGCGGCCGCACCAGTTCGCCGGCCCGTGCCAGCACCTCGCCAAAACCGTCCGATAGCGGCTGGCCAATCGAAAACACCACTTCGAAGACCGCCACCACCACCAGCAGGAACAGCAGCGGACCCCAGACTCGGTGCAGCAGGACGTTGTCCAGCTTGCGGCTGTTTTCAGCCGAAAGCGGAGCGCGATAACCCGTGCGGCGGCTTACCTGCGTCGCCCAGCTGTGGGTGCTGGCCGCATTTCCAACCACGGGAAGCGTCAACTGCTGCGTGGCCGCGCCATTGGAATGCTGATTGAGAAACAGTCCAACCGCTTCCAGGCCCGTTCCGCGCACCGCGCTGACCTGGGCCACCGGCGCGCCCAGTTCGCGGGCCAGCTTCAGGGGGTCGATTTCGCCGCCGCGCGCCTCCATCAGGTCGGTCATGTTCAACAGGACCAGCGTCGGCAGGCCCAGCGCCAGAACCGGCGCCGCCAGCATCAGTTGGCGGGTGAGATGAAGCGAGTCCAGAACCAGCAGAACCGCGTCGGGCTTTGGCGTGCCCACCATCTTGCCTTTGAGCACATCGACGGCGACCCGCGCATCCTCGGAGTAGGGCGTCAGGCTGTACACACCGGGGAGGTCGATGAGGGTCAGATCGTCGCGGCCCACGCCGGCCATCAGGCCCATGCGCTGTTCCACGGTCACGCCCGGATAGTTTGCCACCTTCTGGCGCAGGCCGGTCAGGCGATTGAAAAGCGTCGATTTGCCGGAATTGGGCGGGCCAATCAGGACGATGGTGTGCAGCTTGCCTTCCGCCTGCGATGCGGGCCCCTGAAAGGTGGGAGGTGCGCAGCAACTGCTGCTCATCGCGCAGCCTCGGCTAGCTCTTCCATCTCCTGGCTCTTGGGGTCCGCGTGGCGAACGCGAATGGCTTCGGCGGTTTCATGGCGCAGGGCGATCTCCATCCCGTCAATGGCATACACGGTGGGATCGCCGGCTGGCGCCCGGCGCAGCGTCGTTACCAGCGCATCGGGCAAAAAACCCATGTGCATCAGATGATTCTGCACCGATTCGGGCAGGTCCAGGGCGACCAGAATCCCGCTCTCGCCGACGTTCAACTCACTTAGCACGCGCACCTTCCGGACTCCGCGGGCCCGCCGGAACGGCAGCACCCTTAAACTACGACCAGAATAGTCGGACTTCAGTATACGACCATTTCGGTCTGAGTTGCAAATACGAGCAAAATTCATCTGTTTGACCTCCCGCAGGGGGGAGGCCGGCTCTCTACCGCGCCGGCCTGCCATTTCCCTTGCGGACCCCACTTGACCCATTCATCGGAAGCTGCACCCATTTTTATCAGTGGGTATTTGGAACGTATGTGACTTAAATCACGCTGCATACTGCTGCGCGAGCTCAAAACTTCCGCCCCAGGTATCGCCTCCAGATGCCGAATAGCTCAAAAAACGCTCGCAGAAACGCCCCCGAGGTGACCTTCGACCCGCGCACGTCATTCCATTCCGAAAGGGGGTACTCGTAGACCGTGTTTTCCAGGTAGGAGACGTCCCCTTTTCTGAGCGCCTCGAACCGCGCCAGGATCTCCACATCAAAGATCCATCGCGAATGAAAGGGAGCCGACAAGACCTCCGACAACTCCGGCGTCACGCGGAATATCTTGGCTCCGCACTGCGTATCGTAGATCGGCAGACGAAGCATGATCGACACCGCGCTGGCAAAGACGCGTCCTAAATAATGCCGCAATGGATTGCGATTCACCTTCCGCCCGAGCAGCCGGATGCGTGCGCCAAAAACCATTTCGATGGCGGGGTTCGCGGCGAACTGCTGCAGCAGCTCCGGTATCGCGGTTAATGGCGTCGCCAGGTCGGCATCCCAGAACCCCACGTAATCAGGCTTGTCGGCAAGCATCGCCTGCCGCATCCCGTCCCGCACCGCCTCGGCCTTGCCGCCATTCACAGGCTTGTCGAGAACCGACACGCGGTCCGGGTGTTGCGATTCAAATTGACGAAGAAGCTCGAGCGTGCCATCCGTACTTCCGTCGTTCACAAACAGAAAGTGAATCGTCTCTTCCGACCGCAGGAAATCGGAAAACACATCGAGACGAAGACGGCTCTCTTCATTGAAGCAAGGCACGATGATGCTGCACCGATAGGTTTCCAAATGTCCTTCCTCTTGCACATACTCGACCCGGTTGCAGCAAGAACTGCGACAGCACGTTCTCACTGTTGCGATGGCTTACGTTTCAATTATCTATGTCGCGGGCGAGGAGGTCCTGGCGTGGCTCGGATACCCAGCGGCGCTTAGTTAGTAACTGGCCAGTCTGACAAACAAGCTCAGTTTCCGGTACAAACAGAGCTCAGGTGTTGGGCTTCCGCCGCATTGTCTTGCGGATCTTTCTTTGCCACGTGGAGTTTGTGCCGGACTTGCTCTTTCGCCAGACAACCTGGCGAGAAGGTATGGAGTGGCCATGCGCCTCAGGATACACGTGATTCGGAGTCCTGAACAGGTAAATGATGCTGGGCCATGGTATTCCTCCATAGTTGCTCGCGGGACCGAAGACGGCTTGCCCCAACGGCCGCGACCCCACGCCGGATCGCGGAAACGTGGTAAAAAATGTGCATGGACACAAACGCATTCCGCGCGACACTCGCCAACGACGAGCCGCCGGGCACTGGCCGCCGACCGTTGCCGCCTTGTGGTGGGACGCAAAGGGCGATTGGGCTCGCGCCCATGCCCTGGTGGACGAGCTGGAAACCCCGACGGCATGGCGGTTCACGCCTATCTCCATCGCAAGGAAGGCGCGGCCTCGAATGCCGATTACTGGTATGCGCGCGCCGGGCGCCAATTCCATCGGCCCGCGCTCGAGGCCGAATGGGAAGCCCTGGTCGATGCGTTGGCCTGACCCGGACCGGCTCCGCCAGTCTAGTCGTTGCGCAGCGCCACCATCGGGTCCACATTGGCCGCGCGTCTTGCCGGCGACCACGCCGCCATCAGCGCCAGCACGCAGAAAAGCACCGGCACCAGCGCATAGGTAAGCGGATCGAGGGGGCTGGTCTCAAACAGGAAACGGCCCATCAGGCGCGTCACCGCGACCGCTCCCGCCATGCCCAGCGCCGATCCCAGTACCGCCAGCCCGAGGCTCTGCCGCAGCACCAGCTCCGCAATCTGCAGGCGGTTGGCGCCCAGCGCCAGCCGCAGCCCGATCTCGCGCGTTCTCCAGCTCACCGTATACGAGATGAGGCTGTAGACGCCGATCCCGCCGACCACGAGCGCCAGCGCCCCGAACGCCGTCAGCAGCAAAGTGAGGGAACGCGGCGCCGCCGTCGAAGACACGACCACGCTGCGCAGTGTCCGCACCTTGGTCACGGGAACCGCCGGATTCAGCTGCTGCACCAGGTCGCGGAGGTTGGAAGCCAGCGCCGCCGCACCGATGCGCGAGCGCAGCAGGATGTTCATCACCGGCTTTTCGGTTTGCGGCGTAATGGGCAGATACGTCTCCCAGCCCGAGTCCTTGTCGAGACTCTCGTGGCGCGTGTCGCTCACGACTCCGACCACGATGGAGGCAGTGTTCATGTCCATCACTGCCGGCGAAGGTCTCCTGCTTGCCCACATCGGCGACATGCTTGCCGATCGGATCCTGATTCGGCCACAGCTGGTTGGCTTCCGCGGCGTTCACCAGGATCGCGCGGCTGGTCCCCGACTGATCGTCGCTGTTGAGCAAGCGTCCGCGCAGCAGTCGAAGCCCCATCAACGGGAAATAGCTGGGCGAGACAGTCCGGCTCGAAGCTTCGAGCGCCAGCTGTCGCGGATCGCGTGGATGTCCCTCGGCGTCGAACACATACCACGTGTCGTAGCCGGTCATGGGCAGGGCGTCCACCAGCGCCGCCGAATCCACGCCGGGCAGCCCTTCGGCGCGTGTCAGCAGGGTATTGAAGAAAGCCAGGCATGATCCCTTCTGCGTGCACGCACTGCGGTCGAGCGAGATCTGCGCCGTCAGGGTCTGCTCGGCGTGGAATCCCGGATCGGTATTCGCCAGTCGATACAGGCTGCGCAGCATCACCCCGGCCGCGGTAATCACCACCACCGCAAGCGCGATCTGGCCCACTACCAGCAGTTGCGAAACTCGGAACCGCCGCGCGTTGCCGAACACATTTCCGGAATTCAGGCGCAGGCTGCCCTGCAGGTCTTTCCTGCCGGCCTGCAGCGCGGGAACGAGGCCGGAAAGAACTCCCGTCAGCAGCGACGCTCCAATTGCGAACAGGAACACGCCGCCGTGCAAACCGAGGTTCGCAAGACGCGGGGTGTCGAGAGGAAGAACCAGCTTGAGAGCGTTCAGGCTCATGGCCGCCAGCAGCACGCCCAGGAAGCCCGAGATCGCCGCCAGCACCGCGCTTTCGGTCAGCATCTGCCGGATCAGCCGGCCAGTATCGGCACCCAGCGCCGAGCGCACGCTGATCTCGCGCTGGCGTACGGCCGCGCGGGCCAGCATCAGGTTGGCCACGTTGGCGCAGGCGATCAGCAGTACCAGTCCCACCGCGCCCGAGAGCAACAGCAGACGCGGCCGCACATCGCCCACGATCGACTTCAGCAGCGGAGCCACAGTCACTTCGGCAGCCCAGTTATCCGGCATCCGCCACGGAAACAGCGTCAGCATCTCGCGATGCAGCGACCGCAGCTCAGCCTGCGCCCGGCCCGGCGTCACGCCGTCGCGCAGCCGCCCGATCGCCTGGTACCCGAAGATCGCCCAGGGATCGACAGCATCGCCCGCCTTGAACGCGATGGGAATCCAGAACTGCGTTTCGAAGTCCGGAAAATGGATTTGAGGCGGAGCCACCCCGATGATTTCGCGATTCACCCCGTCCAGCATCATGGTGCGGCCGACAACACTCGGGTCGCCGCCAAACTGCTCCTTCCAGAAGCCGTTGCTGAGAACGATCGCCCGGTCCTGTCCGGTGGTCTCTTCCGCGGACGAGAAGAAGCGCCCCAGCGCCGGCCGGACTCCCAGGGTCTCAAACAGGTTGGTGCTGACCGTGCTGCCGAAGGCCCGGCCCGTCGTCCCTCCGCCGGTCACGTTGTACTCGGCATTCAGCGAATAGCCCGAGATGCTGGCGAAGCTGTGCGAACGGCGCTGGTACTCGCGGATCCAGCCCTTGGGGTAGTTGTAGTAATCGGTCCCGGCCGCCAGTTGCATCAGCCGGTCCTGGTGCGGAAAAGGCAGCGGCTCAAGCAGGATGGAGTCGATCACGCTGAAGATCGCCGTATTGGCCCCGATGCCCAGCGCCAGGGTCAGAACCGCCACCAGCGCGAAGCCGCGGCTCCGGTTCAGCTGGCGCAGTGCGTAACGAATATCCTGCAAGAGAACGTGCATCTCAACTCCTCCGATCGGTCATCGGCTGAATGGGATGTGCATGCATAAGACCAATCCCGAGTCGCGCTAAAGCAAACCCTGCGAGACAGATACAAAGCGATAAGACCTGACCCCCGCCGGCCGCATGTCCGCTGGCGGCTACCGTCGTTCAGAACCGGACACCGCGACCTCTCGCCGCTATCCCCCCAGGTACCGCCGCACATCCTCCGGGTGATGCGAATGCTCGAACGCAATCTCACGCGAGATGCGCTCCGTCCGAACCAGTTCGGCCAGCGACTGTTCCATGGTCATCATGCCGTCATTCCGGCTGGTCTCGATGTGCGCCCGAATCTGGTGGTCGTGTCCCTGCCGGATCAGGTTGCGTATCCCGCTGGTGGCCAGCATGATCTCCACCGCCGGATGGCGCCCAATCCCGTTGGCCGCCGGCACCAGCCGTTGCGAAATCACCGCCAGCAGCGCCATCGAGAGTTGCTGCCGTATCTGCGACTGGAATCCAGTGGGAAAAATATCGAGGATCCGCAACACCGTTTGCGCCGCATCGTTGGTGTGCAGGGAACTGAACACCAGGTGCCCGGTCTCGGCGGCTGTCAGCGCTGCCGCCATGGTATCGGCATCGCGCATTTCGCCCGACCAGGATCACATTCGGTATTTGCCGCATCGCCGCCCGCACAGCTTCGGCAAAGCTGGGCGTATCCGGCCCCAGTTCGATCTGCTCCACCACCGAGGTGCGATTCGTGTGTTCGAATTCGATCGGGTCCTCGATGGTGATGATGTGGTCGCGGCGCCGCGTATTGACCAGCTCGATCAGCGCTGCCAGCGTCGAACTCTTGCCGCAGCCCGTCGGCCCGGTCAGCAGCACCAGGCCCTGGCGGCGTTCTGCCAGATGCGCAAGGCCGGGCGGAAGGTGAAGGCTTTCGAGCGTCGGAATCTGTTCCGGCAGGATCCGGATCGCGGCCGCGAGCGTGCCCCGCTGGTAATGGAAGTTGGCCCGGAATCTGCCGATGGACTTGCGTACAAACGAGAAATCGATCGACCTTCGGGTTTGCAATTCCTTTTGCTGTTCGCCGGTCAGGATCGGCAGCAGCAGCCCGCGCAGATCGGAGTCCGACAGCACCCGCCCCACCCCGGTCGTCAAAGCGCCGTTTACCCGCAGCACCGCCGCGGACCCGGCCACCAGAAGCAGATCCGAAGAGCCGCGCTGAACCGCCGTCGCCAGAAATTGATCGAGCCCCGTCTTTTCTTCCGACCGCGCCCGCGTCGCCGAACGGTTCAGTTCGTCGACCAGCCGCGTCAGTTCGCCTTCATATTCACCCATGCAACCAAGGATATGAAGTTTTGCGCCAACCAACAAACCGGCCTGGCCTGACGCTCTGGTTTCTTTGCCGGGAGTCGATCGCCGTGCGGGCTGAGACTGCACTATCCTTCGAGCCGGGTGCCGCAACGCTTGCAGAAAATTGCATCCCGGTCCTGGAGTTCCAGACTGCACGCCGGGCAGCGCCGAACAGGCCCGCCTGTCGAAGCCTGCGCTAATTCGTAGGTGACGATTCCGGTAGGCACAGCGATAATCCCATAGCCCACGATCATCAACATAGACGCCAGGATTCGTCCCGCACAGTCTTGGGCGAGATATCTCCATAACCCACTGTGGTGACGGTCACGATCGCCCAATACATGGCGGCGGGGATGCTGGTGAAGCCGTTCGCCTCTCCTTCAATCTCGTACATCAGCGCTCCAACGATCGTTACGAGCGCAAGCACGACAGAGAGAAAGACGGTAATCTTGCGGGCGCTCTCCCGGATGGCCACACCGAGAACGGCTGCCTCGCCAAGATACTCCGACAGCTTCAAAATGCGAAAGACCCGCAGAAGGCGTAGAGATCGAACCACCGTGAACGAGTGCTCCACCACAAACAGAAGACTCAGGTAAGTCGGCGCGATGGCAAGCAAATCCACGATGCCGAAGAAGCTCGTGACATACCGTCGGGCATTCCGCGCGGAGACGAGGCGGGCGGCATATTCGATCGTGAACAGCACGGTAACCGTCCACTCCGCAATCTGGAAGTACAATCCATAGGCTTCGTGCAATGGTCGCACGCTGTCCAGAAGCACAGTCAGGACGCTGAACAGAATCAATGTGAGCAGGAGAACGTCGAAGAGGCGTCCGGCAAAGGTATCGTGACCGAAGATCACCTCATGCCACTTGTCGCGCCAGGGAGCGCGATTCAGGTCATCGGGTTGTGGATCCGGCATAGATGAAACCGCCGCGGTTGATTTCGGAGCAAGGATACAGCATCCCGTTGCGGTGAATTGCCGGACGTGCTTCAGATCTTGCGGCTCTCCACGCTGTCCAGACTCACATCCGCCAGCCGCCGGCTGCCGAAGCTGCGGAACTCCTTCACGTCGTGCAGATCGAAGGCCGGGGCTCCCTGCGGCACGCGCACCCGGAAAAAGTCGGCGCCCTCGACGTCGCGCAGCCAGAACGCCGGCCGCGCGTCCGGCGCCTGGACCGATATCTCGACATTGCTCAGCTCCAGATTCCGGATATGCCGCGCGAACAGCCCCGTCGCGGGAAGGTCGCCGAACATGTGCGGATCGGGATACTTGGCCTCGTTCTCGGGCGGTTCAATGGATGCCATTTCGGCCGATCCCCCTCCGGCCTGTTGCAAAATCACGTCGCTGAGCTTTACGTCTTCGATCATCTGCCCGGGCACGCCGCTGATGATCGACGGCAGCGGTGATGCACCGGAACTGGTGATATTGCTCAGGAGCACGCGCCGCATCACCCCCGGTTTGGTTCCGGCGGGCCCGCGCAGACGCGTCCCCAGGCGCAGAAACAGCGGCGCGCTGCGGATGTCGCGCATGGTGATGCCCGTGAAGGTGATGTCTTCCACGATGGCCCCGTCTTCGGTTTCAAGCGCGAACCCCTGGCAGCTTTCGAACACGCAATTCGAAATGGTCACGTTCTTGAAGCCGCCGTTCGATTCCGTGCCCAGCTTGATGCGCCCCGTCGGGACTTCTTTTTCTTCTTTGCTCAAAGGCTTCCAGGTGCCATCGAGCACCGAGCCAAGCTGATACCCGCCGGTGACAAAGCAGTTGGCGATGGTCAGGTTCTCGGTGGCCCGCGCGTAGCCCAGCGCGTACGAACTCTTGGGGCAGATGCCGTCATCCCACGGCGAATTCACAGTGCAGTTCGACACCCGCACGTTGCGGCAGCAGTCGATGTCCATCCCGTCGCGAATGGTGTCGATGAGGAGGTTGTCGATGGTGAGATTGTCGACCCCCGTGGCCAGAACGCCGAACCAGCCCCCCTCGAGAATCTTGAAATCGCGCAGCAGCACGTTGCGGCAATTCTTGAGCGCGATGGTCTTGTTGCCCACGCCCGGCTTGTTCGAGTCGGGCCGCGTCTTCTCCTTGTCCCATCCGCGGCTCAGGCCTTTGCCCCAGATGAGCCCCGGGCCGGTGATCGAAACCCCATCGAGGTCCTCACCCCAGAGCAGCGAATTGTGCCAGTGGTTGTGCCCGTAGTCCTGGTAGGGCTCCCACGCGCCCTGGGGCTCGGCCATGTCGTAGCCGCCACTCGAAGTGCCCTCGATGGGCGTGGGCCCGGCCAGAATCACCGCGCCGTGATCGAGGAAAATCCCCACCTTGCTCTTGAGGTGGATCGAGTAGCTCAGATAGGTTCCGGCCGGAAAATAAAGCGTGCCGCCGCCGTCCCGGGCCAGTGATTCGATGGCGCGATTGATGGCCGGCGTGTCGACCGTCGCGCCGTCACCCTTCGCGCCCTGGCTGCGCACGTCGGTCCAGTGCCCGGTCGCAGCCTGGCTTGCCTCCGCTCCGACTCCGGCCGTCCGGCCCACGGCCGCCGCCGCTCCCACGCCAACCACTCCGGTTCCTGCAAACTTGAGCATGTCTCTTCGCTGCATGATGTCTCTTATGATGTTCCTTTTGCCCTGCATTCTGCATCCCGGCGAGACTTTACCTCGGCTCGTCGGATGCCCGATCCCCGGAACTTGGATTCTAGCGCCGTTGTCAGACTGTGCACAGAGCTAATGGCTAGTAGCTAAAAGCTGATTCCCGTGGCACTCAAGTCGCATGGACTCCCCTCCAATCCCTATGCTCTAATCGCTCCAAACTCCGCTGGAGCTTTCATGCGCATCTGGTTTCGATTGGCGACCGCATTCACCACTCTCATTCTGTCCTGGGCCGCCATCGGATGCGGAGGCGGAGGGGGAAGCGGCAGCGGCACCAATCCGGTGAATCCCATCTCGGTTTCCCTCAGTTCCTCAACCGTGGTCGTCCCGCAGGACGGCATGCCCGCCAGCGTCCAGATCACAATCAACTCCACCAGCGAGACGGCGCTGGTCAGCTTCAATGGGTTGCCGGGCGGCGTTCAGGCGACCTATGCAGCCTCGGACACCAATCCCTCCGGCCCGGTGACCTTCGTCGCGACCACATCCGCTCCCGCCGGCACCTATTCCGCAAGCGTAACCGCAAACTCGGCCGGACAGACCGCAAGCACCCAGTTCAAGCTTGTCGTGGCGCCCGTGACCACCGTGAGCGGCACAGTCGACACCACTCTCGGCGTCAAAGGAAAACTGCAGCAGTTCATGTCCACCTCGTTTCAGATTGCCGAGTGGACAGGGGACTTCTTCGGGACCAACACTTCCGCCCGTGAAGCGACCCTGAACAATTTGGGACCGCAGCATATTCGTCTGCAGCCGCTGTCGCAGGCTATCCCCATGAAGGCCAACACCGGCGCCGCGACCGACTGGGACTTCACCTTGCTCGACCAGACCGTGCAGCCGGTTCTTGCCTCTGGCCGACCACAGCCCCGAATTCCAGATCGCCGCCGCGCCCGCATGGATGTCGAACACCGCCACCGGCTATCTCGACGTAACCAATCACGTCAACGATTTCGCTGCCTATGCCGCCAATCTCGTTCGCTATTACAACAAGGGCGGGTTCGACGTGGCCGGCGTGCATTTCCAGTCGCCGGCCACCCAGCCCATCACCTGGTGGGGCATCTTCAACGAGCCCGCGTACAACGGCCTGACCGCTGCGCAGTACGCGACCGTTTACAACGCGGTGGTCCCGGCCATGCTGGCCGTCGATCCCACCATCAAGTTTGTTGCCCTGGAATTTGCAGGCTCCACGCTCGGCACCGGCTGGCCCACCGATCCTGAAATCTGGCTGCCGCCCTTCTTCGCTCCCGCCAGCGCCGGCGGCGTTAACGCGCATATCGACGTCGTGGCGATGCATGTTTATACAACGCTGCAATCAGATGGACACCGATACGACACTCTTCGGCGCCGTGGACCAATATGTGGACGTCAAGAAGTTCATCGACCAGCAGATTGCTACGCGCGCCGACCTCGCGGGCACGCCCGTCTGGATGACCGAAAACAACGTCAACGCCGATTTCGCGGGCAACAACGGAACCAGCTCCTGCAACGCCGGCCAAACGTTTGTAGTCGACCCCCGCGGCACCAGCGCCTATTTCGCCGCCTGGCGGCCGTACGTGTTTTCGCAGTTCGGAAAGGCAGGGAACCAGGCTCTCTATCAGTGGGACTACTCAGGCGACAAGCAATATGGCGAGGTAGACGCGAACGGCAATCCCTATCTGAGTTACTGGGTCGACCGCGCCCTGGCCACTTTCTATCCCTCCACGGCGGCCTCTCCCGGTCCCGACATCCTCACCGCAACATCGACCGACACGTCCTCGATTGAGACCCTTGCCACGCGCGCGAGCAACGGCAGTGGTTCGCGTGATGATCGTGGACAGGGCGGTGCACGCCGCTCACGGATAACAACGGCACAGGCGATCCGCGCACCGTGATTGTCGATACGTCCAGCCTGGGGAACTTCACGGCGGCCAGCCTGCTCACCATCGATGCCACCACCGACGTGACCAATGGGCCCGCCGCGGCCGGTATGGCGCCTGCCCCGCGGCTCGCGGTTCCGCTGAACGGTTATGGCGTTGCGTTCCTGTCGCTGATGCCTTGAGGAAGCTCTGAACAACTCCGGTTCAGCGGTCCGGTTAGCGCTCTACCAACCCAGCACGTAGGCGAAGATCAGCGGCGCCACGATCGACGCGTCCGACTCGATGATGTATTTGGGCGTCTTTTCGCCCAGCTTGCCCCACGTGATCTTCTCGTTGGGCACCGCGCCCGAGTACGATCCGTAGCTGGTCGTCGAATCGCTGATCTGGCAGAAGTACGCCCACAGCGGAACGTTCTCGCGCTGCAGATCCTGGTGCAGCATGGGCACCACGCAAATCGGAAAGTCGCCGGCGATGCCGCCGCCGATCTGGAAGAACCCCAGCGGCGTGGTCGCGGTCGTCTCGGTGTACCACTCGGCGAGCTCCATCATGTACTCGATGCCGGTGCGCACCGTGTGCACCTTCTTCACGTCGCCCGAAATGCAGTGCCCCGCATACATGTTGCCCAGGGTCGCGTCTTCCCAGCCCGGCACAAACATGGGCAGGTTCTTCTCGGCCGCGGCCAGCAGCCAGCTGTTCTTTGGGATCGATCTGGTACGACTTCTTCAAGTCGCCCGAGAGCAGAATCTTGTACATGAACTGGTGCGGGAAGTAGCGCTCACCGGCCTGGTCGGCGCGCACCCATTCCTTGAGCACTTCGTTTTCGATGCGCCGCATCGCTTCCATCTCGGGAATGCAGGTGTCGGTAACGCGGTTCATGTGGCGGCTCAGCAGCTTCGCTTCATCGGCGGGCGTCAGATCGCGATAATGCGGAACGCGCTCGTAGAAGTCATGCGCGACAAGATTGAATACATCCTCTTCAAGATTGGCGCCGGTGCAGCAGATGCCGTGAATCTTGTCCTGGCGAATCATTTCCGCGAGCGAAAGCCCGATCTCGGCGGTGCTCATCGCGCCCGCAATGGTCGACGAACATCTTGCCGCCCGAAGCCAGGTGATCCACGTAGCCCTGGGCCGCATCCACCAGCGCTGCGGCGTTGAAATGGCGATAATGATGCTTGATAAACGATGTAATTGAAGACATTCTCTCGCTTACTCCAATTTATTAAAGTACCACATGAGATTCAGCGGAGAATGAATGCGCCTCGGCCAGTCGAAGTGGATGTGCTTCAACCGGCGCGCGGAGCCAGGCTACGGCTTCTCTTCAAGAATCGCGTTGACCCTGTCCATCACCTTGAATGCATCGGCAACGTACACCACGTCGGCTTTCCCGCGCGTCCAGCCGCAGTTGGGGTCGAGCGAAATGGCGCGGCGCTCGCCGATGAATCTCCACCCCACGACGTGCGGCTCTTCGCCGTGACAGCACGTGGAAAGGCCCTTGGGGTGGCGAGGCGTTGCGCCCGTCTGGCCGATCTGATTCATGTGGGTGAGGAAGGGAAGCACGGGCTGGCCGTCGCCTCCCTGGTCGACAAGCGACTTGCTGCTGCCCAGCGAAGCGCCGCAGGCATGAAGAAATCTGAGGATAAGTTGCGCCGCCTCGTCCGCGTGGGCCAGCCCGTCGGGCTGCTTTTTGGTCCAGCCCGCGCCGGCCACGAAGAGCAGCTTCGCATCGGGGCGAATCGTCTCCGCGTCCTGCGCGGGTGTGCGCAAGCCGGTTACCGTGGTCCGCAGCGGCGAAAGCTCGACGGGAACCTGCTCGACATTGACCGGGCCGGGCGCACTCGCATACGCCGCGCACGCGCCTCCATCGAGCAGCAAGAACCATGGCCGCTGCTCGCGGCTGAGAACCGCTTCCACGCGCTGGCGATAAAACCACCGCGCGACCTGGACGGAGTCTCCGCCCGCGATCGCGGTGATGTGCGTATCGATCACGCCGCCCAGCCGGTGGGATACACCCGCAGCCACGCGAGCGAAACGCGAACTGGAGGGAGCGAGCACGATGGTGGCTTGCGCGGCCCGGCAAAGAGCCTCGCATGCCGCGGCATCGGTGGCATAGCGGGCCTGTGCGAATGCTGCGCCACCCACGCCGAGCAGGCGCGCATTGGTTCCAGCGAGAACTGCGGCCGCCGCCGTCGCGTCGGCAGCCACAATGCCAATCGTGAGCGAAGCCGAAAGCCGCGCGGCGAGTTCTTGCCCCGCCGTTACAGCTTCGAGCGATCCCCGCGTGAGAGCGCAGGCCGGATTCATCAGCATGGGTGAGTACGAGTATAGATTCCATCGTCATTTCGTTCCCATCCATTCCACGAGTTCCGCGGCGATTTCGTCCGGCGTCATGTCTTTGACCACGCGCGTGGAGCGCTGCTGCTTCGGCAGGCTTACGGATGCGTAGTGGAGCCCGTTCGAATCGAGCGCCGCCGGCTTTGCTTTTTGCAGAGCGGGCATCAGGGTGCGCATGTTGGCCATGCCCATCTGCGGATTGTTGCGCGGCTCGGGGAGATTGCCCGTGGCCCATCCCAACACCGCGGGAGCCCCAGCGCAGACCGAAACCTGGTGCCGGCCGCCTTCGACGCGCTCCAGCACTTCAAACGATCCGTCGTCGCGCACTTCGATCTGATCGACACCCTGGAATTGGTCCGTGATGCCGAGCCGCTCGCCAATCAACTGCAGCGTGACGCCCGCGCCGCGCGTAGCCGACTCCCATCCGCCGAACAGGAGCAGCTTCGCCTTATCGAGCCCGGGAATCGCAGTGATCGCGTCGGCGAGAACCGCCGCCGTCGCGTGCGCGTCGGTAAATCCGCCGATCGGCCCGTCCACCGGAACCAGTTCGAATGCGACTTTCTGCGCGATGGTCATCATCACTTGTTGCAGCTTGGCCTTGGGGCCGAGCGAAACCAGCCACACTTTGCTGCCAGGATTTTTTGCGGCAAGATTCGCGGCTTCATAGAGAGCGCTGGCGGCCCACGGATCGAGGACTGCCGGGCAGGACCATTTCGTTCTTCAGTCCGGGCCGATTCGGCCCAGTGACTCGGTTCCAAGAGTCTGCAGCGGATCAGGCACAATCCCGGCGCAGACGACGATGTGGTAGCATAGACATAGCTTCTTAGCTTCCTAGCTGGCTGCGTTTTCAGTTCTCCACGGAATGCAAGTCCACCCGCTCCGGCGCGGAATTCGAGATTCGTATGCTCGCCGTCGGCGGATTTGGCGCAGTTCCAGACGCAGCCGCCGCAGTGAATGCACTTCTCGCGTTCGAAGACCGGCAGGTTGTTCGCGCCCAGCGTGATGGCCTGGCCGGAGCACATGGCGATGCAGGTCTTCTCGTCGCAGGCGGCGCAGAGGCGCAGGTCGCGGAAAACGACGTGATCGGCAAAGCCGGGCATGGCCTGTACTTTGCCGCCCATCAGCAGCGCATCCTGCTGCGTCACCAGCAGCCGGCCGTCGAAAGGAATCTCGGGCCAGCCGCGTGCCGTGAGCAGCGCATCGTGGAACGGACGCCCATCCTCAAGAACCAGGTCGGCCGCACGTTTGCGTTCGATATCTTCCATCGCCAACTGGGCGCGCGCAATCTGCCTGTGGGAGGGCTGGAGCTTCGGTTTGAGATGCAGCTTGCCTCCCGTGAGGCCCGCCAGCGCCATGCCGATGAGGCCGCGAACGATGCCGCCATGAAACCCGTTGCGCGCATCTTCGGCCTCCGCGCGCCGCGGTCTCGACCCAGCTACCGCGCCGCCGCGCCACGTAGGTATCCCTGAGATTCTGGTTCGTAAACTGCTTGCCGGCGCGCAGAAGCTCGATCACCGATTCGGCAAGCTGGACGCCCGTCGTCCATGCCTCATCGACTCCCGAGCCGGTGAGCATATTGGTGCTGCCTGAGCCCTCGCCAATGCGCGCATAGCCGTTGCCGGCGAGAAAAGGCTCGCCGCGCCGGCCCGATTCCTCGAGCGACTTGGCGCCCCAGGAACGCAGCGTGCCGTCTTTCAAGTAGCGCCACAAAGCGGGATGCTGAATAAAGTGCTGCAGGTACCGGTACGCGGTGCGGGATGGGTCGCCCATCCACGAAGGCACAAAAATGCCCACCGACACGAGGCGGTCCGGATGCACATAAAGGAAGCCGAATATCTCCGGTTCGGGATAACCGAATGTGTGCCAGACGGTGCCGGGCTGAAGGGGAGAGGATTGCTCATCCGCAGTCGACGTGACGCCTTCGTCTGGCGGCAGCTCGATGACAAACTTCATTCCCATCGCCCAGTCGCGGCGCGCATGGCCTTCGGGCATGCCGAGGCGTTGGTCGATCGCCTGGCCCACTGCTCCGACCGAGCCATCGCCCACCACCGTCAGTCGCGCGCGCACATCCATGCCGGGCATGTAGCCGTCGGCGGGCGCGCCGTGCTTGTCCACGCCCTGGTCGGCGAGGCGCAGGCCGGTAACCGTGCGATTGGCAAACAAAGGTGCGCTGATGGGAGTGCCGGGCCAGATCTGCACCAGGCCGCTGGACATCAGTTGCGAGCCGACCCACTGGTTGAACTGCCCGATCGAAAGCACCAGGCCGTCCTTCTTGTGCAGGAACCCCGGCGTCCAGGGAAGTTCGAAGGCGAAGTCCTTCACGCCGAGCAGCCGCCCGGCGGTCCGCAGCAAGGCATCCCCGCAGCGCAAAGATCGCGAACGCCGGCTGGCCCCGTGGGGGTCGAGAAGATAAAGCACCCGTTCCTGCTTTACCTCGGCCGCCATCGGGATCTCTTCGGGATTGAGATCAGGGAAAGTGGCGCGAATCCCTTTGGCGCGCGTGACCAACCCGCTCACGCCTGAAGCGATGTCGTCGGCGCGCTCGTAGCAGACCACCTGCAAGGGCATTCCCGGCGCAACTTTGCTTTCAAACGCCGGGTCGGCGGGATTCTCGCTCCACGCCTGGGTGAGAGTGGTGAGAAAGCCGCCCATGGCTGGACCAAATCCCGCGCAGGCGATATCCACTTCCATCGTCTGCCGTTCCACCGCGACTTCGTTCAATTCGTCGACGCTCATACCGGGTAATCCAGGGCTTCAGGAATCATGACCGTGCTAACCGTTTCGGCGGCGCGGTCCTTGGCCAGGCGCGAGCCGCTCAGGCACCGGGAAAGCTTGTTCTGTAGTTGCAAAAAGTCGTCCGCGCCCGCACAACCCGCGCAGGGGCCGGCTTTCTGCGGATGGCTGCCGTCTTCGCTCAGCACATCGGTGGCGAATGCCGAAATGCCGGGCATCGTCTCTTCGTACTCCGCCAGCTCACAGGCAGAGAAGCAGCAACTGGTTGCTTCGTCATCCCACGCGGGATGGCGGTTGTATCCGAACACCAGCTCGGCGCAAATCCGCCCGACTTCGCCGGCGGCCTGCGCGGCCTGCACATGGCACAGGTCGCTGAGGAACTGCACCGTCCCCGTCAGGCTGTCGGCGACGACCGGATCGCTCAGCACCCCGCCGCTCGAGTTCAAGCACGTCGAGTATCTGGCAGCGCGACGCCAGCAGCCAGCACAGGGCATCGGCCATGGGGAAGGTCACGCCCTGGCGCTGCCCATGATAGAGCTTGTTGCCGGCGGCATCGGTGGCCTTCTGCAGATGATTCAGCGTCCAGAGCCACATCTGCATTGCCGAGGCGAGCGTGCATGCGCCGCTGCCCGGGTTGGTTGAAGCGATGCGGCGCATCTCCGCCGTCCAGGCACGGAACTGGGCCAGGAATACTTCGCTGGTCATGGTGATCGTGAGCTGGCGCCGCTGCACCGCTTCCGGCCCTTCGTACGTGGCTTCGAGCTGCGCGTCCATCCACTTGCCGGCGAGGAAACCGGGACAATCCTCGGTGATTCCGTAGCCGCCCATCAGGCTGACCGCTTCGCGCATCACGTTGGCGCCGTGGCCGGTGTTCCACAGCTTGGTCGCGGGACACAGCACGTTGGCTTCCGCGTCCTTGAGCACGAATTCGACCAGCGGGTCCTGCTCGATCCCGGTCCGGGCCGGCTGGTCCGGTCGCATGGCCAGCAGAGCGACCGCCCGTGCTTCGCTTTCGCGCAACGCCTTCAGCTCGGCGCGGCCGCCCTGGATCCCGCGCTCTTTGAGGATCGCGGTTTTCTGCTTCTCGATGGGATCGAGTTCGTCGAACAGGCGCGCGGTCGCGAATCCAAGCGATGCCGCCGCTTCGCCGCACGCCCACACGTCCACCAGGCGGTGCAGTGCGTCCTCGCGCTGCTGGATCCCTTGCTCATAACGGACCGTGCCCGGCCTGGTGCCTTCGGCTCCGCGGAACCGGCTGCGCTGATAGCGGATCACCGGTTCGACGCGGAGAGCATCTTGGCGGCGGTCATCAGCCCGACGGTCACGCGGGTACGGCGGAACACGGCTTCGATCACTTCGCCGTGATTGAAGTTGGGAACGATGACGCCGTCCTTGACCGTGTAGCCGCCCACGATCCGGCTGGCCGGAACCTTGAGATTGAAAATCGGGTCGCCGGTCGAAGACAGCTGATGGACAAGCTTCTTGGTCGGCGTGCCGTGGTCGAAGATGCCTTCGTCGCCCTCTTCGAGAATCACGATGCAACTGCCCTTGATGCGCGGGTCGTCGGAGTTCACTGCGGCGGTAACAAAGTTGGCGAAGGCGATATTGGTGATGAAGCGGCCGCGCTTGTCCACCTGCAGCCACGGTTCTTCGCCGTCCTTCCACTCGGCCACCCGCACCTTGCCGCCCAGCATGCCGGTGTCGACTCCGACATAGGGGACGGGCTCTGTCAGCGCAAACGCGCCGCGCCAGGGCTTGCGATCTTCACCCGGCTGCGGAGGAGCCGCGAGCGATTTGTAGTGCCGGGACTGCTCCGGCGTGCCCCGTTCGTGGATCGGAGCCAGGGCCAGAAACCCCGCCAGGCTCGCGGTCGCTGCGCCGCCATCCACCCAGGCCAGCTCGAATGCCGCCAGCGACAGGGCCAGGTTCTTCGGTCCGGCGATGAATCCGCCCTCTTCCGGCTCCATAAAAATGGCGCTGATGCCGGCACGGTCGAAGGCCTCCATCATTTCTTCCTTGCCCGGGGTCCACTCGTGGGTGTTGCGTCCGCCCGCCGCCACCAGGCGCGCCACCGGTCCGCGCGCCACGCCGCGCGCCGACTGCACCAGCATCTGCAGGTCAAATCGATCGGCGAATCGCCATTGAATCTGGCGAATCGCGTCGGTGGGAAGGGTGAGCATGTGTTGGATTTCGGGAGGAGCGGCTGTGCTCATAAAAAATCCTCAATCGCGGCAACATTGTCCCGTAATCAGGTCACACTCGCTTGTGATTCGTGTCACGTTCTGTTGGCGGACTCCCTGCATTCGCCCGATCGAATTGCACTCCGAGCCGTGTGCGCTGCGTCGCAAATCGGCGCGGATTCCGGCAGATTCAGCGAGCCAGGTTGTGATCGAGCGCAACGGCAAGGCAAAGAAAGCCCTCGATCGCAGGCCTGCCGAACGTGACCCCGGTCACGGCAAGATTTTCCAGTAAAGCATTTCCTCAGAACAGCGAACCCCGCATGACGTGAATCACTGCAGCGGTATCGCACTCGTCCGTCCGGAGAGACCGGCTTCAATCGCCTCTTCAGGAACGGCGAGACAAATAAAGGAAGACGTCAGGATGAGCAGAGCTGGGAACTTGCAAGGCTCCTCAACCGCTTCGTCGGCGTTCAGGCATTGCGGAATGACGAAGCGGAATATTTTTGGGATGGCCGCGGTTGCGTTGCTGTTGGTTGTTTTTGCTCCAGGAAGAGCCTTGGCGCAGGCCGACTGTCTTGCCTGTCACGCCGACAAAGGTCTGCAGGATGCCGCCGGCCATAACATCAGCGTGGATGGCGAGACCTTCGCCAAAAGCATTCACGGCAGCCTGAAATGCAGTGAATGTCACGCCGACATCAAGGAGTATCCCCACCCGGAGAAGATCGCGAAGGTCAAGTGCGATACCTGCCACTCCGGCCAGGCGACGGAACTCGCGGGAAGCGTCCACTCCGATGCGAGCCGACCATCCCTGCACCAGTTGTCATGGCGATGCGCATGCCGTCTTTCCCAAGGACGACAAGCGGTCGGCGGTGTACCCGCTGAATGTTCCCAAGACCTGCGGCGCATGCCATGGAAACAATGGCATGGCCCAGAAGCATGGGCTGGCCACCGTCTTTCCGTCGTATCTCGATTCCATCCACGGATCGGCGCTGACCAAGGAAGGGCTGCTGGTTGCCGCCAACTGCCAGAGCTGCCACGGCTCGCACCACATTCTCAGCCGCAAGGATGCGAAGAGCCCAACGTTCAAAGCCAACATTCCCAATACCTGCGGCACCTGCCACGCGGGAATCACGGCCAATTACTATGACGGGGTGCACGGCAGGGCGGTCGCGGCCGGCAAAATGAATGCGCCGGTCTGTTCTGACTGCCACACCGCGCACGCCATTGAACAACCCACCGCGGCCGGTTTCCGCATGCAGTCGACGCCCATCTGCGGCTCCTGCCACAAGGACAAGTTCAGCACCTACCGCGACACCTTCCACTCCCAGCTGGGCGCGCTCGGCGGATACGTGGAGACCGCGCGCTGCTGGGATTGCCACGAAGCGCATGACGTGCGGCCGGCCTCCGATCCCCACTCGCCTGTGCACCAGACCAACCTCGTTACCACCTGCGGCAAGTGCCACGCCGGGGCCAATCTCAGCTTCGTGCAATATCAGCCCCACGCCAACGCGCGGGTGCGCAAGCTCAACCCGGCGCTCTATTTCGTGCGCCTCTTCATGAATCTTCTGCTGGTCAGCGTACTTACATTCTTCGTGATTCACACGGCGCTTTGGCTCATCCGTTCCCGCTACGAGCAGGTGAAAAAGGCTGCTGAAGGAGGACCCCATGCCTGAGGTTCAGGAAGCGCCCGTCTCCAGCCCGGAAACAGGCGCGAAAGCCGGACGCTTTTTCGTTCGCTTCACGCGCGCGCAGCGCACCATGCACGCCGTCTTGTTCAGCACCTTCCTTGGCCTCGCGGCCACAGGTCTTCCTCTGCGCTTCAGCCAGAGCATCTGGGCGCGGCGGCTGGCCACCGAAGTGGGTGGATTCGGCGCCATTCTCTTCTTCCACAAGCTCTGCGCCATCGTCCTCACCATCGCCTTTGCCATTCACGTGAAGGACATCTTCACACGCGGCATCATGAATCGCGAGAAGGGCATCTTCTGGGGCGCCACTTCAATGGTGGGGAACTGGAAGGACGTGAAGGATATCTTCGCGCACTTCCGCTGGTTCCTCGGACTCGGGCCCAAGCCCGCATTTGAGCGCTACGCCTATTGGGAGAAGTTCGATTACTGGGCGGTTTTCTGGGGCATGATGGTCATCGGGTTCTCGGGCTATGCCATGTGGTTCGCCCCGTTCTTTGCCCACTTCCTGCCCGGCTGGGCTCTGAACGCCGTGCTGGTGATTCACAGCGAAGAGGGCTTGCTCGCCATCCTGTTCATCTTCTCCATTCACTTCGTCAACACGCATCTCCGTCCGGGCAGCTTTCCGATGGACATGGTGATCTTCACCGGCGTGGAAAGCGAAGAAGAGTTCAAGACCAAACGCGCAGTAGAGTACAAGCGGTTGGAACAGCAAGGAAAGCTCGAGGGACGCCTCGGTGCAAAGCCGGCGACCTGGCTGGTAAATTTCAGCCGCGGCGTGGGAGCCATCGCGATTGCGATCGGACTGATTCTTCTGGTCCTGACGTTGACTGCGTATTTCGGAGAGTAGCGAGGCAGGGCATGGCCGAAGGTGGCTGGCTGGTGAGGAAAGGGAGCGCAAGACTTCCTGCAACGTTGGCGGTTTTATTCGTGCTGGCTGCCTGGGGCGGTTCGTGCCGCGCCGCGCAGAAGCTGAAAGACAGCGATTGCCTGACCTGTCACGGCGACTCCACGCTGACCACTGATGAAAACGGCAAGCAGGTCAGCCTCTACGTCGACAAAGACAAGCTGAAGCACTCGTTCCATGGCCGGCTGTTCGGCTGCGTCGACTGCCACACGGATGTCAAAAGCCTGGCCCACGACGCACCGCCCAAGAAAATCACCTGCGCCGGATGCCACGAGGCTGCCCAGCAGGCCTATGCCCGCTCCATGCATGCCAAGCCCGTCAAAGCCGGAGCAGCTTTGGGAGCCACGTGCGTGGACTGCCATGGCAGCGCGCACGAGGTTCTGACCCCCGGCGATCCCGCATCGCCTGTCAACCATGCCAACATTCCCGTAACCTGCGGCCGCTGCCACGGGCAGAAGTTCATCACCTCATCGAACGGCGACAGCGCGCAAGCCTTCACCTCATACCAGGCGAGCGTGCACGGGCGCGCGATCGAGAACGGCTCGCAGAAGGCCGCCGTGTGTACCGATTGCCACGGCGCGCACGAGATTCTTGCCGCCAACGAAGACCATTCGCCCATCTACAAATTCAACGTGCCGGCCACCTGCGGCAAGTGCCACGCCGACATCACGCAGACCTTCATGGCCAGCATCCACGGGCAGGGAATTGCGCGCGGCAATGGCCTGGCGCCGGTGTGCACGGACTGCCACGGCATTCACTCCATCAAGAAGCACGAGGATCCCAACTCGCCGGTCGCCGGGAAAAATCTGTCCCAGGACACGTGCGCGCGTTGTCATGAGGGCGTGCGGCTCTCGCAGGAGTTCGGCCTGCCCGGCAATCGCGTCACATCCTATATGGACAGCTATCACGGCCTGGCCTCGAAGGGCGGTTCTGTGGTCGCCGCCAACTGTTCGAGCTGCCACGGAGTCCACAACATCCTGCCCTCGAGCGATCCCCGCTCGACCATCAACCATGCAAATCTCGGCGCCACCTGCGGCCAGTGCCACAAGGGCGTGACTCAGAAGTTCACGCTCACCCGCGTCCATCTCGGCGATGGCACCCAGGACCAGGGATATCGATTCGGTGATCACTCGCTGGGTTCGGTTGATCTATGTGCCGCTCATCATCATCGTCATTGGCGGGATGTTCCTGCACAACCTGATCATCTGGCGCAGCAAGCTGGCGGCCCGGCGCAGAGCCCATCCGGCCATGGTGGTGCGCATGACCGTGAACCAGCGCTGGCAGCACCTTGTTCTGCTCACAAGCTTCATCATTCTGGTCATCACCGGATTCGCGCTCAAGTTCCCCAATACCTGGTTCGCTCACGTCTTCGGCATGGGCGAGCATCTGCGCGGCATCATTCATCGCATTGCGGGCGTGGTCCTGATGTCAGCGGGGATCTATCACGTCTTTTACGTGATCCAATCGCGCGAAGGGCGCCGCCTGATTCGCGATATCGCTCCCCGGCCGGCGGATGGGTTCGACGCGCTGAAGGCCATGCGCTACTACCTTGGCCTGAGTTCCGAAAAGCCTGAATTCGGCCGCTTCAACTATGCCGAGAAAGCTGAGTACTGGGCCCTGGTCTGGGGCACGGCGCTCATGGGCGTCTCCGGCGTCATGATCTGGGCCAAGGTGTGGGTGGGCAACCTGCTGGCGCGCTGGTGGGTCGACGTGGCCACGGCAATTCATTACTACGAAGCCATCCTGGCCACGCTGGCCATCGTGGTGTGGCACTTCTACCAGGTCTTCTTCGATCCCGATGTGTATCCCATGAACGGCGCCTGGCTGGATGGAAAGATGCCTCTCGACCACTATCGCGAAGAGCACGGACTGGACACCGCAGCGGCGGCTCTGCCGGATTCACGCCGGGGCGGCCTGCCGGGGGATGTGAAGCCACCTGGAGCGCCGGCTGACTAGGGTGCCGGGTGCACCATTCTCGCGACGGTATCGCTTCACACCCGGCAAGGAATGGTTTGGGTTCGTGGTCTCCCACCCTTGCGACAGAAAAAAATCGCAAGGATGGGGCACGGAGTATCTGGTGTCGGTCCGGCGAGAAAAGGCCCTAGGGTTGATAGGGCTGTGGCGTCTGTTTTGTTTTGCCCCAATCGAAGCGTCTGCCAATAATTACCTTCGCGATCCAGTGATCGGTGGCCGCGGTCGCGCCTACGCCCACCCCGAAGTTGATCTCCCACTTGGGTGAAACGTTCAGGTCGATGGCCGGAAAGATCTGCTGCTGCTGCGAGTGCACGGGATAAATATCGCGGATGCTTCCATAGTCAGCGTAGTATTCGACTCCCCCCGTCACAACCTTGGTGAAATCCCAACTCACCTTCACCGCCGGCGAAAAGTCCAGCCCGAGATTCACATCCGGCCCGTGCAGCGTCCGCTCAAAAGCCGGGTTAACCGCCCAATAGAAGCGCCCTTTCTGCTTGTCCACGATGGGCCGGATCTCCCACGTCCACGTGTCCTGCGAAAACAGCCCCCGCTGGTAGCCGATCTCCATGGAGAGGCTCGCCCCCACCGGCCAGTGCCATCCGGGCGGGACGCGGACGCGCGGCCGGATATGGTCGCCCACCCATTCCCACCCCAGCTGGCTCTGGATGGTCGTGAACACATAGAAACCCACCTCGGACCAGTCGTTGAGGCCCTGGGTGATCTCGAGTGTCTCGTGCTGGGCGTGATAGGTGGGAACAACGCCGTCGATGGTTTCCCGCTGCCCCTGGGCCGTGAAATTCGAATGCACTTCAACCATGGTGGTGCGGGGAGCAACCGTTTCCGACCCGTACACCTGGATCTCGTAGTTGCCCTGCGCTCGTGCCGCGCATGCGCCCGCGGCTGCCAGGATCAGGAGAATGACGATTGCCCTCAAGCAAGCTCCATCGACGGTGTGAATCTGGGAATTTCAGGCCGGATGCCTGTTTCCTTCATTGGACGGCCTCATCCGTCGAATGGACGCCGCTTCCCGCTGCTGAACCGCACTCAAAGCCATTCGCACGGGTGGTATACTCGCAAGGGCGGGCGCGTGCAGACGCCCGATTTCAGACTACACTGAGGTTCCCATGTCCGGCCATTCCAAATGGGCCACAATCAAGCACAAGAAGGGCGCTCTCGACGCCAAGCGCGGCAAGACTTTCACCCGCCTGATCAAGGAAATCACCATTGCCGCCAAAGGCGGCGGAGGTGACCCCGACGGCAACCCGAGGCTGCGCACCGCTGTGCTCGCCGCCAAGGCTGAAAACATGCCGGCGGAAAACATCAAGCGGGCCATCCAGCGCGGTACCGGCGAACTCGAAGGCGTCAACTACGAAGAGATCACATTTGAGGGCTACGGACCCGGTGGGGTCGCCATCGTCATCGAAGTAACGACCGACAATCGCAATCGCACCGTAAGCGAAATCCGCCACACCTTCTCAAAGAACGGCGGCAATCTCGGCTCAACCGGTTCGGTTCTGCACATGTTCTCGAAGAAAGGCATCATCGCGGTCGAGAAATCCGCAGCCTCTGAAGAGAAGCTGATGGACATCGTGCTCGAGCATGGCGGCGAAGACCTGAGCGACGAAGGCGACAGCTGGGAGATCATCACCGACCCCAGCTCCTACGAAGGCGTGCTTACGGCGGTGAAGGCTGCGGGTATTCCTGTCGCCATGAGCGAAGTGACGATGGTCGCCTCGACCTACACCAAGCTGGAAGGCCCGGCTGCCAACCAGATGATGCGCCTCCTCGAAGCCCTGGAGGACTTCGACGATACGCAGAATGTTTATTCGAACTTTGAAATGACCGCCGAGCAGATGGAGCAGGTTGCGGGCTGATTCGCCCTTACGGACCGCTTCGACCAATCGGTGAATGGTTTTTGAAAGGCCGCCCCGTGCGAGGCGGCCTTTCTTGTGAGATCCAGGAAGTTTTTATCCGGAGACGAGAAGAACGTTGACTCGAATTTTGAAGCTTTTCCTTTTGGTTTTCTGCGCCGCCCTTACGGCTTCTGCGCAGGTACCGGGTGACTCGACATCAGGAGACGGAAAAAGAGATCCGGCCGCCGGTTCGGTTACCTCAGAAGACAATCCCGCCCAACAGGTGCGCGACGCACGATCCTGGGAGATGGGTCCTTTCGTCAACTGGGGCACTGGACTCTCCGAGCGTTCCGATTTCAAGTTCTTCTCCCTGGGCTTCCAACTGGGCAAGCCGATTTCGCGCGTGCTGCACGCCGGCATCCTGAGCGGGCAATTCGAACTGGCCGGGAATATTATGCCCCTCTGGCAGGCATACACCCCCGCTCCGCACGAGCAGACTTTCGTCTATCAGGGTGTGACCTACACCGAACCGATCGGCGGAGGCACCTACACCGGAGTCAGCATCACCCCGGTCATCTTTCGCTGGAATTTCCTCACCCGGTCGAAACACATTCAGCCGTGGTTCCAGGGGGCAGGCGGGCTCGTCTATACAACCCACAAGTTCCCGCCTGACGTGCTGGTGCCGCACGGCGATCCGGGAGGCACGTCGGTATGGAATTTTTCCCCCCAGGGCGGAATCGGTATGCACTGGTTCACCGGCCGTAAGCGATCGATCGACCTCGGCGTGAACGGCGTCCACATTTCGTCGGCTTCGCTGGGGGACCGCAATCCTGGGGTGAACGCCAGCCTGCAGGTGCAGGTCGGTTATACATGGTGGAAGTGAAGCAATGACCGGTCCGGTTGTCGAGTGCGTACCTAACTTCTCGGAGGGCTCGGATCCGCGCCGCATCGAGATGATCGTCGCCGCGATGCGCGTCGATGGGGTACACCTGCTCGACTGGGCGATGGACACGGACCATAACCGCTCCGTTGTCACCATCGCCGGCGAGCCCGCCGGTGTGGTTGAATCTGCCGTCCGCGGGGCAGGGAAGGCCGCGGAGCTGATCGATCTGACCCGTCAGCAAGGCACGTATCCGCGCATCGGCGCTGCCGACGTCATCCCCTTCGTGCCCGTTTCCGGGATCAAGCTGGAGCAGTGCGTCCTGCTGGCGCGCCAGGCGGGCCTCGAAATCTGGCGCCGCTTCGGCATCCCCGTCTACTTCTACGAATCCGCGGCTTCGCGGCCGGATCGCGCCAATCTCGAAGATGTCCGCCGCGGCCAGTTTGAAGAGCTGCGCGAGGCGGCCCGCAAGGATGCCGCGCGGCGCCCCGATGTAGGCGGCCCCGGGCTCCATCCCACCGCCGGTGCCTGCGCCGTGGGCGCCCGCAAGTTCCTCGTCGCTTACAACATCTATCTCGATTCAACCGACGTGGCCGTCGCCCGCGCCATCGCCCGCGAGATCCGGACCGCGGCTCTCGGGTCGAAAGGTGTAAAGGCCCTGGGTCTGACCGCTCACGGCCGCGCCCAGCTTTCGCTGAACATCTCCGATTTTCAGGCCACCCCCATCTCCGAGGTATACAAGGCGGTCTCAAAGCTGGCCGCCAGGCACAAGACGGCACCCGTCGAAGGCGAGGTAATCGGCCTGATTCCCGAAGCCGCATGTGAGCGGGAAAGCGAGTGGATGCGTCAATTAATAGAGTTCGATCCTGCAGCCAAAATCCTGGAAAACCGCCTGGCATCGCCTCTGGCGTGGCCGGACAGGGGTTGAGTGACCCGGTAGCGGTATTCAGTTGAAATTGGCCCGCAGTTAAAATGATCGTAGGGATAAAAAATTTCCGCTTTTGAAATTGCGGGCCAAGAGTCGAATGGATGGCGGCCGTCTGAATACGACCCAGATTGATGCCGTCACTGGAGGAAGTTACTTGTTTAGAAACACGTTTTTGACATTAGCCGTGCTGATGACGGGGGCCGCCGTTGTGCAGGGTGCGCAGCTCTCCTCCGACGCACGCACCGCCATTCCGCACGACGTGCAGCAATTGGTGGTCATCGATTACCGAGCCATGCAGAACTCGGGCACCGCCATGGAATTGCGCGATCGAGTGATGCCTCCCGATTTGAAGCAATTCGACGAAGCGCTCAAGCGCTCCGGACTGAATGAGAACCACGATGTCGACGAGCTGGCCTTTGCCCTGTTCCGCCCCAATGAAGCCAACGACGAAGTCGTAACGCTGGGGATCGCCCAGGGCCAGTTCGACGTGCAGGATATTCTTGCCAGCTTCAAGAAGCGGGGAATCAAGCCCTCGGTCGTCCGTACCAACAAGATCTATCCGATGGGCAAGACCGGCATGGTGCTCTGCTTTGTCGATCCGTCCACGATGGTCTTCGGCGGCAACGAGGCGGTGAAGGCCGCCCTCGATGCGCGCGACGGAAACACACAGAGCCTGTTATCCAACTCCACCATCATGGACGCCATGCGGGCGGTTGACTCCGAGGCGCTCTGGAGCATCCTCGATCAGAAGGGCACCCAGACCATGATGAAGCAGGTGCTCGGCGAGGCCGGTTCGGTAGCCGATTTCGAATCCGTTCACAAGCGGCTCCTGGTCTCGTGGTACACGATGGACTTCCAGCACGGCGTCAAATTCGATCTCACCATCGTTACCGGCGATGCTTTCGCTGCCGCCACTGTGTCTTCTCTCCTGAATGCCGCGGTGCTCTACCGCAAGGTGAGTGGATCGGACTCCGAGAAAGCCGCCCTCGCCGGGACCGATATCAGCTCCAGCGCAGGGAAGCTCGCCATCCATTTTGCCGCCTCCGACACCGACTTCAACAGCCTGCTCAAGTCGCAGTTATTCCAGAGCATGGTGCGGTAGAAGCAGGGAACAGGGAACAGGCCGAAAGGAAGTTCAGTCTGGCTTTGAGAGCTGAGGGTGGAACTCGGCTTTTCCTTCTGGAAGCAGAACCACTTCCAGGGTGCCCTCCTGGTGCTCGGCCAGCGCCGGACCCTGGATCTGCGGTTGGCGCCCATCGGCTGCCGTGTACTGGACCTTGACCGGCCCACGGCCCTGAACCTGGATCCTGTAATGCATGGTCGCGCCGGTCGCCAGTACGTCCGATCCAAAGCTTGCGCTGGGGTAATCCACTTCGAGCAGCCGGACCGGTGCCCCTGTCCGGTTCTCGACGGCCACTTCGACGTGAGCCGAGTGGCACCCCGCGAGAAACACCGCCACGAATGAGATTCCAGGTACGAGAAGCCGCCGGGCGAAACGTCTCATGGCTTCGGTCGCCTTTTCGGCCTCGTCCGGCGCTGCGGCGAGGCGCTTTTCCACCCGATCGAGCCGTTTCAGCAGTTCCGGCAGGCGTTGAAAGATGGCCACCGCGCGCAGCCAGACCCGGTTGTCGAATCCCGGCGACCCCGAGATCATCTTCCCCGCCGGCACATCGTGCGAGACTGCCGACTGGGCGGTCAGAATCACCCCGTCCCCGAGGCTGCAGTGGCCGGCCACGCCCGCCTGCCCAGCCAGAATGGCGTTATTCCCGATCACCGAGGAACCCGCCAGGCCCACCTGGGCGCAGAGCAGGGTATTCTCCCCCACCCGCGACCCGTGTCCGACCTGCACCAGGTTGTCCACCTTGCTGCCGTCGCCAATCTCCGTCGCCCCTACCGTTGCGCGGTCGATGCACGCGTTGGCCTGCACATCCACCCGGTTGCCCAAGCGAACCGGACCCGACTGCGGGATCTTCTCCCATTGGCCGGCCTCGTTTTTGGCGAACCCAAACCCGTCCCCGCCGATCACGGCGCCGTTTTCGAGCGTAACGTGGTCGCCGAGCGAACAGCCCTCCCGCACCACCGCGTGGGCATGGGCGAAAAGATGGCTCCCCGCCTGGACCCCCGGATAGAGCACGACGTGGGGCAGCAGTGTGGCGTGCGGTCCCACCCGTACATCCGGTCCCACGACCACGTAGGCGCCGATGTGGGCTCCCTCGCCGATTTCGGCTGTCGGGTCGATCACCGCGGTGGGATGGATCCCGGGTGGATACACTGGGCGGCTGGTAGAAAAGCCCCAGCGCCCTCGAAAAGGCAAGATAGGGATTTTTCACTCGCAGCGTTGCCGCGGAGATCTCGGTAAATCCCGGCTCGACCAGCACTGCGGCGGCTTGCGTCTTGCGGGCCAGACCCGCGTAGCGAGGATTGGCCACGAAGGTGATCTCGGAAGGCCCTGCCTCCTCAATCCCTTTCACACCCGTCACTTCCAGCTCGGGGTCGCCATGAAGTTCGGCCCCCAGCCGCGTCGCCAATTCTCCAAGTTTCATCGAAGTGATTGTAATGGAAGCGCTGCCTTTGACGGCCCGAGCCTGGCCCACCGCTAATCCGGATTTCTCACACGCTTCGAAGGCATGAGTACCGGCGTGATCGAAACGATCGACGTACAGTTTTACAGTTTCACAGTGCAACAGGGGGGAGGGATACGATTTCAGCGTGAGGATCGATTGCAACCGACTCAAAATAATGCTGATATGGGCGCGATCGTGCAAATATAAACGGTCCTAAAGGGGGGTTTTGGGCTTCCTAAAGGGTTCATAACGAACCGAATTGCGTTCCAGGTTCGGCCTGCGGCCGCACTTCGATCCTCTCCACTTACCACCTCTCTATTGTGGCAAAACCGGTAGAAAGAAAATGCAAAAGCGCGTGCATCATTGCGCAAGGACGAGACGAGGGGTGCCGGCTGTGAGACATGCGAGCCAGGTGAGCCTAGCCCGGCTCTTCAGGAAACAACTCCGGCTGTCCTTCCGGCCTGCCCTCACCGGCTCCGCGCTTGCGTGCGGGAGCGCCGATCAGGCTGACCACTTCCAGCGTCTGGATCGCCTGTCGTGGCACATAGATCCTTTGCGTGTTCGACCGCATGTCCGGCGGCGTCAGCAACAGCCCGGCACCGTCCACCAGCGAGCGATCATTGGCGGCTAACCCCTCCAGTTCATCCCCGTCGGCCAGGGTCATGCGCAGCCAGAGCCCTGTCGCTCGAGGCCGCACCGCAAAGCGCTTGTGCAGCAGCCGCTCAGGGTTGGTCTGATCGATGGAAGAAACCGGCAGGTCCCGAACATAACAAACCCACTTGACCGACTCCCATGGAATCTGGAGAACCTTGCCGGCCAGGTCCAGAACCTCCAACTCGGCTGCATCCTGGCCGAAGGTCGGCCCGGGTATACCCGGCCAGCCAGTCGCGCGAAAACTTGCGCACTATCACGGGTTTGCGAGCCGACGCCATCGTTCTGGATTGTCGCACGGACAGCGCCGCGTCTTGAACTGGGAATAGCGGTAATCCCGATTGCAAATCCACTATTCGGAAACCCGATTGGAAGTTTCCCGAAAACAGACCGGCCGGGGAACGTTGTACAGGAAACGGCGGCGGAATTCCCATCGTTGGAAAGTCGACTCAAGTTCGACACCCGCGACCCGCGATCAAGTCTGACACGACTCTAGCCAACCGGAACGAGTTGTGATAAGGTACAGCTTTGCAAACTTCTGCCGGTTGCGGCTAAGCGTAACGGCATCAGATACTTGGCAGAACCAGCGTCGGGGTCAAACGGGAACGGAATGCCTGACTACATCTACCTTCTGGAAAACCGGCTTTCGGCCGATCAGCGAAGCGCACTGCGCCACCTCCGCGACGCCGCTCGCCAGGCCGAAATGATCCTGTTCCTGACCGGCGACGCCGTCCGCGACCTGACCAGCGGTCATGCGGTGCGCGACATCGAGGTTGCTGTTCATGGAAATGCGCTCGAACTGAAGAAGATCCTCACCAGCACTCCGGTTCAGATTTGGGGTGAAGACGAGGCCTCGCGGTCGCTTTATCTCTGCTTCCCGGGTACGGTTCGGGTGGATGTAGTCAGCACCCATCGGACCGAATACCCCAAGCCCGGCCAGGCGGTCTATCATCCGGCATCCATCCACGAAGATTTGCGCCGGCGCGATTTTACCGCCAACGCCATGGCCCTTTCGCTGAACGAAGGGTCCTTTGGCCTCCTGATGGACCCCCTCAATGGCGCTGCCGACATCGAAGCCCGCACCCTGCGCCTGGTCTCAAACTATGGGTTCCTCGAAGAACCCGCCTTGATGATCCGCGCCACCCGATACAAGGCGCGCCTCGGTTGGGAACTCGACCCCAAAACCCAGGTGCGCTATGAAAACGCCAAGGGTGAGGGAGTCATCGAGTCCCTTTCCACCCATGAGCGCAGCCGGGAATTGGAACAGATCGCCCATGAGGACGACGGGCTGAAGGTTCTGCGCGCCTTGGAAAACGAAGGCTGGATGAAGGTTCTCTTCGCCCCGTGGACGCCAGCCAGGGCCGATGAAGAAAAGTTGGCGGCTCTGCACACTCTTGCCGTTGATCTTCTCGTGCAGGGCGTTCACGCCGACGTCTCGGCGGCCCAGATGCAGTTGCTCACCGCCAAAATGCCGCCCAAGGAACTGGCGGCCCTCAAGAAGCAACTGCTCCGGCCCGGATTTGTGGAGGAATGGAATAGCCTGGATGCCCTGGCTTCGGGCTTCGCAAAGGTGCTGATGGCCAAAGACAACCAGACGCCCTCGGCAAGCTTCAGGCTTTTCACGAGTTATGATCCGGAAGCCGTTCTGTGGCTGGGATTTACAAGCAAAGATGCGGCCGTCAAAGATCGCTTACCACCAGTTTCTGAAGGTGTGGCCAGAAACCCGCCAGCGCATCCCCTATGCGTTGATGCAGGAGATGCGCATCAAGCCGGAGTTGGCGAACTACAACGAGATCGTCCAGGCGGTCTTTTTGGAACTCATCGATGGCAAACTGGCCACTCCCGAGGAGATGCGGGCGTACCTCGAGCCATTTTCGCCGCCGGCGCCGCCCCCTCAGATCACCATCAAGAGAACCCGCGGCAAGCGTGGCGAAGCCAAAGTCAAGGATTACGAGGACGAAGAGGAATCCGAAGACGGCATCGAGGCAGAGGAAGACCTCGACGACATGGGCGGCGACGAGGATGAGATCGGCCTCGGCATGGGCATCCCGAAGGTTGACCTTGAGCCCGATCCGGCCGACGAGGGGGAACCCGACGAGGCAGACGAAGAAGCCGAGGAAGAAGAAGGGGACGAAGAGCCGGAGCCGGTACCCGCGAAGCGCTCCGGGAAAGGCGCGAAAGGTGCTGCATCTGACTCGCCTGCTTCGGCCGGTAAAGCGGAGAAGAATACGCCAGCGCCAGCCAAAAAAACCGAATCCGGACCCGCCGCGAGTGGCAAACCCGGAAAGCACCACGACTTGCCCGGGCATCCCGCCGAACCCGCCGGTGTAGCGAAGGGCGCTGCCGCAAAGACCCCGGTACCTGCCGCAAAACCGGCCGTAAAGACTCCGGCAACGCACACCCATGGACACGTCGCCCGCTCCTGCCAAGAGTAAGGCTGCGCCCGCAAAGGATGCGCACAAGGCCAAGCCGGCTGCGAAGCCGGAGCCGAAAAAATCGCCCGCAAAATCCTCCAAACCCGCACCCAAGCATGCGCCCGCTAAATCGCACGCATCGCACCACACCCCTGCCCGGCACCCGGGCGCTTCCAAGCCTCACAAGCCCTCAAAGCCGGCTCCTGGAAAATCTTCCGCAAAAAAGCACTAGATCCTGGCGCCAGAGTCGCAGGGATCGCCGCGCGCCTTCGCCGACTTCTGCCGGCCTCCGCTCTTGTCCGTGGTATCTTCGAGAAAACCTGGAGGTCTTCCTGCTGGTGCGACACTTGACGCGTGTTCCCTGCCTTGGAGTTCTTGCCTTGCTGTTTTCAGCCACGACGGTTCTCCTTCATGCCGGCGGCCGCCCGGCCGCACAGGATGCCAAGGCGTCTCCCGGCTATCGCTTCCAGAGCGGCGGCTGGACGTATGTTCATCTCGAAGGCAGTCCGTCGCAGATCGGATACCAGCACGGCCGGCTGCTGGCGTCGGAAATCGCCGACATTGTCGAGGTCCTCAAGCTCGAGAGCGAACACTCCACCCGGCGCGACTGGAATTTCTACCGCGATGCCAGCCGCGAACAACTCTGGCCGCATATTGACGCCGAGTATCAGCAGGAGCTGCAGGGGATCGCCAAAGGCGTGCAGTCCGCTGGAATCAAGCTCGATGTGTGGGATATCGTGGCCCTCAACGCTGGGATCGAACTGCCCGAGTATTACGTTCCCTGGCTGAACAAGAAAGAGCACGCGCTGAACGCGCCCGAAATCCGGCCCGAAGGTCGCTGCTCCGCATTCATCGCTACGGGCAGCTATACCAAAGGCGGCAAGATTGTCATCGCCCACAATAACTGGTCGAGCTACGCTGAAGGCGCGCGCTGGACGGCGATGTTCGACATTCAGCCCGCCCACGGCCATCGCATCCTGATGGATGGCCTCCCGGGAGTCATCACCAGCCAGGACGACTTTGGCGTCAATGACGCCGGCTTGCTGATCACCGAAACGACCATCACCCAATTCGAAGGCTGGGATCCCAACGGCAAGCCGGAGTTCGTGCGCTCCCGCAAGGCTCTGCAATACGGCGGCTCGATCGATGAGTACGTCGCCATCATCAAGGACGGCAACAACGGCGGCTACGCCAACGACTGGCTCATCGGCGATCGGAAGACCGGTGAGATTGCCTATCTCGAACTGGGCCTCAAGAACACGCCTCTGTGGCGATCCAAAGACGGATACTTCATCAGTTCGAACTTTGCGCGCGACCCGGAACTGATGAAGGCGGAGACGCCGGAGTTCGATCCCGCCAATCTTTCGGCGTCAGAAAACGCGCGCCGCATCACCTGGGAAAAGAAGATGGCCGATGCCAAGGGCCAGATCGACGTCACGATGGCCGAGCAGTTCCTGGCCGATCATGATGACAGTTACACGGGAAAAGTGAAGGCCAGCCAGCGCTCACTCTGCGGGCATGTCGACACTGCGAGTGAGGGTACGCCGGAGTGGGATTGGGCGCCGTACTATCCTGGCGGCGCCGTGACCGGAAAAGTCACGCGACTCCGACCTGGCCGGCTCGCTGTCGTTGATTGCTCATGCCGGTCATCCTTGCGGCGAAGATTTTATCGCCGCGCCGTTCCTGGCCGCCCACCCGGAATACGGCTATCTCAAACCCGTTCTCAAGGACATGCCTTCGGGTCCGTGGACAAAATTCACCGCGGGGCAAAAGAATTAACGCGCCCTTCTTATCGGTATTGAAGATGGATCGTCGTTTCCGTCACCGGGCAGCCGACGTGCACTATCGCCGCCTGGAACGCGGGAGCGGAGAGTCCCACGTGCGGGTTGTTCGCAAAACCGAAGCCCTCTTTGGGTATCCCGATCAGGTTGCGATCCAGCTTGGCGTTGCGATTCTCATCGTGAATCGCGGCCACTCCGTAATCTCCGGGCGGAAGATTTTCCCACACCACCGTGGCCTCGCGATCGCCGGGCTGAATCGGAGTAGGCCCACGTCGAAACGCCTTCTGCGGGTCCTCCGGCCATCCGTCCGCAGACGTGAACACTACCGAGCCGACTACGCCGGTTGAATTCCGCAGGCCGTCCACATGAATGCGCAGCGTGCAGCCGCTCCCGATATTCGATGCGCCGTCCTGAGCCGCACCGATGGCAGGGATCCAGGTGCACGCAAGCATGAAGAGGAAAGCGGAAGCTTGAACTTGTGCTCGCCGAATCGACACATCCGTAGGACGCGGTGAATTCACCAGATGGTTAGCCCGGACACACATCTGACGCCGCATGGCGAATGTCCGAACGCCCCGCGACACTCACCAAGCCAACAGAAGAATCAGCGCCTGCGACCGCAGCGGCTTTCTTCTGCAATCTCGATTGGGAAAACGCAAGCGCAAATGGACGCGCAAAAATATTTCCCCAAGATTCACCAGTGGCACTTGCGCCAAACAGCTTTTCTGGATACCAGCTTGAGCTTTGTTGGGGAAGAACTCAGGTCCGATGTCCGGGGAAGCTCACTGGACCTGAGGAAAGAGGTTAATAACGGCCACGTCCGCCGCGCGCGCCCGCGCCGGCGGTGCTGCTCCCTTTACGTGCCTGGTAGCAATCGCGGCAAAATACCGGACGGTCGCCGCGTGGTTCAAAGGGTACTGTGGTTGGCTGACCGCAGCCGGAACAGATCACGGGTGTTCCCTGTGCCGGAGCCGAACGGTAGCCGGAACCTCCTCCGCCTTGGTCGTTCTTCTTTGCCACTCGGCAAGGCTTGCAACGCTTAGGCGTAGAGTAACCGCGTTCCTGAAAGAACGCCTGATCAGCAGCGGTGAAGGTAAAGTCCTGCCCACAATCGCTGCAAGTTAATTGAATATCTCCGGCCATGGGTCTCCTCGTGCAGATTGTACAGCCCACTGTACCATTTTTTTCATAATGATTTTCCTGGTTTATTTATCGCACTTGTGTTCAATCGTGAATCTTTGCAGACCCTGTTGCATCTTCCGCACTGCCGAAGTTTGCGTTCGGCCCGGTCTTCGGAATACTTTCGTCCCAGGGCAAATCAACAAAACGCACATCCTTTCTCGCTTATCTGTCGGACTGTGACCATCGCTCCCAACCCGGAATTCGAGGCCGAATGCATTCGCAGGATTCAGGCTGGAGAGAAGCAGCGTCTTCCATGATTTGATCCGGCCTTGCGAGCGTGCAATTTACTTTCTGCTCCTGTCGTTGCTCGGCAATGAAGCGGAAGCCGAAGACGCGGCCCAGGAAACCGTCATCAAGGTCTATCGCAATCTTCACTTATTCCGTGGGGAATCTCAGTTTCGCACCTGGGTTCTTTCGATCGCCCGCAACGAGGGCCTTGGCCGCCTGCGCAAGCTGCGCAATCGTCGCGAAGACTCGCTCGACGCTGGAACCGACGAGCAGACCGGCGATTACACCCCCGCCATCCTCACCAGTTGGCGGGAAATACCTAATGAGGCCCTGGAACGCAAAGAACTTGGAGAGCTGCTCCGCGCGGCCATCGCCGATCTTCCCGAGATTTACCGTAACGTTATACTGCTCAGAGACATCGAAGAAATGGATGTTCGCGAGACCAGCGCGGCGCTGGGGATAACCGAAGGTGCAGTCAAGGTTCGACTGCACCGGGCTCGTGCTCTTTTGCAGAAAAAGCTGGCTCCGGAGTTGAAAGGATTTGCGCCCAAACGCAAAAGCCTGTTTGGGTGGGGCGCATGAGAATCGATTGCAAACACGTCTGGCAATACATCTCTGCCTACATCGACGGCGAGATCGATGCCGAGTTGCGGGCTCGCATCGAGCGCCATCTCGAGACGTGCGAGATTTGTTCCGCAGTGCTCGACTCCACGCGCAACGTTATCGTTCTCGTAGCCGACGAACGCGTGTACGAATTGCCTGCGGGCTTCAGTGAACGACTGCATGCACGCCTCGACAAGGAATTTCTGGGTGAGACATAGACGGAGTGAAACGATCGCCGCTTCTCCCTCACGATTCGAGAGAAAAGCGGTATGAACACCTCCGATGAAGCTTGACGCCGCGGCCATTGTGAGCAACCATTCATTCAACCGGGCGAACCTTCTGAGCCCAAGCCGTCAGCCCAGAATTAACGCGACCTTCACATAGCGGCAACCTCGCAAACTCACTCAATGAGAACCACAACTTTTTAATTTTGCGGTAAGGGCCGGTTTTGTCTCCGCGACTTTTCCGCGGCACCTGAGGACGGGAACACCCTGACGGTCCACACACTAAGGGGATACCTATGGCCATTGGCCTTATCGGCTGGGGTAGATTCTTCGACCCGAAAATTGGAAAGATCACCGTCCCGGCTCCGCCCGATGGTGATGGCAAGCCGTGGCTTTGGGACTTTCTTCGTACCGAAGCGCCCCAACTGTCGCCTTTCTTCGATTGCGTGCAGCTTCCGCCGGCTTCGCTGACGCAAAGCGGTACTGCGGCAACCGGCGACGGTTATGGAATCACCTGGAGGCGCATGCTCGACGGAACGCGCTATGGAAACACCGAAAGCCTCATGGCCTGCGCGGCCGGGTTGCGTGCCCACGGGATCCGGGTCTACGGAGATGTGGTTTTGCATCAGTTTGCCAGCTGGACGCGGCAATATCCGAATGGAGCCAAGGGCGGCCAGACCGAAGGGTGGTTCCGCGGTCACCAGAGCCCCAAGATGGAAAACGGCAAGTTTGTCGGATGGAACGATCCCATCCCTCCGTATTGTCAGGAGGACGATGTCCCGGTACCTTCCGATGATTTCGCTTTCGGCGCGGAGGTGAGTTACCAGCATTGCAATCCTCCTGGTGTGACGGAAGCGGATGCCAGGGATTACCTGAAATGGTTTTCGAACCGCGCAGCCATCTATGACTTTCGCTACGACGACACCAAGGGTCAATATGCGCGATCCGTTGCCCGCATTATGAACTCGTTGCCGAACTGCTCTTTTTATTCGGAGTATTTCGACGGAGACCCGGCCAATCTGAACTGGTGGGCAACGTCGGCGCCGATGAATGGCCGCAGCGCTGTCGAGGACTTTGCACTGCACTGGCGCCTGCAGGCCGCCTGCAATGGATTCGATGCGCGGCAATTCGACCAGAACGGGGCAGGGTACTGGCAGCAGCGGCCGGATCTTTCAGTGCTCTTTGTCGATAACCCAGACACCGACACGTCGCCAGGCCAGCAGATCATTTTCAACAAGGGAATCGCCTATGCCTTGATGCTCAATCTCCCTTGCCGCCTGGCTCTGGTGTACGGCAAGGATTATTTCCCGCCTTCCGTGTGGCCCGGCGCTTATGGCCTGAAGCCGATTGTGGACAACATCGCGTGGTTCGCGCGGACATTCGCTTTCGGCAACTGGGAACGACGCTGGGTCGACGAGGATGTCTACGCCTACACGCGCGACGGGAATGGCGGCTCGGTCGGCTGGAGTGGAGGTTGCCTGGTAGCAGCCAACTTCAACACCCTGAAGTCGCGAACGATTACAGTGCAGACCATGTGGGCTCCGGGAACCTGGATTCACGATTACTCCGGCCATTGTGGAGATGCCACGGTCGGCGGCAACGGGTATGTCACCATTACCCTGCCTTCGAATGCTTTTTCCGCCGGAGTCTCATTCGGGTTGTTCGCTCCCGGCGGCGTCAACCACCAGGTTCCGAATCCACCCATTTCGACGACGCAGGTATACGAGGGCGCGCATGGCGAAGATGTTCCGCCGTTGAACGAGGGTGCCGCACACCTTGCCGCAGCGGATTCGCTGTGCGGCTGGATCGACTGTCAAAGCGGTGCTGAAAATAGATCGCAGCCAGTTGAACGAAAGCGGGTCAGCTGAAATCTCGATTCAGGAACCGGACGGAACATTGCTTGTCTCCGGAACGACCGGCACCGATTCTCACGTAACCGTCTCCGGCAAAATCCGTGAAGCCGGATGGCACGCGCTGGGCTTGACTGGGCACGGCATACCTGCTGATGGCGCCGGCTTCTCACTCTCCGTCACATACACAGGATTGGCATAAACATGAGACGAATTCTTTGTTTGGCTGCATGTGCTTTTTCGGCGGTGGTCTGCGCGCAAACAGGCGTCTACACAAAGGCATTCGATAATGCCCGCTCGGGCGTGAATCCGAACGAGACGGTCCTGTCGCAACAGTCGGTGATGAACAAGGGCATGGTTCGCCAGACCACCATTCCGGTGATGGGCGACGCGCGCGGCATGGAAGCGCAGCCCCTGATCCTGCCGAAGGTGAAGATGGCCGACGGATCCGTCCATGACGTCCTGGTGCTGCCTTCGATGGCCAACGTGGTTCGAGGCGTCGATGCGGAAACAGGGGCCGGATTGTGGCAGGTGAATCTCGGCACACCCCTTACCAGTTCTGCCCGCATCGATTTCCATACGATCAACCAGCATTGGGGATGTCTCAGCACCGGCATCATCGATCCGGATACGCAGCGCCTCTACCAGGTTTGCGCAGTGTCGACCGATAACAGCGGGACGCCTGAGTCCGGGCGCTACTTCATGTTCGTTTTAAACATGAAGGACGGATCCCAGGTGGTGCCTCCGGTTCCGGTTCAGGGCACTGATACGCGGATGTGGAAGCAGCGCTCGTCGCTGGTGATGACCAGCATCGCGGGGGCCAAAACCATCTTCTTCGCCCACGGTTCGATCTTTGAGACCGCTGCCGGTTTTACCGGCGGAATCACGGCGTTTGACGTGGCGACGAATCAGGTGACTACAAACCTACCGTTGAGTTCCGGTATTTGGATGGCCGGCCAGGGCCTGATTGCCGATGATTCCGGTCAACTGTATGCCATCACCGGCAACGGAGATTTTGATCCTTCGAAGGGCTTTCATGGAGAAAGCTTCATCAAGGTGCAATACACTGCGTCCCCGGCGTCTCTGAAAGTCGTGGACTTGTGGTCTCCGTGGACGGATATGCAACGGACCGGGCAGCAGCCGCGGCCGGCCGACAAGCTTGCCGGCAACAGCGCTCCCACCGAGGCACTGAAACCGGTGGGCGGCGGCATGAACATGGCGCTCAATGGCGCAAAGGTCGTGGCCCATATGAATGCCCAGGGCCAGCCTGTAGCGCTCGTCTATCCTGCGATGGCCCAGGGAGCCTGGAGCGATGAAGACTGGGGTTCGGCGGGCCCGGGATGCCTGTTCGCGATCAAGGTGTGCATTGCTACCGGCAAGGACGGCATCGCCTATCCTATCCGCACCACCAATCTCGGCGGAACGACACTGAAAACCGCTGGAACGGCCGCAAATTATGCCAAGCTGGCCGCACCGTGCGCATGGGTCACGCTCGATCCGGGCCCCATACCGTGTGCTCCCGCTGATCCGCGCACACTGAACTTCTTGCCCAGGGGCGACACGGCTCACCTGCACATGACGCCGGTGCAGATGTTCGATCCGCTGCTCAACTCGTGGGTCATTTTTGTCTGGGGCGAGAACGGCCAGTTGCACAAATGGCAGGTCGGACCTACGGGCAAACTCACGTACGTGGCCCAGAGCCAGGAATACGCGAGCGCCGATGTCCGCGGCAACAGTCCGGGGGGAATGCCCGGCGGATTCTGCTCGGGTTCGAGCAATCAGGGAGCGGAGACCTCGGCGTTGCTGGTGTGTTCGATCCCGTACGGGGATGCCAATGCCCGGATCGTCACCGGACGGCTGCTTGTCTACGATCCATTCCACCTGGCGGCGGATGGTTCGCTCAAGGTGTTGTGGGACTCGCAACGCTGGGGCCTGCCCTACATCTACAACAAGTTCATGCCACCGACCATTTGGAACGGAAGGATCTACCTGCCCAACTATGACGGTGGAGTTGAAGTCTTCGCCCTGGCCCAGTAAATGCGGATCAGCGTGTATCGCGAGAGCGATCCTGCGTTTTGGAGTGTCGGTTCAAGTCGCCCCCTGAGGAAACTGGTCAACCGCGTAACCCACCCACCGCCGGCGGATCAGGGACCGCCTGCTACAGGTGGAGGCTGATTCTGCCCTGGCCTTTCGGTTTGGGGGGCTGGCTCGCTGGTGGCTTGGTTTTCGGGTAACGATCGTCGAAGACTTGATTTGTCCGTTTGTTTTCGTACATGCGCTGGTCGGCTGCAATACACAGCGCCTCGAGGTCGGCCGCGTCATCGGGAAATATAGCAACTCCAAAGCTGGCGCCGGTTCTTACCGACCGGTTCTCAAGCTCCATCGGTTCCTTCAGCAATTCCTGCAGCGATCGTCCCACGAGCAGCGCCTCGGCGGCATTCGTCGGGCCCTCCAGAATAACCGAGAATTCATCGCCCCCCGTGCGCGCCACCGTGTCGGACCGCCGGATGCGGGCATTGAAAACCCTGGCGACGCTCTGCAGGAGCAAATCGCCAACGTGGTGTCCGAGCGTGTCGTTCACTTGCTTGAACCGGTCCAGGTCCAGCACCAGCAGGGCAGCCTTGGTCCCGGTGCGCCGGGCCCGTTCCAGAGCGATGGCCAACCGGTCCTGAAACAGCCGGCGGTTTGGCAATCCGGTCAAAACATCGTGCAGCGCCAGGTGCTTGTTGTGTTCGATCTGCTCTTCCAGCAGCAAAAGAATCATCCCCAGAGCTACGAGATATTTGGGAAGGTTCCACACCTCGCTCTCGACTGTAATCGCAGGAAAATACGCATCCTTCAAGGGCGAAACGAGGAACACGCAAGACCACGCGAGGAATCCGCAGATGGTGATAAACGCACCCGTGGTTGCATGCCGGTACTTGTACCAAAAATGGAAACAGCAATTGAGGTAAACCGTGAAAAGCACGGCATTCAACGCCAGGTCAGGTCCATTCCCCGGGCGGCTCTGCACAGAGAGGAGGAAGATCCCAAGTGCGAAGTAAAGCACGACGGTCATCCACCGCAGCCGATGGTTGAACCGGCGAATCGCTAGCAGGGTGAGCATCAGTGGCCCCGTTCCCAGCAGAATGGCGGCGCAGGTCAACAGCCAAGGGGGACCACCGTTCTCAAGAATGCAAACGTAAAGAGTGTTGCATACGATCAGGAGCCAAAGCATCCAGCGGCTGGAGATTTCCTCACGGTAGGGGACGGATGCCCACATGAAGAGCACGCCTGCCCAGGTGAGGGATGCCATGGCAATTAACGCGGCCGCCGTTCCCCAGAATTCCGGCGCCGGAAGAAACACGAGCGCCGTGAAATGAACGACGATTAGAACCCATCCCGTCAGCCAGATGCTCGAGACGCGGGTGTGATTACGCCTCGCCACTGAAGCAAACGCCGATGCCAGCAAACCGACGGCAACGATGTCTGGAAGCTTACTCCAATCCACTGACCCACCCCTTTGGGTTTCTGGAAGAAGCCTGTGCCCGATTCAAAACGGCAGGACTCAGCTTTTCCCCCGCCTCGGAACCAGGATCTGGTCTCTCCCCCTCCGCCGGTGACAGTCGCAGCAATTCACTTATAGAACTCCTGCGTTCCTACACTTTCGTAAGATGCACAAATAGGAGCCCTTCTGCGCAAAGCAATGGTGTTTGAATTGGCCCGTGCGTATGGATGCCATTTTACGGCGCTTTTAAATTCGCTGCTGGAACGTCGGGGTAAACTTGCGTAATTCCAGTCCTGATTCAGGAACCGGTTGTCGATCAAGCGTCCGCCCCCCCTTTTTTCGGTTGGATTCGGATCCGAAACGTGGCTAGACTAGCTCCAATGGCAGCCAGCCTGTATATCGTGGTGGAAGGGGACGACCCAGGATTCGATATTTTCGTCAACGGCCGCGCCCTGGCCCGTAACGAAGATGCTCTCGACCGGCTGGCGCAGCGCCTGAAAGTGAGTCCGCTGCTTGAATTCTTTTCCGCCGACGAGAATTCAATGGCCCTGTTGCTGGAGCAAGGCGCCGGCGACCCCGAATGGGCAAATCACCTGCCGCAGCCGCAGTGGTTCACGCCGGACCAGGGGTTGGCTACGGTCAGAGCGCTGCTTGATTTTCTTCGCAGGTGCCCCACCGCCCTGGGTTCTGAAACCGCGGCTGTCGTGTCCGAATTGCGCGAATTTGACCGGGTTCTGAGTAAGACGGCTCAACGGGGATTGCGCTGGCATCTTGCCGTGAGCTGGCGTTGACGCCAGACGGGAAAAAGGCTTTCTGTCAGAAACTCACCCCGCGATGACCTCTTCGGGGAGTGGTACCTGCACATTGCCAACGCGCTCGATGCGCGCGCCCACGCCGCGCAGCTTCTCTTCGATGCGCTCGTAGCCGCGGTCCATGTGGTAAACGCGGTCCAGTACCGACTGGCCGTCGGCGACCAGTGCGGCAAGAACCAGCGACGCTGAGGCCCGCAGATCCGAGCACATCACGGCCGCCGCCGACAGTCTGGCGGCTCCGAGCACTGTGGCAGTTCTTCCTTCGACCTTGATGTTCGCGCCCATGCGAACCAGTTCCTGTACGTGCATGAACCGGTTCTCAAAAATATTCTCCTTCACGATGCTGACGCCTTCCGCCTGGGTTGCGAGAGCCATGTACTGCGCCTGCATATCGGTAGGGAAACCGGGATACTCCTCGGTCGAGATGTCGGCTGCTCGCAGGATTCCATTCTTTCGAACGCGCACCGCGTCCGGGCCGACCAGCTCGACTCGTACTCCCACTTCTTCAAGCTTTCCGATCACCGCACCAAGATGCGCGGGGTTGCAGCCCGCGACGGTCAGGTCCCCTCCCGTGATCGCCCCTGCCACCAGGAATGTGCCCGCTTCGATGCGATCGGGATTGATGGCATATCGCGCGCCGTGCAGACGACTGACACCCTGCACCCGGATGGTGGCCGTGCCCGCCCCTTCAATCCTGGCTCCCATCGCGCTCAGAAGCGCGGCCAGGTCGGAGACTTCGGGCTCGCGCGCGCAGTTCTCCATCAAGGTCTCGCCCTCGGCCAGCACTGCGGCCATGAGCAGATCCTCCGTGCCGGTCACCGTGATCTTGTCGAACACCAGGTGGGTGCCGTAGAGACGGTCGGCGCGAGCCTCCAGGTAGCCGTGCTCCTGAATGATTTGGGCGCCCATCTTTTCCAGTCCCTTGATGTGCAGGTCGATAGGCCGTCCCCCGATGGCGCAGCCCCCGGGCATCGCTACGCGAGCCATTCCCGCACGCGCGATCAGCGGGCCGAGCACCAGGGAACTGGCCCGCATGGTCTTCACAATTTCGTACTTCGCAACCGGGTCGGAGAGGGAGGCGCAGCGTATCTTGGTGCACCAGCAGCTTGCCTCGGTGCTTAGCTCCACCTCTGCCCCCATCGAAGCCAGCAGCTTGCGCTCGGTTTCGATATCCCGCACCTGGGGAATATTTTCGAGGACAACCTCTTCGTCAGTCAGGATAGCCGCGGCCATGCACGGCAGGGCTGAATTTTTAGCGCCGGAAACCCGTATGGTTCCTTCGAGGGGAGTTCCGCCGGTGATGAGAAATTTGTCCACTCTTTCGCAACTGCTCCTGATCTCACAGTCTAAATCGGGGACGCGACCTTGCTGTGGAAAGGCCGTAGTTCCTGATACGAACCAGGTTCCAATGGCGAGCAACTAGATGGGCGAGACCGTGTCTGTAAAGAACATCGGGGCAGGGTGGAAGGACCCTGGCCCTGACGGAGAAAACACATATGAATACAAAGACAATATCTATGTTGCTCGGCGCGCTGTTATCCACGGGTGCGGTTCTGGCGCAGGCACCGGATCAATCGCCCCAATCCAATGCGCCCCAGGCTACTCAAAACCAGCAGGCACGGGACCATCATGAAGTTAACCCCGACCGCCAGGCCGATCACCTCGGCAAAAAGCTCGGTTTGACCGGCGATCAGGTGGCGCAGATCAAGCCCATTCTCGAAGCGCGCCAGCAGCAGATGCAGGGCCTCCGCTCCGATAACTCACTGGCCCCGCAGGATCGGCGCGCCAAGGCGCAAGAGATCATGCAGGACAGCAAAAACAAAATCGAAGCTGTGCTAAACGACAACCAGAAGCAGCAGTTCGAACAAATGCTGCAGGAGCGGCGTGCTCATCACAACTCGCAGCCGCAGGCGCAGTAACACTGCCTTATCCGGGCATGGTTGAGCAGGAGGTTAACTTGCAACGCACCTGCGTGAAAGAAGCGCGCGCAGGTGCGATGCTTTTGAACGGGCGCTGTGATCTTCTGCGTTACGCTGCTGGGTGAATTCATCAGCATCCCAAAGGGGGTCATCGCGATGGCCCAACTCGCGAAAACAGGTCGCGAGCAGTGATAAGAAGTTATTCGGAATGGAGTGTAGTGATTGGATCGAGGCGCATGGCGCGCAGCGCCGGGATATAGCTGGCGGCCAGCGCGACCCCGGTCAGTACAATCGTCACACCCGCGAACGTGGTCAGATCGTCAGGCGACACGCCAAAGAGCAGTCCGGCCATGAGGTGAGAGACGATGAGCGCACCGGCCACACCCAGGCCGGCGCCCGCGGCGGCCAGACCGAGTCCCCGGCGCAGGACCATCTTGAGGATAGTGCCTCTTTGAGCGCCCAGCGCGAGGCGAATGGCGATCTCGCGTCTTTGTTCATTCACAACATAGGAAATAGTCCCGTAGATACCGAGCCCGGCCAACAGAAGGGCAGTGGCCGCAAAAAACGCGATCATCTCCATCGAAAAGCGCCTGACCGAAAGCGAGGTGGAGAGCACCTCATCCAGGGTCTCGGCATGGAAGACGGGAAGTGTCGCATCGACGGCCTGGACCTGCTCCCGCACTTGTGCGGGAATGGCGCTGGGATCGAGTTGTCCGCGAAGAAAGATGGCCAGGTCTTTGGCGGGGCGCTGGTACACGCTGCGGTAGATTTGCGGAGTTGCCGCGTCCGCCAACGATTCTGTGCGGGCATCCGCTATGACGCCGATGATCGTGGTCCAGGCCGGCTTGGCAGAGCTCAACAGCCCGCGGGTATCCAAGTGCAAACGGACGCGTTTGCCAAGCGGGTCCTGGTTTGGCCAGTAGGTGTGAGCCGCGGCCTGATTGATGACCGCAACCTGGGGCGTCGTTTCAATATCCTGATCGCTGAAAATGCGCCCGCGCTCGAGCGGCATGCCCAACAGGTGGAAGTATTCGGGCGAAACGATGGGACTCTCGATCACAGGAGCCTGATTTTCCATCGTCTCGATGCCTTCCCGATTCCCTTCTTGGATCAATGGCAGCTTGGTGGGCCGGCTGTGGCCCAGAGGAAGAGCGTCCTCGTCGCCGATCGCCGCTTCTTCCACGCCCGGCAGGGTTCGGCTGCGGCGAAGAATCTCGCGCAGCAGGACCGCTTCCTGCGTGGCGGTTTGATAGGGATCCATGGTGGGATCGTTGGGCCCCGGCAGCCAGGTCTCAATGGCCATAACCCGGTCGGGATTGAAGCCGGGCTGCACCGCAAACAGATCCCAGAAACTGCGCAGGAGAAGGCCCGCGGCGACCATCAACACCAGGGAGAGCGCCAATTCACTGATGACCAGAACCTGGCGGGCGCGCGAGCGCCCAATTGATCCTGCGGAGCCGCGTCCTTCCTGCCTGAGCGTACTGGTCAAATCAAGGCGGCTCATGAGCCACGCGGGAGCAAGCCCAAAGACGATTCCGGCTGCCACCGAGACGGTCAGAGCGAACCCCAGCACGCCCCAGTTGATCGATATGTCGTTCATGTGCGGCAGGCTATCCGGAACCAACCGCAGCAGGAATTTTCTGGTGGAGATGAGAATCGCAAAACCAGCAATTCCGCCCAGCAGGAACAGCAGCAGGCTCTCGGTGAGAAGTTGGCGGATGAGGCGCGTTCTTTGCGCTCCCATAGCTTGGCGAACCGCGATCTCACGACTCCGCACGCTGGTCCTGGCGAGCAGGAGATTGGCGACATTGACGCAACTGATCAGCAGGACCAACCCTACCGCGCCGAACAGGAGCATGAGGGATTGGCGAACGCTGCCGACCACGGTTTCGCTGAGCGGAATCAGGCGCACGGTCCATGCGGTCTGTGCCGGATACTCCGCCGGATATTGTTTTTTCAGCGATTCCACCAGCGCGTCCAGATGCCCCTGCGCCGCCGCAATCGAGAGTCCCGGCTTCAAACGCGCGATGACCACACGACTGCGCAGACGTGAATCGCGCAGCGGAGGCGGAAACGGCACACCGGCAAAGCCGGCCCCCAGCCACAGCTCCACATTCTGCTCGTTGCTGGTTGAGCCCTGATCGCGAAAGCCGCGCGGCATGACGCCCACGACGTGATACACGTCGTTGTCCAGGCGCACAGCTTTGCCGAGTACGCGCGGGTCGGCTGCGAATTCTCTCCTCCAGAGCCCGTCGCTGAGGACGACCTCCAGGTTGTAGCCGGGAGTGGCATCGTGCGGATCGAATGTGCGGCCCAACTGCGCGTCTACACCGAGGACAGAGAAGTAATTCGGCGTGACCTGCTTGAAGCTGAGACGCAGGGGCTGTGCACTGCCGGTGAGGTTCACGTTTGCGCCGGTGCCGGTAGTCGCGACGGATTGAAAAATGCCAGAACTCTCGAGGTCTCTCCACTCAGGGACGGAGATGCCGACGCCCTGCGCGCCTACGCCTGGAAGATCGTCCTGGATACGAACCAGTTCGCTGGGGTTCGGGAACGGCAAAGGATGCAGCAGCGTGGCGTCGATCACGCTATAGATCGCGGTGGTGGCTCCGATGCCCAGCGCCATTGTGGCGATCGCAATGAAAGAGAATCCAGGAGATCTCAGAAGCATGCGAATCGCGTACCGCAGGTCGAAGAGCAGATTCTCGATGAGGGGAATGCTGTGCTCGGCGTGGTGGTGTTCGCGGATCGCCTGTGCCGCGCCAAGCTTGAGTGAGGCCTGGCGCCGCGCCTCGGCGGGCGACATTCCGGCGCGCAGATTCTCCTCGGTCTGGAACGCGAGATGTTCGGCGATTTCATCCTGCAGGCGTTGGTCGGCACTCCGCCGTGTGGCGAGATTCGACAGGCGTATGAAGAAGCGTCGCAGGAATTTCACGTTAAATCCTCCGCCTTGACTTTGAAGAAACGCGCGATGATCGCCGCGGTTTGCTCCCATTCGCGGGTCTCCGCCTGGAGTTGCTTGCGGCCGGCCCCGGTAAGCCGATAGAAGCGCGCGCGGCGATTGTTTTCCGATGCGCCCCACTCGGAGGCAATCGAGCCTTCGTGCTCCAGCTTGAGCAGCAAGGGATAAAGCGTGCCCTGGTTGACAGCCAGAAGGTCTCCGCTGATCTGCTCGATGCGTCGGGCGATTCCCCAGCCGTGCTGCGGCCCAAGGACATCGAGTGTCTTGAGGACCATCAGCGCGAGCGTACCTTGCAAGACGTCGGGTTTTTCTTTCATAGCGAATCAACCTTTAGGTTTCCAACAGGAATAAGATGATGACATGACTCCTTTTGGAAAGCAACAGGAAAGTTCGGACTTTCTACTCGCCCACAAATCAGGAAGGGCAGTCGGGAAACCGCCGCGGCGCGGTTCATTGAAGACGGCGAAGTTTGATTTGCAATATAAAGAGTCGGCTTATGTCAAAGATCTGCGAGCAACTCCGATGTCGACTGTTGACAAGGCGAAGCACTCATCGACCCGGGGTATTGCTGAGCCATGAGGAACGGAAACCTGGCACAAGCCGATCTACCGGTACTTTTCAGGAAAATCGGTCTAGACGAATGATTCGGCGATTGGGCGCTCGTCGAGAACGGGAAGCGCGTTCGCCGCGAGCTTAATCGTCCCGCGTGGAGGGCTGCGCCGGCATCGTGCGCTGGCGCGAAAGACAGAACCACGCCTTTGCGTTGTTACCGCGGAACTCGGCTGATCGTAACTCGACGATCTCCAGCGCAGGCTCGATGGCGAGCGTGACCTCGCGTGCCGAGCGGCGCGGCGGACCGATCTCGCGTGACGGACCTTCAGTGCTGCCGATCAAGCTCAGCCACAAGCCGCCCGGCCCCAGGGCGTCAGCGACTTGTTCCGCGAACCGCCGCCTTTCGTCTGGTTCATCGAACACGTGAAAGCAACCGCGGTCGAACACGAACTGGAACGGGACGGCGGGCGGAGGCGCAGCGAGAAAGTCGCACGCAGCAAAGCGGCAGCGCAGCGCGTGTCCTTCCATCTTGGCGTTCGCTCTTTCGACGGCTAGCGGCGAGACATCGACTCCGAGGACGTCGAAGCCGCGTTCCGCCATCCAAATTGCATTCGTGCCAGTACCCGCCCCGATCTCCAGGGTCGGGCCTGGCGTCACCGCGCCTGAAGTGACGAACTCGACGAGCAAAGGCTCCGGTTGCCCGGTGTCCCAGGGCAGCTGTCCCGCGGCGTAGCTCTCATTCCATGATGGATGTGGCATACCGATACGAGTTTAGTCCATCCGCAACGGCGTTCATCGAGCCGGTCCCGCATTTCCGCAACCACACAGAACACCAGGTTCGGCTCGCTGGGGGCATCAGCGATTTTGCACTCGTCAACTGTCAAGATAATCGGATGGTTCCTCCGATTCATTCCTCGCGCAGCAGGGTCATCGGGTCGACAGCGAGAGCGCGTCGGGCCGGGATCGATGCAGCAAGAATGCCCACACCCAGCATGGTGAGGACGACGCCGCCAAGAATGAGCGGGTCTTTTGGCGTTGCCTGGTAGACGATCGACGAAAGAACGCGGGTAGCGAGCACACCGAGGATCATGCCTGCCGCCGAACCGACGGCGAGCAGGCGGAAAGCTCGGCCGAGCGCCGCGCCGAGCACCTTGCGCTGATTTGCGCCCAGTGCGATTCTGAGGCCCAATTCGCGCAGCCTTTTGCTGACCGTGTATGAAGCCATGCCGAAGATTCCGGTAATGGCGAGCATCGCGCCAAGCAGGCCCAGAACGCCCAGAGACACCGTGGCGACGCGGGCTGCGAAGAGAGCCGAGTCCATTTCGCTGTTCCACGTTTTGATCTCCAGCGGCAGCGTGGGATCGAGACTGCGCATGGAGCGTTGCAGGGCAGCGCCGATCTCCTGCGGATCGCGCTCTGACCGCACCAGGAGCCAGACATCGCTGCCCTGATGCTGCAGGAACGAAAAGAACATGGCGGGCTTCTGATCTTCCGTCAAGGTCTGGTATTTGCCGTCCTCCACGACGCCGATCACTTCTGCTCGCTGGCCGCCCCAGAACTTGAAATGCTGACCAACGGCCTTGTCGACGGACCCAAATAACTTGCGTGCAAACTCGCGATTCACGACCGCGACGTTCGGAGCCTTCTCCTCGTCGTGCATGGTGAAAGTGCGGCCCGCAAGCATCGCGGTGCCGGCCGCGCGGAAATAGTCGGGAGAGACCTGGAAGTTCTGGGCATCGGCCGCGGCATTCGTGGGCCGGTAGTCCGTGGTGGTGTCGGAATACACATCGGAATCGCCGCCGCCGATGCTGAGCGGCAGCCGATCGGCGTAACCCACGGCGGTGACACCGGGGATCGCGGCGGCGGCATCAAGCATGCGCTTCTGCATCAGCAGTTGCTGCTCGCCGCTATATCCCGCCATGTGCAGATCGGTCTTCACCAGCATCACGCCCTTGGGTTGTACGCCATAATTGCTCTCGAGTGAACGCGCGAGGCCGCGCACCGCTACAAGCGACGCGGTTACGAGAACAGCGCAAATGGCGATCTGCAGGCCCAACAGGATGTCACGCACAGAGAAGCGGCGAGAGCTGGTTACATTGGCGGCGCCTGAGCGGATGACCTGCCAGGGATCGGTGCGCAGCATCTGCCGGACGGGAATGAGACCGAAGAACAAGCCGCTGAGGATGGCGAGCAGCAGGGCAAGGATGTAAGTCCTGGCATCCGGATTGACCGGGACGTTGATCGGGATATCGGGAATAGGCCGCCACGTGCTGAGCACACGCAGAAGGGCGATCGCCGCCGCCATCCCGCAAATGCCCCCGGCCACAGATACCAGAAGAGCTTCCGTGAGCATTTGGCGCAGGATCAGCTGGCGGCGCGATCCCAGAGCGATCCGGACTGCAATCTCCCGTGCCCGGTCGGCCGCGCGCGCCGAGAAGAGGCTGCCAAGATTGGCGCAGGCAGCCAGCAGGATGAGGCCGGCGAGCAGCATGAGCCCGGCCATGAAGGCGCGTGTGGGCCGGCCGAGGGTGTTTCCGGCGAGCCCGGGATGCGACAGCGAAAACTTCAGACCGTCGTCTTCCTTGGGATACGCTTTGGCCAGCGAATTGGCAATCGTGTTCAGGTCCGCCGTGGCTGATTCCGGAGTGACATTTGGCTTCAGATGGCCGATGGTCCACGCCGAGTGATTGCCGCGTTCTTCCAGAAAATCCGCATCGCTGACCTGAGGCAGATTCACGATCGGAGCCCAGAGGTCCGGCGCAAAGAAAAGCTCCGTCCCGCGGAAGTCGGCTGGCGCGACGCCAATGATCGTGAAGGGATGCTTGTTCATCTGTACGACGCGGCCGATTACGCCGCGGTCGCCGTTGAAATAGCTGTGCCACAACGCATAGCTCAGAACGATCTCGGGCATGCTGTTCTTGCCATGCTCTTCCGAGGCATGAATAAACCGGCCCAGGTAAGGTTGAATGCCGAGCGCGTCAAAATAATTACCGCTGACCATGTAGGGCCACACAACCGAGGGATTTCCCTTGCCGGTGTCGAGCCCCACACCGCCCCTGATGTCGTACATCACCAGCGAATCGAAGCTACGGTTCTGGTCGCGCAGATCGCGGTAGTCCGGATAGGACTGCGACGGGGTTGTTTCCGAGCCGTAGTTGCGCTCTACCATGTACAAATTGCCAGGATTCGGCACATTGAGCGGGCGCAGCACCAACGCATTCAGCACGCTGAAGACAATGGCATTGGCGCCGATTGCCAGCGCGAGGGTAAGCACGGCGGTCAGGGCGAATCCGGGCGCTTTGCGCAACTGCCGGAAGGCAAGTCGAAGATTGGCTCTCATGCGTCCCTCGTTTGGATTGTTGGGTCGTGTTTTCCGGGGAACTCGGGCTTGCTTCTCCTTTACGCACGGGCGGGAGCTGCGGTTCCATTTGATATTCCGCATCCCGACGGGAATCCGAAACTTCCTGCGACTGCTTTACCGGGAGACTTCTCCGTCGTGAGTCAATACTGGTCGAGCTCGGACGGCAGTTTGAATACGAGACAGTCGGCGGGGGTAATCCTGCGGCAGCCGAAGGATGCAAGCGAGTACGCCATTCAAGTCGATCAGGCACTCAGGGGCAGCCTATGTGAACGATCATTCATCGAGCCTTGAAATGGGCCGGAAAAAGAGGGCATTTCAGGCACCCGACTTTATCAGGGATGGTTCGTGGCCATCCGCGGTGTCTTCTTGCCCAGCTGCGCGCTCCTGGTCGGATAACCGTGCAACTGTGGCCCTATCACGTTCGAGAACGCATAGCTTTCGTTCCGATCTCCGTCAATCGTCCAGAACATCGCGCCAATCATCGCGGGATATCCGTCCGGCTGCCGCAACCTGTACGTCACGCCTTGGGGAGCCTTTCCGGTGATCAAGTACTGCATCGCCCCGCTCACGAGCTTCGGTGTTGCGGTTCCCACCAGAAATCCCACCGCCACCTTATCCGCAGGCACGGGCGGAAAGAAATCGCCCGCGCGCCCACTCACCGGAAACCCATGTAACACCAGTTCCGTCATCGCCGCGTCATAATTCACCGATCCGAGCTGATAGATCTCCCCATCCAGCCCTTCGAGCGGCGGCGTGTTGTAGTCCTGCACGTCAACGAAGGACAGGATGTCTCGCACCCCCCAGAGCAACGGCAAGTACGATCCGAACTGCCCACCATAGCCCGGATAGCCTCCCGGGATCTGCGTACCCTCCGGCACCAACGTCAACATGAAATCTGGCCCGAAGTGCTCGCGCAGCTGGTGCAGAGCGGAGATCAGATTGACCTCCGAGGCAGTCTTCGGATGCCGGAAGTCCGTGTCTCCAGGATCAAGCGCCAGCGAGGGGCTCTCAAAGTCAATGTCGATTCCGTCAAACCCGAACTCCGTCTCGATTTGCACCACTGAGTTCACGAAGTTGGGGATGCTTGTTTGCTGGTCCAGCGTGAAATACTCGCCCCCGCCGCCGAGCGAGATCAGCACCTTCTTCCCCTGGTTCTTCAGCCACGCAATATCGTCTTTCATTTGCGCAAGGTCCAGCCCCGGCCGCACATCCATCTGCATCGTGCCCTCCGGCGCCTGATGATTCACGTTCGCGAACGCAACGATGATCACATCCCACTGCGGCGGAACATCTCGCAGGCGCAGGATCGTTCCTCCGGGTCCGTCCCCGGTCCAGTACCCGATCAGTTCGTGCCCGTTCTTTGCTGCTGCCGACGGAACGGCCGCGACAGCTGGTGGAGGCGCGGGCTCCTTCGACACTCCCGATGCCGGAGAGGAGTGGCAGGGCAAGGAGTCGCCGGCTTCTGCAGCAGCCGCGCGTTCGGAAAGCTGTACGGCTCCCCTCCACTTGCGTACCAACTCATCAGCGCGACATTGGCTACATGCCAGGCCTCGCCGCGCGCATGCACCACCGACGCCGGCCCAGCCGGCAGGTTGCTGCGCTCGTTCGTATCCAGCGGATCCTGGAGCGTGTACCGCGTGGCCGGACTGTCTCCGCCGCAACCGCGGAGTTCGGCGTTCTCCACGGTGGGCCATTTCCACCGCGGGATCACGTTCTCTCCTTCAGGCAGCGGCTGACGAGAGCCCAAATGAAACAGCGGGTCATGCAGCGGATCGTTCACCCACTCCGCCAGTTGCCCAGTCAGCGGCTGCACGTCGCGCTCTTCCACGAGCGGTGGCGTGGCCTCCAAATACGACGCCAGGACAAATGAGTTTCCCGTTGCCTCGTCTACCCCATGCGTTCCCCAGGAGCAGCACACGGTCGCGTCGCCATAAGTGTAGTAAGCGGTATTCCACGTTACCGCGATCACCAGCTTTCCTTCCTGCCGCGGAATCTGCTGAAAGATTGCCCGTTGCACATACTCCGCGTCCGCCATCCCCAGCACGGTTCCGGTCCGTTTCGACGTGAGCACGTATCCGTATCCGGGCGGAATCTTTACCGTCACCGGCTGCACCTTCGGCTGTCCGAGCAGCGTGTGCCAACCTGCCGCCGTTCCCGTCGTAGCGCGCAACATGGCATCCGCGTATTGCGTCGTTTCCTCCGCTCCGAATGCCCCCTTCGAGAACACCGGCGAATTGAGGACCTGCGGAACATGTCTTGCGGCATCCAGACTCCATGGCTTGCTTGAAGGCCGACCGCGCTGGGAACTCGAGCCTCACGGGCACCAGCACCGTCGGAATCACTGTCGTTCCGCCCTGCGCCGGATCGCGTCCTGGCAGCGTTACAAGGCGGTGGTTCGCGTCATAACGGAAAGTTGGCGCCGTCCCCTGTCCATATCCCACCCCACCCGCAAGCATGAAGAAAACAATCAGCAGAAAACGCACATTTCTCATAAGAAGAAGATCATAGCGTCCGGACCATCCCTGACCTGCGTCGACGAAATCGTTTCCTCAACTGAAGCCAGAATTGGATCGCCGATTTGATGGGCTACACTCGCCGAAGGCTAGTGCTGGGGCTCCTCAATGGTGAGAATCTGGTCAGCGGCAACATTGTGCAACACCTGACGGATCCCGCTTGGCCAACGGATTTCAATATCTTTGATCCGCTGGTTACGACCGAGGCCAAAGTGCACCCGATTGTCACTTGAGGACGTGTAACCTACCGCTGTCGTCACTTCATTCCACTGCTGGCGTCCATCTTCAGTTGTAATGTGAATCTGTGCTCCGATTCCCATGCGATTGCTTTTGGTCCCTACAAGTTTCAAAAGGATCCAATGGTTTCCCGTATTGGAAATGTTGCGAAGAAGCTTGACCGGTCCGTTGAGCACTGTCACCACAGCGTCGATGTGTCCATCGTTGAACAGGTCGCCAAATGCAACCCCGCGGTGAGGGGCTGCAAGTTGGAAATCGGGTCCAGCCGTGCCGCTTACATCAGCGAACTTCCCATTGCCCAGGTTACGGAACAGTGAATTAGGCTCCGGATATTTTCGACTCGGGGTCAACTCGCTGACGTTATCAAGCACATTGGCCCTTGCTACAAAAAGATCCTTCCATCCGTCATTATCAAAATCGAAAATGCCATTGCCCCATCCCGACATCTCGTTGGTCGATTGCAGTCCGCTCGTGTGAGTTGCATTATCGAAAACTCCATCCCCGGCGTTCACCAACAGGGGAAACATCTGGTGCTCGACGGCCGTGTACCAGATATCAGGCAACCCATCATTGTTTACATCCCGAAAATCCGACCCCATTCCTGAAAGCGTGAATCCCTCCGGAGAGTACGCCACGCCCGCCGTCGCCCCAACTTCTTCGAATTTTTTGCCGTGAAGATTATGGAAGAGGAATGCCGGAGTTGTATCGTTCGCCACGAAGGCGTCGAGAAATCCGTCGCCGTCATAGTCTGCAAAGGAGACACTCATGCCCTTGCCCATATGCGCCGCGATCCCCGTCTCCTGCGAAACGTCGGTGAAAGTCCCGTCGCCATTATTGCGGTACAGGGTGTTGTGAAGGGAGGTGTAATTCTTGGGATGACAGTAGGCCCGCACTCCGTCCTTCAGCAGGCATACTGGATCTTTGTTTACTTCCCAGCCGCAGTAATTCACCACGAACAGGTCAAGCAAGCCATCGTTGTTGTAGTCGAACCAACCCGCACCGACCGACCACATTTTCTTGCCATTCATCTCGGCGCCGCTCAGCCCGGCTTTCGCGGTTACGTCTGTGAATGTTCCATCCCCGTTGTTGTGAAACAGCTGGTTACCGTTGACGTTCGCAAGAAATATGTCCGGCCTGCCGTCGTTGTCAAAGTCGCCGACAGCAACGCCCATTCCGTAGCCCGCGCCGGCGACCCCGGCACGCTCGGTGACGTCGGTAAATGTGCCGTCGTGATTATTTCGATATAGACGGTTCCAGTATGCCGGAGATTCTTTTTGCAGCGAAGGTATGGCCGCGCCATTCACCAGATAGATATCCAGCCACCCGTCGCCGTCATAGTCGAGCAGCGCGACTCCGGCAACCATGGTTTCTATCTGATTCTTATTTGCAGTCGGGGAGTTTTGAGTCGTGAAGCGCAGGCCTGCTTTGGCAGCAATGTCCTCGAACCGGATGGTCCCCGAATTGCCCGATGTTTGTGCCGAGGCATTCGATTTGACCAAAGAAGGAGTCAGCGCGACCGTGGCGACCAGACTGACGGCAAGTATCACGGTTAAGAAACGCATGATGAGTGAATGGGCCAGATGGTTCGTCTGCCGAGATGTTTCCGCAATCCGGTGCTTCAAAATGATATCCCACCTCTGACGGTGTAGCGGGCTTCTCTCGCTCAGTGACGCGTTTCCGCTCCTGTGACCTCGCGGCGTTCAGCCAGCACATCATCAGGTATCACTACCGCGACCCATGGCGTATTTGCGGAGAGAACGTGAGCGTGCCAGACGGCCTGTTGAACTTTGCCGGCGCGTTAGATCAACTTTCAGGGCTGCTTGCTCTCGCACGGCGAGATTATCGCTTCGAATCGAAAACACGTGCGGACCTGCCCCTTCAGCAGACACTCGCACCAGAATTTCGTTCTGACCTAAATCCTGAAAGGAGACTTTGAAATCGAGGAAGTGGTCCGGGCGTAGATCTATCGAGTCGTAACCACCGGGTAAGACCGTAAGGTTGGTATGAACTGAGCCTTGCCGAACATCATATCGGCCTTCCGGCAAATGGAGGCTGAAGGCGCCGTCAATCGGACTTGGTATCGTCGTCACTACCTGGCCGCTTCCTTGTTCACGGAACTCTACCGGTTGATGGTTAGACGGGGCAACGATTCCTCTGACGGTGGCGGCCACCGCGATATCCTGCATCAACCATATCCACTGCCCGACCGGCTGCGTCCAGACTTCTTTATAGGTCCAACAGATTTGTGTTGGCCAATAGGGGGCGTCGTCCATGCCCCTGGTTTCGATTCCGACCGGAAGCGCGCCCACCATTTGACCGGAACGCACGCTGTAGAGCGGCGTCCAGTCATATCCCTCGCCGTACATCAGGCTGGCTGAGAAAGGATTGCGACCGACCAACCATTGCGCCTGTTTCTGAGCCAGATCTTCAGCGTCCAGATCACCTCGCAGCCGTCCGGCGGCTGACAGCGCCTTGGCTTGCGATAACAGAACGCTGGAATTGCCTCGAAAATCAAACCAAACCGGGAATCTGCGCAGATAGTATTCGCCGCCGAGCGGAATCCCCTTGTGGACTTCCTGCACGTAAGCATCACGATCGGCGGCGCGCAGCGGGGTCCAAGTTTTGGATTCGGGAATGAGGCGGACTTCACTGTCGCGATAGACTGCGGCGGGCAACACACCGTACGGCTCATCGACGGCTGCCGCGGCCTTTAGATAATACTGCGAGTGCAGGACAACTGCCGAGTACCACTTCATCCATTTGTCGTGGTTCGGCAATGCTTCACACAGCCGGATCAGAGCCATGATCGGCTCCTGTTCTTGACCGACATGAAATCGGTGAAACAGGTTCTCCCGTTTGGGGCTGGTATAGAAATATCCAGTCAGGGGAATGCTCCACGGCTGCAGTGTCGCGTTCCTGCGACGCCAGCACTTGATCGCCCAGAGCCACGGCCTCATCGGCGTATCGCTGCTCCCCGGTTGCATTGTAGAGTTCGACGGATGCCACGACTCCGTACGAAATTCTCTCCAATTCGTCGGATGCGCCATACACTTCGGGAAGTGGCGCCGCGGTTTTCAGGCCTTCCACCGCATACTTCCAATCTTCTTCCGCAGTCGCCAGGCTGCGGGTTGCCAGCTCCGGGTCGCTGTCTTTGAACACCCGCGCCGCCAAAGCTTCGACGGTGGTCACCCGGAAATTCCATTCTGGATTGTTGACGGCTTCTCCGAAGCGATCGTCCGCCGTTCCCATGATGCCGTCAGTCCAATAACTCACGAGTTGTCCGGTGCTGCGATAGCCATCGCCAAAGCGCGTTTTCAGAACCCAATTCAAACCCCACCGCGCTTCTTCCAGCAGACGAGCGGTTAAAACGGGATCTTCGCCCTGGCGTCTGAGGGAGTCGGCCAGAGATAGCAACGCATATGCCATCGCGGGCGTATGTCCGGTGGCGCTCAGGTCGCCGGCATCGTGATATCCGCCATTGACCACGATTCGCTGGTCTCCATGTGTTGTGTAGATGTCCTGGTGACAACGGTTGTGGATGCCTGGAATTTCCGTTCCACAGCGCTCGCTGTACATGAAGTTGACTGCTTTCCAGATACTGCTGCGCCATGCGTCATCGCCGATTCGGAAAGGACGAGTCAGCGTGTTTCCGGCTTTGATCGCATAGGTGCCTGGCTGGCGAAACTCAGAAAAGTCCAGTGTCTGATATTTGCCGAGCGGAGTACTTGGCTCTTCGACCGGCTTTGTGAAAACCACCTGGCCCGTTTGTTGATCGACGAGTGAAAACTGACGGGCTGATAGATCGCTGGCTATGGCGGACTTCTGCGTACCCACTGTGTATCCGCTGTGGCTGAAGGCGATTTTGCCGGCGGCGACGTCCCAGCCTTCGACGTGATCAGGCACTACGGTCTGCAACTCCAGCCGATCGAGATCGAGAGACGTGCGGTCGCCGGGCTCGGGGAACTTCTTGGGGAGGCTGTACGCGAAATCGACGGCCGTGACACGGTCGCGTGCGAGAGGGGCGATCTCCCACACGATCTGGTTCCACTCATGATTCTTGAGAATGATGGATTCGTGGCGGCCCTCGTTATAGCTGTCGGGCAGTTTGTGCTTGCCGTCATTGTGAAGCACCAGTGTGCAGGAGATCGCGGGAGCGCCGACCACGTCGGGATATACCCACAGAGAAATGCGGTTGAACCGAGACCAGTCCTCATTTGCGAACTTCCGCGTGGCCACCAGGTCTTCCCATTCTTCATCGCCGCCGGCTCGTGCCACATTCGTGGTTGAACGGATCCGCAGAGCATACTTTCCGTCTTTGGCTCGATCTGTGGTTAGCGTCATCTCGCCAACGCCTGCGAACGACCATGAGGAAAGGTCCTCCATGCTATCGAGCACGCGGGAATCCAATACCTTTTTGTGGAGCCAGCGAAATTCGGCGCCGTCTTCAAGGTGCGCTCGCATGGGCATGTTGGGCTCCGTCTCCTGTGCCCCGAGAGATGAGGCGAGACAAAGCAAAAACAGCACTGCGGCCAGGCTGAGTTGTAGTGCCCTGGTTCGGCTGGAGAACCGTTCGGATCTGTTTCGCATGAACTTTCCTGTTTCTGAATGGGTTGCAAACTAACCGCAGCCGTTCAAGAAAGATAACTAAACTTTACAAGGTCGCGCACGCTCTGCGCATATTCTTCGGGAGCGAAAATGGCTTCTGTTAATCGTCTTTCGAGCGCCAGCCCGCAACTCGACGCCAATGAGGATGGGGAGAAAATGGATCGGCCAAATATCCTTCTTCCCTTGGAATAAATCTGACACCCTTGTTGTTGGGCGTAGATAATGGCGGGGTGCGCTTCAAGCACACCTGCCAAGATGATGCGCCTAAAATTACTCTCTGCTTTCCTGCTTCTTCCTTTATGCCAGGCAACTGCTCAAGTCCGGGTCTGGCAAGGCACTCTAACACTACCCACCTACGAAGAAGCAGCGCCCGATCCCAATCCGCCGTTTGATCAATATGCGAACGGCCGATTCAATTATCCCTATACGCTTCGCACGAATTTGACCAACCAACGAACCGATCATGCCTGGCGCGCTCTCTTTCTAGAGAATGAGTACTTGAAGTGCTCGGTGCTGCCCGACCTCGGAGGCCATCTTTACACCTGCACCGATAAGATCAGCGGCCAGCCCATGTTTTACGCCAATCCCTCCATTAAAAAGGCGGCTATATCTTATCGGGGCGCTTGGGCGGCGTTTGGCATCGAGTTCAATTTTCCGGTTTCCCACAATTGGGTGAGTCTTTCTCCTGTCGATTTTGCTTTCGGTCAAAAGGACGACGGTAGCGCATTCGTTCAGGTAGGCAATATTGACCGCGTATACGGAATGCAGTGGTCGGTGGAACTCGTGCTCCAGCCTCATTCCACCGTTCTCGAGGAGAGAGTCACCCTCAACAATCGCAGCGACGTTCGGCATCGCTTCTACTGGTGGAACAACGCGGGTGTGCAAGTTTGGGATGACTCGCGAATTCAGTATCCGATGCGATTCACGGCGAGCCACGGATTTCGAGACGTCGAGCCCTGGCCGATCGAGAAGGACGGCGTCGACCTGAGCATTGTGAAGAATCAAACGAGCGGCCCTGTCTCTCTGTTCGTGCATGGCAGCCGCGAGCCCTTTATGGGCGTTTGGAATCCGCACACCAACACGGGCGTTGTCCACTACGCCGATTACGCGCAACTTCCTGCGAAGAAGATCTGGTCATGGGGCACCGATCCGGATGGATTGGACTGGCGGACGGCTCTGTCGGACAACAACAGCGCCTACGTCGAAGTGCAGGCGGGGCTCTTCCGTAATCAGGAAACCTATGCCTTTCTCGAACCGCGACAGACGATCAGATTCTCTGAGTTTTGGATGCCGGTGCGGGATATTGGCGGAATTTCCAGGGCCAACCTAACCGGGGTCGTCCATCTGGACCGGCAGCAACAAGCGCTTGTTACCGGACTGAACGTGAACCAGGCAGTTCCCCAAGCCACGCTTCGCATTCTGGCCGGGGATCATGAGGTCTTTCAACAGAAGGCTGACCTCAGTCCGCAGCAGACCTGGTCACATCGACTCGAAAGGGCCGACGGACCAACAGAAATACACATTCGAGCTCCGCGACAGCAAAGGGTCTCTGCTTCTGCGGCAAACCGAGGGCCAATACGATTGGACGCCGGCGGAACAAATACGAACCGGCCCACAGCCTTCCTTCAACATCCCAGACCGGGAGCATCGCACGGAAGATGACTGGCTCCAACTGGGAAACGAAGAGGAACTCGACGGTGGGCTCCTGGTAGCCCTGCAAACCTATCGCGATGCCTTGGCCCGATTTCCAGAGAGCATGCAAGGGCGCAAAGCTGCAGGACGCCTATGCGCGAGTTTGTTGCGCTACGAAGAAGCCAAAACCCTTCTGGAGCCGGTAGCGGCTCGAGATCCCACCGATGCTGAAGTTTCCTATTACCTCGGGATTGCATACGAAGGCCTGGGGCAGAATCGCGAGGCGCGCGAATCCTATGAAGCTGCCGAGCGACTGCCGGCTTTTCGTGCGGCAGCGGGAGTGCGTTTGGCCGAACTTTCAGCCCGCGCGGAAAATCTGCAGCAGGCGGAATCTTATTTGCGATCGGCAACACACTCTGCTCCGGATGATCCGCGCACTGCAGAAGAGTTGTCTGCGGTCTTGGAGGCTGAAGGACAGAAGGAAGAGGCTCAGAGCCTCGCTAACGAATGGCTGGCGCGATTTCCGCAGCGTTATTTTCTGCTGGAGCAAATCGGCAAGCCTGATCTTCAACACCTTGGTAATGACGCTGAGCGGGTATTGAATGTCGCATCTGAATACATGCGTCTCGGCATGTATTCTCGGGCACTTGATGTTTTATCGCGTAATTATCCCCCAGCGGTACCCGATGAAACTGAACCGGGAATGCTCGCTCCAGGCAAACATCCAATGGTCGCCTACTTCCGCGCATATTGTCGCGAGAAACTCGGCCAATCCTCCTCGGCAGATTTCAATGCTGCCGCGCACCTTCCAACGAATTATGTATTTCCCAGCCGCCCAGAAGATCTGGAAGTTTTGCGGACCGCTGCTCGTCTCAATGCGCAGGATGCGACCGCGCATTATTTGCTCGGAACCCTGTACTTTTCACGAGGTCTAACAAGAGAAGGTCTTTCTGAGTGGGAGCAGGCCCGCATTCTGAATCCGCAGATTCCGGTCCTGCATGCCAGCCTGGGGCGCGCATTACTACATGAAGAGGACGACCCCGAAAAGGCTTTGAGCGTGTTTCAGGAAGGTCTGCGCGCGGATCCTGCCAATATCGAACTCTACACGGGGATGGATCAGGCGCTGAGCATCCTGCGACGCCCACCGCAGGAACGTGTGGCGGCCTTGGAACGATATCCCGATCATGCCCACATTCCTTCCAATCTCGTTTACGAATTGATTCTGAATCTGGTCGAGGCCGGAGAGTTCGAGAAAGCAGAAGCACTGTTCCATAATCGTTTCTTTCCCCGCGAAGAAGGCGGTATCAATGTGCGAGAAGTCTGGCTCGAACTAGAAGTGCAACGCGCCACCTCATTCGCACGAAGCGGACGATGCGCGGAGGCAGTTGGACTTGTTGATCATCTCGCGGAACCGGTACCAGATCTGCCGTTTACGCATGATGGTCTCGAGCCGTTCGTGCGCTCCGCCAGATTTAGCTATCTTATTGGGAATGTGTACAAGGTCTGCGGCATACACGAAAAAGGCCGAGCCAGCTTCGAACGCAGCGCTCAACAATCTGGTCTTGAAAACGCAGTTTGGTCGTGGAAAGCATCGAAGGAACTCCCTGATTTCGATGAAGGCGCAGCCAAACAGAAACTGAACGACATTCTCGAGCGCTCGAACAATGATGGCGAGAGGAGCGCCTGGTGGCTCTACAATAGGGCGATGCTCGATAGCTCTGTGGGCGATGATCAGCAGGCGCAGAAAGAATTTCGAGAAGCACTTTTGGCGCCTGACCACTTGATGGCATATCACTTGACGCGGCTTGCAGTATCGAGCAATCCCTAGGCAGTTAAGAATGTTGGGATTAAAAATCTCCGTGATTGGGTTAATTTGCGTCTCGACGATGCTCTTCACTTGCTGCGGCGAAGTGCTCGCGGACGATCGGATCATTCAGAGCAACTGGGCCGATTCGGATCCAAGTCTTGACACGAATCCCGCGTCTCTATTTTGGCGGGATTCATTGCCGACCTATATGGACGCAGATGCCCATGGGAAGCCTGACCCGAGGTATCGTACGGAAGTTCGAACACGGTGGACGGCAAAGAATCTGTACTTCCTGTTCGTATGCCCTTACGAACAGCTCAACCTGAAGCCAAATCCAAATCGGTCGGCCGAGACGAACGAACTTTGGAACTGGGATGTGGCGGAAGTTTTCATCGGAGCCGATTTCACAGACATCCGGCGTTACAAGGAATTTGAGATTTCTCCGCAGGGCGAGTGGGTTGATTTGGACATTGATCTCAGCCAACCGCATCACGAGGATGGTTGGAAGTGGAACTCCGGGTTTCAGGTTTCAGCGCGAATCGATGAGGCTGCCCATGTTTGGTATGGGGCGATGAAGATTCCTTATTCTGCCATCGATAATCGTCAGGCGGCGCAGGGCAATCTGCTTCGGATCAACCTGTTTCGGAGCCAAGGGCCGGCATCGGCTCGGCATGAGATTGCGTGGCGCTCCCCGATGAGCGACAGCTTTCATGTGCCGGAACGATTTGGGTTGCTTAGGCTCGTGAAGAAGTAGCGACGCGGGTAAGACAAGTTCCGACCAGGTTCGTTTCGGCAAGTAGCCTGCGGTCGTCCATTGAACGAAGCGGCGGCGGGATCAGATTCGCCGCACGCGCCCAACGCCGCATGTGTATTCAGTCCGCGCGGGTATTGTGCCTTATCTCTATTGTGGGCTTTCAGAGCCTTGCCCAGAAGTGAGGCTGCGGTGAATGGAGAATTCCTTTTCTGCTTCCTCTTTGTGCCCGGATCTCTGGAGTGCCGTAGCAAGCGTGTGGTGGACCTCCGGATTTCCCGGCGTGAGGCGCTCGGCGGCTGCGCAGTGGGGGAACTGCCTCTTCATATTTTTTCAAATTCACGAGACAAAGCCCCTCGCCGAGATAGGCCTCCGCAAAATTGGGATTGAACTTGATCGCCTCGGAGAATTGTGGAATTGCCTCCTCGCATTTCTCATCCCTACGCGCAAGTTCTCCCAAAATGTAGTGTGCGCCAGCATTACTCGGATCGATCGCAATTTCCTTGAGGAACTCTTGCCTGGCACGTTCCGCGGCTTCGGGCCCTGCATCCGGCCGCGAGAGAAGCAGCCTGCCCAACAAGAAGTGAATGCCGCGAACGTTCGGGTCTTTTTGGATTATCGCTTCGTACTCATGCTGAGCAGGTTCCCACTTACCCTGCATTTCGAGGGCTTCAGCGTTCAACTTATGTGCGGCGATGGATTGCGGAGCATCGCGACCAAGATCCTGGGCTGTTCGCGTTGATAGGTCGGAATAGGCGTGGACGATTACAAAGAGGACGTCCGGGTCCTTGCGAAATTGCCTGGTCAACAACCGGATGAATTCATCAGTCGAGTCACGGTCATCGATGGCCAGGGAACAGCGAACGCCGAGCACGCCAGCCTGTTTCCGCACCTCAGCGGGGACGGTGGCCGCCATTGCATGTTTCAGTGCAGAGATGCTTTCGCCGCAGCGTCCCTGCTCCGCCAGACTGATTGCTTTCTCGGGAGTTAGAACAGGTCGCGAACCGGGAGTTGAGGATTGCTGAGCGAGCAGGATCGACCCATGCCAGAAACAACCCAGTAAGGCGGGAATTGCCGCGGCCTTCGCCAAGTATCTATACATCTGGAAGTGAATTTCGAAGGTCCTTCTCTGAAAAGTAACGTAAATGATGCAGGCGAGGTTTGCTCGCCTGCATCATTATACGTGCCTTATTTTCAGTAGTAGAGTTTCAGCGCCATCTGTATGTTCCTTGGGGGCTGGGCACCGGTAATCTGTCCCATCGTGGATCCCAGACTCATGTTGGGCGCGTTGTATTGGACATGGTTGAAAGCGTTGATGAAGTCGGTTCGGAACTGCAACCGGAATCGCTCGGTGATTGGGAAGTCCTTATGCACACTCATGTCGACGTCGGTGTAATGGGGCGAACGCAGCCCATCGAGTTGAGGTGAGCAGTTGCCGAAGGTGCCAACCGCTGGATTGGTGAATTGTCCAGTATTGGTGAACCACTGAACGCCTATTCCCTGTATCGCTGTCTTCGTAATCGACGGGAGTGCCGTTGCAGTCTGCTCGCGCTCCGCGACCGAATGTACCAGACTCATCCTGGGCTCCATAAACCGGCAATGGCCAGCCCGTACGGAAAGAGACGATAGGGCTAACCGCCCATCCTCCAATCACTTGATTGACTGCGCCATTGACGTCTTTCCCCACCATCTTTCCGCGCCCAAAGGGAAGGTCGTAAACCGCATACGCTGAAAGGACGTGCGTGGCATCGTAGTAGCAGGGCGCCCACTCCGACCGCTGATCGTAGACGTTCTGCCAATATGCTGAGGCACTCAGGGCATTGTTCCACGCGCCGTAATACCCCGTGTTGTCAGACATGCACTTGGAGAAGGTATACGAGACCTGATACTGCAAACCGTGACTGATCTCTTTCTGCAGCACGGCTTGCAATGAGTTGTATCTCATGTTGCCATTGGACTTGGTGCCTGAAACAGTCGCACCTTCGCCGCCTTGAGCAGGGTCGCCCAAAACGTCGTAGAGCGTCTGGTTGGCTGCGAAATAGGGGCTGGGTGCCGTGCAGGGAGGAGTGTCGCAAGATGAATTCGCCAGCAGCTGTCTCTGCGCATAGTCGAATGGCACCATCAGGTGAGTTCCCCTCTGCCCAACATACCCGACCTGGACCGTCGTATTACCGCCAAATTGGTGTTGGACCGTCGCGTTGTATTCATCCGCGATGGCAGGCTGCACATTGGGATCCCAAACCCGGAGGAAGGCCTGAGCGTAGCAAGCATAAGCTGGCGGAGCGCAAGAGGCGGTCGAAGCCGAACCCGCAATGCCATCCGTTGTATTGGTCAGAGGTAGCGGAGTGCCGTTATAGATGGCGTTGATTTCTGCCGGAGTGAAAGGTGGATTGAGCGTCAAACGAAGGTTCGTGCCGGTACCTTCAAGATACGACGAAATTGTGAAGGCGCCGCGGATCACCGTGCGCCCGCCCAATTTCCCCGGAGTCCACGCGAACCCGATGCGAGGCTGGAAGTCCCTGCCCCCATAGAAGCCGTTGTAGAGAGCGCGACTGGCTCCGTTCTTGCCGGCGAGGTCGATATTGCCGGTAGCGATGTTGTAGTTCGCCTGCTGGTCGTTGCTTTCCGTCCAGGGGGTGTGCGCATCGTAGCGCAGACCGAGATTCAAGGTTAAGCTGTCCGTGAGACGCCACGTGTCTTCCGCATAAGCCCCGATGACGTTGCTGAATTGCTGCCACGTCTTCCCGGTACTCACCCCGCGACCGTATTGATAGTTGAGGCCGAGAACAAAATCGGCGCCACCGTCGCCACCAGAACCTCCAACAGCGGGACTGGTATATCTTCCGTCGAAGTCCATGAGACCAAGTTGACCGTTGTTACCGGCGTAAAAGGTCTTGATATTCTGGTTGAACAACTGACCGCCAAACTTGAAATTGTGCCGTCCGTGGCTCCAACTCAACCCATCCGAGAACTGCCAGACGTGGTCATCGAAGCTCTGGGTCTGCTCAGCGGCTCCTAAGTTGCTAACAGCTGTATTGCTGAAGTTGAGCGCAAGCAGGCCATCGAGATTTGAAGGATTGCCGTTCCCAATCCCCAGCGTGTTGCCAAACTGCCCGACGCCGGATGCCCAGGCGTTGCCACTATTCAGCGTGATGTGGCTCCAACCAATGCGGGCATCATTCACCAGATTGTTTCCGATGGTGCGAGTCCAGTCGCCAACCGTGTTGTAAATCGGCGTCGATGAGTAGCCATCCGACAACAGTACCTGCGAATTGAAAGATGGATTGTTTTGATAAGCCCTGGTGAACCGATAGGAGATATTGTCTTTTTGTGAAGCCTTGAAGTCTATCTTCAGATCGCCCTGGTCCACATTTTGGGCTGAATTACTCGTATTCACTGCATTGCTTTGCAGCGCAGTGTTGATGGGAGCCGGATACAGAGTCGACTGAAACAAGGCAGCCGCTACCGGGCTGATCATGACAGTCGGAATTACGTTGTTCGGAAAGGGTTGGCGCGTCGCAGCGGGCGTTGATGAGGGGAGTGCATGGCGCCGCAAAGGACGCGCACGGGTTATATAACTGGCCTGGCCCGTGTGCAGACTCCATTGGAAAATCCGCCCTGACAAAGAGCGCCAAAATCGCCGCCGCGCTCAGCAGCGGTGAAAACCGTGTTGAAACTCGCCGAACTTGGGATGTCAAATCGCTGCCCCTGATAGTCGGCGAAGAAGAAAAGTCTATTCTTGATAATCGGCCCCCCGACGGTGCCGCCAAACATATTCCAGCGCAGCTTAGCCTTGGGAAGCGCAGGACTGACCAGATTATTCGACCAGCTGTTCGCGTTTAGAACGTCGTTGCGGAAAAACTCCCAAATGTCGCCGTGAAAGGAATTGGTGCCGGACTTGATCGTCGCGTTGACGATTCCGCCTTCAAAATTGCCGAACTCCGCCGGTGCGTTATTCGTAATCAGGTTGAACTCCTGGATCGCATCCGGAGCCGGCGTGTAACCCAGCAAATTATCCGAGACCTGATTGTTGTCCATGCCGTCGAGCATGAAGTTATTTGCCTGCTCGCGATTGCCGTTGATCAGCGGACGGCCACCATAACCGCCGGTGTTGTTACCGTTATTGAAACTGCTCGGATCGGTCGAAACCGAGCCCGGCGCAAGCAGCGTCAGTTGCACGTAATTGCGCGAAGCCAGCGGAAGATTGTCGTTGGTTGCAGCATTGATGACGGTGTCGACCTGTGTCGTCTCGGTTGCAAGGACGGGCGCTGAGCCACTTACTTCCACCGTCTCGCTCGTCTGACCCACTTTCATCGCCACGTCGACACGGGCTACTTGATTCAACGTAAGCACAAATGTGGGGTAGGAGGCCAAAGAGAATCCGCTTTTCTCGACTTTAACGGTATAGCCGCCAACGGGAAGTTGGGCGATCCGATAAAGACCGCTGTCGTTCGTCAGGGCGGTGTAAATCTGACCGCGCTCCTGTGACGTTGCCGTCACCGTAGCTCCAGGCAAAGCGGCGCCCCTTGGATCCGTTACCGTGCCGGTAATGGAAGCCGTTACTTCCTGACCCCAGCCGAAATGACAAATTCCGGCTACAGCCGCAAATAGAAGGAGTGAACGGAACAACGCAGAAAAACTCCTCATTACATGCCTCCTAAAATTTCAACAAAAGTTCATAGGCATTGCTATATAGCGGATTGCGCCGCCAGTCAAGCAAAAACTGTATTTGTGATCCCAAAATCCTATTGGAGCGATTTTCTGCTAGCGGGGTCCAACTCGGTGAGTAGCGAGGTTCTCTCCGAGGCATTCGACGGCCAGAATAGTATGTAAGGAGTTTGTTTTTAATGATTTAAGTCTTAGCTCAAACATTCACTACCCACCTCACGAGAACATTCCCCGTCACCCGCCCGTCCCCGACCGTGATGTATATCTCTTCTGGATTCTGCTGACTGTGCACATATACGATTCTGGTTGAGCACTAGAGCACTTTGTAGTAAGGTGCACCTTCGTAGGGAGCGTTTCGTAATGTCACATGTCCGGCAGAACGGGCTGCCCGCGTACAAGCAGATCCAGAGCGCGATTGTGAAACGACTGGAGCGCGGCCTCTTGAGGCCAGGGGATCTTGTGGACTCGGAGCGCGAACTGGCGCGGATTCACGGCGTCAGCCTGATGACGGCCCGGCATGCGCTCACCGCTCTGGAGCGCGAGGGTATGGTTGTGCGCCGCCGCGGCGCTGGGACGTTTGTCGCTCCACCAAAGATACATTTCAACAAGTTGATGAGTTACACGGAGCAGATGTCGGGCCGAGGCTTGACTGTCTCTTCAAAAATGGTCTCGCTCAGTATCACTCATACGGAGCACGAAATTGCAGCGCGACTCGCGTTGCCAGCCACAGAGCCGCTCGTGAAGCTCGAACGCCTGAGGCTCAGCGGAGATGAACCGTGTGCCATCGAGACCTGCTACTTTTCTGCTGAGGAGTTTGCAGGCCTCAAGCAAGCCCGGCTGGACCGAGTCTCGCTGTTCTCCATACTGGAGCACGAGTATGGGATTCAGATCGGCCATGCCGACGAAGAGGTGGACGCCACCACGGCCGATGCTCAAACAGCCCGGCTTCTGGAGATTCCTGTGAATGCCGCGATTCTTCGGATTCGTCAGAAGATTTACTTCACGACGGGCAGACCGGGGTTGTACGTGCTCGGCCTTTATCGATCAGATCGCCACTCTCTCTTCATTCGCAGATTTCGCTAGATTCGCAAGAACGAGCGATTGCACCTGTCACTTGATAGGCGATGACGGGATAGACTGTGGTGCGTCCGGAAGCGGCGTCACCCAGGGCGCGCCATAGTTCGCGGCGTAGGCATGGCCAGAGCTTTGATCGACGGCAACAGCGTAGGGGTGGCTGCCCGCGTTGCGAACGCCGACGACGGCATTTCTGGCACCGTCGATCACCGTGACACTGTTCCCTTGTACATTCGCGACGTAGATGCGGTTGGATTTGGAATCGACGGCCAGCCCTTGCGGGTGCAGCCCTACGGGCAAAGTCGCAATCGTCGTTCTTGTTTGCAGATCGAGGATGCTAAGGGTCTTGTCGCCGTAGTTCACCACGTAGAGCCGGCGCGTGACAGGATTGATGGCCAGCGCGCAGGGGATGCTGCCCACAGAAAGGGTGCGGACGGCATGGGTTTTTTCGTCGAGAGCGACAATCCCGGCGCTGGCAGTGTGAGTGAGGAAAAGCGTGCTCGAAGCCTGATCGAACACCATGCCCCAGACATGGGGACCGACGCTGGCCTTGGTGACTGCACCGGTTGCCTCGTCCACAAAGCGAATCGAGGGGTCTTCGTAAGTGGAGAGAAAAACAGTGCCGGTGCGAGGATCGAGAGCGATGTTGTCGGCGTCGCCGACTTTGAGTTCCCGAGCCGTATTGGAAATGCCATCGATGACCGTCACTGAACCGGCGTAGGTGTGGGTCACATAAATTGTGTTGGTCGTCTCGTCCACAGCCAAGGTGTAAGGAAGCGGCGCGCTTGTGACAGTGGCGATCACGGTATCATTCGTGCCGTCGATTACGCTGACCGATGCGCTGCCGTCGTTGGCGATGTAGATCCTGTTGGTCGTGGAATTGACGGCTATCGCGATCGGCTCCCGACCGACTTGCACGGTGTGCATGGCGCCGGTTGCAGCATCGATGACGGTGACAGAGCCCGTTCCCTCGTTGACCGCATAGATCTTGTGGGTGGAAGGATTGCATACGATGGCGGCGCTGGTGATGAGGCGCCCCCACGAAGCCTCTTCCGCAGCGGCCCATGCGAGAGGCGCTAACGCCGCCAGCAGGACAGCGGGGGGAATGCAGCGGCGCAAAAAGCCTGCAGGAAAGATCAAGACACACGGAATCATATTGTGATTGAACCTCGGCGGAACTATATTATTAGCCATTACAAAGTCAGGGTCGAGTGAAATCGCGGCATGTCCGGAGGGAAAGGCTTCTCTATGATTCGGCACGTGCGTCTTGTCTGCTGTCTCATTGCTTTCGGTCTGGCGGGAGTTGCCCAGGCAAAGCCGTTTCGCGTTCTCGCCTTTTACTCGATGCACGTGGAGCAGGATCACGTGGATTTCGCCATGCAGGCAATTCCGTTTTTTCAGGAGATGGCGAAGCGGGACCACTTCGACTTCAACGCGACGTCGAACTGGGACGATATGAACCCGAGGGTGCTGAAGGAATACCAGGTGGTGATGTGGCTCGACGAGTTTCCCTCGACGCCCGCACAGCGCAAGGCTTTTGAGGAGTACATGGAGCACGGCGGCGGCTGGATGGGCTTCCATATTGCGGGTTGGACGGAGAATCGTGCAGTGTGGCCGTGGTTCTCAGACTTTTTGGGCACGGTATTCGTTGGCAATAGCTGGCCTCCGTTGCCGGCCACGCTCACGGTAAACGATACGACGCATCCGGCGGTGAAAGGACTGCCGGCCAGCTTCGTCTCCCCAGACAACGAGTGGTATAGCTGGCAGCCAACTCTGCGCAGCAATCCGAATATCAAGGTTCTGATGACACTTGCTTCGTCGAATTTTCCGTTGGGATTCAAGGACACCCTGGGCGGCGGCGATGTCCCCGTGACCTGGACGAATACAAAGTACAAGATGCTGTACACGAACATGGGACACGGAAGCAAGATCCTGAACAGCGCAACGCAGAACCAGTTTTTCGAAAAGGCCCTGTTGTGGCTCGGCGGCCAGAGTTGACGATATCAGCTCGTTGCCCGGTGGAAGTGGTTGAGATGCGAACCATGATCGAACGCAGGGCAATTCTGGTGTGGATGGGAGTGTTGTTGGTCTCAGCGGCAGCCGTCAGAGCAGCCACGCCGGATTCCGCCGCTCCGCGATTCAAGGTGGTCGCCATTGCGGAGGCGGGAGGGATTCATGCGCCGTTCGTTGAAGCCGCGAAGGTCTGGCTGAATCAGCTTGCGGCAAAGAACCAATTTGCAGTCGATTACATTCAGAACACAGATAAAATCGACGACCAATTCCTCTCCCATTATCAGCTCTTCATTCAGTTGAACTATCCGCCTTACGGCTGGACGCCGACTGCACAGACTGCCTTTATCAAGTACATCGAAGAGGGCCGCGGCGGATGGATTGGCTTCCACCACGCTACGCTTCTCGGGGAGTTTGACGGCTTCCAGATGTGGCCGTGGTTTTCGCAGTTCATGGGCGGCATCCGGTTCAAGGAGTACATCTCCACATTTGCCGACGGCATGGTGACGGTCGAAGACAAGTCGCATCCCGCGATGCAGGGCGTGACGAGCCCATTTCCGGTTGTGCACGAGGAATGGTACACATGGGACCAGTCGCCGCGGCCCAATGTACACGTGCTTGCCAGCGTAAGCGAGAAGAGTTATAGCCCGGATTCGAAGATCAAGATGGGCGATCATCCCGTGATCTGGACCAATGAGCGCTACAAGGCCAGAAACATCTATATCTTTATGGGGCATCATGCGGATCTGTTCGAGAACGCGGCGTTTACCACAATTTTCCGCAATTCGATTTTCTGGGCTGCCCACCGGTCGCCGGCTCAATGAGATTACGCTGGTGTGTTTTGTTCGGACTCGAGAAGGGCATTGCCTATGCAAGATCGTCTCCGTGCTGGCCAGACTAGCTCTTTCATTCCGACTACTGTTTCTCATAAGGAGGGGATGGTTGATCATCGATAGCTTGAAACATTTGCTAACGATTTCTCTCGTTACAGCCTGCTGTCAAACATGTTGGGGCCAAATGCGCGTACTCGTGAATCAAGTGGGCTACGAGGTTCAGGAGCCAAAGCAGGCGATCATCTCCGGCTCTCTCCATGAAAACCCCGAGGAGTTTTCTCTGGTCGATGCCGAAGCCACAAAGATCGTTCTAAAAGGCAGCCTCCAACTGTCCGGTCAAGTCGATGCATGGGGTGAATCGGCTTTTTGGATCGCCGATTTCTCCTCGTGGAAAACGCCGGGGCGATACATTCTTCGGGTTTCATCGCGTGAAGGCGAGACAAGCTCCTGTCCATTCGCGATAGACGAAAACATTCTTGAGCGCAGCACTCTCTCAAACATCGTCTATTACTTCAAGGGTCAGCGGGCGAGCGGACTCATGGACAATGCCGATCGACACCTTGAGGTCCCCGGCAGCAAGGGCACGAATGTCGATGTCCATGGCGGCTGGTACGACGCCACGGGCGATTACGGCATTCATCTCTCCCATCAGAATCCCACCTCTTACTTCAATCCGCAGCAGACGCCCCTGGTGGTGTGGAGCCTGCTGCGAAGCTACGAAACCCTTAGAGACCGGCACGACGACAACTTCAGTGAATATGAACGCCGTATGCTTGACGAAGGCCTCTATGGTGCCGACTTTCTAGTTCGAATCAAGCGTCCAAACGGTTCCTTTTTCCAGATGATTTCTGCCCCCGGTAAAGAGAAGCTGGCTCAGGATCGAGCGATCGGCAACCCGAACTGGCGCACCCGGATCAAGACCAAGACCGCGGAATCAACCGAGACCATAGGGACGGCCGTGGGCCCGCACGCCTACGAAGCGAGTTTTCGAGCTGGCGGAGGAATGTCGATTGCCGCACTGGCACTGGCGAGCACCATGTCCATTGATGGTGATCATCATCGAAGTGAGTATTTGAAAGCAGCTGAAGATGCTTTTGAGTTTTTGGATAAACGCAACGTCGAACTTCTGAATGATGGAATTGAAAACATTCTCGACGACTATTGCGCCCTGATGGCAGCGACGGAACTCTATCGCGCAACGCACGAGAGCACGTATCGTTCTGCTGCCGACCGGCGCGCCAATCATTTAATGGAGCGCCTTACGGAATCGGAATCGTGGAAGAATTATTGGAGAGCTGACAGGGAAAAGCGCCCATTTTTCCACCCATCGGACGCTGGCCTGCCTGTGATTAGTTTGCTGGAGTATGACAAAATTGCGACTCCCGACCAACAGACCAAGGTGCGCCAGGCAGTGGAACGTTCGCTGCGTTTTGAATTGGGCGTGACCGCCGAAGTCAACAATCCTTTCGGATATGCGCGCCAACTCGTCAGGATGGGAGACGGGAAGATGCGAACGGCCTTTTTCTTTCCGCACGATACTGAAGCTGCGCCTTGGTGGCAAGGAGAGAACGCGCGGCTTGCTTCGCTCGCTGCCGCAGCCCGGATGGCCGTACCACTCTTCGCGGACATGCCGGAGTTCCAATCGCAGTTGAGAGCCTACGCATGGAACCAGCTGCATTGGATCCTGGGCCGCAATCCGTTTGACACCAGCATGCTGATGGGGAGCGGTCACGGAGATGCAGCCTACATGTTTTTCCAATCCTATAAGTACACAAATGCTCCGGGCGCAATTGTCAACGGCATCACGGCGGGATTACAGAGCGAAGATGGCATCGCCTTCAATCAGGGATTTGCGGTCACAGGCAAGGATGAAGACTGGCGATGGACTGAGGAGTGGCTGCCGCATGCAGCCTGGTATCTCTACGCAGTCTCTCTTCCCCATTAATCGCGGGCAGCTGCCCTGGGAATTAAGAGAAGTATCAGCAAGCCCTAAGGCTTCAGCATTCATCGCAGATCGATGATCATAAAGGGCCGATCTCCGTCGAGATCGGCTACGTCTGGCAGGGTCGAACGCCTTGCTACCATCGAAAGATGGATTGGTCCAGCGGCTACGAAGCAGTCTCGGCAGAGTTTCTTGCGCGTCGTGGCAGGAGTAGTGGTCGATCTACGGCAATCGGCGTCAAGGAAGTACGAAACTGGGCAAGAACACTATCGCGGGGCAGCAGTGTCATCGATCTAGGCTGCGGGCCGGGCTTTCCCATCACAGTAGTGCTGATCGAGGAAGGACTTGATGTCTTCGGTGTGGATGCGGCGCCATCGTTCGTCGCGGCATTCCAGCGCAACCTGCCCGGCACACCCATCCTTTGCGAAGCGGTGCAAGAGTCGCGATTTTTTGATCGAACTTTCGATGCGGTCCTGGCAATCGGGCTGATTTTCCTTCTCAAAGCTGGAAGATCAGTATCGCCTGATCCAGAGATTCGCCGAATTACTAGTGCCGGGCGGCCGCCTGCTGTTCACCGCGAGCGCCAAACCTGCCGTTTGGAACGACGCAATGACGGGATTGGAATCAGTCTCCCTGGGGGCCGAGACGTATAGGAAATCTCTCGGAGCGGCTGGTCTATCGGTCGCCGAAGAGTACGAGGATGTAGGCGAAAACCACTATTTCGACGCCTTCAAGGGACGTTCCGATTGAATGGTGGACAATCAGCAAGTACTCTTTAAACTTCGCGAAAACAAGCTGGTACAAGACCCCGCGAGGCAATAGCCTACAGTTCCAGCACGTTATCCTCGATTGCAAGCCTCACATTGCCGTCTGACTTTGCCAGGCGGCGCACCGCTTCGGGCTTGTCGACATTCGCTTTCAGCATGACCAGCGCCACGGGCACGCTTCGCCCGGCGCTCTTGATCGTGTCGACGGCCGTCGCTCGATCAATCTTGCAGGCACACATCAGGATCCGGATCCCGCGCTCCACCAGCTTTGAATTCTGCATGTGCACGTTGACCATCAGGTTCTCGTACACATATCCCAGTCGGGTCATCGCGCCGGTGGTGATCATGTTCAGGATCATCTTCTGGGCGCTGCCGGCCTTCATGCGCGTGGAACCGGAAACGACCTCGGGGCCGACCTCGGCGACAATTGCAATCTCGGCCGCCTCCGCCAGCGGGGTCGCCATGATTGCAGGTTACTCCGGCGGTATGAGCTCCGCGAGCCCTTGCGTAGGCAACGGCAGCCACCACGTATGGAGTGCGGCCCGAGGCCGAAACACCAATCACCACGTCCTTGCGCGTGGGACGCCGGCGTGCGATGTCCCGCTGACCCAGTTCTTCCGAGTCCTCGTTCACTTCAACCGCGGAGGCGAGTGCCTTGGGGCCACCGGCCATAATGTACTGCACCTGCCCGGGAGCTGTGGAATAGGTTGGAGGGCATTCCGAGGCGTCGAGGGCAGCGATGCGGCCGCTTGATCCTGCGCCTACGTAGATGAGTCTCCCGCCGTCGCGAAGGGATCGCGCCACCTGGTCGATTACTTGCGCGATCTCAGGAAGGGCCTTCTTGACGGCCGCGGCAACCTTGGCATCTTCATGGTTGATGATGCGGGCGATTTCAAGTGCGGACTTGGTATCAAATCCCTGAGAAGCCTCGTTCTGGCTCTCTGTCATCAGCTCTTGAAGCAAGGATGCCTGATCTTTCTTTGAATCCTCTTTTCCCTGATTTGCGGCGGTCTCTTGCGTCGTCATGCTGGTTAACATTCGCACCTGTCCCCAGATTCTCATTGTAGCTGGGAACCAGGCAATGAAGAAAATTTTATGACGCCGGGGACGTACCGAAAGTGGTATTTTATGAGCCGCTCAAAGCCCCGCGGATGGCATCGTGAAACGCCGGGCGAACCTCCCGGATGGCCAGATTCTTCCGGTCCGGCCAGGTGCGATTCGTGAGTAGAACCACCGCCACATCGGCCTCCAGATCGATCCACAATGAGCAGCCGCTGTAGCCCAGGTGGCCGATGGACCGGGAGGAAAAATGACGGCCCGATGAAGAACCCTCGGACGGCGTATCCCACCCCAGCGCGCGCGAACTGCCTGCCGGGCCCTGCCGCTCCGCAAAGCGCTCGATGACCGCGGGTGAGAACAGCCTCGGCCGAGGCTCCTCGGTGCCCGAAGGCGCCCGGAGAGGGCCGAGGATCTCGTTGGCGAAGCGCAGCAGGTCGGGCACGTTGGAAAAGAGCCCCGCATGACCGGCCACACCATGCAGAACCGACGCGTTCTCGTCCTGGACTTCGCCCTGGATGACCCGCCGGCGAAACGTTGGATCTTCCTCCGTGGGCGGGATGCCGGCCGACAGGTAACGGGCAGGATTGAATCCTGTGGCTGCCAGTTCAAGCGGATAAAAAATCTCCCGCCGCACCCAGGAGGCAAGCGACTCCCGCATCACCACTTCGAGCGCCTTGCCCAGGAGGATGAAACCGGGGTCGGAATACTCGACGCGTTCGCCCGGATGCGCTTCAAAGGACAATTCGAGGCAGGCGCGGAACAGCTCGGCCGGGGTGGTAGCGCTGCGGAAGAACTCGACGTAGCCCGGGAGGCCGGAGTTGTGTGCCAGAAGGTGCCGCACGGTTACGTGGCGCGCCCAGGTGCCCGGCGGTCGCCCGATGACAAATCCGGGCAGCAACTCTCCAACCGGCGTCTCCAAATCGAGCAATCCGCGCTGGTTGAGCAGCATGGCCGCCGCTGTGGTGGCCGCCACCTTGGTCAGGCTGGCCACATCGTACTTTGTCTGCGCCTCTACAGCCGGGGACTGCTCATCATAGGTAAAGCGGCCCAGCCCGTCCTGGAGCAGCACTTCTCCGCCAGCGAGCACGCCGAAGGCACAGCCCGGGAACGCTCGCTCGGCAATGGCCGTTTCGAGGACGCTATAGGCGGCGGCAAACCGATCATGGAGATCGGCCGGACGAACAACGGTCATGGCGGGGTCGGTAGCCATAGCATTGGTTGCATCCTACCGCGAATCAGACCCCAATGGGTGTGATCAATCACATTTTGAGGCCGCGCAGTCCCATATTCAGGCTATCCTTGCCTTTGTACCTTTCGTCTATCTATAAGAATGGCCGGGAGGAAGAAGTATGCGGTGGACTCAACGCGCTCTTGCGGCAGGATCCATGGTCGGGCTCTTGGTGGCGGTCTCAAACATCACCTTCGCGCAGTCGCCAGAACCGTCTGCGAGTCCAGCTGCGGCGGCCCAGACCCCGGCTCCGGTTGCCACACCGGCTGATCCTGCCGCCTCTCCGCAACCCGCCCCGGCGGCCGCTCCTGCTACAGAACCCAGCCCTTCAAGCTCGGCCCCGGCTGCGCCCGCCAGGAAGACCTATACCGTTCCGGCAGGCACAAAGGTGCTGCTCCAACTGCGCAGTGCGGTAAACACCCACAGCGCCAAGCCAGGAGACGGCGTCTACCTGGCATCGTCGTTTCCAGTGGTCGTGGGCAACCGGGTGATGATTCCCTCCGGAGTGTATGTGCAGGGCATCGTCGATCGGGTGGAGCGCGCCGGTCATGTGAAGGGCAAAGCGCAACTTGACATGCACTTCACTTCCATCATTTTTCCCAATGGATCGGTGGTCGAAATCCCCGGCCTGGTCGAGAGCGTTCCCGGGGCAAAGAAACAAACCGTGAAGGATGACGGCGAAGGAACCATCGAGCAGGACAGCGACAAGACGCGCAACATGGGGAAGGTAGCAGCGGTCGCGATTCCGACCGGCGCCACCGTCGGCTCAATCGGAGGCCTGGAGTCGGGCCACGGGGTTGCCGGGGGTCTTTACGGCATCGGGGCGGGACTTGCCACGGCCGGGATTGTGTCACTCTTTACCCGCGGCGCCGACGTCAACATTGAATCCGGAACCCAGATCGAGATGATTTTGCAGCGGCCGCTGGTCCTCGAAGAAGCGAACCTGGCCGGTGTCGGGCCTCCCTCCGAACTCGTTCCTTCGGCCAATCAGCCCAAGCCTCTTGAAAAACCCAATCGCGCCCACGTAATGTGCCCTCCGGGAGGGCTCGGTTGCGAGTAAATTAAAAAAAGATGGAAATCTCGCCCCAGGAACCCGTCAACCAGCAATCCACCACAACCGTGGAAGCCAGCCCCGACACGCCGATCGCTCCCCCGGGCGCACAGGTCGTCGTGCCCACGGAAGCTGCCAAAGGAAACGGGATTGGACTCTGGCTCCGCGATATTGTTATTTCTGCCGCCGTTTCCGTCCTTATCATCACCTTTCTCTATCAACCCGTCCGGGTGGAGGGCACCAGCATGCTGCCGCGCCTGGAGGACCACGATCGGCTCTTCATCAACAAGTTCGTCTACCGGATCTCCGCCATTCACCGTGGCGACGTGGTTGTGTTCCACTATCCGCGCGACCCCGAGAAAAGCTATATCAAGCGGGTGATCGCTCTGCCCGGCGATCGCATTGTGATTGACCACGGCCGCGTCTTTCTGAATGGCAAGGCCCTCCGGGAAGGTTATGTGCCCGAGCAGTATCGTGACACGCGCTCGATGGCCGAAATGATCGTCCCCGAAGAGAGCTACTTCATGATGGGGGACCATCGATCGATCTCCTCTGACAGCCGCGAGTTCGGTCCCGTCGACCGCGATCTTATTTACGGCAAAGCGGTTTTCGTCTACTGGCCTACCCGGGACGCGGGAGTCGTTGAATAAGCCCTGCGGTTTCCCACAGCCCTGGCCTGCCGGCATCGGATGCGGCCCGAACCTCACTGACAAAACCTGCTAAAATCGATTGAATCCACTCCTCGGAGAGGCGATGCATGCAATTCTTGCGCTCGAAGACGGGCGCATCTTCAAGGGCCTCGGCTATGGACATCCGGGCGAATGCCAGGGTGAGGTCGTTTTTAATACTTCCCTTACCGGTTACCAGGAAATCGCCACCGATCCTTCCTATGCCGGTCAGATCGTCGTTCTCACCAATCCCCAAATCGGAAACTACGGCACCAACCAGGCTGACAACGAAGCGGCCAAGCCCTATATCGAGGGCCTGATCGTTCGCGAGTTCTCGCAGGTCAGTTCCAACTGGCGCTCCGAACAGGTCACCGATGAGTACATGGAGCGGTACGCGGTTCCGGTGCTGGCCGAGATCGACACGCGCGCCCTGGTGCGCCATCTGCGCACGCACGGCGTAATGCGCGGCGTGATTTCGACTTCCGAATCGAATCCTGAAGTGCTGGTCCAACGTGCGCGAGCGATCAGGAAGATGGACGGCACCGATCTGGCGAAGGTGGTTTCAACCAAGCTGTTCTACACCTTTGACGAGTCCGATCCGCGTTATCAGGCGGGAGACCCCCTTCTTCCCACGACTCTCCTCCGAAACGCAGGACAGCGCGACCTGCACGTAGTGGCCTATGACTTCGGCATCAAGCAGAACATTCTGCGCATGCTCGCGCGCGAGGGCTGTAACGTCACCGTGGTTCCGGCGGAAACCACGCGCTGCGGACGTGCTCGCCATGAAGCCGGACGGCGTGTTTCTGTCCAACGGTCCCGGCGATCCCGAACCGGTCGACTACGCCGTGCGCGCCATCCGCGACATGATGGGTCGCGTGCCGGTGTTCGGCATCTGCCTCGGCCATCAACTCTGCGGCCTGGCTCTCGGCGGCCGCACCTACAAGCTCAAATTCGGCCATCACGGCGGCAATCATCCGGTGAAGAACAACGCCACCGGCAAGGTTGAGATCACGGCCCACAATCACAACTTCGCCGTCGATCCCGACTCCATCAACGCCAACGAAGTGGAGTTAACCCACGTCGACCTGAACGACCAGACGCTCGAAGGCATGCGTCACAAGACGCTGCCGCTCTTCAGCGTGCAATACCACCCCGAAGCCGCGCCCGGCCCCCACGATTCGCATTACCTCTTCCGCGACTTCCGCCAGATGATGGAGGAGTGGAAGGGATGAGTAACACGATGGGCATAATCAAGGGCGTTCAACCGCAGCGGGGCTTTTGGCTCCGCTGTTTTTTGGACGGAGCGATTTGGACTGCTTTGATTCTGGCCGCTCCTGTGGGGTTTAGCTCACCGATCGATATCCCCGGGCCGGAACACCTGACTCATGTTGACGGACTGGTTGTGAATACTTCCGGGCATGCGGTGGCGGACCTGGAGGTCACGCTCGTCAAGGACGATAAGGTTGCGTTTCAGACCCGGACGAACACGTCAGGGGAGTTCCACTTTGAGCATGTTTCGGGCCGGTACATGTTTCGAGTCGCTCGTTCGGACTATGCGCCCGCGGTTCGAGAAATCGTGGTTACGGATGAAATTGTGACCCGTGTCGAACGAAAGAAGCTGTACGTGATTGTGGGTCCTGGCGCGTGCATGGATGAATGCTCCGCGGTGGTCACGAGCAAGCGCGAATTCGAGCGCGATATTCGCGAAAAGCAAAAACATTAGAACAGGAATCGTCGAGAATAATGCCACGCAGAAATGACATTCAAAAGATCCTGGTGATCGGCTCCGGACCGATCGTGATCGGCCAGTCGGCCGAGTTTGACTACTCCGGAACGCAGGCCTGCAAGGCTCTCAGGCAGGAGGGCTATGAGGTGGTGCTGGTGAATTCGAACCCGGCCACCATCATGACCGATCCGGAACTGGCCGACCGCACCTATATCGAGCCGCTCACGCGCGACTACGTCGAAGAGATTATCCGCGTCGAGGCCGAGATGCTGAACGCCCAGCGGAATCCGGGCAAGTTCGCCCTGCTGCCCACGGTCGGCGGGCAAACCGCGCTCAACCTCGCTGTCGATCTCGCCGACGCCGGCATTCTTGATCGCTACAACGTGGAGTTGATCGGCGCCAAGCTCGAAGCCATCAAGAAGGCCGAAGACCGGCTGCTTTTCAAGGATGCGATGATCCGCATCGGGCTCGAGGTCTCGAAGTCGGCGCTGGTCAACAACCTTCGCGACGGCCTCGACTTTGCCGCCAAGCTCGGCTTCCCGGTCCTCATCCGTCCCAGCTTTACGCTCGGCGGCTCCGGCGGCGGCATTGCCTACAACCGCGAAGAGCTGATGGAGATTCTCGCTCGCGGCCTCGATCTTTCGCCCGTGCACGAATGTCTTCTCGAAGAGAGCGTATTGGGCTGGAAGGAATACGAGCTCGAGGTGATGCGCGACCTCGCCGACAACGTCATCATCATCTGCTCCATCGAGAACTTCGATCCCATGGGCGTGCATACCGGCGACTCCATCACCGTTGCGCCGGCGCAGACGCTCACCGACCGCGAATACCAGAAGATGCGCGACGCCGCCATCGCCGTGATGCGCGAAATCGGCGTCGAGACCGGCGGCTCCAACGTGCAGTTTGCCGTCAACCCCGCCAACGGCCGCATGACCGTGATCGAGATGAACCCGCGCGTGTCGCGTTCGTCGGCGCTGGCTTCGAAGGCCACCGGCTTTCCCATCGCCAAAATCGCCGCCAAGCTCGCCGTCGGCTACACGCTCGACGAAATTCCCAACGACATCACGCGCAAGACACCGGCCTGCTTCGAGCCCACCATCGATTATGTCGTCGTAAAAATCCCCAAGTGGCAGTTCGAGAAGTTCCCCGGGGCAGACGACATACTCGGCCCGCAAATGAAATCCGTTGGCGAAGTAATGGCCATGGGCCGCACCTTCAAGGAAGCGCTGATGAAGGCGTGGCGCGCGCTCGAAACCGGCAAGAAGACCGGCGCCGAAGTTCTGGAACCGCGCCGCCTTACGCAGATGCTGGTCACGCCGCGTCCCGAACGCCTCGGCTACATCCGTTTCGCCTTCGAGCGCGGCATGAGCGTGCGCGAAGTCGCCCGGCTCACCGGCATGGATCCGTGGTTCCTGCACCAGGTTCGCGAAGTGACGCTGGCCCAGCAGACCATCGCGCAAACCACTCCCGCCGAAATCGAGACGGAGCACTTGCGCCAGCTCAAGCGCTTCGGCCTCAGCGACGAACGCATCGCAACCGAGTGGAAGCTCGAGGGCAACGAAGGCGTCAAGCAGGTGAGGGAACTGCGCGAGAGCAAAGGCATCAAGCCTGTCTTCAAGCTCGTCGACACCTGCGCCGCCGAATTCGAGTCGATGACGCCTTACCTCTACTCGACCTACGACGAAGAGGACGAAGCGCCTCCGACCGACAGGCCAAAGATCATCATTCTCGGTTCAGGTCCCAATCGCATCGGCCAGGGGATCGAGTTCGACTACTGCTGCTGCCATGCTTCTTTCGCGCTCAAGGAAGACGGTTACGAAACCATCATGGTCAACTGCAATCCCGAGACGGTTTCCACCGACTACGACACCAGCGACCGCCTTTACTTCGAGCCGCTGGTGCTTGAAGACGTGCTCGCGGTCTACAACCACGAAGCACAATCGGGCGCGCAGATCGGCATGATTGTGCAGTACGGCGGCCAGACGCCTCTGAACCTGGCCCAGCGATTGCGCGCGGCCGGCGTGCCCATCATCGGCACCTCGCCCGAGTCGATCGACCTGGCCGAAGACCGCAAGCAATTCGGCAAGCTGCTCGACGACCTTCAGATTCCTCAGCCCGCCGGAGGCACCGCCACCAGCGTGGATGAGGCGCTGGCCGTTGCCGAGCGCGTTGGCTATCCGGTGCTGGTGCGGCCCAGCTATGTGCTCGGAGGCCGCGCCATGGTGATCGCTTACGATGCTGAGGCCGTAGCCCGCTACATGCGCGAGGCAGTCGAGTACTCGCAGGAGCGGCCGGTGCTCGTCGATCATTTCCTCGAAAGCGCAGTCGAAGTGGACGTCGATGCCCTCTGCGATTCGAAGGACGTGATCATCGCAGGAATCATGCAGCACATCGAAGAAGCCGGAATCCATTCCGGCGATTCGTCCTGCGTGCTGCCGCCCGTGGGCATCCGCGAAGAAACGCTGCAGGTGCTGCGCAACTACACCCGCAAGCTCGCGCTGGCGCTCAAGGTCGTCGGCCTGGTCAATCTTCAGTTTGCAATTCAGCGCAACGGCGATGGCGAAGATCGCGTCTACGTGATCGAAGTCAATCCGCGCGCCTCGCGCACGGTTCCTTATGTTTCGAAAGCAACCGGCATTCCTTTGGCCAAGGTGGCCGCACGGCTGATGACGGGCCGGACGCTGCGCGAACTGCTGCCCTGAACAGTTGGCCGGCGGCAAGGATCTCGAAGTTGGAACCCACTTCTATGTCAAATCGCCCGTCTTTCCCTGGAACAAGTTTGCCGGCGTTGACACGGTTCTGGGGCCGGAGATGAAATCCACCGGCGAGGTCATGGGTGTGGCTCTGACGTTTGGCGAGGCCTTCGCCAAGGCGCAACTTGCCGCGGGGCAGGTTCTGCCTACAGGCGGCACGGTCTTCTTCAGCGTCAACGACCACGATAAGCCTGCGGTGATAGAGCTGGCCAAGCGCTATGTCGATCTGGGTTTCAAGATCGTGGCTACCGAAGGTACGGCCGGAGTGCTCGAAGCCGGGCTTGGGTTCGCCATCGACACCGTCTTCAAGGTGAAAGAAGGCCGGCCCAACGTCGTCGATCTCATCAAGGGAGACCGCATTCAACTGATCATTAATACTCCGCGCGGCCCGGACACGATCTTCGACGAGAAGGCAATTCGCCGCGCGGCAGTCGTGGCGCGCGTGCCCACCATTACCACGATTGCGGCGGCTCAGGCCGCGGTGGAAGGAATCGCTGCGACGCAGCGGCGCCAGATCTCCATTCATGCCCTGCAGCATCTGCACGCGGAGACGCACGCGTGATCGGGTGTGCGGTCTAAATTCCGGTTTCTATGGCCAGTTTTGTTAACCGGGTTAGGCTGTAACCCGCCGACGCCGGAGCGCCAGGCGTGCTCCGATGGAGTAGCCGAGCAGCGCCGCTGCCGGCCAGGTGCCAAAGAAGGGTCCGTTGTCGTCGACCAGCCCGCTTGGCCGGGGCAGGCTGAAGAACGTCCGCGTCAGCTTCTCGGTCGCGCTGCATTGGTAGCAGGCATTCGGCCCCGTCGGCATATCCAGGACCCATAGGCTCACAATGAGCAGCCAGATCAACCCCACGAGCCAGACATGGGTCGCCATCTCATCGCGGCGAAAGCGAGCCACAATGTTGCCGGCAAGCATCGGAACAAGAATCGACAGCAGCAGAACGATCATCTGCGAAACCGAAGCTGGATTGAGAGCGTAGCCGGCCAGCATGAGGAGAAGCCACGATCCCACGGCCAGGATCGTGTGCAGCGCAAACGACAGGGCTTGCTGGGACAGCTTATCTGTCCCGTCATCCTCATCTGTTACCAAAATCGGCATCTACTTACTCCTGGAATCGCCTTGAATCGCACATTCCTGTATTGAGCGGTGGTCTTGCAAACAGGGTATACGTCTCGACCGCAAAGGACAATCACCGGATCGGGTCACACCGCTCGCGGCCGCCTTCATCCTCATTTTCGGGAGGCGCTCAAACCGCCCGGAGCTAGAATGGATTCATGTTGATCGAGGGTGTTTTTGCCGCAATTCCCACTCCGTTCTACCCCGACGAGCGGATTTATTTCCGCAAGCTTGAGGCCAACGTCGCCCGCTATTCGCGCAGCCTTCTGGCCGGGATGGTCGTGTTGGGCTCGACCGGCGAAGCTGTGGCCCTGAACGATGCTGAATCGCGGGATGTGCTTCGGACCGTCGCCGAATCCGCCGCGCCCGACAAGGTGCTGATCGCCGGTGTGGGGCGGGAGAGCGTGAAGGCGACGGTCGAGCTTGCCGAGACAGCGGCAGAACTCCGGTTCGACGCGGTCCTGGTCAGGACGCCGACGTACTATGCCCCTCAGATGACCACCGCCGCGGTCCTGCATCATTTCCGCAGCGTCGCCGACCGGTCGCCGCTGCCGGTCCTGCTCTACCACATTCCAAAATTCGTGCCCTATGACTTTCCCGTTGAGGTCGTGGCCGAGTTGGCGCAGCACCCCAACATCATCGGCATCAAGGACTCGAGCGGCGATGTCGCCCGCCTCGGTGCCATCGTTCAGGCGACGCAAACTGCCCCGCGACGCACCGCGACCGTCACGCCCGTTTTCGAACCCGTGACCGCCCGGATGCTCACGTCCAGGACCGAGGCTGAGGCGACGTTCGTCGCGTTGACGGAACTTGGATCGGGAGTCGCCGTCGCTGTGCCTCCGCCCGTCGCACCCATCGAAGACGCGTACCAAGGAAGTTGGATTCCAGGTGCTAGGCGGGTCGGCAGGAACCATGTTCGAGTCCCTGGAAGCCGGCGCCGCCGGGGCCATTCTGGCGTTTGCCGCCTGTGCCCCCCAGGCTTGCCAGGAAGTCTACCTCGCCTGGAAAGATCACGACCCGAATCTTGCCCGCGAAAAGCAGGAGCGGATTGCCGGTCCAAGTCAGCGAATCGCAGGCGCTCTCGGCATCAATGGAGTGAAAGCGGCGTGCGATTTCAATGGCTACTATGGAGGCCGCGCGCGGGCGCCCCTGATCCCGCTCAACGGCAAGGAGCGCGCTGAAATCGAATCGCTCCTCGCCGGGATCCGCAACTGACATCCGGGTCAGAAGAATATCAACCGACTCCGGCTGCCGTTCAGAAGGTGAAGCGCCCCCCAAACTGAAATTGGCGCGGCGAGTTCACCGTGGCCGTGATTTGGCCAAACGTAGCTGCCACCGATGGCTGGGACTGCACCGCGGTGATGCTCGGTGTGCCAGGCATCCCAAGCTGGGCCCGGTTGGCGATGTTGTAACAGGAAATTTCGAAGCGCAGGTCCTTCTCCCTACCCAGGGAGAGGTGTTTGTACAGCGAAATATCGAAATCGTTCGCCCCCATGGTTCGAACATGGTCCAGGTACGCCGGGGCGTTGCCCGCGACGAAGGGACTGCTGGGAATGGCGAAGCAGTTGTAATTGAACCATGTCCCCGCGGAGTGCGGGGCTCCGCTGGCTGGATTGCAGGCTTGATCCGGCCGCTGATTGAAATACGAGGTGCCCGCTCCAACCCCAGGTGAGGCGATGGGGATGCCCGTGCTCAAATAGGCGATGAGATTCGTCGTCCATCCTCCGGCGATCGCATTGCCCACCCCATTCATCTCCACTGCCCGGCCTCTGCCAAACGGCAGGTCGTAGGAGATGTTTCCGGTGAATTGGTATTTCACGTCCTGCGGGCTGATCGAGTGTTCAAGATCCAGATTTTTCCAGTCCTGGGCGCCGCCAAGATGGGAGCCGACGAAGCCGAGCGGAGGATTGCCGTCGTCGGTCATCAGCTTGCCCCACGTAAAGCTGGCCAGGGCAGTGAAGTGATTCGTGAGCCTCTTCTGCACCTTGGTCTGCAGCGAACTGTATTCGGAATCGCCGCCCGGATATCCGTGCACCACGACGCCGTTGCCGTCGCCGTAGCTGCCGTTGCCAAACTGCGGGTACTCCTGGAGCGAGACCCAGAGCGGAACCATATCCGAGCCGGAATTGGCATTCGTGCCCGGCTGGATCGCCGCCCACTGGTTCGGCACGTTGTTGTTGAGTAATGCCGACTGGTACTGGCCGATCGTGCCGAGGTCGAGCGTGTTCAGATCCGCCGAGCCGAGCGGCAGATACAGGCCGCGGCTGCCCACATATCCGGCGCTCACCACCACCTGGTGTGGCAGTTCGTACTCCAGACCGAAATTGAAGTTGTAGGTCGTCGGAGTACTCTGCGAATGGAGCATCGTATTGAGCGAATTGCCGAGATTGGCGTCCAGTCCCGTTGGCGGCGAAGTCAACTGCGGCACCACGCCATTCGGGAACGGATCGTTGAGCGGACTCATCATCACGGTGTTGCCCTGGCTGCTGCACGGAACAGTCGGATCGGGACAGTCGTAGGCGATCGTGTTCGGATCCTGATTCCAGTCGGTGGCGTTCCAGGTGGTGTTGGCTGAAAAGCCGTCGCTGTTCAGCCCCGTGCCCCCAACCATGTGCGGGCTCGGGCCGTAATAGAAACCGCCCCCGCCCCGCACCACCAGGCTGTGGATGGGCTGCCAGGAGAAACCCAGCCGCGGTCCGAAGTCCGCGAGATTGGTGGCAAACGGAGACCGGCTGCCACTCCTGACATAGATCTCGGCGCCGGTGTAGGAGACGCCGCTTACCGTGTTCGCTGCTTTCGGGTCGAAGTATTCCAGGCGGTTATGCCGCTCCGTCTTGCCGCCGAAAATGTCCCACCGCAGCCCGGCAGTGATCGTAAAGCTCTTGACCGGACGGTACGTATCCTCGACGAAGGCCGCATAGTACGGATTGGCTTCGGCGGCAAAAAGATCCTTCGTGAAGTTGGGATAACTGTTCGACTCACTGCCCGGCGTCGTTCCCATGCCGATCAGCAGGGAAGCGAAGTCGCTGCCGCCCACCGCGTTATTCACAGTTTGATCGGTGGCCGAGATGTCAAAGGCATACGAGCCCGAAGGCGCCGGCGGCTGGCCCACATTCAGGAACCGCTTCATGTATTCGAACCCGGTCGATATCTCGTGCTTGCCCCACACCTTGGTGATGGAAGCACTCGCGTCGCTGTTCTCGCTGGCATATTGAAACGTGTTGTAGTTCGCCGTGCCGCCTACGCCGCCTCCCACGTCGTTGAAAATCACGAAGGGAAGAAGCTTGTAAACCTCCTCCGAGGCCAGCGAAGCGGGAAATCCCAGCGTGGTGATGTCGTATCCAACCTGGCGGGGATCGCCACCCTGGTCCTCGTAGTGGCGGGTGAAGGAGTAGCGCAACGACAGCACCGTAGTCTGCCCGAGGGTCAAGTCGTCGGCCAGCAGGATATTGCGTCCGTTGGTGACATTCTGCGCGTAGTTCAAATCCCACTCATTGCCGAACGCATTGTAAGTGGAAGTGAATAGCCGGTCGAATGAAAAGCGGCCGAAGATGCGCTGCTTCTCGCTCTGCGTCCAGTCCACGCGGATGTCGAATCTCTGCGCTGTCGTCGGGTCAAGTCCCGGCTGATAGAAATTGTTGACTGTGCCGTTCGGATCCGTATCGCAGGTGCTCGGGTTCACATTGCACTTCGGCATATGGGAAAGAAACGCCAGTCCGGTCGAATTGGGGTTGGCGATCACATTGTTCGGAAAAGCCTGCCGCGTTCCGTCGGGGTTGTCGGGAACCAGCGGATTGTAGATCGTAAAGTTGTCGGCCGAAAAGTCGCCCGTGCGTTCCGCGCTGGTGGGCACCGTAAATGTGTTCGAACCATCAAACTGCTGCTGCTGCGTGGCCTCGTAATCGCCAAAGATGAACAGCTTGTTGTGCAGGATGGGCCCGCCGATGGAACCGCCTTCCTGGTAACGGTGAAAGGACGGCGGCGTGTTGGACGTGCCCCCGCCCACCTGGCTCTGCTTGTTGAAGTACTCGTTCGCGGCCAGCACATCGGGCCGGAAAACGCCGAAGACATCGCCGTGGAATTGGTTCGACCCTGACTTCGTGACCAGGCTGATCACCCCGGCTCCGCCGCTCAGATAGGAGGCCGGCGTGTTCTGCGTTTCAACCCGCGTTTCCTCCACGCCATCCTCGGGAATGTCGAGCGCCGGAATGATGGCTGCCAGCGTTGTTCTCGGCGATGCCAAGAGGACTGCCGTCGACCATGTAGTAGACCGACCCCACAATCGCGCCGTTGATCGTGTACGACGACACATCGACGCCCGGCCTGCCGCTTGAAATGTTCTGAATCGCAAAAGAACTGGATGAATTAGGCGCCCCATTGGCCGGCGTAACCCCGGCGCTCAACTGCACCAGGTCGTAGACGTTGCGCGTCAGCAGCGGAACCCGCTCGATGGTCTCCGAAGAAATCAGCTGGCCCACCGTGGAGTTCGTCGTGTCCACCAAAGAGGTGCTCCCAGTTACTGTCACCACCTCGCTCACCGAGCCGACCTTGAGAGCGATGTTGACCGTCGTCGCCTGGTCGACGTCGACGATTACCCCTTTGCGAATAGTCGTTTCAAAACCCTTCTGGGTTGCGCTGACGTCGTATTTCCCGGGAGCGAGCGGAGACAAAGGAGTAGATGCCCGGCGGCGCTGGTAACTGCGGTCAGCTTTGTCCCGGTTCCTTCCCCCGTAGCTGTTACCGTTGCCCCGGGATGATCGCTCCGCTCGTATCAGTGACCAGTCCGCTGATTGCGCCTCGGCCTGCCTGTGCCGTGAGTAGAGGGCTCGCACAGAAGGAAAGAGCGCCGAGGCTGAGGATGACTCGAAAAAAGAGTGCGTACCGTTATTTTTTTGATTCCCATTTTCGAACCCCCTGTTCTATATTGATTCAAACGTTTGAACAAAGCGTTGACTGAATATAGGGCGGGCTCAAAACGGTGTCAAGAAAAAAAGGCTGGCGAACGCCGCGGTAAGCTCCGGCGCGGGCCAACAGGGAAGGGAGCTAATTGGGCCAACGCAAGTCAGGTCACGTGACGCTGCTTGATATCGCTCGCGCCAGCGGTTTCTCTGTCTCGACCGTTTCCATCGTCCTCAGTTCCGCGCCGCTGTCGCAGAACGTGGCTGCAACCACGCGCGAACACATTCGCACCATCGCCCAGCAGCTCGGCTATCATCCCGATGCATACGCGCGCTCCTTGCGCCGCCGCAGCACGCAGTCCATCGGGGTTCTGGGATTCGATCTCTCCGACCCCTTCTGCATCCCCATCATGCGCGGAATCCAGGCCGCTCTGCGCTCTGCCGGTTATCTTCCCCTCATGGTCGATGCGCAGGCCCAGCGGAAGCTCTTCGACAGCTCGCTGCATATGATCCTCGAGCGCCGCGCCGACGGTGTCATCGTGATCGCAAGCTGGGTATTTGAAGAGACCAACCTGCTCGCCGATGTGAAGAAGAACAATGTGCCTATCGTGATCGTGGGCCGGGATCTGATCGCCCTCGGCATCGACTCCATCATGGTGGACAACGAGGCCGGCGGCGAGCTCGCTGCGCGGCACTTGAAAGAACTCGGCCATCGGCGCATCGCCGTGATTCGCGGGCCCCGCGAGATGTGTGACAGTGAGCCGCGCTGGATGGGGATCCAGAAGATGGCGGCGCACGACGGCCTGGAACTCGATCCCAGGCTGGTGTTTCAACTCCCCGGGCTTGCCGATCCGGCATCCGGCTTCGAAGGCGGCCTGCGCATCGCTCGGAAGATGCTGGCTGCGGGGCGTCCCTTTACCGCAGTAATTGCGTTCGACGATTTGACGGCGCTGGGCGTGGTGCGGGGTTTGACCGAGGCCGGTCTACGCATACCGGACGACTGCTCCGTGATGGGATTCGACGATGTGCTTCCCGCCGAGGTAGCCACTCCGGCCATGACCACCATCCGGCAGCCGTTGCGGGAGATGGGGGTGGAGGCCGCCGAGCGGGTCCTGCAGGCGATCAAACGTGCCGGCAAAGCAGAAAAGCCCCGCCTGCATAAGCCCAGCCCGGAGCTTGTGATCCGTAAGTCCACGGCCTGCCCTCCGATTGCAGCCGTAGAAGCTCCGCCGCGCCGCAAGGGGCGCGCATTGACAGTTGTTACTCAGTAAGCGAACGATATCATTGTTTAATTCAAACGATTGAATCAGATTTGTTCAATTGCTTTAAGGATTTAGAGGTGGTCACCTTGAAGGCTTCGGGATTGATAATCGGCCTGATGGCAATGCTTCGCGCTTCCCTTGGCGGCGAAAGCGGGCACCGTGCATCCGCTTCACGAAAATTGGCGGTTGCAGTCTGCGTGCGTCGCGAAAGCCGACGGCGCAGCTATTTCCAGCCCCGCATTTGGAGTCGATGACTGGTTGAAAACATCGGTGCCGAGTACGGTGCTCGCGGCGCAGGCTGCCGATCAAGTGGTTCCCGATCCGTATTACGGAATGAACCTGCGCAATATTCCCGGCACCGGGTATCCGATCGGGCGCAACTTCTCCGAGCTTCCCATGCCCCAGGACAGCCCTTACCGCTGCGGCTGGTGGTACCGCACCGAATTCTCCGCTCCTCCCGCGGCGGAGCGCGATCAGCGCTTCTGGCTTCACTTCGGCGGAATCAACTATCGCGGCAACTTATGGCTGAACGGCCGGCAGATTGCCGATTCGACCGCCATCGCCGGAGCCTATCGCACTTATGACTTCGATGTAACTGACTTACTCAAGCCCGGCGCGCAGAACGTCCTGGCCGTCGAGACCTTTGCGCCTACAGAGAAAGACCTCGGCATCAACTGGGTGGATTGGAATCCGTGTCCTCCCGACAAAGACATGGGCCTTTGGGGCGAAGTCAATCTCGTGACCACCGGCGCAGTCACTGTACGCTCCCCCATGGCAGTCACTCATTTTACCGATGCCTCGCTCACCACCGCGGACCTGACCATCTACGCCGAACTGCACAACGCATCGCGAAGGAAATCAAGGGCGTGGTCGCGGGCACAGCGGCCGGCATTCATTTCGAGCAGCCGGTGCAGCTTGCGGCGCATGAAGACAGAACCGTAGTACTGACGCCGGAGCAATTGCCCGCGCTGCATGTGAAGAACCCGAAACCATGGTGGCCTTACCAGATGGGCGACCCGCACCTTGAGCGCCTCACGGTCAGCTTTGCAGAGCAGGGAATCAAGACAGATGAACAGAGCGTCGACTTCGGAATTCGAGAAGTCACTTCTGAACTCACATCGAACGGCAGTCGCCTCTTTCGCGTGAATGGCAAGCCGATTCTCATTCGCGGTGCCGGGTGGTCCCAGGACATGTTGCTGCGGACCGACGATCACCGCCTTCGCGACCAGTTCCATTTGGTCCGCGACATGAATCTGAATACCATCCGCCTTGAAGGCAAGCTGGAGACCGAGGAATTCTTCCGCCTCGCCGATGAGCAGGGCATCCTCGTGATGCTGGGCTGGTGCTGTTGCGACCATTGGGAACACTGGAAGGACTGGACGGCAGAAGATCTCGCCATCGCCTCAGCCTCGCTGCGCGCGCAGATGCTGCGTCTTCGCCAGCACGCCAGCCTTCTCGTCTGGCTCAACGGCAGCGACAATCCCCCGCCGGCCAACGTGGAGCGTGCCTATCTCGCCATCGAATCCGAGACCCATTGGCCCAACCCTGTGCTCTCGTCTGCGACGGGTGCAACCACCACGGTCACCGGGGAAAGCGGCGTCAAGATGACCGGCCCCTACGACTATGTCGAGCCCAGCTATTGGTACATCGACCAGCACAACGGGGGCGGCTTCGGCTTCAATACTGAAACCAGCCCGGGTCCCGCCCTTCCTTCCCTCGCCAGCCGGCAGAAGTTCCTCCCCGATGCGGACGCCTGGCCGCCCACGTCCCACCTGGTCTCTGCATTATGGCGGCGGGGAATTCGCCAACCTGAAAGCGCTCGACGAAGCGATGGAAGCCGTCTACGCCAAGCCGAAGTCGGCGGCCGACTACGAACGCATGGCGCAGACCATGGCTTACGATTCCGAGCGCGCCATGTTCGAGGCTTATGGCAAAAACAAGTACTTCGCCACCGGCGTCATTCAGTGGATGCTGAATAACGCGTGGCCCTCGATGATCTGGCACCTCTACGACTATTATCTCGACGCGGACGCCGGCTACTTCGCCGCCAAGAAAGCCTGCGAGCCGGTGCACATTCAGTATTCCTACGATGATCGTTCGATCGTGATCGTCAACAGCACCTACGCGCCGGTGGATGGTCTCCAGGCCAGTGTGCAGGTCCACGGACTGCAATGGAATGAGCTCTACAGCGCCAAGGCCGTCAAGTGGACGCCACGGCCGACAGCAGCCAGCGCGTGTTCACCATTCCCGAGAACCTCTACTCGGGACCCGAGCGCATCTTTTTCGTCGATCTGACTCTCTCCGACGCCGCCGGCAAGCGTCTGAGCCGAAACTTCTACTGGGTTCCGGGAACGCTCACCACATTTGACTGGAACAAGACCGAATACACGCGCACCCCGGCAGCCCGCCATGAAGATCTGACGGCCCTCACGCGCCTGCCGCAAGCGCAAGTCGAGGCGCACGCCGAAATCGAAGGCCATACCATTTGCCTGCGCCTCAAGAATGCATCGAGCGCACTCGCATTTCAGATCCGTGCTGCCGCGCGCACCCCGTCCGGAGGCCTGATCGCCCCCGTCTTCTGGTCCGACAACTGGATCGAGTTGACACCAGGCGAGTCGACCGAACTCACGGCCAAGCTTCCGGACGGCATTTCCGGCGATACCGTTATTCAAGTCGAGGGCTGGAACGTCGCGCCCGTCACCATTACTCCATCATCAGCACCGGCGCGCTGAATCATCCGACATGAGGGCGAGTCCTGGCTGGAACCATCACTCCGGCTCCTCGCTCCAGTCGCATTCAACTTCGCGCCGCTGATCCGAACTCTCCCTGGCCCATTCCAGCACCCGCGCCACGCGCCACGCCTCGACCGCGCTCACCGGAGCCGCGGCATGTCCCAGCAACGCATCGCGCACGCCCTCGTAGTAAGCCCGATAATCTCCGGGCATGGTCGCGACCGGGCGCGACACCATACCGCCTTCCACGTCCACATAGAGCAGGCCCCACTCGGTCGAGGGCTCTTGTCCCCAATTGCCGGCGGGAATGCGCGTGATCTTGTTCAGCGCGGCTTCCTGCGGGTCAACGCCTTTCTTGCGGAAATTTCCCCGCGTCCCGCGCACGTGAAAACGCGCTCCCGCCGGCGCCGAGAGATTGTTGGCGCCCAGCGTCACGAAGCATCCCGCGTACCGCAATCGCACCGTCAACGCATCTTCCGATCCCTGCCCATCGCGCTCGCGCAATACCTCCGCGCCTACGCCGAGCGGTTTGCCGAACAGCACCAGCGCCTGGTCCGCCAGGTGGGTGCCCAGGTCGAGCAGCACTCCGCCGCCCTGGCCCGGATCGTCTTTCCACGGACGCCGCGTCGCGCCCGGATTCCACCGGTCGAAGCGCGATTCCATATGCACGATCCGCCCCAGCTGATGCTCATGGAGCAAGCGGCGCACCGTCTGGAAATCGCCATCCCAGCGCCGATTGTGAAAGGGAATCAGAAGCCGGCCTTGGGACTTGGCTAACGCCATCAACTCGCCGATTTCGCGCGATGTCACGCACACCGGCTTGTCCACCACGACATTCTTGCCCGCTGCCAGCGCCTGCCGGGCCACGTCGCAATGCGTTCCGCTGGGCGTTGCCACCACCACCAGGTCGATCGACGCGTCGGCAAGCAACTCGTCCAGGCCGCGATACGTTTTAAGCCCGGGATAGCGTTGCGCAGCCTGGTCGGTGTGGCGCTCGACCACCGCGGCCAGTTCCAATCCATCCACCGAAGAGATCAGCGGCGCATGGAACACGCGGCCCGCCATTCCGAATCCCACCAGACCCACTCGCAGCATGAACGGCTCCATGAACTGACGTTTCGAAGTAGCTTATTTTAGCCCTCAAGCTTGTAGCGCGTCTCCGCCAGCCGGTAGAGGCGCCGCCACACCAGCCGGTTCATGGTCACCACCATCAGCGCAATCAGAATCGTCGCCAGCAGAATGATGGGAAAACGTCCCTGGTCGGTGGCGGAACTGATCTGCGCGCCAATGCCGATCGTCTCCAGGGTGCGATCCTTCACATGCGCGTATTCCGCCATGACCGACGCGTTCCACGCCCCGCCCGAAGCCGTCACCATCCCGGTGATCAGGAACGGAAAAATTCCCGGCAGGATCAGGCGTGTCCAGCGCTGAAACCGGGTGAACCGGTACAGCGTCGTTACCTCGCGCAGGTCGGACGGAATCGACATGGCGCCCGCGATCACGTTGAACAGGATGTACCACTGGGTGCCAAGCAGCATCAACGCGATCGAGCCGATGCCCAGGCCTCCGCCGATCCGGATCAGCCCCAGCAGCAGCACCGGATAAAACGCCGAAGCCGGCACCGAGGCCATCACCTGCGCCAGCGGCTGCACAACGCGCGCCAGCCGCGGATTGAAACCGATCGCGACTCCCACCGGAATCGTCCACAGCGCGGAGATCAACAACGCCGAGTTGACGCGCAGGAATGTTGCCCCCGCGCCCTCGAGAAGCACCCGCAACTCCGGCCATGTCACCGTGCGCAGCATGAGCGCTGCCTGCGTCAGGGCCCACACGGCGACAATCGCAACCACACCCGCGAGCGTCCAATATCCGATCGATCCCTTTCCCTTGTCCTGCTCCTCGTCCAGGGGCTGCACCACAAGGCGTTCCCGCGCGTGTGCCATCCGGCGATAGATGGGCTCTTCGATGCGGGCCCATACCTTTTCCGAAAAGGAATTGACCAACGCAGACCGCTGCAACAGCGTAAGAATGGGCGACGTGACCCGATCGGCGGATTCCACCTGCTCGAATTTGAATTTGTCGCTCCAGGCGATCAGCGGACGCCACACCAGTTGATCGGTCGCCACTACGATCAGGATCACCACCGCGATCCCGCTCATCAGCGCGCGCACATCGCCCGAGTCCGCGGCTGACTGCATGTAGCTGCCCAGTCCCGGCAACTGGAAACTCCGGTTGCCCATGGTGAACATTTCGCACAGCATCAAAGCGAACCATCCGCCGGCGACCGATACGATCGAGTTCCACACCAGGCCGATGGTGGCGTACGGCATTTCAAGCTGCCAGAACCGTTGCCACGCCGAGTACCGGTAGATCCGCGATGCCTCCATCATTTCTCGCGGAATCGTCTTGAGCGAGGAATAGAAGCTGAAGGCCAGGTTCCACACCTGCCCGGTAAAGATCAGCAGGATCACACCCAGCTCAATCCCGAGTTGATGTCCCGGCACCAGCGACACCATGGCCAGCACCACCGGCGGCAAAAAGCTCAATACCGGGATCGATTGCAGGATGTCCAGCACCGCGACCATCCAGGCCTCGATCCGCGGGTTATAGGCCGCGATGTAGCCGTAGCTGATGGCAAAGATCAGGCTCAGTAAATAGGCCAGCGTGATGCGCACCGTCGAATAGAAAGCATAGAGCGGCAGCGCCCGCACCGAATGCGAAATCGGCACCACCGGCACCGGGGTTCCCATCCAGTATCGAGCCATGTAGATGATGCCGAAAAAAACCGCCAGCCCGCACAGGGCGACACCCATGTCGATGAAGAATGGCCAGGTGCGAACCGTGATCAGCGAACGCGCGAACGGGTGCTGGAGTCTCACTCTTCGTCCTCGCTCGCCGCGGCCTCTTCCTCTTCCGCCTCGGGAAGCACGAATCGGCGCCGCGAGGCGTCAAAGTCGAACAACTCCGCGTAGCGGCCCCAGGTGATGGCGGTTTCCATCTGCCGCTCGCTTTCCTCTGCGCTGAACTGCTCGTCGATCATGTCCAGGAAGAAGTCCTCCGCCACGGTGTGATCGCTCTTGGTTTCGAGAGCCCTCCGGATCTGGCGCAGCAGCAGCACGTTCTCGAGCGCCGCTTCGCGGAACAGCTCCTTCTGGCGGAGGATTTCCGAATTCGCAAACTCCTCCCCGCTCTTCGTGATCACCGCGTCGCCTTCCTCGATCTTCAGGAAACCCAGCAATTGCGCGGCGTCCACGATAGGCAGCAGGTCGTCGATTTCAAACGCCAGGTCATCGGCCAGGCGATAGATGTCGTCGCGCCCGCTCTTGTCGATCAGCAGTTCGAGCAGGCCCGCGATCCCTCCCGGCCGCGCGTGCGGAAGCATCTGGTATTTCATCTGCCGCTGGTCGCGCACTTTCTTGCCCGCCTGTTGATCGGGAACCTGGTCCGGAGCCACGTCAGGCCTGGTCAGCACCTTGTAGATGTAGTCCACCAGCTGCGTGAAGGGTTCTGATTTCCTGTCCCGGGGCTGCGGGATCTGCACCCGGAAATCGGTCCGGATGTGACCCGGATTGCGCCCCAGCACGATGATCCGATCCGCCAGCAGCACCGCCTCCTCGATGTTGTGGGTCACGATGAAGACCGCCCGCGTCGGCATGGTCTTGTTTCCCCACAGCTCCAGAAGTTCGCTGCGCAGGTTCTCCGCGGTCAGCACGTCCAGCGCGGAGAAGGGCTCGTCCATGAACAGCACTTCCGGCTCCACCACCAGCGCGCGCGCAAAACCCACCCGCTGCCGCATGCCCCCCGAGAGTTCCTTGGGAAACGCCCCTTCAAATCCGCTCAGGCCTACTGTGTCCAGCATGCGCATGCTGCGTTCCCGCCGCATCTCGGGAGCAACGCCACGCGCCTGCAGCGGCGCCTCCACGTTCTCCAGTACCGTCAGCCAGGGAAAAAGCGCGAAGCTTTGAAAAACGATGGAGACATTGATTTCCGTTTCCGCGATGGGCTTGCCGTGCCAGTACACCTGTCCTGCCGAAGGCCGCGACAGCCCTGTCAACATGCGCAGCATCGTGGATTTGCCCGATCCGGAAGGCCCCAGCAGTGCCAGAATCTCGTTGGGAATCACTTTCAGGTCGGTGGGAGCGATGACCTGGATGCGGTTTTCACTGGGCTGAGCATAGTACTTTTCGATCTTCTCGGCCTGGATGATCGCTTCAACTGCCGACTGTTGGATTTCACTCTGAACTGCAGTTTCCGGCATGGCCAGTTCTCCATCTATGTCCGTTGGGCGACGTTCTCGCAGTAAGTTCCTACGATAGTAGAATTGCACCGTTGCAATCGGATAAAATCAGAATTCGCCGGAGCTGAGCCGACCCCGGCCGTGGCTGTCTCGAGTTGGAGAACGGCTTGAGAGGGCACCCGGGAACCCTTCATCGAGAGCGTATCATCAAGAAAGGTCTCTACACAGGCAAGTGCATTTGCCTTTAGACTATCGCAGGCTGTAATGCACGATGCAGCCGGACTGCCCGTCACGTCTCCAGGAGAGTATGCCCGAAAATTCATCGAAACCTAAGGTCCTCGTGGCCGACGACGAGAGGGTCATTGCTGATACCCTGGCCATGATCCTGAACCAGAGCGGCTTTCAGGCGCGTGCCGTGTATTCAGGCGAGAAGGCGCTCGAACTGGCTCCTACCTTCCAGCCCGACATGCTCATATCCGACGTCATCATGGCCGACTTGAATGGCATCGATGCCGCGATTCGCATTCGCGAGCTTCTGCCAGCCATCAAGATTCTCTTGTTCTCAGGACAGGCCGCCACGGCTGACCTGCTGGAAAAGGCCCACGCACAGGGATACGATTTCGAAATCCTGGCCAAGCCGGTTCACCCGCAGGACTTGTTGAGTAAGCTCCGCGGCGTGAATTAGGCGAATTTGAACCATTATTTTCCCGCGGGCACGTTTCCGCTGTTTCTTTCTTTTTGGGTGCGAACATGCCTGACGCGGCCTCCAAACCAAAGGTTCTGATCGCCGACGACGAACGGATCATCGCCGACACCCTTGCGATGATCCTGAATCAGGGCGGCTTTGAAGCCCAGGCGGTCTATTCCTGCGTGAAGGCCCTGGAAATGGCGCCCGCTTTCAAGCCCGACCTGCTTATCTCTGACGTCATCATGTCGGAACTGAATGGCATCGAAGCAGCCATCCGGATGAAGGCCCTGCTGCCTGATATTCGCGTCTTCCTGCTCTCCGGCCAGACCGCGACCGCCGAAATGCTCGAAAAGGAAAACGCTGCCGGCTATGGATTCGAAGTTCTCGCCAAGCCGTTTCACCCCAAAGACCTCATCCGCAAGCTCCGCGACACGATGGAGGCAAAACCAGCCCCGTCGGACCCGCCATCGTTTCGTAGCCATCGGTTTCATCCTGAGCTGCGTGAAGTAACCTGCTTCTATCTTTGAGTTGACCCCACCTCACATCCCCACGCAGTCATTCAAACGGCCCGCCGCCCCTCCAGCGCCCGCGCCATGGTCACCTCATCGGCATATTCGATATCGCTTCCCGCGGGAACTCCGGTCGCGATCCGTGTAATCCGCACCGGGGCAGTTCGCATCGCTGAAGCCAGCCAGTCCGCGGTGGCTTCCCCTTCCAGCGTCGGACTTGTGGCCAGGATGACCTCGTCCACCTCGCCCTTTTCCACCCTTGCCAGCAGTGTCCGGGCGCGCAACTGGTCCGGCCCCACGCCGTGCAACGGCGACAGTGTGCCATGGAGCACGTGGTAGACGCCCGTGTAGCCCCGCGTCCGTTCGATCGCGCCAATGCTGGTCGGCTCTTCCACCACGCACACCAGCCGCTGGTTGCGCACCGGGCTCGTGCAGTAGGCGCAGGGATCCACGTCGGTGACGTTGTTGCACACCGAGCAGAGCCGCAGGCTGGCTTTCAGCCCCTGCACTGCCTCCGCAAGGGCGGCGGCATCCTCATCGCTCGATCGCAGGATGTGGAAGGCAAACCGCTGCGCGCTCTTGGTTCCGACTCCCGGCAGTTTCTTGAGTTCTTCAATGAGCCGCGCCATCGGCTCGGCATAGCGTGACACCGTAAACGCCTCTCTTACCTTTATAACGTCCGGTAGACGATTCCGATGAACATGTCCGGTGCGGAGGATCCCTTGTTCCAGACTGGATCGAGGTCCGCGGTCGGTTTCTTTGCGACGACGTCCTGCTCCGACGCACCTGCGGATTTCATCGTTCCCACGCGGTCGCGCACGCTCGCCAACATGTCATGAAACTGTTGCAGTTGAGCTTTCGTTCCCAGCGGTCCATGACCGGGAATGATCTTTGTATCTGGTCCGGCCACGGCGAGCCCCTTCTCAGTAGCCCGGATCATTCCGCCGATGCTTCCGCCGGTGCCCTCGTCAATGAAGGGATAGAAGCCGTTGAACCACGTATCGCCGAGGTGCAGGACATTCGCCTTTTCGAATTGGATGTAGATGTCGGTATCTGTGTGTGCGGGGTCAAAGTGCGCCAGTGCCAGCGAATCGCCGTTGTGCCACAAGTGCATCGAATCATCGAAGGTAATGACCGGAAGTGCGCTCGCCGGTGAGGCTGGCAACGACATATGAAAAAGCTTCATCTCTGCGGGCTTCGAAAGCCGTTCGCGTGTCATAGCGTGCGCGAGAATAGTGAAACCGGTTGCATGCATTCCTTCGTTGCCGTCTGTGTGGTCGATGTGCCAGTGCGTGTTGATCAGAAGATGAGCGGGATCTTTGCCCAGGGCATTCAGCGCTTCACGAATGCGCGGCACCGCTGTCGAAAAACTTGAATCAATCAGCAGCTTTCCGTCCGGGCCTGTCTGGACGGCCATATTGCCCCCGGCTCCCTGCAGAAGGTAAATATTGTCGGAGAGCTTGGTCGTCTTGATCTCTGCAGACGCGGCTGAGGCCCGCATCTGTGCGGCTCTGTCGGAAGGCTGAGGTGGCGACTGACTTGGGGAAGCATTTCCTTGCCCGAGCATCCACCGTGGAGCCAGGCTTGCGGCTGCGGCGGACACACTCAATTGCATAAAGCTTCTGCGGCCCATTCCTGCAATGGTCATGAAGCCCCCTTCAGATCACGTCCTGAATTTACCCTACGCTCGCTCGCCCCGTTAAGAAGGCAGGCAACGACAGGCGGGCGCCTGGCGATCAGAACGCCTCTGTTCGTTGTCAATGTGTGAAGTCGCGAGGTCTGTATCTCGAGTTATAGACGTAGATCTCTATCCCAGGCCAGGCATCTTGAGGCCGCCCAGCATGCCCTGGACGACTGGATTGGATCACTTCTTCAGCCTTGCGGCCGGCTTCATTGACGGCGGCCACGATCAGGTCCTGCAGCATCTCCACGTCGGGCTGCTGCTGGCCGATCAACCCCGCCACCGCGGACGGGTCGATCTTGATCTTCAAAAGCTGCTTCTTGCCGTTCAGGGTTGCCGTGACCGCCCCTCCGCCGCTCGATCCCTCCACCACGGTCACTTCCAGCTTGCGCTGGACTTCCTCCTGCATGTGACTGGCCTGGGATAACATCTCTGAGATCTTCAGCGGGTTGATCATGTCTTGCCTCCTGGGGGATCACCGCAACTACTTGGTGCGAAGGTCGACTACGCTTCGTATTTCGGCTTTAAAGATTTCCCTGGCCCGTTGCACCAGCGGATGGGCAAGGGCAGATTCCTGTATGCTCCCGGCGAGTGGCGTGGCGATCCCTGCGGACACCGCTCCGCCTCCCTCACCGGGCACGATCAAAAAACGCGATGGCGCGCCCAGCCTCTGCATCTCCTGGCGCATGAGTTTCTCGGCCGCGGCATTCACTGTCAGGCTCAGCATCTTTTTGCCGATGCTCGCCACCTCGATGCGCAGGCCTGAACCATCGAGAGCCCAGGCGCCCGCGCCAAGCAACTGCGCGGCCGATGCATGCCCCGCATCCGCCAGATGCAGAAATCACCGCCAGCCGCAGAGTCTCCACTGTCAGAGCCTCGTTCATCCCGGCGGCGCCGACCGGCTTCCGGACTGGCATCTCCTCGCCGGCAGTTTCGGAAAAGGCCGTCGCTGCGATCGCTGCCGACGCCGGTACAATCTCCGCCTGCAAAGGTCTGGCTGAAGTCTCCGGAGCCACCGTCGCGTTCTCCGTCACGACCGGCCGCTCCATCTCTGCCACCGATGCCGGCTCCGCGCTCTGCTTCATGCCCGGTCCCGGATTCCATCCCCCGAACGACGAACTGAACCCCGATCCTGGAGTCCCCGCATCCTGCAGTCTGCGCCGGTCGCGGACAACGATCGGCCCGGCGCCGCTGTTGTTCTTGAGCCGGCGGATTTCGGAACGCTGCGGACTGGGGACGCCGCCGGAAATCCCGCTCAACAATTCTTCCAGTGGCAACAGCCGCTGCGCATGCACCAGCTTGAGCAGCCCAAGCTCCAGGTGGAAGCGATGCTCCTGGGTCTCATTCAGATCATCGAACATGCTCAGCACGATCTGCAGATTGCGCGTGAGCTCTTCTTCGCCGAACAATTGCGCCGTGCGGGCTGCGCGGGCCCTCTCATCAGCGGAGATCTGCAATAGCTCGGTTTTCTCTCCGCCCAGCTTGGCCATCAGCGCATTGCGCAGATAGCGAACCATCTGCCGCGCCAGCGCAGCCGGACTGTGGCCCGCATTCAGCAGCGTGTTTAACTGCTCCATCAACTCGGCGCTTTGGCCCGCCGCCACCGCTTCCAGCAGGCGTTCAAACACCGCATTCGGGACCGATCCCGTGAGTTCCCGGATCTGCAGCGCCGACAGCACAGAACGGCCATTCTCGGCCGGAGCGGAGGCAATCGCCTGGTCCATGATGGAGAGCGCATCGCGCATCGAGCCATCGCCGGCCTCGGCCAGCAGCGCCAGGGCGGCCTCTTCGGCCTCCACCTGCTCCTGCCCCGCGATCATCTTCAACTGCGCCAGGATGTCGTCGTACTTGACCGCGTGAAAGCTGAAATGCTGGCAGCGCGACCGGATGGTCTGCGGAATGTTCTCCGGTTCAGTCGTCGCCATCATGAAGATGACGTGCGAAGGCGGCTCTTCCAGCGTCTTCAGCAGGGCATTGAAGGCCGCTTCCGTGATCTGGTGCGCCTCGTCCAGGATGTAAATCTTGTAGCGGTCCCGCGCCGGGGCATAACGAGCCGCGTCGCGCAATTCTCTGATCTCGTCGATGCCGCGATTGGTGGCCGCATCGATCTCGATCACATCCACCGCCGACCCCTGGCGCACTTCCAGGCATGAGTCGCAAACCCCGCAGGGTTCCGGCGTGGGTCGATTGGCGCTGCCCACTTCCTGGCGGCAATTCAAAGCCTGGGCCAGGATGCGGGCGATCGTTGTCTTTCCGATTCCGCGGTGTCCGGAGAAGATGTACCCGTGGGCGATGCGGCCTTGAATCAATGCATTGAGCAGAGTACGCGTTACATGGTCCTGGCCCGCCACGTCGGCAAACCTCTGGGGACGATACTTCCTCGCCAGGACCTGGTAACCCATTGCGTTGACCCGCTCCTCTCGCAAAACTGGAGTTACCTATACGATGACGTAACCGCAAAATCGATGCCGCCCTGGAAGAAGCATCAACCTCGCGTGGGAACTCGAGAACGATTCAGTTCGACTGTTGCTGCTTTGCCGCTATAAGCAAACTTACAGCCTAGGGGGATTGTAACGTTCCCAGCCGCTGGCCGGCATGGGGAGGGAATCCGCTCTCCAGCTATTAGGGTGGTCAAAATGGCGGAACTCCTTGCGAAATCGCAAGTTGGCAACTAAATCAAAAAATACGAACATGACACGAATGTCATCCTGACGACAATTGTCCCGGATCTGTACGATTTACGAATGCTTGCTCCCCAATTTGGGCGTTTGACTCGAGACCCGAGAGTCAGTGGGCACGGACACTATTCGGCGTCGAGATTCACGCTGATGTCGTTCAGCCACTCGGCAATCAGGTCCTCATCCCCGGGATCGAGGACGTAAGCATCGTTCAGCAACAGGATCGTGGCCCAGTGAACGAGGTCGCGCTCGGTGATCCGCCCCAGCCGCTTCTGTTCAAGGGCATGGGCGATGTGCTCCCGCGAAATCACAATTCCCGGTTCGGGCACGCGGAAGTTGCCTGACGCCGTGCGCCGCTGGGTGCGTCCATCCGCCCCCGCATGCAGCGCCTCGAAACGAATCTCGAAGACCCCGGCGAGCCTTCGTTGCAACTCTTCTTCGCCGATCTCGAGTGAAGCAAACCGCCGCAGGACGTCCATCTGGTCCGGCGTGAGAGGCGGAAGGTCGCGTTCGTCCGTCAAGCCAGGCCCGCTTTCATCGCTTCGCTCTCGTTCCTGGTTTTGGCCGTGCTGGTTTACGGCGCCGACTGGCCGCTTCCGCCCGCGCCCGCTTCTTTCGCCGCCGCACCTCTTCAGGCGAGTACATCGTGCCGCGGCAGTTCTTCGCACCGCAGTTGCACGTCGCCGGTTCGTCCCCGCCGTCGTAGAGGCAGTAGTCATACGTGATTTCCGAGCCTGCGGCGATGTTCTTGATGGCCCTGATCCACACCCGGCCGCCCTCTTCGTCCGTCTCGCAGTTCGGGTCGCAGCTGTGGTTGATGAACATCGCCATGCAGTGTCCGTCGATCACGATCGAGCCATCCCCCAGTCCAAACAGGTAGGTGATCGGCGAGGCTTCGTACAGGACGTCGGCTTCGTCTTTGCTCAGCCGGGGACCCGTGTATTCGGCAAGACGCTTGCCCTTGGGAATGCGGGTGGTGGTGTAGCAGCCGGCGGCGTGTATGGCGGACGAGCGGATGATCAATCCCATGCGGTTGTGCGAGCTTTCCCTTCCTATGGACCGCATCGTACCATTGAAGAGGCAGTCAGCGTCGAGATGAAACTGGCGATTTCCATTGCAGTTCTGGTTGCCTGCGGCCTTGCCGCGGGTCGCCCGGGTACTGCCCAGTCGTCCTCGTCCTCGCAGTCGCAAAGCAAACCATCCGACAAGCAGAAGACACCTCCGCAGCCCGCCGACGCAATCCAACCCCTTTCCTGAAGACACCACTACCGTCCCGCTGATGCCCAACGGCAACTCGCCGGTGACGCCGGATGTGCCCTCGAGCAGCGCCGTCCGCCACGGATCTACCAAAGGCGGACGCGGACCCGGTGCGCAGTCCCGACGATCCGACGCCGGATTCGTCCACGGACGCGCAGGGATTCAGTTCCAGCACCACCGGGATGGACCGCGTTCTGGCCCCGCCCGATACCGATTCGAGCGGCCGGGGCAATAACAAAAACCACCCCGGGCCCGAACACCAGGAAACAGCCGCCGAAGACGAAACCGTCGGCAGCTATTACCTCGACCAGAAAAACTGGAAAGCGGCGCTCTCGCGGTTTGAATCCGCCGTGGTGCTGGATCCCGAGAACCCCGAAGTTTACTGGGGGCTTGGCGAAGCCCAGCGCCACCTGGGCAAGTTCACCGAGGCCAGGGCGAGCTACGAGAAGCTGGTCGAATACGACCCCGACAGCAAGCACGGCAAAGAAGCCCGCAAGCTCCTCAAAGACCCCGAGCTCGCCAACGCCCCCACCGCCGCCAAAGCCAAGCCGTAATCTTTCTGCGCCCCAAAAAATTCGCCTGAAAAGAACGGGTTGTCATCCTGAACGCAGCGAAGCGAAGTGAAGGACCTGCGTTTCCGGCTGCGAACTCACCGTGCCCCATCCTTTCCGCGCAGTTTGCGGAAAGGGTGGGAGACCACGAAGGCCCAATCAGAACCCCGCCCACCGCAAATAAGCCGCAATGATCCGCTGCCCCCACAGCCTGCTCACAATCCCGCCAATACAGAGAAACGTCCCCAGTGGGAGCTTGAGCAGGGCGCGGCTTTCGCCGTTCTGCTTTTTGGGCAGCAGCAGGACCATGACGGCAACCACAGCGCCGAGCACCACGCCGAGACCGAAGGCCAGCAACGCTCCCTGCAAGCCGAGCCACGCGGCGAGCAGCGCCATGAGCTTCGCGTCGCCCAGCCCGATGCCTTCGCGGCGACGGATGAGCCAATAGGTCCAGCGGATGAGCAGAATCAGTCCAGCCGCAGCGAGCTATGCCGAGGAGCCACTTTCCCGCGGCGCCGTAGATCCCATATCGCTCGTTTTCAAACGCGTCGTATCCATTTCCGTGGGCGATCAGCGCCAAGATGAAGATCTTATAGCCGATACCAAGAGCGATTCCGGGCAGGGTAAGTCGATCAGGGAGCCAAAGGTTTTCAGCGTCGAGTACAGCTAAGGCTACAAGAGCCATCAGGAAGATAGCTCATGCCGATTACAACGAGCAATCCGGAAAAGACTCATCTGGTGGCCAATCGGCGTCCCTGGTTCACGAAGAGATTGCCATGCGAGGTGTGCCCAAAGCACTCCAATCGTCAACTTCGACACAGCACATACCGCCACGCGATCCGCGTCCCGCAGCCCCGGCACCGCCCCCGCAGCGCCACCCAACTCACCAGCGGCACATTTTCCCACCACACGAGTACGTGCCCGCACTTGCGGCAATGCGATCGCGGCGTGACGATGCTTTCGCCTTCCGGCCAGCGGCTCAGGCACACGTTCAGAAAGCTGCCAAAGGCCAACCCCAGCAGCCCGGCAAATACCGTCCCCCAGATACGAATCTGGTCGCGAATCATCGGAGAGATCGAGTATACGTCCTTGAGACGCGCGCTTTACTGTCCCCGCTTGCAGGTCAGGTTCCCTAGAGACGACAGGGTGCCGGAGCAATAATGGCAGGGAAGCGGCGTATCGAGCTGCCATGATCGGAGCTGTCAAATGCGTAAGTCACGAGGCATGTGGGTGCGGGTAACAGCCGTCGCGGTTGTCGTCCTTCTGCTCCTGGTGCGGTTCGCGTGGCAGCGCCATGCAAAGATGACGTCGCAACGTGCGATTCCCGACCGATCGGTCACCAGCCCCTTGAACCGGCCCGGCGGAGGAACGGCGCCCGAAGAGGCATACGCGATCTACTCCGCGCTCTATGAGACGCCGGCCGGCGAACCGCTGGCCTTCGCGGAGAATTCGGTCACCGACATCCCGCAGGTGGACGGCAGTTGCCTGAAACCCTCCACGCCGGAAGAACGCGAACTGACCGCTGCTTTCGAAGCCGCCAATCGCCAGAGTCATCGCTGGGAAAGCAGGTTTACGATTCCCGCCGGCTATCAACTGCTATCGCCGAGCGAGACAGTGGAAGCCAAGGCCTGCTTGGACAATCACGCACCGCATCCGGCGAACTGTGACAAGTACAAACAAATCCGCCACGTGCGTTTTCTGGGAATTCCCGGGCATCAATCAAAGCCATACCCGCGCGCTGGTTTCGGTCGTCCGAATGTGTGGACCCTATTGCGGCAATGGCGGCATCTTTGAAGTCGAGAAAACGGGAGCCACCTGGCATCGCGCCGATACCACCGATTTCACCCGCAACTGCAGCTGGATGTATTAGGCAGTATCTGATGAATCGAGCGGAGTTCGCAGAATCGACAAATAAGCGCACGCAGGTCTAAAGGCCGATCCTTTGTCGGTTTTTGCGGCACGGCTGAAGACGCTGCTGAAAAAGGCATGGTTTCAAGCGAAATTCCCCAAAAAGCATACCTCAGGGGCTTAACAGGCTGCGGAAAAACGCGCTGTTTTGTTTTCGCTTTATTCCGCTCCGTGTGGCTGTTTAGCGGATTGGGCCGTTAGGCTTTGTCGGCGTTGTTGTCGGGTCGCCCGGAAGCCATGTTCGCGGCCTCCAGAGACACTTCGGCCCTAGCCGGCCTGCGCTTGAATCGGAATCAGCTTCCCCATGCGCACCAGATTGTATGCGGCGATGGTCAGCCGATAGAACCAGTCCACCCGCTTCAGTCCGCGCAACTTCATCTGGCGCAGAGGACGGTCCAGCTTGCCCCAGCCGAAGACCCGCTCGATCAGCTTGCGTTTCCGCTGACTGACGGCGCGCCGCGGGTCGCCCCGTTCCGCCTCCGTCAGGCTGTTCTTGCCCAAACGGTTGCCCTTCGCGTACTCGCTCACGTGCGGGGCCACCTCGCGCTCCGCAGCGCCTCGATGAACTTCTCTTCCTGATACTGCGTGTCCGCTCCCAGCGTGACCTCTGCTCTGGCTCGCTGCCGTCGCTTCACCCCTGCGCTCCAGCATCTTCAGCGCCGCCTCGCGTTCCGCCGCGGTGGCCGCACAGCTGGCTTGCGCCGCCACCACCAGACCGTTGCGGTTCTCCATCAAGCGCGTGACCCTGATAGCTCGGCACCGCCTTGTCCGCCGTCGCCTTCTTGTAGAGCCGCGCCTCCGGGTCGGTCTTCGACTCCACCTTGTCGCGCAACAGCACCTCGCCCTCGTGCCCCGAACCGCTGCCCGGCGCCGGCGGGTCGCTCTTCTCCTGGAAGCTCCGCGCCGCCGCCCAGGCTTGGATCAGCGTGCCATCCACGGTGAAATGCTCCTCGCTCAGCAACTGCTTCTCCCGCGCCTCGGCCACCACCGCCTCCAGCAGCTGCTGGCTCACCTCGCCCGCGATCAGCCGCTCCCGGTTCTTGGTGAACACCGTCACGTCCCACACCGCGTCATCCATCTCCAGCCCCACGAACCAGCGGAACAGCAAGTTGTAGTTCATCTGCTCCATCAACTGCCGCTCCGAGCGGATCGAGTACAACACCATCAGCAACAAAGCCCGCAGCAGCCGCTCCGGCGGCGATCGACTGCCGCCCCGTGGCCGAATACAGCTTGCCCAACTCAGCATCCATCCGCTCCAGCGCCCCGTCCACCAACATCCGCATCTGACGCGCCGGATGATCGGCCGCAATACGCTGTTCTAACGTCACGTAGCTGTACATCGCCGCTTGCTTATGCTCGTCTCCACGCATGCTTCTGTCTTAAACCACTCCACAACAAAGAAACAGTGACTCTCTGTAGACTTTTTCCCCAGCCTGTAAAGCCCCATTGATATTGCATCGCTTAATACCGGGGATAAATCCCCGGCCTACCGCCTGAATGACTTTTTCGGCAAGCTGTGAAGCCGTGCCTCTTCAAGACGGCGCGTTTTTCCGCACCCTCTGAAGTCGGGCCCTGTTACAAAACTGGAGACGAAAGGAATTTTTTCAGCAGGCTGCCCGACTTTAGCGCCGCCTCAAGGGAGTCGGGCTCCCCCTGTGTCATGGCTCGCAT
>CAWEVD010000018.1:0-80350 GCA_963812485.1 uncultured Acidobacteriota bacterium
AGCGAATCGGTCCGCGGCGACATGCACCCTACACATGGAACTTCTCTGTCGGCGTGGCAAAGGATTGGGAAGCCGTCTTCTTCGCCGCCGAAACTCCGCGCACGCGCAAAGTGGCCCTGCGCAGCGCCATCACCTTCAGCCCGGTGGCCGGCAATGCCTTCGCCATTCTGCTCAATCTGGTGCGCCTCAGCCTTGGAGGAACCCAGGGCAATGGCCGCCAGTTTGTGTCGTGGATTCACGAACTCGATTTCGCGCGCGCCGTCGCATTTCTCATCTCGCGCGGCGACATCGACGGCCCTGTCAACGTCGCTTCACCCGATCCGCTGCCCAATCGCGAGTTCATGGCCATTCTGCGCGATGCGTGGGGCATTCCCAACGGCTTCCCGGCGCCGGCCCCGCTCATTGAGCTGGCCGCGATCTTTCTGCGCACGGAGTCGGAACTGGTGCTCAAAAGCCGCCGCGTCGTTCCCGGCCGCCTGCTCGACGCCGGCTTTCAGTTCAAATTTCCCACCTGGCCTGAAGCCGCACAGGACCTCGTCTACCGCTGGCGCCATCGCTACGATTGATGACGATTCACTACTTCTTCGGCGTTATCTCCGTCACGGGCAGATCCCAATGGGCGGCGAGAATCTCAAACCGCCGCTGCTCTTCCTGCTTGTACTTCGCCTGGTCCGGCCAAAGCTCTTTGATCATCGCCTCTTCGTCCGGATTGGCCGTCGTAGCCACAGTTGAATTTTTGAACCGGATCGTGACCCGATAATCCCAGCGCCCGTCTTCCGTGGTGTGGTAGGCCGGGGCTTCAATCTTCACCGACAGCATGCGCCCCGTCGTCACGATCTTCTGCAACAGCGGGTAGTGATTCTTGAGAAACAGGTCGAGGAATTCCTGCTGATGGCCCCACTGCACCTTGTAGTAGTACTCGACGGTGTACGGCTGGTCAGCGCCACCCTGCGGCGGCGCGCCCTGGGCGATCAGCGGTGCGCTGAATTGAAGTGTGAGGAGAACGGCAAAGACAGAGAGCAAAAATTTGCGCATAGAGCCTCCGCGGGTGAAATAGCAAATATATATCGCGAAGGCTCGATGCGCATTGTGAGGAGGAGGCTAATGGATGTGCGGCGGCACATTCGATCTCCACCGCGTGGTTTCGTGTCAATCGCGAACCCGGCGTCGGTTAACAGCCGGAATCCTCTTCTAAGCGTGCGCGTAATTTGCCAGTGCCGTGCAGTTAGTGATCGTCAGCATCGAGCCCTGGAAGGCCACCAGCCGGCGAGTCTTGAACGTGCTCAGGGTGCGCGTTACGGTTTCACGCGATGCCCCGATGAATTCCCCGATCTCTTCGTGCGTCATGGAGAAGCGGAAGCGCTTTCCGCCGCACTCCGTGGCTTGCCCATTGTCGCTCCATTCGAGCAACAACCGGGCAAGCTTTTCGGGCGCTGTGGCAGAGAGCCCTACGGTGCGCAACTGGTCGCAAGCCTTGGTGACGCTGCGGCTCAGTTCTTCAATCACGGTTTGATACGCCTCGGGATGGCGGGACAGAAAGTTGATAAAATCGCGCCGGCTGATATGAGCGACCTTGGCGGGATACAGGGTCTCCGCGGTCACGTCATACGGGCTGCCGGACAAAACCGAGGCCAGCCCCAGGATGTCGCCCTTCCGCGCAATACTGAGACTCAGGCGCCGGCCCTCGCTTGAATTGATGGAGAGTTTTACTTCTCCTTCGAGAACAACATAAAGGCACTCGACCGGATCTTTCTCTGAGAAGATCACCACGTTCGCGGCGTACGACGAGGGAAATTGCATGGAATTCAAATCCTGCATTGCCGCAGGGGTCAGCTTGTGAAAGAAACCGCCAGTCTGATTCGCCTGGCTCCTGCAACTGCTCGATGTCGTATGTGTGTGTTCCATGTCCAACCTCCTCGTTCTTACGCCCGCTCGTGGATTTGCATGATTTCTTCGGCCAGATATTCAGCCCAGGGGGAATTGGCAATCAGCCTGGCGCGCGTCTGAGCATAGATCTCTCTCAGCGCCTGTTTGCCTCCAGCATCCGCATACGTCACATGTTGAATGTCGATCGACAATGTCTTCGTGCCGAGTTGCGGCGCCGTTTCTTCCCAGACCCGTCGAACTTCCGGAACCCACGGACCTGCGACACGCCCTTCCAGCTTGATCTCGATTGTTTGGTCTTGCTCTTGAATCGTGATCTTCAACGTATGCCGGCCCGCCTTAAAGCCACGCCATGACTAAGGCAAGCCGCATGCCAAACTGTGTGCCAGATCACAGTGGCGTAGTGAGCGATTGAAAACAAAGGACTTGTATATAGGTTATTTTCAGACGGCGCGTGAGTGACGAAGGCTTGGTGACGATGTGACGAAGACGATATTTCGTCATCGGACTATATCTCGTCACTTGTCACTGATAGTCGATGCGCTCGATGCCCAGTTTCTTCAACTTTGAATTCAGCGTGGTCCTTTTTACGCCCAGCCGGGCCGCCGCACCTTCCGGGCCGCCGATCTGGCCTTTCGCTTCCCGCAGCACTCGTAATATATGTTCCCGTTCGGCCGCGCGCAGGCTCGGATTCTCGTTCTCCGGCTCTTCGTCCTGTTCCTCTTCAGCATTTTCCAGCTCAGCCAGCGGAACGTACAGTATCGGCCCGCGGGTCAGGATCACCGCCCGCTCCATTAGATTTTCCAGCTCACGAATATTACCCGGCCATTTCCAGCGCTTCAGCGCGTCCATGGTTTCGTCGGAGATCTTCTCGATGTTCCTGCCCATGCGCCGGCTGTGCGCGGCGACGAAATGCCGCACCAGCACGGGAATGTCGCTCACCCGGTCACGCAGCGGCGGAGAGAAAATCGGAAAGACTTTGAGCCTGTAAAAGAGGTCGGCGCGAAATTGCTTCTCAGCCACCATCTTTCCCAGGTCGCGGTTGGTAGCCGCGATCAGGCGAACATTCACACTGATGGGCCGCGTTCCTCCCAGCCGCTCGAACTCCCGCTCCTGCAGCGCCCGCAGCAGCTTGGGCTGGAGGTCGAGTGGCATCTCGCCCACTTCATCCAGGAACAGCGTCCCTTCGTGGGCCAACTCCAGCCGGCCAAGCTTGCGCGCGATGGCGCCGGTGAAGGCTCCCTTTTCATGGCCGAAGAGTTCGCTTTCCAGCAGACCGGCCGGGATTGCTGCGCAATTGAGCTTGATAAAGGTCCGCTCGCGGCGCGGGCTGAGACGATGAATGGCGCGCGCCAGCAACTCTTTTCCTGTTCCGGTCTCGCCCTGGATCAGCACTGTCGCATCGGTAGGCGCCACCGTTTCGATCTCCTTCAAAACCTGGCGCAGGCCCGTGCTCTCGCCCACAATATCCTCGAAGCGATTCTCGACGTTGATTTCTTCCTCGAGGTATTGCTTCTCCTGGGTGAGCCGGTCGCGCAACTCCGCAATCTGCCGAAAAGCGAGGGCGTTGTTCACGGCCATCGCCACCTGGTCGGCAACCTCCGCCAGCATCTCCGCGTCGTGTTGACTGAAGGATGCTTCCATGCGGCTGGCCACTGCGAGCGCTCCAATAACATCGCCGCGATGGACAAGAGGAACCCAGCACCCCGATTGCATTCCGAGGTTGGTCAGGTGCCGCACTCCTTCCGGAGGAAAGTCGCGACGCAGAGATCCGGTCAAGGACCACGGGGCCACGGGTCCGAAATGCCTCGCCCGCCGGCGAGTTCTCCAGAGCCAGGCGGACGTCGCCCCGCGGAGCACCGCTTGCATCCGCCGCCAGAAACTGCACCCTCAATATGCCTGTCGCCTGATCGTAGAGTCCCAAGGTTGCAGCATCGTGCGGAATCACCTCACTGATGCTCGCCGAGATTGCGCCCAGCAGCTTGCGCACATCCAGGTTCGCCAGCAGCGCGCTGCTCAACTGCAGCATCACCGCTTCTTCAGCGCGCTTTCGGTCGGTAAAGTCCCGGGTCACTTTCGAGAAACCAATAATCTCGTTGTTCGAGCCGCGAATGGCGGTCAAAACGACATCCGCCCAGAACCGCGATCCGTCTTTCCTCAGCCTCCACGCTTCTTCTTCGACCCGCCCCTTCTGGATGGCAAGCCGGATCAGCTCCGCCGGCCTGTCCCGCCCCCGGTCTTCTTCAGTAAAGAACACCGAGAAATGCTTTCCGATGATTTCCTCCGCCGTGTACCCCTTGATGCGTTCCGCTCCCGGGTTCCAGGTCATGATGTAGCCGTCGCAATCGAGCAGATAAATCGCGTAGTCGCGCACGCTCTCCACAATCGACCGCAGCTGCTGGTCGCTGCCGCTGCGCCATCTCCATCGCCGCTTTTTGCTCGGTCGCATCGCGCACAAAGCTCAGCGTCACCAGGCCGTCCGCGGTCTGCATCGGCTTGAGCATAATGTCTACGGGAAATTCGGTGCCGTCTTTGCGAAGTCCGAACAAATTCATCGCGGCGCCCATCTGGCGTGCCCGGGGATGAGCGTTGTAGTTTTCGCGGTGAGAGGGGTGGCGGCCTCGAAAGCGCTCCGGGACCAGGGCTTCGACGTTCATCCCTGCAAACTCACCGGGCGCGTAACCGAACAGTTCACCCGCGCGCGGGTTCGCATCGCGGATGATCCCTTCGGCATCCGTGACAAAGATCGCGTCTGGAGAAAATTCGAAAAGGTTCTCCAGCGCGATATGGGAGACTTCAGCTTTGCCTTGCTCAGGCGAAGTCGGCGCGTCCCAACCCGGGGAATCGGAAGAACGCATGAGATCGGTTCCTTACGCGAAACAATAACGCGCTTTGACCTACTCTGTCCAACGTCGGACGAAAGCGGCCACCACCCATCGCGAGGAGCGGACTTCGACGCCCTGTCCGGTTGCATTCATGCAAGGTAGTGGCTAAAGAACAGGCCCTGATTCCTGCACCCTCCCCGCCGATCGTGGAATCCAAGACGCAACAGGAGACGTTTTCAGGTATGGCTCAGAAAATCGCATTCATCACCGGTGGCAATCGCGGCCTTGGATTTCAAACCGCACTCGATCTGAAGAAGGACGGCGTCAAGGTCGTAATCGGCTCTCGCGATCTCAAGCAAGGCGAAGAGGCCCTCGCCAAATTGCGTGCCGCAGGCGTTGATGCCGAGGTGCTTCAATTCGACATCACCAAGCAGGCCGACTATCAACGCGCTTACGACTACTTCAATTCCAACTACGGCCGGCTCGACATTCTGGTCAACAACGCCGGCATCGCCGGGGGGACTTTTCCGGGTACCGGCCCAGAACACCGTGCATCCGATGTTCCCGTCGAACTGCTCCACAAGGTCTTCGAAACCAACTTCTTCGCGCCCGTCGCGCTCACCAAGACCCTGCTGCCCCTGCTCAAGAAGAGTCCCGCGGGCCGCATCGTCAATCTCTCCAGCATTCTCGGCTCGCTCACTCTGCAGGCGGATCCCAAGTCGCCCATCTACAACGCCAAGTCGTTCGCCTACGATGCGTCGAAGACCGCGCTGAACGCATTCACGATTCACCTCGCGTATGAGCTGCGCGATACCAACATCAAGGTCAACTCGGCGCATCCGGGCTGGGTCAAGACCGACATGGGCGGCGACCAGGCGACCATGGAATTGAGCGAAGGGGGCAAGACCAGCGCCGCTCTGGCCACTTTGCCCGACGACGGTCCCACCGGTGGCTACTTCCACCTCGGGAAGCCCCTTCCCTGGTGAGTGAGCGGCGCCGAACGGCCGGTTAGCAGTTCGCCCAGAACGAATCATGGCGAGCGGAACCGGCCCGCGCGTGGTGTACGCTGCAAACCAGCGAGGGAGACTGCGATGAAGCTGGTCATCTTCGGCGCAAGCGGCGGAACGGGCCAGCACCTTGTGCAACAGGCGCTGGCCCAGGGCCATACAGTCACGGCGTTCGCCCGCCGTCCTGAGTCGATTCTTGCCGCTCCGTCGCCCGGTCTGACCGTTGTCCAGGGTGATGTGCATGACGCCGCGGCGGTATCGGCTGTTATCGCCGGACAAGATGCCGTGCTGTCGGGGCTGGGCGCGAGAAACCTGCGAAAATCGGACGTGCTCGAGGTGGGAGTGCGAAACATTCTCGCCGGGATGGCGGCGCACGGAGTGCGGCGGATCATCGTTCTCGGAGCGTCCGGAGCGGCTGCGGATGCGGCGCAGCACCAGGGCGCAGGGACTCGATTGCTGCTGAAGTTGATCTCCGCGACAATCCTGCGTGAGCCTTTCCGCTCCCAGCGCGAGCAGGAAGGTCAGCTCGAGGCCAGCGCGACGGATTACACCATCGTGCGCCCGCCGCGCCTGCTGAACGGTCCCTTCACCGGACACTATCGGGTACAGGAAGACGGTCTGCCGCCCGGCGGAGTTACGATCAACCGCGCCGACGTGGCCGACTTCATGCTGCGCCAGCTCACAGATACCGCCTGGATCCGGAAGGGGCCGTATGTGGCGAAGTAGGTCCTTCATGCGAGAAAATGCGCGAGTACAAAGAATGCGCGGGCGCCTCAAGGGCGCCCGCGCATTCCCGCCGCCAGCCTGTTTTGACTAGTGGCTGAAGTCGAGGTCGACGCCCGGCAAAACCCCCGTGCCCTCAAGGCGCACGCCGTCGAGTTTGTTGGGATTCACGCCCAGCGCTTTCAGAACCGTAGGAGCGACCTGCAGCGTTCCCACCTCGCTGTAGACAGTACGCTTCTTGAACGCTGGATTCGAGAGCAGCAGCATCACATTCGTATCGTCGTGCGCGAAGCCGCCGTGCTCTTCCTGCTTCGCCGCGCTGCCCGTGTAAATCACACCCACGTTGGGGGTCACGATGATGTCGGGGCTGCGCGGATCGTCGGGCGGCAAACCGCCAAGGTTGTAGTTCAGGGCGACACTCGGTCCATAGAAGATCTGTCCGGCTCCGATGGTCTTGGTGTTGGCCTCAAGCAGCGCCACTGCCGCGTCGGTGTAGGAAGGACTCGTCAGCCAAAGCAGCGAGATATCGTCTTCGGTCGAACCGATGCCGCTTCCGTTGGGGTCTTCCGACGGCGGCATTGCAGCGTGCAACTGGTTCGAGATCACTGTCGCCGGCGACAATCCGTTGGTGGTGTGGTGTCCCGGAATGGGGAAGAACAGGTTGGGATCGATGGGCGACTGGCCGTGCTTGGCCGTGATGACGATCAGGGTCGAGTCCAGCAATCCCCGGTGCTTCAGCTCCGCGACCATCTCGCCGATCGAGTCGTCGACATACTGGATGTTGGTCAGCACAGCCTCGCTGGGTGTGCCGGCTGCATCCAGGTAGCCGCCCTTCACGCCGTTCTCGATGAGCTTCTGCGCCACGCTGACGGCCTGGAAGTTCATTCCGAAGATCGTCGGCGTCTTGGTCTTCTTGGTGGCGAGGTGATCCTTGCCGTTGATCCAATTCAGAACCGCATTCACTTTCAGCGTGTCGTAGCACTGGATGTTCTGGAAGCTGTTGGTCCACGCCGTAAGGTCAGCGCTGGGATCGGGAACCGTCGCGCAGCTCATGCCCGCCGGAGTGCTGACGCCGGGCAGCGCGAACCACATTGGAGTTGATCTCGGGCGAGTAGAAATCGTCGAGCTTTCCGCCCGGGCCCTCGACCGAGGAATACGCCGGGTGCTTGTCGGACCATGCAACGTAGCCGCCTGCAGCATGGATCACGCCGAAGATGGTGTTCGTACGCACGAAATCCTGCGGGTAGACCGGCGCGCATCCCTTCTTCGGATCGCGGTCCATCTTCGTCGGGTCAAGTGAGGCGATGCCGCCGTCGGTCAGGCTGGCTCCAGGCGCGCCGCCATTCAGCAGGGTCTGATTAATGTCGATGCCTTCTTCGTACTCCGTGGTATATCCGGTCGGAGGCTTGGTCGGATCGCAGGGTGCGGCGGCGTTTCCGTTGCCGGTTGTGACCGCCGGACCATCGAGCGAGCGGTCATAAGCCACGTCATAATAGACACCCATGGTGCGCGGCGTTGCCCCGGTAACAATGCTCATCAGTCCCGGAAACGAGTCCGAGGGCTTCGATGTGCTGGCGGCAACGTAATTGACACCAGTTCTTCGACAGTTCGGCAAGGTTGGGGCAGTAAGGCTTGCCATCATTCACGCCGGCGACGCCTTCAGCGCAGTTCTTGAAATCGACCGCGTGCATGCCGTCAATGCTGATCAGCAGAACATGTTTGATGGAGCTATCGTCCCAGCCTCCATCGCCGCCCTGGGCGGACGCGCCGACGATCAAACACGCAGCGGCAATAGCCATGAAACGGAATCGTTGATGCATAGATCCTCCTGAGGGAAAGCGATCCGATATGGATCGAGTGACTGTTGTAAGTTCGGCTAGAAATAGGTAAGAGGTGAGAGAGAACCGTACTCCGCAATCAAGGCCGGCCCGTCATCTGGACGGAACCGGCCTTTCTCAGCCCACCGGCAAACAATGAACGATTTTCAGAACAGGTCGTACATCAGCTAAACGGTTTTCGTTGGGCTTTCATCCCAAGGCGTGAATCATCATCCACGAAAGCTGTTTTCTATTCGTCCCCGAAAAGACCCGACATGACACGGACCTTGGAATCACAGGCATGGTTCAAGCAAGGAAGTCCGAAACCTGCCTCGAGAGACTTCAGGAGCGAGAAGCTGTTGTAATACGCTCCGCTTTGCACTCCATGACGCGACTGGAAGTTTGTCTCCACAGTGAGCACCACGCGGTTTTGATTCTGGGAAGGAAACAGACCGGTCATTTGCGACGTGCTCCCGCTGTAGTCGTTCTCGTCCCAGACAATCACAATCGCGCTGTGCCCGGACTTCCACGTCGGAGACGCATGGATCGCGTTGACCAGGCTCTCGATCGTGACGTCGCCCTGCTGAATCAGCCCGGGGTTAAGTCCCACTTGGGTTCCATACGTATAGCCGCTGTCATTGATGCCGTAATCAAACGCGCAAAAGGCGTCGGCATTTCCTCTTCCGTGCTGGTCATTGCATTGGTTGGGCACGACGAAAGCAAGACTGGGAACATTGCCCTTGGCCAGGTCCTCATACAGGCCGCGCGGTCCGGCGAAACCGACCGTATTGGCCATGCTGTTCTTTTCGTTGTTGCCCTCCTGCACGCTGCGGAAATAGGCGAAGGGATTGTGCTTCACCGCATAAAGCTGCACAACGGAGGAGGACGTGAGCGGCGCCAGTGTCGAGAAATCCGACAGGTTTGACACCGTACCGTTGCTGTAATTCACGCCGTACGCCGTGCCGAGCGGCAGGCTTTCCTGGTAAGACTTCCAGGTTCCACCGGCGGCTACAAGTTGATCCCCGATGGTCTTTCCGACCGTGGGGGCTGCCGGCACGCTCTTGACTCCATCAATATCAGCAAGCGAGACGAACGGACCCCCCACCTCATTCCATACGTCGATCGCCGGAGTGTCCGCGTCTTTGCCGGTGCCTCCAATCGGACATACAGTTCCGGTTTCGATTGGAACCGGGGCATTGCCGCCGCCGTTATCCGCGTTCACGAGGCCGGATTCAATATTCGGCGAGCACGATGTGCTGCCCCATGCCGGAGCATTGTCGCTGCGCACTCCGAAGTTCGATCCCCCAACAATCTCCAAATAGTTGGTCAGGCTCGGGTGCCCGACGGCGAAGTAGTTGGTGGCGAAATTCACCTTCTTGTTCGCAATAATGCTGTTCAGGTAGGGTTCGTTGGGGTTGTCAATCACCTGTTGATAGCCATGGTTTTCCATCATGATCACGAACACGTGATCGAGACGCGGAATTCCGCTTGGAACGTGGTCTTCCTGTGCCAGTGCAAAACTGGCGCACAATGCGCCGGTGCCGAGCACGAGCGCTGCATTCTTCAGGTTCATGTCGTTCAACCTCTCCAGATGGGGACAAAGTTCTCACGCGTAGACACACATCGAGGCACCAGTGACGGAGACAGGTCCGCCGCTGCGTCACCTCGGATTGACTGGATAGCCCGTAGTTGGATTGGGCCCTGGATGAAGAATCTGTTGCGGTTCAGGGATCGAGAAGATTCTTATCCGCAGAGAACTATAGGGGCAGGAGATCAATCAATTCGTTACGAAAACGTTACAGCGGAGTTAATTCTCATGACCACACGAGAGCTTCTGGCAGAAAGTAGCAGTGGGGGCTGCGAAGCATCGCCGGCGGCCACCTGTTTGATAACGGCAATAAGCGGCGCGCCTTCGAAATCGAAGGTCCGAAAACGTATATCTTCGCCTTATCTTCGCCTCTCTAGTATAATTTCCAAATGGATTTCCAGCTGGTCACCTCCTACAAGCCCCGCGGCGATCAGCCCCGCGCGATTGAAGAACTGATGGACGGCCTCGCAGCCGGCGAAAAGCACCAGGTGCTACTCGGCGTCACCGGGTCCGGCAAGACCTTCACCATGGCCAAGGTCATCGAGAAGTCCAACCGGCCGGCCCTCATCATGGCGCATAACAAAACCCTCGCCGCCCAGCTTTATCACGAGTTCAAGCAATTCTTTCCCGGCAACGCGGTGGAATACTTCGTCAGTTATTACGACTACTACCAGCCCGAGGCCTATATCCCCGCCGGCGACCTCTACATCGAAAAAGAAGCCACGATCAACGAAGAACTCGACAAGCTGCGCCTCTCGGCCACGCGCTCGCTGTTCGAACGTCGCGACTCGATCATCGTCAGTTCGGTGAGTTGCATTTACGGCCTGGGGTCGCCCGAGGCTTATTACGGGATGCTGCTTCTGCTCGAAAAGGGCCAGCGCATCGCGCGCAAGGACATCACCCGCCGCCTCGTCGAGATTCTCTACGAGAGGAACGACAATGACTTCCGCCGCGGGACCTTTCGCGTGCGCGGCGACGTAATCGAAGTCTTTCCCACCTACGACGAATCCGCCTATCGCATCGAGCTCTTCGGCGACGAGATCGAATCGCTGGCCCAGATCGATCCCCTCTTCGGCACCGTCAAGCAGAAGTACGCTCGCCTGCCCATTTACCCCAAGAGCCATTACGTGGTGCAGCCGGAGCGCAAATCACAGGCCATCGACTCCATCGTTGCCGAGTTGACTGAATGGACCGCGGTCCTCGAATCGCAGGGCCGCATGGTCGAAGCCCAGCGCGTGAACCAGCGCACCCGCTTCGATCTGGAAATGATCAAGTCGATGGGCTACTGCCACGGCATCGAAAACTACTCGCGTCATTTTTCAGGCCGCCTGCCGGGAGAACCGCCCCCCACCCTGCTGGACTATTTCCCGCGCGACTACCTGGTCTTCGTGGACGAGAGCCATGCCACGATTCCCCAGGTACACGGCATGTGGCACGGCGATCGCAGCCGCAAGCAGAACCTTGTCGACTACGGCTTCCGTCTGCCTTCCGCCACCGACAATCGCCCCCTCAAGTTCGAAGAATTCGAGAACCGCGTCCACCAGACCATCTATGTCTCCGCCACGCCCGGCCCCTACGAACTGACGCGCTCTGCCGGCGTCGTCGTCGAGCAGGTCATCCGGCCCACCGGCCTGGTCGATCCTGAAGTCGAGATCCGCCCCGTCAAGGGCCAGATCGACGATCTGCTGGCCGAGATCCGCGATCGCGCCAAGCGCAACGAGCGCGTCCTGGTCACCACGCTGACCAAGCGCATGGCCGAAGACCTCGCCGGCTACTACACCGAGGTGGGCGTTCGCTGCCGCTACATGCACTCCGAAATCGAAACCCTGGAACGGGTCAAGCTGCTGGCCGGCCTGCGCAAAGGCGAATACGACGTGCTCATCGGGATCAACCTGCTGCGTGAAGGTCTCGACCTGCCTGAAGTCTCGCTGGTCGCGATCCTGGACGCCGACAAGGAGGGCTTCCTGCGCTCCTCCGGCTCCCTCATTCAGACCATGGGCCGGGCCGCGCGCCACGTCGAAGGCAGGGCCATCCTCTACGCCGACAAGATGACCGACTCCATGCGCCGGGCTATTGACGAGACGGATCGGCGCCGCGCGATCCAGAGAGCCTACAACGAAGAACACGACATCACGCCCCAGTCGATCATCAGCGCTGTCGACATGGGCCTGGCTCAGATTCTCAGGGCCGAATACGGCGACCTGATGGTGGAAGAAGCGGCCGGAATGCCCGAGTTCACCTCCCAGGGCGAAGTCGATCAGTACCTCGCCAAACTCGAAACCGAAATGCGCGAAGCGGCAAAAAAATTCGAGTTCGAAAAGGCCGCCAAGCTGCGCGACACCATCAAAGAACTCCGGGAAAAGGACTTCCTGTTCACCTAGGAGGCACCCCAACTCTCTGAAATCGCAAGGCCTGGATCTCCAGCCGTGCGCCATTCGTCAAGGCGAATCGACATTCATTGAGGCCGTTTTTACAAAATTTGACATCCGAGCAACCTTGTGATGCTTGGACCCATCGAAAAAGGCGAGAGGATTGCTGTCTACCCTGTTTTCTCTAGCGTAGGCTGCGCGGGCTCCGCTTAAATGACGATGGTTCTGTTGGTTGACGACGATCCTCTACAAGCACACGTTCGCAGGTCCATCCTGCAACGCCAGTTCCGCGCCGTTGAGCGCGCGGCCGACGCGGCAGAAGCCTTCATCATGGTGGAAGAGCCTGATTTCGTAGAGAAACTGGGCCTGGTTGTCGTCGGGCTCAACCGGCCTGGCATGGGCAGTCCCGCCTTTGTGGCCGAATTGACATCCCGTATTCCCACGGTGCCAGTACTCGTACTCGGCTGCAATCGGGAAGACGCCGCTCTCTTTCCCGGGGAAAATGTGCGTTTCCTGCTCCGGACGGTGCCCACCGACCAGATGCTTGCTATTTCCCGCCAGATGATGGACGAGTACACCCCCCGGGTCGCCTGAACGGCAGCAAACTTCGACGCCTTCGTTCATGTGCCCTCCCCCGAGCAGGGGAGGACCCCGTCCATCGATAGTGTGAGCCAAATCACTCCCTTAGAGCCTAAGATGATTGAAGATTGGCTTGTTGGCACGTTCCCCTTCGCCATTAGCCAACGTGCGACAATTATTTTGGAGCTCTATGGCAACCTTTGGAAGTTTTGCTCTCCTTATAGCCCTGGCGCTGGCTGCCTACAATCTCCTGGCAGGAGCGCTGGCCCTGCGTTTGCTGGCTACCGGACAGCCAGCACCCGTCTCCCCAGAACGCTTGGCTGATACGGCGCGTCGCGCCGGTATCGCGGGTTTCGTGGCCATCAGTGCCGCAGCATTTGCACTGATATGGTCGGTATTTACAAACGATTTCTCGATTACTTATATCCTCGAACACTCCAATCGCGCCCTCCCCGGCCCCTACAAGTTCTCCGCACTCTGGAGCGGGCAGGAAGGCTCGCTGCTCCTTTGGGCATGGCTTCTCGCAACCTACGGATTCGTCCTGCGGCTCACCCACAAGACCGACGTCAAGCTGTACGCGTACGCCGGCACGATCCTGGCCGCCATCCAGGTCTTCTTTCTCGCCATTCTGAACTTCGCTGCCCCGCCCTTCGCCTTGATGCGCGGAGCCATCCCCGAGGACGGCAACGGTCTCAATCCCCTGCTTCAGTACCCCGAGATGGTCATCCACCCGCCGATGCTCTACCTCGGTTACGTGGGCTTCTCGGTGCCCTTCGCTTTCGGGCTGGGCGCGCTCATGATGCGCTATCCCGGCGAGAAGTGGATCAAGATCACGCGCGTCTGGACCATGGTTACCTGGCTGTTCCTCACCTGCGGCATCTTCCTCGGCATGCACTGGGCTTATGCGGTGCTCGGCTGGGGCGGCTACTGGGGATGGGATCCGGTTGAGAACGCGAGCTTCATGCCCTGGCTTACCGGCACCGCCTTCCTCCACTCCGTGATGATGCAGGAGAAGAAAGGCATGATGAAGAGCTGGAACGTGTGGCTGGTGTTCTCCACCTTCCTGCTTACGATGCTGGGCACGCTGCTCACCCGCGCCGGCCTGGTCAGTTCCGTCCACGCCTTCGCGCAGTCCTCGATCGGCACCTGGTTCGTTGCGTTCATGGTGATTGTGCTGGCCGTTTGCATCTTCACTTACGTGTTGCAGCGCAGCCATCTCAAGTCTGAACACCATCTCGAATCCCTGGTCAGCCGCGAATCGAGCTTCCTGTTCAACAACCTGGTGCTGCTCACGTCGTGCTTCGTGATTCTGTGGGGAACGCTGTTCCCGGTCATCAGCGAATACGTGGTGGGCAACAAGGTCACCATGGGCGCCCCCTGGTATAACCGCGTGGCGGTCCCCATCGGCCTGTTCCTGCTCTTCCTCACGGGGGTCGGTCCGCTGCTCCCCTGGCGCGCCACTTCGCTGCGAAGTATCCGGCGCAATTTCATCATCCCCATCATCGTTCTCTGGGCGGCCGTGATTCTTGCCCTTGCGCTCGGGCGTGAATCCGATGAAAGACGGCCAGTTCGACAGCGGCAACTTCTACGCGCTGGTCGCATTCGCCATGTCCGCCGGCGTCCTCGCTGCGATCTTGTCGGAATTCTTCCGCGGCGCGGGTGTGATTTCCCGTCAGACCGGCAAGAATCTCTTTGCCGCCATGTACCTCCTGACCCGGCGCAACACCCGCCGCTATGGCGGCTACATCATCCACATCGGCGTGGTCATTGTCGTCATCGGGCTGGCCGGCGCGGCATTCAACACCAACAAGGAAAGCGAGATGTCCATCCACGACAAGCTCGTGATCCCGCCCTACACGCTGGAGCAGGTCGGCGCCACCCAGGACTCGAACGCAAACTACGACTCCGAATGGGCGATGCTGGACGTCTACAAGGACGGCAAGAAGCAATTCCAGATGTTGCCCGAGAAACGCGTCTACCATGCCAGCCAGCAGCCGCAGACCATGGTGGCCATCCACTCCAATATCCTGTGGGATTTGTACGTGATCTATGAGGGCACCAACCCCTCCACCAACCAGCCCATCATCAAGGCCATCATCAATCCGCTGGTGAGCTGGATCTGGGCCGGCGTCGCGCTGGTAGCGTTTGGAACCTTCATCGCCCTCGTCCCAGCCTCACTCCAGCGACGGCGTCCCTGCGCGTCCCTGCCACTCGAGCCGTGCCCTCCGAGCCGGTCCTTCATGGAGGCGACTGATATGCGCGCTTCCAGACGAATCACTTTCTGGCTCAAAACGGGTCAGGCCCTCGCCCTGGCTGTCGCTGTGTGCTTCTCGCTTGGCGCGACCGACGCCGGCAAACGCTACAACGACCTCAACCATCGCCTGATGTGTACCTGCGGCTGCGCTGAAATCCTGGGCGAATGCAATCACGTGGGCTGCCCAAGCTCTGAAGGTGAGCTGGACGAGCTGCGCACAAGCATCGCCGGCGGCCAGACAGACAAGCAGATCTTCGACACCTTCGCCGCCAAATACGGGGCAACTGTGCTCGCCGCTCCCACGACCGAAGGTTTCAACCTGGTGGCCTGGATCGCGCCGTTCGCGGTCTTTGCCGCGGCGCTCCTCGGCACCATCCTGCTGGTGCGCCACTGGTCCGTCGGAAAGTCGGAACTGGCCACGGAGCCTGAACCAAATTCAGAAATGGCCGCTCTGCGCGACCGAATCCGCCACGAAACCGGCAACGAAGGAGGTTTCTGAATCATGACCGGAACTCAGGGACTTATCGCCGGCATTCTCATGGCATTGGCACTTGCGGTCTACACCTTCTGGCCGGAGAATGTTTTCGCCAGCCAGCGGCAGAAGACGCGCCTCGATTATCTCCTCGAGCGCAAAGACCAGCTTTACGAAAACCTGCGCGACCTGAACTTCGAATACCGCGCCGGCAAATACCCCGAGGAGGACTTCGTTCATCAGCGGGGCCTTCTCGAAAACGAAGCCGCGGAGCTGCTCGCTGAAATCGAACACCTCCAGCACGCGTAACCCACGCTACGAACACTATGGGTGCCCCAGGTCTCGGGGTCCCCGGCGACAGGTCTTCGTCGCTGGGGTGAGGATTCGCTTCTGAGACCTGGGAATGCTCCCACAAAGCCGCTGTCATCCTGAACAGAGTAAAGATCTGCTTGATTGCTTAATCGTTTAGAGATCGACGCACCAGGAACCCAATGAGATCGTTCAAATCCGCCCTCTTTCTTGTCGCACTTTTCTCTCTTCTGTCCAGTGCCTTCGCGCAGGCAGCCACCATTTCGGGAACCGTCACCAACAAGACGACCGGCAAGCCGTCCGCGGGTGACAAAGTGGAACTGGTGGACGTGCAGGCCGGCATGAGCGTCGCCGCCAACGCAAAGACCAACGCGAGCGGTCACTTCTCGCTCGACAAGCCCGGCTCGGGTCCCTACCTGGTGCGCGTGATTCACCAGGGCAGCCCCTATTTCATCGCCGCCCCCGATGGCGCTGGACCCGCCGATGTCAGCGTTTACGATGCCGCCCCTGACGTAGGCGCGGTCCGCATCGAAGCCGACGTCGTGGAGTGTGAAGCCGAGAACGGCAAGCTCAGCGTCAATGAGCGCTATTTCGTACACAACACCAGTTCGCCTCCGCGCACCCAGTACAACCCCGACCACGGATTTGAAATTGTCCTTCCGCCCGACGCGGTTGTCGACGGAACAGCAGCTCGCCGCCCCTCCGGCCTGCCCACGTCCACCAACCTGAAGCCCGCCTCCGAAAAGAATCACTTCACGTTCGACTTTCCCATTCAGCCGGATGAAGGCGACAAGGACACTCTGTTCCAGGTCAGCTATCACCTTCCTTACTCCAGCGGCCAATATACGTTCAAACCTCAAATGCTGATGCCCGCCGACAACGTCGCCTTCCTGCTCCCCAAAAGCTTCGCGTTTAAAGGGGCGGGCTTCACGTCCGTGCCGCAGGATCCGGGCATTCAGACCATGCTGGCCAAGAATGTACAGCCCGGGCAGGAATTGTCGGCCAGTGTTTCCGGGACCGGCTCTATGCCTCGCGAAGCCCAGGCCCAGCAGCCCAGCGCCAACACAAGTTCGCAGGACAGCGGATCGCAGGACACAAGCAATCCCGGCACCGGACCCGGCGGCGGCATCGGCCAGCCCATCGGCACGCCCGATCCGCTGACCAAGTACAAATGGTGGATTCTCGCCGGACTGGCGCTGACGTTGGCCGCGGCCGCCGGCTTCCTGCTCCGCAAGCCTGCAGGAGCGGCGACGGCGCCCGTCAGCGTCCCTGCGCCTGCGGCTTACCCCACGCCCTCACCACGCCGCACCGCGGCTGCGACTCCGGCTCGCGCATCAGCAGCCGCGCCTGTGTATGCCGCGCCGGTGTACTCCGCTCAGCAGCCGTCGGCCGCATCCCACAACGCGAGTTTGCTTACGGTGCTGAAGGAAGAGATGTTTGCCATCGAGAGCGAAAAGCTCTCCGGCACTCTCTCCGCCGCCGAGTACAAGGAACAGAAGTCCGCGCTCGAAGTGGTGCTCAAACGGGCCTTGAAGAAGCAGGGGAGTTAACGGAATTGCAGAGTCGCGCTGCCCGGTTCCGGGAACCGCGACTCTCGAATTGCGATAGCTTTTAGGGTTCGATCTCGTACCGGGTGGAAGAACGATCCCCGGCGATGCGGGTCTTCTGTACGGTTGTTTATCCCATGTCGAAAAGCCGCAGGATACCGGCCGCCTGGGACAGTTTGGCTCCGACAGCTTCACCGTAATTCTGCTTCATCTTGGCCACACCATTCGTGTATCCCTTCTGCAGGGCCTTGTTTTTGTACATGCTGATTCCGTAACCGCCCAGGTGTTGCTCGCCTTCACTGTAGGCCATGAACGTATCGGTCCCGATGCCGATGTGAACATGAGGATGTTGCTCGGGGTAGTACAACTGCCCGCCCGCGCCGTCGACGAATCCGATTGCCTTCAATTTACTCGCGGCCGCATCTTTTGGCGTTTGGAAATCCTTCGGCATCGATGCGCCGGTTCCTTTGTAACCCGGACGCAAGTGAACAGGAATATAAGCCATGGCGGCAATTGTAGCGTGACATGCTCTTGCCCACAAATTGAATTTCCTCTGAGTGTCTCATCGGCCGGCTCTCGGTGTAAGGCAGTTTTCAGTCATCAGTTTTCAGTTGTCAGTTGCGGTCGGCGAGCTGACTCAGACTGTCTGGTTTGAGCATCGACGTTAACAGTCAGCCCGCTGCTTGCGTCTCATTGTGCTAAAACTGAGAACTGACAACTGGAATTCACTGCCATGAAGACCGTTCTACGCACGCTGCTCTACCTCGCGCTCATTGTCTGGCTGGGCGCTGAAGTCTTCTTCCCCGTCGTTGCGGCCATCACCTTCACCACGCTGCAGCCTGACACCCACACCGCCGGGACAATTGTTGGCCAGTTGCTTCGCATTCTTCACGGCATGGGAATGGTCTCCGGGCTCGTGGCTCTGGCCCTGCTCGCGCTGGCTCCCGCGTGGAGCGTCTACAAGCCGAAAACGGTTCTGGGGCCCATGATTCTCCTCACCGTGATGATTGCCTGTACCTGTTATTCGCAGTTTGCCATCATTCCCGCCATGGAGCGCGACCGTATCGCGGCAGGGGGTGATATCAACGCCGCCGAGATCGGTAATCCCTCCCGCGTTCACTTCAACAATCTGCATATCCTCAGCGAACGCGTGGAAGAAGTCGTGCTTGTCATGGGGTTGTTGACCGTTGTGCTTGTTGCGAGAGCCGAGACGGTGCGCGCTTAAGCCTCAATGTCCGGGCGGGAGAAAACATGGGCCGCGAATCCGAATGCTCATGCGAGTGCAACGGCTCGACCTATCCGGTAAAGGCGCTTCTCGAGCCGCCGGAGTTGATTCTGCGAGGCCGCCTCCGCCGACGACTTCCCTTCTCGCGGTTAACGGGCATCCGCGCTGACGGAGCCATCTTGCGATTCGAATGTGAGGGCCAGGTCTTCGCACTCATGCTCGGAGGCGACTTGCCTTCCCGGTGGGCTCGCGTCCTGACAACTCCGCCGCCGACCCTAGCAAAAAAGCTTGGCATTTCGGAAGACACGGTGGTCAGGATCGTCGGGGCCGTGGACGATGAAGCGCTCCGGTCGGCACTCGCTGCAGCGAAGGCTGTCGCAGACGACGGCGCCGACCTGATTCTTGCGCGCGTCAACACAACCGGGGAACTCGCTGATGCTCTGCACGTCTCCGCAAAGCAGTTGGCCGCGAGAGTGCCCATCTGGTTCATCTATCCGAAGGGCAAAGGTCATGCCTTGACCGAAAACGATGTCCGCTCAACCGGCCTGGCGGCGGGCATCGTCGACACCAAGGTTGCGGCCGTTTCCCCAACTCTCACCGCGCTGCGCTTCGTCCGTCGCCGCGACGGTCTCTGATCCCTCGTCTTGTATCATCGTAGAGGCCCGTCAGCATATACAACATCGTGCCCGAGCCCCACAGGAAGTGCATGAAGACTGGCATCATTGGCCTGCCCCACGTAGGCAAGACATCCTTGTTCAAGATTCTTACCAAGGCCAAGCTCGAGGAGCGCGGCTACTCCAATCCTCGCGAGGCGCACATCGGCGTGGCGCGAGTGCCCGATGACCGGCTGGAGAAGCTCTCGGCACTCTATTCGCCCAAGAAGACGACCTTCGCCAGCGTCGAATATGTCGATGTTGCCGCCATCGGCCAGGACGCCCTCAAGGAAACCGCCTTCCTCACCAGCCTGCGCAACGTCGACGCGCTGATCCACGTGCTGCGCGCGTTCGAAGATGACTCCATTCCGCATGTCGGCCCCATCGACCCGCTGCGCGATATCAAGAACGTCGAATTCGATCTAATGCTCAGCGATCTCACGCAGGTCGAGAAGCGGCTCGAGCGTGTCGAGAAAGACCTGAAGAAGGGCCGCACCAGCGATCTCGAACGCGAACAGGCACTTTTGTTGCGATCCAAGGAAGCCCTCGAAAGAGAGCAGCCGTTGCGCGAACTGGACATGACCCCGGAAGAGAAAAAGCTCATCAAGGGCTTCATGTTCCTCTCGCAAAAGCCGATCCTCTATGCGGTTAACATCGGCGAAAGCACCACCCTCGGCGATGACCTCGACAAGGCGGTCAGCCTCTACAAGCTGGACGAGGTGGCCCACCGGCCCAACGCCGGAGCCACCGCCATCTGCGGCAAGGTAGAAGCCGAACTCGCGGAGATGGACGACGCCGAGGCGGCCGACTTCCTGTCCAGCTATGGACTGCACGAGAGCGGCCTGGTACGGCTCATTCGCAAGAGCTACGAACTTCTCGGCCTGATCAGCTTCTTCACCGCCGGCGAGGATGAATGCCGCGCCTGGACGGTCACGGTCGGATCAAAGGCTCCCCAGGCTGCGGGAGCGATCCACTCCGACCTCGAGCATCATTTCATCCGCGCCGAAACCATCCGCTGGGACAACCTGCTCGAAGCCGGCTCGGAAGCCGCCGCCCGCGCGCGCGGCACCCTGCGCCTTGAAGGCAAGGAATACGTCGTGCAGGACGGCGACGTAATGCACATCCGGCACAGCGGCTAGCATGCTCAAGCTCTCGCTTCTGCTGGGCCTGCTGGCCGCGCTCGCCGATATCGCCGGCGGTCTCGTCCTGGTCCGCGCCCGCGGTATCGAACGCTTCCTGCGCTACTTCGTGGCCCTCGGCGCCGGCTTCCTCATGGCAACGGCCGTGGTGGAGATGGCGCCCGAGAGCCTGCGCATGAGCCCGCGGCTCGGCCCCATTCTCATCATGGCCGGCTACTGCGTGGTGCACCTGCTCGAGCACACCATCAATTCCCACTTCCACTACGGCGAAGAAACCCACAAGGGCGAATTCGTTTCCGGCCACACCGGTTATTCGGTGCTCGGCGGCCTCAGCGTCCACGCCCTCTTCGACGGAGTTGCCATCGGCTCAGGATTCGTCGTTTCGAGTTCGCTCGGCTGGCTGATCTTTCTCGCCGTTTTTCTTCACAAGGCTCCGGAAGGTTTCACCATGGCGTCTGTCATGTTGGCCAGCGGTCGCAGCCGGACCGCCGCCTTTTATTCCGCCGTGGTGCTGGCCGTCGCCACTCTTGCCGGAGTGCTCGTCATTCAGTTGGTGCCGCAATGGCTTCCCTACGGACTTCCGGTCTCGGCCGGGGTGGCGCTCTACGTGGGCGCCAGCGACCTGGTTCCCGAAGTCAACCGCGAGCCGGGGATCCGGATGGCGCTTGTCTTCTTCCTCGGCGTGCTGGGTTTCCTGCTGCTTCGCCTGCTGCTCCCGACCCTCTAGTATCGATTTCTCACAAGCTTTGAAGGCTTGAGTCATGGCCTGGTCGAAACCATCCGTTTTACAGTTTTACAGTTTTACAGGCTAATGGGGGGGAGGGTACCCATGCCGGCTCGAGTTTTTTCCGTAAATTACTGAAGATAATGCAGATATGGACGCCATCCCGCTAATGTAAACGGTCCAGAAGGGCCGTTTAGGGGGGTCTAAAGCGTTCAGAACGAAACCCGAATTGCTTTCGGTGCCCTGGGGTCTGCCAGAGGCCGCACTTCTGTCCTCTCTTCCACCTCTATTTTGGCAAAACCGGCAGAAAGAAAATGCAAAAGCGCGCGCATTTTTGCGCAATGACGAGACGAGGCCTGCGGGCTGCGAGAAATCCGGGGTAGATCGGGCTAGTCGCCGGGACTCGGCTGTGGAATTCGAGCGATGCCTAATCTCGCACAGTACAGCCTGAACAACAACGCCAGGTAGGCCCATGCCACCCGCAAGCTCAATTTGCTGCGCCCGGCCATTCGGCCGCCAAAAGCAAACGGGACCTCTTCCACCGATCCGATCCGCCCCCGAACCAGGATCTCCAGCAATAGCTTGAAACCGGTTGGCTGGAAGAACACGTTCTCCACACACTGGCGGCGAACCACAAAAAAGCCCGAGAGCGGATCTCTGACCCCGGTCTGTAACGGGCGCGTGGCCAGGACTCCGGCCGCCGACAGCAGTCCGCGAAACGGATGCCAGCCTTTTCCGCTGCCCGGTTGGACGTACCGGCTGCCGATCACCAGGTCCCGTCCGCCGAGAATTGCGGCCACAAGTTCCGGCACCGCTTCCGCCGGGTGCTGCCCATCGGCATCCATCACTCCCAGGATCGTTGCGTCCGTGTGCCTCCACCCATGCACCACGGCGCCCGACAGACCCCTTTCCCCCGTGCGCACCAGGAGCCGCACGCGGGTATCTTCGCCGGCGATCGCGGAGACAATCTCATGGGTGCCGTCGCGGCTGTCGTCGTCGACGACCACAATTTCAAAAGCAATCTCGAGACGCGAGAGAACGTCCCGCACGCGGTCAAGAAGGAGGCGCAGGTTCTCGGCTTCCCGCAGCGCGGGAATGACGAGCGCCAGCTTTTCCCGCGGTGCGCCCGAGCCGGCGCCGCGCCTCGCCAAAGGCATCGCCGCTCTTTCAAACGAACTGCAGGATGATATCGTCGTTGCCGATGACATGTTTGGTTCTTACCGTTGACGCATGGGGTTCGGACTTTTGAAATCCACTACGATCCGTCTTCCCCGTAAGGTAGTGGACGGAATTGTCGTTCTAATGTTTACCCTGCTCGGCTTTCTGGTGATGGGTTACCACCCCGGCATCGAAGATGACGGAGTCTATCTATCGGCAGTCAAAGCCGACCTGGATCCGGCCCTATATCCTCACGACTCTGATTTCTTCCGCCTGCAATTGCAAGCTACCATCTTCGACCGGTGGATGGCTCTCTTTGTTCGAGTCACTCGAATTCCGGTTGCATGGGCTGAGCTTCTCTGGCAATTCCTGTCGTTGTACGTAATTCTCTGGTCAGCCCTGCGCATAGCGCAAAAGCTGTTTCCCGAGCGACGATCTCCGCCCGCCGGAATCGCCTTGCTGGCCGCGATGTTCACTCTTCCTGTAGCCGGGACAGCCCTGAACCTTGCCGACCAGCATCTGCATCCGCGCACCATGGCGACCGCGCTCATCCTTCTGGCGATCGATCGAATCCTGCAGAACAAGCGGGCCTTCGCCGTCTTCCTGCTTTTGCTCGCACTCCTGGTGCATCCCATCATGGCGGTCTTCGGAATCTCGTTCTGCTTCTTCCTGGCCCTGGCCCTGAACGACCGCTTCTACGTGGGGCTACGCTCCCATCTCTCGGGAATACTGAATTCCTCCAACTCCCTTTCAGCCGCCCTCCCGCTCGGTTGGATTTTCGAGCCTCCGACCCCGACCTGGCGCCGTGCACTCGAAACCCGCACCTACTACTTCCTCTACCAATGGACGTGGTACGAGTGGCTGGGGACGCTTGCCCCTCTTCTCCTTTTCTGGCTCCTCTTCCGTTATGCCGCCAAGCGCCGCGACAACCTGCTGGCCCGTTTCGCGTTCGCGCTTTTCCTCTATGGCGCGTTTCAACAACTGGTCGCGATGATCCTGCTGGCGCCGCCGGCACTTATCCGCATCACCCCGCTCCAGCCCATGCGCTATCTCCATCTCGTCTACCTGTTTCTAGCCCTGATCGGCGGTTGCCTTCTCGGCCGTCACATTCCGGGGGCACGCATGGGCCGCGGGGTCGTCTTCCTGGTAGCCGTCAATGGAGGGATGTTTCTCTCCCAGCGCCTGATGTTCCCGAGTTCGAATCATCTCGAGTTCCCCGGGCGCGAACCGGCCAATCCCTGGCTCCAGGCCTTCACGTGGATTCGAGGCAATACTCTTAAAGATGCCTACTTTGCGCTGGACCCAAGTTACCTTGCCCTTCCCGGCGAGGAGTACCACAGCTTTCGCGCGCTGGCCGAGCGCAGCCAACTCGCCGACGCCATCAAGGATACGGCGGTAGTCACCCAGGTTCCCCAGCTGGGACCGGCGTGGGCAAAGCAGGTCGATGCCCAGGCCGGATGGGACCGCTTCCGATTCGCGGATTTCGCCCGGCTGCGAGCGGAGTTTGGCGTCGGCTGGGTCCTGGTTTCCTATCCGCCTCCGGCCCGTCTAACCTGCATATGGCACAATGACCGGCTGTCGGTGTGTCGGATTGATGACTCATCGCAGGGTCACAGCTTTTGAATTACGGCAAATACGTCTATTTTGCTATTTTGCGCGTTAAGTGGCGTCGTATGATTAAGAAGACGCTACAGAAATTGGACTTGAACCAATGATTAACAACAAAAAGGTTGTGGCTGTCCTTCCGGCGTACAACGCCGAAAAGACACTGCGACAGACCGTCCAGGAGATCCCCGCCACGGTGGATAACTGCATCCTGGTCGATGACCACAGTACCGACGCGACCGCGGAACTCGCCCGCCGGCTGGGGCTCCAGGTTCATGTCCATGAACGGAATCGCGGTTATGGCGGAAACCAGAAGACCTGCTATGCGGCAGCGCTCAAAGCCGGCGCCGACATTGTCGTCATGCTGCATCCCGATTATCAGTATTCGCCCCGCCTGGTCGAGCCCATGGCCAGCATGATCGCCTTCGGGATTTATGACATGGTCCTCGGTTCCCGGATTCTGGGCGGAGGCGCGCTTCGGGGTGGAATGCCGCGCCACAAATATGTCGCCAACCGGGTGCTGACGCTCATCCAGAATCTTGCCCTCGGCGCCAAGCTGTCGGAGTATCACACGGGCTTCCGCGCCTACAGCCGCGAGATGCTTTTATCCCTGCCGCTCCAGGCCAACTCCGACGACTTCGTCTTTGACAACCAGTTGCTCGCCCAGTGCATCTATCTCGGCGCCCGGATTGGAGAACTCTCCTGTCCGACGCGCTACTTCCCGGAGGCATCTTCCATCAACTTTCGCCGCAGTACGATTTACGGTTTCGGTGTTCTTAAAACAACCGCCGATTGCATGGCAGCGCGCCACGGTCTCTACCGCAAGCCCATCTTTGACTTTCCTCCCTTGCAGTTGAAGCCGCAATCCTTCTCCGTGTCACACTCCTTCAAGGAGGTTCAATGACACAATCACAGGGTGGAAAGCTACCCATCCTGCGTTTGGGAGGTCTTACCGCGGCGGCCTTGCTCATTCATGGCTATCATCTCGGCGTTGAAGATGCCGAAATCTACGTCCCGACCGCCAAAAAGCTTCTCCATCCCGCACTCTATCCCTACGCGTCCGAGTTTTTTCTGTCGCACGGCCATTTGTCGCTGTTTGGGCCGGTCGTCGCCTGGACCTCACGGCTGACGCATCTGCCCATCGACTGGGCGATCTTTTGCTGGTACATCCTTACCCTGTTTGGCATGCTGACCTCGTGCTGGTTTCTGCTGAAAGCATGCTTTTCATCGCCTCGGGCTCGCTGGTGCGCCATGTTAGTCGTCACGGCGGTTCTGGCCATGCCGGCGACCAATACAGGCCTGCTGCTCATCGATCCGTATCTCACGGCCCGATCGTTCTCCACGCCGCTGACCCTGTTTGCCCTCACCGGCCTTCTGGAGCGGAAGTACATGCTGGCCGGAGTTGCAACCGCGCTCACCGCGGCCGTCCATCCCCAGATGGTCGCCTACCTCATCTTCCTGGCCTTCGTACTTTGGGTGGTTGAACGCAGCGGAACCCCCCTGCGCGAACGGGTGCCCGCGCTGGCCGGCGCCGCGGCCCTGCTTCCTACCGGGTTCTATTTGACCCCCGCGAGCGGACCTTACCGCGAGGCCCTGTACTCCCGCGACTACTTCTTTCTCTACAACTGGAGCTGGTATCACTGGGTCGGCATGCTGGCTCCCCTGGCGATCCTGGCCTTGTTCTGGCGGCGCGATTGGCGCGGAACGCTCCCCTCCTTCAGGCGCCTCAGCTTTGCGATGCTGCCCTTTGGGATCGTGTCCATCGCCGCCGGCGTATTTCTCGCCAGCTCTCCGTCGCTGGACATGTTCGCGCGCCTGCAGCCGCTTCGCACCTTCCATCTCATCACTCTCGTTCTTGTTCTTCTGCTCAGCGGCATCGTCGGCGAATATCTCGCCAAGGAGCGACCCTGGGTCACGGCGGCTCTGGCCGTCCCGCTCGCCATCGGCATGTTTTTTGTGGCGCATGAAACCTATCCCAACAGCCCCAGGGTCGAACTGCCTTCCCAGACCAGCACCAACGCCTGGGTGAACACGCTGCTCTGGGTGCGAAATCACACACCCGAGGACGCTGTCTTCGCCGTTGATTCCCGCTACTTCATGGATACCGGAACCGACGTGCACGGATTTCGCTCCATCTCGGAACGCTCTTCGCTGGCCGACTACTTCAAGGACGGCGGTGTCGTCTCGCTGTTTCCGGGCCTTGCTGAAGAGTGGAAGCAGATGAGCAACGCCACCTATGGCCTGAATCACTTCAGTGCCGATGACTTCCGCAAACTCAAATCCGAATACTCGGCCATCTCCTGGACAACAATCCATGGTGCGGCTCCCGCCGGGATGGTCTGCCCGTATCAGCAAGGCGGATACGCCGTCTGCCAGATCCCTAATTGATGCCGGTTCTGGGTACCCCATCCTGACTGCGTTTTTTTGCCGTCAGGGTGGGCGACCACGAACGCTTAACGCACCGGGTGTTAATTTCCAGCCGCAGCGCAACGGGTTTCTGCGAAAATGGAACTGGCCAGTACCATTTCGTCAACCTGTCGATCCTTTCAATTTTGCAATTTTGCACCTCGCGGCTCTATCCGCGAAAATGAATAGTGTGGATGTCGCCGGCGCGGGGGCCGGGCCATGCTGAATCTCTCCCAGCGGCTGATCCTTGGATGTGTCCTGCTCGCCGGCGTCACCATTGGACTGGCGGTCGCAGCGCATCGCGCCCTCGCCGCCGTTGGCCAGGCGCCGCTCGGCGTCGCCTTCAGCGTCATCGCTGTGCTGCTCGCGATCACGACCATTGCTCTCGTCCTGTCCCCCATTCGGTCGCTGGCCCGCGATGCCCGCAAAGTCGCCCAGGGCAATCTCGAGCACCGCGTCGAGTGGAGCAGCCGCGACAGCTTCGGCGCCATCGCCGCGGAAATGAACCGCATCGCCGTCCGCCTGCGGGACCTGCGCGATTCCGAGGCCGGGCGCCGCCAGATGGAGTTCCAGCTTTCCGACGCGGTGCTTCAGTCGATTTTTGAGCCCATCATCGTCACCGACGGCAAAGGGCATCTGCTCAAGGTCAATCCCGCTGCGGCCGAGCTGCTGGGCCAGGCCGCCACCGATCGGATGGCCCTCGCCAACACTCCCGGCGGAGACAAGATTCTCAGCGCCATCCGCGACGCCATCGCCATGCAAAAACCCGTTGCCGCCGAGGGCGAAGCGGCCATGCTTCCCCTGCGCATCGGCAATTCGGCGCGCAGCTTTCGTCTGCGCACCACGCCCATGCGCGACTCCGAAGGCCGCCTGCTCGGAACCGTCACGACGCTTGAAGACGTGACCAGCCTGCAGGACACCGACCGTTTCAAAACCCAGTTCGTCGGCGTAGCCAGCCGCAAGCTACGCGACCCCCTGCTCCAGTTGCGGCGCGGCCTCTACGCCCTGGGCCAGGGCTTCGGCGGCGAACTCACTTCACTGCAAGCCGAGCTTGTCTCCGCGGCCAGCCAGGAATCGCAAAAGCTCGATGACCTCATGGCCGATCTGATCGAGGTGGCCGAAATCGATGTCGGCAAACGCGACCTCAACCTCGAAAACCTCCGTCCCCTCCCCATGCTTCGCGAAGCGCGTGACCGCTACTGCGATCCGGCGGCGGAGAAGCACATCACGATCGATATCACCGCCTACGCTGACCTCTCGTTTGTGCGCGCTGACCGCCGCGCGCTGCGGTCGATCCTCGACAATCTGCTTTCGAACGCGATTCGATTTACGCCCGAGGGCGGAGAGATCCTCTTGACCGCGGAAGAGTCGAAAGACTTCGTGCAGTTCTCCGTGCGCGACAATGGCCGGGGCATCGAAGCCGAACGGCTGAAGACCATCTTCGACCGCTTTGCGACCTTCTCTGAAAAGGGCACCGGCCTCGGCCTCGCCCTGGTGCGCAGGCTGGTCGAATCACTCGGCGGCCAGATCGCTGTGGAAAGCCGGCTCGGTCACGGCGCTACTTTCCGCTTTACTCTTCCCGTTGCGGCCGTCGAAGCGGTCCGTCATCCTGTCGAGGTGGGCTGAACGATGGCCGAGCTCAAGCTGGAGCAGAAGCAGGAACCGGGCAAACTCCGCATCTACATCGGCGCTGCACCCGGCGTGGGCAAGACCTACATGATGCTCAACGATGCCCACCGCATGTGGCACCAGCAGGGCATCGATCTCGTCATCGGGCTCGTCGAACCGCACGGCCGCGAAGAGACCAGGGCGCGGATTCGCGACCTTGAAATCATTCCCCTGCGCGTCATCCCCTACCGCGGCGTCGAACTGCAGGAAATGGATGTCGACGCCATCATCGCGCGTCACCCCAATACCGTGGTGGTCGACGAGCTGGCCCACACCAATGTTCCGGGCAGCAAGAACCGCAAGCGCTACGAAGATGTGATCGAGTTGCTCGACGCGGGCATCAACGTGTTGACCGCGGTCAACATCCAGCACTTGGAGACGCTGAACGACGCCGTCAATCGGTCTGCCAATACCGTCATACGCGAGACCGTTCCCGACAACTTTCTCAAGCGCGCCGATGAAGTGGTCAATGTTGACGTTACCGTCAACGAACTCCGCAACCGGCTGCGCCAGGGCAAGATCTATGCCGCCGAAAAGGTGGAGCAGTCCCTGGCCAACTTCTTCCGCATCGGCAATCTGAACCTGTTGCGCGAACTTGCGCTGCGCACCACCGCCGAGCAGGTAAGCAGCCGCGAAGCGGCCTACCGCCGCACCCAGGGACTGGAGCAGGCCCAGACTCCGGAAAAAGTCATGGTCTGTCTCAGTACCCGCCCCGGCACTGAACGCCTGCTGCGCGTGGGCGCGCGCGTGGCCGGCCGCCTGGCTACAAACTGGTACGCGGTCTACGTCACCCGCCCCGATGACGACAAGGGCCATGGAGATCCCGAGGCCTATCATCGCCTCGAAGAGTATCAGCGCATGGCGCGCGATCTCGGGGCGCAGGTCGTGAACCTCACCGACAAGAATGTTTCCGACGCCCTCATCCGCTTCGCGCAGCAGGAAAGCATCTCCCACGTGGTCTTCGGCCAGTCGGCGCGCTCCCGGTGGGACATCCTGCTCCGCGGCTCGGTGCTCAACCGCTTTCTCTCCGAAGTTCGCGACGTCACGGTGCAGGTCGTGCCCATGCACAAGCCCCTGCGGCGAGGCTAGACTTCCTACCAGTTCAGCTCCCCGCACTCCCAGTTCTTTCGCCGCCATCGCCGTGCCTTCCACGCGCGCCTGTATCTTGGCGAACGCCAGGTCGCGCGCCGTTGAGACGTCATCCGCAAACGGAGAGAAGCCGCAGTCATCGGTTGTGCCGAGCCTGTCCAAGGGAAGAAATCTCGCCGCTTCCAGGACCCGGTCCCGCACCTCTTCCGCGGTTTCGATGCGCGGCGAAATCGGATCGATCACCCCGACAAAGATCATCTGCTCGCTGCCCAGCAATCCCGCCACCTGCTTCAGCACCCGCGGGCGGTCGGGCTCGCTGGCAAGCTGGAGATAGAACCGGCCCACCTTCATTTCAAACAGCGGCGGCAGCAATCCCGCATAATCCACATCCGCGGAGTGGGTGGAATCGTGATCGCCCCCCGGGCAGACGTGAACGCCGATCCGCGCCCGCGTGCCGGCATCAAACCGATCCAGCACCCAGTTATTCAACGCGACAAAGCTTTGCAGCAGCCCGCCGCTCGGATCCAGCTTCAACGACAACCGTCCCTCGGTGAAGTCGATCTGCACCGTCTCGGCGCCGGCGGAGAACGCCGACCGTATATCGGCCGCGGCCTCCTCCACCAGGTCCTCGATGAACCGGTCGCGCGCATACCCTTCGATTCCCTGCGCGGGATAAAGCAGGCTCAGCGCCGAGGCCGAAATCACGGCCTGCTTCAGCGGCTGCTTCGCGAACGGTTTGGCTCGACGCACATACTCGCCGGCATATTTGCCATAGTGAAACGGCCCCGCGGTGAGGCGGGGAAGCTGGCGCGTGTGCCCGTCCTTGAATGGAATCACCACGCCATCGCCGGCCAGCGAATTCAGCCCTTCCAGGGGATAGGTAGCGAAGCTCGACTTCCGTTGTTCTCCGTCGGTGATGACCGGTGAGCCGGTCGCTTCAAACCGCTCTACAGTGTCGCGCACCGCGTCGTCATACGACTTCTCCAGGGCCTCGGCCGAAATGCGGCCGCCTGCATGATCCTGCATTGCGCTCAACAGCTCGGCGGCCGGGGAATGCTGCCAATGGGTTCTGTCGGAATGGTCATGGCCGCGAGTCTAGCCTCAGTCCCCGTCGACCTGACAATCAATCGAACGATGGAGAACCTGGCCCGATGCTTTCTTCTCTATTTCGTCATCCAGATCTCGAAGCCGATGCCTTCCTCCGCAATCTCGACACTGCTGAATTCAGTCTGCGCCAGCATCTGCTGAAATTGTTCCCGGGTGTAAGCGCTCTTCAGCAACATGGTCCTGAACGCCAGCTTGGTCAGAACCCTGTTCACCGTGGACAGGCCCATCCCATCCACGTGCCGGCTTATCGTGCCCGGCGAAGCGTCTCGCCGCAAATCGATAATCAGGCCGCGCCCTCCCGGCTTCAGAACACGCGCACATCTCCTTCAAAGCACCCACCGGATCGGCAAAATTCTTGAAAGCCGCGCGGCACAGCAGAAAATCGAAGCTGCCGCGAGGAAACGGCATGTTGGACGCCGATCCCTGGGTGAAGTTCACTTGGACGCCGGCTTCTGCGGCTTTCTTTGCCGCCATCTTCACAAAGGTCCGGCTGATATCGAGGCCGGTGATCGCGTACGATCCCAGCCTGGCCAGTTCGATACAGAAGTAGCCCGGGCCCGGGCGCCACCTCGAGCACGCTGCTGCCCTGCGGCAGTTGATTTGCAATCCGCTTGCGCGAGGTCCTGGTATTCATTCATCACCTCGGCCGTATTGGCCGCATACCATTTCGCGACCATGCCTTCCATGCCCCGGTCGCCGTGCGGCTTGGGCATCGTCATTGTCGTCATGGTCATGTCCTCCTTTGTTTCTGCCTTGTGTGTGTTTCAGTTCCGGCGCGCACAGCTCTCCCGTGGCCCGGAAAACCGGGTCCTGCGCCTGATCCGTTTTGAAAATCCGAGATTGGCTGGTTCGCGGCGGCCTAGGTCCCTGGTCGCTGGTCCCTAGTCCCTGTTCCTAGTCCCTGTTCCCTGTCTTACTCGCAGAACACCCGCACCTTGGTCATGTTGCCGTCGGTGCCGTTCACGTCTACGGTCAGGTCCTCGAGGTGATCGATCAGTTCTTCGAGGTTCTCCGGCTTGATCTGCGAAAGAGTGATGGGCACGCCATGCTTGCTGAGCGCTTCGTCCAGCTGGCCGTGCGCCTGCGCCGGAATCAGGCTGGCCAGGCGAACGCCGGCGCGCAGCAACTGCATGGGCACGCGCACATTGACCGTGGTTCCGCCTTTCAAGCCGGTCATCGACTCGTCGGCTTCCACCAGCACGCGCAGATACTTGGCGCGCGTCTTCACCGGGCGCCCGTCGCTGCCCTTTGTGGTGCCGGAGAACTCCCCTGCCATGGCGGTTGGACCGGGGTCCAGCGCGGCCAGCAGCCGCTCCGCTTCATCGGCCGTAATCTTCCCCGCGGCCAGCATTTCCAGAATTTGACGGCGATTCTCGTTCATAACATTCCCCCTATCCAATACGTGATGGCCATTACGGCGTGATGCAGCCCCGGAAGCCCTTCCGGCAGCAGCGTGTGAACCATGCGCGCCAGGGCCGGCACGATCTGGGTCAGAGACGCGGTCACGCAGGCGGCGATGACCCAGAACTCTTCGCGGCCCAGGCTCCATACCGCCAGCAAGCGCTCCGCTTCTCGCGGCGTGATGCGCCCCAGCGCGATCATGGACAAAATGATTTGGCGTTCCTTTTGCATGGCAGCCTCTACAGGATTTGAACCGAGATTTTCTTCCCTTCTGCGCAGACCCGCACGTTGGTCCCCGGCAGGCTGCACAGCACGTCCCAGAGAACACGCAGCGAGTGCCAAAACCGGATGCGAAACACCAGGCACGTCACCCACAGCGCCAACAGAATGAATGGCGCCAGCAGGATGCCGGGAATCCACAGCAGAAACAGCGGAATCGGTATCAGCGGGCACCACCCCTGCCCCGCCTCAATGCGAATCACAGCAAGATTGGGCGTCATCTGCGCACCTCCTTGATTTCAGTCCCTGGTCCCTATGTCCCGTCCTAGTCCCTGGTCCCTGCCTCTTTCACTTCAGCGCCTCCAGCGCCCGGATCGCTTCATCGGCGCTCAACTCGCCCTTGTTCAGCCGCTCCAGCACCTCGGCGCGCGACGGGGACGGGTTGGTGTCCACAAATTCCAGCTGCCCGGCGATCCGGTTGAGCCGGGCCTTGATGGTCGGATAGCTCACCCCAAACACCTGCTCCATTTCCTTGATGGAACCGTGCGAGCGCAGGAAGGCGATGATGAACACCTGGTCCTCCAGGGTCAGCCGCGCCAGTTCGGGCAGGGTGAATGCACCCTCCACCGTGATGTGCCTTTCGGGAATCTGCACCCGCTCGACCACCAGGCGGCCCTCCTTGGGCTATTTTCAGGAGATCCTGCCAGTCCGAAGCCGATTTTGGATCGGAGGTCATTGGAGCCTCCTGTTCAACTCTTTCCTCATGAACAGTACAATAATTAAGTTTTTTAATAATTGCAATAGTAAACAATTAAGTTATTTAATTATTTATCGTCTATAACCCTCTGCTCAGTTTCCATTTCCCGAGTTCCCGGCACCGTCGAGAACGTGGAAACTTAAGGCCCTGCTCTTTCCCCTTCATTTTCGAATCCACTTTGAGAGATAATCCGAGCACCTGATCTCCTGGGGGCCATGTGAAGCCCATTCCAGATGCATGCAAAGACCGACGAAGCGAGCGCGCTGCAGGAAGCGCTTATGGCTGCGCCGCAAATGAATCTTGAACTTGCATTACCGGCCCACTCGACCCCGGACGAGCCGGATCCTCAGCCCATGCAGAAACTTGTCGCATGGCTGCCTCTGCTCTACATCATGGCCATCACGAGTGCCGAGATGGTGTTCATCGAGTGCTACTGCCACTGGCACGGCGCGCAGTTCCTGCTGCCCAACCCCTTGAATCTCTATTCCGCCGACAATATCGCCAAGCTTTCCAAAATCGGTTTCGTCGGAGGAAGCCCCGCCTCGACCATGGACTTTACCGCCGAAATCCTGATGTGGGCTTCGCTGGGGGTCTGGGCGCAGCGTATTTCCGGGATGGTTGCGCGCTATCAAAAGCAGGTTCCAAACCCGCCCCATGACCTCACCGAGTACATCGGTATTCTCGGCTGCCATACCAGCATCGCGGCCGCCTTCATGATCGTGCTGAAATTATCAGGATTCAAGGTGTTTGGCATTTCTCTGGACAGTTTTGAAGCGACCGCCGGGACGGCCTTTATCCTTGGATACTTCGGAAAGCAGACCGACTCCCTGCTGAACCGCATTCGCGATCAGGTCTTCGGCAAGAAGAACCTTCCCCGGGAGCACGAGAATCATAACCACTGACCGGCGGCGCATCCATCAACTGAATCGGGTGGCCGCTGTTGTCCTTGGCGTCATTCATTACAGCCGGCTCTCGGTGGGATTCGCAGCCGCGGCCGATGACCGCGGCTGCCAGCATCGGCTTTCTCGGCGTCATCCGCTATCGCACCGCAATGACGGTCGGACTTTGCACGCTGGCCGCCTACTGGTTCGACGATCTGGTCGATTTGAATCGCGACGAGAGCCGGAACCCGACGCTGCGCACGCTGCGTCCCGTTCGCCTCGCATTTCTTGCTCTCGGGACTCGCGACGGTTGCTGTCTGCCTGCTTTGGCTTCTGGGCAGAGAATCGAAGCAGCTGGTCATCCTCCTGGGCGGCCTCGCAGCTCCTCACAACCATCTATTGTCTCCGCCGCGCTTTTGGTCGGCTGCCGGCCCAAAGTCCGATTCCGTACTGGGCCCAGGCTATCGGCTGGAGCGTGGCCTGCGTTCTGTCGCCCGCAACTGGCGGCGGGCGCCGCTCCCAATCTGCAGACGTGGTTATCCCTGGGTTACTTTCTTCTGCTCATTTTTCCGGTGATCGATTTATGGCGAAACCCTTCGCCTCAGCCGCCCGAACCGGGTGCGGCTTCTGGCTGGTCAATGCGTGGCTGCGGCCTTGATGGTAGTGATCGCCGTCGAGTTTCCAATGGACCTCGTGGCTGAACATCGCCATGATTGCCGCTCCGATCATCAATCTCCTGATGCTCTGGATTCGCCAACGCGCCACCATCGCATCCGTCGAGATCTCGACGGAATTGACCGTCCTGTTCAACACTCTGTGTGCTCTCTTGATCATCGGAGCCAACCAGAGCGGCATGAAACTGCGAGGAAGCCGGCCCCCGGTCGGCGGCGGATTACGTTCAGCTGGTATTCGGTGGCGGCACTCGCCCTCTTGATCGCAGGCAATTTGTTGTTGCATCGCTCCCGCAGCGTGCCCATCGTCTATCGCGAGGACAGCTTTTCTGTTCTCGTCACCCTCGGCCTGGCAGTGTTCGTCTTCCAGAGCCTGCAAGCCGCATGTCACCTGCAAAGCTGGTTGCTCCCGTGGTTCAGCATCCGGCTCTTCGAAAACAGCAACCTGGCGGTGGCTGGGGGCTGGATTGATGGCCGCATCGTATCGTTGTGGTCGCGACCGCCTACGTCGAGATGGGTGCGTCATGGCGCATCGGAATTGATGAGCACGTTCCCGGTGCCCTGGTCACGTCGGGCCTGTATCGCCGGTCGCGCAATCCGATCTACCTGGCGGCCGATCTGTTCATGGCCGGATCATTTCTCCTGAACCCCACCCTCGCAGGTTTGATCTATCTGGTGCTGACGCCGGCCGTGCTCCATGCCCAGATCAAAAAGGAAGAAGCCTTCCTGAAGACAGTCGACGGGCAGCAATACGCTGGTTATGCCGCTGCCACTCCGCGCTATCTGTAGCAGGTATTGCCGGCGTAAAGCGGAAGGACTTTCCTTCTTCACGATGAGTTCAACGATCCAACCGCAGATCGAATCTCGTGCGATCCGACAAGCTTCGCACCGACAAAGATCGTGAGATAGAGGGCGAGAGTAAAACCGATCCCCGCCCCCAGGGCCCATGGTTCAAACCCTCGCGCGGGAAGCCCCAGGACCTTCTTCACGATCAGGTCAACGATCCAGCCTCCCGTGTACAGAACATTCGCTGGGAACACGAAGAATATAACGAAGACAAACAGGACGTTGAGGTTCCAAAGACTGGAATCGAACCGGCCAGGTCGCGCTGAAGCTATGAAAGCCAGAATCAGGACCCAGCCAACAAGGATCACGTTGTAGTAGAAGCGGCGCGCTTCCCACCACCAGATGATCGCTCCGCTGCTTTGCAGCAGATCAGGCTGTGCAAACAGATGTTTGATCGCATTCATCCCCACACCTCACTCGCCCCAAGGAAAACAACCTACACGATGAAGAGCAGTGAGAAACCAGTCCTCATTCGATGGCGGCTCGGTTACACGCTGAAGTTGCTACGTAAAATAGCACTGCGCGAACAACAATGCACCCGGGAATGCGAGGATAGTCGACAGCGTCAGGTATACTTCTGGCGATTCCCGGGAGGCAATCCATCTCCACTCGTCGTCATCTCCTTCAGGCCCGCCTGGCGATGGGCTCATCGCAGCCACCAACCCAGCCACGATCGCCGACGTCATCGCCGAGATGCAGTCCATCGACGCGCTTCTTCCCGACAACGACGGTCTCAAATGGTTTAACCGCCTCTACCTGATGGTCACCGACCAGGTGCGTTCGAACCCGCCCGGAGGCGCATGGCAGAACCCCGAGTGGCTCGATCATCTCGACGTGGTGTTCGCAGGGCTTTACTTCGACGCCCTTCGCGCTTCGCTCGCTGGAGAGAAGACGCCGTCGTCCTGGACCGCGATGTTTCAGGCCCGATTCACTCCGGACATCGATCGCATTCAGTTCGCGCTGGCCGGAATGAATGCCCACATCAATCACGATCTTTCCCTGGCGCTGCTGAAAACCAGCGCCGACATGAACCTGGTCCCGGCGCCGGATGGGCCGGAATATCGCGACTATCAGTCGGTGAATGATCTGCTGGGAGCGGTTATGCCATCGGCGCTGAATATGCTGGCCGGAGACGCATTGGGCCTGCTGGCACAGGACACGGGAAAGGTCGGCCGCCTGCTCGCGTTTTGGAATATCTGCAGTGCCCGCAACCTTGCGTGGGACTTTGCCAACCACCTTCGCGAACTCGCCGGACCGGCCCAGTCGCACCGCACTGGCCATGCAGGACGCGCTCACCGGCGCCCTCGGCAGAGCCATCCTGGCCCAGGTTTAAGCGAGCATCCCGAATATTGTCCCAAGCCTATAAGAAAAGCCACGACCAGGATGAACAGGAATGAAAAGGCGATCCCCAGCGCCAATGCCCAGGGCCCGAAGCCGCCGCCACGGTATGTGCAGAACCTTCTTCACAATCAGGTCGGCAATCCATCCCCCCGTGTACCAGATGTTGGCGGCCAACTGAATGCCGAGGTATGTGAGGATCGCCAAAGGAGTCGCAAGCCAGACGTGATTTCCCCGGAGATACGAGACCACAATCCACAGAAATGCCCAGGCCAGCGTGATCACGTTGTAGTGAAGCCGCCGCGACTCCCACCACCGGATGATTGCTCCGGCAGTTGGCTGCGGGTCTGGTTTTGCGAAGAGGTTTCTTGCCCCTATCATCCGCATGCCTCTCCCTTAAAGAAAGATCACGACGAGGATGAACAGAAACGAGAAGCCGGTGCCCAGCCCGAATGCCCACGGTCCGAACCCCGGCGACGCCAGCCCCAGAAGCTTTTTCACGAACAAGGTCCGCGATCCATCCTCCCGTGAAGAAGATGTTGGCGGGCACCTGAACACCAAAAATATAGGTGAGGATGAATAAAGGACTCGAAACCCAGTCGCGCGTTTTTCTGAGCTGAGTGATCAGCCCCCACAACAGCGCCCACGCAAGGATGATCCCGTTGTAGTAGAGCCGTCGCGCTTCCCACCACAGAATGATCTGTCCCACGGTTGCAGACGAGACAGGCCTCGAGAACAGGTTTTCGGGCGTAACCACCGGCAGGTCGTCCTTGGCCGCTCAGTTGGAGCAGGTAAGTAGCATACAGCGGAATGAATCCGCCGCACTACTTTCTCGCAACCAATGGCAGGGGTGCCGCGGTCAGCTTCTGGCAATCCAGAAGCTGCATGGCCAGACGTTGGCGCCATCCAGGGTCGGAGCGAAGACCTTCAACTCCTCCGGCATGCGGGCAAAGCTTCCTTCCCAGCCGGGAAACGCCTCCCGCAAAACATCGGGATGGAATTTCATCATCGCGCTCGCAGACCAGACCACGCGAAATGCCGAATTGAACGAAAGAAAGGCTTCCAGGAGGTACTGTTCACCCCAGAAGCACAGATTTGTCATGACAAATTTCCGGGGATAATCGAGCGGCGTAAAGACGTCGTGAAAGTGGACAGCACGCCCGGCGCCAGTTCAGGAAGTATGCGGAGGCATTCGTACAAAACATCGCTGTCCATCGAAACCACGTGGCTGGAATCGATGAACAGAATGTCATTCGCCCGCAGGGTTCGGAACAGATCGATCGGTACCTGCTGCACCGGGCCTTCAATCAGTTCGGTGAGACCCTTCAGGCCGTCCTTCAAAAAGGGAGCCGGATGAGGCTCGATGCTGATCATTTCTCCGGCATAGCCTTCGGCGCCGTTCCTTTCCAGGGCGGCGGCCAGCACCAGGGTGGTATTCCCGCTGCCGATTTCAATGATCCGCCTGGGCTTGCGCTGGCGCACCAGTGAATAGGCCACCTCGGCGTCGATCCGCTCGAAGAATCCATTATTGAAATGGAAGGCATGATCGTCGCCGTCGGCAATCTCAGGAAAGTCGCACTCCGAGGCAAACGGGAGAATTTCCTTGTGGAGCCGTTCAATCTGCTCGTCAAGATGAAAATCGAGCGCCGCGCAGGGACGGCACTCAGTCCAGTCCTTGCTGTGAAACGACTTCAGTTTGGGCACGGGAAAGTAAAAATGCGACGGAGTCACACTCACACCCAGCCCTCCTTGCACGGCCTGGAACAAGGACGAAAGGGTTACTCGAACCCTGGCGCTGCGCATGAATTGTCCTAGCAAAATTGCCTCGAACGAAAGCCCGCTGTATTTTGATAAATAGCTACAGAGGGGCCTGCAGGCTCACGTACTTGATCTAGATGCAGTTAACTGGCAGCGGAGTTGTGTTCTATTTCATTTCATAAATAAAAAGGGAAGAGACGGAATTCCATCTCCTTCCCTTTTGGGCCTTGATTTGTGATCTGTTTAAGGCACAGTGAATGGCCGCAGTCCATCGTTCGGGAATAGCCCCGTCGGGCTGGTCACCGCCGATGGTTGCGCGCGGAACAGATAGTGAATGGAGAAGCCGGCCGACACCGCAGCGTAGTTCCGCGAGTTATTGGCGCTCAGGAAGCCGCCTGCGAACCAGTGCGGTCCGATCTGATACGCCACTGTCCCGCGCAGGTTGTAGTTGGGTCCGACACTGGTCACAGCTGGAAGGGCTGCGTTATTCAAAGCCACTTCATCCGCCTTCTGATCGGGAAGCGGAAATAGCGGCGTGGTGTCCTGCTGAAATGCCTGCACACCGAGTCCGCCCAGGATCTCGTAATGCCAGCGCGTCTCGTAGTGCCCGGTCCACGTAAACGGAATATTGGCCAGGAAGTATTCCTGGGGGCTGAAGTAGCCTCCCATGCCATATGTGAACGCTTGCTGATTGTGGGCATAGTGCATTCCGAAAAAGTTGGCGCCCACGCTGAGGTTGCCATATTCGGGCAATGTCTTCACCCGCCAGTACGCCCCGCCTGATCCGTCGAACCGCGAGTTTTCCTGGACGTTATGACCGCTCAGATATTGCCCACTGACGCCAACATAAAAACCGGACTGTGCATCGCCGCGCGAATACTGGACATTTCCCTGGTCGGCAATCACGCCGCCCCAGACGTTGCCCGGAAACCCGAGAGTGGCCGAGCCTGGATCGCGCAATCCTCCGTAGGAAAGCTGCGTGTCCTTCACCGGGTCGCGGACAAAGCTGAAGGTGAACGGCCCGTTTCCAGGACGCCACGTCGCGCGGCCGGTCACGTTTGAAACCAGGAAGCCATAGGGCGTGTAGCCCACCGCCAGGGCCAGGTGCGGAAACGCCAATTGAACCTCGCCGCCCACACCGGCCGCATTCTGCTGCGGCGGTGGAGTGGCAGGCGTTGTGGTGGCTGTCGTCGACGTGGTTGCCCCGGTGTTGGTCTCGGTTCCCAGCGGCTGGGGAATGGTCACCAGCGATCGGCCCGAGGTCGTCAACTCTTCCACCGTGATAATGCTGGTGCCGTCGGCCTGCCCGGAGTCAAGAAAGACCGGCTTGGCTACAAACGTCATGCGTGCGTTGTAGCCGAAAGGCGTGGACAACCTCGAATGGAGCCTCGAGCGCGGAGAGATGATCGTAGCCCAGGTCGCCGCTGCGATAGTTGATCAGGCCCACTCCGCCCATCCAGGCGCTGTAGCTGCTCTCGAGAGTCTGCAACTGCATCTCGGCTTCTTCGCGCGGGGTGACGGCGCGCGCCTCGCGCTGCACCTTCACCCATGGCCCGCGCAGCGGAGGCAGGCTGCGCTGTTGCAGCTCCTCGTCCGTGATCCCCTGCGTCGTAACCGTTTGATTCACGGCCGGCGATTCAGGGACCGTGACCTGGGAAGGATTCTGTTCTCCCGGTGCGGTCACCAGGGTCGGTACTGTCTCTGTCGGTGCCGCCTTGTGTTTAGATTTCTTCCCTGGTTCGACGGTCGCCGGCGCGGGAGGTGCGGGCAGTTGTCCCGTTGTTGTGGACGGTGGTTGCGCGGGCTGAGTCGCCGGCTGTGGCTTCTGTGCCGAATAGGCCCCGGTCGCTGCTTCCTGTGCCGAAGGCGTGTACTGAGTCGCACTGTACGTCGTTGCCCGCGGGGTCTCGCCGGATGCAGGCTGTGGCGCGCTGCTTGCAGGCAACGTAACCGGAGCGTTGCCCAGAGCATGAATCTGCGCCGCCGAGCCCTGCGTTAACTGTCCGTCGGTCTGGTCCGCGAAAAGCGCCTGCGCCTGGGCTGCCTTGGTGTCCATGGGCTGCGACGTGATGCGTAAGGGCGGCTGCCCGCCGGAATCAGGAACTGCGACCGACGATTGCGGAACCGGAACATAAGCCGGCTGTGCAGGCTGCTGCGCCGCCGGCCCTGTTGGCGAAGTCTGCGGAACAGGGATGAACACCGGTGCCGGCAGCGGCTCGGTTCGAGTGGAAGGAGCAGAGTCGGTCGAGGTGATGTTTTCTTCCGACACAGGCAGATTCATTTTCCCCGAATAGGTCTGGCTGCTCGACGAATGATTGCCGGCCGCCGCGGCGTTCGCTGCCTTCGAGGTCTGGTGTGTGTGTCTCGCGGTTGCCGTGCTGTTTGTCGCCGACACCGCGGTCTGGGAACCCTCCGGTACGGCATCCGGAGCCCGCGCCATCGGTACCGCAATGGGCGGCGCTGTTGAGCGTGAGGCCGGCGGCGGCACCGGAATCTCCGTCGTGGCCGGCGCGGTGATCAACTGGTCTTGCGGCGCAGACGATTGCGGCTGCGTCAATACCACCGGCGCGCGTCCGTTGTAAGGATCAGGCCCATACGCCGGCAGAGGCGGCAGCTTCGTCGTTTTCGGAAACGGCTCGTTGTTGGGATCGAGCAGCTGCTGCAAGTCCGCCGCCGTGGTCGCCTTGCGCGCCTTGGTGCTCACATCCGGATAGGCAAGCTCGTGAGCCAGGCGATCGGTTGGCGACGATGCCGGCATGGCTGCCAGTGAGGCGCGCCAATAGTCCGCAGCTCGTTGATTGTCTCCGCGCGCCTGTTCGAAGCGCGCCGCCATGCCCAGGATCGAAGCATCATTGGGATACCGGTCCAGCGCCTGCCGCAGCCAGATTTCTGCCTGCGCCTTGTCGGTGGCAGCCAGGGCCGCGCCGATCGCTCCCTGAAAATCAGCCGCGCTCGCGTCCTGCATCCCCACCGACTTGTAGATCGCCAACGCTTCCTTGGTCTGGCCCGTCCTCAGATACCCGCCGGCCAGCACCTTGCGCACCTGCACATTGTCGGGAAACGCCAGCGACGCAGCCTCGAGAATCTGCACCGCCCGCTGGTTGTCGTTGTTATCAATCGCCGCACCCGCGCGCCGCACGCTCCAGCTGGCCCAGATGGTCTGCACCGTCTCGCGCTGTGCGGCCGTAAGATCCTGCCGGCCGCCGAGCCGCATCAGCGCCGGGTAGAGCGCGCGATCGTTTTTGGTGTTGTAGAGGAGCCATGCGTTCTGAATCTCGATGCTGGCCGGCGGCGCGGTCTTCAGCTGCGCATAGTGCGCCTGCACGCGGTTCATGTATTCGACCGCATTTGGAATGTCGCCCACTGCCGCGTAGAGGCTCGCTTCCCCCTGCACAAATTCGAAATCGGTTTCCAACTGCTTGCGCACCGCGGGCGGAATCAGCGCGATCTGCTGCAGCGCCTCGGCGTTGTGATTGGTGGCTTGCAGGGTCGCGATCAATCCCTTCCAGGCATCCACGCGTTCGGGATGCGCCGTCAGCACCTGCCGATAGATCGCGTACGCCTGGTCGGTGTTGTTGCGCTGCAGATAAATCGCAGCCAATTGCAGTTGCAATTGCAGGCTGGGCTGGCCGCCCGCGGCCATCTGCAGTTTTGCCGAACGCTCCAGCAGGTTCTGGGCAATGTCGAACTGATTCGCCTGCTGATAAATCGATCCCAGCATGGAAAGAAAGGCCGCGTCATTCAATGCCGCTTCGTAGGTTGCGGGCGGCATCTTCTCCACATCGGCGATGGCTTCGTTGTCCCGGTTCAATTCGTGGTGCGCGCTGACGAGGCCCATCCACGCGGACAGGTTGCCGGCGTCGTCGTTCAGGATCTGCGTATACATCTCCGCGGCCTGATCGAACCGATGCGCCTCCATCAGGATTCCGGCGTATTGCAGCTTCGTGTCCGCCTTCAGAGTCGAGCCGCTGCTGGGGAACGGAAGCGCCAGCGCCTGCGCCAGCACGCGCTGTGCATCCGCGGGGCGATTCTGGGAGTGATAAATAGTCGCCAGCGTCCGCAGATACTCCGGATCTTTGGCGCTCGCGGTTTTTACCGCGGGCGGAAAGCGATTGGCAACGGCAAGCGCTTTGTCGTTCTGTCCGTCGCGCGCGTACGAGAGAAACAGGCCCCGCCATGCGTCGCCATTCTGCGGCTCCACCTTGATCAGGTCCTGGTAGATGTTTGCAGCTTCTCCATACTGCTGCTGCTTCATCATCAGGCCGGCCAGTCCGCTGAGAGCTTCGCGGCTTCGCGGCCGCATGGCCAGGGCGTCCTTGTATTTCGCGGCGGCAACGTCAAACTGATTCTCGTCGAACGCCTGCGACGCTTCGCCCATCGTGTACCAGAATCGCGATGTGGCCAGCGCGTTCTCGACCGTCGCATCCTTGAATCCGTTCTGTTCCGCCTGGGTCAGATAGCTGATGGCCCCGGCAAAATTGTTCTGCTGCATGCGCACAAAGCCCATGCCTGCCGCGGCGCGTCCATTGGTCGGCTCCTTCTGGAGCAATTCGGTAAAGCGCGCCTGCGCGTCTTCCAGCTTGTGGGCATTGAGCGCCGCAAAGGCGGCCCGTTCTTCGGGCGTGCGCGCGATGCCGGAGTTCATCTGCGCCAGCTTGGTCTCGTTTTCCTTCAGGCGGCTCTCGAGTTCCGTGTCCTGCGGATGCAGCTTGAGATACTCGCGCAATTCCGCGGCCGAAGCTGGATTGGCCGAGTCCCAGATGAGCGCCTGGCGCAGCGCCGTCTGCGCGTTCGGATCCTGCGGGTGCTCTTTCAAGAGACGAATGCCCTCGGCGCGGGTCCCCGCTTCATAGGTCAGCATCTGTCCGAGTGCAACCGCAAAACGAGTGTCGCCGGGGTTCCGCGCCGCAAGCGCGCGCATGGCTTCAATCGCAGGCGCCTTGCCGCTCGCAGTGCCGTACAGCGTCTGGTAGTAGGCGAGGGCGATATCCCCGTCCGGCGGGCGGTCGCCATAGAGGTCGCGATAGATCCGCATCGCCTCTTCATTGTGTCCCTGGCGCGCCAGATTGCCCGCTTCCCGCAGGCGATCGCTCTGGGCCTTGGTGCTGGCCAGCGCCTGGATCTTGCCGATGTTCGGATCGTTCGGACTGACGCTGCGAAGACGTTCCAGCGCGGCATCGGACTGGCTGAGACTGCCGGTGAGCTTGTAATCCCGGGCGAGCCCGGCCAGGGCTTCAACATTGTTGGGGTCGGAGAGCAGAACCTGTTGCCAGATCTGGATGGCCATGTCCGGCCGGCCGCGCGATTCAAGCGCATGCGCATTCCCAACCAGGATCTGGCGCGTCCTGTCCGGACTTGCCTGCGCCGCCGGCTTCTGTGCCCATCCCGGCTGCAGCGATAGAGGCAGGCATACCGCCAGGATCCCCATTGTGCATAGTGCCCTGCGCGCAACCGTCATCACTGATTCCATTCCACCCTTAATTCCCCTCGCGGCCCGAACCTGAATCGGCCATCCAGAAAACCAGTCGCAAACAGGAGAAGGTTCTGATCGTAATATGCGGGGTCTTTTCCATACAAACCGCTCTTGGGATCGAACTGAGAACTGATACGAACCCTCTGTTGCGCGACCATCTTCTCCGCATCCGGAAATGTCCTGAGATACGGCAGCACAGCCGCGGAAAACCCTACTGGTCCATCTTGCTCCATCGGAATACCCAGGTCACTCACCTTTTCCGGAGGGGCACCATGATTGCCAAGATAAGAACCCATTCCCGACAGCGCGCCGATCATGTCGGAACGCGAGGGGACCGAGTCATCCAGCATCCCCGCCCAGAGATAGACCCGGATGGCGTCGTAGCTGCCCACCGGTAGCGGAGGATCCTTCTTCACCTTCTGCCCTGGTGCGGGCTCAGCACTCCCCGGAGCCGGGGCCGGGTAAAACCCGTCGGTCGGCACATAGTCCAGCCAGTCCATCGCAAATCCGTGGCGCGCACTGTCCCTCAGCAGATGTGGAATATTTTTCGCAATCGCGCCCCATGGACCGCTCGGATCGACAGCCGCAAAGCGCTGGAAAATGAACAGCGGCACGTAGCTGGGATTCACGGTCCACGTGTTCTTGTGCGAGAACAGGGCAGTCGGGCCGGGCATCAGCATGGGCCCGAAACCCGGAAGCTCAGCCACTTCATGCCTGGCGATCTGGGCCATCATCTGCCGGCCAAGATTGGTGTATGCGGGGTTCTTCCACAACCGTCCCGCTTCGAGCAGCGAGTACGCGATCCACGCATCCGAGTCGGCCGCCGGGTTGGCGTCGAGCGTCTTCCAGTCGCCTTCCTTTGACTTGCCCCACAGCCATGCCGGAAGATGCGTTCCGAGGTTGCCGGCGGCCAGGTTGGCCTGCGTCCACTTCAGCACCTGGTCAAAGCGCGCACGGTCATTGTTGGCGAGCGAGAAGAACAGCGCGTACGACTGCCCCTCCGATGTGGTCCGGTTGCCCCCCTGCGGATCGATCACTCTTCCCTGGCCGTCGATGAATCGGGCTGCGTACGCATTCCACAGCGCCCACGGACCTTGATCGCAACTGCCTCTCGCACCCACCAGAAGAAGAAACGGGACGAGCAGCATGTGCCGCGACCGCATGAGAAGGGGGATCATCTTTACCGCACACCTCAAAATAATTCGCCGCTTGCTTAGGCTCTATCTACTTACGCTGTCATCCGTACCTGATGCTGTCGTCCTGGGCGAAGCGAACGACCTGCGCTCCGCAAATGCAATTTCACTATTCCAGTGGGTGCCCCACTCTCGCGACGTTTTGTTCTTGTCGCCTGGGTGGGAGACTGCGACCAATCAGTCCGCAATCATCTTCAACCGGGCCCGGGCTTTCTGCCGCAGCCACTGCCGCGTCCAGATCGCCAGCAGGAACGCCAGCACCAGCACGACCACCGCCGCCAGCCACGGAACCTCCATGAACCAGAGCGTCAGCCTTGTCCACCAGGGCAATAGTCCGACATGGTAGACCGGCGACCCTACGCGGAACGACTGGAAGCGCGTCCCCAGCAGCATGGATACCGAACCCTGGATGTCGCTTGCCTGCTGCACGAACAGAAAGGTTTGCATGAACGGCGCGAACGTCTGGCTATCCTTCAGGTGGATGGCCACGATGCTCTTGCTCCCGCCGACGTCGAAGGGAGATTCGATGCCCTCGATCACTGCGTCGGGTGTCCCGGTTGCAACCAGATCGCCGGATTCGGTGTGTTCCTCCGACTGCACCTTCCACCAGGCGTGATGGAGCGGGGCGAAGAAGCCCGCCGTGTCGTGCACCTGGATCTTTCCGCTGTGCAGCATGACGGGAAGGTTGTTCGCGATCTTGTCGAAGCCCGGCTGGTCGTCTCCGGTGCCAATCACGAGAAAATCGCTCTTCGCGCCGGGGACCATCGCTTCCGGCCCCGGCCACCGTCACGCGCAACCCGGGAAATCCCGTCTGCCGGCCGAAGTGCCCCATGAGCGTGACGAACGCCTCGATCTCCTGCTCCGTGGGCGTCGCCGGCAGCACAACCGTGGTCTGCGCGAGGTCGGCATAGCGCGTGAATGGGAACCCCGCATTGGCGAATATCTCCAGGTTCGGCATCGGCGCGTAGTGGGGATAGCCGGTCAGGTCGAGGTACGTATCCCTGAGGATCGATCCCTGCATGTTGATCGGCGTCGTGTCCTGGCAATTGCTCTTTTTGAGCAGCTGGAAAGTAAAGTCGAACGAAAGCGAATTCGAGAAGGGACGCAGATTGACCACCGGCACCGGCATATCCAGTTGCATGTGCCGCGAGGCTTCCTGTCCGGGGATCAGAGGCAGCGATCCGAGAAAGGCGTTGTTCACCCGCACCTGCATGCTGGAAATGGGCCCGATGGGAATCGAATTGTAGCGATAGGCGAGCCGCAGAATGGCGTTCGGCCGCTCGTTGTAGAAGATGTCCGGAGCGATGCGGAAGTAAACGCTCAGGGGCGCGGAGCCGTCGCCCTGCAATTGGTCCGCGGTCGCGTAATCGGCCAGCGAAACCTTCTGGTCGGTGCGGGCCCAGCGCGGCGCTGCATCGGCCTCCTGGCGCGCCGGAAGATTGAGCGTCTCGATGCTGGTCTGCGCCCCTTGCAGCAGGTCGCTGTGCAATGCCACGGCCTGGGCCGCACGTATGGTCTGATCCGCATCCTGGCCGGCAATGACCAGCACCTTCCCGAAAGGATCATTGGGGTTGGGCCGCATCGCCACCGTCGGCGAGTCGACAATGGGCATGCCCAGGCCCGCGGGAAGATTTGAAGCACTGTCGGATATGACGATCGCGTTGCCCGACGGAAGCGCCCCGATATGCACCGGGAAGCGCACCGGCCGATTCTCGGAGATCAGCCCGAAGTAGCTGGTCACAATACCGGCCGCCTGGATGGATTTCATCGACGGCTGGGAGGTGAACACAACCGGCAGGCTCAGTGGCTGCACCACGGCCGCATCGAGAAAGGGCAAAGGCAGCTGCTTCAGATCGTCGGCCAGGGGCAGCAGGTCACCCTGGATGTCGAGATAGGTGCTGCGATGAACCCGGGCCCACAACGTGGTATTCGACGGGTCTTCGCACACCATCACGTAGTGGCCGATGAATTGAATGGTCAGCGAGTTGTTGTGCACCATCAATTCCGGCGGAATCGTAAACTCCGACTCGCCCACCTGGCCCGAGGAGCCTCCCGATCCATTGGGCGTCGGCTGCACCGTCGCAAACAGGGTCCCATTCATCATCAGCTTGATCATGCTCAGCTGCGGCAGCAGGCTGGGAGAAAACGCGTAGGACAAATGGATTTTTGCCGAGCGTGGAACATGCGTTTGCGGCAGGCTGAAATAGATGCTGTGATTGCTGTCGATGCCGTGCAGTTCGATCTGCGAAGCGCCCGCATCGGCAAGACTGAACATGTCGCGAAACTGTCCCAGGGGTGGCGGCGCAAACACGGGCATTCCGGCCACAGACCCGGCCTGCTGCCCTTCGGCGTTAATGGCCGCCTGGGCCCGCAGCTGCGGCGCGGATGCGCCCAGAATCAAACCCAGCGCGAAAATGAGTACCGAGCTTACCGCGGGCAGGGTCCGTGCCGGTTTCGCCTTCTTCTTCTGGGTGACAAACAGGCTCTTGAACGTCGTGACCAACCCGTGCATCGAGATCTGGAAGATGCGCTGCAGGCTGCGCATCACATTGTCGTTCTCGCGCGATTCTCCCCAGCCCAGCCACGAATCGGCCCGCGAGTACAGAACCATGGTCAGGACTTCCTGCTCGCTGATAGTTGAGATCCTGGAATTTGACCCGCAGCACAGACCCCTCAGACGAAACCACCGTCGCCCGCAGTTCGTTGGCGCCCGTCGGCAGCGGAAAAACCAGCCGTACCTCGGCGTGCGGAGTCGCCTCCAGCGCTTCACTGAAGCGGATACTCGTTCCTCCCGAGGACATGTCGATGGTTTCTCCCGCCACCAGGCGTCCATCGGACAGCTTGGCCATCACGGGTGTGACCAGGGCAATGCGAACCGTGGTCCGCGAGCTGTTTCATCTCCCGCGCCACCGCCGTCGTGACCCCCAGGATGACGACATTGAAGACACACCAGATGACATTCATCACGACCGTCCCAGGCCGGTCGCGGTCCCAGATAAAGAAGCGCGGAATGGCGATCAGGATCCCTGCCAGGTTGAAGATCAGCAAGATCAGGAACGGTTGCGCGATGCGGGTGTCAAAGAATGTCCTCTTCACCACGCCGCCCTTGGCCGTGACGTTGAATTTGCCCAGCTTGGGATTGATCAACGCCATCATCGTCGGCAGCAGGATGTACGGGGAAAGCACAGTTTCGTAGATCTCGTTCCAGAACGAGTGCCGGTGCTCGCCCTGGATACGCGAGTTGGTGACGTTCGACAGAATCAGGTGCGGCAGCGCGTAGGCCAGAATCGCGGCCCAGTAGCCCGGCACATTGGTGTGATTCAGCAGCAGGTAAATCAACGGCGCGCTCAGAAAGATCAGGCGCGGAATCGCGTACATGAAGTGCATCATCGCGTTGAAATAACACAGCCGCTGCGGAAATTTGAGCCCGGTCGCGAACAGTGGATTGTCGGTGCGCAGGATCTGGATCATGCCGCGGGCCCAGCGAATCCGCTGTCCCACGTGGGCCGAGAGCCGCTCCGTCGCCAATCCCGCCGCCTGCGGAATATTGATGTAGGCCGTGCCCCAGCCTCTCATCTGCATGCGCAGCGAGGTATGCGCGTCCTCGGTGACCGTTTCTACGGCGATGCCGCCGATCTCATCGAGCGCCTTGCGCCGCAGCACCGCGCAGGAGCCGCAAAAGAAGGTCGCGTTCCAGAAATCGTTCCCGTCCTGCACAATGCCGTAGAAAAGTTCGCCCTCGTTGGGAATAACGCGGAACTGGCCCAGGTTGCGCTCAAACGGATCGGGTGAATAGAAATGGTGCGGCGTCTGCATCATGGCCAGCTTCTGGTCCCGCAAGAACCAGCCCATGGTCATCTGCAGAAAACTGCGCGTCGGCACGTGATCGCAATCGAAGATCGCCACATACGGCGCAGTCATGCTCTTCAGCGCGGTGTTGATGTTGCCCGCTTTCGCATGCTTGTTGTCGGGACGGATCTTGTATCCGATTCCGGCCTCAAATGCGAAGTCGGCAAACTCCTTGCGCCTGCCGTCATCCAGGATGTAGACGTGCAGCTTGTCCGCCGGCCAATCCAGATTCAATGCGCCCAGCGCCGTGTAGCGGACCACGTCCAGCGGCTCGTTGTACGTAGGGATCAGGACATCCACGTGCGGCCATTCGGTCGTATCGTCCGGCAGTGCGACCGGCGCGCGCCGCAGCGGCCAGATGGTCTGGAAGTACCCCAGAAAGAGAATGAAGAATGCGTATGTCTCCGCCAGGATCAGGCAGCAGATGAAAAACGCATCCAGCGCTCCCCAATGATTGGCCGGATCTTTGAAAAACTGGATCGTTCCCGAAATGCGCCAGTATCCGTACCGGAACGTGCAGAAGAGCGACATGATCATCAGCGTGAGCGTGATCAGGTACGAATCGGAACTGCGCGCCACGGCCAGCGCGATCAACAGGGTCAGCAGGCCGCACACCGCCTGCTGCGGCCACGAGAGTGGCAAGACTGCCAGAAAAGTAAAGACGCCCGTCGCCCCGGCCAGGAACAGCAGGCGTACTAGTTTGGTGATTCCGTTCTCTCCGGCGCCGATATCCAGCCAGAGACCTGTTGGGGTCATCTCTCACTCCAGCGCACGCCGCGATACCCGCTGGAAGCAGGCGCGGCGAGGCTCTTGACCCATCCGGCCAGGGCTGCCGAAATCTTCAGCCGCGGTCGAATTGGGGGCATAGTCGACTACCGTCATCCCTTCGGCCAGCGCCTCGCTTACGGCCGGGGTACGCCGCAGCGCGAAGGGCAGAAGCCGATCGCCCAGCTGCTCGCGCAGAACCTCGCGCACATCGAGGTGCAAGGGGACAGACGGGTCGAACTGGTTGAGGATGTAGAACGGCCGAACTTGCTGGCCGGAAGCGCTGACGTTGTGCTGGAAGAAAGCATCGATCGAACTTACGCTGACCACCGAACTCAAATCCGGCACCACGGGCACGAGGACCGTCGGAGCCATGCGCAGCAGCCGGCGGGTGGTTGCGCCGGAGGCCGTGGCCAGGTCGACCAGCACTCTGCCGGCTCCGCGGGCATGGCGCGAGATTTCCTGGGTGAGTGTTTCCTGGGGCGCGGTTTCCGGACCCAGGGTCTCGGGGTCCATCGTGATCATCTGGATGGGAGCGTCGCCGCCTGCCCCGGGCGCGGTAAAGGTCCGCAGGACGCCCGGCCTCTGATCACGCGCTCCAAAGAAAAACGGAAGCAGGCCGTAGGCCGCGGTGTCCACCAGTAATACCCGTTCCCCACGGGCTGAGAGTGCGCGGCCCAGGGTTGCCACCAGGCTTGTCTTGCCCACTCCGCCGGCCAGCGAGAACACGGCAAGCACGGGAGCGCGCTGCGCCGCCGGAGCCGGAACCGCCTCGGCCGGAACGCTGGCAGCGGCAAAGACGCCGTTCAGCGCAAACCAGCGCGAAGTCAAACGGTCGCGCGAAGCCTGCAGGGTATCATCCGGCGCCGGCGGAACCGGTTGCGCCGGAGCGTCCGCCCGATCAGCGTTCAGCCATGCGGGACGAGCCGCAGACTCCCTCGATTCGGCCGGAGCCCAGGGATGGCGAACCTGCAAATAGTGATCTTCGCGCCCGCGATACGGTTCGTCGCGCACGGGCGCTGGCGGGGGCTGTATCGGGGCCTGTGGATAGGCCATCTGGTTCTGCGGCTGGGGATACGACGGCTGGGCCATCGGCTGACTATAAACCGGCTGCGGCGCAGGCTGGGCGTAGGCCGGTTGAGCGGCCGCTTGCGGATAGGCTGGGACTGCGGTGGCGCATAGGCCTGCGGCTGCGCGTAAGCGTACTCCGGTTGCTGCGGAGGAGGCGCCGAATACGCGGGCGCAACGGATTGCGGGGGTGTCATCTGCGGACCAGGCGCCTGCCAGGCGCGCTGCGGGGCTGCCGGCTGCGCCGGTTGAGATTCGGCACGCTGGGCCTGCTCTTTGGCTGCCTGCTCCTGCTTGCGTGCGGCTTCGGCCTTGATCGCGGCGTCGGCCGCCTTTTGTGCGTCCCCTGTCTTAAGGGCTTCCGCTTCTTCGCGAGCCCGCCGCCGTTCAGTTTCGATCGCTTCTTGCACCCTCTGACGCGCCTTTTCGCGAGTCTGGGCACGGGAGGCCGAAAAGTCTCTGTACTTTGCCCCATGCAGGTTTGCCCACGAATACAGCGTGGCTACATCTTCCGGGGTTTCATCAGTAAGAGCTTTACGATCAGCCATTTGCCACCTCTCCCCCCGGCGCTTGCCACGCCTTCTGACTCGATTCCGGATTGAAACACGGAGATCGGCCCAGACGCACTGCCAGAAAGGAATCCTTGCCCCAAATCTATGAGCTTGCTGATGTCAGAACAATAACACTTGTAACGTTACCTTCCTAACACTTTCGAGGGATACCTGGGGTACCTTGGCGTTCCGTTTGCGCGATAACCCGCCTGACTGCGGCGTCCTGACCGCACTGTTCGAAGATGACAACACATCCTGTCACGTTTCAGTGATCTATCTCACTACATAGCGTGAATCGTGCGCGTACAGATCTCGCGTGCCGCCTGGCGATCCAGCTCTCCGGCAGGCAAATACCACATTCGCCATGAATTCCGTGGATTCTTCCCCACGCGTGCTCTACACTTCTCTTCCATCTCCTTTCCCCGGGGATCTCCATGCCTGAAAGTTATCGCGAGCAGATCGTTCCGTTCGAAGCCGGAGATGGATTCGCCTGCAACCTCGTTCACATCGAAGGCCCCAACCCGCCCACCAAAGGGCCCGTCCTGCTGATCCACGGAGCCGGCGTCCGCGCCAATTTGTTTCGCGCCCCGGTGGATCGCACCGTTGTCGACCACCTGATCGATTGCGGCTACGATGTGTGGCTGGAAAACTGGCGGGCCAGCATCGATCTTCAGCCCAATACCTGGAACCTCGATAAGGCCGCGGTCTTCGACCATCCGCGTGCCGTCAAGAAAGTTGTGGAACAGACCGGCTGGGACAAGATCAAGGCCGTCATTCACTGCCAGGGATCGACCAGTTTCATGATGTCCGCCGTCGCCGGGCTGGTTCCCGAAGTGACCGTGGTCGTCACCAATGCCGTCTCGCTCCATCCCATCGTGCCGGAGTTCAGCCGCTTCAAGATCACCAAGTTGCTGCCGCTTCTGAGCGGTTCCACAGAGTACCTCAACCCCCAGTGGGGCCTCCACGCGCCTTCCGTCATCTCAAAGCTGGTTGCGTCCATGGTTGCGCTCGCCCACCATGAGTGCAACAACCCGGTCTGCAAGGGAGTCAGCTTCACCTACGGCACCGGCTTCCCGGCCCTGTGGAGTCACGAGAACCTCAACGATGCGACCCACGAGTGGATCAAGCAGGAGTTCGCCCAGGTGCCCGTCGCCTTTTTCGAACAGATGGCGGCCTGCATCGAGGCGGGGCACCTGGTGGCTGTGGACGGCCGCCCCGAGTTGCCCGCCGACTTCGTGGCCCGCGAACCCAGCACCACCGCCCGGTTCGCATTTTTTGCCGGCGTCGACAACCACTGCTTCCTGGCCGAGAGCCAGCAGCGCACCTTTGATTTCTTCGATTCGTGGCACAAGGGTTATCATTCGCTGCACATGCTTCCCAACTATGGCCACCTGGATGTCTTCTTCGGCAAGAACGCGGCGCAAGACATTTTTCCCTTGATGAGCGAGGAACTCGACCGCGCGAACTAGGGCTGTCATTCGTGTGTTGTCTCCGAGATGAGCCGCGGTTGTTTGATCGACGTGTAACGAAAGCCATCCGACCCGCACCAACCTATAAGGACCGCAACAGGAGGCTTCATGGCGCAACCCGCACGGCTCGATCAGCAGGCAGGCCGCTGGGCCCTTGTTGACGGCATCCCGTTCCAGATGCCGGTGTACTGCCGCAACTGCCCCGCCCTCTTTGCGGTCTTCCCCATCAACGCCGACAAGGCGCGCAAGCTGATTCCCGGCAATGAAATTCACCCCTTTCGCCTGTGGAACAAAGGCCTGCTGATCCTCACCGTGATCGATTACCTCGACACCAACATCGGCCGCTACATCGAGTTCAGCGTCGGGATTGCCTGCACCCGCGGCCCGCGCCCTGCGCCGCGCCTGCTGCCCGCGCTGTTTCCTGGACCACTACGGCACCGGACAGTGGGTCTTTGATCTTCCGGTCAGCACTGAAATTTCGGTCAAAGGCGGCAAAGGGATCTGGGGCATGCCCAAGCACCAGGCCAATCTCAACTACATCATCGGCGACGACGTGGTCAGCAGCCAGTACGACCAGGGCGGCATGTTCGCGGTCAAGATCGAAGTCCAGCGGCCCAAAAGCTCATGGATCCCCGTCGCCATGACCGGCGTCAACTACTGCGCCTTTCGCGGATTGCTCATGAAGTCCAGCCTCTACTTCAAAGGCAAGCTCGGGTTCCACCTCTTCAAAAAGGGTTCGGCCAAACTCATCCTCGGGGACCATCCCCGCGTGCAGCCGCTCAAGGACCTGGAGATCGATCCCGACCCCATCTTTGCCGCTTTTGTGCCCGCCGCCACCGGCGTTCTCGACGACCACTTCGAAAGCTGGTTCCTGAGCGAAACCAAGCTCCCCGCCACCGTTCCCGAAGGCATGGAGAGCGTGGTCAATCTCGGCCTGGGTCAGACGTGGCTCGCGCCGCCCGATCCTATCGCCGACAAGGTGGGCGCCGGGCCTGAACTCGTTCGGCGTTGAGAATCAGCTTTCGGATCTCGCAAGAATTGAGGTCGCTTCCCCGATGAACGTTCAAGAGCTGCTGAACTGGGTGCTGTTGCTCATCTCCGTGGCCACGCTTATCTCCGGCGCCTCAGATCTTCGCCCCCGGTTTCATCGGGCTCATTGCGGGCAAAATCACTCCGGCCACCCAGCAGGGTATTCTCATCTTCTGGTATATGAAACTCGCCGGAAATCAGAAGAGCCTGCCATGACCGCTCCCCGACGCTCGCTCATCCTTGCCGGCGGCGGCATGCGGGTCGCCTACCAGGCTGGAGTTCTGAAAGCCCTCGCCGAAGCGGGCATCGAGTTCAGCCATGTCGACGGCGCTTCCGGCGGGATCATGAACCTCGCCATGATACTTTCCGGTCTTTCGCCCGACGAGATGATCGCCCGCTGGAAATCGCTCGACGTGCACAAGTTCGTCTCAGTGATGCCCTTCGCGAAATACGTGTCGCCCCAGGGTCTGGAGGCCATGGGCGACGCGCGCGGACTCATCAACGATGTCTTCCCGCACCTCGGCATCGACATCGACAAGATCCGCGCCTGCACCAATCCCATCGGCACCTTCAACGTGTGCAACTTCACGCGCAAGACAGGCGAGGTGATCCCCAACGCCGACATGACCATGGACTACATGGTCGCCGGCGTCTCGCTGCCGATCTTCCTGCCCGCGGTTCCAATCAACGGCAGCCTCTATCTCGACGCGGTGTGGATCCGCGACGCCAACCCGCTTGAGGCTGTCCGCCGGGGCGCCGACGAGCTGTGGATCGTCTGGTGCATCGGCAATACCGGCGAATACCACGACGGTGTCTTCCGCCAGTACGTCCACATGATCGAAATTGCCGCCAATGGCGCGCTCTTCAAGGACTTTGACCAGATCAACGAAATCAACGCGCGCATCGCCGCCGGTGAAAGCGTCTACGGCCACACCGCGCCCATTCGCCTCCACCTGATCCGCCCCGAATATCCGCTCCCTCTCGATCCCGATTTTTACCTGGGCAAGATCGACGCGGCTACGCTGGTCGGCCGCGGCTACGCTGACGCCAAAAAATATCTCCAAACCCGCACCGAAGCGGGACTACCCTTCGCACCCGAGGTAACGCACATGGCAAACGAAACTCCTGGATTCACCTTCCGCGAAAAAATGTCGGGCGGCTTCGCGCTCGGCGAAACCGATCCCGAAACCGGCGCAAAGCTCGGCGGCGCCGCCGGCAACATCTTCACCATGCACGGCACCATCAACATCGACGACCTGGCCCGATTCATGTCCGATCCCGGCCATGCGGGATCGATCACCGGCAGCATCGATTTCAACCCTCTCGGCTCCGGTCTTCCCTCGACCGCGGGTGTCTTCAATCTTTTCTCGCCCACCAGCGACCCGACCATGAAGTACATGGTTTATGAACTCGGCTTCAACGCCAGCAACGGCCAGCCTTATTACATGGCCGGGGAAAAGAAAGTCAAAGACGCCCCGCTCACCGACATGTGGAAAGCCACCACGACGCTATACACTCAGCTTCATCAGGGAACCGACAAAAGTGGTCCGGTCGTCGGCGCAGGCGTTCTCACTCTGAGCGTTGCTGATCTGCTGGCGATGATTCCGACCATGCACCCGACGAATACGAGTTCGCCGGCAGAAGCCGCTGAAACCGTGGCTCGCTTTGGACGATTCTTTCTCGGGGAAATCTGGGATACCTACGTTGCAAAAGCCGGAGTGTAAGGGATGGACTTCGACGCAATCGTTATCGGAAGCGGTTTCGGCGGCGCGATCACGGCCTGCCGTCTGGCAGAGGCAAATTACAAAGTTCTGATCCTCGAACGCGGACGCCGCTGGGACAAGACCAACTACCCGCGCCAGCCCGAGGACCAGTGGCTCTGGAACAACGAGCATCCCGAAAAGGAGCAGGGCTGGCTCGACTTCCACGCCTTCCCCCACATGTCGGTGGCCACCGGCGCGGCGGTCGGCGGCGGCTCGCTCATCTACGCCAACATCTCCTGCGAAGCTCCGGCCAGCGCCTTCGCCGCGGGATGGCCCGCGGAGGTCACCTACCCTGAGCTCAAGCCCTATTACGATACGGTCGCGAAGTTCATGAACGTGCAGCCGGTCCCTGCCAACCAGTGGACCAACCGCATGAAGCTCATGCAGGAAGCGGCGCAGAAAACCGGCGCGGGCGCCCGCTTCAAGCAGCTCGAACTGGCGGTTTCATTCGATCCGGGCTTCACCATACGATCAGCCCAATCCCGTTCAATGTCGTCAACAGCAAGCGATTCGTCAACGCCCAGGGCGTCGAGCAGGGCACCTGCGTTCACCTCGGCAACTGCGACATCGGTTGCGATGCCGATGCCAAGAATACTCTCGACCGCAACTACATTCCCTGGGCCGAGAAGCACGGCGCCGAAGTGCGCCCGCTGCATCTGGTCACCGACATCCAGCCCACGGACGGCGGCTACAAGGTTTCGTTCGATCAACTCGCCAACGGCCAGCGCATCGCCGGCAGCCAGACCGCCCGCATCGTCGTGGTGGCCGCAGGATCGCTTGGTTCGACGGAACTCCTTCTGCGCTGCCGCGAAATCAACGGCACCCTGCCCAACATCAGTCCCTTCCTGGGCCGCAACTGGAGTTCCAACGGCGACTTCCTCACCCCGGCCTTCTACGATGGCCGCGCCGTGAATCCATCGCAGGGCCCCACCATCACCTGCGCCATCGACTTCCTCGATCGCAGCTGCCAGGGCCAGAGCTTCTGGATCGAAGACGGCGGCTTCCCCAATTTCCTGATCGATTACATGACCCGCCTCGATGCCTCTCCCACCAAGAACGAAGCCGCCAAGCTTCTGCTCGATTCGTTCCGCCACCTCATGCAAGGCGCGGGGCCGTTTCAGAACGTGATGCCGTGGTTCGCGCAGGGCGTGGACGCCGCCAACGGCACCTTGTCCATCCATCACTCCCTGCTCACCGGCGAACCCTGCCTCAATCTCGCCTGGGACATCGGCAAATCGAAGCAGGCCATCGACGCCATCGTCTCCATGCATCTCAAACTGGCCGCGGCCACCGGCGGGCATCCGGTCGTGCCGCCCACCTGGTCGCTGTTGCACTCCCTCGTCACCCCGCACCCGCTGGGCGGATGCGGCATGGGCGACACGCCGATGAACGGCGTCGTCAATCACGCCGGCGAAGTCTTCAATTACAAAAATCTTTACGTAATCGACGGGGCCATCGTACCCGAAGCTCTCGGCGTCAATCCCTCGCGCACCATCGGAGCTCTGGCGGAACGCAGCGCCGCTATCATCCGCGCCGAAGCCCGCTGATCTGCTCGGGCTCAACTTTACTGACTTGTCATCCTGAGCGCAGCGAAGGATCTGCATTTAGGGAGATAGCCAAACGACGAACCTCCGTGCCCCATCCTTTCGCCTTCTTTCTGGCGAAAGGGTGGGAGACCACGAAGTCACCTTCGCTCCTCACCCCGCCGCTACAGGCTTCTCGATCGTCTCGCTGTACAGCGGTCCCGCCAGCGGCGGCGGATTCCCCGGCTGCGCATCGGTGCTGTCCAACTGGTAATAATCGATGGTCAGCTTCGGTCCCGCCAGCGTCATCATCGCGTAGCAATAATTGAACACCGTTCCGTTATCGCCCAGCGCGGTCCCCGCAATGACCCGCGGCGGTCCGTCCACGCCTGCAGGCACCACGAGGTTCGCGGGCGCGACGGGTTTTTGCGCCAGGTACATCGGAACCGCGCTAGCTCCCACGCACCTCCCCTTCGGAAGCGGCTTTCCCGGGCCGATTGAATAGGGCTCGAAGATGCACAGGTTGTGCTCATGGCCCCACAGCCACACATCGATCAGGTGGAAGACCGGCGCCAGCGCATTCACGAGATTTGGATTCACAGCCAACGGCGCGCCGTCGCCCCCCTTCCCCACTCCGGTAAACGAATAAAGTTGGTGATGCGAAAGAAGCACCGTGCCCCGCGCCCCGCCAGGATTCACCCGCTTGTCCACGTTCGCGCCATTGTTATTGATCTTGTCCAGGTGCCATGGAACTTCCTGATCGACAAGTTTCGTTAACGCGGTTCCAGCCGCGGTTGCGCCGGGGTCCGAGTCATAGAAGCTTGTATCCATCGCCACCAACTGCCAGAAGTTATTCCGCGCGACAAAGTAACTATTCGGCTGCGGCTTGCCTGCAGCCTGGTTCAGGCTCTTCAGCAGGGGGTAGTAACCGCCGTTCGAGCCCGCGTACCGATCGTGATTGCCGTCGAGCGTGAACACCAGCGGCTTGGGCTTCGGACCGCCGTCGGGCCACGCTTTATCGATCAAATCCGTGAAGTGGGCCTTGCACTCCGACGGCAGCCCCGAGTAATAAATATCGCCGAGATGCAGCAGCACATCCGGCTTGAAGTTCTTCGCGATCTGCTGCAGAAGGACCAGGGCATCGTTCATCCCCGTGCCCCAGTCTCCAATCACCGCGATCGTCGCGTTATCCGGGAAACACTGCTCCAGCACGAAATCGTCGATGCTCTGGAAATTGATGTAGGGCTGGGCCTGGCTGGTCAGTCTCCACTTCTCGTAGATGGCCAGGCATTCCGCCCACAGCGGATCGCACGTGCCGGCGGCCAGTTCATTTCGCAGTATGGCCGCTTTGGCGGGATCGGTCACGGAATACAGTGCAATCTGCGCGGCCAGCTTGGCGCACTCCGTCGCGACCGGCGACGGTGCCGCGGCCGGCGCTGCTACGGACTGGGCAAGGCCCCCCGCGACCGCGGCCATCGCCGCGCCGGCTCCCTCCGCCGCCGCGGGCGGAGCCGCCACATCGAAGTTGCCGGTACGATCAAATTGACGCACCACCTGCGCCGTGGCGATCATCTCCGGCGCCAGCGCGGTCACCCCGATCCCGCTATGCGCCGAGTTTTGCTGCTCCGATTTTTGCGAAAGAACCTCATGCATTGCCGATTGCCACAGCGAAAGCGCAGAGGTATGCGAGGAATACACAGGCACGGTCATGGACCGGGATTTTAACAGCACAAAGCGCAAGTCATATATACGTTTCTGAATTCAGAAGAGCGATTGCGTTTAGCTCGCGACGATTGCTGATTGTTCGTAGGAATTTCATTGATGACAACTCCAGCCTTCGCCTTATAATCGCAACGCTTTCTCATGCCGTATTTTTCCCAACTCAAATTCAAACCCCGGAGGACATCTGCGATGAAGATCATGACGACATGGAGTCTGAAACCAGGAGCGTTTTCTGAAGCGGTGCAACGCTTTCTCGCCGGTGAGGCAACGCCTCCCGAAGGTGCAACCCTCCTGGGGCGCTGGCACTCCGCGGACCTCAGCATCGGTTTTACTCTTACCGAGACCAGTGATCCGACCACCATCTATCGTGCGTCAGCACCCTGGGCCGATCTCCTTGACGTCAAGGCCTACATCGTCATCGAAGACAGCGAAGCCGGCCCGATTCTGGCTGGTCTGAATAAGTAGCTGGAATTTCCACCTCACGGCCCGTTTCGCGCCTGCGTCCGAGCGGCTGCGAGACCGCGGGCGGCCGTCCGCAAAATGAGTGGCGAGACAGAATCCACCGCCGCACTCATTTCTACTTACAGGAACAGTCGAGCGCCCTTGCATATTGATCAAGTGCCGGTTGCGCTTTTTAAACCTCCTGCGCCAGTTTCGTGTGTACACTGACCAGCCATGGCAGCAGACCTGTTTATCGAAAGCCTGAGCTACGATCAGCTTAGATTCCTGAAGGACGCGCATGGCACCGTCGGTGAGGTTATCTATCACGCGGACCGTGGATGGCACCAATACGAGCACGTGTTGAGAACTCGCCTGGCGGCAGGGTCCACCCAGCGGCCGCGCGCTCCTTCCCGCGCACGGATACGTCACCTTCAAGGCTACGGACCGGACTGACCTCGCACATTACGTAGCGGCCAGTCCCATTAATAAAGCAAGACTTGGGAATGTGCTCGAAAAGGTGTCCCGCCCGCTCGGCATGGTGACCGCAAACCCCGGTCTTGGCGCCTGGAATCCCGCGTTGGGATTAGGCCGCGTCGATATCCTGATGGCCGCGTTGAACGGGAGGCAACGTCATCATCGAGTACTACAAGGTTGACGGAGAGCCCGATTCTCACCGTTCATACCGGATGGCAGAAAGTCGACGAATGATCCGCGCAACCGTCGCGGCCAATCTCCTTTGAGCCCTGTCATCCGCCCGCAATCGCCCCAACAATCAACAGCGGTTCCTTCCCCTCGGCCACCTCGCCCGGCAACGCCGCATCCGGCGAGTCATGCGACAAGTCTTCCTGGCAGGCAAAAAATCGCAGAAACGGCCTGCGTATCTTGGTCACATGGTCGCGGATCGTTCCCTCCAGCATCGGGTACCGTGCCTCCACCGCATCCACAACGGTTCGGACCGTCACAGGTCCGGCGACCTCCAGTTCGATCTCGCTTCCCACCCGCGCCAGGTTGCGCAGGTGGTAGGGCAAAACCACCCGCACATGATGGATTGGTGAAGCTTGCGCCGGTGCGCCTTCGGTCATGGCAGAGTCTGCACCTCAACCGACAGCACCGGGGGCAGATCGTGCCGGATCGCATTCCAGGTATCACCGCCGTCCGGCGAGCAATACACCTGGCCGCCCGTGGTGCCGAAGTAAATGCCGCACTCGTCCATGCGATCCACCGCCATCGCGTCGCGCAGCACATTCACATAGCAATCCTTCTGCGGCAGGCCCCTGGTGAGCGGCTCCCATTCGTTTCCGCCGGTGCGGCTGCGATACACCTGCAGCGCTCCATCGACGGGAAAATGCAGCGAGTCGCTCTTGATCGGAACCACGTAGATGGTCTCCGGCTCGTGCGCGTGCACGTCGATGCAGAATCCGAAATCCGTGGGCAGGTTTCCGCTCACTTTCTCCCACTGATCGCCCGCATTGTCGCTGCGCATCACGTGCCAGTGCTTCTGCATGAACAGCGTGTCGGGCCGCGACGGGTGGATGGCGATGCGGTGCACGCAATGGCCTACCTCGCCGGTGGGATTGGGCATCATGTCCGACACCAGCCCCTTGTTGATCGGCTTCCACGTCTCCCCGCGATCGTCGCTTCGGAACGCTCCTGCAGCGGAGATCGCGATATACATCCGTTCCTTGTTCGTCGGGTCCAGCACGATGGTGTGCAGGCACATGCCTCCCGCGCCCGGCTGCCAGTGCGGGCCTGAATCGTGCTTGCGCAGCCCGGACAACTCCGTCCAGCTGCGTCCCGCCATCCGTCGACTCGAACAGCGCCGCATCCTCCACGCCGGCATACACCGTCTCCGCATCCGTCAACGAAGGCTCCAGGTGCCAGACTCGCTTGAATTCCCACGGATGGGGGGTGCCGTCGTACCACTGGTGGGTTCCCGGGACGCCGTCATACGTATATTTGTTGCCCACAGCCTCCCATGTCTTTCCGCCGTCGTTGGAGCGCTGCATCACCTGCCCGAACCAGCCGCTGGTCTGCGACGCGTAGATCCGGTCCGGATTCACGGGCGATCCTTTCACGTGATAGATCTCCCACCCTCCAAAATATGGTCCGCTCACTTCCCATTTATCCCGCTTGCCATCCGACGACAGGATGAACGCGCCCTTTTTCGTACCCGCCAGCACCCGCACTCTGCTCATGCAACCTCCGTTTGTCTTCACAGCCTTCAGCAGCCGCTTCGCCGATTTTTCCCTAGTGTGCGACCCCGGTTCAAGCCTTTTGGTAACAAATCCGCGAATATTTCGGAAAGCCGGGATGCGGCCGTCATCCATCCGGGTTGGAGAACGGCGCGTTCGACTAAACTGGAACTAAGCCATGTCGCTCATCAGCCTTTTCGGCAGCCTCAAAGAACCCGAAGAACCAGAGAAGCAGGAAGAAGAACAGAAATCCGGCTTCTTCAGCCGCATGAAGCAGGCTGTCTCGCGGACGCGCGAGTCCTTCACTTCGAAGATTGAAGACATCGTCGCCCTGACCCGGACGGTGGACGAATCTGCCCTTGAAGATCTCGAATCGGCGCTGATCACGAGCGATATCGGCGTCCAGACCACGACCGAGATCCTCGACGCCCTGCGCGAGCGCGCGAAGCGCCAGGCCATCGAAGGCGGCGAAGAACTTCGCTCCCTGCTCAAGGCCAGTCTTCGCACCATCCTCGAATTGCCGCAGCGGCCAGTCCCCTCCCCTGCGTCCCCGCCCAAAGTCACGTTCCTCGTCGGCGTGAACGGCACCGGCAAAACCACCACCAGCGGCAAGCTGGCCGCCTGGAGCCGGGCGCAGAATCGCACCGTTCTGCTCTGCGCCGCCGACACCTTCCGCGCCGCCGCCATCGAGCAGCTGGAGATCTGGGCCGCCCGCAGCGGCGTGGAGATGATCAAGACCCGCCAGGGCGGCGACCCGGCGGCGGTTCTGTATGACGCCATCACCGCCGCCAAGGCGCGCAATATCGCCGATCTCTACGTCGACACCGCGGGCCGCCTGCACACCAAGTCCGGCCTCATGGACGAACTCGAGAAGATGCGCCGCACCGCCGCGCGCCTGGTCCCCGATGCGCCCCACGAAGTGCTGCTGGTCATGGACGCCACCACCGGCCAGAACGGCCTGCAGCAGGCCCGCCTCTTCACCCAGTCCGCCGGCGTCACCGGCATCGTTCTCACCAAGCTGGACGGCACCGCCAAGGGCGGCATCGCGGTCGCCATCGCCCGCGAGCTCAACCTCCCGGTCCGCTTCGTCGGCGTCGGCGAAAAGATGGACGACCTGCTCGAGTTCTCCCCCAAAGCCTTCGTCGATTCCCTGCTCGGCTAGAACCACACCAGGGTGCTCCGATCCTGCCTGCTTGCGAAGGGTCTGATCTTCAGACCGGGAACCCGAAGTCGCGTACGAGGCTGATTCACCGTCCGTCAATTTCGCATTACACTTGATCGTTCGGATACACTCACACGCATGACCACACACGACCAAGACACCTACTGGATGCAGCGCGCCCTCGAACTGGCCCGGCGCGGCATCGCCGTCACGTCCCCCAATCCCGCCGTCGGCTGCGTGATTCTCGATCGCGCCGGCCAGGTGGTCGGCGAAGGCTGGCATGAGTACGACCTGCTCGATCACGCCGAAATCATCGCCCTCCGGGTCGCCGAGCAGCACGCCAAAGAACGCCTCCACGGCGGCACCGCCTACGTCACGCTCGAGCCCTGCAATCACACCGGCCGCACCGGTCCCTGCACCGAAGCCCTCATCGCCGCCGGCCTCAAGCGCGTGGTCGCGGCCACGGTCGATCCCAACCCCAACGTCGCCGGCCACGGCGCGGACCGCATGCGCGCCGCCGGCATTGAAGTCACAATCGGCGTCTGCCAGGCCGAAGCCCGCCGCATCAACGAAGGCTTCGCGCGCTGGATCCAGCACAAGCGTCCCCTGGTGCTGATGAAGGTGGCCATGACGCTCGACGGGCGCATCGCGCCGCCCCTGGGCCAGCACACACGGCGCGAGCCTTACTGGATTACCAGCGAAGCGTCCCGCAGCGCGGTGCAGCCTCTGCGCTGGCAGGCCGACGCCGCCATGACCGGCGTCGATACCGTGGTGGCCGACGATCCCATGCTCACCGACCGCAGCGGCCTGCGCCGCCGCCGTCCGCTGCTGCGCGTGGTTCTCGATTCCGCGCTGCGCATGCCCCTCGATTCGAAAATGGTGAAAACGGTCCAGAACGATGTCGTGATCTTCACCGTGACCCGCGACGAGGCCCGTATCCGCCAGTTGACCGAGCGCGGCGTGCGCGTGGAAGTGCTGCCCGCCGAAGCCGGCCGCGTTCCGCTGGGCAAACTCCTCGACAAGCTCGGCCAGGAAGGCATTCTCACCCTGCTCACCGAAACCGGCACGCGCCTGAACACGGCCATGCTGGCGGCGGGCCTGGTGGACCGCGTTCACCTCTTCGTCTCGCCTCAGATCATGGGCTCCGACGCCGTGCCCGCATTCCGCGGCATGCCCAACGCCATCCGCATGGCGCAGGTGGAAGTGGAGCGGTATGAAAACGACCTGGGTCTCTGCTCGCTGCTCAGGGACCCGTGGCCGCCGGTGTAGAGCTCAAATCTCGCTTGCTTTTCTGAGCGTGGGCTTCGATGAGCTGCTTGTAGAGAGCGATGGTCTGATCCGCAATCGCCGACCAGGCAAACTTCTGCTCGACGCGTTTGCGCCCGGCTAATCCGAACTGCCGCGCTTTCTCCGGATCGGCCATCAGTTCGCTGATCCGGGCGGCAAGATCGCGCGAGAACTTCTCCGGATCGGCGGGAAACTTGGTCACCGGGTCCTGATCGAAGTGAACCAGGTATCCCGTCTCGCCATCGACAACCACTTCGAGGATCCCGCCGGTGGCGCTGGCCACCACCGGAGCCTCGCATGCCATCGCTTCCAGGTTGATGATGCCGAACGGCTCATACACCGACGGGCAGCAGAAGACGCTGCAGTGGCTGTAGAGCTGAATGGCCTCGGCACGCGTGACCATCTTCTCGATCCACACCACGTGCGGATTGACGGGTCTGCATCGCCTCCACCTTGGCCCGCATCTCGGCCGCGATCTCCGGCGTGTCGGGCGCCCCGGCGCACAGCACCACCTGGATATCCTTGGGCATGTAGCTGATCGCGTCCACCAGGTGCGTGACGCCCTTCTGGCGCGTAATCCGCCCGACAAACAGCACGTACGGCAAGGTCGGATCCACTCCGTACTTCAGCAGCGCACTGTCGTCGCTCGTCTTCTGGTACTGCTCCAGGTCGATGCCGTTGTAGATCACGTGAATGCGGCCGGGATCGACATCCGGATAGGCCTTGAGAATGTCTTCCCGGGTGCCCTTCGACACCGCGATGATGGCGTCGGCGTCGTGAATGGCGGTGCGCTCGATCCACGAACTCATGCGGTAGCCGCTGCCCAGTTGTTCGGCTTTCCACGCGCGCAGCGGCTCCAGGCTGTGGGTGGTGAGAACGAACGGCACATCGAACAGGGTCTTGGCCAGGAACCCGGCCATCGACACGTACCAGGTGTGGGTGTGCACGATGTCGATCTTTTCCAGCATCACCATCTGGGCCAGGTTCAGGCTCAGCGTCTCGAGCGCGGTTTTGAACTTCTCGTGCGTGCCCTTGGTGATGGCCGACCACGGACAACTCCCGCGCACGTGCAGGTTGCCCTCGTCGATCTGCTGGTTGCCCCAGCAATGCACTTCCACTTCGATCTTCTTCGCCAGCTCCCGGCTCAGATATTCAACGTGAACGCCAGCTCCCCCATACACGTCGGGCGGATATTCGCGGCTCATCAAACCAACTCGCAAGGCGTACCTCCGAAAAATCGCGGCGTGAAAGTGCGCCGGTCGGCGCAATCATAGCATCGAGGCCGAATCCGCAGCGATAAGGATAACCGCCGAAAAACGTCCAGCATATCGCAGCGCCGGGTACCCGGTTCGTTCATCGTGAGCGGTGGTTGAGATCTGAACAGCAATGGGGACGGCGTGGTTCCGTGTTTTCCTTCCCTGGATGCAAGCTGTACCATGGCTTGCGGCGATTGCCTCTGCCGCACCTGCGCTCTCGAGTCAATGGAGCACAGGCGTCTCGGAGACGCGTATCATCATGAAGCTGCTCCAAACCATGTCCCTTATTGGTCTCAGTGCGTCTTTGGCCGCCACTCCCGCTCACGCGCAGGAATGGGTGCTGCTCGATGCATCCAAAGCCCCGCAGAACTGGCAGATCACCAGCCAGGAACTGGGCCTGAAACTCGACCATCCCTTCTCTGTCAGCCTGCGCACCTTGCATGGCGGACGCCAGGAAGGTGCCGCCATCATCGAAATCGATAACGGCGCGATGAAGATCTCGGTCGTCCCAACGCGCGGCATGAACGTGCTCAAAGCCGTCGCTGGAAATGTGCGCCTGGGGTGGGATTCGCCGGTGGACGAAGTGGTCAATCCGGCCTTCATCGATCTCAACGGACGCGGCGGCCTCGGCTTCCTGGAGGGATTCAATGAGCTGGTTGCGCGCTGCGGCTACGAGTGGGCAGGCCATCCCGGTTTGGACCAGGGCGTCATGCTCACGTTGCACGGCCGGGCATCCAACACGCCGGCTTCGCGAGTCGTGCTGAGCATCGACAAACAACCGCCTTATACGATTCGCCTGAAGGGCGATCTGAAGGAACAGGCATTCAAACAGGAAAACTTCCTCATCGAAACCGAATTGCGCACCGAAGCCGGAGCTCAATCCTTCAGCCTCCACGACACTTTGACCAACAAGGGCGACTACGCCCGCGAATACCAGGCCCTCTATCACAGCAACTTTGGTCCGCCGCTCCTGGAACCGGGCGCCCAATACAGCGCGCCCGTGAAGCAAGTCTCGCCCTTCAATCAGAAGGCAGCGGAAGAACTGGCCAATTGGCAGACCTACGGACCGCCCACGCCGAATTACGACGAAACGGTCTATAACGTTGTGCCCTACGCCGACGAGCAGGGGGATACCTTGGCCGTGCTGCACAACTCAAGCGGTACCGAAGGGGTCCGCGTCGGCTTCAATGTGCAGCAGTTGCCGGTCTTCGCTTTGTGGAAGAACACCGATACCAAGGGTCAGGGCTATGTCACCGGCCTGGAGCCGAGCACCAGTTTCCCCTACAACCGCAGCTATATGCGCGCGCTGCATCTCGTCCCGACCATCGGCCCTAAAGAGCAACGCCACTTCGATATCACGTACACACTCTTGCCTGACAAAGGCGCCGTCGATCAAGCCCTGCAACAGGTGCAAAACATCCAGCGTGGCCGCCCTACCGAAACACGCAAAGCGCCCCTGGTGGACCTGCCAAAAGAGTAGAACTGTTCTTCCCGACTCAGATGTTCGAATGGGGCTTGCGCGGCATTCCGCTTAAAATCAATCCATGTTCACCGGCATCATCGAGCAGACTGGAACCCTGGTCAGCCTTGAAGACACGGGCGGCGTGCGCCGATTGACCGTCGAGGCTCCGGGCATCGCGGGCCGGTTGCGGGAAGGCGATTCGCTTGCCATATCGGGCGTCTGCCTCACGGCGCTCGATGTGGACCCGAACGCTGTTTCCACGCCGACCTGGCCCGGGAGACCCTCGACCGCACCTCGCTGGGCTCGCTGGCTCCGGGGTCAAAGGTCAACCTGGAGCTGCCCACGGCGGCCGGCAGCCCGCTGGGCGGTCACGTGGTGCAGGGGCACGTGGACGGCACCGGGAGCCTCGCCTCGCTCCAGCCGGTGATCCCCCGGACTGATCCGGCATTCGACGAGCGGACCACCGACTGGACCTTAAAGGTGCGCGTGCCCGAAAATGTCCGACCGTGGATGGTGCCCAAGGGCTCCGTGGCCATCGAGGGCATCAGCCTGACCATTGCGGATTGGGACGGGGAGGAAATCACCATCGCCATCCTGCCCCTGACGTACTGGCGGACGAACCTGCACACCCTCGCTCCCGGCGCGCCCGTCAACGTGGAGGCGGATGTGCTGGTCAAAGCTGGCTTACGAACAGATGCGCAGCAACCCAGGTCTCAAAATCGAGACCTGGGGCACCCAAAGCGAATCCTCCTTCGAAGTGACCGAGGCCTGGCTGGTGGCCAACGGGTTTTAAGCCGTATCCTCCATCATTTAGGCCAATTCCCCACCCTTTGGGGTGAAGTTTGCTCTATCGCAACGACCCTTCCGGCCGTCCTTGCTGAAATACATTGACTGGCAAAAAGCAGCGTATCTGACCGGAAACCACCGATCAGGACCCCTGTCTCCAGCCCGACTTCCAGACCGTCGGATTCAATGGAAACCAGCCGAACGCTCGGAAGCGAAGTCGCGTCTATTGTGCGTTGACACTGATACCCTTGCATCAAGTAAGAGGAAAACCGTCGGCATGCCGGCGGTGAACCGGGGAGAGCATGGCAGAGTTTGTCGTCAAGCTGGCCGATGAGCGCGGCCGAGTCATGGAGCAGGTGCAGACCGCCTCGACGGCGGAGGAATTGCGCGCCCGCTTTGCCCATGCCGGCTACCACGTCTTCTCGGTAAAGGCCCGCGGCGGACTGCCCGGCATCTCCCGACGCAAGGTCAAGCTGGAACCTTTTCTGATTTTCAATCAGCAGTTCCTTACCCTGATCCGGGCCGGACTGCCTATCCTTGGTTCTCTCCAGATGCTCGGCAAGACCCAGAAAAGCACGCACTTCGCGGCCCAACTGGAAGATGTTGCCACTCGCGTAAAAACGGGCGAATCTCTGTCGGCCGCATTCGAGGCGCAGAGCGGAATCCCGGTCATGTACACCACCACCCTGCTGGCCGGCGAACGCTCCGGCAACCTGCAGGAGGTGATGGAGCGGTACGTCAATTTTCAGCGCGTCTCGCTCACCTTCCGCAAGAAGCTGATCTCGTCGCTGATCTACCCCGCGGTGCTGTTGACGCTGGTTTCCGGGCTCATGGTCTTCATGTTCACGGTGGTGGTGCCGCAGTTTGCCAAGCTCTATGACCAGCTGGGCAACAAGCTGCCGGGCATCACCCTCGACCTGCTGGCTTTCGGTACGTTCATGCAGCACAACATCCTGTGGCTGGGGATCGGGTTCGTGATCGCGGCCGTCGTTGCCTGGCGGTTTGCCATTACCGACAAGGGACGCGACGTCGTCGACGGCATCCGCATCCGCATGCCGATCGCGGGCAAAATCTGGGTCAAGTACCAGGTGGCGCAGTTTTCGCGGACACTTTCCACGCTGCTGACGGGCGGCTTGCCGCTGGTGCCGTCGCTTGAGACTGCGGCCCGGTCGATCGCGTCACGGAAGGTTTCGAAGGCTGTGATGGCATCGATCGAGACAGTGCGCGAAGGCAAGAGCCTGGCCGAGTCGCTCGGCAAAACCGGAGTCTTTCCCACGCTGGCTACGGAAATGATCGCGGTGGGCGAACAAACCGGAGCCCTGCCGGCGATGCTCAATTCCGTCTCTGAATTCTTCGAGGAAGACGTGGCCACGGCCCTGACCGCCGCCCTGGCCCTCATCGAACCGGCCATTCTCATCATCATGGGAATCGTGGTTGTGTTCATTCTTATCTCGCTCTACCTGCCCATCTTCTCGCTGGGGTCGGGCACCTCAGTTACGGGGTAAACCTATATGGCTGATTCCACGTTGATCGCAACGCCGCTGCCCGCCGGGCAAGATGAACGGGCTCATGCGGAAATGCTCGCCGCGCGCTATCGCGCGGAGTTCGTCGACCTCAAGAACTTCAAGATCCAGCACGACCTGCTGCGCACCGTTCCTGTCGAGCTGATGTTCCGCTACAACTTCGTGCCCCTCGAGCAGCGGGCCGATGCCCTGGTGATCGCGGTCTCCGATCCTTCCCAGCTCATGGTGCTGGACGAGATCGCCGGGCTGCTCAGCCATCGCATCGTCGCCCGGGTGGCCACCCTCTCGCAGATCACCGACCTGCTGAAAAAGACGGAGCAGTCGCAGCGCGTTCTCGACGAAGCCAGCGAAGGGCTCACCTTCGATGTGCTGACCGGCGACGACAACTCCGACGAAAACATCTCCATCGAGAAGCTCACCCGTGAAGAAGACATCAGCCCCATCATCCGGCTGGTCGACACCACCATCTTCACCGCTCTCGAACGGCGCGCCTCCGACATTCATATCGAGACCAACGACGATTCGGTCGTCGTCAAGTACCGTATCGACGGCGTGCTGCAGATGGCGCTGGCGCCGATCGCGCGCGAGCATCATTCCACCATCCTCAGCCGTATCAAGATCATGTCCGAGCTCGACATTGCCGAGCGCCGGGTGCCCCAGGACGGCCGCTTCCGGGTGCGCTACAAGGGCCGCCTGATCGATTTCCGCGTCTCCATCATGCCCACCGTTCACGGCGAAAACGCCGTGCTCCGCGTGCTCGACAAAGAGTCGATGAGCGAAAAATTCCGCCATCTCACCCTCGACGTGGTGGGCTTCGCGGAACAGGACCTTCGCCGCTTCCGCCGCTATATCCGCGAGCCCTACGGCATGGTGCTGGTCACCGGCCCCACCGGTTCCGGCAAGACCACGACTCTGTACGCGGCCTTGAACGAAATCAAGAGCGAAGAAGACAAGATCATCACCATCGAGGACCCGGTCGAATACCAGATTCGCGGCATCACCCAGATTCCCGTCAATGAGAAAAAGGGACTCACCTTCGCGCGCGGACTGCGTTCCATCCTGCGCCACGACCCGGACAAGATCCTGGTGGGCGAAATCCGCGACCAGGAAACGGCCCAGATCGCCATCAACTCGGCTCTCACCGGGCACCTCGTGTTCACCACCGTCCACGCCAACAACGTGGTCGACGTGCTGGGACGCTTTCTGAACATGGGCGTCGAAGCCTACAACTTTGTCTCCGCGCTGAACTGCATCCTGGCCCAGCGGCTGGTCCGCACCATCTGCGAATACTGCGGCCGCAACGTGCGCTACGACGATGAGACGCTGCATACCTCCGGCCTCGATCTGGACGAGTGGCGGAACTTCGATTTCCGCGAGGGCGCGGGGTGCATCGAATGCGGTGGCACCGGGTATCGCGGCCGTACCGCCATTCACGAATTGCTCGACCTCACCGATCCGGTTCGCGAATTGATCCTGGAAAAGAAGCCCACATCCGAAATTCGCAAGCTGGCGCAGAAGGAAGGCATGAGCTTCCTGCGCGAATCCGCCATCGACCGCGTCAAGCGCGGCCTGACCACTTTGAAAGAAATCAACAAGGTCACCTTCATCGAGGCTTCAAGGTAGCGCCTATGCCGACCAAAACCAAATCCGTTTCCAGTCCGGGCGGCCGTCCGCAGACCGCGGTGGAGCTTGCGCCCGAGGGTGCGTTGGCCGCCACCATCCCCGCCCCTGGCGAAGCCCCGGTGTATGCCTTTGCGGCGCTCGCCGCAGGAGCTCTCGTACCGGGAGTGGCAGAGGCCAACATCCACTCCCAGGAGTCCGTCGCGGAGGCCATCCGCAAGGCACTGGATGAGATTGCTCCCAAGAGCCGGGCGGTGACCCTGATCATTCCCGACACCGCGGTCCGGGTCTTCGTGCTGGATTTCGATTCCCTTCCTCCGAAGGCTGCCGAAGCGGTTCCGGTGCTGCGCTTCCGGCTGCGCAAGATGGTGCCCTTCGACGTGGAACCCGCCGCCATGAGCTACCAGATCCTGGTGCAGAACGAAACCACCGTGAAGGTGCTCGCAACGGTGATGCCGGGGCCGATCCTGGCCGAGTACGAAGCGGTAGTGCGGTCCGCCGGCTATGAGCCCGGAGCGGTGCTGCCCTCCAGCCTCGCCTCCCTGGCCTCGCTCGATTCGCTGGAACCCATCCTCGCTGCGAACCTCAGCAGCCAGGCGCTGACCACCTCGATTACCAGCGGCCAGGATCTGCACCTGTTCCGCACCGTGGAGTTGCCCGAGGATCCGGCAGCCCGCGTGGCCGAGGTCCAGCGCAGCATTGCTGTCGCCGCCGCGTACTACGAGGACAAGCTGGTGGCCCGTCCGCGGCAGCTGCACTATGCCGGCATCGCGAATGCGGAACAGTTTGCCCGACTGGTCGGCGACCCCGACCTGGCGGTCGTCGATATGGTTCCAAACAAGGGCCTGGGCGCTACCACGCCTCTCGGTCCCCTGAGCCTGGCCGGCATTGCCGGCGCCCTGGCGGGAGCGTAAGCCATGCGTATCACGATTAATCTCGCGACTCGCCCCTTTGCCGATCTTGGTCCGATCCTCAAGCGCCTGCGCACCGCCATGATCGTGTTTGCGGCGGTCTCGGTGGCCCTGGGAGTGGGGCTTTACCTTCTCCACCACAAGGCGGAGCAGGCGCGCGCCCGCAACCACTCGCTCGATGGAAACATCGCGCACGTCACCCAGGAGCGCCAGGGCTACGAGGCCCTGATGCGCCAGCCTGAAAACGCGGTGGTCCTGAACGAATCCGCATTCCTCAACCAGCTCTTCGACCAGAAGGCATTCTCGTGGACGCTGGCGATGGAGGACCTGGAGACGGTTCTTCCCCGAGGCGTGCAGGTCACGACGCTCGAACCCCTCCGCGACAAGGAAGGGCGCATCACGCTGCGTCTCCGCGTGGTCGGTCCGCGCAACGCCGACGTCGGGCTCCTCCAGAACCTCGAACGCTCCAAGTTCTTCCTCCACCCGACCATCGTTGGGGAGAGCTTAGAGAGCAACGGCGGCCCCGGGGAAAAACTGGAACCGGTAAGCGAATCGAACAAGGTCAATTTCGACCTGCTTGCCGAGTACAACGCGTCAGCGCTGGCTGTGCCGACTCCCGCACCCAAAGAGACCGAAGATGTTCCACCCGCGGCTCCCCACTCACCCGCGACCGGCACAGCACATAGTGCGGCCGGTCCGGGCACGGCCGTGCCCATCCCGCCGGACCGGGAGCGGGTCAGGCGCCGCACCACCCACCCATGGCCGGTGTTTCCCAGCCTCCGGCTGGCGGTCCCCAGTCTCCGGCCGCGCTTCGCCAATCGGGAGCCCACCGCTATCCAGCCGTTCCCCAAACCAATGCGGCTCCACCCCAAGCCCAACCCTGGAGGACCGCAATGAGCGGCGATACCAAGACCATTTCGTGGCGCGAACGGATGGCCTCTCCGCTCACGTGGCACGCGGCGGGCGCGAGCGTTCTGCTGATCGTCTTAGTGGTGCTGGCGACCCGGTTTGGCCTGGATTGGGCGGCCATCAGCTCCAGTTCGGCCGATGCCCTTTCAGGAAAACAGATGGAACTGAAAGCGCTCGATATGGAAACGGCGCCGCTGCGCGGACTCGACAAACGAGTGGTCGAATCGCGCGACCAGATCAAGCAGTTCTACTCCGATCGCATTCCCGGCTTCTTTTCGGCGTATGCTTCCCGGATCGGCGAATTGCAGGTCAAGTCGGGCGTTCGGATGTCGCGCCTTCAATATACGCAGGGTAAGCCGGGGCCGGAGCTCACCGAGATCTTCCTCGACGCCAGCATCACCGGGGACTACGCCCAGATCATGCATTTTGTGAATTCGCTGGAGCGCGACAAGACCTTCTTTGTGGTCCGCCAGATGTCTCTGACCGGCCAGCAGGGCGGCCTGGTCAACCTGCGCCTCCAGGTTTCCACCTGGATGCAGAACGCCGCGGCCGCGGCCAGCGGCCTGCCCCAGGCCAACACCACCACCCAGCCCAAGGCTGCTCAGCCTGCCGGCGCCGCTCCGGAGGGGGAATAGCCATGAATCTGGGAACGGAAAACAAGCGCCAGGTCTACATCGTGATCGGGCTGTTCGGTTTCATCCTCCTGTACGGCGGATACCAGGTCTACCGGATGTTCGGCGGCTCTTCTGCCACGCCGACGCCGGCCCCGGCCGTGGTTCGACTCGCGAGCGTTCCAGGCACCGGCTCCGCCCCCGCCGGGCCGGATGCGCAGAAGCTGTCCAACAACGGTCTGGATCCGACGCTTCATCTTGAACGGCTGGCTTTGAACGAATCGGTGGAGTACTCGGGAACGGGGCGAAATATCTTCTCCGCAGAGTCGGAACCCGTGAAAATCGAGGAGCCGGTTGCCGATCCTCGCCCTGTAGTCGAGGTGCCCCAGGGCCCGCCGCCTCCGCCCAAGCCTCCGGCCATCGAGCTCAAGTACTTCGGTTACGCTCAGTCCAAAGACAAGTCGATCAAGGCCTTCCTGGTCCGGGGCGACGACATCTTCATGGCCAAAGTGGGTGAGATCGTCGATCACCGCTACAAGGTGGGAGCCATCGCTCCGGGCAGCGTTCAGATCACCGACCTGGCCTACAACAATACGCAGACCGTGCCCCTGACGGCCCAGGCCACGGCGCAGCAGTAACGACATCGCCAGTGGACAGTGATCAGAATCTTGCGGGCAACGGCAAACGTAAACTACTCGGCCGCGTCCATCGCTGCAAACGTGGACCACTGACCACTGAGCCACTGTCCACTGACCACTGACTCATGATGACCACTGCCCCATCCCGCCGCGTCAAACCCTCCGAAGAGGGCTACATCCTCGTCGCCGTCATGTTCATGATCGCGCTGCTGATCATCTCGATGGCGGTGGCGTTGCCCAAGGTCGCGGCCGACATTCAGCGTGACCGCGAGCTCGAGACCTACCATCGCGGCATGCAATACCGGCGCGCCATCCAGTTGTATTTCAAAAAATTCCAGCGCTACCCGCCCAACATGGAAGCGCTGATCAAGACCAACGAGATTCGCTTCCTGCGCAAAAAGTACATCGATCCCACCACGGGCAAGGACGACTGGAAGCCCGTCCTGTTCGGCCAGAACAAGACGCCCATGGCGATGGGGTTCTTCGGTCAACCGCTGGGCGGCGTCGGCTTCGGAGGCGGGATGATGGCGGGAACAGGACCCGCCGGCGGCAATGGAATCGCGGGCGCGAGCCCGATGGGCGGCAGCTCTTTTGGCTCCACGAACACGGCGGGCGGCAGCTCCTTTGGCTCTACGAACACGATGGGCGGCGGCGGGTCCTTTGGATCCAGCCACTTCAATCGGTTCCACAAGTCCGACAGGGGCGGCGGGCACGACGAATCCGACCGGCGGAACGGATGCCAACGGCAATCCCACCGATCCCAACTCCGGAGCGATCGCGGGCGCCAACCCCATCGGGGGACAGACATTTGGCGGCGGAGCCGGCATCGTCGGGGTCTCACCCGCCAGCGAGAAAGAGTCGATCTTCGTATACAAGAAGAAAAACCACTACAACGAGTGGGAGTTCCTCTACAGTCCGCAGAGCGACATGGGCATGATGGGCATGATGCCGCCGCCCGGGATTCAGCCCTCGCAGCCTGGTGTAGGTGCGCCGGGAACAACGTTCGCTCCTCCGGGAGGCACTCCAGCGCCAACGCAGCCCACACCGCAGCCTCAGCAGTAACGCGGAAGTACGTCGATTCCGCAGGCTCATCCGGCGTTGATCTGACCCACAATTTCCCTGCTCGAAGAATTCCACAGGGTTGCCGAAAATTAGGGCCTCATACTCCAAACTTGCAGTTGGTGATAACAAAATGCCCTTCGTCGCGGCGTTGGCAATGTCCCTGGTCCAAAATCCCGTTTACACCATTTACCCCGCCGGGAGATCGACTACAGCCACATGCGTGAATCCAGGGCTGAACCCAGGGCACCGAGAGCAATTCGGTTTCGTTCTGGACGCTTCAGGAGCCATAAAACCGGCCCTATGGACCGTTTACATTTGCGGGATTGGAAGCCAATATAGGCATTGTTTTCAGTAACTTGCAGAGGGAAAATATCCAGCCGGAATGGGTATTCTCCCCCTCGTAGCACTGTAAAACTGTATAACTGTAAAATCCGTCCCTTCGAAGAAGCCACGATTCATGCCGTCAAAGCTCGTAAGAAATCCAGACTGGAACTTGGGATCCGGGCACAGATAAGGGTATCCTCAGCAGACGAAAAAACGGCCCATCCCCAACGGGGGAGGGGCCGTTTGCCATCATCCTGCAAAAATCTGCGGGCTTAAACGCTGAAGGAAGAACCGCATCCGCAGGTCGACTTGACCTGGGGGTTCTCAAACTTGAAGCCGGCCGCTTCCAGGGTCTCCACATAGTCGACGATGCAGCCGTTGAGGTACATCAGCGACGTCGCATCCACGAAAACCTTCAGATCGTCGAAGCTGAAGACCTTGTCCATCATGCCGCTCTGGTTCTCGAAGGCCATGGAGTACTGAAAACCCGAGCACCCGCCGCCCACGACGCCGATGCGCAATCCGGCGGGAAGAGGATCCTGCGTGGCCATGATTTCGCGCACCTTGGCGATGGCCTGGGGCGTCAAGCTAAGTGGCGCCTTCTTAACTACTTCTTGCTCAGGTGCGACAGTGGTGGTAGCCATGATATCTCCCGGTCCTTGAATTCGCTGATGCTGATTAAACTCTACTGATCCTTGAAATGCTATTCAAGCCCTTTTCGTCTTAATCCAATACCTTTGATGCAATCCGAGGCCGAAAGTCGCATGGGCAACGAGCCGGTGCGAGGGCCTTCCGCGTTAATCCCTGGTGCACAAAAAGTCGTTTCGAGTTGATGACAACTTAATTTGCAGCATAAACATGAGATGTGACTAACGTCACCAAAATGTGGCTACTACCGGACTATGATTTGTCCCTGTAAGGCCCCTCTACTCACGAGACCGCGTTTCCCCTCACGGGCCCGCCGGTATCTGGGACCCAATCTACTGGAGGTGCATTATGGTTCCTGTCATTTGGTCAGTCTGGGCACTTTGCGTCCTGTTTGTTGCAGTTATGTATCTGTACCGTTCCCGGCTGACCCGCGATGAGGACGACCAGATTTTCCTCGACGACTCTTTCAGCCATGAGAGAACCGCCCAGGCGGCTATCGCCGAAAAGGTCCACAAAATCGAACCCGTGGTCCGGGCATCGATATGGCTGGCCGGCGCAGCCACGGTTATGGTGGTCGCCTACTACATCTGGGACATTTTCGTTCAGTTCAAATAGACGAAGCTGAACCAGCTTTTCCCTGCCGGTCGGTGACTCCCCCGGGCGTCGCCCGACCGGTTCGGGCTCTCTTCTGTTCGCAATCGTTATCTATTCGACTTCAGGCCGTGCACGGTAGCCGTCGCGCGCGATGACGTCATATTTCAGCGGCTTGTGCTTCTCGTCCTGGAAGCGCAGAGGATGTCCCTCGTCATCCACCAGCTCAACGCGCAGCTTGCGATACGTGCCGTCCTGCTTGGCGTTGCTGGGGTGATATATCAGCTCATACTTGGATCGGATATTGGTGTTGATGTCGCCAAAGATATCCGGCATTTCGGCAGCGAACCTGGGAAAGAAGCTCTCCCCGCCGGTAAGCTTGGCGAAGGTCTTCATCTCGTTATCGGCCTGCAGGTAGTCCATGTCGCGCAGCTGAGCGTTCCAGCTCCCGCTCGCACCCTCGGTCATGGCGCGCAGGGCGCCGCCGGTTGACACGGTAAAGATGGTGATATCGGGGGTAGTCTTCACCTTCTGCAGGATCTTGTCCAGCGTCAGCTTGGACATCGTATCCCGGCCCGAGGCGATGAGGATAATGTATTTCCGGCCTTCGATGCGGGTCAGGCGGTCTTCCGCTTCGTAAAGCGCGTCGAAGAGATTGCGCTCCGAGAATCCCGGCATGCGCATGGAGTTGATGGCGTCGTAGAACTGCCGCTTGTCCTGGGTGAAGTCGGTGACGATCTGGGTGCGCATGTCGAACGTCATCAGGGCCACGTAATCCTGCGGCCGGAGCTGTTGCGCGAACGCCCACGCGGCATTCCACATGTCGTTAAGAAACGGATAGCTGGTGGAAGCGAATTCGCAAAGCAGCAGCGCGGTGATGGGGGCTTCAACGCGCTTGAAGCCGGCAATCTTCTGCTCCACGCCATCCTCGTACACGCGGAAATTGGAGGGCTTCAGATTGGGCACGAACTGATGCGTCTTTTCGAGCAGCACTCCTACGTCGACGGTGACCTCGGGGACTTCCACGCGCAGCGAGTAATTCGACATGCCCTCGGGGTTTTTGACTTTCGGGGCGGCCGGCGCCGGCGGGGGAGTGTCTTCGGGCTGATCCTTCTTGCGGGGCAGCGCGATCGAGCCGTTGTCCGCGCCGGGGCCGCCGGAATCGGGAGAAGCCTGGTCAGGCTGCGGCTTCTGCGAGGACGGCGCCGGGGCCTGCGCGCGTGCCGAATGGAGCTACGACGAAGAGCGCCAGAAGCACGATCGCCAGCGCGACTCGGAGGTGACGATATGGAGAGGTAAAAGGGTACATCCGGAACATGGGCTCCTCTATGGCCACCAGCATACGGGATCAGCCTGCGCAAAAGACAGCGCAGACCCACCCCGGCGGCCGGGGCCACCTTCTGCCGCACCGGAGAACAGAAGACCAGCCAAAAAGCTCCATTTGCGCTGAGCGTCCCGGTGCAGCCGGTTGTACTCTTATAGACGTGGGAAAGCGTGTGAAGGAAACCAAGCCCCGCCCGTCCGCTCTCGGCGTGCTCTGCTGCGGAGTCATTCTCCCCTTGCTTCTGGTATGCCTGGTCGACTCTCCAACGGCCAGGGCTCAAGTTGCATCGGGCGAAGGTCAATCGGGTGAAGCGGCCTCCGGGCCCCCGCCCTCCACCGGCGGATTCTTTCCCCTGCGCGAAGTGAAGCGCGGAATGAAAGGGACGGCCTGGACGGTTTTCAGTGGCACCAAGCCGGAGCCGATGGAAGTGGAGATTCTGGGTGTTCTGCGCGGAGCGCGGGGTCCTGGGCACGACATGATCCTGGCCCAGCTGGTTGGTTCCAAGCCTGAATACACGGGCGTGGTGGCCGGCATGAGCGGCAGTCCGGTCTATATCGGGAACAAACTCCTGGGCTCGATTTCCTACCATATCGGCCAGTTCAGCAAAGACGCCATCGCGGGCATTACCCCTATCCAGGACATGCTCGAGGTTCGCGATATTCCCATCGGCGGGCCACTGGAAGAAGCGCGGAACGATCAGCAGAGTGTGATTCCCGCCAGTACCCTTGCGAGTGCCGCGACAGGGCTTCCCGACGCACAAACGACGCTTCAGCCGATCGCAACGCCGCTGGTCATGAGCGGCTTTTCGCCCGAGGCGATCCGGCTTTGGCAGCAGCGGATGGCAGGCACAGGGCTGGACCTGGTGGCGACAGGCGGGATGAGCGCCACGTCGAAGGGTGGAGGTGAACCCCCCATGGTGCCGCCCACCGAAGTCGTGCCCGGATCCGCGGTCAGTATCCAGCTGGTGCGGGGCGACATGGAACTGGCGGCCACCTGCACGGTGACCTATATCGACCCGAAGCAATTGCTGGCGTGCGGGCACCCGGTCTTGCAGGCCGGCCCCGTCTCCCTTCCCATGACGAAGGCGGAGGTCGTCACCACGCTGGCCTCGTCGCTCCAATCCATCAAGATCATCAATACCGGCGAAACCATCGGCGCATTTACCGAAGACCGCGAAGCCGCAATCCGCGGAGTGATGGGCTCGCGCGCGCACATGATCCCGCTGCACGTCACCGTGCATGGGACGCAGAAGGAGCGCAAGCTCAACGTTCAAGTGCTGGACATGGCCGCTCTCACGCCGCAGGCCGTATTGCTCGTGCTTTTCCAGGCGCTGCTGCAGAACAACGAGAGCACGGCTGAAACCAGTTATCACCTGACGGGAAGCATCGACATGGACGGGTATCCACCCTCCCCGCTGGATCTGTGGGCACCGGCCACGCGATGGCATGCCGGCCCCCATGATGGCCGCGCTCGAGACCGGCGAGAGGTTTACCAAGCTTTATTCGAACAGCGGGCGTCACGGAGCAGTGCGTTCGATCGATCTCAACATTCAGGCTATCCCGCGCCGGGTGCAGGTGGAGTTGCAATCGGCCCGGCTCATCTCCGGAAATATTGTCCATGCCGGCGACACGGTAACGGTGGAGGCCACGGTACGGCCATGGCAACAGGCGGCGCACAATGTACGCATCCCGGTCATCCTGCCGGTCCGGCTCGATTCCGGCACTGTCCGTATCCTGGTTTCGGATGCCAGCGTCCTCGACCACACCCTCGAGCAGCCACGCATGATTCCCAAGCCAATCGATATGAATTCCGTGCTGTCGCAGGCAAGCAGCGAACATCGTGCGGACCGCATCTACGTCAGCCTTCTGATGCCTGAGACCCAGGCCACCATGGAGGGCAAAACCCTGTCCAGTCTCCCGCTCTCGATGGCCAACGCTCTGGAATCGCTGCGCGCCTCGCAGGATGTCAACCTCAACGGGGAATCGGCCGTCGTGGCCGGCGAAGCCCAGGCGGGCGGGGTACTGAACGGTTTCCAGGTCCTCACTCTCCGTGTGGAGCCGGGTGGCGGAGTAAACTAGGGCCAAGCGGCAAAATCTCATCCAGCACCAAAAATGACCGGAGTTGCGTTCAGCCGGCTGACTTGCCACTCCAGCGAGGACCGGATCGACATGGCCCAAATTCAAGGATTAGCGGCTCATGCGGCGGGAGCTGAGCTTCTGCCATTTCGCTATGAACCCGGTGAATTGGGCCCCCAGGAAGTGGAAATCGGAATTTCGCATTGCGGTATCTGCCACAGCGATCTTCACCTGATCTCCAACGACTGGGGCATCAGCCAGTACCCGTTTATTCCCGGGCATGAAATCATCGGCCAGGTGATCGCGGCAGGGTCTGCTGTGCGTACCCTCAAACCAGGCCAGAGGGTCGGCCTGGGGTGGCAGGCGAATTCCTGCGGAGAATGCGAATGGTGCACGCGGGGCATGGAAAATCTGTGCCCTTTCGCTGAAGCGACGTGCGTGCGCCGCCATGGCGGGTATGCCGACCGGGTTCGCGCCAATGTCCGTTTCGTCATTCCCATTCCCGAGGGGCTGGACAGCGAACAAGCGGCGCCCCTGCTGTGTGGCGGCATTACGGTCTACAATCCGCTGCGAAGCCATCACGTAAATCCCTCATCCCGGGTGGGAGTGATCGGCATCGGCGGACTGGGGCATATGGCCATTCAGTTCGCCCGCGTCTTCGGCGCGGACGTGACCGCATTCTCTACCTCCGCCGCCAAGGAAACCGAAGCGCGCTCGCTGGGCGCCCATCGCTTCGTGAATACCCGCGAAACCCGCGCACTGAAGGAAGTGTCCGGATCGTTCGACTTCATCCTGAGCACCGTCAATGCCGATCAGGACTGGGGCATTTACATTCAGGCTTTGCGACCCACCGGAACGTTATGTTTCGTGGGTGTCCCGCCTTCACCGGTGGCGGTTGCCGCGTTTCCGCTCATCTCCGGCATTCGGACCATCACCGGCAGCCCCATCGGCAGTCCGTCGCTCCTGCGGGAGATGCTCGACGTCGCTGCGCGCCATGGAGTGAAAGCGCAGACGGAGCGCTTCCCGATGTCAAAGGCCAACGACGCGATCGAAAAAGTGAAGAAGAACAAGGTCCGCTACCGGGCCGTTCTGGCCAACTGACGC
>CAWEVD010000019.1:0-662667 GCA_963812485.1 uncultured Acidobacteriota bacterium
ACATCGTACCGGAAGGAATTGGGTGGGAGTTGGCTTGTTCTCGCCAGCGAACTTCCCAGTTCCGCAGTACAACGAATTGACAAAGAAGGTATCCTCAACTCTTTGCAAGGTTAAACCCGTTGGGACATGACCATGCGCAAGCAAATGCTAGGGTTGCTTATAGCTGCGGTTGTCTCGCCAATGTTTGCAGCCGTGTCTCAGAAGATCAAGGTTATCGAAAGCACGTTAGGGGGACAGCCATGACGTCAACACACGATCGCCCCACCCGCGCCCGCTTCCCTATCCTGCAGGGGGTGCTGCCGATCACGACCGCTCAGATCCCGGCCGAAGTTCTTGCCGGTATCACGCTTGCCGCAATTGCCGTCCCGGAAGTAATGGGCTACACGAAGATCGCCGGTACCCCGCTGATCACAGGCCTCTATACGATGCTTATCCCCACGACGTTGTTTGCTTTGTTCGGCTCCTCACGGCACCTTGTGGTGGGCGCCGATTCGGCGACGGCGGCGATCCTTGCCAGCGCCATGGTGGGGATCGCCGCCATCGGTTCGGAGCAATACATCGCATTGGCCGGCGTCCTTGCCTTGATGGCCGCGGGTTTCTTAATTCTGGCGCGCCTCATGCGCCTGGGATTTTTGGCGGACTTCCTCTCGCGCACCGTATTGATCGGATTCCTGACCGGGGTCGGTGTTCAGGTCGCGTTGGGGGAGATCGCCGGTATGTTGGGCTTGAAGGGTGGCGGCCATGGCGCCTTGGGGAAGTTCTGGAACGACCTTCAACAGCTCGGGCAGGTCAACCGCTACGAACTGACGGTGGCGCTTAGCGTTTTGGTGATCATCGTCGGCCTCAAAATGGTTTCGAAGAAGATTCCGGGAGCGCTTATCGCGGCGATCGGCGCCGTGGTCGTAACTTGGGCGTTCGGACTCGACAAGCAACTGCATATAGTCGGAGCCGTTCCCAGTGGTCTGCCACATCTCGGTCTGCCCAAGGTGGACTGGAGCTGGACAGTCATGGCGACATTGCTTCCCACGGCCTTCGCGATGTTCGTTGTAATCCTGGCACAGAGCGCGGCGACCGCCCGCGCCTTTGCCACGCGCTACGACGAGGATTTCAGCGAGAACACCGACCTGGTCGGTCTGAGCCTTGCCAATATTGGCGCCGGCCTGTCCGGTACGTTCGTTGTCAACGGCAGCCCAACGAAGACGCAAATTGTCGACGACGCCGGTGGCCGCAGCCAACTGTCGCTGCTGGTGATGTCGGCGATGGTGGGGCTGATCCTTCTCTTTCTGACTGGAGCGCTGACCTACCTGCCAGAAGCGGCTTTGTCGGCGATCGTGTTTCTGATTGGGGTCGGCTTGATCGATGTCTCTGGGATGCGGAGGGTTTTCGATCAAAGGCGAACGGAGTTCTGGTTGGCACTGATTACCGCGTTGACGGTCGTGATCGTCGGTGTCGAACAGGGGATACTGCTCGCCATCGCGTTGTCGCTCATCAATCACACCCGGTACGGGTATCAACCGAAGAACGCGGTGCTTGTGCCGAGCGACTCCGGCGGTTGGCAGCCGGTGCCTGTGGCCAAGGCCGCTTCGGCGGCACCGGGACTGGTAATCTACCGATTCACCCACAGCATGTACTACGCGAATTGCCGACAGCTCTCGGAGGAGATTTCATTTCTCGCGAACACCGTGGAGCCGCCTTTGCGCTGGCTCTGCATCGATGCGTCCGCGGTGGACGATGTCGACTATTCCGCGGCGGAGACCATCCGGTCGGTGTACGGGAAGTTGAAGGCGAGAGGAATACGGCTGGTCGTTACGGAAATCATGGATGACCTAAATACCAGAGCACGCTACCGGATGTGGGAGTTGATTGGCGAGGATGCCCACTACGACAGGCTGGAGGACGTCGTGAAGCAGTACCGGCAGACGTTCAACGTCGCAGCTCCGTCCAAGCGCTCGGACCCGACTGCAGAGGGGAGCGATCGCGGCGCGTGACGACGGTGTCGCCGGATACGACCCTGGGCCGCGAGCCTCAGTGACTACAATTGCAAGCTTCACAATCAGGAGAAACAAATGGAACCTGCTGTCGCGTTATCCAAGAGTGAGAGACGCAAGCATGGAAAAGCCCTTCGCGTAAAGTGCCCACGCACTGCGCAGGCCGAGTGGAAGCCCCGATCGAAGTCGCAGGACATCGTCAAATGGCTGGAAGAATCGGACACTGATCGGATTCCTGGTCTGATCCCGCTTAAATATCAAAGGATGGCGGTGTCGCCCTTCACGTTCTTCCGCGGCGCCGCCATCGTCCAGGCGCGCGACCTCGCGAATGCCCCCACATCGGAAATTACCGTTCAAGCCTGTGGCGATTGCCACCTGGCAAACTTTGGCGGCTTCGCCTCGCCTGAACGAAGGTTGGTTTTCGATATCAACGACTTCGATGAGACCTTCCCGGGCGCATGGGAATGGGACCTGAAGCGGCTGGCGGCAAGCCTAATTCTGGCGGCCAGGGACCGGAACTTTACCAAGACCATCGCAGACGAAGTAGTGCGAGCGGCTGCGGCTTCCTACCGGGAGCGAATGTCTGAGTTTGCCGAAATGGAAGTGATTGATAGATGGTACGCAGAAGTTAGCATCGACGAACTGAAAGCGAATTTCCGGAAAGATCCAGTCGCACTAGCCAGTTTGTCAAAGCATCAAAAGCAGGCCCGGTCGCAAACCTCTGAGGCGGTCGTTCCCAAGTACACTGCCGCTGTTAAGGGACAACATCAAATTAAGGACAACCCTCCAGTCCTCTACCATTTCCAAACAAACCTGCGGGATTTTGAGCGGGACGTCCGCAGCAACATGGCGCAATATCGGAAATCGTTGCCGGCCGATCGAATGGTGCTGTTCGACCGTTATCAATTCCACGATGCTGCGGTGAAGGTCGTTGGTGTCGGCAGCGTAGGGACACGCTGTTATCTAGGATTGTTTTCCTCCGAAGGAGATGAGCCGCTATTCCTTCAAATGAAGGAAGCGCGCAGGTCGGTTCTGGAGTCGCCCCGCGGCAAGAGCCGGTTCGCCAATCAGGGTTTTCGCGTTGTGACCGGCCAGCGCTTGATGCAGGCGGCAAGCGACATCTTTCTGGGCTGGTTTCGCTCACAGCACGGGCACGACTACTACGTCCGCCAATTCCGCGACATGAAAGTCTCCGCCGAGATTGAGGCCTTCCGGCCTAGCGATTTGGTTAGGTATGCCACCACGTGTGGTTGGGCCTTGGCGCGTGCCCACGCCAAGGCGGGTGACGCTCCGACGATCGCCGGATATCTGGGATCCACCCGTCGCTTCGATGACGTCCTGGTGCAATATGCGAAAGCCTACGCTGACCAGGCTGAACGTGATTTTGCAACCTTCAAGGCAGCTATTCGTTCCGGGCGCCTGTCAACGGATGTGGAGAAGGGCGCTGGTCTGGCGTTCGTGCCATAGAGAATGCTCCCATTTCTAACATCGGGCTGCCAACCGCAACGGTTTAACTGACGGGAAAGCGTCGATTCGTGCCAGCCTTGAAGGACCTCCTGCCTCTCTGGCACTCTTGAGCGGAATAATCCCTCTGAGCTCCCAAAAGCCCCACACTACATACCCGTCTTGTCGGTGGTGGAAGCATCGGTGGCTTTAACGGGCTGCGATTGATGGATGCGGCTCGGGATGACGAAGAAGTAGCCTGTGGACAAGCGGCACATGAGGACGCCCATCAAGCCCTCCATCGGGGCAAGCAGTGGTCGCTTTTGCAGGGGTCGTTCTCGTCGGAACGCTCAAGGAATTCTCATTGGGATCATCGTCTCTCTCTCTCTCTTATCTCTCGCATATCAGGTCGCTGACCCGCCCGTGTACGTCCTCGGGCGCAAACGATTGCACGCGGACGTCGGTAGACGGAGTGCCCGCCAGATTGTCTCCCATTGCCAGCGCCGAACCGCGGTAGAAGGTAAAGGGAGACTGCACCATGCGCCCGTCGCGAAGTGGAAGGAGATCGGGGAGCCGCCCCTCGTCGGCCTTCAGCACCAGGCGAACGGGGTCAGGCCGGTTGTGTGGTGGCTTCCATGCGGCGTGCGTATCGCGCGGACACTTGTCCCGCAATGCCTTGCCCATTGCCAACCGGTCAGCTCGCGACGGGTGGGCAATCAGAGCCGGGTTCGCGTTGTCGATGCGCTTCTGGGACTTCGGTGACTCGAGCTTGGCTGTGCGCGCCATTCTGATTTTCCCTTCCTCGCTCCCAAGACAGTCTGAAACCTTACCATGTAGCAAGAATTAGTTGTCTCAAGACAGTGATGACAGTCACTCGATGATCGCACTGTTCCGTAACGGCTAGTTCTCGGTAAACCCCATCGTAATAATTCCATAGCCAAGTCCCCGTCGTGCCTCGCAAGACGCCTAGAATCTTCATTGATCACAAAGGCCAAGTTTTCGACCCACTTGATCCGAATCGGCCAACGTGGTCGCTTCATTTCCATGTGAGCGGCATAGAAAAGTCGCTCACCTGTCAGACGAGCTCCCGCCTCGGAGCGACGCTGGCCGTCCCAGCTGCATCGCCTGGCAGTATTCATGGTTGGGACGGCCAAACTAAGTTCGCCACTCTTCCCCGACGTAAGTCGATATTGAATTGTTGATCTTCACCTGAGAATTCAACGCGCTCTTGACTCCATAGGTCAAAGAAGCCATCACTCCTAGCCAGGAATCAGTCATGTATTGGGTTCGCTGTAGCCAATATTAGTAATGGCAACGAGCAAGGGTCCAGAATGCCATTGGGCGCACTCCGTTGCAGCGACCCACTTGAGGGAAGAGTCGTCACTTGGACAAGTGGGTATCCACTGTAGTCTATCGCCTTCGGGCTACGTCTCACCAACTTATTCAGCATCCGTGATCGGGATGATCAACCATATATGCCCCATCGGCTCTTAGTTAGATACGATCCCGCAGTCAGCAGACTAAGTTATTAACTTTAAGTAAATAAATGTTAGACACAAACTAATGGACGGGCAGCCCGTTTCGTTCGACGATGTAACCAAAGTCGGGCACAGGAGGTCCTATATGTCCAATCGCACTATCAATCAGTCCGGCGTTCCTGCTCCTCCTTTAGCCATGCGGGCCAAAGCGCCAGTCTTCAGCACAGAAGACGGACTGCATGAGAATCGTGTCGGTGGGAATTCCGAACAGTCAACTTATCCCACTTATCCAACGACCTTCAAAGCGTATGTTCCAACAGCGGAACGCAACTTGCACCCAATCGAATCACGTCCCTTTTACAGTCGATCGCAGTCCCCGGAAATGACCGGCTGATGAATGCGCGCCAGGTAGCGGCAAAACTCGGCGTCTCTGAGCGCTGGGTTCGCGACCACACAACGCGCCGGTCGCCCAGAATCCGCGGGCTGAAGATGGGTTCGCTCATGCGGTATCGATTGGCCGACGTGGAAGCCTTTCTGGCTGAGCTGGATACGCAACCGTCTTCCCGGCCCTCGCGATTTCGTGTATGAAGGAAGTGTTCTCCACGATCAGGGAAGGAAGCGAGGCTAAAGGAGAACAGCCATGGCATTGAAGTATCAGAAAGGCACCGTCTACCCGAGAGGGAAGAAGGTGAAGATGTGGTACGGCAAGTACACCGTGTACTTCCGTAACGAAACAGGAAAGGAGGTCGGAAAGCGACGTAACGTTCCGCTCTGCCCAAAAGCAGGTACGACGAAGTGGAAAGCAGAGCAGATGTTGCACGCGCTCATCCTCAAGGAAACGGGAATGCCGGCCAAGACCGCCGGCGCCATTGAGGATGATTCTGTGACATTTCGGTGGTTTGTCGGAGAGCGGTATCTTCCGATGCGCCAAGGTGCATGGAGTCCTGCTTACCGCCGCATAAACTCGTATGAGATCAACCGCTACCTCGTTGAGCATTTTGGACGCATTCCGCTTGGACAACTCGGTACGTTCGAAATTCAAGTCTGGCTCAACAAGCTGGCCACAAAGTATTCCCAGTCGGTAGTGCGGCATTGCTACGTGAACATTCGATCCATCACTCGGATGGCGAAGAAGTTGACCTTCCTAGCCACAGATCCAGGACTTGACGTCACCATGCCACAGACCAAGCCAGTCCCTAAGCCGATCATGAACCAGGAGCAAATCATTGCGCTCATTGGCAGCATCAGGGACTTGCACGACCTGTGCCTGATGTACGTCGGAATCTTCTGCGGTCCACGGGCAAGCGAAGTTCTTGGGCTGCAATGGAAGTCGTGGACTGGGACAACGTTGGTCCCGTATGGAACTGCGTATGAGGGCAACCTGTATCCAGGACGGTTCAAGACCCGCGCAAGCCAGGCTCCAATCGGAGTTCCGGAGCAGGTCCGACCGGTGATTCAGGCATGGCAGCAGGTGTGCCCGGATCCGTCCCCGGAGGCTCTCATGTTCCCAACGTTCGGGCGGGGCGAACGCAAGGGACAATCTGTGCCGCGTTGGAGCAAGAACTTCCTGACCGGAAGGATCAGGCCGATTGCCCGGCAGCTCGGCATCGCGGACCGGCTCATTACGTTTCAGGTAATGCGTCGAACGCTGGGTACTCATCTTCAGCGTCACGGGACACTGAAGGATGCGCAAGGGGCGCTGCGCCACGCGAGCATCCAGACGACCGGTGATGTTTACATGCAAGCGATCGAAGGGAGTGTGCTTGAAGCGCTAAATTCCCGAACGTCCGAGATCTTATCCGACTGGAAGCCGACGCTCGTCTCCGGAGGTCAACCAATCAACGGAGAGTCTGCGGCACCAAAGAGAAGGAGCGTAAATCTTGCGAGAGGTTTGGACCAAAATGGACCAAGCTCGATCTTGAAGGAGTATGTAAGTGCTTGATATTAATGGTGGACGCGGAAGGAATCGAACCTTCAACCTGTCGGTTAAGAGCCGAATGCTCTGCCAGTTGAGCTACGCGTCCATGGTCTCGAAGACCGTGCGGTGGGAACAGCTGGCACGATCGAGGCAAACAGCTTTGAACTGCTGCCACCTTGAAGAGAATAGCATACCGTCGAAACGATTTCCAAAGGCGACAACGGCCAGAATTCCAGCATCTCGAATCGCCCCCAGCAAGCAGTTGGGCGTTGGAGATTTGGATCAGAAGGTAAAGGCGAAGCCGCCACTTACACTGCGCTGATCCTGGGCAAACATCAGCACCGAGCCGTCGGTGAGCACGAAAGGCCGGAAGCCCTGCGCCAGCAGGTTGTGCACATCCACCATGACGTCGACCGTCCTGCCTCCCTCGCGCCGGCAGTTGACCGGCTGGCGAAGATGAAGATTGAAGAAAGGCTCTGCCGCATCGCCGGCGAATGGAGCCACCCGCGTTACGGTCTCTTCAGGCTGCCAGCGATAACTCGCGTGCCAACGAGTCCCAGTCCCATCGAGCGTTCCAGAAAGCGAGATGGAGTACATGGTTGCGCGGCGAGGACGGGCCGTCGCCAGCACAGCATTGAATGGCAGAGCGTGCCGCGCAGCCGGCATCACCAGGGCATCGCCATTGGCAAAGCTGACGCGAATCTCGTTATTGGCGGGGAGCCGATGATCCACAGTTGCCATCACCCCGGTCGTGAAAAAGTCCGGTCCTGCGGCGCGGATCAGATGAGCGGAGCTGTCAATGAGGGCATCTCCGCCAAACTGCGCATCTCTGTCGGCCGCCATGCGCGTCATGGCTTCGAGCACAGGATGATCCAAGCGGTCCGCATAGACCATAAATGCAACGCCGGAGGCGTCCGTCCTGCGCTCCCAGCCGATCTCCTGGTGCAACCCGCGCTCCAGGACCAGGCGGCCGTTCTGCACCGAAACTGCGGGCAGCCCTCCCGAAGCCTCGGATTCACCTTCCCGAGTGCCAGGCACGATCGTCGTCATCCGATATTGAACTGTCGAATTGCCGTTGCGCCAGGCAGCTGTTACGTATGGCAGGGCGGCCACCACGGTATTTGGAGACTTCGCAGCAAAGCGCGCTACCAGTTGTTCTGAGCCGACTTCTCCTTCGAATTCATCCCCCAGGTGCAACGTCTCCGATGTACGTACGGCGGCTTCATCCAGCCCCTCCGCGCCCGCCCCCTCAACTTCGGGATGAATGGCGACTGCTGCGACCGTCTGCACCGAACCTGCAAACCCCAGTTCCTGGCGGAATCCCAGCATGGACTCCATCCCCGCGTCCGAACCGGGCTCAAAGTCGACGCGGGCCAGCAACTCGCGGCTGTTGGAGGGGGTGTTCTCCATCTCCGCCGTGATCCGCTCTCCGTTTTCCCCGAATGCACCTTGCTCTCCGGTAGCCATCAGGCGGGCTTTGAGTTTGGGAGCAGCCCCGGCTTTTTCCGAAACCACCACCAGTGGTCCGTCCTCAAGCCAGCGCAGCAATGGACGGTTGGCCGCCGAGCGCAATGTCCACTTCCAATCGTCCTTCTGTGCGTCAACCGCGCGCGGCTCTGCGGGCAACCACTGCATTACTTCATAGAGAGTGTTGAGCGTCAGATTGACAACCGTATTTGCCCGGACCCGGACGTTTTCGCGCACGGAAGGCAGAAACGCTGTGCCCATCGCTTTGACGGCATACTTTCCGGGAAGAACGGTCACGAAAGAGAACCGGCCCTTGGCAGAGGTGTACGCCGTAGCGACCACCGACATGTCGGGGCGCAGCAACTGTACCACTGCCCCGATCTGGGGTACGCCCGCGGAGTCCGAAACCGTTCCGTTGATGGACGGCTGTCCGGCCCAAACGGCCGGAGAACTCCCGAGGCCGATCAGGACTGCAAACAACGCGATATGGAGCCTGCGCATAATCACTAATGCTTGGTGATCCGGCGGCATCCCTGGCGAAATTCGTTCAAAGAGCCCCGCCCGGTTTCCCAGATCTGATGCCCGGTAACCCTGGTGCACGGGACGTTGCATACTATTCCACGACAAAAGGTGCCGATTGCGCAATCTCTTGTTTTGAGATTGTGTCATTTATTTTTATCGTCACCCTGTACTTGCCGGGCTGCAGGCCCGCCATGGGGAGCGACTTCTCCACGGTCAACTGATCGCTGTGTGCTCCCAAGTCTTTTGAATCCAATTGCTTTTCAAATACTACCGTGTTGTTGGAGCTGTCTATAATCTGATAAGTAACCGTGGCCAGATTACTTTTGCTGGCCTCGTCGATGCCTAGATTGTAGACCTGCATCCAGAAATTCAGATCCTGGCTTCGTTTGAAATTGACCGGAGTGGCTGGGTTGGGAGTCACTCGCGGGCAAATCTTCGTATTACCAATCACGCAGTTGCCGGCGCCGATCGAGTGCGAATCCACCGGACTCATCTGGTCGGCGAGGATCAGCGATGATGTGGCCAGCTTTTCATCGTGATAGGTGGGCACGTCGATACCCCGGCCGTAGATGCCGATATGGTCTGGGTTATTCACGTCCTTGATCGCGATGTCCAGGCGATAGAGGCCAGGCAGGAGCGGCACCGCCTTCCAGTAGATCGACTTGCGATCCAGGCTCTTCTCCAGCAGTTCGGCCGGCTGCTCTATTTCGACCGTATCTTCAAAGGTCTGCACCGTTTTGTGGGTCAGGGTTGTTACCTTGCCCAGAATGTTGACCACGCCCCGGGCAACGCCGTCCTTGGTTAAAAAGGTGACGTCGCGATTTTTGATCTGGATAGTGATCGGCACCAGCACCGTGTTTTCCGTCACCTTGATAAAGTCGGTGCGCACATCGAACGGGAAGATGGGACCGTTCAGGATGGTGTGTTCGGATATGGCGTTATCGAGGTCTTTGAATTTGATCGGCGGGGGCGCAAAAACCTTTGCGGCCAGTTCAATGCGGTCGAACTGCTTGGATTGCTGTCCCTGCCCCAGCGGGCCCGTTCCCAGATTTTCGAATCCGCCCTTGAAGCGGTCGGCTTTCTTGGCCTGGCCCATCTCTTCCCACTGGGTCAATCCCATACCGGGCACATGCTGCAAAGCATCTTTTTCGCCGCGGTCGATGGTGAAGTGATAGTCGCCACATTGGCAGGTATCGACAAACTCGAGGTCGAGGTTATCGCCGACGCCCTCGAGATAGCGGTAATGCCACACCTCAAACGGAAATGTGGAGGTTTCCCCGCCGCCCTCGTCCATGGGACGCTGGTAAGAACCGCCAGAGGGGTGGGCATCGATGGAGTCCGGTTTCCCGAAGGCGATGTAGATATGGCCGCGATCCGTCTTCCAACCCGGTTTGCCGGCTGCAAAGTGCTCATTCGCATAGGCAATACGCCTGTAATGCTCTTCGCGGAAGTCATTTTCGGGGGAATCGGGATTGGGATTGCGCCGCAACCAGAATTGCTCGATGAAGGCATCCCGTTCCTCATCGTTGCTCAGGTTCCTGAATGCCTTCCGTTCCTCATCAGAAATAATGTAGGTCACGTCCTGGTCCAGCCAGGTTTTGTACGCGCCCTTTAACTCTTGTCGAACAGCCTTCTGGGCTTTGCGGGTCTCTTCGTCACTCCGAGGCCTCTTGAGCGGGTCCTGATCCTGCCCCTGGGAACTGACTGGCGGCGCGGGGCTCACGGACTGCTGTCCATGGAGCCGGGCTACTTGAAAGAGGGAGAGGCCGAAACCCAGTGCGACGAGAAGAAACGGTGGGCGGTTGAACTTCATTGCCTTGAACAACTCCTGGATGCCTTATTCTACGGGTCCGGAACAGCGTCGGCAAGACTCCGAGGGTGGTTGGGCTCGTGGTTTAGACGGCTGAACAGGCGCAAAGTCAACGTTCGTCGTCCAACAATTTAATACGAGCCGTGATGATTTGAGACCCGGGACGCCCTACAATCGTCTTTAGAATTAGAATTAGCGCAAACATCCGACCCGTCCACATGAGCCATCGAAGAAGCAGAACTTGTGTTCTCAAGGCGAGGGATGCGGTTGAGGTGGAATAGCCGGGCGGCTGGGGCCGCCCGTGTTCGGCACCCCGGATCGACTCACTGGATCTGACCGCTGAAACCCGGAAGGCCAGATGGTGGCTCGATTCGCCCCAGCCGGGGTTTCCAATTGGCCTGAGGATCGTGACCGGACCTTTTACCTGTCCTGGTCGCGGGGCAAAACGGAGGGGCTTGGTAGTACCCGGGCACGGGAGGCCAAACTTTGGCGAGGCGCCATCGGAACTATCGCACGGGCGATTACGTAAACTTGGAATTGGGGAGACCTGGGAGCAAGCACTGCACATGAAAAAGATTCTTCTTATCGTTTTAGGCGTACTCGTGGTTGCCGGGCTTGTCAGCTTCTACGTGGTCAAGCAGCAGTCGGGCTATACCAAGGTGTTGACTTCCAAGCTTGTCAAGCAGGACCTTTCCACGATCGTCAGCGGCACTGGGCAGATCAGGCCCAAGACCTTCGTGAATGTCGGAGCCAATTCATTCGGGCCGGATCACCCACTTCTATGTGAAGGAGGGAGACTCACGTAAAGAAGGGCCAGGTCATTGCGACCGTAGAGAGCGTCCAGCCGGAAGCCAATGTCGCAGCGCAGAAAGCGCAGATCGACTCAGCCAAAACCGACGTGATTCGTATGTCGCAGCCGAAAAGACCGCGGAAGCCAACCTTGCCCACGCCAAGGCGGATCTGGAACAGAAAAAGTCTGGACTGGGACCGTGCCCAGTCGTTGTACAAGGCCGGAATCATGGCCAAGCAGGATTTCGACGCAAGCAGGCCGCCTACGCCACAGACGAGGCTTCTGTGGCGCAGGCGGAGGCCCAGTTGCCCAGTCCCGGGCGCAGACCAATTCCGCCCGCGGCAAGGTGAACAATGCCACGGCCACCCTGCGCTTTAACGAAGATGCCTCAGCAAGACGATTTCGGTCGCTCCCTTCGACGGCCTCGTGACCAACATGCCGGTCAAGCGAGGGCGAAACTGTCGTGGTCGGCATTCAGAACACGGCAGGCTCGACCCTGATGACCATTGCCGATATGGCCGTGATCACCGCCGAAGTCAAAGTCGACGAGACCGACATCGTGAACGTCAGAGATCGGCCAGTCGGCCGACGTGACCATCGACGCCATCCCCGGGAAAGTGTACAAGGGCCACGTGACCCTTGTGGGCGACCAGGCGCTGCTTGCGGTCCAGCGGCGTCGCGACCTCGCAGTCGACGTCCGGCACCGAAGAGGCCAAGGACTTCAAGGTGGTGGTGACTCTCGATCAGCCCTCGGACGAGTTGCGTCCCGGACTTTCAACCACCGCCAAGATCACCACGGCCCACAAGAACGGCGTGGTTTCCCTGCCCATCCAGGCACTCACCATGCACGCGCCGGAAACGCCGGGCAACTCCTCGGGCAAGGTAGAAGCGGCTTCAGCACCCACGCCCGGCGCCAAGCCGGCTCCGGAACAGCAGGGAGTCTTCGTCATCGATAAAGACTCTCATGGTAAGCTCCGTGCCAAGTTCGTGCCCGTGACGACCGGGATTACTGGGGCAACCGATATCGAAGTGCTGTCCGGGCTCAATGAAGGAACCGAGGTCGTTACCGGTCCGTATAAAACCTTGCGGGGTCTCAAGGACGGCTCTTTGATCAAGCGCGACACCGCAAAACCGCCCACTCCAACCCCGGGTAATTCGTAGTCCAACGAAAAAGCAAGTGCCTGATGCAGATAAAACGCCTTGCCGGAAGTCGAATTGTGTAGAAGAGTGCCAGCGCCCCGCCGCATGAAGGATGCACGGCAGGCGCCGACCGACAGACCGGAAGCAGAATGCAGAGGAACGTATGGGTATGGCCCTGGACAGCATCATCAGTGAAGATGTAGCGCTACCCGAGGCGGCTCCTAGCGGCGACGTAATTGTTGTCGAGGACCTGTGGCGGACCTACGATATGGGCTCCGAGCAGCAGGTCCACGCGTTGCGCGGCGTGTCGCTGCGCATCCGGCACAACGAGTACGTCGCCATCATGGGCCCGTCGGGCTCCGGCAAATCGACGCTGATGAATCTGATCGGCTGCCTGGACACCCCTTCCAAGGGCAAATACTGGCTCAACAGCCAGCTTGTCAGCGAGTTGGACGACGACCAGCTGGCGCGCATCCGCAACAAGGAAATCGGATTCGTCTTCCAGACCTTCAACCTGCTGGCGCGCGCAACATCGCTGCACAACGTGGAACTGCCCCTCATCTATAACGGCACGCCCGCCGCGGCCCGAATCGAACGCGCCAGGGAATCTCTGACCAACGTAGGTCTGGGAGACCGCATGAATCACAAGCCCAACGAACTCTCCGGCGGTCAGCGCCAGCGTGTTGCCATCGCCCGGGCATTGGTAAACCGGCCCTCCATCATCCTCGCCGACGAACCGACCGGCAACCTGGATTCAAAGACCGGCATTGAGATCATGGCCCTGTTCGATACTCTCCACGCCAAAGGCAACACCATTGTGCTGGTAACGCACGAGCCGGATATCGCCGATTATGCCCATCGAGTGGTGCACATCAAGGACGGCCAGATCTTCTCCGACGAGCCTTCAAAACGCTTCCGCAAGTGAAGCTGATTTTCCTTCGAGCATGAAATTCCCGACCGGAGAGACGACCCGCCTCTCCGGTTCATGTTTTATGTGCGCTCGCCGATGAACACCCTGTGTTGGCCGCTCGGATTCCGGCCAGAAAAGCGGGGGCAGTTGAGAACGATGCAGAGCACCGGACAATTCCAGTCTCAGGTCCAATCGCCAATCCAGTCGCCGCGCCCTGTATCGGGAATGAGAGTCGTGGGGATGGAGCCGTTCTTTGCGTCACAGGTGGCGGGTGTCAGTGCCGCCTGGCGCAAACTTCTGCTGCAGGCGGAAATGGCGGGTCCCCACGTACAGGTGGCTTCAATCGAGGGTGAGAGCGGGGTTGGCAAGCAAACGCTGGCGCGCTATCTCCTCGGCTGCTCTCCCTTGTCGTCGTCCGGTTTCCAGCGCCGCGATGCCCGGGAATGGTTATTGGCGGAAGCCGACCCCGCCAGCATCACCGGGTTCACCTACCTCGACCGCGTTGACCTTCTCGCCGCCCCCGGCCAGAGTCTTCTCCTGGGAATACTGAAGAACATTCAGGATCGCTCGTCCGGGACAGTCATGCTGGTCGCCTCGTCGCAAAGCTCATTGCGCCAGTTGGCTGGGCAGGGTCAGCTGTTGCCCGACCTGGCGTTTCGTCTCACCGCGGTGCGGTTCGCCATCCCTCCGCTGCGCATGCGCAGGGAGGATATCGCCCCCATCGCGCAGGCCCTGCTGGACCGGATCTGCACCCGCTATCAGCACCGCCCGGTGGCATTGAGTTCCTCCGCGCTGGGGCGGCTGCTTCTGCACGCCTGGCCGGGGAACGTTCGCGAAATGGCCAGCGTACTCGAGGGAGCCTTGCTCGAGGCGGCCAATGACGTGATCCGTCCCGAGGATCTGCCTTTCCAGCCGGAGATGGACGCCGCACCCGCGTTCCAACCGGCCCTGCGCCCCGCAAGCCTGACACTCGACGATGTGATTCATCGTCACGTGCAATTTGTTCTCGACCAGAATCATGGCAACAAGCTGCGCTCGGCGCGGCAGCTCCATATCAGCCGCTCGACCCTCTATCGCATCCTCGGCAATCAGAGCATCCTCACCCACTGAAATATCATTGAACCTTCACCCCGGGCGCGTGTACCCTCAGCACACGCGCCCGGCGGCTTGTTCGGGGCCTCTCGAGGTCACCGGGTGCGATCTCCCCTGAAGGATGCTCCCTTGCGCAAGATCCATTGCTCTTCCCTCCTGGCCACTCTCCTGCTCCTCGTTCCCTCTGGCCGGCCGCAGACCGCCGCCCTCGCCCCGGTTGAAGATCGCCGCAAGGCCATGAACGCCGTCTTCCACGATTACTGGGAGGACAACCTGGAGCACTCGCCGGAATTCGCATCCATCCTTGGCGACAAGCGCTGGAACGACAAAATTTCGGATCGTTCCGTAAAAGCCTTCAATGAAGGCCTGGCCCGCGAGCAGGCCTTCATGATGCGGCTGGCGGCCATCGATCCGACCGGTTTCACCGATCAGGAAAAGATCAGCCGCGAACTGCTTCTGCGCAGCATCACCCAGGACGAGGAATCTGCCGAATTCAAGGAGTGGGAGATGCCCGTCAACCAGATGGGAGGCATCTACTCCGACTTCCCGCAACTCGTCGAGCAGCTGAGCTTCACCGAGCGTGAAGGATTATGACGATTGGATTGCAAGGCTGCGGGCCCTCCCCAACGCCTTCGACCAGGTGACGACGAACATGTCCCTCGGCATGGACGACCACCGCGTTCCCCCGAAGCTCCTGCTCGAAAAGACACTGGACCAGGTCAAGCAGCTCGCCAATCAGAAGCCTGAAGACTCCCCGCTGGCCATGCCGCTGAAAAAGTTCCCGGCGTCGATTCCCGCCGCCGAACAGGAGCGCATCAAGCAGGAGATGCTCACCGTCATCGGCAAGCAGGTGCTGCCGGCCTACCAGCACTTCGCTCATTTCATGGAGGTGAGCTACATTCCCGCCGAGCGGCACCGAGCCCGGCATTTCCGCCCTTTCTGACGGCGCAAAGTACTACCAGTTCCTTATCCGCCGCACCACCACAACCGACTTGACCGCGGAGCAGATTCACCAGATCGGCCTCGACGAGGTCAAGCGCAACGAGGCGGACGAATTGGCCATCGCCCAGAAGCTCGGATTTGAGGATTTGAAAAGCTTCCGGGCCAGCCTCAAGACCAATCCCAAACTTCACCCCGCCTCCGGGGCGGCGCTGCTGGATGCATACCGCAGTTATCTGACCCCGATGCAGGCCAAGCTGCCCACGCTCTTCGGACGCCTGCCCAAGGCCCCATTTGAAGTTGCTGCCGTGCCGGATTACCTGGAGAAGACCTCCGCATCGGCCTATTACGAGCCCGGAACGCCGGACGGCAGCCGCCCCGGCCGGCTCCGCATCGACACCTGGAACGCCCAGGATCGCAATCTGTTTGAAGTGGAGGACACGGCCTATCACGAGGGGCTTCCCGGCCATCACATGCAGATTTCGATTTCACAGGAGCAGACCGGCGTTCCCGAGTTCCGCAAGTATGGGTTTTACACCGCCTTTGTCGAAGGATGGGCGCTCTATGCCGAACGGCTCGGCAAGGATCTCGGCTTGTACCAGGATCCCTACTCCGACTACGGGCGCCTGGAAGGCGACCAGCTGAGCGCGCCATCCGGCTGGTGGTCGACACCGGGGTTCATTCCAAACACTGGACGCGCCAGCAGATGGTGGACTTCTTCCACGATCACTCGTCGATCGCCGAAACCGGAAGTGCAGTCTGAAGTGGACCGCTACATCGCCTGGCCCAGCCAGGCCCTGGCCTACAAGATCGGGCAGTTGAAAATCCTCGAACTGCGCGACCGCGCGAAAAAGGCGCTGGGCGACAAGTTCGACATTCGCGCGTTCCACGACCAGGTGATCGACGCCGGCGCCTTGCCTCTGGACGTGCTCGACGAGCGCATCAATACCTGGATCGCCGGCCAGAAGGCCGAGGGTTCAGCCGCCCATTAGCCGACAATGCCCGGGGTCCACTTTGCTTCCACTTCGCTGCTCCTGAAGAGCCGGAGCAAACCATCGTTTGCCGGGCGCGTATCCTGATTGCAGCACCACGAGTCTCATCCAAGACAAGGAAACCAATGGCGGAGATCGCTGTCGAGGCTAACCAGACACCCGCGCAGTTGCCCCACGTCCATGTCGCCGTGCTCGGCGCCGGGAAGATGGGCGGCATTCTTTTGCAGGCTTTTCTCAAGCAGAACCTGTTTGCCGCCGACCAGATTCACGCCACGGTTGCGCACGCCGAGCGGGCCCTCGCGCTCAGCTCGCAATGGGGCGTGGACGTGAGCACGGACAATCTGGAAGCGGCAAAACAGGCCGACCTGATCCTGCTCGGGGTCAAGCCCTTCCAGGTGCCCGACCTGGTTGCCGAAATCAAGCCTGCGCTCACCCCATCGAAGACCATCGTCTCCTTTGCCGCTTCGGTCAAGACGCGCTCCATTGAAGAAGCTGCGGGGATGGAAATCGCCGTGATCCGCGCCATGCCCAATACCCCCTCAGCCCTGGGCGCCGGCGCCGCCGGCCTGTGCCGCGGCCGCTTTGTCAGCAGCGCGCAGATGGAGTTGGCGCAGCGCATCTTCGAAACGGTGGGCCGCACGGTCGTCGTAGACGAGAAGCACATGGACGCCGTAACCGGCCTATCGGCATCGGGACCGGCTTACATCTACATCATCATCGAGGCCCTGGCCGAGGCCGGCGTCAAGGTGGGGCTGCCTCGCGAAACCGCGACACAATTGGCTGCGCAGACCACCTTCGGCGCCGCCAAGATGGTGCTCGAGACCGGCTACCATCCTGCACTGCTGAAGGACGCCGTGACCACGCCCGCGGGCTGCACCATCGACGGCATTCTCGAGTTGGAAGAAGGCGGCCTCCGCGTCACGCTGATCAAGGCGGTCATGCGGGCGACCGAGCGGGCCAAGCAACTGGCGGCGGGATGATGTTCGCGCTTCCACGGCCTTCAACGACTGGGTACCCAGGTCTCGATTCTGAGACCTCGGAATCCAACAGCCGTAAGAGTTGAACCTCCTGGTTAAACCGGCTCCTTTATCTTTCAATCTCGGATTCCTCAAACTTGCCGCGCTCCCCTTGCCCATTCAACGCCCAACCTGGCTGCCCTCCTACATCCCCGAATTGCAGGGCCTGCGCGGCCTTGCGGTGCTCGCGGTAGTTATCTATCACTGCCATCCGCGCCTCGAAGGCACGCTCTTTTACTACGCCTCCCTATGGGGCTGGGCGGGCGTCAATCTCTTCTTTGTCCTATCGGGATTCTTGATCACTTCGATCCTCCTTGCGTCACGAAACCAGGAAAAATACTTCCGCAACTTCTATGGCCGCCGGGCGCTGCGCATCTGGCCGGTGTACGTTCTGGTCCTCGTTGTGTGCTACCTGAACGCGCCATGGTTCATCGGACCTCCTGTTCTCGAGGCCTTCAGACCGCGCCCTGGTGGGCTTATCTCCTGTTTCTGCAAAATCTCTTTCACCTCACCCTGCCGCCCCCCATCGGCCCTACGTGGTCACTGGCGATTGAAGAACAGTACTACTTTCTCTGGGCGCCCATCGTTCGCCTTCTGCGGCGGCCGCTCTGGCTGGCCACATTGCTAGCGTCTGCGCTTCTGGCCGCGCCGCTGTTCCGCCTGAGCCACCTCGGATGGATCACGCCCACACACACGCTCACCCACATCGACGGCATCGCGATGGGCAGCCTGCTGGCGCTTGGGCTCTACACGTTGCCCTTCGGTCGCCGCGCGTGGCTCGGCATCGGCCTGGCCGGCATCGTTACGGGATTTGTTGCTGCCGGAACCATCGCGGGAGGAACCGCATTTCTCGATTCGGCACTCGCCACTGGCTTCGGCGGTGCCGTCCTGGCGTCAATCGCTTCCACAGGCGCACGCAATCCGATCAACGCGCTGCTCGGCCGCGGTCCGCTGGCTTTCTACGGCCGCATCAGCTACGGAATGTACATGACACACATCATGGTCTTCATTTACTTCGGCTGGTTCGACCGGCGCATGGATGCCTATGGCACTGCCGGGAACCTGGCCGTCGTTGCATTTCGCATCGCCGCTTCCACCGCCGTCGCCACAGCGCTCTGGTATGGATTCGAATCGCGCATCCTGCGGCTGAAGCGGTTGTTCTAAAGAGACAGCATCCGCCCCTGTGACATCAGTCACGCCAGACCCCGAGTGGCGCTGCTACGGTAGATTGTTGTGCGGTTTCCCGTGCGCCGTTCATCATGAGTTGACCAAAGCTGAGCGATAATCGTTCACTCGGATGAGCTGCTGCGATTACTTAGTGCGAAAAATGAGGCCTTTGTCATCATGTCTTCTTTGCCCGTCCTGGTTTTGAATAGCGGTTCCTCTTCGATCAAATTCTCGGTCTACGATGCGGCCGACGGCCGTCGGACCAAGCTCCACGAAGGCGCCGTCGATGGAATCGGCACCGACCTCGGCAAGTTCTGGATCAAGGACGCCGACGGCAAGAAGCTTGTCGACGATACTCCTTCACTGCCCACGCGGGCAGTGGCTTTTGCTCTGGTAGCCAATGCGCTTCACTCGAGCGACTTCCCATCTCCGGCCGCCATCGGCCATCGTGTCGTATCCGGCGGTCCGACGGTCGAAGAAAATCAGCTCATCACTCCCGAGCTGATTGATGAAATGGAGCGTTACACCGCGTTTGCGCCGTTGCACACGCCCATCGCTGTATACATCATGCGGCAGGCGCTGCGCCTTTTCCCCGGCATCCCCAACTTCGCGATTCTCGACAACTATTTCCATCGCACCATGCCGGAAGTCGTGAAGCACATGCCGATCCCCCCTGAATATGCCGCCATGGGGGTGCGCCGCTATGGCTATCACGGCATCTCCTACGAGTCGATCGTCCATCAGTTGCAGCCCGACGTGCCGGAGAAGCTGATCGTGGCTCATCTCGGCAATGGCGCGTCCATATCCGCGATCCGCAACGGCAAGTGTCTCGACACGTCCATGGGCCTCACGCCGACCGGTGGCATTATCAGCGGAACCCGCACCGGCGACATCGATCCTGGCGTGCTGCTGTTTATCCTGCGCAAGATCGCCGAGACCGCCACAAGCGCCTCCGAGGCGGCCGATCAACTGGAAGTTGTAACCGGAAAGAAAGCCGGCCTTCTGGGCGTGAGCGAACTCTCCAATGATATGCGCGATCTGCGCGAGGCCATCCACGAGGGCAACGCCAAGGCGCGGCTGGCAGTCGACAAGTTCGTGTGGACGATTCAGAAGTGGATCGGCGGTTTCTTCGCCGAGTTGGGCGGTCTCGACATGCTCGTCTTCACCGGCGGCATCGGGGAAAACGACATCGCTTCGCGTGCCGAGATCTGCGCCGGCCTCGGCGCGCTGGGCATCGTCCTCGACCCGGCTCGCAACAACGTCCGCGGTGCAGCGGTGATCTCGGCTGCCCATTCAACAGTGACGGTGCGCGTGATTCCGCCCGCAGAAGATCTGATCATCGTGAATCACGTCGTGCGCCTGCTGGGGAAGTAACCCTCGCTCCTGTTCTACACTAGAGAGTTCGTTTAGGGGTCGTCCTCTATGTCTCTAGCCGCCGTTCCCGTGGGCGCACAGAAGCAGCCTTCGGCGGCTTTGCGCCGGTTTGCCTGGGCGGTGCTGGCCTACTTCATCGCCGTCATCCTGTGGGGAGGCCTCGTGCGCGCCACCGGCTCGGGTGCGGGTTGCGGAGACCATTGGCCGTTGTGCAATGGGACTGTGATGCAGCATTCGCCGCGCGTGGATACGATGGTTGAGTTCACCCACCGCATCACCAGCGGGCTGTCGTTCTTCTCCGCCGCCGGGTTAATGATATGGACTCTGGCCGCCACCGCGCGCAGGCATCTCGCCCGGGCAGCCTCCGTGGCCGTGGTCATCTTTACGCTCGTCGAAGCTGTCATTGGCGCTCTGCTGGTCAAGCTGGGACTTACGGCGCAGAGCCAGTCGCCGCTGCGGGCGCCCTACCTGGCCCTGCATCTCACCAATACGCTGTTGCTGCTGGCCGCACTCACGCTGACCGCTCATTTTCTGAGCCGCGCCCGTGGATACACGCGCGACACGATTCGCTTGGTTGCCCCCGCAGGCGCCGTTGGCGGGGTGCTTATCGTCCTCGTCGTGGGCGTCACCGGCTCCCTGGCCGCATTAGGCGACACACTCTTCCCTGCTAAGTCGATCGGCGCAGCGCTGGCACAGGATTTTTCAGCCACCAGCGGTTGGCTGGTGCGCTGGCGCTGGACTCATCCCACCGTTGCGTTTTTCGCCAGCATCTTTCTTATCTGGCTGCTGGTGCGGGGGTCGCGGCGATCCACTGTTTGGGACAATCGCGGCCTCTCCGCACTGGTGTTGATTTTGTTGGCTGCGCAGTACCTTCTCGGCGTGCTCGACGTAGTTTTGTTGGCGCCGGTCTGGCTCCAGGTAGCGCATCTGCTCGGCGCCGACGTGTTGTGGGCGGCGCTCGTGGTGCTTACTGCGCGAGTTACGCTGGAACCGATAGAACAGTGATCACTGTGCTCTACCCTCACTTGATCAGTACGCCGGCCGCCGGATAGATCGTTCCATTCGCGCTGGCCTCGATGACCGGCAATGTGGGTGTAGCCGTCAGCCACTCGATTTTGCCGTCGCGCAGAATCACGGTGTCCTCGGCCTTGCCGCCGCGGATGCTGGGGTTCCATGCGAACGCCTGGGAGTTAACCACCGTCTGGGTGCCGTCGGGAGTCGCGACCCATTCGCGCTCCCCATAGCCGGTAGGGCCACCCTGATGATGGAACTGCTCTTCGCCGGGGAATCCCTCCGCTGCATAGGCAGCCTGCGCCACTCGGAACAGCTCCGCCGACGTCGCGCCCACGCGGGTCGCATCGAGGAGCGCGGCATTGACCTGTGCTGCGGACTTGAATCGCGCGGCCAGCTCTGCGGGCAATTCGCCGAAGTGAACAAAACGCGTAATCGAGATGGCCAGGCCCCACTTACGCGAACAAAGGTTCAGCATGGCGTACTGCTTCAGGCGCTTGCCGCGCGCGGCAGCGTGCTTATATTTCAAAATGCGGTCATCGACTGCGAAAAGATAGACCGATGGCAGGATGCCACGGCGCAGCAGGTTGGAAGCGGTAATCGCCTCGAGGTCGTATTCGCTCAGGCCGGGCTCGACTTCGTGGAGGGACTCGACTGTTGCCGCCGACGTTTCTTCGCCGAGCCAGCGGTAGCGCGCAATTTCGGTTTCGCTGAGCGCTTGCCGCAGGGGGTAGAGATTGACGGGTATCAGCCCGGGCCCCGGCGTGTCAGAGCCAAGCTCGACTCCTGCCAATCGTTGAGCAGTCTGCGTGGTCTCGTCGTCGTACCAAGGGAACAGTACAGGCTCAAAATCAAGCGCGCCGAATTCTTCGTCGTGCAGGCGGGGCGCTTCGTTCTCGGTCGTGAAGTAGTAACGCTTGCCGTTTGCGGTCACCAGAAGCGAAGCCACGCCGGTTTCGCCCGGAGTAAGTACGCGGACTTCCACCGCACCGCCGGTCAACCAGGCCACGTTTTCGTTACGGCGAATGAGCACGCCCTCGAGATTTTGCGCGCCAAGCCACTCCACCAGTTTTTCGTGCTTGGCTTCCAACTCCGCAGTTCCATGCCGCTTGGGTCACTACCGTTTCGCCGTTGACCACCAGGCTCTTGCTGATTCTCTGCGTCATGATTGCACTTTCCCTCTGAAAATAATTCAGGGATCAGTGTTGGTGCTCAGAACGATCCAACCTGTTCTTTCGCATGTTCCTGATCCCTGGTCCCTGATCCCTGTTCCCTGGTTCAGTCCTCAAGCTCCGGATGATAGTGGCTCTCCCATCCCAGGTAGCGCACCGCGGCTTCGTGAATGGCCCTCGACACTTCACTGAAGTTGGCCGCCACGTGATGTTCGAAGCCTTCATGGCAAATGTATTTGAGCAATTTCTGCAGCTGCGGAATTTCCGCCACGCCTGCGCCGCCGAAGGTCTCGAGGGGATCGTCGGTGAACTGGCCCGGACCGGTGTAGCCGCGAATTACCCCGCGGCGATCGTCGGTCGAGTAGCGGGCATAGCTCATCGCTCCGGCTTTTACTTTGCCTACGCAGGTGCCGAACGTGTTCTCCTTGCCCACGGTGCCGGCGATGATCTCCTGGTAGTCCATCCTGACATCCTTGAAGAAGTGCTTGGGCAAATTGGAGCAGTGGAAGCACACGCACTTGTTGGGATCGGTGCCGTAGTTGTTGTTCCAGTCGAGCAGCGCGGAGGGCGTCTGGCTGGCGAGGGCCAGCATGTACATGCTGAGCACACCGGGCACGTCGACTTCGCAGGCCGATGGGATGAGGTTGTTGCTCATCATGCTCATGATGGTGCAGGGCACCACGCCGAAGAACTCCTCCATCGAGGTCCAGCATTGCACCGCGCTGATGGTCGAGTTGGTCTGCTTCATCCAGCCGTCGATGACCGCGCCCAGCTTGGCCATCTTCAGCAGCGCCGCATCGGGAATGCCGGCGGTGGAGACATAACTCTTGATCGCCGCGAGCTTGGCCTGCGCCGCATCGTCGTGGTCCTTCATGCGATTGATGCGGCCGAAAATCTCCGACAGATCGATGGGCTCGATCGAGATGCCGTTGGTCTCCAGAATGCGCTCGGAATAGCGAACAGTGTTGAAGGCGGAGGGACGCGCGCCGATAGCGCCGATCTTCAGGTTCTTCAGACCCTTCACGATGCGGCAGACGGCGGAGAACCATTCCAGGTCGGCCTTGAACTCGGGCGAACTCACCGCTTCGGTGTGCAGCGTAGTCAGCGAGTACTTGATGCCGTACTGCATCATGTTGTTGCAGCAACTCATTTTTCCGCAGAAGCTGTCGCGGCGCACGGCGATGGTCATGTTGTCGGAGCGGTCGGGCGTGGCCTGCACCAGCACCGGCACCTTCAGCCCCGAGAGCCGGATCGCATCCACGATGCCGCGCTCTTCGCCGAAATTCGGCAAGGTGACGATAATGCCGTCGATCTCTTCGGCGTGCTTCTTGAACAGCTCGGCACAGCGCTGCGACTCCGCATAGGTTTCCACCGCGCCATACTTCGAATCTTCGGGGCCGAGCACGATCGGCTTGGCGCCCGCCGCCTCGAGTACCTGGATGATTTCTTCGCGGCCGGTCTTGGCCAGGTGATCCGGGAAAAATCCGCGGTTGCCCACCACGATTCCAAATGTCATCGTTCGCTGCGCTGCCATCTCTTTTTGACTCCTTGTCTCTGCAGTTGCAGTTTAACTGTCGCGGCCGGGACGGAAACGAAGGCTATAGAAAAGGCCCAGCAAAAGCATCAATCCGCCCCACCACACCGGCGCGTGCAGATTTGCCAAAACCACATTGGCTAGCTGGCCGGTGATCAATTCAAAAACGCCATAGCCCATAATCAGCGCGCCGTAGACGCTGAGCAGCACGCCGATGAAAAACCAGATCGAAATATGTCCCGAATGCATGCGTCCGCTCCTTACCAGAAATAAACGTTGAGGCCCAGGAAGACGATGATGGCGATCACCATCCAGAAGTACTCGTTCTTGTAATACGGCACAGGTTCTTCCATGGGCAATTTAGTGGCGCCGTAGACCAGGCCCTCTAACTCCGCGATCGGGTCGCGGGGTGGTTGCAAAGCTGACCGTTACGTTCACCACAACGGCCACGATCACCGACCACAGCGCGCGATACATGTTTTCCGCCATGTCTCTTGCGTCCGGCGACAGCGCCACGTAGCGCAGCGCCGAGGGATCGGCCTTGACCCAGGCCCACAGACCGATCGAGGTCAGCGTGCCGATCAGCAGGCCCCAGAAGCCGCCGGCCTTGGTCGCGCGCGTCCAGAACATGCCCACCAGCACCACGCCCAGCAGGGGCGAGATGAAGAAGCTGAAAAGCGCCTGCACATAATCCATGATGCCCGCGGCGCTCATCACCAGGTAGGCGGTGCCGATGGAGACCACCACGCCCAGGATCGTCGCCCATCGGCCCACCGCCACGTAGTGTTCATCCTTGGCTTTCTTGTTGATCAGCGGCTGATAGATGTCGTAGGTCCAGACGGCGGAGAAGGCGCTCACATTGCCCGCCATGCCGCTCATGAATCCCGCAATCAGCGCCGTGATGCCCAGGCCCAGCAGGCCCGGAGCGCAATAGCGCACCAGCATCAGCGGCAGCACCTCGTTATAGCTGTGGGGATGCAGCGCGTCCACCTTGTCCTGGCCCACAAGGTGCATCAGGCTGCCGTCAGGGTTCTGCAACACCACCAGCGCCAGCAGACCGGGCAGGATCACGATGAAGGGAACCGCCATCTTGAAGAACGAACCGATCACCGGAGCCATGCGCGCCGAACGCAGACTGTTGGCCGCGAGGACTCTTTGCACCACCAGGAAATCGGTCGTCCAGTAGCCGCAGCTGATCGCGAACCCAAGTCCGAAGACAATGCCCGTCCAGTGGATGCCCATGGGGTTGTCGGCGAAGTGGCCCATGCTGCGCCACATGTGCGTGTAGTCGCCCGGTGCGATTGCACCGTCGGCAATGTTCTTCGCCAGCCGGGCCTGGAACCCGCTCCAGCCGCCGGTTTCAATCAGGCCCAGGATCGGCACCAGCAGCGCGCCGCCCCAGATCAGCATGAATTGCAGCACTTCGTTGAAAATGGCCGAGCGCAGCCCGCCCAGCGCAACGTACGCCGCCACCGCGAGCGAAGAGACGATGATGGAGAAGTTCAGGTCCCAGCCGAGCACGACCTTCATCACTTCGGCCATGGCGAACATGTTGACGCCGCTCATCAGCACGGTCATGAAGGCGAACGAAAACGCGGACACGATGCTCGCGCCTTGCCCGTAACGCAGCTTCAGGTACCCGGGCACGGAGTGCGTCTTGCACACGTAGTAAAACGGCATCATCACCATGCCCAGGAACAGCATGGCGGGGATGGCGCCGATCCAGTACCAATGCGCGGCCAGAATCCCGTACTGGTAAGCCGAGCCGGCCCAGCCCATCAGTTCGAGCGATCCCAGGTTGGCGGAGACGAAGCTCAGGCCCGCGATCCATGCCGTCATTTCGCGCCCGGCCATGAAGAACTCTTCGCTGGTGTTGGCCTGGCCCTTGAGGTAAAAGCCAATCCAGATCACCATCACGAAGTAAATGGCGATGATAGCGATGTCGAGCCCATTCAGATGCGCCAGTGAAGGAGCGCTCATGGCGAGCAGGGATGCGGCCGAAGAATGAAGGCCGGCTGCTGTGATGGTCGGGACCAATACGAACATGAGTCACCTGAGGATTTGGGTGATTTCGCCCGCAATGCTGTTTGGACGTTCGCCCACAAGTAAATGGGTTTAGTGCCGTGGTTGTCAAGCCGCGACCGACGGCCGAAAAAGCGCTTGCGCTCCGTTTCCTGACCAGATGCGCCTTGAATCGAAACTGCAAGATCGAGATGCCGGAAGCGAAAGCGCAGCGCCATACCGGTGCGCGACGGCCCGAGAAAGCGTTTACCGGCGCAGTGTACCATGCCCTCGCTATGCTTGGGCTAGCGGCTTTTCGAGCATTGCTGGTGCGGTGCCTCATTCCGGCGCGCGAATGGCCCGCAGGAATTCGAGCGTCCGGTTTGCCGTCCCCGGAAACCTGCGCGCATATCCATGCGGCGTGCAGTCCACCACTTCTTCGGGCCGCTCGTAATGGCCGGGAAGACTGGCGCGGACTTTCATGTCGGCCCCGCGATCGGCCAGCAGCCGGGCAACCGGCAGCCCCCAATCCTGGAATTGCGAGACCGCGTGAAAGATGGGAGTCTGCCCGCCCAGGCCGGCCGCATCGGTTTCTACGCACGCGTTCACGTTGGCGCCGAAATCGAGCAGGAGCTGCGCAGCCGGCACGTTGCCGTACTCCGCCGCCACGTGCAGCAGCGTTCCGCCGCGCAGCGTCAGGCTTCGACCGGCCGTGGAGCCGAAATCCAGTTCGGGGAATCGCCGTCTCACCAGGGACGGATCCGACTCCAGAAGATGTACCAATCGATCCACGCGTCCGCGCACCACCTCAAACACCGGGGGCGTGCCGCGGCGCGTCGTACACCCGGTCGCCATCAGCAGGTCGATGCACTCTCCCAATTGCGCCGAGCGCGAATAGGTTCCAATGACGTAGTCGAGAGCGGTGATGCCATCGCCGCGCCCGCCGCACATGGGGTCCGCACCGTGGTCGAGAAGCCAGCGCAGAGCTTGAGCGTCAACCGTCTCGCAGGGAGCGAAGATGATAGGGAAATGCCCATTCCAGGACGCATTCACGTTCGCGCCGTTGGCCACCAGCAGTTCCATCATCGGAATGCGCTGGCCCACCAGAGCGGCGCGCATCAGCGGGCCGTCGCCGCCCTGGTGCACGTCGGAGCCGTGGTCGATCATCCATTGCGCCATGGCCAGGCGGGTTGGGCCGGGCGGCTCCCACGGGACTCGGCACTCCGCCACCCATGTCAGCGGGCCGTTCTTCCCGTAACCCAGCGGGGCGCGGTGCAGCGATGGGTTTCCTGACATCAGGCTCTTGACGCTTTCCAGGTCGTTGCCGTCGATTGCCTGTTTCAAGCGGCCGATTTCTTCCATCCATTCCACGTATCGACCATTCTTCCCTGGGCATAAAGGTTGCCTCGATGGTTGCCGATACAAAGAGGGTACGCGACTCCATGTGTGCGATGAAGAGTGGGAGTGTTCACTGCTTCTTGAAACGGGTTGAGTCCCTGGTTTCATTCTTTCGCCAGAAACGAAACGATGGGGCAACGGGATTCTGTGGTTCTATGGCGGGGATGCAAACGGCAAGGCAGAATGACTGAGATGCTCCATCTGGCGGGCGAAGACAGCCATCGTTGTCGATTCGCCGCCGCATCGTCGAGACCGCAGGCTTGAATTACCGCCTGCTGACCTTCGATCCGGCGTTTCAGAATGCCATCCGGGAGAGTCTTCTCACCGGGTCTGCGGTGGAGGTACGCCCCGGAGGAATGCCGCTTCCCGAAAATGAAGGGCAGTTGCCGCGATTTTGCGAGGGGGTCCTCGCCGGCTGCCCTCTCAAGATCGAAGTCCTGCTCCTCGATGGCCGCAGCGTGCAGATTTCTTTGCAGTGGTTGGTCGCTGATACGACAGTGGTGCGGGTCCTTGCCAAAGACATCACCGCGCAGAAACCGGCGCAGGCGGAGCGTCTGAAAACAGCCCGGCAGTCTCTGGACGGCTTTGACCGGGCAATGGAAGGGATCTACCGCACCACTGCGGACGGCCGACTGCTCGCCGCCAATCGATCTTTCGCCAGGATGCTGGGTTTCGAGGACGTCGACCATGCCTTGTCCGCCATTACCGATGTAAGCCGCGATCTCTGGGAAGACCCCGATCAGCGAACGGCATTCCTCGAGGAGCTCGAAAAGCATGGGTCGATTGAAGGGTACGAGTGCCGGCTCAAGGGCAGAGACGGTGTCCGCATCTGGGCTTCGGTCAATAGCCGGAGAGTCTGCGGCGAGCACGGAGAGCTGCTCTACCTCGAAGGTTTCATCCAGGACATCACCGCCAAGAAAGAGGCAGAAAAGCTGCTCCGCGACAGCGAGGAGCGTTACCGGGCCTCCTTCGAACAGGCCGCGGTCGGAATTCTCCATACCTCGTTTGAGGGAAGAATCCTCCGCTGCAATCGGCGGTTTGCGGAAATTGCTCGGGTACGCTCCGGAGGAATTGGCTGGACTGACATTTCAGGAGATCACGCCTCCCGGCGATCGTCCGCCGAGCAGTTCCGCGCTGCAAAACCTCATGGGCGGAGCGGTACCGAACTTCAGCTTCGAAAAGCGATATATGCGGAAGGACGGCAGCCTGACCTGGGTGAATCTCATCATCACCATCCAGCGCGACAGCGAGGGCCATCCCGTTCATTTCATCACTATGGTCCAGGACATCAACGGTCGAAAGGAAGCAGAACAGCAGCTCGTGATCACGCAGGAATCGCTGCGTAAAAGCGAGGAACGCTACCGCACCGCATTCCAGATGACCCTGGATGCAGTCAATCTGAACCGGCTGAGCGACGGCATGTTTGTCGATTGCAATCGCGCCTTTCTCTCCATCTCGGGATTCACGCGCGAAGAAGTCGTCGGGCGAACTTCGGTTGATTTGGATATCTGGGCCGACCTTCGCGACCGGCAAAAGCTGCTCGAGATGCTCGAGATACGACGGTGTCTGCCGCAATCTCGAGGCACGATTCCGAAAGAAGAGCGGAGAAGTGATCTGGGGATTGATGTCCGCATCCCTGATCGAGTTGGATGGCGTGCGATCCATCCTGTCGATTACCCGCGATATCTCGGAGGCCAAGAAGGCGGAGAACGAAATCAAGCGGCTTGCCTTCTACGATCCCCTTACCGGCTTGCCGAATCGGCGCATGCTCCTCGACCGGCTGCGACAGATCACTTCGATCGGGCCGGCGAAACGGCCGCAAGTGTGCGCTGCTGTTCATCGACCTGGACGATTTCAAAACCCTCAACGATACCCTCGGCCACCACACCGGCGACCTGTTGCTGCAGGAAGTGGCTCGGCGCCTCGTACTCTGCCTTCGCGAGAGCGACACCGCGGCGCGGATCGGAGGCGACGAATTCGTCGTCATCGTCGAGAACCTCAGCCCGGATACCGAAGAAGCCGCGGCCCAGGCCAAGGCCATTGCGGAAAAAATACTCACCCAGACGTCCGAGCCATACATGCTGAATCAACATGAATGTCTGAGCACGGCGAGCATCGGAATCACCGTATTCGGGGAAGGCAAACAGAGCACCAGCGAGATTCTGCAACAGGCCGATATCGCCATGTACCAGGCGAAGACCGCCGGGCGCAATACCCTTCGCTTCTTTGCCCCGGCCCTCCAGGCCGCGGTCAATTTGCGCGCTTCTCTTGAAGAGGAGATTCACACTGGCATCCGCGAAAAGCAGTTCTCGTTGTGGTATCAGCCGCAAGTCGAAAACGGGCGGATTGTCGGAGCGGAGGCCCTGCTGCGCTGGATGCATCCTCGACGCGGCGTGCTCCTCCCCGGCGAGTTCATTCCCCTGGCGGAAGAAACCGGCCTTATCGTTTCCCTGGGCAGACTGGTGCTGGAACTGGCATGCGCACAGGCCGCAAAATGGGCCGATCGTCCGGCGAATCACCCATTCCCATCGCCGTCAACGTCAGCGCGCGCCAGTTCCGCCAGGCCGACTTTGTAAAGCATGTCCTGGCCACGCTCGATCGCTCCGGCGTTGACCCCAAAAACCTCAAGCTCGAAATCACCGAGAGCATGCTGCTGGATAACCTCGAGGAGACGGTCGCGATTATGGAAACACTCAAGTCGCACGGCATCCAATTCTCGCTGGACGATTTCGGAACCGGTTATTCTTCGCTGGCCTACCTCAAGCGCCTGCCTCTCGATCAATTGAAGATCGACCGCACGTTTGTGCGCGATATCCGGGCCAACGCCGCCAATGGCGCGGTGGCGCAGGCCATCATTTCCCTCGCCCGCGCTCTGGGTCTGCTGGTGATCGCCGAAGGTGTGGAAACCGACGAACAACGAGAGCTGCTGGCGCATCTTGGCTGCAGCTGTTTTCAGGGTTTTCTCTTCAGTAAGGCGATTCCCCCGGCCGACTTCGAAGCGTTGCTGTGTACGAGCACCAATCAATGATGCCCTGCACCTGACCTCTATTCCCTGTTCTCTTGTTCCCTCGTCCCTGGTCCCTGGTCCCTGTTCTTCCGTATTTCCTGCTTGTTTTCATTGCGATTCAACGATAACTTGAGATATGGGACTCCCTTTTCATCCCTGCGCGCAAAAGTTCGTGAGTTCTCAGCCGCAACCCTAACGCCGGGCTGCGAATCGTTTCCCAGCTATTCCCCTTCGGAGGAGTTACGCATATGCCGTCATCGATGGATCCCGCAGCTTGTAGCGGCTTCTCGCGCCGTTCGTTTTTCCGTTTTGCAGCCGGCGCATCGGCCCTGGCCACCATGCCCATCCTCACCGAATCGCGCCTCGCACTGGCCGCGCGTCCTCACTTCAGCGATCCCAACAAGGGCATCCATATCGACGCCAACGAAAACCCCATGGGGCCGTCGGAGGGTGCGCGCCTGGCGATGGTCGATATCATCCCCCGGGGCGGGCGGTATCTCTTCCCGCTGGAGGTCGAGCCGGCAGAGATATTCGCCAAGCAGGAGGGCCTGAATCCCGAGTCGGTGATTCCATTTGCCGGTTCGAGCGAACCTCTGCACTATACGGTGCTGGCCTTCACCAGCAAGGACCGGCCGCTGGTGATCGCTGATCCCGGGTATGAGGCCCCCATGTGGGCGGCCCAGGTGAGCGGCGCTTCAGTGCTCAAGGTGCCGCTGGCCGATCCCAAGGGTGCGGCGACACACGACATCAAGGCCATGCTCGCGGCGGCTTCCAATCCCGGGGTCATTTACATTTGCAATCCCAATAACCCCACCGGCACCTGCACGCCGCGCAAGGACATCGAATACGCGGTGGCGAACGCCCCCAAGGACACGATCCTGCTGATCGACGAGGCCTACATCCACCTTTGCGACGAACCGCGTTCGCTCGACTTCGTGAAGGAAGGCAAGAACGTGATCGTGCTGCGCACCTTCTCGAAACTGTATGGAATGGCCGGCATTCGCATGGGATTCGCCGTGGGCCGGCCCGATCTGCTGGCGAAGATCACACCCATGGGCGGCATGAACGCGCTCCCCGTCACCGCCGTCGCGGCGGCAAAGGCCAGCCTGCTCGACCCGGACCTGGTCGCCAATCGCAAGAAGAAGATCGGCGAAATCCGCGCCGAGAATCTTGCCTGGCTCAAAAGCCAGGGTTACGCCGTGACGCCTTCCGAGAGCAATTGCTTCATGCTTGATGTTCGGCGGCCGGGCGCGGAAGTGCAGGCGGCGCTGGCGCAGAAGGATATGTTCATCGGACGCATCTGGCCCGCATGGCCAACACAGGTGCGCATTACGGTGGGCACGAAGGACGAGATGCTCGCCTTCCAGAAGGCGTTCACCGAAGTCATGGCGAGTCCGACTGCGGGCCTGGTTCCACCGCAATTGCCACTCCGCCTTGCCAAACAGCCGTTCACTCATCTGTCGTAAGGCCAGCTTCTAGCTGCTAGCTTCTTAAGTCCTGCTTGGCAAGACGAAAGGTTGAATCACAACAGCAAAGCCCCGCCAGTAATGGCGGGGCTTCTGTCTTTGGCTACAAATGAAAATGCCGGCCGTTGGATCACAACGGCCGGCATTGACTGTGATGTAGCTGGTAGCTAGGGGCTAGAAGCTGCTCTTAGAAGATAAGCTTCAGCGCCAGCTGCGTGTTGAAAGGCTCGCCGGGTCCGATGCCGGGAGAGAAATTGCCCGAGCCGATGGTAGAACCGGTCGTGCCGAAGCCCCCGACATCGAAGAAGTTGTTGCACAGCTGCGTGCAAGCCGGGCTGGCAAGATTCATGCGATTGAACAGGTTATACATCTCCGCCCGGAACTGGACGTTGATGGGAAAGTCGTGGATGTTGAAAGTGGTGTTTTTGAGGACCGACAAATCGATATCGGCGAAGCCCGGTCCAAAGATGCTGTTGCGGGCAATGGTGCCCCAGGTATTGGCCGCCGGCTCGACGAATGCGGCGGGGTTAAACCACTGCACATACTTGCTGCCGCCGCTGTTGATGATCTTGTGGTCGATGCCCGAGAAAGGATTGGCTATCTGATTCACGCGCTGCGTGTATTCGTTTGTGCCGCTGGTGTCGTCGCCATTGGTGATGGTGATTGGCTGCCCGCCCTTGAACGTGTACGCGGAGTTGAGGGCCCATCCCGCGGTCAGAGGCTTGGGACCCTTGAATTTGGGCACATCGTAGTTCACGTACCCGACAAAGGTATTGCGGGTGTCGAAGTCGGAGTTGCCGTAGTCGCCCTTGAAGTTGTAGCTGTCCTGCGGAAGGGCGCCGCGGTATGCGGTGACTTCATCCAGGTTATGACCCCAGGTATAAGAAACCTGCGACGTCAATCCGTGATAATTCGTGGTGCGGAAGACGGCCTGCAGCGAGTTGTAATTCGAGGTTCCGATGCTTTCGATCTGGTTGATGTCGGAGTAGTAGTTGCCGGCGAACATGGTGCCATCGCCCGAGTAGACTCCGGGCGCTCCGCCCAGGTAGGGCTGGTTGATGTTAAGAAGGCTCAGCAGCTTGCGCCCTTCGCTGCCGACATAGCCGATCTGGAAGAACGCTTTTCCGCCCAGCGACTTCTCCAGTTGCAGGCTGAAGTTGTAGTTGTAGGGAGAGCGGAAGCCCTTGGCGACGCTGAACACGCCGCATGGGTTGGTTGGGTCGGTGCAGGAGAGTGTCTCCGAGCCAATGATCTTTTCTCCCGGGACAATGGTCTTCGCTCCGGTGGTCAGCGTAAAGACCGGATTGGAGCCTCCGGGATTGCCTTCCAGGCCGTTGGGCGCGCTGTTGCCGGGCCGGTTATCGAGGAAGGGGTTCGCGTTGGGCGTGTCGAAGAACAGTCCCACACCGCCGCGGATCACGGTGCCCTTCGACCATGCGGGCTGATAAGCGAAGCCTACGCGCGGACTCAGGCTGGTGTAATCCGGGTCGTAGATGCTGGAAATATCCTGGCCCTGGAATGCGATGCCGGTGGTGGTCAATCCCGGCCGGAATACCGAAAGGTCCTTCTTGCTGTTGTGCATCGGCTGCATGTAGTCGTAGCGCAAGCCGAAATTGATGTTGAGTTGCTGGCGACAATTGATAGCTGTCCTGAGCGAACAAGGCATACGAATGCGAGTAGACCGTGCGCTCAGGATCGCCGACGGCGATCGTTGCCCTTGGTCAGATAGCCGGCAAGGAAATCAGCCAATGCGGCCACGTTGGGATCGGCTGGTGTTCCATGGCACGGAACCATCTCCATTGGGACCTTGCCCTCCTTTGAAGGAGAACGTGCCAATGGAGTGCCGCCAATAGAACTCGTTCACCTGCGCCTGACGATACGATCCGCCCAGTCGCAGTTCATGCTTGCCGATCACCCAGCTGATGGCGTCGTCAATGTGGCCGGTAATATCGTTGCGGCCTTCCGGAGGCGTGTTGCCGGTCGGCTCAAACCCGCTGATTTGGATGTTAGGAGCGTTCTCGAATGGCGACCCGGTCACAAAGCCTGCCGCGGGCACAGACGAAAAGTTCGTGTTGGCGTCGGAAAACGTCTGGTTGAAGTAGTTGACGCCGATGGTGACAGAGTTGGTCAGGTGGGGCGAGAAAACATAGCTATCCGCCACGGAGTAGTTGTAGACGTGGATCGGACCGATTTCAAAGAACCAGGGATTGATGTCCGTCTGGCCGACCGGTGCAGTCTGGTTTCCCTGTCCGAGAAACGCCCGCGCAGACAGGTTGTGTTTCTGGCTGAAGGTCTGGTCAATCTTGATCACGCCGTTGTAGCTGTAGCCGAACTCCGGAGCAGGTGATTGCTGCGCGCCGGGCTGATCGTAGGTCAGTAGATTTGCCGGCCACAGAATCGGGACTAACTGCGAGGTCGCGGAATTGGGCGTGACGCCAGACGAGGCGAGCAGAGCATACGCGGCGTCGCTGTAATACTTGTCCGGCGTGTAGCCCGAGTTTCCGGTAGCGATGTTGAACTTCTGTTTCTCGAAATTGGCAAACCAGAACGTGTGGTCCTTCCAGAACGGGCCACCGAGCGATGCGCCCCATTGCACATTCTCCAGGGGAAGGTCGCCCAGGGTATTGAACGGGTTGGTAACAGCCAGAGCCTGGTTGCGCTCGTAGTAGTAACCTGTGCCATGAATGCCGTTGGTGCCCGACTTAGTGACAAGATTCACCGTGCCGCCGGGGTTGCGGCCCACCTCGCTCGAGGACTGGGTCTGAAGGCTGAATTCAGCCACAGAGTCGATCGGCAGAGTGACGCCGGCAATGTTCTCAACACCGCCCTGGTTGACGGCCGGAATGTTATGCCACCAGTCGTTGTTGTCGGAGCCATCGATCTGCCAGTTCACCTGGTTGGCGCGGGTGCCGTTGACCGATCCGTAGCCGCCCAACGAATAGCCCGCAAATCCCGGCGCGAGTCCGATCATCTGCGTGAAATCGCGCCCGTTCAGGGGAATGTCCTGGACTTCCACCTCGGGGATATTTGTCGTTTGCGTGGTGCTGGTTGTATCCAGCGCGAGGCCCGAGGCCGACACCTCCACCGTTTCACCGGTCGCGGCGATGGAGAGTTTGATCGGCAGAGTGTAGATAACACCGGCCGTGACCGGGACCTTGGTCACCGTCGTCCATTGGAAGCCGCTCGCTTTTGCAGTCACGTTATAAGCGCCAAGCGGCAAATCCTGAAAGACATATTCGCCGGCGCTGGAGGAGATGGTCTTATGAGAAACGCTCGTGGCGGTATCGACGGCTTCTACGCTGGCTCCCGGAACCACAGCTCCGGATTGATCGGTCACAATTCCGTTGATGCCGCCGCGGAATGTCTGTCCAAAACTGGCCGCCGGGTTCGCGATCAGAACAGCAAACGCCAGCAGCAGGACTTTGAATACACTTCGGGTGCTTCGATTGCGCATTGCGCATGACCTCCGGAAGGTTCGTGTACAGTTGTGGTTTTCGTGTGCCCGAAAATCGCTGAAAGTAGGTACAAAAACTCAGGCAAATAAGGCGGACGGGAACGATCTTTTTCTGGGGTTTTTACAGGACTGGAGGGAATGTGGCTGTGGAACCATTCTCAAAGATAGAGAGAACATGCATAAGGAATCAATGAGGAAACACACAAAATTTGCCCAGTCCGAGGGAGAAAGCGCACCTTTCTAGCGATACGGTCCGGTTCCGACAACATCTCGACCCGGGTGTCGCAACTTTGTGACTTCAATCACATTTCCAGGTGCGCGGAGACACATCCAGTGTGCCCGGATGATGCCACGCTGTCGTGTTGCGAGGTACACCCGCCATGGCAGATCCTGTCACTCTCCGCTGGACGCGCCCCACGTCGATCCTGGTCGCGACCGACCTGAGCGACACGGAACGGCTGATGCCTTTTGCGCTCCAGCAGGCAGAGAGCACCGGAGCGCGTCTGATCTTGTTGCATGTGCTGGCTGCCAGCGAGTCGATGGCGGTCGACGCGGTGGGAATGCCGTACTACGATCCGGCGGGCGCGCTCGAATCTGCCGCCAACGCGTTGCAGCTCTGGTGCGCCATGGCGCGCGCCCGCAATGTCTCATGCGATGCGCTGGTACGCGAAGGAAACGCTGCCCAACAGGTGCTCTCCGTCGCTCGCCAGGTCAACGCGGATCGCCTTCTTCTCGGGACCCGGGGCCGAAGCAAGATGAGCAAGCTGCTTCTGGGCTCCGTGGCAGAACAAGTGCTGCGCTCGGCCCATATCCCGGTCATCACCGTGGGTCCCGAGGCTCATCTCCCGGTGGACGCTGCCAACCCCGCAGGGGTTGTGCTGCACGCCACCACATTGAGAGAGGCCTCCCGCCCGAGCGCAGCGCTTGCCTGTGAAATCGCTTCGGCACTCAACACCCGCCTGGTCCTTCTCCATGTCTTGCCGCCCAGCGACGAGATGGAGCGGAAAGGACTGCCCACCGGCGCCGACTCGCTGGCTCTCCGCGAGTTGCGAGCCATTGCCGAAGAAACCGGATGCGGCTGTTCGATTTCGATCGAGCCCCATGTTGTTCACGGAAATCCGGCCATCGAGATCCTGGCCGAGGCCGCCAACCTCCGCGCCACGCTCATCGTTCTCGGCGCCACCCAGCGCAACGTCTTCCAGAACCTCACCCGCGACCGCACCATCTATAAAGTGCTGGCTCACGCGCGCTGCCCGGTGCTCACCCTGCATGAACCAAAAGCCGAGCCCGAAGAAGTGATTCTGGCGCGGCTGGCCGCCCACCGGTGACGGCGCCTGACCAGAAACAATAGTCTCCGTGCCCCATCATTTCGCCTTTTGTCCTGGCGAAAGGGATGGTGGGGGCTCGACGAAAGATCGCCCTCTCCTCTTGACAATCTAGAGTAACGGCACTAACCTCTAGACAAACTAGAGGAGAATCATGCCGCCCAAAGCCAGCCAGAACAATCCCAGCGAAACGCAATCGAGCGACCTGGTCCAGGGAACGCTGGAGATGCTTATCCTCAAGACGCTGGCTCTCGAGCCGATGCACGGATACGGGGTCGGGCTGCGCATCGAGCAGGTGAGCGGCGGCGTTTTCCGCGTGAATGCAGGATCGCTCTTGCCTGCGCTCAGCCGGATGGAGCGAGCGGGAAACGTGAAGTCGGAATGGCGGGCGACAGAAAACAACCGCCGCGCGAAATACTACCTGCTCACTTCCAAAGGGCGGAGAGCTCTCACCGCCGAGACCGACAAGTGGCAGATACAGATCAGCGCCATCGCGCGGATTCTCGAAGCCTGATTTCTCAATTCCCGGGACATAGAGCCGCGGAGGTTCATGACGATATGCGCTGGCTGGCAAACATAGCGGCGGGGTTCAAGTCGCTCTTTCAAAAAACGCGATTGGAACATGAATTGGACGAAGAGCTTGAGAGCTTTCTGGCTGCTTCTGTCGAAAACAAGCTCAAGGGCGGATTGCCCGCAAAGGCCGCGCGCCAGGCGGCGCTCGTCGAAATGGGTAGCCGCAATGCCGTCAAGCACCAGGTCTGGTCGTCTCGCTGGGAGTCGACGCTGGAGAGCATTCTCGCGGATCTGCGCATCAGTTTCAGAACCCTTGCTCAAGAGCCCCGGATATACCGCCGTCGCCCTGATTTCCCTCGCCTTGGGTATCGGAGCCAATACCGCGATCTTTACACTGATCAACCAGGTCCTTCTGCACAAGCTGCCCGTGCGCGATCCCCAGCAACTGGTTGCATTCGGTGACTCCGAATCGGCCGGAATCGCGGGAGGCATCGATCTTGGTCAATTTGGCGGCTACTTCTCCTGGGATTTCGCGCGCCAGCTTGAAGCGGATCCCGGGCCGTTTCAGGGGATCGCGGCCTATGGAAGTTTTTCTGACAAGGTGACGCTGCGCCCCACCGCCAACCGTGGCGGAGATGCGAATGCCCCAGCCTTCCTTGCGCCCGCGAATCTTGTTTCCGGCAATTACTTCAGCGTCCTGGGCGCCGAACCTCTGTTCGGCCGCACGATCTTCCCGTCTGACGATGCGACGCCAGGGACCGGCGCGGTCGTTGTCCTGAGCTACCATCTGTGGCGGGAGTCGCTGTCGTCCGATCCGCACATTGTGGGTAAATCAATCTCGCTCAATGGAACGCCGTTTGAAGTCATAGGCGTCATGCGCGAAGGATTTCACGGCATCAAGCAGGAACTGGAGCCTGCAGACCTGTGGGCGCCGATCAGCATGCAGGCCACTGTCCTGCAATTTCCTTCCATGCTCACGCCCCATTCGGGGTTGTACTTTCTTCATCTGTTCGGCCGGCTGAGCCCGAATGCCGTCGCCAACAAAGCCGAGTTCCTGCGCAGCCAGAGTTGGCTCAACGAGAACGTGCATAACGGCATCCGCGACCGCTCAGGGTCGGCCCTCTCCATCGAACGCCAGCAGGAGATCAACCGTGAGCTTGTTCCTTTGATTCCTGCCGCGCGCGGCGTTTCGATGATCAGGAGCGAATACGGAGAATCGTTGCAAATCCTGATGGCAGTTGTCGCGTTGGTGCTGTTGATCGCCTGCGCCAACCTGGCTAACTTTCTTCTGGCGCGCGCAGCACGGCGACGGCATGAGACGACCACCCGTCTCGCACTCGGATCGAGCCGCACGCGCATCGTCCGGCAGAGCCTGGTGGAAGCATTTCTTCTCTCCATGATGGGTGGGCTGCTGGGCCTCGGCGTGGCCTTTGGGGCAACGCGCGCGTTGATCGCCTTTGTCAGTCAAGGAGACCCCTACATTGCCATGCGGTCTTCGCCGGACCTCAAAGTGCTGGCATTCACGCTGGCGATTTCACTCCTGACTGGATTCCTCTTCGGACTGGCGCCGGCCATCACCGCTGCGCGCATCGGTGCGCGCGGGACCCTGAGTTCGACGACGCGGAGTGTCCAGTCCGGAAGCGGCAGGCTGGCGAACTTCTGGCCCAAGTCCCTTGTATCGGTGCAGGTGATGATCTCTCTATTGCTGCTGGTGGTCGCGGGTCTCTTTTTGCGGAGTCTGCGCAATCTGGAGAATCAGGACTACGGATTCGAGCGGAATCACTTGTTGCTCGCCCAAACCAACGCTCGATTGGGCGGATACGCGCCGCATCAGGTTGCCGCCCTTCACCAGCAATTGCTGGAACGTCTCGCCGCAATTCCAGGTGTGCGTTCTGTCGCGCTGGCTCAAATGCCGCCCATCAGCGGGGGATCGTGGACGTCGAGCATTTCGCTTTCCGGCTACACGCCCGGCCCCAAGGAGAATATGGTCTCGGTTCTGAACCGCGTTTCTGGCAGGTACTTCGAAACCGCGGGCATCTCCATCGTTGCCGGGCGCGCCATCTCCGATGCCGACACTGCGAACAGCCTAAAAGTCGCGGTAGTCAATCAGACGCTCGCCCAACACTACTTCCCAAAGGGCCAGGCAATCGGAAAGGTTCTAAGCATTGATATGGATTCAGTTCACGGCCCCTGGCAGATCGTGGGCATTGCGCGAGACACCAGGCCAGGGAACCCGCGCGATGTAGATCCGGTCAGAATGACCTACATTCCGCTGGCCCAGATCGATCCGTATCTTCCTGTTAAAGCGGGGAAGGCCGGCGCCGCGCCAAGCACCAGCCAACTGGATGAAAACCAGAATTGCTACGCGAATACGATCCTCCTGCGGACAACGGGCGACCCGGCGAAGACCATAGCCTCTCTGCGCTCCGCAGTTGCGGCCGTCGACCCGAATCTGCCGCTGCTCGATATCACGACCATCCAGGAGCAGGTTTCGAACCTGATCTCGCACGATGAACTCATTTCGTCCTTGACCGGGCTCTTCTCGATGCTCGCCCTGCTGCTGGCTGCGATTGGTCTGTATGGAGTGATGAGCTACAACGTAGTACGCCGCACCAATGAGATCGGAATTCGCCTCGCGCTGGGAGCGCAAGCTTCGAACGTAGTGAAAATGATCCTTGGCGAATCGGTCTTGTTGCTTGCTGTCGGGACGGTGCTTGGCTTGCCGCTCGCCCTGCTCGCCACCAGGCTTATCAAGCAACAGATGTTCGGACTGGATCCGCTTGATCCGCTCACCTTCGCAATGGCGTTGCTGGTGATCACTGGAACAACGCTCTTTACGGCCTGGCTCCCGGCTCGACGCGCGGCCAAAGTTGATCCAGTGGTAGCTCTTCGCTGTGAGTGAGAACCCGGCGATTGGATCGTGCCCACCGATCTATGCCGGCGGGGACTTTCGTCGTGTATGGCGGCGAGAATGCATTACAGCGGGCATGCCCCTTCTCAGGGCGTGAATGTCGGCCGACGCCAACAGTCCAGCACGCTTTTGGAGCGCAGCGGCTCGATTTGATACCTGCCGACGATGCACCAATGTTCCGACTCAATCCATGCGCGGGCAAGATTTAGGCAGTCCGGCAATGCCGAATGCGCATCTAAGTCATTGTGAATTGAAACTCAATCTGAAGAAATCCATGGAGAATCATGCCAATACCCGCAAAGCCTTGCGAGGGGCGATTCAGCGATGAAGTGCAAGAAGCTCTGAGCAGAAACAGAGATCGAGACCAATGGGCAAATCATAGATGCGAGGTTTGCGGCATCGCGGTCGGGGCCACGCAGAACAAGGGAAAATGGGTTCCTGAACAGCATTGGCCTTCAGTGAAGTACCATCCTCGCAATGGGACCGATAAGAAACAAGCCGTTGCGGCGGACAGCCAGGCGCCGGATGACAGCGCTGTCCTCGCCGAGTCTGAATCCCGTTAAAGGACCGAATAAACTAGCCGGGCGCCTCTGAAAGATGGCCCTCCCCGACTTCGCGATTAAGCCGTGAGGCGCTCGAGTTGGTCCGGCTGGACGATAGTCATGCTGGCGCCCTTGATCGAAATCCACTGGTCGCGGCGAAACTGGTTCAGCAGGCGTGTAACGGTCTCCCGGGAAGTCCCTGCCATGTTGGCGATCTCTTCGTGGGTCAGGGCCATCGTGAAGCGTATCTCGGGCTTGCCATTGGAGGCCGAACGGCCCCAATCGAGCAACAGGCGCGCCAGCCGCCCCGCAGCGGACCCGGACAGGGCCAGGCGCTTGGCATCGTGGAACACGGTCAGATATTCACCCGAAAGCGATTGGGCCGCGTGCATGCTGGCAATCCCATGGCGGCCCAGGAAATCCACGAACTCCTGCTTGCGCACCGTCTTCACCTGGCAGGGTTCGATCGCTTCCGCCGTCACTTCGTGAGGAACATTGGCCAGCACCGCGCTCAGGCCCATCACGTCGCCGGGGCCGGCGATCTTGAGAATCATGGTCTTGCCATCGCGGGACGTCGAAGAGATTTTTACGTGGCCAAAGCAGATGACAAAGACGTTGCGCGCCGGGTCGCCCTCATTGAAAAGCTTCGCGCCCCGCGCATGGCTCATCATGATTCCAATCCCGTCGTAATCCTGCAACGCTTCTGGAGTGAGATTGCAGAACATTCGCAGATGGCGATGCTCGCAATTTAAGCAATCTTCCGGAGCGTGATGCGAGTGGAATGAGGCCATACGTTCTCAACAGATGAGTTAAGTTGAAGTATAGCGCACTTCCCCTTCCTTACGCGCACCCATTTTCCCCGATATGACCGGGGACTCTCCCGAAACAGCGCACGATCGCGACTCCGGGCCCCACGAGTTGCTCCCCGGCAGTCGCCGCGGATTAGATCGTGCTCGCCGCGGAAGCCCCGCGTCGTGCCCGCGTCAGGTTGGTGAGACTGCAGAGGTGGTAGGCCCGCGAAACCTCCCTTGCGAGTTCCTCCAGCAAATGCATCCGCAAGGGAGGGTAACCCTGGAAAGCCTGCTGCAAGGCTTCAATCGGCAGCAGCAGCAGGGTGCCCGGGGTCTGCGCCAGCAGGGTATAGGTATGAAGCCGGTCGCCGAGCGCGGCCGCCAGTTCAACCAGGTCGCCGGAGCGGGCCATTCCCAGGGTCAGGCGCATGGAGAGCCGCTCTGCGCGGCGCAGCAACTGGCCGGAAATGACCAAGTAGAGGCCCAGGCACGGAGCAGACTGATTGAAGATCGCATCCCCGGGTTGAAATCCGATGGACAGCGCGGAGGTAGTCAGGAGGTTGCTGGTCGATGGAGGGCAGGCCAAAAGCTCCGCAAGCGGATGCGTCGAGAGGGCCTCCAATCGCTTGGATCTTGCCTCAGGTTGCATGAGTCCTTCTCTCCCTCGCCGACGTCAGGTCATCGGTCGGGCGTGGTTTGTTGCCCTGAGCCCCACGCGCCGCCGCGGCCTGGCGGGGTTTCACCGTTGATTCCAACTAATCCAGTCCACCAAATCGCCGCAAATTCGCCAGTTCCCCAATTGCCGAATCGGCGTTCAAGGGATCAGCGTCTCGTTCCCGCTCCGTCCCTGGCCCTGGTGTGAATTCCAAATGCGAATCACGCCTTCGCTACGCGGTTTCAATCGAGACCCGATCTCCCCGCTCCCCGAGGCCCGCATCGGCCTCCGCAGGTACGCACAGGACCGGCACCCGGGAGCTGGTCAACAGCGCGAATGCCGTTCCGTGCAGTCCCGGAGAATCGCTCTTGCGCTTCACGCCCGCCACCAGGATGCTCGGTTTGTACTGTGCGATCGCCTGGGCCACCGCGTCGGCAGGGTTCCCGTCCTTGACGATCAAACGCACCGGAAATTCGGCGCCCGGCTTCAGCCCGAATTCCTCCAGCCTGGACGCGCCCGGATTGAGAATGGCCGAAACTTCAGCCGATTGCCGTGCATGAACCACCAACAGGGCTCGCTTGAAAACCTGCGCCAGCGAAGCTGCCGTTTCCACTGCCGCCCGGGCCGCGTCATTGCGCTCCATGGCCAGCATCACCGGCCCCCCGGGAATGGGCCGAAATTCGCCCGCATTCCAGTCGGCCGCCACCGCCAGCACCGGGCAGGGCGACTTGCGAACCAGCTCTTCGGCAATCGCGCCCACCGCGATCGGCCCCGCCCCCTGCCTGCCTTTGGTCCCAACCACGATCAGGCCGGCTTCATATTGCCGCGCGACATCCACCAGCATATCCACCACGGCGCCCTGGCGGATCTCCGAGTGGCTGTGAATGCCTTCCTGAATCAGGTCGGCCGCCATCTCGTCCAGCGCCGCGCGCGCCTGCGCCGAAAGCCGCTGCCATACCTGGCCGGGTACTTCATCCACCACCGCATACTCGAGCGGATCCGATCCGTGCGCCAGAACGATCCGCGCCCCGTAGGCCGACGCCAGCTTCCGGGCATACTCCAGCGCAGCTTCGGAGCGGCCTTCCAGATTGGTCGCCACCACGATGGTCTTCAAACCGCCGCCAAAACTCATCGATTCCTCCCCGCCCGGTCCTTCGGAATCAGCGCACGAACGCGCGCCATCGTTAAGTGAGTCTGCGCTTTGCACGGAACCCAGGCAGTGACACCATTCACCCCGCGCTGTGACTCCAGTCACAGGGCGCGTCGACTCATTTTGAATGTAGAGGAGTATAGCGCGGCCATCCGGGTCTGCGACCCCCGGCGAGAATACGTCATTTCTTGCGCGGAAGGAACGCCGCACGAAGTTCGTTGGTCTGGACTTCTCGCGAGCTTCGAAGGCTTGAGTCGTGGCTTGATCGAAGTGATCGACATACAGTTTCACAGTTTCAGTATGCAAAGGGGGGAGTAAGTGCCAATTCCGGCTCCCTCATCGTCTGCAAGCCACTGAAGATAATGCGGATATGGTCTGCCATACCGCAAATGTAAACGGTTTTAAAGGGCCGTTTTGGGGGGTCTAAAGCGTTCAGAACGAAACCGAATTGCTTCCGGGGCCCCTGGGTTCTGCCTGAGGCCGCACTTCGATTCTCTCTCCCAGCTCTATTGTGGCAAAACCGGTAGAAAGAAAATGCAAAAGCGCGCGCAGTTTTTTGCGCAATCACGAGGACGAGGACCGCGGGCTGGGTGAAATGCAGCTTGGTAATTGGCATGGGAACGAAACAACACGATCCCGGTTGACCGATCAGGCAGGACGCGCTTTGATCATCGCGGGCTAGTTGATGAGCACATCGCGCCGCCGTCGCTCGTGGATCGAAACGACGCGCAGTCGCGCTTGCCCCGGCTTCGGAGAACGAACGAAGAGGCAAGCAGGCGGCGAGTCATACCCGCCGCTTGCTTCTTACCCCGAGAGAACCCTAGAGCAGTTTGCTGAATGGGGTGGTGACCGTGATGCGGCTCGCAGTCAAGACGCCGGTAAAGGAGACGACCAGCTGTCCGCTTGCGTTGTATGCGTCGAGCTTGAAGGATCCAGAGTAGCTTTTCCCGTCGGGGCTCAAGGTGATCGCCTCGAGGAGTTGATCGCCGGCCGTCGGGTTGCCGATGCCGGTGGGGGCATTGGTGGTGTCGTTGGCGGCCCACGGGATGTGATTGACGATGTAGGTCGACTTCCCGGTCTGCTCCCAGACGCCCAGGCAGAAGTTGCCATCCTGCGGCGGCCGGCCCGAGTTCATGACCTCCGTCCCATCGCTATTGAAGATGAGCAACGCGTTGTCGATGGGGGTGTCGGGAATGGGCGATCCATTCATGGCATGCGCGGTGAAGACAACGTGCCACATTCCGACGATTGGCGCTGTCACTGCGCCATCGCCCACCAGCATCATTTGAGGGCTCCCGGTTTGAGAATGCCAGTTTGCAGGCTTGATCGGCTTATTCGGCAGACCACACTGTGCCAGGGCGCCCGGCATCATGGCTGAAGCAACAACCAGCGAACCTACGGCCGGCACCAACCTACCCATACTTAGTCTCATGTGTTTCCTCCTCGGCCGGGGATCGCCGGCTTGTCCCCGAGCTAAACGCGACGTGCGCCGAGTACGCAATGAACCAGGGGTAAAGACTGAGGTGAAGTTCAGGTAAACCAATATCCGCTTAAATTCGAGCAAGATGCGCGTTATGCTGGAACTTCCCGTCGCACCGGTTGCGAATGCACAGGAAGTCCCTTGGCAGGTCCCGTCTATCAATTCGCCGATTTCCGGCTCGATTGCGGCAGCTTTGAACTGCTCCGCAAAGGGCTCGCACTCCGCATGGAGCGCAAGCCGATGGAGTTGCTGATCCTGCTGGTGTCCCGCCAGGGACAACTTGTGACGCGCACAGAGATCGCGCAGCACCTCTGGTCCAGTGAAGTCTTTGTCGACACCGAACACGGCATCAATACCGCGATCCGCAAGATTCGGTATGTCCTGCGGGACGATCCGGACGCGCCGCGCATTTTGCAGACCATTACAGGCAAGGGGTATCGGATTATCTGCCCGGTAGAGAGGTTGGAGCAGCGTCCCGAGGTCGAATCCGCGCCGGCGATTTCCTCGCCTTCGCCGTCACTCCCGCCGGCCGAAAGCGATCGCAAACCGCAACGGTTCTACGCACCGCGGATCGCTCTCGCCATCCTCGGCGCGTTCCTCATCGCCGCTGCCTGGTATTGGTTCCGGCCACCTCCTCAGTTGCGCGTCACCGGATACAACCCGATCACCCACGACGGGCGCGGGAAGGAGGTCGTTGCAACGGATGGCAGCCGGATCTACTTGAATGAGGACTTTGCGCCCGATCGGATAAAGGAGGTCGCGATCTCCGGCGGCGAGGTTGTCCCGATCAAGGTGCCGCTGCCTGCGGCAGGCCTCTGGGGTTTCTCGCCTGACGGCTCTGACTTCTTCGTCTGGTCCGACGACCGCGGTCATCAGAGCCTATGGAGCGTGCAGGTCCCGGGAGGATCGATCCGTCACCTGGTGGACGGGTCGACTAGGAGCGAGGCGTTGTCGCCCGATGGAAAGTCCATCGTTTACAGCACGCCGGACTACGAAATTATGGTTTCGAACAGCGACGGTACCGGTGCCCATCGACTCTTCGCTGCCGAAGATCACAAATCGGGATCGAATACCGACGGCCTTGTCTGGTCTCCGGATAGCAGCAGGATCCGGTTTACTCGGGACGGCAAGCTATGGGAGATGAATGCGAAGGGAGAAGGGCTGCACGAGTTGCTCCCGGGATGGAGGCCTGAGGCCACACTGTGCTGCGGACGCTGGACTCCCGACGGCCGGTTCTTCCTGTTTCTGTTGCAAGACAATCTCAACCACCCCTTCTTGCCGGGGAACCAGCTATGGTCTGTTCAGGAGCGCCGCGAAGGTCTCGGGCATTCGCCAGGAAATCCTATTCAGATGACCTCTGGCCCCCTGCGCTGGGCCACCCCTGTACCGAGCAAAGACGGAAAGAAGGTCTTTGCCCGCGGCATCATTCTTCGTGGTGAGCTGGTAAGGTATGACGCGAAGTCTCAACAGCTTCAACCTTGGCTCGGAGGGATTTCAGCGGAGTTCGTGTCGTATTCGCCGGGAGGCGACTCAATCGCGTACGTCACGTTTCCAGAGGGCGTTCTCTGGAGGGCGAACCGGGATGGCAGCGCCCCGGTGCAACTCACCAGTCCCCCTTTGTACCCGCTCAATCCTCACTGGTCGCCGGATGGAACCCGCATCCTCTTCTTCTGTGCCGACGGCAAAGGTAGGGTGAAGAGTTATATCGTGCCCGCGAAAGGTGGCCCCCCTGAACCACTGCTGCCGGAAGACAGAGAAGATCAGATCGAGCCGTATTGGTCACCCGATGGCAACAAGATTGTGTTTAGCTGGCCGAGCGGGCACCGAGGAAACACCAACAAGATATTGCGTGTCCTCGATCTCAAGAGCCGTCAGGTGGTAACCCTTCCTGGCTCGAAGGGCATGTGGTCTCCGCGCTGGTCGCCCAATGGGCGGTACATCGCCGCTTTAAACTCAAGCGGCGGCATCTCGGTATTCGACTTTCAAACAGGGCTATGGTCTGAATTGCAAAAGGGCGAACGGGATTTCCCCACCTGGTCATCCGATAGCCGGTCTGTCTATTTCCTGTGGACACTGGATGCGGTTCCGGGGTTGTACCGGGTCCCGGTATCGGGCGGGAATCCAGAGCGCATTGTTGATCTGAAAGGCTTCCGCTTCGCGGGCGCGGTTGGCTCTTGGATGGGCCTCGATCCGGCCGACACGCCGATGCTGCTTCGCGACACCGGCTCCGATGACATCTACGCGCTGACAGTGGACGAGAAATAGGATCGCGCCTCCAAGAATCGGCAACGCCCTCGGAGAGCCATCTCAATGAAAGACTCATCGAGTTTAGGAACTCCGGGAGAATGACCGCAGACGGGGAAGTAAGGAAGAACAACCGCAGATCCTTCCGCTGCGCGTCAGGATGACAGCGCAGTGAGGAATTCGAAGCGGGAAAATCACCGCCGATCCGGAAGTTACGCCTCACTGTCTACATGTGCACGCACGATCAACTCCAAGAGCCGCGTGACGCTACGGCTTTCCGCCCGGGTGGCTGGTGATTCCCTTCAGCACAAACTCGCGCAGGACGTTTGTGCCTGCGTGGCCGGCGATCTCCACCAGTCCATTTACCAGGGTCAGCGAAAGACCGCGGCTGCTGGTGGGATAGTAAAGATTGGACAGCGCGCCGGCGGCAAAGGTTCCGAGCACATCCGCGTAGTTGGGTCGCCACTTCCCATTGTCGTTCCTCGCGATCACCGCGCTGGAGAGGGCATACAGGGTTCGCGAGGTAACGCTGCCGGTGCCTTTGTAGAAGTAGCGGGGGTCCTGGCGGAAGACGGACGCAAAGACGGCGCTGCTCAACATCCTCGAAGAGAAGCCGTTGGTGTAGGCGGCGCCATAGCGCTTGGCATAGCCCTCCATGCCTCCGCCAAAGTCGGGATAGATGTTGTAGTACTGTTGATAACCCGCGATTGCGGCTGCGCCCGCGAACGCCACGGGGTCAGTCGCCGATCGAAGCGCCAGCTTGAATTTCTGTTTCGGTCCCATCGGCGGAGCATGCCAGTCGTAGCTGCTGTAGAAGTTCGGGAAAATGCCCAGGACGCGCTGGTGCACAGCGATCTGTACCTGCTCCTCGGCTATCTCTTGCTTGTCTCCAAATACGGTCACGCTGCTGGCGGCCGTCGCTACCGGCAGGACCACCTGGGAGACGATGCGCATGTCGCCGGCATGGATCGCCATCCACGGCGAGACATACGTGCCCATTCCGTTGCCGGACACGGTCACTCGGTACGATCCGGGAAGGAGTGTCGAAAATGCGAACTCCCCATTCGAGCCCGACTGCACTTCGCGCTCCGTCCCGCCGCGACTGGTCAGCACCACGCGCGCGTCCTCGACGACATCTTGATTGGTGTCGAGAACCGTGCCGGAGATGGTGCACGTTCCCTTTTCCGCCGATTGGCTCGATTGATTCTGCCCGGCATCGTCGCGACCCTCCCAGGCCCGGTGCATCCGGAAGGGCTGCGGTCGCGGTAGTGGCCTCGCCACTTTGCCGGGCCTGCGCGAACAATGTCAGTTCGCCACATGCGAACAATAAAGCTATGCCGCCGAGAGCGATCAGCTTTGCCAGGGCCAGGAGTCGTGTTTTTGATCGATGGTTTCGCGGTGGCTTTGCGAAACACAATCGCGCCCGACGTGCGCGCAAAGAAATAAACACGCATTCTCCTCAGAGTTCTTGTTGCGCGGAGCCGATGGTGGTGGTGGGAAAATCGCCCTCTACTCCAGAACAGGCAGCAATCAGCCCTGTTGCATGGACGTTCCCTGCTTCCACGTGTAAGCGGAGATTGCGGTGACGATTTCGTCATCTATTCGACAACCGACCGGGCGCCCTGAACCTCTGAGATGCATTGAAGCAGGGCATATAGAGGTCGCCGCTGTATCAATTGGTACAAAGGACGGCAGATTCTAGTTAGAGAGATCACTTATACAGTGTCTTTATTCGATGAAAGCAGGCTCTAACGCGATGGCGAGAAGCAAGAAGGGGTTGCTTCGGCGGTCGCAATGCCGCTCAACTCGGGGGCGCCGCATCTCGCACGGAGGTCAAGCAGAGCACGTCTCAGCCCACGTCCGTCGAGACATCTCCATAAACCTGCTCGATCGCAGGGATGAATGAAGCTTTGAACCAGTTGAAGAAAGCCTCGGCGTCTTTAAGCGTTTGCTCGTCTGCTTTCAAGTCAATAAAGCCGTCGCCTACGTCGGTCTTGAAATCGTTGATGACGGTTGTCGCCTGTTTTACCAGGGCCGTGACCGCATCCCTGACGATGGGCTGGTCCTTGATCGCGGTTGCGATGACCTTCTCCGCCTTTACGGCAAACTCGATGGGCTGAACGATGGCCACGTCCACGCCCTTGGCGATTCCCTTGCCTGCGTCAACCACTCCCACTTTGATGCCGTGCCCGATAGCTGTCCAACGGATTGTCCATGGTCGTTCCTTTCCGCGCTACGTTGCGCTTGCCTGGCTTTGCAGGCTGCCACTCTAACGGAATTCAACACGTTCTGTCATGATTTTCCTGCATTGCCGCTCCGCAACCGTACTTCGTCGCACGCTGTCTCGCGTCAGCCCAGCCTTTTGGCAATGATCAGGGTAATGTCGTCGAATTGCTCCGCGCCGCTGAAATGAACGACCTCGTCCACCACCGCGGCCGCCAGTTCCTGCGCACTGAGCCGGCAATGCCGCCGCAGGGCCTCGATCAGGCGGTCTTCGCCGAACTCTTCCTGCGCCTCATTGAATGATTCCGTCACGCCGTCTGTGTAGAGCGCCAGTATGTCTCCGCTGTCGATCTGGCTCTCTGCCATCGCGCACTGCCAGTCTTCAAACATGCCCAGCACGGTGCAGGTCGAATCCAGGCGCTCGACCGAGCCGTCGCGGCGCAGCACCAGCGCCGGGACATGCCCGCAGTTGGCGAAACGCACGCGGCCGGTGCAGCAATCGAACTCCGCGAACAGCAGCGTTGCATACGCGCCCGCAACCGTGCTCTCGAACAGCAGACGGTTCACCAGGTTCAAAACTCTCTCGGGATGTTCGACAGCATTGACGCACTGGCTGCGCAGGTTTGCCTGCAGGTTGGCCATCAGCAGGGCCGCTGCAATTCCCTTGCCCGCGATGTCCCCGATAACCAGCGCCACCCGTTCATTGCCGAGATCGAGAAAATCGTAATAATCGCCGCCCACCGAGCGGGCCTGCAAACACACGCCGGCATAGTCCAGCGTGGGAATGGGCGGCATCCGCTGCGGAAAAAGCCGCGCCTGCACCTGCTTGGCGATCTCCAGTTCCTGCGTGGGCGCGCCGCTTGCCCTCCTCGTACTCCGCCACCGCCCGCCGCCGCGCTTCGATCGCCTGGGTCATCTCGTCGAAGCCCACCAGCATGAATGGATTGCCATCCGGGTCTTCGAAGCGGCAGAACACTCCGCCCCACACCGGGGTTTGCGGCGGAATGGCAAACTTGACGCCCCGTTCCGACCATTCCTTGTACTTCCCGAAGACGTCTTCCGTAACAAACGAAACCCCGCCCGAGCGGCCGACAAATTTCTCGTCTTCCGATCCCGGCCTTGGCAACATCAGAGCCAGGCTGGCGGTCCCGTCGGGAGGGCTCACCTGGATCCAGCGATTTCCCGAGGTGAAGCGGACGTCCATCACCAGTTCGAAGCCAAGTTGATCGACAAAGAACCGCAGGCTCCTCTCCTGGTCGCGCACGAATACATTGACGAACTGCAGGCGAAGGAACTGGCCCTTCCGGTCCAGCCGAAGACCCGAGCCGTCGCGCAGGATAGAGGCATTCGCGCCGTGCACGGTGGATTCAATTCTGTCTTCGAGCCAGCGATCCTGAGGCTCCGGTCTCGGTTCGTCCGCCAATGGGCCTTCCTCGTCTTCCTCATCCTACTGCGGGCCGCGTCCCGACATCTACTTGCCGCCACTGGCAGTCCGGCCTCCGCCGCCGACGGCAGCGTGTGCTTGTCGAACCACTGCTCTTCCACCAGCCCCCAACGTTCTCCGCGATCGATCCACAACTGCGTGGCCCTCTCGTAGCGTGCCTCGTTGTTCTCGAGCCAATAGGGCCGATTCACGCGCAGCCACGCCTGCCGAAAGAGCCCGCCCAGCAGCGCATACCCATCGCGAATATCCTGCAGCCGCCCATTGTTCGACCCGATGGTTTCGAGCATGTTGCCCACTTCATCCGCCCGGCTCTTGTCCCCGGCAATGGCCAGGGCCTGGTTGTACAGCGAAACGCACTCATCGGCATTCTGAAATTTGAGCCCCACGAAATCGATGCGCCGCGCGCCCAGTTCCAGCGCGTCCAACGCCTCGGGGTTGGCCAGTTCCCGGTGTTCGCTTCGTGCCGCGGCGCGGGCTTCCGCGAGCAGCGTAATCGCCTTTTCCGCATGCAGCCGCAGGTCTTTCAGTGTCGGCCTGATCTTGGCGGCCAACTGCTGGCCCGCCGGCGAAAATGGATCGATCCAGAAATAAGAGTCCTGCGCATCTTCGAGGTCGGCTTTCTTTAGCAACGCGTGCGCGGCCATCAACTCGCTCTGCGCCTGGCTGATTTTGCCCGTAGCATCGCCGTGAAAAGCCAGCCCGTACGAATCAGTAAACGCGGACTCCTGGCTCTCGCCCGGCTGCCACGCCGCCGCGGCGCCGAACAGCACCCCAAACCAGTTCTCGTCGAAGATGCCTTCGCCATCGTCGTTCCACACCGTGTTCAACATGCCGGTCGAGCCCATCTTCTGGCCGTCGCGCACAAAGGGCCGGATATTCCCCATCGCCTCGTTGTTGTTGGGATAGAGCCGGTTCCAGTTATTCACGCCCGGCGCCACCCAGGTCTCGAGGCCGGCCTTCTTGAAGGGCTCGATCTGGGATGTGAAGTCGGGCTTCGCGTCATATTCCCAAGGGACCGCGATCATGTCCTTGGGCAGCGTCCCGACCAGTTCAGGTGAATTGACGGCGATGTCGCCCCAGAAGAGCAACTGCTTGTGATTGGGCGCGAGCGTGGCGTGAATGCTCGAAAGAAAGTCGAGATACACCTTGCCCAGGCCTTGCTGCTTGACCTCGTCGCGGGTGCGGCCCAGGCCGAGTTCCGCGGTTTCATCGGCGCCGATGTGCGCATAGGGACCAGGAAACACTTTGGCCAGTTCACCAAACCAGCCGGCGATGAGCGGCAGCGTGCCCGGGTCGCCGGGCGCCAGCACATGGCCGTGCGGCGTTTCGCCCAGCGGCGAATACTCCTCGAACTTGAGCACATGATGCAGATGTCCGAATGCTTCCTGCTCGGGGATGATGGTGATGTGATATTTCGCCGCGTAGGCGACCATTTCCTTCGCTTCGTCCGGCGTCATCGCCCCGCCGGGAAACGCCGCAACCGGCGTGCTCGCGTAAGCAAACGTGTGTTCGAAGTAGGGCGAGAAGATGTTGTACTTGTACTCCGCCAGCGTGCGGATTTCGCGCTTGACGAATTCCATGTTCGGCAACGGACCGCGCGACCAGTCGTCGGAGAGCCCGCGATGCGCCATCGCCGGCCAGTCGCGAATGGTGGGAACGAGAAGCACTGCATCTTTGCCCGATCCGCGGATCAGTTGCTTCACCGTCTGCGCGCCATAGAAGAAACCCGCGCGCCGGTTGCGGCCGTCACCGTCAACCCCCCGGACGACGGTGCGATCCCATAGGCTTCTTCGGATGCTCGGATGAGAGTTCCTTCGCAGCGTTCTCTCCGCTTACACGCTCAAATCGGATTGCCGTGGATTGCTCGACGCCGTGCTTGATACCGCGATTTCCCAGCCAAAGCTCCAGGTCCCTGGTCGTAAATTCGTCTTCCGCGTTCTTCTCGCTGAGGATGCGTAATCCGGCGGTTCCAATGGGAATCACCTTTACCGCCGTGCATTCCCGCACCGCAGGCACCAGGTGAAGGTCCGCGCAGGTCGGTGCGGCACGAGGGTTGAGCAACAGCGCCGGCGGCGCACACAAGTACCAAAGAGGCCAAAGCAAAACGGAGACGCATATACCCTCTCTTGCAATTGCAATTTGCATGAAAGGCTACAGCATCTCCACCGGTGATGTACATGAGGATTTAATCATTTCTGGCACAAATGATCAAATATGCGCGCTAAAAGAGCAAAAACGCTCGATCCCCATTCCGCGGTTTTCAGAATCTACCGCAAGCTCCGCAACGCCGGATACAGCTTGCGCCACTGCGCATATCCAGCCTTGTAGGCAGCCACATCGGCCGGATCGGGCTCGATGCGCTCGGCCACTTCGATGGCCTGACCGCACGCCTCATCCAGATTGGCCCAGTGGCCCGTCCCCACGCCCGCCATCAGCGCACAACCAAACGCCCCGCCCTCCTCGGCCGTAAGGATTTCGACCGCATGCCCGTACACGCCCGCCTGGATGCGCCGCCACAGCGGGCCGCGCGCGCCGCCGCCGCCCAGCCGAATTCCGCTCACCGGAATTCCCAGTTCCGCAAACAGCGTGAACGTGTCCTCGAGCGAATAGGCCACTCCTTCGAGCACCGCACGGACAAAATGCGCCGCGGTGTGAATCGTGCTGATGCCCGCAAACGCGGCCCGCACCTCGGGATCGAGATGCGGCGTGCGCTCGCCGAGCAGGTAGGGCGCCCACTCCAGCCCTTCACTGCCCGCCGGCACCTTCGCGGCTCCCTCGTTCAGCGAGTCGTAGCTCTGGCCGGCAAAGAAGGTTTCCTTGAGCCAGCTGAGGCTCAGCCCCGCCGACTGCGTCACCCCCATCACGTGCCACAGGCCCGGCACTGCATGGCAGAAGGTGTGCAGCCGTCCCCTGGGGTCTTTGGTCGGTTCCGCCGTCGCGGCAAACACCACGCCCGACGTCCCGATCGTGGCCGACACCGATCCCGGCTGCAGGATCCCCATGCCGACAGCGCCCGCACCCTGGTCCCCTGCCCCGGCCACCACCGGCGTTCCCGCCGCCAGCCCGGTCAGCCCGGCCGCGGTCTCGCTGATGCGCGCGCAGATCTCCGGCGACTCATACACCTTCGGCAGCCAGCTCTCGGGAATCCCCGCAGCCTCCGCCACTTCCTTCGACCAGCGCCGATGGGTTACGTCCAGCAGCAGCGTGCCCGAGGCCTCCTGCACATCGATCGCGAACTCACCCGTGAGCCGGTAGCGCACGTAGTCCTTGGGGCACATGATGTGGCGGATCCTGGCGAAGATCTCCGGCTCATGCGTCTTCACCCACAGCAGCTTGGTCAGGGTGAAGTTGGGCAGCGCGGGATTGCAGGTGAGCTCGATCAGCCGCTCGTATCCAATTTTCTCGGTCAGCCAGTCGCACTCCGGCTGCGTCCGCGTGTCGCACCAGATCAGCGAGGGGCGCAGCACCGCGCCCGTCTCGTCGAGCATCACCGCGCCGTGCATCTGCCCGGTGAGGCCGATGGCGGCGATGGGCTGGCGGGGTTCAGGCGCGGCAGCCAGCGCTTTCCGGATCGCATCCTGGCCGGCCCGCCACCAGTCTTCCGGATCCTGCTCGGCCCAGCCGGGGTGCGGGGTGCGGAACGGCGCATGCGCGCTCGATGCGCCGCTGATCAGCTTGCCTGAGGCATCCACCACCACCGCCCGCGTGCCGCCCGTCCCAACGTCCATTCCCAGGAACCACATGGCTCTTCACTCCCTTGCGTAAATCGGTTTTCTCAGCGTTGGCCAGCATAGCAGCTTGGCGGCCTGTGACGAAAACAGGTCGCCTGATTGAACTTCCAGGCCGCTCCCTACCGTACCACTGCTTAAGAACAACCGACAAAGGGCTGCGGAAGACAGGTCCAAGTCCGATTTTCCGCCCGGAAAGAGGCGCGCGATGGCATCGTTCAGCGATCAATTGAAGCAGGTTTTGCGGAGACTTGCCCGGGCTCCTTGTTCACGGCCATCACCCTGATCACGCTGGCGGTCGGCATCGGCGCCAACACCGTGGTTTTCAGCGTCGTCGAGGGCGTCCTGCTGAAGCCCCTCAGCTATCCCCACGCCGAGCAGCTCGTCGGCGTGTGGTACCACGTTCCCGGAATTGAGATCGAGAGCCTGCCCATGGCGCCGTTCCTCTACTTCCTTGAGCGTGAGCAGGGGACCACGTTCGAGGATATCGGGGTATATCAAGGCGATTCGCTGAGCGTAACCGGCGCGGGTCAGCCCGAACACGTGCCCGGCCTGGATGTCACCGATGGCACGCTCCCCCTCCTGGGAGTGAAACCGGTCCTGGGCCGCCTGTTTACCCGGCGCGACGATAGCGCAGACGCGCCGCAGACCGTGGTGCTTTCCTATGGATACTGGCGCAAGAGATTCGGCGGAGACCCATCGGTCATTGGCCGCCCCATCATGGTGGGCGGAAAGACGCGCGAAATCATCGGCGTCCTTCCCCGGGATTTTCATTTTCTTGACCGGGAAGACGCGGCTCTCTATCTGCCCATGCAGTGGGACCGAAGCAAGACCAAATTGGGCAACTTCAGTTATCCGGGAATTGCCCGCCTGAAGCCCGGAGTCACGATGGCGCAGGTCAAGGCGGACATGACCCGCCTGATTCCCATCGCCGTCCGGAGCTTTCCCGCGCCCGATGGCTTCCCCCTCAGCCTGTTTGAAAAAATACAGATGCAGGTAACCCCTCGTCCCTTGAAGCAGGACGTCATCGGCAACGTGGGCAATGTCTTGTGGGTACTGATGGGTTCCATCGGGGTGGTGCTGCTGGTGGCCTGCGCCAACGTGGCCAACTTGCTGCTGGTGCGCGTTGAAGGCCGCCGCCAGGAGTTGGCGATACGCACCGCGCTGGGCGCCGGCCGCGGGCGCATCACGTCCGGGTTGTTGTTTGAGAGCCTGGTCCTCGGATTCGCGGGAAGCGTCATCGGACTGGCCATCGCCTTCGGGGCGCTGCGCGCTCTGATCGCTTTCAAACCCACAGGCCTGCCCCGCCTCAATGAAATCGGCATCGATGGCCCGGTCTTGCTCTTCACCCTCGGCCTCGCGCTTTTTGTCAGCCTCGTCATTGGCCTGATTCCAGTCATCAAGTACGCCGGCGCCGCCTTGAATAATGATCTGCGCGAGGGCGGACGAGCCTTGAGCCAGGGCCGCGAACGCCACCGCGCGCGCAAGGCGCTGGTGGTCATGCAGGTGGCTCTCGCCCTGGTTCTGCTGATCTGTTCCGGCCTGATGATCCACACCTTCCAGGCCCTGATGCACGTCTCTCCCGGCTTTGCCGATCCGCAGACATTGCAGGTATTCCACCTCTACATCCCCGAGACTCGGATTCCGGACACCCAGCGCGTACAGGTGGTCCGCCTCGAGCAGGAAATCGCGAACAAACTCGCCGCCATTCCCGGCGTCTCTTCGGTCAGTTTCGCATCGACCGTCCCTCTGGAGGGATACGATCAGAACGATCCGATCTTCGCCAGGGACCACACCTACAAGCAGGGCGAACTTCCGCCGATTCGCCGTTTCAAATTCGTCTCGCCCGGACTTCTCGCCACTCAGGGAACGCCACTGGTGGCCGGCCGCGATCTTACCTGGGCCGAGACCTACGAGAAGAGGCCGGTGGCGCTCGTCTCGGAAAATATGGCCAGAGAGAACTGGCACGACCCGGCCAGCGCGCTGGGCAAGCAGATCCGCGTCGGCACCACCGATGATTGGCGCGAAATCATCGGCGTTACCCGTGATGTACACGAAGACGGTGTGAACAACCCACCGCCCCCCACGGTCTATTGGCCTCTGATTCAGGATCGCTTCGAGGGCCAGCCCGAGACTGTGCGCCGCAACGTCGCTTACTTCATCCGCTCCCCTCGCGCCGGTTCCGCGGACTTCATGAATGAAGTGCAGAGGATGGTCTGGTCGGTCGATTCCGACCTTCCGCTGGCGGATGCCACCACCCTCGGCGTGTTGTACACCAAATCCATGGCGCGCACCTCGTTCACGCTGGTGATGCTCTGCGTGGCTGGAAGCATGGCCCTGCTGCTCGGAATTGTCGGGATCTACGGAGTGATCTCGTACGCCGTATCGCAGCGCACGCGCGAGATCGGCATTCGCATGGCGCTTGGCGCCCGGCGCGAAACCTTGACCGCGATGTTTGTGCGCCAGGGTCTGTGGCTCACCGCCATCGGCGTAGCCATCGGCCTGGCCACATCGTTCCTGACCATGCGCCTGATGACCTCGCTTTTGTTCAATGTGAGCCCGCTCGATCCGTGGACCTACACCGTGGCCACGGCATGCGTGATTGCTATTGCGTGGCTTGCCTGCTATCTGCCGTCGCGCCGGGCTGCCATCGTCAACCCGGTGAACGCGTTGCGGGCTGAATAATCCCGCCGTGCCCCACCAGGAATACGGTTTGTAGATCGCGCCGTTTATCGGACAGTCCGGTTGAGGGTGACTTCGATCCCGTTCTGGATCACGGAAATCACATCCGGCTGTCCGTCGCCATCCACGTCCCCCATCACAAAGTTCATCGGTCCCACACCGACGCCAAATCCGTATGGAGCCAGGAACGATCCCTTCCGGTCATTGATGTACACATAGAAATCGTCATTGCCGCCGTTCATGAGCACGATGTCCGGCCATCCATCCCCATCGACGTCGGCCACGGCGACTCCATTGGGCTGGCTGCCCGTCGTCAGTACCATCGACCGCGGAAAATTCCCTTTACCGTCGCCAAACAGGACCATCGACGTCTCGGGCATCGTGAGCAAGGTGTTGAAGTTGAAATCCGCGATCACCAGGTCGACATGCCCATCCTGATCGAAATCGGCCGCGGCGATGCTGTACGGTCCAGGTCCAGCGCCAGCCAGACGTGCCGGCCGTGAATTTCCCTGTGCCGTCGCCGAGATACAGCCGCGCCAGATTCGCATTGGAGCCGTAGTCCGTGATCGCAAGGTCAGGGTGGCCATCCTCGTTGAAATCCCCGCTGGCCGCACCGAGACTGAAGCCGCCCAGCGCAATCTGCGATGCGATGCTGAAGTGTCCGGCTCCGTCACCGAACATCACGGTGACATTGGGAGTGCTGCCGGCAGCGGCAACGAGGTCGAGTTTGCCGTCGCCGTTCAAATCCGTCGCCAGCAAAGTCCCGATCGCTCCGGAAGACCCCAGCGTCACCTGCGACACGCGCGAGAATTCGGTAAAGTTTCCTTTGCCGTCGCCCTGGTAGATGACGATGTCGTCGGCGCCCACGGCCAGGTCAGGGATGCCGTCCCCGGTGAAATCTCCCTCGGCAATTCCCCATATCTTTCCAAGGAAGTTTCCGAAGGGAGTGCCCGCCGCGAATTGGCCCGTCCCGTCCCCAGTCAGGATGGTGACGTTCGATGAAGTTGCCGCCGCAATGTCCAGCTTTTTGTCGCCATTGAAATCTCCCACAGCCACAGCTTTAGCGTCATTGAGATTGATGATGTGGCTATGGAGGATTCCCTTTGAGCCTTGACTCAGATAACTTCGAACATTGCCCTGACGATAACCGATGACATCGTCGAATCCGTCCTTATTGAGATCAGCAACGGCCGGGCTGATGCCAAAATCATTCACTGATCCGTCGAACGTAAACGTGCGCTAGCGCGGTCTGATAGAGAATTCCGCTCGAACCGAGCACGATGTCTTTTCGCCCGTCGCCATCGATATCGCCAACCGCAAGGTTATAGTCCCAGGCGGGCACCGGGACGGCTTGCAGATTGAAGTTGCCCTTCCCATCCCCCCACAGGACATCGATTGAGGGATCCATGGTCGAAGGGTGCGCCAACAATATCCAGGTGTCCATCGCCATCCAGGTCGACGGCGGCGATGGGACCCGAAAGGAATGGCAGCTAATCCTATGGGAGAAGCAAACGTACCATCGCCATTCCCCAGAGAGAGATAGCAACCGCCCTTGGTTTCGATGCACGTGACAAGATCGAGCTTGCCGTCTCCATTGAAGTCTCCCGTCACCGCTCCATTGACCCCGGGAAATTGCAGTCCAGCATCCGTGGTGCGAAAAGTGCCGTCACCGTTGCCCAGCAAAATCAGCGTTCGCTCCGATATGCGGAGCGCTAACCCATCCAAAAGCAAGGTCCAGGTTCCCATCGTTATTGAAATCGCCGCCTGTGATATTGAAGCCGAGGGTACCGGGAACCAGGGGAAGTGGCTGGTCGCTGCGTGTGAAATTTCCCTTGCCGTCTCCCATAAAGACGGAGATATTGCCGGAATTAACCGTGATGAGGTCAACATGTCCGTCGTGGTTGACATCGCCGGCGATCAGACCCTGGGGGCCCGAATCCGTCTTCAGCACCACGCGGGACCGAAAATTGCCCTTGCCGTCCCCGAACTGGACATACATTTCATCGCGCGGAGTGGGGTTCGCGGGGTCATACGTGGCGTGGACCGTCGCCACGTCGGGAATGCCGTCCTCATTGAAGTCTGCGATGATTGTGCAACAGCCCTGACCGCCGATCGTCGCATCGTGCGCGGCAGTAAAGTTCGCTCCGGCCAGACCTCCCGGCAAAGATAGAACCGGGAACTGGAGTGCAGCGCTGGTGCCTCCCCCCGGCGAAGGATTCGTGACCGTGATGGCAAGCGAACCGGGACTTCCCAGGTCGGAAGCTGGGAGCTGCACCTGCAGATGGGAGTTATCCACGAACGTCGTTGCGAGACTGTTCCCCGCAACTGCCGCCGACGACAGCGAATTGAAGCCTGCCCCGGTGACAGTCAACTGAAGCGCTGCGGAGCCCTCGCTCACCGACGCGGGAGAGAGCGCGGTTGCAACCGGGGCCGGGTTGAGGACGGTCGCTGTCGCCGGCCCGGCTTTAGTCGAGTCCTCAGTGCTGATGGCTTTGATGGTGGCCGTGTTCGGAGAAGGGGGTACGCCGGGAGCGGTGTATAAGCCCGCGGCGGTGATGGTTCCAACGGTCGCGTTTCCTCCGGCCACATCGTTCACCGCCCACGTAACCTGGGAACTGAACGAGCCGGTTCCCGCCACCGCAGCTGTGAACAGCTGTGTCGCCCCGGTGGTGACATTCGCAGTTGGGGGTGTCACGCTGACTGACGTGATCGCCGGCCGGCCGCCGCCCGAGTTACCGGAGCCGCAGCCCGCCATCAGGCAGCAGACACTGACAAGGAACCAAAGCCGATGGATTCGCATCGTACCAGCGCTTTCATGCAAATCGGCCCCTTTTCCGCCTGCCCCGTTTCGCGCGGTGGCGAGTGAGAGCCACAAATATAATCACCACTCGATACCCGGGCAAGTCTTTCCTCCTCTGAATGCGAAATCCGGTCTCCGAAGGGGCCATGAGAGGGAACTTCCTTCGCGCACCAAGGTGTCCGTCTCGCTCTAATACCGCAATGAGAGACGCACGCCCGCCCTGTGATCGCTCGCACACGTCGAGAACGGCGCTAAGGCGAAAATGGTTGCGTGGAGCCGGGCAGGTTCTCCCGCGCCGGCGAGGAGATACACATGAGCGATCTTGCCCCTATAGCCGAAGGCGTCGTGATCGATCCGCTGGTCACCCACCCGGCCGACTATCACGTCTTTCACCAGTTCCTTGAACGCTGCAAAGGCCTGCCCGCCATTACTACCGCCGTCGTTTGGCCATTGTCCGAAGTCGCTCTCAAGGGCGCGGTCGAAGCCGCAGCCGAAGGGCTGATTGAACCCACCCTGATCGGCAATGAGGAGCTTATGAAAGCGCTGGCCGCGAAAATCCACGTGGACATCAGCAGCTTTCCTATTCTGCACGCGGAAACCGAGACCGATGCCGCGGAGTTCGGCGTAAGAATGTGCCGTGCGGGAACTGCCCAGGCCATGATGAAGGGCAGTCTGCATACCGACGAACTGATGAAAGCCGCGATGGCGCGCGACACGGGCCTGCGCACCGCCCGCCGCATCAGCCATGTGTTCATCATGGACACCCCGGCCTACGCGCGCACCCTGCTCATCACCGACGCCGCCATCAACATCGCTCCGGAGCTCGAAGACAAGGTTCACATCGTGCAGAACGCCATCGACCTGGCCCACGCGCTCGGCATTCCCGAGCCCAAGGTCGCCCTGCTCTCGGCGGTCGAAACGGTCAATCCCAAGATCAAGTCCACGCTTGACGCAGCGGCCCTGTGCAAGATGGCCGATCGCGGCCAGATCACCGGCGGCATCCTCGATGGCCCCCTCGCCTTTGATACGGCCGTGAGCGTGAAGGCAGCCAGCATCAAGAAGCTGGTCTCGCCGGTAACCGGCCAGGCCGACATCCTGGTAGTTCCCGACCTCGAAAGCGGCAATATGCTGGCCAAACAGCTTGAGTACCTGGGCGGAGCGCAGCTCGCCGGCATCGTGCTCGGCGCCCGGGTTCCCACCATTCTCACCAGCCGCGCCGACTCGGCCGAAACGCGCCTCACCAGCTGCGCCGTAGCCGTCCTGCTCCACTACGCCACCCAACCCACGATGAAGGTATAGTCCGTTCCCGGTTCCGACAACAAAACCCCGGCAGGGCCAAGCTCCTGCCGGGGTTTCTATTTGAGCTATCTGTGGATTCAAAGAGGGGGATCTCCTGGTGCCCCCGCGAGCGGCATGTGATAACCTTCCTCCGCACCGAGGGTACCCTCATGAGGAATATCGGCACCAGATTGGGTAGGCTGGCATTCATCCTTGCAGGATTCGCCTGTGCCGGCCATGCGCAAACTTCATCTCCAAGCGGAATCGCCGATCCCGCTCCCGTGATCGCTTCGGGCCCCGCTCCGCAATCGGCCCTATCGGCTTTGCCCGCGACTTTTGTCGGCACTCTGCCGTGCGCTGATTGCCCCGGCATTCGGTATCAAGTGAACCTCAACGCCGATCACACATTCACCTCGCACATGACCTACGAGGAGCGCAATGCCACCCTCGATGATCACGGGCGCTGGGAACTCGCGGGCAAGCTGCTGGTGCTGCATGGCAGCCACAACGCCACCGACAAATTCAGCGTGCGCGACGCGGACACGTTGCGCAAACTGGACATCAAGGGCAATGAGATCGTTTCCCCGTTCAATTACGACTTCAAGCGCGTGCCTGAGTCAGTGCCCAGCGGAAGCCAGGCTACCACCGATAGGTCGATTGAAAACACTCATTGGAGACTGACCGCGCTGGGACACGTTTCAGTCGCCGCGGGTTCAGCGCAAAGAGAAGCGTTCTTTCTTCTCGATCCGGCGAATCATCGAGTGAGCGGTTCCGGCGGATGCAATCGCCTGGCCGGAAGCTACGAACTGAATGGAGAACAGCTGAAGTTCGGTCCGATGGCCGGAACCAGGATGGCCTGCCCGGAGGGTATGGACACCGAACAGGCTTTCCTGCAATCCCTTGAGCGAGTGAGCAAATGGAAGATCACCGGCCAGAGTCTCGAATTGTTTGATTCAGCCGGCAAGGTGCTGGCGCAGTTCAAGGCTCGGGAAAACTGAAACAGAGAGACGGCGTAGCTCAACTCTGCGCCAGGCGGTTGCCGTCCCCGAGGTCATAACGCATTCCGGCGCCTACTTTCCCCAACCACCGTTCCATCCGCCCTGTCCCCAATTCCCGCCGCCCCAGCCGGAAAATATCGTGCCATCGACGGTGCTTCCTTCGCGGTACTCGAACATGCGGTTCTGGCCGTTGCGCGCACGGGTGTAAATGCGCAGGGTTTTCACGTGCCCGGATCCGGGTCGGTTCCGAACGTGGAGTTCCCCATGCGGAAAGTCTGATTCTGACGGGCGAGTTCCTTCAGCCGCGGGGTCACATCGATGTTGTTGCGCGCCGTTCCGTAGCGAGCCTGCAGAATCTGGTACTCGTCCCTGCCGCCACCACCGCCGCCGCCATCCCAACCGCCGTTCCACCCGCCGCCCCAGTTCCCACCGCCCCAGCCGGAAAATATGGCGCCATCGACAGTGCTTCCTTCGCGGTACTCGAACATGCGGTTCTGGCCGTTGCGCGCACGGGTGTAAATGCGCAGGGTTTTCACGTAGCCCGGATCCGGGTCGGTTCCGAATGTCGAGTTCCCCATGCGGAAAGTCTGATTCTGACGGGCGAGTTCCTTCAGCCGCGGGGTCACATCGATGTTGTTGCGCGCCGTTCCGTAGCGAGCCTGCAGAATCTGGTACTCGTCCCTGCCGCCACCGCCGCCACCGCCGCCATCCCAACCGCCGTTCCACCCGCCGCCCCAGTTCCCACCGCCCCAGCCGGAAAATATGGCGCCATCGACAGTGCTTCCTTCGCGGTACTCGAACATGCGGTTCTGGCCGTTGCGCGCACGGGTGTAAATGCGCAGGGTTTTCACGTGGCCCGGATCCGGGTCGATTCCAAACGTCGAGTTCCCCATGCGGAAAGTCCTGATTCTGACGGGCTAGCTCCTTCAGCCGCGGGGTCACATCGATGTTGTTGCGCGCCGTTCCGTAGCGAGCCTGCAGAATCTGGTATTGGTCCTGGCCGCCGTCGTACTGCGCCATTGCGACAACCGATGCAAACAACACGATAGCGGCAGCCGGCAAACTGACGAACCTGAAATGTCTGATCACACCCAGCCTCTCTCCTCGAATGAGCTTTCGGTGCTATGTTACACTCGCGCAAAAAATTGCCGGCATGCGCTGCTGTGATTTTCATCTTTGAGTTCCTGATCGTCACAACCTGAACGGCAACGGAAGGGGACTTCGTGGGTATGAACAGAAGGTTCTTTCTTGGACATCTGGCCGCAGTGGCAGCCCTGGCGCCGGCATTCACCCGGTACGCCTTTGCAGCCATCCCAAAGATGAAGATCACCCGGGTGCGGGCCTGGCTCCCTCCCCATCCCAACCCGCTTTTCAATCAAAGCGACGTTGTCGTCACCGTTGAAACCGACGCCGGCATCACCGGAATCGGCGAGGGTGGCGCAAAGGACACGCTCTCGCAATCCGCCGGACGCCTGATCGGCAAGGACCCTCAGCACATCGAGGAACTCTGGCAGGACATGAATCGCGCCTTCTTCTACCCCGCGGGGCGCGAACGGACGCACGCGATCGGCGCTCTCGACCTCGCTCTCTGGGACATCAAAGGCAAGGCGCTGGGTTGTCCCGTGCATGAGCTTCTCGGCGGCGCGGTCCGGAACTACTGCGAACTCTACAACACCGCCGGGATCATTCCCGGAATCACCGAGGGCATGAGCACAAAGGAGCGGGCCAGGCTCACCATCGCGGCAGGCTATCGCGCGTTTCGCTTCGGCGCCATGGATGCTCCCGCCAATACGACCTACAACACCCGGGAGCGGATCACGCACCTGCATGAAGAGTGCGCCGAGGCCAGGGAGGGAGTCGGCCCCGACGGCGACTGGGTGGTCGATTTCCATCAGCGCTTCGATCTGCCCGACGCCGTCCGGGGCTGTAATGCCATCGAGAGCCTGGCGCCCTTCTTCGTCGAAGATCCGGTGCGCACCGAAGCTTTTCAGCAGGATCTGCCCATCCTGCGCAACAAGGTGAACGTTCCCCTGGCCGCGGGCGAAGAGTGGGGCAATCGGTGGGACTTCAACCGTCTGATTGAGGAGCACTCCATCGATTTCGTGCGCGCGACTCTTCCCAATGTCGGCGGCATCACGGAGATGATGAAAATCGCCGCCCTCTGCGAAACGCACTTCGTGGGCATTGTTCCGCACTTCACCGGACCCATCGCCACCGCCGCGCTGGTCAACTGCCTCAGTACTTTCTCAGGCCCGGTTCTGATGGAATACAACTACCAGGGCCGAACCCTGGAGCACGTTCCGGTGTGCCTCGATTTCAAGAACGGAAAGCTTTATCCGAATGACCGGCCGGGACTGGGGGTCGAGCTCGACATGAAACACCTGACCCAGATCGCGGAGATCACGGAGCCGGTCACGGCCCGTGCCCAGACCTACTTCCGCCCCGATGGCTCGATCACCAATTGGTAGGGTCCGCGCGATGCTCGCCGGCGATTCAGTCCATCGACACGCTGAGTTGATGGCGGACATCGGCGCCCCGAACCCAGAAGATGACGTCGCTGGCGATATTGCAGGCATGATCGGAGATGCGCTCCAGGGACCGCGCGATGAACAGCCCGGTCATTGCCTGCTGCGTCGCTTCCGGATGGTCCTGGATCAGTTGCAGCAGATCGGCGTGGGCGCGGCGGTTCATGCGATCGATCTCGTCGTCCATCTCCCGCACCGTGTCTGCCAGCCGGGCATTTCCCTCGAACAGCGCCTGAATGGCGGTGCGGATCATACGGGTCGCATACTCGCCCATGGCCGCCAGGTCGACCGGCAAATCGATGATGGGCATTTCCAGCGCGTCGCGGGTACGCCGCGCAATGCCTGCCGACTGATCGCCGATCCGCTCCAGGTCCCCATTGATTTTGATCACCGCCAGCAGGAAGCGCAGATCAATGGCCATGGGCTGCTCTTTGGCGAGCAGTTCGTAGGCGATCTCGTCCAAATCCCTCTGTGCCGTATTGATGGCCGTCTCGTTCTGCCGCACATACTGGCATAAGCCTGCGTCTCGCTGAAGATAGGCATCCACGGCCGACTCCACGGCCTGCTGCGAAAGTGCAGCCATGGCAAGGAGCTGGTCCTTGAGGGCGGCGAGCTGTTGCTGGAAGTGGATGCGCGGCAAAGCAGACTTCTCCTAATAAATCATTGTGCATCATGTATGTTACACGCTGGCAAAAACTTCGCAATGCACCATCGGTGTCATCGATTGGATGCGTAGACTTGCGCCGCGGTCAGCCATGGGTGGGTTGGACGTGCGGCTGGTGGAATCAATGCGATACGCTGTTAGACTATGGCCGCCGCTGCTTCGCCTGTCCCGTCGATGCTCACGATCGATCCCATGGAGCGCCCCGCGCATGAAGTCTACAAGCTCATGACCGGGATTATCGTGCCGCGGCCGATTGCACTCGTCTCCACCGTGGATCGCGAAGGCGTCGCCAACCTCGCCCCCTTCAGCTTCTTCTGCGGCGTGGGCTCGGTGCCTCCCACGCTGCTCTTCTGCCCCGCACTGCGCGCCGGACGGGCGACCGATCACGCCCCCCGTAAGGACACGCTCCGCAACGTCGAAGAAACTGGCGAGTTCGTCGTGAACGTGGTGAACGAATCCATCGCCGCCGCGGCCAATGCCACCGCTGCCGACGTTCCGCCGGAAGTCGATGAATTTCAGCTATCCGGGCTGACCGCGATCCCCAGTGCCGTGGTTCGGGCCCCGCGCGTGGCTGAGTCTCCTGCCCAGATGGAATGCAAACTGCTCCAGGTCATTTACACCAGTCACAATCCGGGCGGCGGCGTGATCGTGCTGGGAGAAATCGTTCGCTTCCACGTTCGCGCTGAGCTTGTGGACAACTTTCGCGTCGACCCAGCCGGTCTCGACGCCGTAGGAAGGATGGCCGGCAATACGTGGGTTCGAACGCGCGACCGTCTGGAATTGATCCGCCCGTCATGAGCTGATTTGACGACATACTGTCCTCCAAAAATCTAAATCGGGGGATATCTTTTCTTCCGGTACTGGCCGCGCCACGACGGCAGCGTCTGGATCTCGTCCGGGGTTTCTCTTTCGCGGCGCGGCACCGGAGGAGTGGGACGCAACGGTTCCTTCTCCTTTTCGGCTTCAGCCGCAGGCTTCGGGGGCAGGAACTCTGGAGGAGCCGTCACGCGCACCGGCGCCGGAGCGGACGCAGCCGACTCCGACTCCCCGGTTGGCGGCTCACGGTAGGCCGGACGCACAGTAGCCCTTTCGAAGCGAGGTTCCGGGTCCGCTTCGTCGGCGCCCTCTTCGTCTTCGATCAGGCTTCTCCGCCCCAGCGAAACGAGCATGTTCCTCAGTCCACTCAGCCGGGAGGGAGGATGCCCGACATCTTCGTCTTCCAATGGCGCATCGTGCGGCCTGGCTCCTGGGTTCCGGGCTGCGGCGCCGGCGGAGTCATCCACAACTCTGACTTCTCGCGAGCTGGCGCTGTTGTTACGGGCGTAAGGATGGAAGCTTCAGGCCCCACTGCCTCGGAACTGGACGTAACCGCTGGCGGCCCCGGTCGGGAATGCCCGGCGTGCGAAAGCAGCTTTTGGTGACGGCGACTCCTTGGCTGTTCTGGGCGTGGCCGCTGTTCTGGCCGGCTCTCCCCTGCCTCGCGCCGTCCGCGGCATCTGGGCCGTAGCTGACTCCGCCTCCCCGGATTCGCGTCCGCGCCGGGCGCAAGAGTCGTCACCGGTACCGCTGCATCCGACTTCAGGAGAAGCTTCCGGCAATGTCGCGGCCTGCGGCTTCAAAGATTCAGGTCTGGTCACGACACACCGCTCCTCACTGATTTCGCGACCGGGTCGGCGACACCCGCCCTGCCGTTTTCCCACGCAGGACCGCGCCTGACCGTCCGCAATGATCGACGGAACAACGGATGGGCCATCTCCAGCGAGATACCGTTTAAGCCAAATGCCACGGTTGCCACTTCGATTCGTTGCGCCGGGTGAGTTGCCTCACGCGGTTGAGCGAGGATTGTTAAGCCGGATTGTATGACCATGATCGTGCGATCGACAAATCGGCCTGAAATCCCCACCACGAACACCCTTCGTATCCTTAAATCCGTGTATTCGAATCCACGGGCTGTGCCCATTCCCTGACGCGCATGCCGCCAAAATCGGTGCGGCCTGGCCATCCCGCAAACAGCCTGGATTACACCGGCTGAGTGCAGAACGGCTTCATTTTGTAAGCATAGGGAAATACGAGACCGGGAGAAATACCACAAACAGTCGCAAGGGTCCCTGATTAGTAATCCAATCGACAAAACTAATGCGCGGCTCCTGGATCGGGTTGCCCTGGGTTGGGAAAACGACCATTCCAGTCCAGGACGAAATTCCGCCCGAGATATTTGTTGCAACAAATATCCCTTCCCGCGCGTCCAAATTAGAAGACAAGTGTTTTTTCAGGCGCGATGGTCGCTTCCCGGTTTTCGTCCCTCGGCAAGCGCCTGCTTTCGACCTCTAACTCCGGGGCTCACCCGTTGCCCGGCACTGAAAGGAACTGATAGATGAAGCGTTTTCTTCTTTTCACTGGCATCGTGGCCCTCGCAGCCCCGTTCGCCACGGCGCAGACTTCCACCTGGGCGATCGATCCGGCCCACAGCCAGATTGACTTCGTCGTTCGCCACTTGACCGTGTCCAACATTCACGGCCGATTCGGCAATCTCAAGGGAAACATTGTCGTGAGCGACACCGATGTGACCAAGTCGAGCGTTCAGGTGACCATCGATGTGACTTCGCTTGATACCGGCGTTGCCCAGCGCGACGGGGACGTCAAGGGCGCCAACTTCTTCGACACGGACAAATTTCCCACCGCGACATTCACCAGCACGTCCGTGGCCAAGAAGGGGATGGGCCTCACCGTGACCGGTAATCTCACCCTGCACGGCGTCACCAAGCCGGTGGAACTCGACGTCGAGGGGCCCAGCGGTCCGGTGCCTGGAATGGACAAAAAGCCGCATTCCGGCTACTCGGCTACCACCACCATCAACCGCAAGGACTTCGGCGTCGGGCCCAATGCCCCCGCCACCATGGTCGGAGACGACATCAAACTCACCATCGACCTGGACGTAGCCAAGCAGTAAGAGCGGCTCCGACGGCGGGCGGTGGATCGGGTCCATCCCGCCGAACGGTTTTCCGGTTCCAGGGAAGGGGGCGCTGGTGTCTGATCTCAAACGCGAAATCGCACAAGGGCGCCCTTTTTCCGGCCCGGCAGAGGAGGCGCTCCTCAATCTCATGCGAACGGCGGATTGCCTCCAGCGTGCCATGCAGCGCACGACCCGCGCCTGGGGCATCACTTCCACGCAGTACAACGTGCTTCGCATCCTGCGTGGGTCGCAGCCGCAGGGACTCACCTGTTCGGCTATCGGTGACCGCATGATCACCGCCGAGCCGGACATCACGCGGCTTCTGGGCAGGCTCAAAGCCCAAAAGCTGGTCCGGCAGCAACGCGACAAGCGCGACAAGCGCGTCCTCTGGACCCAGATTTCCCCGACCGGCCTCGCGCTGCTCGCGGAAATGGACCCGGTGGTTCAGCGGGGTCCCAGAGAATTGCTCGGCCATCTGACGCACGAGGAACTCACCCAATTGATTCGCCTGGTCGAGGCGGCGCGCAGCCACTGTGGAGATCAGCAGGCGCCCGTCAGTTGCGACGGAACCAACGGCGCCGCATGCGAATCGCGCCCCAGCGAGCAGGCTCCCGCCCTGCCGCAGTAAAGCCCTTCCCGCCAAAGAACGGTTCCCCGATAGCAAATTCATGGTGGAATGCTCTATCCTCATTCGTTTCCACTTATGAGGCCTATCCGAATGCTCAATCGAAAGACAGTCACTCTATCTTTGCTCGCTTCTGTTGTTCTGCTCACCTTGGCCGCAAATCTGGCGGCGCAAACCAGTCTCATCACCCAGGATTCGCAACGCCGCGCCGAGGCGCTGCTGAAACAGATGACGGTGGACGAGAAGGTTGGCCAGATGACCCAGTCGGCCGGCATCGTCATGCCCATGCTCGGCTCGCAGAAGCCCGACGACCTTATCACCGCAGGCAAGGTCGGTTCCGTCCTGTGGCTCATCGACGTGAAGGAGATCAATCGCCTTCAGCATCTGGCCGTCGAAAATTCGCGGCTGCATATTCCCATCCTCTTCGGCTTCGATGTCATTCACGGCTATCGCACGGTGTTTCCCGTTCCGCTGGCCATGGCGTCCTCGTGGGATCCCACCGTTGAGGAAGCCGCGCAGAAGTACGCCGGCTCCGATACGCGCGCGGCAGGCATTCAGTGGACCTTTACTCCCATGGTCGACATTGCCCGCGATGCGCGCTGGGGCCGCATCGTCGAAGGAGCCGGCGAGGATCCCTATCTCGGCTCGGCCATGGCCCGCGCGCAGGTGCGCGGATTTCAAGGATCCGCCCTGGGACCGGACAGCGTACTCGCCTGTGTCAAGCATTTTGCCGGCTACGGCGCGGCCGAAGGCGGCCGCGATTACGACTCCTCCTACATCCCTGAAGTTCTTTTCCGCAACGTCTACCTGCCCCCGTTCCATGCCGCCGAACAAGCCGGCGCCGGCAGCTTCATGAGCGCCTACATGGACCTCAACGATGTGCCCGCCACCGGCAATCGCTGGCTGCTCACCGATATTCTGCGCAAGGAGTGGGGCTTCCAGGGATTCGTGGTCTCCGATGCCTTCGCCGTCGCGAGCCTGCAGACGCACGGCTTCGCCGCCGATCCCGCCGACGCCGCCTACAAGGCCATCAGCGCCGGCCTCAACATGGACATGGCCAGCCAGACCTATACCCACAACCTGGCCAAACTCGTGGCCGACGGCAAAGTCAGCGAATCGGAACTCGACAAGGCCGTGCTGCCCATTCTTGAGCTCAAGTATGAATTGGGCCTGTTCGATCACCCCTACGTCGATGAGACCAAGGTTGATTCAACCTTGAACCGGCCCGAGGGCCTTGAACTGGAGCGGAAGATCGCATCGCGCTCCATGGTGCTGCTCAAAAATGACAACAACACACTGCCCTTGTCCAAAACCAATAAAAAAATCGCGGTGATTGGTCCGCTGGCCGATTCCACGCGCGACATCGAAGGCGGCTGGACGGTGGAAGGCCTGTTCGGCGGCGGAGGCAAGAGCCACCCCGTCACCATCCTCGCCGGCCTCAAGAACAAGCTGCCCGCCGCCGAGATCACCTACGTCTCCGGCCCCGCGCCGTCCCGCGTATTCCCCGGCCTGTTCGAGATGATCACGGGCAAGAAGCCGCAGCCTCCGCCCACTGCAGCCGAAATCAGCGACTGGCTCGCCAAAACCAAGGCCGCCGCCGACAATGCGGACATCGTCATTGCGGTGATGGGCGAGTCTTCCGACATGAGCAGTGAAGCCGCGTCGCGCGGCACGCTCGATCTGCCCGGCATCCAGCAGCAGATGCTCGAAACCATTGCGCAAGCCGGCAAGCCGGTTGTGATGGTGCTCGAAAATGGCCGCCCCCTCGACATCCGCTGGGCGGCCGAACATGTCCCCGCCATCCTCGAAGCCTGGTATCCGGGCACGGAGGGCGGCAACGCCGTGGCCGATGTGCTCTTCGGCGACGTCAACCCCGGCGGCAAGCTGCCCGTGAGCTGGCCCCGCGCCGCCGGCCAGGAGCCGCTCTACTACAACCACAACCTCACCCACGAGCCCGAAGACCGGCCCACCTTCACGTCCCGCTACTGGGACTTGTCCAGCAAGCCGCTTTATCCCTTCGGCTATGGCCTCAGCTACACGACATTCAAATTCGACAACGTGCGCCTGACCAAAACAAGCATCAAGTCTGACGATGCGACCGAAGTGGACGTCGACGTCACCAACACCGGCTCAACCGCCGGGGATGCCGTGGGGCAGGTGTACATCCATCAGCGCGCCGGCTCCGCATCGCGCCCGGTCCGCCAGCTCAAGGGCTTCCGGCGCGTCACACTCAAACCCGGAGAGACGCAGACGCTGAAGTTCTCGTTGGGCAAAGATGAGCTGCAATTCTGGAGCCCGCAGACCAAAGCATGGGGCGTCGAACCCGGAACCTTCGATGTATGGGCAGGCGAAGACTCGACCGCCACTCTCCACGCCGAATTGACCGTCACGCCATAAGCGGTACGTAACCGGTGCGCCCATTCTACGACGTCGCCCGGCGTCGTTAGGGTGGGGAAACCAACTCAATCCCGACCAGGGAATCAGGACTTCGCCCGCTTCGACGGGAGCCAATTTTCCCGCCTTGCCCGAGCGGCGCAGGTCTTTCCAGTCTTTCTCGGTCTGGTCGGCGTAGTTGACTCCGAATCTCGCCAGCGCCTCGACAAACCTGTCACCCGCGCCAATGTAGCCCGCAATCATCAGCGGGTCGCCGGAGCGCGCGTGGCCGCGGGCCAGCAGTTCGCCGCAGACCGCGGCAAACGTCTCGAGACCGTCGCCTTTCATATCTTCAATGGCGATGCTGCCCTTGTGATCATTCAGCTGGCGGACCAGAAAGTCACGCCCCGCGAGGTTCGTCCAGCCGAGAAACGGGTCGGACTGCAACTGCATGGCGCGCTGGCCTTCGACCGTGCGCTGTCCGTTGTGATGGGCGGGTTTGGCGTCGGGCAGATAGGGCGCATAGCCGGACGCAGTCTCCTCCTTGATTTGCAGGAAGAGCGGATCCCTGGGGCCATTGCCTTCAAAGTAGATGCAGTAGTCGCGGGTGCCGACCGAGCCAGTGCCGACCACCTTGAATGCCACATCGATCGGGCGGTAGAACGAGAGCCCGTGCTGCCGCTGCGGCTCCAGCATCGACCGGTAGGGTCCCAGCGCGCCCAGCACGGCCTGGGCCTGGCTGCCCGTGACCCGGGTAAGCGTAGGCTTGATTTCTTTGAAGCGGCGCGGCGTGCCCGGCTTTGATGAGGCGGGCTCGGTAAGCAGGTCGAGAGTGTGGCACGGGGTTGCCCGCTCCGCTTTCAGCAGGGCAGCGTGAATGGGGACAACGGAGCCGATGCGGTGCACCTGGTACCGGGCAATCTCGAGGACGGGCATTTCAGAAAACGCACGCACCTGCGCCGCGTAGGTTCGAATACATCTCTCCACGGCGGCCTGGCAGGTAGCTTCCTTGTGTTGAGATTCGCGGCCAGCGAGGACCAGTGAGGCGGCCATCCGTTTCAGATCCCACTCAAATGGAGCCCGAATCGTTTCATCGAAGTCATTGATGTCGAAAACGAGGCGCCCGTCAGGAGCCGCAAACGCCCCCAGGTTGCGGACGTGGGCGTCGCCGCAGATCTGGGAGATAATCCCGGTGTTGGGAAGGACGGATAGATCGGCCGCCATCACCGGGACCGCCCCGCGAAAATAGCCAAACGGCGATTGCGCCATCAACTCATATTTCAGCTTGAGGAGCGCCTGAACGCGGCCATGGGCAGCGCGCTCGAGGAGTTTGAGGGCAGAGGCAGGCCTCGCTTTGGGCTTGAGTTGATCGTGTTCCTGGCGGCCTACCTGCTTGCGGCGAGCCTGGCCAAGAGAACGCCGTTCTTGCGGAGTTGTCCATTGCATGTGGGGGAACATACAACCCCCGCCTTCACCGATGCAACCTGGATCGTCTTCGAAGACGTTGAATTGTAACAATTTCCTAATAAACTAACATCAGCCATGCGCCCTCGCACTCCTCCCTCCGACGTCACCGAACTGAGAAGTCACATCGGGTTCTGGCTGCGATTTGTTTCCAATCACGTATCGCACACGTTTGCCCGCAAGTTGGAGGGAAGCGGCGTCACCGTTGCGGAATGGGTCATTCTCCGCGAGATGTTCGACTCCGCATCAACTTCGCCCAGCGCACTGGCTACCGCGACCGGCCTTACCCGCGGCGCGATCTCCAAACTGATCGATCGGCTGGTCCAAAAGAACCTCGTAAGCCGCGCGGAGGCCAGCGGCGATCGTCGCTTTCAGGACATCAAACTTACTTCCGCAGGGCGTGCCCTTGTGCCAAAGCTCGCGCGCATCGCCGATCAGAATGACGAAGAGTTCTTCTCCCAATTATCCGCCGAAGAACGGGAGCGGCTGGTTGCATCGCTCAAGAAGCTGGTGGCCGCCAATCGTCTTCACAAAATCCCAACCTCTTGAAGTCCAATTTTCGCGTCACTTCACCGGTCCCGTTTTTCAGTTTGTGCATCCGCAACCACGGCGCGCGCTTCTACTAGACTGAGAAAACGTATGAGCGCCGCAGCCGCCGAACCACGGCCTCTTCCCCAGCCCGCTCCCGTCGCCGCCTGGAAGCCCAGGCGGAATCCGTGGCTGATCGCAATTACGGTCACACTGGCTACCTTCATGGAGGTGCTCGACACCTCCATCGCCAACGTGGCTTTGCCGCATATCGCCGGCGGGCTCGGCGCAAGCCAGGACGAAGCCACCTGGGTGCTGACCAGTTACCTGGTGGCGAACGCGGTGATCCTGCCCGCCTCGGCGTACCTGACCACGTTCCTGGGCCGAAAGCGCTTTTACATGATCTGCGTGGTCCTGTTCGGCATCAGTTCCGCGCTCTGCGGCCTGGCCCCATCGCTTGGGCTGCTGATTTTCTTCCGCGTGCTGCAGGGAGCGGGCGGCGGGGGCCTCGCGCCCAGCGAACAGGCCATCCTGGCCGACACATTCAAGCCCGAACAACGAGGCCAGGCCTTCGCACTTTATGGCTTCGCCGTGGTGTGCGCGCCGGCCATCGGGCCCACCCTGGGCGGATACATCACCGACAACTTCGACTGGCGCTGGTGTTTCTTCATCAACGTGCCGGTGGCGATCCTGTCCCTGTTTCTGACCAGCCGGATTGTCGAGGACCCGCCGCACATCGTGGCCGAGGTCAAGCGGGTGCAGAAAGAAGGCCTCAAGCTGGATTTCATGGGTTTCGGCCTGCTGGCGTTGGGATTCGGGTCGCTCGAGTTCATCCTCGACAAAGGCCAGGAAGATGATTGGTTCGGATCGCGGCTGATCACGACATTCATTGTGTTGTGCGTCCTGTCGCTGATCACGCTGGTCATCTGGGAACTGGTGCAGATCAGGCGCAAGAAGCGGCCCATACTCGATCTCACGCTCTTCAAGCAGCGCAACTTCGCGGTGTCGTTCGTCCTGATGGGGGTTCTGGGCATCGTGCTGTTCGGAACCACGGTGATGATTCCGCAATTTGCGCAGACGCTGCTGGGGTACACCGCCGAACAGGCAGGCCTGGTGATTTCGCCCGGCGGCCTGATGGTCATGGTGATGATGCCCGTTGTCGGCTTTCTGGTCAGCCGCGTCGATCCGCGCTGGATGATCGTGTACGGATTTGCCGTGTCGTCGATGGCCCTGTTCACCATGCTGAACCTCAACCTCGGTGTGAGCTACGGCTACATAGCCTTCCTCAGGGTGTTTCAGGCCGCGGGACTGGCATTTCTCTTCATTCCCATCAACACGCTCTCGTACAACGGCATTCCCATGACCAAGAACAATGACGTGAGCGGCCTGACCAACCTTGCACGCAACATCGGCGGCAGCGTCGGAACGGCGTTTGTTGTGACCATGCTCGCGCGCCGGCAGCAGTTTCATCAGAACCGCCTCGGCTCCTCGATTTCGCAAAGCGACGGCAACCTGCAGAACCAGCTGAATTCTCTGGGGCGCTACCTCGTCGAGCACGGAGGCCGGGCGGTCTCGCTGGCGCAGGGAAAGGCGATGGCGCAGGGAAGCATCTATGGCCAGTTCCTCCGCCAGTGCACGATGCTGGCCTATCTCGATGTCATCAAAGTGCTGGCCGTATTGATGCTTGCTTTAATCCCACTGGTGTTCCTCATGCAGCGGCCCCGCAAGGGCAAGAGCGGACCTGTCGGCCATTGAGAACGGTTCGTTGACCATCGATTGACAAGGCTGCTGCCTGTCCTGGGTTAGACTTTCGCTGAGAGCCATTAAACCCATCGTTCTTTGCGAAGAGCGATGCTACACCACTGCAGGGGAGGACTGCTCTTGACGCGCGTTGCCGCTCTTGTGTTGCGGGCCATGATCGGTTGCGCGCTGCTGGTCGTTCCGGTTGTTGCCCAGCAGACAGCGCCTCCTCTGACCGTTGAGAAGATCTATGGGCGCGGCGGCCTCATCGGCAACCTGCCCGGCGGAATCACCTGGTCCCCGGACGGCAAGCATGTGACCTATATCGACGGCGGCGAATTGATCGACCTCGATCCCGGTTCGGGCAAGCCTCACGTGCTGGTGAGCCGCGCCAAACTCGCCGCGCTCGGCGAGTCGCCCGCCTCGGAACAGGACCGCGATCATCGCGAGCGTTACAGGATGTCGAGCTATCTGTGGGCGCCGGATTGCAGTCATCTCCTCTTCGATTCCAACGGAAGATTGTGGCTCTACGACCTGAAGAACGGCACCGGCATACAGATAGGCTTTACCGGTGCGGCCTCCGGCGACGATCCCAAATTTTCTCCCAACGGCGATGCCATTTCGTTCGTGCGCGATCATAGCCTGGCGGTGGTGCACCTGCGCGATGTAGCCAATGCGATGAGCCTGGTTAGCGGGACAGCCGGCGCCGGGATCGTCAACGGCGAAGTGGACTGGGTCTACGAAGAAGAACTGGACGTGCGCAGCAATTACTTCTGGTCGCCGGACTCGAAAGATCTGGCCTATCTGCAGATGAACGAATCGCAGGTGCCGGAGTCTCCCATCGTCGACTCGCTGCCGGTTCACGCAAAGACGCTTCTTCAGCCCTATCCCCAGCCGGGGGATAACAATCCCGATGTTCGCGTTGGCGTGGTGAACGCATCGGGCGGAAAAACCGTGTGGATGAAGGTCCCCGTGCGAGCGGGCCAGGACTACATTCCGCGCTTTGGCTGGGTCGACCGCAGGACAGTGTGGATCGAGACACTCACCCGCGATCACAAGCGCCGCAGTCTTTACTTTGCCGACTCCGCTACCGGCCAGTCCCACCTGGTGCTGGAACTTATCGACGATAAGTTTCTCGATGAAAACTATGACGTAGCCGTTGACAACGGCAACATCATCCTGACTAACTGGTCCGACGGGCACAACCATATCTATCTGTACAAGTACGACACCAATGACCTGGCGTCGACGACGGCCAAGCTGGGCAAACAGCTCACCAGCGGCGAGTTTGAAGTTACAGCAATCTCCTCGATTGACTGGGGAAAGAAGCTGGTCTACTTCGCCTCAAACCAGGGCAACCCGCTCGAACAGCAGTTATGGCAGGTCAGCTTCGAAGGCCAGTCAAGGCAATTGACCACCGCGGCCGGGCATCACGATGGAAACTTTTCCTATTCCGGCGGCTCCTTCGTCGACACCTTCTCCACCCGCATGACTCCTCCCGCGCTGAGTCTCTGCCCCGAAGGGAAAGAGTGCAAGACGTTCTGGTCCACGCGCGCGGTGGAACCATACCACCTTCACGAGCCGGACGAGCTCAAAGTCAAGGCCCACGACGGCACCACGCTGTTCGCGACCCTCATGCTGCCGGAGGTATCCCACGGCCTGGGAAGCGTGCCGCTGATCGTGAATCCCTATGGAGGACCCGGCGCGCAGACCGTGATCAATCGCTGGGGAGACCACGAGTGGGCCGATAACCTGCTCTTCGACGAATTGCTCTCCCAGCATGGCTTCGCGGTTCTTCGCACCGACAATCGCGGTATGGGCAATCGCGGGCGGGCATTTGCGCAGGCGGCCTATCACAATTTCGGCCCCGTCCAGCTCGAGGACCAGCTCACGGTTCTCGATGATGTGCTCGAGAATTATCCGCAGTTGGATAAGGAAAACTTAGGATGGTGGGGTTGGAGTTGGGGCGGCACCTTCACGCTCTACGCCCTGACCCATTCCGATCGCTTTCGCGCCGGCATTGCGGTGGCTCCGGTCACCGATTGGCGCAACTACGACTCCATTTATACCGAGCGCTATTTGAGCCTCCCCTCCGAGTTTGCCGAAGGCTACAAGGATTTCTCCGTGGTGAACTCAGCCGCGCAATTGAAGGGGCACCTGCTCCTGGCGCACGGGACAGGGGATGACAATGTCCACCTTCAGAATTCGATTCAGTTCATCCAGACGTTGATCGAGGCGCGGATTCCCTATGATCTGCAGCTGTTCCCGGATAAGACGCACTCCATCGCGGGAAGCGATGCGCGCATCCAGTTATTCAACCGCATCCTGGCTCATTTTGAGAAGTATTTGAAACCAGAGCCGCAATAAAAAGATGAGTTGCCCTGAAGACATCGCCGACCAGCTTGCGCCGTGCGGAAGAAGCCCTGCTTGATCCCGCAGTGCGCAGCAATCGCGCCCGGGTTGCGGAACTGTTGGCGGACGACTTTGTCGAGTTCGGCTCGTCCGGACGTATCTGGACTCGGGACGAGATTCTCGACCTGCTTGCCGGCGAAACCCCGGCGCCGATCGAGATGATGGACTTTGAATGTGCCCTGCTTGCAGAGGACGTGGCGCTGGTCACCTACCTCGCGTCGCGCACAGACGCTCGAACCGGGATTCGAACCTCAAGTCTGCGGAGTTCAATTTGGACAAAGAGACCGGGAGGGTGGCGTTTGCGGTTTCACCAGGGGACGCGAACGTCCTGAAACTGCGGGTCGTTCTCTTACACTTCGCGCCGGCTGAAGATGTCGTCTTTTTCGCGGCACGAGCATCTCGAACAACCCAGGCAGCAGACCAGCAGAATCGCAACTCCAGCCGTGGCAATCACGGCTAGAAGGCTTCCGCTCGTCGTCAGCCAATGTAAAACGGTATGCATAGAACACACGCCAGAGAGCTACAAACATAGATGCAGATTGAGGGCCATTTCGCTGTGCCGTGTGCCAGAATCTGCAAGAAGTGTACCCAAGTGTACCACTGAAAAAATAGACGCTAGGGAACCACAAACTACTTGCGGTAAGGCGAATATAAGACGAAAATAGATCGAAATGGAACCGAAGCAAGTTTCGGTCGATGAAAGCCCGGTGGAAAACTCGTTCGGCGACCTCGGCCGGCTCATCCAACCTGCGCTCGCGCACCCCGAAACGCAACCTTCGTCCGCGGCGGACGTGCGGCAACCGGTCGTAAACTGGCTCTTCGTCGATCTCAATTCCTACTTCGCTTCGGTGGAGCAGCAGGATCGACCCGAACTCCGCGGCAAGCCGGTCGGCGTCGTGCCCATGCTTGCCGACACGACCTGCTGCATCGCCGCCAGTTACGAGGCCAAGGCCTTTGGCGTGCGAACGGGAACCATCGTCGCGGACGCCAGGCGGATGTGTCCCGGCATCGTGCTCGTCGAGGGCCGCCATGAGCTATACGTCGAGTATCACCACCGGGTGGTTGAGGCCGTGGAAAGCTGCCTCCCCGTCACCGCGGTCTGCTCGATCGATGAAATGGCTTGCCGCCTGATGGGGCGCGAGCGCCCGCTGCTGGCGGCCATCGAACTGGCCCGCAAGGTCAAGGCCCGCATCCGGGAACGCGTCGGCGAGATGCTGCGCAGTTCGGTGGGACTGGCCACCAATCGCTATCTCGCCAAGGTCGCCAGCGACATGGAGAAGCCCGACGGCCTGGTGGCGCTCCCCCTCGACATCTTGCCGCAGGCCCTGCAGGGACTCAACCTCCGCGATCTGCCCGGCGTCGGCGCGCGAACCGAGAAGCGGCTCAACGAGCGCGGCATTCGCACCATGGAGGAGCTGCTGGCGCTCGACTGCGAGCAGGCCGGGCGGTTATGGGGATCGGTGTGGGGCGAGCGGCTGTGGCACTGGCTCAAGGGCGAAGACTTCGAGATGTCGGAAACCGACCACCTGAAGTCGATCAGCCACCAGCACGTGCTGGCGCCCGAACTGCGCACCTCAGAGAAAGCCTGGGCGGTTGCCCACAAGTTGCTGCACAAGGCCGCCATGCGCCTTCGCGCGGGCGGGCTCTGGGCCAGCAGCATCGGCCTGGCCGTCGGTTTTGCGGCGCCGCGCGGTGAAAACTCGCCCGGAACCCCGGTAAGCCGATTCGGCGTGCCGACCCGCGGCTGGCACGGCGAATTGAAGCTGACCGAATGCCAGGATAATCAGACCCTCATTGCGGCGTTGCGACGTCTATGGGAGTCTCAGCCCAATGGGGCGGAGTACGCGCATCCGTTTTTTGTGGGTGTGCAGTTGGGCGGACTCGTTCCCGACCGGCTCCATACCCTCAGCCTGTTCGACGCCCTCGATGTGGAGCAAGGCCGGACCCGGCTCCTCGCAGCCATGGATGCGCTCAACCACAAGTACGGCCTCGGCACGCTTGCGCCCGCAACCATGCTGACCGCCTACAAGGCCGCCCCCACCCGCATCGCCTTTCACAGCATTCCGGATCTGTTCTAACCCGATTACATAATCTCCGTGCCCCATCCTTTCGCCTTTTTCCTGGCGAAAGGGTGGGAGACCACAAAAGCGAAATCCGGTTTTTAGCCATCGGAATCGTCGTAACCGTTGTTTGACCGAACGGTCGAATGGGTAACAAACCGGGGCGGCGCCGGATAGGGTATGAACTTTTTCCTGCCCACCGCGTAAATCTCTGCATCCCGCCCCGCGCTTCCCCGCGGATAAGAAAGTAGAAGCGAAACCCATGGCCCAATGGCAGCCGGATTTCGAAAAACTCGTGGACGAGCATCAGTCCATGGTGTTTTCGCTCGCCCTGAGGATGACCGGCGACCGAGGGCTGGCAGAAGAAATCGCCCAGGACGTCTTTCTGGAACTGGATCGGAACATGGGCAAGATCAAGAACCCGGAACATGCCCGCTTCTGGTTGCGGCGCGTGGCCATCAGCCGATCTTCTGATGCGTTGAGGCGGCGGCGCGTGCGGGGGCTCGACCTGTGGGTGGAAATGAACGAGGCACACGCCTCCAGCACGGACGAACGGCCGTCGCCTTTGGGAACGCGCATGGAGTTCCTCCTGACCACGCTCCCCGAGGCTCAGCGCGCGGCGCTGGTTCTTCGCTATCAGGAGGACATGCCGCCGGAAGAAATTGCCGCAACCCTGGAAGCGCCGCTGGCCACGGTGAAAAGCCACCTGCAGCGCGGACTCAAGCTGCTGCGCGCCAAGGCCACAAATCATTTACGGGAGTACATCCGTGGAGCCTGAACACATCGACGAATTTGAAAAGGAATTGCACCAGGTATTGCAGCGGAGGCCCGCGCCCCCCAGCCTGAAGCGAAAAATCATGGCGCGGCGTGGTCTCGAAATCACCGAGCGACGCCACCACTACTGGGTCGCGTGGCAGCGAGTGGCGGCGGGACTGGTCCTGGCTGCGATGCTGGGCGGGCTGATGCAGTGGCAACTGCAGCGGGCTGAAGATCGTCGCCGGGGCGAAGAAGCGCGCCGCCAGGTGATGACGGCGTTGCGCGTCACAGAGCGCGCACTCAACGAAATGAATCTGCGCCTGGCTGCCCGCAACCGCAGCTCAGTGAGTAGTTCAGTAAGGGGAATCCCGATGAAGAAACGAACGATTGGCTTTGTCCTTGGTACGTTCTTGATGCTCGCGCTCATGCCAGCCTTGTCAGCCCAGACGCAGACTTCGCCATTGCCCCTGCCGCCGGCGGTAGAGAAGGAACTGGCCGCCCGCGCCTCCAATGTGACCGAGGTGACGCTGGGCAAGAGCATGCTGGGCTTCGCCGCGAAATTCATGAACGGCAAAGACCAGGACGAGGCCGCAACGCGCCACCTGATCGAAAACCTCGACGGTATCTATGTCCGCGACTATGAGTTTGATAAAGAGGGCCAGTACTCGATGGACGAGATCGAGAAGCTGCGCCAGTATTTCGAAACCGCCGAATGGACGCCCATTGTGCGCGCGCGCGAGCGCAGGACCGGCGAGACTACCGACGTCATGGTCAAGATGGTGAACGGCGAGACCCACGGGATGTTCATCCTGAACGCCGAGCCGAAAGAATTGTCCATCGTGCTCATTCTGGGGCCGGTGCGCATGGAAGACCTGGGCAAACTCAAGGGCCTCGGCGGATTGGGCGCCCTGGGCGCTATCGACGCCGCTCCCCACAGCAAAGACAAGGATAAGGACAAGGAAAAAGACAAGGACAAAACGAAGGGAGGCACGGAATGAGGCGCTTGCTGTTGATCCCGGTATGCTTTGTATCGTTACTGGTCCCCGTCGCGGTGCTGGCCGGCGGTAGTGAAAACGGCTTTGACGGCGTGGTGCGCGACCATCGAGACCAAATACCACGTGCGCGCTACCCGCATTCCCTTCCTTGGCCTCATCAGCTTCGTTTCCCGCAAAGCCACCAATGGCGGAGTCAGCAATCTGCACATCGCGGAGTTCGAGTACTTTTCGCCCGTAATGGATGGAGAGGAACTGAACCAGATGGTGGAGACGAAACTCGGTGAGGGCTGGGAACGAATCATTCGCGAGACCAGCCGCAAATCGGACTCCGCAGATGCCAATCACGGAGCGGGAGGCGGCAATAACCAGACCCTGATTTTCATGCGCCCCGAGGGCGCGCGCATGGGGCTCTTTGTGCTCGACGAGGACGGCCGCAATCTGGACGTGGTGCAGGTTTCAGTTGACCCCGACCATCTCTCCGAGAGCATCAATCACTATGAGCATCATCACCATCCCGATGATGTCCCCGGCACTAATTCGCAGGAATAACTTCTGTCATGAATCGCCGGTGCCTGTCCCGCCATGCGCCGGTATCCAACCCGCCATATCCGCCCCGGTTTCCGCGTCACTACAATATATGGGTAAGTGGCCAGCATTGTCTCAGTTCCGGTGTCGGACTATCGCGGGAGACTTGCCCCTTCGCCGACCGGGTACTTGCACGTGGGTCACGCGCGCACCTTCTGGACGGCCTGGCAGCGGGCGCGGGACGCAGGCGGCGCACTGGTCATGCGCATGGAAGATCTCGATCCTGACCGCAGTCGAGCCGTGTATGCAGATGCCGCGCTCGATGACCTGCGCTGGCTGGGAATCCGCTGGCATGAGGGCCCGGACAAAGGCGGCCCGTTCGGTCCCTATGTGCAGAGCAAACGCCGCCCCGTCTATCTCGACGCCTGGCGCAAGCTTCGCGATGGAGGATTCCTGTTCCCCTGCCGATGCTCGCGCAAAGACCTCGAGAGTGCGCTCGGTGCCCCGCATGAGCACACTTCGCGGAGCCCCGCCGCGTTCCGCGCCGGAAAGCTGGACGCGCTCGACGACGAACCGGTTTACCCCGGAACCTGCCGCCATCATCATTGGCACGCTCCGCAACTGCCCGGGCCTACAGCCGTTGATATTGAAAATCCCGAGGGCGCCAACTGGCGCTTTCGAGTGCCCGATGGTGAAGCGGTGGAATTCCTCGATCTGAATCTCGGGCCGCAGCGCTTCGTGGCCGGCGAGGACTTCGGCGACTTCGTGGTGTGGCGGCGCGATGGGGTGCCGAGCTATCAGCTGGCCTGCGTGGCCGATGACGCCGCCATGGGCATCACCGAGGTCGTGCGGGGAGCCGATCTGCTGAAATCGGCCGCGCGACAGATCCTGCTCTATCGGGCGCTGGGGCTCAAGGTACCGCAGTGGTTTCATTGCCGCCTGGTGGTGGATCACAACGGAAGGCGGCTGGCCAAGCGCCACGATGCGCTCAGCCTCCGGGCCCTTCGCCAGCGCGGCCTGACTCCCATGAAGATTCTCTCCGCGGAATTGCCTGTCGAGGCGTAATTGCTTTCCTCCCGCATTTACGGTCAAATGCAATTCGTTGCGGGACCACTTGAACCTGATTTTGGGGATGGAGAATCGCTAAGTAGCTACGTTATTCCGCGAAGATACTCTTTACCTTCTTCTGTGATGCAGTACCAGTACTTCCGGACCGTCCCTAATTCGGCTCGCACAGCCGTCGCATAGGGGGGCTCAGCGTGAAGCAGGTACGCCTGCACAAATCTTTTAGCAATAGAACTTAGTAAGCTGCGCTCAACTTCGTCAGCTTCATAGACTCCACAGATAAAGCTGCCGAGCCGCGAAAGCTTGCAGAACACCGAATCAAACGATTGGTAATCATCGGAGAGCGCCTGCAACACGATCCGATCAAGCTCACTTGTGCTCACTGTCATTGCTTGGCTTCTGCTCATGGAGTTTTAGTCTAAGCGAGCGTAAACGGACTGGACACCGTGCCGCTGGTTAGCTGGATTGTCCAATTACTCTATCGCGATGTCAATAATCTGCTAGATGAAGTTATCTTCATTTCTAATGTCAGTAAGCGACATAGTTAGATCTTGTTAGCTCGTCAGGTGTGGAATCAGGTCATCGGGATGAATTGGCTTTGCCAGCAGCTTAAAAGGATAGTTGGTGGCCCCGGGTGCCTTTAGCAGGTTAGTCACCACCGCGATACTGGAATAGAGTACGACGCGGCAGGAGGGAAGCAGCCGGATCAGGCGAAAGGCAAGCTCCGTTCCACTGATGCCGGGCATGACCACATCGCTCAGCAGCACGTCTGGCTCGACCGTGGATGCCAGTTCCAGTGCCTGTTCTCCGTTGTAAGCGGCGGTCGCGGCAAACCCCTTGTCCTTCAGAATGCTTGCCAGAGAATCCGCGATGATTTCTTCATCGTCGACAATCAGTACGCGCAATGCCTTGCTCTCCTTGGCCACAATTGCTCCTCGTGTGCCCGTGATCTCAACTTCGCGGCCCGTAAGAGGTGTTGGAAGGATTTCCGCGAACGTTCCGGCAGCTTAGATGCGCTATATGTCGATAAGCACGCCCAGACAGATAAGAACCCTGGCTTGGATCAAAAGTTATTATTCCGCGCAAAAACCCATGGGAATTTGACGATTGTCACGCTTGTTTGGTGGCTCTCAACCTTCCGCCAGATACCGAGCACAAACCCGCGCGAGGCCGGGCCACCGCTTTACAATTCGATGTCATCCAAGTAAACGATGTTGTTTATGCGCCCAACTTCTCGGTTTCCGTAATCGCACCATCCCGCGATGGGAAGGGGTGTCGCTCTGGTAGCTGCTGCAATTGGTTACTACTTTCCGCCTGGAACAGGGTTAGCATCCCTGAGGCTTTAAGGAGTTGCGGTTGGAATCCTCAGAATCCCATCGCTCCGAGTTCCACTTCCCCGTCGGCTGCGTTTGATCGTGGTTAGGGTTTGTGACATCGAAGTCATGTAGAAACTGAAAGGAACGCTTCCATGTTGCGAGTTTGCGTTTTTTCCGGCAGAAATACCCTGATGGCAATTGCCGTTGCGGCCTGTCTGGCGCTCTTCCCGCTGGCCTCGCCTGCGCAGGATGACGATCCACCGCAGCAGGCCGGACGGCTGTCCATCGTCAACGGTACAGTCTCGATTCAGCCGGCGGGCACCCAGGACTGGGGACAGGCCTACCTCAATTATCCGGTAGGCTCCGGCGACCGCATCTTCACCGATTCCGACGGACGCGCCGAGATCCAGGTGGGCCGGACCTATGTGCGGATCGGTCCCAATTCCGACGTCACCTTTGTCGATTTCAGCTCGAGCGACATCACCTTTGGAGCCGCCCAGGGTTCGCTGCATATCCGCACCTTCGGCCTTTGGGACGGCCAATCCCTCTACATACAAACGCCGAGCGGCACCAGCACGGTTACCGGCCCCGCGGATTTCCGGGTCGACGTCTATCCCGACCAGCAGAGTGCCATCTTTTCCAATTACAACGGCGACGTCTACGTCTCGGGAGCTAACGACTTCGGCATGGATACGGGCTCGGGCCAGGCGCTCCAATTGGTCGGCACCAATCCCGTCTATCCACAATGGCTCCAGCCGGCCGGCTACGACGATCTGGACAATTGGAGTGAACGCCGCGACCAGCAGATTACCCACGCCGCGTCTTTCCGCTACGTCAGCGCGGAGGCTCCCGGAGTCGAGGATCTTGACGGCTACGGCCAATGGACGCCCGCAACCGATTACGGCGACATGTGGTTCCCCAGCGTTCCTGCCGGCTGGGCGCCATATCGTAACGGGCACTGGATCAATCGTGATCCGTGGGGCTGGACCTGGGTCGAAGATGAGCCATGGGGCTATGCGCCGTTTCACTTCGGCCGCTGGATCAATTACCAGGGCAGGTGGGGCTGGGTTCCCGGCCCGCGAGCCGAGCACCCTGTCTGGTCGCCCGCGCTGGTGGTCTTCGCCGGCGGAATCCAGGCCGGAGGCGGCGGTGTTTCCGTGTGGTTCCCTCTCGGCCCCGGCGAAGCCTATCGGCCCTGGTATCCGTGCAGCCCCCGCTATGTTGACCGGGTCAACATCATCCAACATCCAGGAAACCCGCGTGGTCCACGTGCAGAAGACCTACGTGAACATCGTCAACGTCACCGAACGTGACCAACATTACCTACGTGAATCGCACTACCGGTGTGACGGCAATCCGCCACGAAGACTTTGCGGCGGGGCGCCCGGTTGCGCGGGCGGCGGTCCACATCGATCCGCAACAGATGGCCCACGTTCAGGTGATGGCCCGCCCCGAGGTCACGCCCACCGCCCAGGCCAAAATCAGCGCTCCCCCTGTCCGCCGCGTCCCCGTTGCGGTGGCGCGTCCGGTCATGATCAACGCCAAAGGAATGGCCGTCGCTGCACAGCCCAAGGCCAGGCCGCTGCCGCCCCCGGTCAAAACCGCCCCTCCGCCTCCGCGCCTGCCGAACCGCACGGTCGTCGCTCCGCCGCCCAACGTGAAGATGACGCCGACTGCCCGGCAGGCGATGCAAACAGCACCAGCTTCTCACCCCGGTCAGCCCCCCGCACCTGCCGCACAGCAGCCGGCGGCCAATCGTCCCGTTCAACCGCCGGTCCCCGCACATCCGGCCGGCACAACTCCGCCTGCGTCGGGCGAACGCCCAGGCCAGCTGCCCCGAAAACCAGCAGAAGCCAGCTCCCATCCCTGCCCCGGCAGCCAGGCCTCCGGCGCAGCCGCAGCCCTCGCAGCCTGTTCGATCAACCGAGAAACCAGTGCCGGTGCCGACTCCGGAGCACCAGCCTCCGCCGCCACCACCGCAGCCCCAGACGCCACAGGGCCCGCCCGAGCAGCCTCATCCCACGCACCAGCCCACCCAGCCTGTCCGGTCAACCGAGAAACCAGTGCCGCCAGCTCCGGAACATCAGCCGCCGCCGCCAGCCCATCCTGCGGAACGGACAACGCCTGAGCCGGTTCCACCGTCGCGGCCCGTCGAACACCCCGCGCCGCAGCCTAAACCCGAAACTCCACCGCCGGTCCACTCAGCTCCGCCCCCGGCCCATGCCGCTCCGCCTCCATCTCAACCCAGGCCCAACAGCGAACCCGCGTCCAAGGCGCCTGAGAAACAGCCACCGCCTCCCGAGAAAGAAAAGAAGCCGAAGGAAGAACCGAAACCCCAGCCGTAGGCTTCTCTTTCCACCAATGCGGGGCCGCCGCCACCTTTTGCAGCGGCCCCGCATGTTCGTCTCTCTTTCGAACTCACGAGCGCAGCAAATCCGCTACTCGGAAGTGCGGAGACGGTTCTCGTCTCCATTTCGCGCGGACGACCGCAACTCCACATTTCGCCGGCCCCCGAGCTCGCCATCGGATGCTACTCTCATATCGCGAACATCCGGGGCCAGATCATGAGCGAAGCAGAATCCACCGTGTCAGCCGAAGCAACGCTTCAGGTTCTGCGCGAGGCCGTGCGCCAAAACGATGCGGGGATATGGAACCGCTGGCGCGCGGAACAAAACGTCGAGCGCCCCGATTTGTGCGGCGCAGATTTGTCCGGCGTGGTGATTCATGGCATCAACCTCGACCATGCAGACCTGTCCGCCGCCAATCTTTGTAATGCGAAAATTACCGGCTCTTTTGTTTACGCGGTGCTCCTCGATGCGGATTTGACCGGCGCCGGGCTGTGGTCATCGGTGTTCGACGAGACACGGCTCGGCGGCGTTTTCGCCGAAGGAGCAAATTTTGGCCGCTCACGAATCGTTGCCTCCAACTTTTCCCACGCCAACCTCCAAAAGGCAAACTTCCAGGGTTGTTACCTCGAAGATACGTTCTTCGATCACGCCGACTTGACCGGCTCTTCCTTTTATCAGGCCGATCTGTGGATGGCCTATCTCCGCAACGCGGTTCTGGATAGGGTGAATCTTCGCAGCGCCAACCTTCATGGCGCGAACCTGGCGGGAGCCAGGATGAAGCAATGCGACCTGCAGCGCGCGGTGCTGGTGGACTCAAACATCGAGGGAGCGTCGATTTCCGATTGCGATATTTATGGCATTTCGGCCTGGAATCTCGCCAGAAATGCGGCGACGGTTCAGTCCAATCTTCGCGTCTCAAGGCACGACGAGTCGCCCCTGTACGTTGACGATATCGAGGTGGCGCAGTTCATCCACCTGATGGTCAACAATCAGCGCATCCGCGATGTGATCGACACCGTGAGCCGGAAAGCGGTACTGATCCTGGGCCGGTTTACTCCGGAGCGGAAGGCAATTCTCGACGGGATTCGAGACCAGTTGCGCAAGTCAGGATACGTCCCCATCATCTTCGATTTCGAGAAGCCGGCTCAAAGGGATTTCGAAGAGACCGTCAAGGTTCTGGCAGGGCTCAGCCGGTTTGTCATTGTTGACATCACCAAACCCAGTTCGTCTCCTCTTGAGATCAACGCCACCGTTCCCGACTACAAGATTCCGTTTGTCCCCATCATCCAGATCGATGAAGAGGAGTTCTCGATGTTCAAGGGGCTACAATCGAAGTTTCACTGGCTCCTGCCACTAGTGAAATATCGCTCGGCCGAGGCTCTGATGCGATCTCTCGATGAGTATGTGGTTCGTCCGGCTCTTGCCATGGAAGCGAGAATCGCCCGGGAACGCGAAGCGGTGCTTCCGAGCATAACGATCCCTGAATGAGACACGTCTATCGTTCTGGGTGAGCAAGGCAATTTGGCGTACAGCGAAACCTTCCTGGAGTGAACCGATGCTTGAAATCAACCCGCCCCGCAAGGTGTACGACGTCTGCATCGTCGGATCCGGCGCCGGAGGCGGAACCGCCGCCAAGGTGCTGACCGAGGGTGGACTGAACGTCGTGATGCTCGAGGCCGGACCGCGCCTCGATCCGGACCGGGATTTCAAAGAGCACATGTGGCCCTACCAGCTGCCCCATCGCGGCGTCGGCATCGGTGGCCGCCAGCGCGGCATCGGCGATGAATTCATGGCCCCCAACGGATTCTGGGACATCGAAGGCGAGCCCTACACCACCGCCCCCGGATCCTCCTTCCGCTGGTTCCGCTCTCGCATCGAGGGCGGCCGGACCAACCATTGGGGACGCATCGCGCTGCGCTTCGGACCGGCCGATTTCCGCCCCCACTCGACGGATGGAATTGGAGACGACTGGCCCATCACCTACGAGGAACTCGCGCCCTACTACGACAAGGTCGAAGCCTACATCGGCGTCTTCGGGTCGAAGGAAAACGTCCCCAACGCTCCCGACGGCGTGTTCCAGCCGCCGCCCAAGCCGCGCTGCACCGAGACCCTCATCAAAAAGGCCTGCGACCAGCTCCACATCACCTGCATTCCTTCGCGTCTCGCCATCCTGACCAAGGCGCTGAACGGCCGCGATGCGTGCCACTACTGCGCGCAATGCGGACGCGGCTGCCGCACCGCATCCAACTTCTCCTCGAGCCAGGTCATGATTCCGCCCGCTGCCGCGACTGGCCGCTTCACCATGATCGCCAACGCCATGGCCCGCGAGATCGTCGTCAACGACACCGGCAAAGCCGAGGCCGTCTCCTACATCGACAAGAGCACGCGCACCGAGCAGCGCGTTTACGCCAAGGCCGTCGTGGTAGCCGGCAGTGCCTGCGAATCCGCCCGCCTGCTGCTGAATTCGCGCTCGCCGAGCTTTCCCAATGGAATCGCCAACTCTTCCGGCGTGGTCGGGCGCTACCTCACCGACTCGGTGGGCAGCGACCTGGCCGGATACTTCCCGCAGCTTGAAAACATGCCCATCCACAACCACGACGGCGTCGGCGCCATGCACATGTACATGCCCTGGTGGCGCTTCGGCAAGAAGAACGAGTTCCTCCGCGGCTATCACATCGAGTTCGGCGGCGGCCGCGACATGCCCGGCGTCGGCGGCTTCGAATATGTCTGCGACGAGCACGAAGGCTACGGCGTCAGCCTCAAGCAGAAATGCCGCAACACGTACGGCACCTTCATCGGCTTCAGCGGCCGGGGCGAAATGATCCCCAACGAAAACTGCTACTGCGACATCGACCCCGAGGTGAAGGACAAGTGGGGCATTCCCGTGCTGCGCTTCCACTGGCAATGGGGCGAGAACGAACACAAGATGGCGGCCGATATGCAGCAGACGTTTCGCTCGATCATCGAAGCCGCGGGCGGCACCGTCATTGCCGGCACCCGCCGCCACCCGCAGAAGGCCGCCGCCGGCGAGAGCAACGCCCTGGTGCAGCAGCCCGCCGGCCGCATCTCCGAGGGCGGGGCAATCATTCACGAACTCGGCACCATCCGCATGGGCAACGACCCCAAGACATCGGCCCTGAACAAAAACTGCCAGGCCCACGACGTAAAGAACCTGTTCGTTGCCGACGCCGCCCCATTCGTCTCCAACCCCGACAAAAATCCCACCCTGTCCATCATGGCCCTGTCGTGGAAGACGTCAGAGTACCTTCTCGATCAGGCCAAGAAGGGAGAGCTCTAAACATGGCCGCGGACTCTCCCTCCCGACGCACCATCTTGAAGTCGCTCACCATCGGCGCCGCCGTCGGCTCCGTTCTTCGTGTCATTCCGCTGCATGCCGCGGAATATGCGCACAACCTCATCGACGACGAAAAATCCGGCGCCCAAACCGCGTACACTCCAAAGTTCTTCGACCCCCATCAATACAAGACGCTGCAAGCGCTCTGCGAAACCATCCTTCCCGCGGACGCCGATTCGGCCGGCGCCATCGAAGCTGGTGCGCCGGAATTCATCGACCTCCTCACCAGCGAAAACAGCGACTACCAGAAGACGCTGGGCGACGGCCTGAAGTGGCTCGACTCCACATGCACCACTCGCTATGGCAAGGCCTGGCTCGACTCCGCTCCGCAGCAGCAGGCCGAAATCCTCGACCTCATCGCTTATCGCAAGAACGCCAAAGCAGGACAAAAGTCTCGAAGACCCGGTGGAATTCTTCTCCTTCCTGCGCAATTTCACCGCGGACGGTTTTTTCACCAGCAAAATCGGCATCAAGTATCTCGGCTACAAGGGCAACACTTTCCTGACCGAGTTCCCCGGCTGCCCACCCGTGCCCGGGGTCTAGTCCCTCATCATCAGACGCATTCGTCTCCTGAGCAGAGGGCGCTTCCACCCATGTCCTAAAACTTTAGTTGACAGATTTAAATTCGCCGGCATATGCTCCTAATCTATTAGGAGTTGGGCAGATGCCTCCACGCGATAAGAATTCCCTCACCAAACTCGAACTGCAGATCATGCAGGTCATTTGGCGCCGCGGAACCAGCAATGTAACCGAAGTGCAGGAGGCCCTTGAGCAGAGCCTCGCCTACACCACCGTACAGACGATGCTTAACATCCTGTGCCGGAAAGGAAAGTTGAAGCGCAAATTGCACGGCCGCGCATATGAATACGCAGCCGCCGTCAGCGAAGCGAAGGCATCAGGCCATGCCCTGCGAGATCTGGTGGACCGGATGTTCGGCGGGTCCAGCGAAGAACTGGTGATGAGCCTCATCAAGACCAGGCAGATCGATCCTAAACGGATTGCAGAGTTGACCCGGCGTCTGGAGGAAGACGGGGGCGCCAAATGAAAGCTCTGGAGCTTTACGCGCTCAGCTATGTGCTCAACTCCCTGTGGCAGGTCCCGTTGATTTTCCTGGCCGCGTGGATCGCGTCGCGCCTGGCCCGCGAAAGCGGACCTCGGATCGAACATCGCATCTGGGTGAGTGCCCTGATCCTCGAAACTATCCTGCCCGGTTGCCCTATTCAGCCTCTCGATTTGTGGAGACAACTCGCCGCACGGCTGTGGTTCGGTGCCGGCAGCCATAATGGCGAGGCGCGTATCGTGCTCGGTCCGGCCATCGCGAATGGCGCAGCGCTCCACTTTTCGCCATTTCTCGTGGCGGCTCTTTTGATCGCATACTCCGCCGTCCTGCTTCTATGTGTCCGGGCGTTTGGCCTGGGGACTCTGGCAGACGCACCTGATGCTCCTCCATTCACAGCCGGTCCCACTCCAGGGCGAGTTAGCGCTGAACTGTTCGCGTTCAAGTCGCGTCCTCAAGGCGGGAAACCGATCCGCATACCACGCGCTCGAAATAGCCATCTCGCCCATGATCTCCGGGCCGGTAACTGTTGGCGTGCGCCGATGGGTGCTGCTGGTGCCCCCGGGATTTCTCGAAAGCGTTGCCCCGGACGATCTGGACGCGCTGCTGGCGCATGAATTTGCGCACATGGAGCGCCGGGACTTCGCCAAGAACATTCTCTACGGTCTGCTGTCGATCCCGGCATCCCACCACCCGTTACTGTGGCTCACACGTGCGCGCCTCGCTGAAAGCCGCGAACTGGTGTGTGATGCCCAGGCAGCCGATGCCCTCGCCGGGCGCGAGAGTTACGCGCGATCGCTGCTGCGCCTGGCTTCGATGGTCTCCGAATCCGTGACAGCCGGCGCCCTGCACGCGGTCGCCATCTTCGATACCAACAACTTCGAGAGGAGAATTATGGACCTGAAGCAGAAACAAGTTGAGCTACGAGGCCTGCGCCGTTTCGCTGTCCTCGGTGTATGCGGCACCATCGCATTGACGGCCTGCGTCTCGGCGCTGGCGCTCCGCATGGAGGTGACCGATGCCGGAAACCAGAACACCGCTCCCAAGCCCACCAAGGTGAATGTCAAAGACCTCAAAATCCTGCACAAGGAACCTCCCGTCTATCCAGCTGAAGCCAAGACCTCCGGAAACGCCCTCAACGGTGAGGTCCAGCTTGAAGTGATCGTTGGCAAAACCGGTGAACCCGAAAATATAACCGTCAAAAAGAGTCTCCGCAACGACTACGACCAGGCAGCAATCGACGCTGTCCGCAATTGGCGCTGGGCGCCCTATCACCTCAACGGCGAGCCGGTTGACGTTGTCACCACGATTACAATTGTCTACTCCCTGAAGAAGTGACTGCCCGCTCATTTGAGCGTCACATCTTGACAATCATGATGAAGCTGCAGTACCTTCATCTCCCATGAGTGACCCGAACACCGACGTCATCCAGGGAACCCTTGACATGCTCATCCTCAAGACGCTGAGTCTTGAGCCCATGCACGGCTTCGGCATCGCCCGCCGCGTCGAGCAGATCTCGCGCGGCGTCTTCAAGGTCAACCCCGGCTCGCTTCTCACCGCGTTGCAGCGCCTGGAGCGCGCCGGGTGGCTCGACGCCGAGTGGAAACAGACCGAAAATTCGCGCCTCGCCAAGATCTACAGCCTCACGCGGGCCGGGAAGAAGCAACTCGAATTCGAAACCGCGGACTGGACCCGCCGCGCCTCCGCCATCGCGCGCCTCCTGAAGGCCGAGGGCTAGCCGTATGTCTCTCTGGCGGCAACTCGCGCGCGGCATTCGCAGCCTGGTCCATCGAACCCAGACGAATGAGGAAATCGCCGCCGAAATCCACCAGTACCTCGATGATGCGACCGCGGACGGCGTCGCGCGCGGTCTCTCATTTGACGATGCCCGGCGAGCCGCCCGCCTTGAACTGGGCAATACGAGCGCAGTGCACGAACAAGTCCGCTCCTATGGTTGGGAGAATGGCGTTCCGAAGTTTACTATTCGATCTGCGTTACGCGGCCCGCCAACTCCGCCACCATCCCGGCTTCACCGTCGTCAGCGTCGTCACCCTCGCCCTCGGCATCGGCGCCAGCACTGCCATCTTCAGCGCCGTGAATCCCATCCTGCTTTCGCCGTTGCCCTATCCGCATCCCAATCGCATTCTGATGATCTGGAATACATATCAGGGCGCGCGGTCGGAACTCTCCTTCGGCACCTTTTATGAACTCAGCCACCGCAGCCGCTCCTTCGAAGCCATGACGGTGTTTGAGCCCTGGCAACCGACGATGACGGGCGACCGCTTGCCCGAACGGCTCGAGGGGCAAAGTGTCAGCGCCGCCTTCCTCCGCGTTCTTGGCGTCGCTCCTCGATTGGGCCGCGACTTCCTGCCCTCCGAAGAGGGCTCGCGCGCGCCCCGGCGTGTCATCCTCAGCGATCGCCTCTGGCGACGCATATTCAATCGCGACCGCAGCATCATCGGGCGCGAACTTAAACTCGACGACGATAACTACACCATCATCGGCGTCATGCCGGCCGAGTTCGAAAACGTGCTCTCGCCCTCCGCCGACATCTGGACGACTCAGCGCTACGACCCCGACACGCTGACTCCGAGTGTCAACTCATGGGCCTGGGCCTGGGGACTGCATATTCACATCGCCGCCCGCCTCAAGCCCGGCGTCAGCATGGATCAGGCGGTGAATGAACTCTCGCAAATCGCACGCACGCCCTGGCCGGAGTTCCCGCGTCCGCGCTGGGCGTCGTTGGGCCATGGCCTGATCATCGACTCGCTGCAGGTGGACATTGCGCACACCGTCAAGCCCGCGCTGCTGGCCATCCTTGGCGCTGTCGTCCTCGTGCTCGCCATTGCCTGCGTCAACGTCGTCAACCTTTTGCTGGCGCGCTGCACGCAGCGCCGCGGTGAATTCGCAGTTCGCGCCGCGCTTGGAGCATCGCGCCACCGCGTGCTTCGCCAGCTCATCACCGAAAGTCTCCTCCTTGCTGGACTTGGCGGCATCGGTGGCATCGGCGTCGCTTTTGCCGGCGTGCGCGCGCTCGTTTTTCTCAGTCCACCCGGACTACCGCGCCTCAACGCAATCGCCGTTGACCCGGCCGCACTCGCTTTCGCACTCGCCATCACCACGTTGATTGGAATGTTCACTGGCCTGGTCCCCGCTGCTCATCTGTCTCGGGCTGAACTCCACTCCGCGCTGCACCAAAGTTCGCGCCGCGCCGCCGGGGGCCAAAGTCTCACCCGCCGCGCCCTCGTCGTCACATCTGTCGCGCTGGCGTTCGTGCTCCTCATCAGTGCCGGCCTTCTGCTGCACAGCATGCAGCGTCTGCTCTCCGTCGATCCCGGCTTCAATCCCGACCATCTGCTGACGATGCAGGTGCAGACGTCCGGCCATCAGTTCGACGAACTCCCCACTGCGCCGGGCGCCGGCGACGCCGCGCGCCGCCGATTCTTCGAACAGGCCCTCGAAGCCGTGCGCCGCGTGCCCACGGTCAAACAGGCGGCCTTCACCAGTCTGCTTGCGCTCAGCGATGATCCGCCCGTCATAGGCATGTATGGCGCGCGGTTCGAAAGCGACGGCCCTGATGGCGGCCGCAACGTCTTTCGCTATGCTGTGAGCCCGCAATACTGCCAGGCCATGGGCATCCCGTTGCGCAGCGGTCGATATCTGGATGAACGCGACTCCGACACTGCGCCCTATGCTGCTCTCATCAGCGAATCGCTCGCGCGAAGCCAGTTTCCCGGCCAGGATCCCATTGGCAAACGCCTGCATGTCGGCCCACCCGAATCGTCCGTGGTACACCGTCGTCGGCGTGGTTGGCGATGTGAAGCAAACCTCACTCGCGATCAACGAGCCCGATGCAGTCTATCTCTCCACTCGCCAGACCTGGTTCGCTGACGAGCGCTCTCTCGTTCGTCATCCGCACCTCCGGCGATGCAGGCTCTGCTCGCTCCCCGCGGTGAAGAGCGCTATCTGGTCCATCGACCGGAACCAACCCATCGTGCGCGTCGAAACCATGAAGCAGTTGGTGGACGTCTCCGAAGCCGAACGCCGTTTCGTCCTCATCCTGTTCGCAGCCTTTGGCATCACCGCGCTGCTGCTTGCCGCCGTCGGCATCTATGGCGTGCTCTCCGGCAGTGTCAACGAGCGCATGCGCGAAATCGGCGTGCGTGCCGCTCTTGGCGCATCGCGGCGCGACATCCTTTCCCTGATCCTGCGCGACGGCATGATTCTCACGGCCGCTGGAATCGCGATTGGCCTCGCCGTCTCGGCGGCTGCTGGCCAAACCCTCATTACTCTACTCTTTGGAATTTCCCCCCTCGATCCCTCAACCTACCTCGGCGTTGTGGCCCTGCTTGTGGCGGTCGCCCTTACGGCCTGCGCAACCCCGGCATGGCGCGCCGCGCGGGTCGATCCCTCCATCACCCTTCGCGCCGATTAAAGTTCTTTTTGGGGCGATGAATATTCAGATGCCGTGATAAAGTTTGCGTAACGTTTCCCGGGCTCAACCTACCATTTCCCCGGAGGTTCCCCTTGGCTGACGCTATTACGCCCCCTATCCTCTCTGTTCAAGCCTCCTCTATCACCGTGGCCGGGCCGCACAGCGACTTCAGCGCCGCGTCGATCCCCGCTGCCCGCGAAGATGAAGCCGCTCCGCCTCCCCAGCCCGTCACTCAGCGGGAACGCATTCCGACCATCGATGTTGTTCGCGGCGTGGCCCTCATGGGCATCCTGCTCATGAACATCGCATCCTTCAGCGGGCCGCTCGAGATGTACACCAACCCCCTCATCGTCGGCCATCACCGCACCTACAACCTCATCGCGTGGTCCATTCGCTGGGTGCTCTTCGAGGGCAAAATGCGCGCCGCGTTCTCCATGCTCTTCGGCGCCGGCGTCATCCTGCTCACCGAGCGCGCTGAGCGCCGCGGCAGCAAGAACATCGCCGACATCTTCCTCCGCCGCAACATGTGGCTGGTGCTCTTCGGTGTCCTTCACTTCTACTTCATCTGGATCGGCGACATCCTTTACTGGTACGGATTGACCGCCCTGCTGTTTCTCTATCCCTGCCGCCATGTCCGGTTCAGAAATCTCTGCATCGCCGGCGCGCTCGTGCTGGTCATCGGCAGCGGCTCTGACGCCTATTTCGCCATCGATGGCATCCGCGAGCGGAACCAGGGACAGGAGGCTCAGGCTCTCGCCAAGGCCGGCAAGAAACTGACCACCGAACAGCAGGATGCGCTGAAAAAGTGGAATGAGACGCTTGAAAAGCGCAAGAAGGACCACGATGACGATCTGAAAGCCATGCGCGGCAGTTATCTGGATCAGTTGAAATGGCATGCGCAGTGGGGACCAAAGATTCAGGCGTATTACTTCTACACCTTCGGCTTTACCGACACGCTGGGCATGATGCTGATCGGCATGGGACTCTACCGCGTGGGCTTTCTGACTCGGCGGTCTGAGTTACAAGTTATACGGCTGGATCATCGCGGCCGGATTTCTGCTGAGCATTCCCATCAATGGCTTTGAAGCCCTGGGACTCATCCGCGACAACTTTCAGCCCGAGTCCGGCTGGTGGGTGCTCTACCAGGCTGGACGCCTCTCGGGCGCAGTGGCCATTGTGGCTCTTGTAGTCGTTGTGGCCAAGGCCGGTCTCGTCCCCTGGCTCACCCGCCGGGTCGCCGCGGTAGGACAAACAGCGCTCAGTAACTATCTGTTCACCAGCATCAGCTGTACTCTGCTCTTCAGCCGCTATGGTCTTGGACTCTACGGCAACCTCGAGTACTACCAGATCTACGCCATCGTGGCCTGCGTATGGGCGCTCAACTTGATCCTCAGCCCTGTCTGGCTCCGCTACTATCGATTCGGCCCCATGGAGTGGGTGTGGCGCTCGCTTACCTACTGGAACCGCCAGCCCATGAAGCGGCAAATGGCAGAGGAGCAGGCGTTGGCTGCCTGAACGTCGCGCTTGCGCTTATCTTGCCCCTTGCTTTACAAACTGGCGGGCTGCCAGCAGAATTGTCGCGCAGCCCATCAATGTAAGCACGATGGCATGCACCCACAAATCGCGTATGCCGGCGCCACGCAGAATGATGCCGCGCAGAATCTGGATGTAGTAGGTCGCGGGGATCAATCGCGCAATTCCTTGAAAGAACGGCGGCATGTTTTCGATCAGGAAGATATAGCCTGACAGGAAGATCGACGGAAGTATCGTGCCCATCGACAACTGAAAAGCCTCGGCCTGCGTCCGCGCCCGAGTGGAAATCACCAGCCCCAGCCCCAGAACCGTCATGAGGAACGGAATCGACAATCCCAGCAATAGAACGACATTGCCGTGAATCGGGTACCTGGAAGATGGTGACCATGACGATCAGAATCGCGCACAATTCGCCGAAAGCCAGTACGCCATAGGGAATCATCTTGCCCACCATCAGCCCCAGCGGAGCCACGGGCGTCATGGTCAGTTGCTCCAGCGTGCCGCGTTCGCGCTCTCTTACCAGGCTCAGAGCGATGAGCAAAATCGTCATGATCTGCAGCAGGATTGCAATCAGCCCCGGTACAAAGAAATTCGCCGATCGCGTTGCCGGGTTGTACAGCACTGATGGCCGAACTTCGATCGGCAATGCACCAGTCGGCAGCACCCGCACCAGCGATTCCTGCAGCGCCACGCCCGTCGATGTGCTGACTGCCTGGCCGGCCACGCTCGAGTCCGAACCATCCACCAGCACCAGCACCGTCGCCGACGTCCCATCCTGGAGCCGTCGCGCGTAATCCACCGGAATGCGGATGCCCGCTCGCGCCCGCCCCCCGCGAATCGCCTCGTACATCTCCGCCGGCGAATGTGCGTAGATGCGCAAATCGAAAACATCCGAACCCGCAAACCTCTCCAGCAGGCGCCGGCTCTCCTGGGTATGCGATTCATCCAGCACCACCGTCGCTATCTGCCGCACATTCGTATCCACCGCAAACCCGAAAAGAAACAATTGCAGCATGGGAATCAGCAGCGCGAAAAACAGCGTCCCCCGATCGCGCACAATGTGCAGAAACTCCTTCCTGCACACCGGAACCAGGCCGTAAAAGAGGCGATTCATCGCGAGCTCTCCATGATGTGGTAGGTCAGCGTGACGAACACGTCTTCAAGCGAAGGTTCAATCACCTCGACTTTGGCCCCCGGCATCTTCTCCCGCAGAGCGTCCAGTCTGTTCGTCTCAACCAGAGCATGGATGGCATGTCCGAAGATGGTCGCCTCCCGAACGCCTTCCATTTTGCGCACGCTGTCAAGCATCTCCGATGGATTGGCCGTTGCGATCTGCACGCGCGCCGTGCCCGGCGGACTCGCATCCGGCAGCCGCTGCAACTCCGCAACGGTGCCAATCGCGATCAGCTTTGACAGATAGATATATCCAACCCGGCCGCAGCGCTCCGCTTCATCCATGTAGTGCGTCGTCACGAAGAACGTGACGCCCTGCCCCGAAAGCTGAAACAGCAAATCCCACAGCGCCCGCCGCGCCACCGGATCGATGCCCGCCGTGGGCTCGTCGAGAAACACCACCTCCGGCGAATGAATGATCGAGCAGGCCAGCGCCAGCCGCTGCTTCCAGCCACCCGAAAGCTGCCCCGCGCGCCGCTGCATGTAGGGCTCGATCCCGGTCAGTTCCTGCACCTCGCGCAACCGCTGCGCCGCCCGCGAACCGCTCAGCCCATATACGCCCGCATAGAACGCGATGTTCTCCGCAACCGTCAGATCCTCATACAGGCCGAACTTCTGCGACATGTATCCGACCCGCCGCCGGATCTCGGCCGCATCCTTGCGAACATCCATGCCCAGGATTCTTCCTGTCCCCTCGGTCGGGGGCAGCAGCCCGCACAGCGCCTTGATGATGGTGGTCTTGCCTGAACCGTTCGGTCCCAGAAATCCAAACAGCTCTCCCTTGTCCACTCTGAAGCTCACATCGTTCACCGCCGTGAACGAGCCGAAGCGGATGGTCAGATGATCGGCCTCGATGATCGCCGTCATTGAAGGTGCACCGTCGCCGCCATCCCCGACTTCAAAGCCTGCTGCGGATTGTCCACGTACACCTTGACCCCAAAGACCTGGTGTTCGCGGTCGCTCTTGGTCTGCACGTTGCGGGGCAGAAACTCGGCCTGCGACGCAATCTGGCCCACGTGGCCCACGAAGGCCCGCCCGCCGAAGCCATCCACGCGCACCGCTGCCCCCTGGCCCACGTGCACCCCGGCCAGATCGGTCTCCGGCACGTAGACCTTGACCCAAAGCTGCGAACTCTCGAGCATCGTCATCACAATGCGTCCCGCGGGAACGAGGTCCCCGGGCCGCACGCTCACCACTTCGATCACCGCATCCGCGGGTGCAGTCAGCTCGGCCTCACGCAGCCGGGCGTCCAGTTCCGCAACCCGCCCCTGCGCCTCTTGCAAGCGACCCCGCGCCGCATCGATATCCTCCTTGCGAAATCCCTTCTTCGCCAGCACCGCCGCCGCCTGCGCCTGCCTGTATCGCGCTTCCGCGGCGTTCAGATCTTCCGCGCGCGTGCCCGCCTGCAACAGCGCCAGCCGCTGCTTGGCTGACTCGGCCCGCTGCGCCGCCGCGTCGCGCTTGTCCCGGGCATCGTCAAACTGCTGCCGCGAAATCGTATCCGTCGCCGCCAGCTTCTCCATCCGCTTGAAGAAGACCTCGGCATTGGTCGCATCCGCGGTCGCCGCTGCAAAGTCCGCCTGCGCCTGCTCGATCTCCTGTTTGCGCGGACCGTTGCGCGCACTTTCATAGGCCGCCTCGCTGGCCTTCGCCGTCGCCTCAGCCTGCTCGATCTCCTCCGGCCGATTGCCGCGCACCATCCGCTCCAGGTCTGCCTGGGCCTGGGCCAGCGCCGCCTCGGCCTGCGTCCGCTGCGCCTTCAATTCATCGCATTCGAAGCGGACCAGCGTGGTCCCGGCCTTCACTATCTGTCCTTCTTCGACCGGCACCTGGATCACGCGCCCGCCCACTTTCGAACCGATCTGTATCTCCCGTGTCTCCACGGTGCCCGAGTAGTCGCTGCGACCCCGGCGTGCGGCCCACGCCACCGCGAGCCAGATTCCCGCCGCGATCACCGCCGCCACCACTCCGGCTATCACCAGCCGTCGCTTCATTCCGCTCTCCCACAAGCCCACACCAGACCTTGCGAGACCACCCGCCAAAAGGTTTCAAAAGCGAAGGCTGGACAGAAAATATGGGCTTTATCCCACAATACGCCTGCCTGAGAAACCGCTGGCTTGACTCCCTATCGTGGCGCGGGTCGCCGACCAGCTTGGGTCATCGAGAATTCCATGACCCCAACCAGCCGACAATTCGCGGGGAAACGACGCTCCCTGATCCAGGCCATTTCATTCCCGTGAATTTTCCGTTACCCTGACAAAACACGCATCCCATCATCTGGGTGTTCTTTGTAAGGAGATCGGCCCGCCAGAATGCTCGAAACCGCCACCCATCTGCTCTCGCTCGACTACCCGGCTGAATTCACCCCGGGCGCTCGTTCCGCCGTCACCACGTGCCTGCGCATCGCGCCCGATGAAAAGGTCACCCTCATCACCGACCGGGTCACCGAGCCTATCGCCGCGGCGCTCGCGGCCCAGCTGGCCGGCCGCGGATGCCAGTGGAACGCCTTCGTTCTTGAAGATCTCGCCCCCCGCCCGGTGGCCAACATGCCCGCCGAGATCCTGGCCGACATGGAAACCTCCCAGGTTTCCATCTTCGCCGTCCAGGTGCAGCCCAACGAGCTCCGCTCGCGCATGCAGATGACCGACGTGGTCAACCGCCGCCACATGCGCCACGCCCACATGGTCAACATCACCCCGGAAATCATGTGCCAGGGCATGAGGGCCGACTTCAACCTCGTCGACCGGCTGTCTCAGCAGGTTTTGGACCGCGTCCGCCGCGCCCGCCGCATCCACGCCACCACTGCGGCCGGCACCGACATCACCGCCGACATGAACCCCGGCTACAAGTGGTTCAAGACCTCCGGCATCATCTCCACTGAAAAATGGGGCAATCTTCCCGGCGGCGAGTGCTTCACCTCGCCCGGCGAAGTCAACGGCGTCTTCGTGGTCGACGGCGTGGTCGGCGACTGGCTCTGCGCCCGCTACGGCCTGCTCGCCTCGACTCCCCTCACTATCCACATCGCCGGCAACCGCATCGTCTCCTGCTCCAGCGACAACAAGCAGCTCGAAGCCGACTTCTGGACTTACACCCACACCGACGAAAACTCCGACCGCGTGGGCGAATTCGCCATCGGCACCAACCTCGGCATCGAGCGCGTCATCGGCAACATCCTCCAGGACGAGAAATTCCCCGGCATCCACATCGCCTTCGGCAACCCCTACGGCGAACACACCGGCGCCCCCTGGTACTCCAGCACCCACATCGATGTCGTCGGCCTTAGGCTTCAACATCTGGCTCGAATCGGAAACCGGCGAAGAAAAGATCATGGAAAACGGCCGCTTCCTGATCGCCGCCTGAAGCAGGCCTGCCATCCTGCCCCTCTGTGATGGTCCCGCTCTTTCTTTGGCTCTGAAACCCCGCTAAAACTGCGTCGAACCTCCATTCCAAAACCTGAAACCGGACTGCGGTCCGGCGCTTTCAGCCCTCCCTGCATCCAAACCAAACGTGCCGTACGGCGAGGCTCCGCACGGCGCTAACGCGGCGGGCTGATACAGTCCCAACCGCGACGGAGCATTCCGGGAGGCGGCATGACGCCGGTGCCCTCAGGAGACTTTGCATGAACAGTTCTGGCACCGCGCGGATCCTGTCGCGCCTGTGGCTTCTGGTGATCGTTGTGGTGGCGATCACGGTCCTGTACCTCGCCAAGGTTTTGTTCCTGCCGCTGGCGTTTGCCCTTCTATTCGCGTTCCTCCTGGCGCCGGTGGTCACGCTGTTGGAACGGCTGCGTCTGCCCCGTGCGCTGGCGGCCATCCTGGTGATCTTCGGCTTTGCGGCCCTTCTGGGAACGTCGGCATGGATGCTGTTTACACAGCTGGTGGCCGTGGCCAACGATCTGCCCGTCTACCGCGACAACATCACGCAGAAGATGGAAGCCATTCACAGCCCCAGCGATTCAGCCTTCTCTCGCGCGCAGAAAGAAGTGGAGAAGTTTAGCGAAGAGTTGGGGCTCGCGAACTCGACCGCAACAGCGGAAATTCGCCCGGGCGCGACGACCAGGGAACAAGCCTCTGGGTTCGTCTCCGGAGCGGCCCATACAGGTGCGCGAAGTGGCCCGGCCTACCGGCCGCCTCGATCAGTTGGGCGGCGTCGTCGAACCGCTGACCACGGCCGCCCTCAGCGTGGTGTTCACCTTCTTCGTGCTGCTTGCAGCGCGAGGACTTGCGCAACCGCCTGATCCGGCTGGCCGGCGATCGCCACGTGACCGTCACCACCCAGGCCATGAACGACGCCACCCGTCGCATCAGCCGCTACTTTTCGCTCCAATTGCTGATCAACCTCATTTACGGGTGCCTCGTTTGGGCCGCGCTTTATCTGATCGGCCTGCCTCACTCGCTGCTGTTCGGCTCGCTCGCGGCCCTGTTCCGATTCGTCCCCTACATCGGATCGCCAGTTGCCGCCCTGCTGCCCACCCTTCTGTCGCTGGCCGTGTTCCAAGGCTGGAGCCGAACGACGATGATTGTCGGCGTTTTCCTGGTGCTGGAACTCTTCACAGCCAACTATGCCGAGCCCCATATCTATGGAAGGCACACGGGACTCTCGTCGCTCGCAATCCTGGTGGCGGCAGCCTTCTGGACGCTAATCTGGGGGCCGGTCGGGCTGGCGTTATCCGTGCCCCTGACAGTATGCCTGGTGGTGATGGGCAGCCACATACCTTCGCTCGAGTTCCTGACTGTGATGCTGGGCGACCAGCCGGTAGTCCCGCCCTTTACTTGTTTCTATCAACGCCTCCTCGCCCGGGATCAGCACGAGGCGAGTGAAATCCTGGAAACCTGTCTCAAGGACGGTTCGCTGGAAACGATCTATGATTCGGTGCTGATTCCGGCGCTGATCCTTTCGGAAAAGGACCGGCTGGAGGGGGATCTGGACGAATCGACGATCGGGTTCATTCGCCAGGACTGCCCGGGAGCTTATCGACGAACTGGGGTTCCGGGACAACGGGGAGGCGGACACGGAAGGCGGGATGGGAGCCCGGGTCTCCGGGCACGCCGGTTCAGGCGCGCCGAAAGCGCTGTGCATCCCGGTGCGGGATGAAACCGATGAGTTGGGATCGATGATGCTGGCCCAATTGCTCGAGAAGGCCGGCCTGGAAGCGCTCGCGATACCTGTCCGACGAGCGGATGAGGTCCTGGCGACTGTCACAACGGAGAATCCGGACGTGGTGTTTCTCTCTGGGATGCCACCCTTCGCGATGGCCCGCGCGCATCGGCTCTACCGAAGTCTGCGCGCGCAGAATCCCCAGCGCAAGATCATGATCGGGATATGGAACTACCCGGATGATGTTACGAAAGCGGCGCAAAAGATCAGCCGAGGCGAAGAGATTCCGATCGCGACAACGCTCGCCGGGGCATTGGCACAGGTGCGGTCTTATTTCGGAAGGACGGAAGAGCCATCGCTGGCGCTGACAGAGGAAGCTTCGGCCGTGTGAAGGCAATGGCAAAGGCGAGACCTCGCGCAAACTCGCATGGATTTTCCTTCAGCTGCACCGGCTTTTGCTGCACCAATCGGGGGCAACGTAACATCTAGGTCTACAGATATGACACAAGCTGCTACAACGACAACCCTGCCAGCAGTCAAGAGCGATTTGCGTACCCTCGGTAACTCAGACCTTCGATTGACGCCCATCGGGTTCGGCGCCTGGGCGATCGGCGGCGGAAACTGGGAATTCGCGTGGGGTCCACAGGACGACAAGGAATCCATTGCCGCGATCCATCGCGCCCTCGACCTGGGGATCAATTGGATCGACACCGCTGCGATTTACGGCCTCGGCCATTCTGAAGAAATCGTCGCCAGGGCGCTGAAGTCCACGCATCACAAGCCGCTTGTGTTTACCAAGTGCTCGATGCGGTGGAACGCCGATCGTTCGATCTACCGGTCGCTCAAGGCCGAATCTCTGGCCCAGGAGTTGGAGAATTCCCTGCGCCGCCTGGGAGTCGAGACGATCGACTTATACCAGATTCACTGGCCGGATCCGGCCGGGGAAATCGAAGAAGGGTGGGAGGCGCTGGCGCGGTTCAAGGAGCAGGGCAAGATCCGCTTCATCGGCGTTTCGAACTTCAACGTGGAGCAGATGGAGCGGGCAACAAAAATCGCGCCGATCACCAGCCTGCAACCCCCGTACTCGATGCTGCGCCGGGCCATCGAAGCGGAAATTCTGCCTTTTGCCAGGGCTCACAACATTGGCGTGATCAACTATTCGCCGATGGTTTCCGGCTTGTTGACCGGCAAGATGACGGCCGAGCGGGTGGCTTCCTTTCCGGCCGATGACTGGCGCAGGCGAGCGGTCGAGTTCAAGGAGCCGCGTCTGAGCCGCAACTTGAGGCTGGTAGAGCTTCTGCGCGAAATTGGAAGCGGGCACAAGGTGAGCCCGGGAGTGGTAGCCGTGGCATGGACGCTGCACCACCCCGCGATCACGGCGGCGATCGTAGGCGGACGTAGTGCCGAACAGGTGGATGGTCTGGCGCCCGCGCTTAATTTCCGCCTCAGCCAGGAGGAATACAGCACGATCAACGGGTTTCTAGCCCAGAACGAGGCTTAAGGTGAACTCGAAATAAGAAACCCCGGCCGTGGCCGGGGTTTCTTATTCAAGCCTGGAGTGCGGTTACATCGCAGCCACAAAATCGGGCAGTACGACGGCCGCATGATCTTGCAGCAGCTGAGTCATTCGCGCGGCCATCGACGTATACATCGATGCGGCGCGAAAGGCATTCACGCGAACCCCTTCGCTGGCCTGGCTGAATGCATATTGGGCCAGCCCCATCAGAACACAGACTCGAATCTGCATCGCGTCGCTGCGTAGCGTTTCAATCAGAACTTTGTCGACCGCTTCGTTCTGCTTGGCGGCGAAGTCCGCCATTTCCATCATGACCTTGGCATTCTGGAACATGACCCAGAGACCCTTGGGACCTTCCATCCGCTGCCAGGCGTCATCCTGCGTGGCGTTGAGGCCTTCTTTCCAGAGAAACTGGTCGCTCAGTTCCCGCGCACTCCATTCCGGGCGCAGGCGTGCGACGAGCGAATCCCACGTTTGCGCATTCCGTCTACGTACGGCAGCGCGCCAACGAACGAAAAACCCCGCCACGGCAGCAAAAACCGCAATTTGGAGCAAGATCAGAATCATTGGTGATCCTCAAAAACCGGGATTCGGTAACCCAGAGTTCCTAAGTTGCGATCCCAGCCATTCAAAGCTGTCCTATTACTTGTACCAGACGATGGTGTTATTGTGCACCAAAAACCTGACTTCGGGTGCAATTTCGATCGGGAAAAGGTACCCAAAAGTGAGGTGCACCAAGGTAACATCACCGATGGCTCGTTGCGAATTCCCCCAATACTGATGCAAATGCCTGAATTAAAAGCACCTGAATCACGGTTTTCCGACTTTTCCGGTTCTGTCGATTCCCGCATCGGCCATGGCGACCCGGTTACTGCGGGCGGCTCCGGTAACCGCCAAAAGGAAACTTCGCATCTGAGGCGTAAATTCCTGTCGTTCTTCCTCTCGAAACGAGAAACTGTAGACCCAATAAAGCAAAGAGGAGACATAGCTCGCCATCACCAGCGAGTCCAGCTGACCATAGCGAAGACCGGGAGCCTGGTGGGTGTGGATGAGCGACACCGCGAGACTGATCATGGAATAGAATCCGAGTCCGGTTGCGATCTGCAACTCGCGGTTTCTCCAGCCAATGGAGAGGATCTGGCTGAACCCGGCGAGCGCCATGAAAACGACCACCCTGAGGACCGCAAAGGTCTGTTGTACTTGGACTAAGGTGCGTCCTGCGGCGGACAGATGCGCGGGGATCGTCCACGCCGCGATCGGCCAGATTACAGCTCCCGCCAAAACAATCAGTACTGCCAGAATCAGAATTGACTGTTTCGGCAGCGAGCTCCGTATCGGCCTGAGTACCCCCCACCCCAGTTCAACAAGAACGGCGAACTGGAATAGCGAATCTACCACCATCTGCGTTATGTACGACCAGAAGTATATGTGGTTCGCGGGAGGATATCTGAGATGGAGAAAGAAAAAGACTACATCGACGAAGAGACTCCAAACAAGATACGAGCAGAACATCGGAGCAGTTCGAAATAGCCGCGATCGCATGCAGAGCGCGATCGCACCGGCCTCTGCAAAAACCCCGGCTAGCCACAGAATCGTGTCAAGATTCAACGGCATTCGTCACCTGCTCACTCTGGGACTGGCAGGAATAAGTCTAGCAGGAAATCACTATGCCGCAGCAATAGTGCCATCGGTCGGGGGCTGCGGCGGCAGGATGATCGGGCTGTTCACGGCAATGGTGCCATTGGTCGGAGGCTGCGGCGGCAGGATGATCGGGCTGTTCACGGCAATGGTGCCATCGGTCGGAGGCTGCGGCGGCAGGATGATCGGGCTGTTCACGGCAATGGTGCCATTGGTCGGAGGCTGCGGCGGCAGGATGATCGGGCTGTTCACGGCAATGGTGCCATCGGTCGGGGGCTGCGGCGGCAGGATGATCGGGCTGTTCACGGCAATGGTGCCATCGGTCGGAGGCTGCGGCGGCAGGATGATCGGGCTGTTCACGGCAATGGTGCCATCGGTCGGAGGCTGCGGCGGCAGGATGATCGGGCTGTTCACGGCAATGGTGCCATCGGTCGGAGGCTGCGGCGGCCGGATGATCGGGCTGTTCACGGCGATGGTGCCATCGGTCGGAGGCTGCGGCGGCCGGATGATCGGGCTGTTCACGGCAATGGTGCCATCGGTCGGGGGCTGCGGCGGCAGGATGATCGGACTGCTTTCGGCAAACGCGATGGCTGAGACGCTCGAAAATACGAAAAGTGCTGCAACACGGAAAGTGGAAAAGGACGTCATTTGAATGGTCTCCCTTGTCTTGATTGAATGCGTAATCAAGAGTACCCCAGAAGAGTGATCGCTACTACGACAAAAGTAACCTTTATTGCAAATCTTTGGGAATCATTTCTTGCACCTCAAAGTTATTACTGGCAAGACAGTTAACCCATATGTGCGCTATATCACATATGCACTTCCTGAGCCCGTACATACAGTCATCTCGTAATCGTTTACATGCTTCCTGCGGTTTAGGCTAATTCTTGCTGTTACTAACTTCCCCATCCCTGATCCAAAAGAGAGGCCCACACCGTGATTCCCGAGTTACGAATGCGATTCAATCGCAGTTTCACTTCAGAGCGCTACGCGTCTCTTTTGGCCTGGCTGGAAGACCATTGCGGGGTCAGAGTAGAGTTTCGGGTGTCTGAAACCCCGATTTTTGTGCCCCTGGCTCTATTGGATGAGATGGCCGAGGCAGGTGCGGAGCTTGCCCAGGCTCTCATCGGCCGAGCTGACTACCTGGAGGCGGCACACCAGGCCATCCCCCCGGCCTACCGGGTGGCCGGAGATATTGGCCATCCTCACTTTCTCACGGCCGACTTTGCCTTGGCGCGCGATTCTTCGGGCGATCTGGCGCCACGCCTGGTCGAGATTCAGGCGTTCCCGTCGGTCTACGGCTATCAGGCGGTCCTGGGGGCCGGGTACCGGGAAATATTCGAGTTAGGCAATGGTTTGGGCATGTTCCTGGGAGGGCTGAGCGAGGAAAAATACTGGGACCTTCTAGGACGGACGATCCTGGGTGCCCATGCGCCGGAAAATGTTGTGCTCACCGAGGTGGATCCAATACACCAGAAGACCCGACCCGATTTCGAAGTCACGGCGCGGCGGCTGGGGATTTCGGTCGTGGATATCGCCGCGATCGAACCGGTGGGAAACAAACTTCATTATCGAAACCAGACCGGCAGCCTGGTTCCGATCCACCGTATCTACAATCGCGCGATCGTAGACGAACTCATCGCCCGCAACATCCAGTTGCCCTTTGATTTAACGCGGGAGTGGGAGGTGGAGTGGGCGGGCCATCCGAACTGGTATTTCCTGATCAGCAAGTTTTCACTTCCGTGGCTCTGCCAGCCCCCGGGAAGCAATCCGGTTGTTCCACCCGCCGTCTTCCTGCGCGATTTCCTTGAAGGAACGGGCCGGAGCCAACTTGAAGAGGCCGGCGTACCGCTGCCCAGGCAAGCTGGGCCGGGCACCGTTTATGCCGATCTGCTGCTGAAGCCGCTTTTCTCCTTTGCCGGCAAAGGAATCCAGTTTGACCCAACTCAGGCCCAGCTGGAGTCGATTCCGGCTCACGCCCGCGGAGAGTTTCTTCTCCAGCAGAGGATGAGTTTCGCACCCACAATCGAAACACCCCATGGATTGACGCAGGCCGAGATTCGCATCCTCTACCTTTGGCCGGATGACGGCACCCTCACCCCGGTTCTCTCCCTGGTGCGACTGGGACGAGGAAAGATGATGGGCGTCGACCACAACAAGAACCAGGAATGGGTTGGCGGGTCGGCGGCGTTTTTCCCGGAATAGGGGTTACTTGGATCGTGCGGTCCTCGAACATCCATGGCACCCATCCGCATTAAGTCCCTATGTCCGCTATCTGTCGGACCAGCAAGCGGTTACTTTTATGGGAACTTTCGTGCCGTGGGATTTGCCGATCGAGTCGGCTAGAGTCTTAGAGCAGATTCAACGCATAACTGAGAGCCCCTCCGGAAGTTGGAGACATTGTCTATGGAAGATCTCAAGAGACCGGAAATTGCCGCCGTGTCTGACTCCCCCACCCCACCTTCCACTGGACACGAGGTTCGGTGCGCTGTTCGGTTTCCATTAACTCTGCCGGTGGTGATTTCGACCTCCACCGAAGAGTACACCGCGCTCACCAACAACGTGAGCGCCAGCGGAGTTTTATTTGAACTGAACAGCCCGCTGCGGGTCGGCGAAGGGATCGACTTTTCCCTGCGCATGCCGGGGGCGATCCTGGGCACAACTCACGATGTTCTGGTTCATTGCCATGGACGTGTGGTACGCTGCTCCATGAGCCAGTCCCAGTCCCAGGTTGCCGCCACAATTGACGAGTATGAGTTCGTCGAACAGTGACGCTCTGGCCTGGCAGTGCCGCAACTGTGTATGGAATTTCTTGAAGATTCGCCCGAAAACGAAGCCTTGGACGGACAAGTTAAGCCTGGAGTGATCCGCATTATTCTCGCGGATTCCCAGGCCATTTATCGTGTGGGGATTCGCAAGGTCTTCGCGCTCGAAGACGATCTCCGGGTGGTGGCGCAGGCAGACTCCCTGGAGAACCTGCGCGCGGCCATCGAGCGCTATCCCACCGACGTTGTGCTCCTCGAAGGGGCACTCCTGGCCGGTTCGGCCAGTGCGATTCACGAACTCCTCCGGGTCCGCACCCGATCTAAAGCTGATCGTCCAGGCTGTGACCGCCGACGAAAGCCATACCGTCGAGCTGTATCGCAAGGGAGTTCGCGGGATCATCTCCCGCTCCATCTCCCCTGACTTGCTGGTTCGATGCGTGCGCCGGATCGCAGCCGGCGAGACCTGGATCGACAATCAATCGATCAACTGGGTGATTGAGGCATATCGCGCGCAAGCTGCGGCGCTCGTCAGTCCCAAGAGCCAGCCGCGGCTCTCGCCCAAGGAAATGGCCATCATCACTTGCATCACGCAAGGCAAGCGTAACAAGGAGATCGCCTACCAGTTGGGGACGACCGAGCAGGTGATCAAGAACTACCTGCGCAAGATATACGATAAGCTCGGCGTGTCCGACCGCCTGGAACTGGCCCTCTACTGCCTCCATAACAAGATCATCCAGGCCGACTCAGACGAAGAGGCTCTCGCGCACAAGATCATGAGCCGCTAGCGACCCTCGGATCGCTGGGCGGCGGGGAAACGGCGCAAAATTGCTTTCTCCCTATCGGAGCCTCCGATACGCGCACTTCACTCAAAATCCCAGTAAGAACCGCCGGCTGGCGATCGTTCTCATCAGGACTTCTTGATCTTCACGCCCACCGTGTTCCACGCATCCGCCACGGCCTTCGCCTCGGCGCCGCCGCCGTACCGGTGGGACGCGTTGAGCACCGTCATATTGGCGAAGGTGGAGAAATCGGCGTTGCGCTTCAGGCGCGGATCGGTCAACGTGTCATACCAGATCTGTCCGGCCTTTTCCCACGCAAATCCGCCGATGTTGGACGCGACGAGATAGAAAGCACGATTCGGAATACCGGAATTGGTGTGCACTCCGCCATTGTCCTCCGCCGTATGCACATAATGTTTCATGTCCGCCGGCTGATCGTCTTTGCCCAGCACCTTATCGTCGTAGGCTGTCCCGGGAGCCTTCATCGATCGAAGCGCGATCCCGTTGATCCCCTTGGCCAGCAGGTTATCGCCGATCAGCCAGTCAGCCTTATCCGCGGTCTGTTTGGGATTGGCGGAAAACTGTTTGACCAGCGACCCGAAGACATCGGAAATGGATTCATTGAGGGCGCCGGACTGGCCCTGGTAATTCAGATTGGCCTCGCTTCCGGTTACGCCATGAGTCAACTCATGCCCGATCACATCGACCGAGCTGGTAAAACCGTTGAAGATCACGCCATCTCCGTCGCCGAAGATCATCTCCTGGCCATTCCAGAAGGCGTTATCGTACTTCTTGCTGTAGTGAACGGTTGCCTTGAGCGCCAGGCCGGCGTTGTCAATCGAGTTGCGTTGATAAGCCGCGTAATAGAAATCGAACGTGAATCCCAAGCCGTCATACGCCTGGTTGACCGAGGCGTCAGCTACCGCAGCGCCGCCTTCCGAGCGAACCAGGTTTCCAGGAAGGGTCTCCGATTGCTGGGTGTCGTAAATGAGGCGCTGCTTTTGAGGCGGTGCCCCGGTGAGTGGTTCATGGGAGACTTGCAACCCGCCGAGCAATGAAAATGTGAGACGGCTGGTGCGCAGGCTGTGATCCAGCGACAGTGCCTGCAGCGCGAACGCGCGCTGGTCCTGGTTGCCATTCTGGGCAATGTTGATCAAAACACGAGGGGGGAGAATGCAAAAGATACTGGAGTGGCCGACATGGTTACACATTCACAAGTCCTCCGAGTTATGTTCCCTTGAGCGACTCGGACTATAGCACAGCTAATAGATGAAGATAGAGAAATTTTTCAGCGATGATTGATCCTATAATCCCAGATTTTTCCTGACTCTTGCTGAACCCATTTGAAAAGTTCTTCTTCTTCCGGGGTCCGGCTCGAATCATTCGCGGTATCCTGCAACGACGCAAGAGGGTGAACCTTGCCGTCGTCTGTCACAGTTGAAATATCGTATTGATATCCATCCGGCATGGCGGCAGCCTTGGGTTGATTGTCTTTCGACTTAGATTTCGGCTCTGCGGCGCAACGCAGCATCTCCGCTTCCGGACCCGCCAATGGTCGTTGATAACCGGATTTCTGTGAGATTACCTGGGCTCCATGGTCGTCAAAGGTTACGTCGCCTTCCACGCGCGTGGCCGCGCCGGCAAAGCCGCCGGATCGAACAAAGTGAATCTTCATGACGACCTCCTGATGGCTCGCCGCCGGGCAGACAAACGTATGCGGATTACTGGACGCCGATGCCGTTTGAAGCGAAAGGACGAAGATAGTAAGAAGAGATACCATGCAGTGTATCTTGGTCGCCCCTTCCCGGACACGAGCCCGAGGATTCAAGCCCGGTACTAATTATATGACTTCAAAAACTTGACAATATTTTACTTCTCCGAGATAGCTTACAGTAATCGTGCCTAAATCGGCCCCCAATTATTACAATAAGTTATTCGCGACAAAGCATGTGATGTTCGAATCATCCATGGGGAGTGATCTTGACTTACTGCGGCAAGACCAGAGAAATACGGGGGATCGTAAATCATAAGAACCGCACACGATCTACTCCACGCGCAGCGCTACCATCGGGTTCAGCTTTGAAGCCCTCGTTGCGGGCAGCCACACTGCCAACAGCGCCACCCCGGTCAGGATGAAGGGCACGGCGACAAAGACGATCGGATCCCACGTCTTGACGCCGAACAGGAAACTGGCCAGGAAGCGCGTGAGCCCGAAGGCCGCGCCGATCCCCAGCGCCACACCCACCAGCGCCAATCGCATGCCATGCCAGACCACCAGTTTGCGAATGGCGCCCCGGTCGGCGCCCAGCGCCATTCGAATGCCCATCTCCTGCGTACGCTGTTCCACCGAGTAGGCCATCAGCCCATAAATGCCGATACCTGCCAGCACCAGCGCCACCCCACCGAAGATGGTCAGCAGCAGCATGTTGAAGCTTTCGCGCGCCGTCGATCGCGAAACGACTTCGTCCATAAGCTTGACCCGGCTGACGGAAAAGCCGCCGCTTGCCTGGCGAAGCTGCTCGGTGATGACCTGCGTGAGCTGGCGCGGATCGCGATGGGTGCGCACTACCCAGCGCAGGGGTACGATGCCTGCGTTCAGCTTGGTCATCCCGTCGGTGACCTGCGCGTCCGGCACGATCATCAGCGGGCCGGGATCGCGGCTGAGCCCGCCATCGTGGGTATTGGCAACCACACCGACAATCTGCCGCGCCGGCTCTTCAAACTCCGGCCCCACCGTATGCCCGATCACGATCTGCTGGCCTACCGGATTCTCCTTGGGAAAGAACTGCTTGGCCAGCGCTTCGTTGATGAGGGCCACACCCGGCGCCCCGGTCGTGTCCTGGTCAGTAAATTCGCGCCCGCGCAGAACGGGGATCCTGAACAGCTTGTAGTAATCGGGCGATGCGCTCATCCATCCCGCTCCCGGCGGTCCCTTCGATGGATCAACCGGCTTTCCTACGATGGTGAACGGGAGACCGAACTGACCCTGGATCGGCAGGCAGCAGGTGAACGCCGAGTCCTCGACGCCGGGAATGGCATTCAGCCGCTGCCGTCCATCGTGCGAGAGTTGCGCCACGCCGGCGGTCTTTTCAAAACGCGGGCCGGTCAGCGACATCTCCATGGTGAGAACGTTGTGTCCGTCGAAGCCCGGATTCACAGCGTGCAACGCGACAAAGGTCCGGATCAGCAGCGCCGACCCGATCAGCAGCACCAGCGCCAGGGAGACCTCGCTGATCACCAGCAGGGCGCGCGCCTTTCCGTGGCGCATGCTGGTTCCGGAACGGTTGCTGCTGTCTTTGAGCGACGAATTCAGGTCGGTTCGCGAGACGCTGAATGCGGGGAAAAGGCCGAACAGAATCCCGGTAAGAATCGCGACGGCCAGCGTAAAGCCGAGCACGCGCCAATCCATGCCGATGGCCGATCCATCCTCGCCGATGCGCGGCAGGCCCGCCGGACTGATCGCCAGGAGCGCCCGAACCCCCACGAAGCCGAGAATCAATCCCAGCACACCGCCGGCCATGCCAAGCATCACGCTCTCGGTGAGCAGCTGGCGCACGATGCGCGAACGTTTCGCGCCAAGTGCGGAGCGGATGGCGAATTCGCGCCTGCGTCCGGTGGCGCGCACAAGCAGCAGGTTGGCGACGTTGGCGCAGGCGATCAGCAGCACCAGTCCCACCGCCCCCAGCAGCACGAGCAGCGACTTGCGGGCGTCTCTGATAATCGAATCGCGCAGCGCCTCAACCCCGAATCCTCCCTGCGGATTTGCCTTCGGAAACGTGCGCAGATACTGCTGCCATGCCAGCTTCATCTGCGCGTTGGCCTGGGCCAGCGTCACGCCGGGCTTCAGCATCGCCGCGGCCTGGAAGAAATGGCCCTGGTTAGTGCTGTTGGGCTCGAACTGGAAGGGGAGAAAGATTTCGGCATCGGGGTCGGAAACGAAATCTCTCCCCAGCACGCCGATGATCGTGTAGGGCTCATTCCCCAGCGGCAGCGACTTGCCGATAATGTCAGCACGGCCGCCAAACTTGCGCTGCCACAGACCGTAACTCAGCACCACGACATGGCCGCCGTTGGGCGCGTCTTCCTGCGGCGTAAAAGTTCGCCCCAGCATGACCGGCGCCCCAAACACGCGGAACCATGCCTCCGACACATGAATGCCGTGGACCAGCTCGGGGCGGTCGCCGGTGATGTTGAATCCGGGACCGGCAAAATCGTGGGCGCCCACGTCCTTGAACACGCTGGTTTGTTGTTGCCAGATTTGAAACTTGGGAATTGAAGCGACCGGGAAAGTTCCCATCCGGCGAAGTGAGCTCGCACGCGACGATGCGGTCCGCATCGGGGTAGGCGAGCGGCTTCAGGAGCACCGCGTTGACCACCGTGAAAATCGCGGTGTTGGCACCGATGCCCAGGGCCAGGGCTGAAACCGCGGCGATGGTGAAGCCCGGACTCTTGAAAAACAGGTGCAGCGCGTGTTTGACGTCTTTCCAGAAATCACCCATGGACGTGTGCTCCGATCGGGAAAGATTGGCTGAAATCGAAGAAGCGGCCGGGGCGCGCGGTGTTTCACGGCGCTAAAGAGAAAACGAACGAACGGATGGTTTTGTTTCACCGCAAGCGCGGTCTTTCATCCTAAAGACGCAATGGCCCGTGAGCAGTAAGCCGGGACGCCGCCCTTTTGTGATGGAGCGCGGCGGGTTCATGCCGTATCCTTGCCTACGGAATTGAAAGGACACCCCTGCCCGTGCTGATCTTTGCCGCCATCCTCGCCATCTTCGTCTATGGAATGATCGCCGCCATGCTGGGCACCATCTTGCCCGACCTGTCAGAGCGCTTTCACCTGACGCCCACGCAGAACGGCACCATCGCGTTCGCGCAGGCGCTGGGACTGATGATCGCATCCCTGGCCGTCGGTCCGCTGCTCGATACCGAGGGCGACAAGATCGGCCTCATCCTGGGCCTGGTGTTCATCGCCAGCGCGCTCCTCGCTCTGCCGCGCGCCGGAGGCTATGGCAGCATCGTGTTTCTTCTCTTTATCCTTGGGGTCGGCGGCGGAATCGTCGTCACGGCCGCCAACGCGCTGGTCAGCGGAGTGAGCGAGGCGCACCGCGCCACGGCTCTTAACCTGGTGAATCTTTTCTTCGGCCTCGGCGGACTGGCCACCCCCTTCATCTCCGCCAATCTGTTTCAGCGCAACTGGGTGCGGCTTTGCTACACCATCGCCGGGCTGACCGTCGTCTCGATCGTCATCCAGGCCACCACACACATGCCCGCGCCGGCCGGAGGATCGGGTTTCGTTCTCACCCAGGCAGGTCCCATCCTCGGCCACCCGTTACTGTTCCTGCTCGGTTTCTTCCTCTTTCTCTACATCTCCTGCGAAGTCGGGGTGTGGAACTGGCTCGCCCGCCATCTCATTGCCCAGGGCATTCCAGAGTCGCGCGCTCTGAACATTCTCTCGCTGGGATTTGCGTTCGGCCTGCTGTTGGGCCGGGTCGCGGTGTCTCCCATTCTCATCCACATGTCGGCCGTTCTGGTTCTGCTTGCATCCTCGGTGGCGATGGCCGTTACAACCTTCCTGATGCTGAGGACCAACAAGGCCGGGGAGGCCGCCGGGCTCGTGTTCCTGGCCGGCCTGGCCATGGCCCCGGTCTTCCCCACCACGCTGGCCATCACCGGCGGAGCATTTCCGCGCCTGCCCGGAACAGCCATCGGTTTTGTGATCACCTGCGGATGGGCGGGACTTGCGGTCAGTTCGCGTATCATCGGCGCCATCGCCGGCGGCGATCCGCTGCGGCTCAAAAAGGCCCTGCTGCTCATTCCGGCTTCATCTGTGCTCATGGTCGGGCTGAACGTCGCCATCTGGGCCGCGCTGCGATAGAGAGCGTCCAGCGCCGCGGTTCTGTTAAAGTTGGACCGCGATTTCCCGCATCATGAATGATCCTCGATCCCAGGCTTTGCGGATTGATTCAACACGGAAACACTGGAGGAAGACATGGCTCGCACCAATGTAGTGATCGACATCTCCCACAATAACGCCAACCCTAATTTGGCCAGCGCGCAGCAGGCGGGGATCCTGGGCGTCATTCAAAAGGCAACCCAGGGCACCAGATTCGCCGATCCGACCTATGCGGCCAATTTGCAGACGGCGCAGCAACTCGGATTACTCTGGGGCGCCTATCATTTCGGGAATGGCGACGACGGCATAAGCCAGGCTGAGTTTTTTCTGAACACGGTAAAGCCGGAAGCGGGAACGATCCTGGTGCTCGATTTCGAGTCGAACCCGGCAGGGTCAACCATGTCGCTCGATGAGGCCAGAGATTTCGTTACCCATGTTCATGAAGCCACGGGAGTATGGCCGGGGTTGTATGGCGGATCGTATCTGAAGCAGCAACTGGGGCCGCATGCTGATCCGACTCTACAGAACTGCTGGTTATGGCTGGCTCAATATGGTCCGACGGCCGTGCTTCCGGCGGGCTGGGCAAACTGGACACTATGGCAGTGGACGGACGGACATATTGTGACCGATCCCGCTCCGATTCCGGGGCTCTCCCCTTGCGATCGCGATTATTACTTCGATACTGCAGATGCCATGCAAGCGAAATGGAGTTCGGGCGTGGGGCTGGGGTAGGACATTGCGCGGCAATAGTCAGGCGCCAATGACGGGCAGCGGGGGTAGGCGACTCACGTCCTGCCCCCGACAATGGTTGAATTCGCGGATCAATCCTTGTGTCTGCCGATCTTCTTCTTTACGTCAGGCGCAAATTCACCAATGCTGTTGATAATCACTCCGACCCACGCTTGCGTGATGACGCTCTGATATCCCTTGACCGTGATCGTTGGATTATTTGGATTCCAGGTTGCGCCGATTGCTCCCGCTCCGAATGCCGCCGCAAAGGGCATGATATTCGGTCTGATTGATCGTTCATTGTCGCTATAGGTTATGAAGTTTCTGACGAACGCGTGTCGAAAGCGTGGCCACGCTCCTTCGCATCGGCAACGGTCGTAGCGCGGTTCCCATCGAACCACCCCCTGGCCCAATGAGGTGAATGAGTTCTGGATGATATTCGTCGCCTGGTTGGAGCCAACGCGCTTGGCGAAGCCAGAGAATCCATCCCCCCAGGCCGGCGGCGTATTTCTCAATTGATCGTGCATCGCAAAGAATCCGGTCTTGATATAAATGCCGGGTGTCGTATAGGTCTGGCGAATGTAAAGCTTGAAACGCTCCCGACCATTCAACGCAACCAGGGGAGCATTTTTCGGAATGTATGCGCCATACAGCCAGTTCACCGGAAGTTGGGTGTTTACCGAGGGTGGTTCCGGTTGCGCTGTGGATTTAGTTTTTTCCTGGGCGAATGAAGTCGCGACGAAAAGCGCCAGGAAAACTCCGATCCCTGTTCTTCGAACGGCCGCGATTCTTTTGCGGCGCAAATCCCGCCGAGCTGAGCATGGAGTTCGCATTGAATGCTCCTGCCCTCGCCGCGCGGTGCTGCGCCAGCCACCACTTCAATACCACCGACGCGTCGGTGATCGCTAAACTTCGATGACCGCTTTGGAGAGATTGCGGGGCCGATCAACATCGACGCCGTGCTCCAGCGCCATGAAGTAGCTGAACAACTGCAGCGGGATCACCTCCGGGATGATCAGCAGGTGTTCCGAAACCGGCTCGACTTCGATGCAGTCCGACGACAGCTCTGCCACCGTCCGGTCGCCGGTATTGGCCACCGCAATGACCCGGGCGCCCTGCTTTTTCATGTCCTCGAGCAGCTGGATTGTCTTCTCGTACCGGTTCGTTGAATCTCCCGAAGCGGGGTCGACGGTCGCGATCACCACCAGCGGCACGTGCTCGCTGACCAGGGCATTCGGGCCGTGCTTCAGTTCGCCGGCCGGGTAGCCTTCGGCATGAACGTAGGAGGCTTCCTTCATCTTCAGCGCGCCTTCGCGGGCGATCGCGTAGTGCACGCCGCGGCCAAGATACAGGAACGTGTTTGCGTCGGAATATTTCGCGGCCAGGTGCGCCGTCTGCTCGCGCCAGGCGGTTCAATTGGCCCCGGATCTGCGCGGGCAATGCATGCAGCTCGACAATCCTGCGGGCGATTTCCGCCTCATCCAAGGTGCCCAGTTGCTGTGCCTCGTAGAGCGCCAGCACATACAACGCCGTGAGCTGGCAGGTAAAGCTCTTGGTTGCCGGGATGGCCAACTCCGGCCCCGCGCCGAGGGGCATGGCGGCCGATGCTTCGCGCATCATGGTGCTGCCGGCCACATTGGCGATGGCGAGCGTCTGATGGCCGCTGGCCCGCGCGCAGCGCAAAGCGGCCAGCGTATCCGAGGTTTCGCCCGACTGTGAAATCACCAGCAGCGACGGGTTGCGCGGATTGGCCGCGGCCCGGCAGCCGTACTCGCTGGCGTACTCCACGTCCACGGCCAGGCCGCACAGGTCTTCGAGAATGATCTCGGCGGCCAGCCCGGCGTGGCGGCTGGAACCGCTGGCGGCGATCAGCACTTCCCCGCGCGGGTTCAGCCATTTCGCCAGCGGCGCAAAGGCTTGCGCATCGAAGGTCTGTCCGTCGAGATAAAGATCCAGCGTCCGGCGGATGGCGTCGGGCTGCTCGTAAATCTCGCGCAACATGGCATGCGGAAATTCGTTCACTTCTACCTCGGTTGGGGCACCTTGTTCGCATCGGAGCCGCCACGCTGATTTTATAAGGCCACGCCCGGATGGATCCCGCGATTCACAGCTTGCGCAGCCGCGCGCAGGCCTCGTCCAGTTCATGGTCCTGCTTGGCGAAGCAGAAGCGCAGCAGGTTCTCGCCGCGTCCGGGGCGGAAGAACGCGCTTCCCGCCACCGATGCCACGCCCGTCGCGGCCAGCAGGTTGCGAGCCTTTTGCGCGGCCGTTTCGCCCGGGAGGCGGCTGGCGCTGGCCAGCACGTAGTAGGCTCCGGCGGGGACGCTGGGCTCGAATCCCGCATCGCGCAGCGCCGAGAGCATCCTCTCCCGCTTCGACTGGTGGTCGATGGCGATCTGGGTATAGAAACTCGCCGGAAGCCGCTCCAGGCCCGCCGCCGCCCCATGCTGGAAAGCCGAGGGCGCGCACACGTACGTCAGGTCGTGGAAATAGGCCATCGCGGCCATCCACTTGGCATCGGCGGTAGCATAGCCCAGGCGCCATCCGGTGATACTGAACGTCTTTGAGAACCCCGACATGACAATGGTGCGCTCGCGCATGCCGGGCAGCGTGGCCGGAGAAATGTGGCGCGCCCCGTCGTACACGAAGTACTCGTAGATCTCGTCGGTGAAGAGAAACAGGTCGTGTTCCCGGCAGGCGTCGGCGATGGCCTCGATCTCCGCCCTCGAAAACACCTTGCCGCTGGGATTGGCCGGCGTGTTGAGGATGATCGCCCGGGTGCGTCGGCGTGATCGCGGCCCGCAGCGCATCGGTGTCGAGCACCCAGTCCGGCTCGGCCAGCGCCACCAGCACCGGCTTCACGCGCATGGAGTTGAGCGTGGCCACGTGGTAGCCGTAAAACGGCTCGAACAGGAGCACCTCGTCGCCGGGATTGAGCAGCGCCATGGCCGCGGCGTGCAGACCGGCCGTAGCCCCGCTGGCCACCAGCACTTCCGTTTCCGGGTCGTAGGTCAGGCCGTAGTCGCGCTGCTGCTTTTCCGCGATCGCCTTTCGCAGGCGCTCGATGCCGTCCAGCCGGGTGTAGATGTTGTAGCCCGCGCGAATGGCCTTGATGGCCTCCTCTTCCACCGGCGCCGGCACCGGGGTATCGCAGACGCCCTGGGCCAGGTTGATGCCGCCCAATGCGGTCGCACTCCGTCGTCATGGCGCGGATTTCGGACTGCATGACGCCGGGAGCGAGTTCGCTCAGGGTGAGCCGCGACGGGGCGGACCGGGCGGGCGTGGCGACGACGGAAACGGACGGCGAATCGAAAGGTTTGGATGGCGCGGCGGTGTCGGGCACGGGGAAGATTCCTTTGACCTCCATCTTACAATCTGGGCCAATCTCGGCGGTCGAGTGCGGTTTGGCACTCCAGGCTGCGCGGGGCCGGGCGTAGAATCGTGCTTTCCGAGACCGGTTCTTCCCTCATGCATGAATTGTCCATCATTTCGAGCGTTGTTGAGTCCGTCATTGATTCGCTGGAGAAGTATCCCGGCGCGCGCGTCGTCGAGGTGCGCCTGAAGGTGGGCGCGCTGGCCGCCGTGGTCGAAGATTCGCTCCAGTTCTGCTACGGCATCGCCACCGAAGACACTCCGCTCGCGGGCTCGCGCCTGGTCGTGAATGTCCTGCCGGTGCGGGTGCATTGCGCGGCCTGCGGCGCCGACACCGCGATCGAGAGCCTGCAGAGCTTCCGCTGCGCCCAGTGCGGCGAACCGGCCAGCGATATACGCCAGGGCCGCGAAATGGAAATCGATGCCATCGAGATCGAAGAAGCAGAGGAAGGCGTAAAGCCATGACCACCCGGATTGTCGAACTTCGCCAGGGCATTCTGAAGAAGAATGACGAATTGGCGCGCGGCCTGCGCGAGCGGTTTACTTCCTCAGGCGTGCTGGTGCTCAATCTTGTCTCCAGCCCCGGCACCGGCAAGACGGCCTTCCTCGAGCGCACCCTGCGCCTGCTGCGCGAGCGCGGCTCCCGCGTCGCCGCCCTGGTCGGCGATCTCGAAACCGACAACGATGCGCGGCGCCTCGCGGCCAGCGGCGCTCCCGTCCGCCAGATCAACACCCACGGCATCTGCCACCTTGAAGCCGAGATGGTCGGCAAGCACCTCGAAGGCTGGGACGGCGTCGAACTGGGCCAGCTCGACTACCTGTTCATCGAAAATGTCGGCAACCTGGTTTGCCCCTCGAGCTACGACCTCGGCGAGCGCATCCGGGTGGCGCTGTTGAGCGTGACCGAAGGCGAAGACAAGCCGCTCAAATATCCCACCCTCTTCAACTCCGCCGATGCCGCCGTCATCACCAAGATGGACATCGCCGAGGCGGTCGGATTTGAGCGCGAAGCGGCGGTCCGGAACATCCGCGCCATCCGCCCCAATATCCGCATCTTCGAAACCTCGGCCAAATCCGGCGCGGGGATGGAGGACTGGTTGGCCTACCTCGCCGAAGAGCAGGCGGCGCGCCGCAGCCTGACGCATTTGGCGAATCGACCAGACAATCCGCAGGAGCAGTCCCATGAAGAAAGCAAGCTCTGTTTCAACAGTTCCGCCCCTCACCGGTGACGGCAAAGCCGCCGATGTCGAAGCCTATCTCGCCGCGTGTCCCGAACCGCACCGGACAACGCTCGAGAAAATGCGCGCCATGATCCGCGCCGCCGCGCCCAAGGAGGCCACCGAGGCCATCAGCTATGGAATGCCCGCGTTCCGCTACAAGGGCGGCCTGGTGGGCTACGCCGCTTTCAAAGAGCATTGCAGCTTCTTTCCCATGAGCGCTTCACTCCTCGACGACTTTGCCGACGATGTCAAGGACTACCGCACCTCGAAAGGAACGCTCCAGTTCCCCGTCGACAAGCCTCTGCCCGCCGCGCTGGTGAAGAAGATGGTGAAGGCGCGGGTTGTCCAGAACCAGACCAAAAAGTCGAAAGCGTAGAGCACCTTTGTACCAATGAACCGTCTGCTTTCTTGAATGGGCAGCAGCGATTCCCTCTCCGCAGAAGTGATATAAATCACGCCTCCCTCTGGACAGACTTGCTACAAGAGGAGTAAGAGGTCTCTATGTGTCTAGCGATTCCAGGACGAGTGGAAGAGATTTCAACCGAGGGTTTGCTCCGGATGGGCCGGGTGAACTTTGGCGGGGTGGTCAAGCGGGTCTGCCTCGATTACGTGCCCGAGATCGCCGTGGGCGACTATGCCATTGTGCACGTTGGGTTTGCCCTCTCCGTGATCGACGAGAAAACAGCCCTCGAGACGCTCGAGACCTTTCGCCAGATGGGCGTGCTCGAGGACGAATTTGTCACCGAGGAAGAAGCCTTTGCCCGGGCTGCGGCGGCGCCCCAGTCCCCTTGCCCCGACGGGAGCTGTGCGCCCGAATCCGAGGCAGCCGAAGCCTCGACCAAGGTCTGATGAGAGTTTCCCCTCTGCGCATGACGCCTCGGCGACTTGCGCAGGCATCCCTTCGGATCGGCACAGCTCGGATCCGAAAGACAACAACCGGATCGCGTAAATCCTGATGAGGCAATCCCGCACGGGATTGTAACGGCATATGAAGTATTTGACCGAGTTTCGCAACGGCGAGATCGCTCGAGCGCATGGCGCGGGAAATCCACCAGGTCACGACCCGCCCCTGGAAGATCATGGAAGTCTGCGGCGGGCAGACCCACTCCATCATCAAGAACGGCATCGACCAGATGCTTCCCGAAGGCATCGAGATGGTGCACGGCCCCGGATGCCCGGTGTGCGTCACGCCCCTTGAGCTGATCGACAAGGCGCTGGCCATCGCCGCCCAGCCGGGCGTCATCTTCTGCTCCTTCGGCGACATGCTGCGCGTGCCCGGCACCGAAGCCGACCTCTTCCAGGTGAAGGGCCGCGGCGGCGATGTGCGCGTGGTCTACTCCCCGCTCGATGCGGTCGATTTGGCCGTCAAGAACCCCGACCGCCAGGTGGTCTTCTTCGGCGTCGGCTTTGAAACCACCGGCCCGGCCAACGCCATGACCGTTCACCTGGCCAAGCGCCGCGGCCTCAAGAACTTCTCGTTGCTGGTGTCGCACGTGCTCGTGCCCCCGGCCATCGAGGCCATCATGAGCTCGCCCGGCAACCAGGTGCAGGCCTTCCTCGCCGCCGGGCACGTGTGCAGCGTGATGGGCTACTGGGAATACCCGCCGCTGGTCGAGAAGTACAAGATCCCCATCGTCGTGACCGGCTTCGAGCCGCTCGACCTGCTCGAGGGCATTCGCCGCGCCGTGATTCAACTCGAAGCGGGCCGCCACGAACTTGAAAACGCCTACGCCCGCATCGTCCGGTATGAGGGCAACATCCCGGCCCAGGAACTGCTCGCCGAGGTCTTCGAAGTGACCGACCGGGCCTGGCGCGGCATCGGCGTCATTCCCCGCAGCGGCTGGCGCCTCAGCGCCGCGTATCGCGAGTTCGACGCCGAAGAGCGCTTCCACATCACCGGCATCCACACCGAGGAGTCGAAGCTCTGCCGCTCGGGCGACGTGCTGCGCGGCCTCATCAAGCCCGCAGAATGCGGCGCTTTCGGCAAGGAGTGCACGCCGCGCCATCCGCTCGGCGCAACCATGGTCTCGAGCGAAGGCGCCTGCGCGGCGTATTACAACTACGGGCGCTTTATTTCGGCGGAGGAGTTGGCAAGTGCGGGAGCGGCAGCATCCAGCTCTTAGCCTTTGGCCATTAGCTTAGGAGCCAGATCACAAATGCATGCAGACGAGAAATCGCAGTTGACCGATGCTCCGAGCGCCGCCCCCGACTTCGCCAACTGGTCGTGCCCGCTGCCGCTCGCCGATTATCCCGAAATCGTGATGGGCCACGGCGGCGGCGGCAAGCTGGGCAGTGAACTGGTCGAGCACCTGTTTCTTCCCGCCTTCCGCAACCCGGCCCTCGAGAACCTCGGAGATGCCGCCCTGTTCGATCTGGCCGGCGGGCACCTGGCCATGAGCACCGACTCCTTTGTCGTGCGGCCGCTGTTCTTCCCCGGCGGATCGATCGGCGCGCTGGCCATCAACGGAACCGTCAACGACCTTGCCGTCTCCGGCGCCGACCCCAAAATGCTCAGCGCCAGCTTCATCCTCGAAGAGGGTTTCCCGCTCAGCCAGCTGGCCGCCATCGTGCAGGCGATGTCGGATGCGGCCGCCATCGCGCGCGTCCAGATCGTGACCGGCGATACCAAGGTCGTCGAGCGCGGGCACGGCGACGGCTGTTATATCAACACCGCCGGCATCGGCGTCCAGCGCGAGGGCATCACCGTCGGACCCCACCGGGCGCAGCCGGGCGACGCCATCCTGGTCTCGGGAACAATCGGCGACCACGGCATGGCCATCATGAGCGTGCGCGAGGGCCTGGAGTTCGAAAGCCAGATTCGCTCCGACTGCGCCGCCCTCAATGGACTGATCGCCACGGTGCTCGAAGCCGCGGGCTCGGCCGTGCACGCGATGCGCGATCCCACCCGCGGCGGCCTGGCCTCGACTCTGAACGAAATCGCCGCCTCGTCCGGCGTGGGCATCGCCATCGATGAACGCGCCCTGCCGGTGCGCGCCGAGGTGCAATCGGCCTGCGAACTGCTTGGGCTCGATCCCGTCTACGTCGCCAACGAAGGCAAGGTGGTTTTCTTTGTGGCGCCGGACGCCGCTGATCGCATCCTCACTGTGATTCGCGCTCATCCGCTGGGCATGGAAGCGGCACGCATCGGCCATGTCACCGCCGAACATCCGCGCATGCTGGTCGCGCGCACGCAGATGGGCTCCAACCGCGTAATCCCGATGCAGATTGGCGAACAGCTGCCGAGAATCTGCTGAAGGGTGCGATTATGCGAGCTTGTCGAATGAAGCCTTGATCCGCTCCGGAATCGCCGCCGGAGCATCGTCCAGCTTTTCGCTGATCTCCAGCACCGCCGCGGGCGGAGCGGCCAGCGACTTCAACGCCTCCGCCACCGCCGGCCACGCAATGCTTCCATCGCCCGGCCAGAGGTGCTCGTCCTTCAGCCCGTGATTGTCGTGCACGTGCAGCGAGACGATGCGGTTGTTGAGCACCGAGATCGCCTCGGCCGTCCCGACTGTCACATGAGCGTGGCCCAGGTCCAGGCACACTCCGACGTTGTCCAGGTGACCCATCTCCAGGATCGTCATCAGGTGCTCCGGCGTGGTGGGTTCGCTGAGCAGGTTCTCGACCAGCAGCCGGACGCCCAGCGGCCGCGCGAACGCGCCCAGGTGTTCGAGCGCGGTCTCCGCGAACTCCAGCGTTCTTTGCGACCAGCCGTCGTAGCGCTCGCCGAGGTGGACCACCATGTGGCGGAAGGGAATGTACTCGGCAGCCTCCAGCGCGCGCTTGATCTCGTCCATGGAATCGATGCGCCGCGCCTTTTCTGGGTGAATCACGTTGACCGCCGGGGCCCCGGCCCGCCCCATCTCACGATCCGGCCACATGGGCGCATGCAGCGAAAAAATCTGCAACGGATTGGAGGCGAACCATCCTCCCAGTTCGCGGACATGTTCGCGGCTGGTGTAATCAAAGTGCTGGCGGGCGGCGAAAATCTCCACCGCCTCGACGCCGGACCGCCCGGCGAGCTCCAGAAGTCCTGGATGCAGACGCTGATTCAGGAACAAGTGTGTCGAGAGCACCCGCAACATGTTCAAAGATCGTCCCCCGCGTCGGTTTGAAGGAGCAGCCGCTCGCTGGGTCTATTTTCGCATCCACGCGCGGGTTGCCTGTTGCGCAACATGGTGCAGCCCAAGGGCCCGGCCAAAAGCGCAGCATCGGTCGGACGTTTCCTTGCTCTCCGCCAGTCCGGGCCGCAGACTGGAAGGAAGCCATGCTCTCCTCAGTCGCAGCTGACGTGTCCCTCGGTCTCGGCGCCGCCGCGGCCGTGGGCCTGGCTGTCGGCGGTTTTCAATATGCGGCCTTGTGGCCGGGGTCGCAAATCTTCGGGCGCGCGCTCGTGGCTCCCGCGCGCCCCGGCGAACTGGCTCTCACCTTCGACGATGGCCCCAACCCGGCCTGCACTCCGCGGCTGCTCGACCTTCTCGCCCGATACGGCGTCAAGGGGACTTTCTTCCTGGTCGGCAGCTTCGCCGCAACAGGAGCCGGCGTTGACAAAGCAGATCGCCGCTGCCGGCCATCTGATCGGGAACCACTCCTGGAGCCATCCCAACCTGTCGTTGAGCTCGCCGGCACGGATCCGCGAAGAATTGCGGCGAACCAAGGAGACGCTGGAGCAGATTATCGCCAGACCCGTCCGCTATTTCCGCCCTCCCTTCGGCGCCCGCCGCCCCTATGTGCTGCGGACAGCGCGCGAAATGGGCATGACTCCCGTGCTATGGAACGCCATGACCTCGGACTGGAAAGAGCGATCACCGGACCGCATTGCCGAACGGCTCACCGAGAAAATCGGGGCCTACCAGCGCCGCGGCCGCGCCGCAAACATCGTCCTCCACGACGGCAGCCATCATGGCCTCAACGCCGACCGGGATCCTTCCGTGACCGCGACGGAGCAGTTGCTGGCGCGCTTTGCTGCCACACACAACGTTCCGTGACGGTCGGATGCATGGGACCGGCCGCCGATTTATAGGCCGGCCAACGAATCGAGCTCAACGCGCCGCGTAGCAGCCGGAACGCCTCTTTCGCCGCCTCGATCGTTGCCTCCACCTCATCTTGCCCGTGCGCGGTGCCCAGGAACGCCGCCTCAAACTGGCTCGGCGGCAGCCAGATGCCCTGCTCCAGCATGGCCCGATGGAAGCGGCCGAACGCCGCCGTGTCGGACTTCGCCGCTTCGTCGTAGTTCGTGACCGGGTCGGGCGTGAAGAACCACGTCCACATCGATCCCACGCGGTTGGTCGTGAGCGGCACTCCCGCTTTTGCGGCTTCTGCGGCAACGCCCTCGGCCACCGCCTTCGACGTGGCCTCGAGCCGCGGGTACACCTCTGCGGCGTGTTCCTGCAGATAGCTGATCGTGGCCAGGCCCGCCGCCATGGCCAGCGGATTGCCGCTCAGCGTGCCGGCCTGATACACGGGCCCCAGAGGCGCAAGCAAATCCATCAGTTCCCGCTTGCCGCCGAAGACGCCAACCGGAAGGCCTCCGCCCACAATCTTGCCCAGCGTCACGAGGTCGGCGTCGATCGAGTAGCGTTCGAGCGCTCCACCCAGCGCCACGCGGAATCCGGTCATGACTTCGTCCACGATCAGCAGCGCGCCTTCGCGGGCAGTCAGCTCCCGCAGTGCCCTCAAATATCCCGGCGCCGGCGGGATGCAGCCCGCATTCCCCACCACCGGCTCGAGAATCACGGCCGCAATCTTGTCCGGATGGGCGTCAAAAGCGGCTTCCACCGCTGCAAGGTCATTGAAGGGAAGTGCGTGCGTGAGGCGAGCGATTTCTTCCGGCACTCCCGCCGATCCGGGGATTCCGAACGTGGCTACTCCGGATCCCGCCTTCACCAGCAGGCCATCCGCGTGGCCGTGATAACAGCCCTCGAACTTGACGATGATCTTGCGCTTGGTAGCCGCACGCGCCAGCCGGATAGCCGACATGGTCGCTTCCGTGCCCGAACTGACGAAGCGCATCTTCTCGATCGCGGGATAGCACGCAACCACTCGTTCGGCCAGGTCGGCTTCGATCGCGGTGGAAGCCCCGAAGCTCGCTGACTTGCGAGCTGCGCGCTCGATGGCCTCCACCACGGGCGGAAAGGCGTGGCCCAGGATCATCGGTCCCCAGGAGCCGAAGTAGTCGATGTAGCGGTTGCCGTCGGCATCGGTCAGGTAGGCGCCCTGCGCGCTTTCGACGAATGGCGGAGCGCCGCCCACCGCGCGAAACGCCCGTACCGGCGAATTCACGCCACCGGGGAAAAAGCGCTCGGCGCGCTGCTGCAGGGCCTGGGAACGGGTGTGTGCGGCGGTGGTCGTCTGGGAACTCATGGTGGGTTCAGTATAAGGAAGCCGGGCAAATCACGGCTTCCCATTTTGCCCGGCAGCGTGGCCTATGCCTTGTCTTTGCGCAGAATCATGAACACGCTGACAAGCACGAGCGCCGTTCCGGCGAGTGTTCGCATTGTCACGGGCTCTCCGGCGACAAAGTAGCCGAGCGCCACCGCCACAATCGGGTTCACGTACGCGTGGCTCGCCACGCGGGTCGCCGGCATGTGCGCCAGCAGCCAGACAAATGCAGTGAATGCCAGCAGCGATCCGAACACAATCAGGTAGAGCAGCGCCAGCACCGCCCGCAGCGAAACGTGGGGCATGGGATGCATTTCGCCAAAGCCGGCGGAGAGCAGCAGTAGCATTCCTCCGCCCAGCATCATCGCGGCGCCGGCCGTGAGCGGCCTCGCCTTGGGCAGATCCATGGAGCGAGCTGAGGACTGTGCCTAGAGACCACGTGGTGCAGCCCGCAAGGATCGCCAGGCAGGGCACGAGTCCGAAATGCTGCTCGCCGCCGGGCAGCAGCAGAACGCCCACGCCGGCAAATCCCAGCAGCGTTGCGGCGGCCAGGCTCAAACGCCAACGCTGCTGGCGCAGCACCAGCATCTCCAGGACCAGCGTGAGGATGGGAATGGTTGCGGCCAGCACCGACACGACGCCCGAGGGCACGTACTTCTCCGCCCAGAACAGCGGTCCGTATTCGGCCACGAACATCAACAGGCTCATGACCAGGAGGTTGCGCCATTGCCGCGCGCTGGGACGCCTTTCGCCCTTGGCCAGCATGAAGCCGAAGAGCACAACACCCGCAATAAAGAATCGCGTTCCGGCAGCGAAGAGGGGCGGCAACTCCTCCACCGCAACGCGAATGGCGAGAAAGGTCGTGCCCCACAACACGTAGATGGCAAAGAACGCCAGCAGCACGCGAACCCGGAACGACCCACCGGTGGAAGACTCGATTTTGGTAACCGTTGAAGCGCTCATAAACAGTTATCACTTTACAGATCTAGCCACTAACCTGTCAAACTGCTTTTAAAGGTTATCTAAATGCCGCCATGTCACATGCCATCCAGAATCGTCCCTTTGAACTCATTGCCGGCCATCCGGCGCTCGATCTCGTGAACACGCTCGATTGGCGCTTTCGCGACGAGGGTCCGGAGGAGTTGCTGCCCAGCTACGACGATCTGCTTCGCTTCTCTGCCCAATCCGGAATGCTGACCGCGAAACAGATCCGGCAGATCGTTCGAACTACGACAGAGAGCGCCGCCGCCGATGCGCTGGTCGCGTGTCGCGAGTTGCGCGAGGCCGCCGCGGACGTCCTCTATGCTGCTGTCGATGATCGAAATCCCGCCGCGTCGCAAATTAAAACGCTGGACCGGTTCTTCAAGGAAGCGCGCGAGCATCAGCGGCTGGCCTGGTCCGGGTCGCGCCTGGCGTGGGAATGGCCGGCGTCCGAATGCGGCGCGGAACTGCCGTTGTGGATGCTCTCCCTGAGCACCACGCGCCTTCTGACCTCCGACGATATGGGCCGTCTGCGCGCCTGCGAGAAGCCCGACTGCCGGTGGCTGTTCCTCGACACCAGCAAGAATCACACCCGCCGCTGGTGCGACATGAAGATCTGTGGAAACCGCATGAAAGCCCGCCGCTTCAAAGCCATGCACAGCAACTGAGCGGTTCGCTCGGGCTTTGACGCTCCATTAAACTGGATACGGAATGCGTACAGGTCAAAGAGGAGCGGCACTCGCCGGGACGGCCGCATGGGTCGTGCTGCTCGCCGGATGCGGAACTCCGGGCGCGCCGCAGCCTCCCTCGCTCAACCTGCCCGATCGCGTCACGGACCTGTCCGCAGCGCGCAACGGGAATCGGGTTGCACTGACCTGGACCATGCCCCGTCGCAATACCGACAAGCTGGTCTTGAAGGGCATCGTGACGGTGCGTGTCTGCCGCCGCGAAGGGTTGAGCGTCGATATTGAGAAGTGCGCCTCTGCGGGCGAGATGCAATTGGCGCCCGGCCTGAAGGGCTCATTTGCCGAAATACTGCCCTCGACCTTGTCCACCGGCGGCCCGCGCGCGCTCAGCTACTTCGTTGAACTGGCGAACCGCAAAGGCCGTTCTGCCGGTCTGTCGAATGCGGCCACGGTGCTGGCCGGCGACGCTCCGGCTCCCGTCAACGGCCTTGCCGCCCAGGTCCGCAGGGACGGAGTGGTGCTGCGCTGGACTCCGGATCAAAGCCAGACTGCGATCCGCCTCGAGCGCACGCTGCTAACGGCATCTCCGGGAAAGCCGCACACCGGTCCGCTTCCGGCGACACCGGAACCGGCAGAGCAGAACCTTCTCGTCGAGTCCGCTGCCGGCGCCGCACTCGACAAGAACATTACTCTGGGCAACACCTACGAATATCGGGCGCAACGCGTCCTTCGCGAATCCGTCGACGGCAAGCCCCTCGACCTCAATGGAGAACTTTCCCCGCCCATCCGCGTGGAGGCTCTCGACGTGTTTCCGCCCGCGATTCCAACTGGACTGGTGGCAGTGGCCACCGCGGCCGACGCTGCCTCTTCGAGCGAGGCCTCCATCGATTTAAGCTGGCAGCCGAATACCGAAGCCGATCTCGCCGGGTACGAGGTCTATCGGAGGGAAGAACAAACGCCCTGGCAACGGATTTCCGGGGATCAGCCCGTGGTCGGCCCGGCGTTCCGCGATGCGCATGTTCTTCCGGGACACACTTACCGTTACGGGGTGAGCGCCGTCGACAAGGGCGGTCACGAAAGCGGCCGGTCCCAGGACGCGCAGGAGACAGTGCCGGCTCAATGACTTCCCCACGACGCAAGGAGAATTCCTATGAAATACTGCCGCTTCCTGTTTGAGGGTCAAATCCATTACGGCGTAGTGGAGAATCGCGGAGAGGAGCCGTGGATCGTGGATCTCGCGCCGGCCCCTCCCGAGGACCTGGCCTTCCACCTGGCGCGCGCCCAGGCTTCCCGGCTGGTGCCCGATCCTGCGGGATTCGACTTCGAACCCATCCCTCTCGAGCGCGGCCGACCTTCTGCCGCCGGTCACGCCATCGAAGATCGTGTGCGTGGGCCGCAATTATCGCGAGCATGCCCAGGAACTCGGCAACGAGGTGCCCGCCGAGCCGCTGCTCTTCTTCAAGCCGCCCTCTTCCCTGCTCCGTCCGGGCGGCACAATCCTAATGCCGGCCGCGTCTGCGCGCGTCGACTATGAAGGCGAGCTTGCCCTGGTGATCGGAGAGCGCGCCAGCAACCTCCAACCCGATGCCGATTTGCGCTCCGTCATTCGCGGCTACACCTTGGCCAACGACGTCACCGCCCGCGATCTGCAGAAGAAAGACGGGCAGTGGACACGCGCCAAGGGCTTCGACACATTCTGCCCGGTCGGCCCCTGGGTCAGTGACGAAGTCGATCCCGCATCCGGCCTCATCATCGAAACCCGCGTCAATGGCGAACTTCGCCAGCACGGCTCAACCGCCGATTTCATCTTCTCCATCCCTCAGCTGCTGGCTTACATCACAGCCGCCATCACGCTCGAACCCGGCGACCTCGTACTCACCGGCACTCCGTCAGGCGTAGGCCCGCTCGCCCCTGGAGATCGCGTCGACGTCAGCATTACCGGACTTGGCATTCTGACCAACCTGGTGGGTCCGGCGCATCGGTGACGGCTGCCGCCAATGCAACTCCACGCTCTCCCGTGAATCTGTAGAAGAGGTACACTTAGGGCGCAGGCGCACCGCAGGACCCCACGAGCAGGTTTTTGTTCGTGGAGTGATGCCTCACCCTTCCCGAGATCCCCAAGGAGGATTCCATGCCGCAGAATCTGCTCGAACAGTTGCGAAATTACACCACGGTGGTCGCCGACACCGGCGATTTTGAGGCGATGGAAAAATTCCGCCCCACCGACGCCACCACCAACCCGTCGCTCATCACCGCCGCCTCACAAATGCCGCAATATCAGGAGCTTGTCGACGGCGTTCTCAAAGAAGCCCGGAACGAGAAAGGCGACCACGCCAGCGATAACGAGGTCGCGAAACTGGCTTTCGAGCGCCTCGCCGTGGCTTTCGGCAAACGCATCCTCGAAATCGTTCCCGGCCGCGTTTCCACCGAGGTCGATGCGCGCCTGTCGTTCGACACCCAGGCCACCATCGCGCAGGCCCGCAGCATCATCGCGCAATACGATCAAGGCCGGCATCGGACGGAAGCACGTGCTGATCAAAATCGCCTCCACATGGGCCGGCATCCGCGCTGCGGAAGTGCTTGAAAAAGAGGGCATTCACTGCAACCTGACGCTGCTCTTCGGTATCCACCAGGCAATCGCCTGCGCCGAAGCCGGCGTGACCCTGGTCTCGCCTTTTGTGGGCCGCATCCTCGACTGGTACAAGAAAAGCACCGGCAAGGACTATCAAGGCGCCGATGATCCGGGCGTTCAGTCCGTCACCCGCATTTACAACTACTACAAGAAGTTTGACTACAAGACGCAGGTGATGGGCGCCAGTTTCCGCAATATCGGCGAGATCAAGGAGCTGGCCGGCTGCGACCTGCTGACGATTTCGCCGCAACTGCTGGCAGAGCTCGAATCAACCCAGGCCGACCTGCCCCGCAAGCTCGATCCCCAGAAGGCCAAGTCCCTGCCCATCGAAAAGATTCCTATGGACGAGGCGACATTCGAGCGCATGCACGCCGAAGATCACATGGCGCATGACAAGCTGAAGGAGGGCATCGAAGGGTTCTCTGCGGCACTCGTGAATCTGGAGAAGCTGCTGGCCAACCGGCTGGCAGAGCTCGAATCGCGCACACCGACCGCAGTCTAAAAGATCCGCAGTCGAACCGCGCTTCAATTTTCACTACAAAGGCAGCCTCCCGGCTGCCTTTGTTATTTAGTGCGCGTTTTGCACCAATAAGTAACGATTTCCTAGCGCTTTTGGGTGACGACGTAACTTTTGTTGTACGTCAACCGTGACCTAAATCACCGAAGACCGCAACAATTCCTGTATTCTTTGTTTCATAGCAAGCAATCCCAACCGGGCTGGGCATATGCTCCGCTTTATTGATGCGCACGTTGCACCGGGAGCATATCACCCAAGCTGAACGCGCGTGCTCACGGAGGCGTGTATGCAAACACAAGCTCATCCCCTCGAACCATTCTTCCAGCAGGCAGTCCGCGACAGCTATGAGGGCAAGCTTGGCCTTCACGATCCCGATGTGATCGCCTATGTCTCCCGCGTACTCTGTGATTTCTCCGAGTCGAACAGCCTCTTCAAGGCGCGCGATACCGCGGGACATTCGAAGGACGAGTTAGACGCCATGATCGTTGCGTCCGACCCGGTCAACGGCACGGCGCTCTCGTTCGACGCCGAACGAGCGATGCGGAAATACATCGGCGATTACGCCTTGTTCGTTGCCGGCATGGTCCCGGAAGCCATTGACTCAGGCGCTCCGGAAGCGACCCGGCGTCCCACCCTCGGCGAGTTGATCCGGGCCGGCAAAGAGAGTTATTTCATCGTCAGCCAGTTCAACGTCTTCGAGTACAAGAAGGAAGCCCCGCTGTTTGCGCGGCTCTCGGACCAGTTTGAGCGTTACATTCTCGGCCTGGCCCTGGTTCGCGAAGAAATGGGCAAGCGCCTGGCGCTTCCAACGCAAGTCATTTAACTGGGAAACGTCGCGGACCTGGGTGTCACCATTTGACCAGCTTGGTCCGCTTATTCAAGTGTTAGCAACACTAGCGGTCGTTTCAGTGTCAAAGTAAGTAGCAACCGGCATCTCCCCCTCACGATGCCGGGAGTTGTCTCAAAGATTTCCTGGGCAGTGGCTGGTGGAACCCGGCTGCGCGCAAGTCGGGGCCGTAACGACGGTCTTTGTCGTTGGGGTGAAAGTCGGCAACCGGTCATGCCTCAACATGAATCCGGCTGCGCGCGTGGGCCGACTCCCGGAGGTTCGCCATGCAGCGCCAGTCCCATCCGCTCGAATCGTTTTTCCATCAGGCCGTCCGCAACAGCTATGAAGGAAAGCTGGGGCTCAACGATCCGGATGTCACCGGATATGTAGCCCGGCTGCTCTGCGACTTCTCCCGCGCCGAGAAACTCTACAAGATGCGCGACGAAATGGGCCGCCCTATCGCCGAGTTGGAACAGATGATGACCGCGGCCGATCCGGTGAATGGCACTGCGCCCTCCTTCGACGCCGAGCGCATGATGCGGAAGCACATCGGCGACTATGCCTTGTTCGTGGCGGGCATGTATCCAGAGGCTGTCGACTCGTGGCGTCATCGCCGCCGGCACCATCCCAGCCTCGGCGAATTGATCCATGCCGGCAAAGAAAGCTATTTCATCGTCAGCCAGTTCAACCTGTTCGAATACGAGCAGGAAGCGCCGCTCTTCGGCCGCCTCTCCGACTGGTTCGAGCGCTGCATCCTGGGCTTGACCATGGTGCGCGACGAGCTTGGCCACCGGAAGCCCCTGCTGCCGCCGCCGGTACAGTGAGTTCACCTGAACGGTAAGTCGTCCGATAAGTGTCATACCTTTCCCGGTCGGACGTTTCTGGTAGTCGCGTCGACTTGAGTGCCTCGGCTCCGGGGTGCGGTTGATTCTGAAAATTGCGACATCAGTTGGGATTCGCTACACTGTCCAGACTCGAAGCTGGAGACAGAGATCCCCTCCCAACCGAATCTCTCTCCGTCACCAGACTCATGGATGGCGCCAATCATTTACCGGGACATTTGAAAACGGGCATTCCTATGAAGCTTGACGCCTGACAGGGAGCCATCGCCAGCGACGCTGGTTGTCCATTGGTTTGAGCGTTGTCAGTAGTTGGACATGAGGAAGAGCCATGAACCTCAAGGACCTTGAACACAGGTTTCGGGGGGAAATACTCACTGCCGGATCGCCTGAGTACGAAGCTTCACGCAAAATCTGGAACTCCATGATCGATCGCCGGCCCGCCGCCATCGCACGCTGCCGCACGCCTGAAGATGTCGAGGCCGCGGTGCGCTTCGCCGCCCAGCAGAACATATTTCCTGCCATTCGCGGTGGCGGACACAATGCCGCGGGCCTGGCCATGGTCGATGACGGCCTGGTGATTGACGTCTCGCCGATGAAAGGAATCTCGGTCGATGTGGCCAACCTCACCGCGATTGCGCAGACCGGGCTCACATGGGGCGAATTCGATCGCGAGACCCACGCGCATGGCGTGGCAACCACAGGTGGTCTGATCTCGACAACGGGCATCGCAGGACTGACCCTCGGTGGCGGGGTTGGATGGCTGATGGGACGGTGCGGCCTGGTCTGCGATAACACCCTGGACTACGAGATCGTGCTCGCAAGCGGCGAGCGGGTTCGCGCCCACGCGAGTGAACACCCCGACTTGTTCTGGGCCCTCAAGGGAGGCGGCGGCAACTTTGGCGTCGTCACATCGATCACCTACCGGATGTATCCCATCCGCGAAGTCGTTTCCGGACTGATCCTCCACCCGCTTGCCAGCGCGAAAGACGTGCTGAGGTTCTATCGGGACTTCACCATGGCAGGACTGCCGGACGAGTTGACTGTGTATGCGGCTGCGCTTTCAACGCCGGACGGCATCCCGGTCATTGCGCTCATTCCGGCGTGGTGTGGAGAGAGCCTCGCCGAAGGAGAGCGCGTCCTCGAGCCGCTTCGCAAATTCGGATCTCCTATCGCCGATCTGATCAACAGGATGCCGTATCCGGCCATGCAGCAGATGGTGGATATGGTGGCTCCATACGGTCTGCGCAGCTACTGGAAAGCCCGCTTCCTCGAGCATCTGCCCGACGAAGCGATCGAGCGATTCGTCGAGTTCGCGAATACGGCAACGTCGCCTCGCTCGTTGATGATCCTGGAACACGCCCATGGGGCTGTGGGCCGCGTGCCCGTCGAGGCGACCGCTTTTCCTACCCGCACGGCTCCCTACGATTTTGTCGTGATCGGCGCGTGGACCGAGGCGGATGAGGATGCGCGTCACATCGACTGGACCCGCAGGTTTTTCGCCGCCATGGAACCTTGGGCCGAGGGAACCGCATATGTGAACGCCCTGGATCAGGATGATACGGCCCGTATTCCTGAGGCCTACGGTCCGAACTACGATCGCCTGCGCGCCGTGAAAGCCAGGTACGATCCCGAAAATCGCTTCCGCCGCAATCAGAACATTGTGCCCGAAGGCGCATCGCTGAACGTCAAATGACAGCACCCGCAACTGGTCTCAAGATGCGGGGGCAAACGACAGACGGCTTTTCACTCCGACCACACCGCCAGCACATTCCCGGCGCCATCCGAGAAGTGAAACCGCCTGCCTCCGGGGAACTCGAACGGTGGAACCACGATGGTGCCGCCCGCCTTCACAACGGCCTCTTCCGTGGCCTTCAAATTCGCGGAGTAGAGCACCACCAGCGGCGCGGACTTTCCAGTCTCGACGCTCGCTTCACTCTTCGCGAATCCCCCGTCGATGCCGCCGCTCTCCGAGCTGAAGCTGGCATAATCGGGTCCCCAATCCTGAAACGTCCATCCAAATACGCCGCTGTAAAATGCCTTGGCGCGGGCAAGGTCGGGCGATGAGAACTCGATGTAGTTGATCTTGTGGTGATGTGCGGGATGACCCATGGCTCTCTCCTTTTCTGAGCGGTTTTTTGACGTGGAATCGCAGGAATGGCGGGTCGCTGACCTCTGGGGCGCCGGCACACCTTTCCAGTGTGCTTCCGAAGCGCCTCCATCCACATTCCCTCAGAAGCCGGGGAATGCAGGTAGAGCCCGCTGGTTGATTTCTGGCGCGGGCTGCCGAGGTACGAAACGAAGTTAGCAAACCAACACCGCATAAGCAATCGAAAAAGCCTGGAATTCAGAAGTCACGGCGCAGGCCATCCTTGCGATTCCCTGGCCGGCAATCCGTAAGCAATGTGGGCAACATAACAGTAGGCAAATGCATGCACCTTCTTTAGGATGGCTATTACATCGGACCCCCTGGGAGCCTCGCTGGCTGCCTTCCACAACCGACAAACCATGTTTGCGCTCGACCCACAACTCGTCGCTTTAGCCCAGGAGAACACCCGGACGGCCACATGGGAGTGGACCGAAGCGACGGACGAACTCCGCTGGACGTCGGGCCAGTCGGAGATCTACTCCCGTCCGGCGCATGAAATCAATTCCACGGAAGCCTGGGAATCTCTGGTTCATCCTGACGATCGGGAGCGTCTCCGCTCGGCGGTCGAAAACGCCCTTCGGACCGGAACCGGTTACCGGGAGCGTTTCAGAGTCGCGGGAAGAGACGGAGCCACGCTCTGGATCCTCGGTTATGCGCAGGTGGTTCGCGATCCCGATCATTCCACCCGGCTGGTCGGTGTCAACCTCGATATGACCGACTGGGTGGATGCGCTCATCGCCAGCGAAACGCGCTTCACGGCCACGTTCGAACAAGCGGCAGTTGGAATTGCGCACGTCGCCCTTGATGGAACCTGGCTGAACGTGAATCGCCGCTGCGCCGAAATCGTGGGCTATCCAAAAGAAGAGTTGCTTGGCCTCAAATTCAGCGACATTACTCATCCGGACGACCTCCTGGCCGACTGGACGCTTGTCCGGGAGCTCCTGCAGGGTGAGCGCGAAACCTATTCCCTCGAGAAGCGCTACTTTACCAAGGACAACCGCATCGTTTGGGTGAACCTCACCGTCTCGCTGGTCAGAAAGGCCGACGGAAGCCCGGATTACTTCATCTCCGTGATCGAGGACATTACGATTCGCAAGCGGATCGAAAACGAGCGCGACGAATTGATTGTTCAGCTCGAAGAACGCGTTCGCCAACGAACCGCCGAACTGGAGCGCCTTTCGTTAACCGATCCGCTGACCGGCATCGCCAATCGCCGCTCCTTCGATCGATGCCTTGAAGCGGAGTGGGACCGGGCGGTAAGAACCCGCCAACCCCTCTCGTTGATCCTGATTGACGTCGATTTCTTCAAGGACATGAACGACAGCGCCGGGCACAGCGCCGCTGATGACGCGTTGCGGGCGGTTGCGGCCTGCCTCAGGCAGGTCGCACAGCGATCGGCGGATTTGGCCGCGCGCTATGGCGGCGACGAATTTGTCCTGATTCTTCCCGACACCAGTGCCGAAGGAGCGCTCAGGTATCGCGAACCGGGTGCAGGAACTGCTCGAAAGACTGGGAGTCAGGAATCCGGGCTCGTCTATCGATAGTGCCATGACCGTGAGCCAGGGCGTGGCGACCGCTCTCCCGACAGCAAGGGAACCTGGAGCAGCCTGTTGCTTGAGGCAGACCGGGCGCTCTACCGCGCCAAGCAGTCGGGCCGGGGCCGCATCGCCGTTGCCGAGCCGCGAAGCGCCTGACATTCCCAGGCACGAAAATCGCCGCCCTCCCAAGAGCTGAAGGCCCTCAAAGAATGTAGCGGCTCAGATCATTGTCGCGGACGATCGCGGCCACCATATCCTTCACGTATTGATCAGTAATGAGAAAGACCTTGTCTGGGCCGGAGGCGGTCATGCGCTCGGTGTAAGGCAGAGGCGTGGAGGATTCCTTCCGGATCGTCTCTGATAACGCCAAGGCCTGCGACTCATCCTGGGTGCGCCGGGCTACGTCGGGGGCCAGGAAGCTGACATCCTCGAGCACCCGCTCCATGATGGTGTGCAGGCGCCGGGCGCCGATGTTTTCGGTGGTCTCATTCACCCGGAATGCAAATTCCGCCATCTCGCGCAGGGCATCGGGTGAGAACTCGAGCCGCACGCCCTCCGTCTCCAGCAGCGCCGAGTACTGCTTGGTAAGCGATGCCTTGGGCTCCGTCAGGATGCGCAGAAAGTCCTCTACGGTGAGCGACTGCAACTCGACACGGATGGGAAAACGTCCCTGCAACTCGGGAATCAGGTCGCTCGGCTTCGATACATGGAACGCGCCCGCGGCGATGAACAGGATGTGGTCGGTTCGCACCATCCCGTAGCGCGTATTCACCGTGGTGCCTTCCACGATGGGCAGGATGTCGCGCTGCACGCCTTCGCGCGAAACATCGGGCCCATGGCCGCCTTCCCGCCCCGCGATCTTGTCGATTTCGTCCAGAAAAACGATGCCGCTCGACTCCACGCGCTCGACCGCAGCGCGGTTCACCGAGTCCATGTCGATCAGCCGGCCCTCTTCTTCCTGCACCAGGTAATCGAACGCATCGGCCACTTTCAGTTTGCGCTTCTTGGTGCCGCCCCCGAAGATGTTCGGCAGCATGTCCTTGAGGTTCATCTCCATGTCTTCAAAGTTCTGGTTGGAGATGATCCCGAACTGGGGCGTGTTCTGCGCGCGCACGTCGATTTCGACCATGCGGTCGTCCAGTTTGCCTTCGCGGAACTGCTGGCGAAGCTTCTCCCGCGAGCGCTGGTGGCTGTCGGCCCCGGGGAGCGCATGCTGTCCATCCGGCTGGCCCGGCGTAGTGGGAGGAGCCGGCAGCAGCACGTCTAGCAGCCGCTCTTCGGCGTTCATCTCCGCCCGGTCTTCCACTTCTTCCAGGCGCTCTTCGCGCACCATGTCGATGGCAATTTCCACCAGGTCGCGGACAATCGATTCCACGTCGCGCCCTACATAGCCCACTTCGGTAAACTTCGAAGCTTCCACCTTGAGGAAAGGCGAATTGGTCAGCTTGGCCAGGCGGCGCGCGATCTCCGTTTTGCCGACACCCGTGGGCCCGATCATGATGATGTTCTTGGGCATGATGTCGTCGGCGATGTCGGGCGGAAGTTTCTGCCGCCGCTGGCGATTGCGGAGCGCGATGGCCACGGCGCGCTTGGCGGCCTTCTGGCCGACGACATGCTTGTCCAGTTCAGCGACAATCTCGCGCGGCGTCAGTTCGTCCAGCGCAAGGTCCTGTTCTTCAGCGGAAGCGGGGAGGTAGATAGCCATTGTACGGTGGACGCGGGCCCATCGGGCTCGTTAGCCCTTCAACTCCTCAATCGTGACGCGGTCATTGGTATAGATGCAAATCTCTCCCGCAATCTTCATTGCCTTTTGAGCAATCTCGAGAGCGCCGAGTTCAGTGTTCTCCAGCAGAGCCCGCGCCGCGGCGACGGCATAGCTGCCCCCGGACCCGATTGCGGCGATAGGCTCATCGGGGTCTATCACGTCGCCCGATCCCGAGATCAGGAACGTCTGCCCCTTGTCAGCGACGACCAGAAGAGCCTCTAAGTTGCGCAACATCTTGTCGGTGCGCCAGTCTTTCGCCAGCTCCACCGCGGCGCGGTTGAGATTGCCGGCATACTGCTCGAGTTTGGTCTCGAAGCGCTGGAACAGATTGAAAGCATCGGCCGTCGAACCGGCAAATCCGGCCAGGATCTTGTCCTGATAGAGGCGGCGAATCTTCTTGGCGGAGTGCTTCAGCACATGATCGCCCAGGGTCACCTGGCCGTCGGCCGCCATCACCACCTGCCCGTTGCGGCGCACGCAGATCACGGTGGTCGAGCGAATGCGCGTCTTATCCCTCGAACTCTGGTCCAAAACCAATAAGAACCTCCGGAGATCGAGCGTCCGGCGGCCGCGTCTCCTTCCGATGCAAAGTCGAGTATAGCGCAGCGTCCCGGGCCCGGTTTGGTCGCCCGATCCCATGCCAAAGAGCGTCTGCTGCGCTATCCTTGAGTAGGACCGCGCGGCCGTTCATGCCCTTCAATACGATCCGAGTTCTGGAAATCGCCGCTGGCGCGGTAGTCGTCGCCGGCCTGGCCGCCGCCGGCGCTTGGATGGTCTTGCGCAAAAAACCCACCGCCGAAGAATTGGAGATCGCCCGCCGCCTGCTTCTCGCCCAATCGGGGCGCCTCGTCGATGGAACCCTGCTCGATGTGTGTGAGGTTCCGACCCAGGAGGACGGCATCCTCACCATGCTCCTCTACGAGTACCGGATCGGCGGTGTCGATTACCAATGCACGCAGGACGTAACCAGGATGCGCGACATCGTCGACGTCACGAGCGTGCGCGCCGGCTTTCCCTGCTCCGTTCGCTACCAGTCCGGTAACCCCCAGAACAGCATCGTCGTGGCTGAAAAATGGTCCGGAATTCGCGCCATTTCTCCTTTTATGCCCACCTACGACAGGGGAAAGTGGCTCGACCGCCGTTATCTCAACTAACCAGAAACTGACCAGGTGCCACTTCCTGGCTCTGCCAGGGTGGGTTTTCATCCATCAGGGTCGAAGAGCGTTGTTTGACTCGAACTGGACTAGACGACACGGATACCCAGCCCCGGTTACACTAGGTGTATGCATGTCCACGCCGCGCCCGCTTCTTCCCCCGCCATGGGCACGGGCCGAACCCAAACCGTTCTCCGCATTTCCCTTGTCGCCACACTGGCCTACGTCGCGATCACGTTTGTCGCCGGCCTCCGCGCTCATTCCCTGGCGCTGCTGTCTGAATCCGGCCACAACGTTTCCGACTTTCTGGCCCTGCTCCTCAGCTTCGCCGCGGTCTACTTCCAGACCCGCCCCGCCGACGATGCCCGGACCTTCGGCTATCAGCGCGCCGGCGTTCTGGCCGCCTTCATCAACGCCGGCACCCTCATCCTGATCTCCATCTGGATCGGCATCGAAGCCGTCCAGCGCCTCTACACGCCGGTCGCCGTGCAGCCCCGCCTCATGATGTACGTGGCCGCCGCCGGCGTGGTCATGAACGGCGTGATCGCCGCCCTGCTGTGGGGCGTGGCCCGCGACGTCAACCTGCGCTCCGCCTTCATCCACATGGCCGGCGACACCCTCTCCACCGCCGCCGTCATTGCGGGAGGCGCGGGCATCCTGCTCACCGGCCGCAACTGGATCGACCCCGTCCTTTCGCTGGTGATCGCCGCCCTCATCCTGTGGTCCAGCGCCGGCATCGTGCGCGAAACCCTCAACATCCTGCTCGAAGGCACGCCCCGCAACGTCGATCTCAGTCACATCCGGACCGGCATGGAAGGCGTCCCCGGCGTCCTCAACGTCCACGACCTGCACTGCTGGAGCCTCGGCTCGCAATCCCGCGCCCTGGCCTGCCACGTCACCATCGACGACATACCCGCCATCGGAAAGCGCCGCCATCCTCGACAAGCTCCGGCACGTCCTCAAAGACCACTTCAATATCTGCCACACCACCATCCAGTTCGAGCACGAGAATTGCGAGGTTCTCGAGGGCTGCGTGGTGCCCATCGAAGAGATGGCCAGCGGCGCCGACCCCGGCCACCACCACGGCCACGCCCACTAAGCAATTCGGTGTGTCCCGCTGTCCAATTTGGTTTGTCATCCTGAGCGAGCACAGCGAGTCGAAGGATCTGCATCTCCGGTTCTTTGCCTCCCGGCCCTGATCCCTCGGCCCGCGAACTGTGAACTGCGAACCCATTTTTGACCCCGCGCAACGACCCCGCTGACAGCGCCATGTATCGTGCGGTAATGTTCGAGTCCCTGCGCAAATCCGACGACAACCCCGCTTCCTCCCTCGGCATGCTCATTGTCACCATGGTCGCGATGTCCATTCTGTTCGGTTTCGGTTTGGCCACCCTCATCTTCCGCCTGCAGACGCACACCCGCCCGGACGCCGTCATTCCCGCCCTGGTCCTCTCCTTCGCCGGCCTCTGCGCCCAGTTCGGGATGGTCCGCTTCCTGATACGCCACCTGACCCAGGCGTCCGAAGAACGCCGCTGAAGCTGCAAACTGCGAACTGATTGATCACTGCCCTGATCCATTCCCTGTAAACTGTTTCCATGGAAGAGTTCAGCCGCATTCAGCGCCTTCCTCCGTATGTCTTCAACATCACGGGGGAGATGAAGATTTCCGCCCGCCGCCGCGGAGAAGACATCATCGACTTCGGCATGGGCAACCCCGACGGAGCCACGCCCAAACACATCGTCGACAAGATGATTGAAGCGGCGCAGAAGCCCGTCACGCATCGCTACTCGGTCTCGCGCGGCCTGCCGCGCCTGCGCCGGGCCATCACGAATTGGTACAAGGCGCGCTACGACGTCGATCTCGACCCCGACCGCGAGGCCATCGTCACCATCGGCTCCAAGGAGGGCATCGCCCACCTCTGCCTGGCCATCCTCGACTCGCGCGACACGGTGCTGGTGCCCAACCCCAGCTACCCCATCCACATCTACGGCCCGGTGATCGCCGGAGCGCACGTGGTCAGCGTGCCCATCGTGCACCCGGAAAAATTCCTCGCCGAGCTTGAAGACCTCATCCCGCGCATGACCCCGCGCCCCAAGGCCCTGATCGTCAACTTCCCGTCGAACCCGACCACCCAGTGCGTCGAACTTCCCTTTCTCGCCCGCCTGGTCGAGCTGGCCCGCCAATACGGCTTCCACCTCATCCACGATCTCGCCTACGCCGACATCGCGTTTGATGGATACAAGCCGCCCAGCGTGCTGCGAGGTCCCCGGGCGCCAAGGACGTCGCCGTCGAGTTCTTCACCCTCTCGAAGAGCTACAACATGCCCGGCTGGCGCGTCGGATTCATGGTCGGCAACCCGGTGCTGGTCAATGCCCTCGCCCGCCTGAAGAGTTATTTCGACTACGGCACATTCACGCCCATCCAGGTAGCCAGCATCCTCGCCCTCGAAGGCCCGCAGGAGTGCGTCCAGGAAATCTGCTGCACCTACCGCAGCCGCCGCAACGTGTTAGTCGAAGGCTTGAACAAGCTCGGCTGGCAAGTCCCCTTGCCCAAGGCCACGATGTTCGTCTGGGCCCAGATCCCCGAAGCCTACAAGGCCCTCGGCTCCCTGGAGTTCTCCAAGCAGCTGCTGACGGAAGCCAAAGTAGCCGTAAGCCCCGGCATCGGCTTCGGCGACTACGGCGACGGCCACGTGCGGTTTTCGCTGATCGAAAATGAAGAGCGCACGCGGCAGGCGCTGCGGGGGATCAAGCAGATGTTCGCCAAGAGCCCCGCGGCGAAAAGCCTCGTCCCAGCCTAAGTCAGCGATCCATTCAGTTGATTCACTCAATCCTGGGTGCCCCAGGTCTCGCTTCTGAGACCTGGGACCGAGGACTATTCTCTAACGTCTACATCGAGGAGGCCATAGTATGGCCTCTGTTGACCTGAGATGTCCGCTAATTCCAGTCTTTCTTGAGCATTTCCCGCCGCAACTCACTCAAGGTTTTATTGCTGGATCTTGCCTCGATATAAAAATAGATCGCGAACACCTAACGAAGTCTGCGATTACGGATGAGCGCCAAACAGCAAGAAATGGGGAGCAACAGTGCGCCTGAAGCAAACGGAACAGTAGCGACCGTCATTCCCGAGTTCGAACTTGAGTCTCAAAACGAGTGACCGAAGATACGATGACCGATCGGTTCCTTATCAAACGCGAACCTCAGATAATCAAACCACTCCTTGCGATGGCTCTTCGTAGCCGGCACACTTCTTTAAGGGCATTGTCGAAATGATCCTCGATACGTGATCCCAACTCCTCTGTGGTCAATCCAACAGCGAGGATGACCAACAAGAAAACCACCGTGGCGGCACCTGGATACTTGTCCATAAGCAGTCCGCAGGCTTCCAAACCGTTCGAGCGACGAGATGGATATCGCTCGCGGTTGCGTAGAATCCTGGAACCACGAGAGTCACAATGGGCCGAAAGACTTCAGAATGAAATGTGGCGGTTAGTTCTTTCATGTAAATTTTGATATCACAATTTGATTGAATTCCCGCCGTGACTTTCAGCACGTATGACCCGGAGATCAACGCCGAGGGTCGGGTGCCCCAGTTCTCGCCTTTGAGACCTGGGATGTCACGAACCCTCGTCAACCCTCTATTGACCCCATCAACAATCGATTTGACAATACACCACTAAGCGACTAGCGTCGAGATGAGGCATTTAGAAACAGTTACCTCTTTCAGGTTCCCTGAATAAGTAAGGCCATCTGGAGTTTCCCCCCACTTATAAGCCAGACAACCTTTAGGAGGTTGAATATGTACGCACGCAATGTAACGTTCCGCATTAGACCCAACATGCAGCCTGATTACACCCACGCCTTTGAAAACCAGATTCTTCCTTTGCTGCTGAAGCAGAAGGGCTTCAAGGAAGAGATCACCCTGTGCAACCCGAACTCGCCGGAAGCGGTCTCAATCAGTCTGTGGGAGCACAAGAGCAATGCCGACGATTACAACACCCGCGTCTATCCGGAAGTGTTGAAGATGCTGGCGAAAATGATCGATGGAACGCCGCGCGTTCATACGTTTGAGACGGTCGCCACGTCCTTCCGTGACGTCCCCGCACCGGTGTAAGAGTTCCAAACATGTCGTTCTGGAGACTGGTTTAGCCGCCTTTTCCGGGACGATGTGGTGCCGGGTGCCCCAGGTCCCCGCTTTTGGGACTTGGGGTACCGCCGGACCAATCCCGAACACTATCTCCAGCGCATCCCGCGAAACGTACAGTCCCTTCACGCCGGGTGCCCAAGTCTCCAATTGACCCCATCGACACTCCATTTGACAATCCCCATGCAAGCGACTACGGTCGGAGATGAGGCATATAGAAACAGTCACCTCATTCAGGTTCCCTGGATATAAGTTAAGGCCATCTGAAGTTATCCCCCACTTATATGCAAAGACAACCTTCAGGAGGTTGAATATATGTATGCTCGCCAAGTTACTTTCAACATTAAAGCCAACATGCAGCCTGATTACACCCACACCTTTGAAAACCAGATTCTTCCCTTGTTACTGAAGCAGAAGGGCTTCAAGGAAGAAATCACCCTTTGTAACTCAGGCAGGGGCGAAGCGGTTTCGATCAGTCTGTGGGACCACAAGAGCAATGCCGACGATTACAACACCCGCGTTTACCCCGAAGTGTTGAAGACGCTGGCGAAAACGGTCGACGGAACTCCGCGCGTTCAGACGTTTGAGACGGTCATCTCGACCTTCCACAACGCCCCCGCACCCGTGTAAGAGTTCCAAGGTGGGTGGCCCAGGTCTCAAATTGCGGGGTGCCCCAGGCCTCGATTCTGAGACCTGGGATACCACGAACCTCAGCCCGTCGGAATCACGCCTTCAATTTCTTCTCAGGCCGCATCTTCCACCTTCACCGTAATCTTCCGCCCCAGCGCGGCCGCGATATTCACCAGCGCATCCAGCGAAAACCGCGAAATCCGCCCGCGCAGCAGGTCGTTGATGCGCGGCTGGGTCACCCCGCAGCGCTCGGCCGCTTCGGCTTGCGTCCACCGGTTGCTTTCGAGGATTGCCGCGATCTGCCGCACGAGCGCCGAGCGCAAACGCAGATTGGCCGCTTCTTCCGGCGTATCCGCCAGTGCATCCCACACGCTCGCAAATGTCTCGACCTTGGGTTTGCTCATCTCGCACCTCGTATCAGTCGGTCAAATCGCTTCTTCGCCATATCGATATCACGCTGGGACGTAGCCTGCGTCTTCTTCTGAAAGGCGTGCAGCACATACACAGCCTCTTCCAGCCGAGCCGTATAGATCACACGATATGTGCCCGATTCATCCCAGATACGAATTTCTTCGACGCCCTTGCCGATCGACGGCATGGGCTTGAAATCATCCGGGGCCTGTCCGTCCTGCACCTTCTCGAGCTGATACCCGGCATCTTGCCTGGCGTCCTTCGGAAACTCACGAATTGCCTTCAACGAGTCGCCAAGAAACCGGATCGGCTTCATAAAGGGCGATTATATCAGTTTGGATATAAACCGCAGCTATTGACTGCTGAAATTCGGCATGGGGTCTGGGTGCCCCAGAGCCTGCCCTGAGCTTGCCGAAGGGTCCCGGTTTTGGACCTGGGAAGCTTACCGCACCTGGCTTCCCATTTCCCGACAAGCCGCCTCAAACTCCCCGTACTCCGCCCATCGCAGCGTCACCGTAGCATGATCAATGAACAGTCCGGACTTGAACGGAATCCCCTGCTCGTTCGGCGAATCCAACGCCAGGTCGGAGCCGCGAAACTCGCCGGCCACATCGAAGAATCCCCGGCTTGGTGGGCTAAGAGAGAACGGATTCCTCCACTCCAGCAGCCGGAACTCGATCAGCGCTCCGTCGGTGCTGGTATAGCCCCCGTACATCGTGCCGCTCACGTCCATCCGCTCCACTGTGCCCGGAGCGACGCACAGCCAGCCCCTCCCGCGCAGATTGGCGTTCCTGCGCTTGCCCTCGCGCCGCGCCCCCAGCGTTCTGCGCGGCTTGCCCGGCGAAAACGTCACGTACAGCGGATAGGTCTTGCCATCCTTCGACACCACCTTGCCTGCGCCGTGCCAGTAGAGCAGTGGTGTCGACCGGCCTCCAATGTGCAGCGCCCACGGGTTGAGCGCCACCGTCACGGCCCACACAAACACGACCGCGCCGGCCAGGATCAGAACCAGCTTCGTCAGGCAACCACTCGGTCCTCGCATGCGCCCGAGTATATCCCCTCTCCCAACAGATGAATTTACCTGTGCGGCATCCCAGGTCGGGTGCGCGATGACGACAGATTGCAGGGAATTACAGGTCGAAGTGGGAAGATGAAACGGGATGAGAGTAACTCAGTCAAAATCGGGGACGCGGAACGAACCTGCCGCGCGGCGAACGAAAAAGGAAATATCCCCCGCAGCAGAGTTGCGCCGCTGCAAAGTTTCCGTCGTTCAGAACCGTTTAAACCCGGCAAAAGCGCCATTCAGAACCGTTTTGCGATCAGCCATCAACCTCGACAACCCACATGGAAACAAAGTCTTACGCTCACCGGGATTCCCCAAATGGGGGTATTCATCCCCCCCGGGGCTGTACCGCTGTACTGCAGTATGCCGTAAATTCAAGATCCTGAGTCCACACGGACCGTTGTGGGCGGTCCTACTCCCACACGTCGATGTCAAATCCGAACTTCTGCAGAATGCGATAAGCGGCGGCCGACGTGAATTCAATGGAGGGTCGCCGGGTTCCAAGCGCCACCACCTGCCGTGTCGGATACCGAAGTCCCCGGATCGTGACTGAATACTTCTGCACCCGCGCCGGCACCACTCCCTTGACCGCCCTTTCGAAGTCATCCCTGGTCAGTTCGTACCGCTTTGCACGGTGCACAAATTGCATCTTCTTTGCCATCCCGCCTCCGAAGAAATTTCCAATCCATAATAATCATCTTTCTTCATTTCCTTATCAGCATAATGCGGAAGTCAGGCGGCATCGGGTACCTTGGGCCGGTAGATGGCTGCGTCGGGCCAGAAGATCGTCTTCAGGATTCGGTAGCCATCGTCCGCAGGTCAAATCAACCTTACAAGTGTTTACGCGTTGATTGATGTGGAACAATGTGCGCCATCTGACCAAGGACTAGTGTCCGATCAACATTGATCTTGGGAAGACTGCAAAGGCCATTCATCAACTTGATTGGTACCTGGTTGAAGAGCCTGGCAGCTATCTCACATCAGCAAAACTGCGTTGGGTTCAGGAATCAACCATCAGACTGCCTGGTGAGACGCATCCCGGTTCAGCCCGGTGTGAGCGTCTCGATCGAATATCTCTAGGCAAGCGAACCTTCTAACTACCTCGCGGAGCGAGCGCTACTGCATCGCCATGCTCGAAGGTGGGGTTCGCACTCGCGCGGATTCTCGTCAAAGTTCAGTCCATGTTTTTTGGGCCTGCCTCGCCGCGGCTTCATTCGGCTCGGCAAAACAGAATGGCGCGATTTGGTTCGTGCGGGGGAGAAATGCAAATGAGATTCGAAAGAAATTGGAGTATTGCGCCGTTATCGCGGACGATCGTGGCGCTAGCCCTTGCAACCGCCGGATGCATCCCGGCTGCGGCGCAAACCGAAAGCGTGCTGTACGGCTTTCAGGGAGGATTGGACGGCGCTCAACCGGTCGCTGGTCTGATCGCCGACAAGGCCGGAAATCTCTATGGCACAACCGCGTTCGGCGGTGCCGCGGACAGTGGCACGGTCTACGAGCTGACAAACGTCGCTGGTTCCTGGACCGAAACCGTGCTTTACACCTTTCAAGGCGGCACCGATGGCGCCTACCCATACTCCACGCTGGTTTTCGACGAAGCCGGCAATCTTTACGGAACCACTCTCGCAGGCGGCACCAGCTGCTCCATCTGCGGCACGGTTTTCAGGCTGACCAAGCGGCATGGAACCTGGACCGAAACCCTGCTCCACAGTTTCGGCGGCCTGGATGGCGAAAATCCCTATGGGAGCCTGCTTCGCGACTCTGCGGGCAATCTGTACGGCACGACTTATTCAGGCGGAACAAGTTTTGCAGGTACGGTCTACGAGTTAATCGTGCAGGATGACAGTCGAAAGGGCCCGTGGCAGGAGAAGGTTCTCTACAGCTTTACCGGAGAAGCCGACGGCGGATCGCCCCTCAGTGACGTCGTCAGCGACAAGTCAGGTAAGCTCTTTGGCACCACCACCGTGGGTGGCACCGACGGCTTCGGCGTAGTATTCGAGCTCACCCCGCCCAGATTCCGGGGAGCACCCTGGAATGAAACCGCCATCTACAGCTTCACCGGCGGAAGCGATGGGGCCGAACCGTACGACGGAGTCGTCTTTGACGGGCACGGCAGTCTGGTCGGCGCAGCCGCCCTTGGTGGCGATCCGAGTTGCAGCGGCGGCGGATGCGGCACCGTCTACCAGCTGATTCCACCGCCAAACCCTCACGGCACCTGGTCGGAAAACACCTTGTATGCCTTCACAGGTGGGCTCGATGGCGCGCAACCACTCGCCAAACCGATTCTGGATACGAAGGGCAATGTCTTCGGGACGACGAGCTTTGATGGAACGGCCTATCCTTGCTACCCATACTGTGGCACCGTCTTCGAGCTTGCGCCTCCAGGCCGGCACAGCAGCACGTGGACGGAAACAACGCTCTATGACTTCGCGGGCGGCAGCGACGGATCTTCGCCCGAAGCGAGCCTCTTGCTGGGTAAAATGGGCGTGCTCTACGGCACGACCACGAGCGGAGGAGACGAGGGCGAGGGCACTGTCTTTGAAATCGTCCCTTAAGCCGGCGGCAAAAGTTTCGCACTTACACCCAATGTTCATAAGCACCCGGGCGCGACCGCATCAGGCTGGCGCCCGGATGCTGCATCGGTTTTTCGAAATCCTTTTGCAGGGCCGCCCTACGTCGCTTACATTGGGCTGGAGCAGAAGAAGGGCTTTCGCTTTGACCTTGACGTCTTAACCCAGTTCCCGAAGCTTTTCAAAGAAGTTCAGGATCTGGTGATGGAGCCACTGGAGAAGCGCCGCGAGAATCGGCGCGCGTTTTTCGAGCGCGAGATCGCGCCCGTCCATGAATCCATGGAGGCGATTCACAAGGACTACAGCAGCGCTTTCGCCGAACTCCTGGACCTCTTCGAGCGCGAAAGCGACGTACAGCGCACCGTAGAACTGATGCGCAAGCGAAGACTCATCGAGTTGCCCAAACGCCAGGACGTTTCGCGCCATTCACGACGCGGTGGCCAACCTCAAGCGGCGAAGTTATCTGCAGAAGAGGGAACTCGAGGCTCTGCGCCTATAAGCAGAGAGCATTTTGGGAATACCTGACGTGGACGGGGCCCGTTCAAAAGCGGGAATCCTGGTTCAGGGATTTCATCAGCGCGTTTCAGGATCTCGCCAGCCGGGGGCAATCTTCTTTCGTTGCTCAGGATATTCCGTCAATCGTCGCCGCCCGGCCCCCCGCTCACCGCGGTGAAAGCCGCCCACTACGACGTCGTGCACACCGATCTCCCGGCGGCTTGGCAGCAATACCTCAAGGCCTATCGCGAACTTAAGCTCGAATTCACTCGGTATCGGTAATGGATGCGGACCCGTGTTCAGGCTCAGCCTTCGGGCCCGCAACTCCCATTGCAGTGAACCAGCCCGAAGCCAGGGTCAGGCTTTGATGAACTGAACGTCGAGTGTGATGTGCACGTCTTCGCCGACCAGGAAGCCGCCGGTCTCCAGAGCCGCATTCCAGTTGAGGCCGAAGTCCTTGCGATTGATCTTTGTCGTGGCGGAGAGACCGATGCGGGTGTTGCCCCACGGATCCTTCGCTGGCGGGGTCGGGCCTTCAACCGCAAAGGTCACCGGCTTGGTGACGCCATGAATCGTAATGTCTCCGGAAACCTTGTATTCGCCTTCGCCCTTGGGCTCGACCCGGGTGGATTTGAAAGTAATCGCGGGATACTTCTCAGCATCGAAGAAGTCGGCGCTCTTGAGGTGACCATCGCGCTGCGGATCGCCGGTGGTGATGGTCGAAACGTCAACGTTGGCCTCGACAGAGGAGAGCGTTGAATCAACCAGGTGCTCGGTGAGGGTTCCGCTAAGACCGGAGAAGCGGCCTTTTACGTTGGAGATCATCATGTGCTTCACCTTGAATTCGGCCGACGAGTGTGCCGGATCGAGTTTCCAGGTGATGACAGAGGCGGGAGAGGTGGTGGTTGCCATTAGATTGGCTCCTTTCACAACCTTGGATGCGCCAGGATATTAATCGTTGCAACAACTATTTTAATAACCGTGAAGGAATATCGGGGAGAATGGACCCGCCCGATTCGGCGACCTGCGTCCGTCCTTGGGCAACGATTCGAAAGGCAGGCGCGACCTTCTCCGCATCGGGTATACTTCCGGCACCCGGGCCCAGAAGCCGCTGAAACATGATGAAACATCAGCGCGATTTTGACACCGAACCCGCTGCCATAATTGAAGCACCCTTGTGTCCCCGAGGAGCACTTCATGCAGACTCTGCTCTACGATTTGCGGTTCGCCCTGCGCCAGTTGCGCAACACTCTGGGAATTGCCGTGCTCGCCGTTCTGACCCTGGCTCTCGGGGTGGGCGCAAACACCGCCATCTTCACCGTCATCGACGGCGTGCTGCTGCGGCCGCTGCCATATGCGAATTCCAACCGATTGATCTTCATCGGCCCTAAGGCCGACAAGCCGAGCTTCGGTCTACCTCGTGGCTGGATTACCAGCGACATCCGCGCCCAGTCGAAGCTCCTGGAAGACGCGGCCGGCTACTCGGAAGACGTCAGCCGTGCTGGAGAACCAGGACAGTTCGATCAGCGTGGCTCGCTCCGCGCGTGACCCCCAGCCTGTTTTCCGATGCTTGGCAGGCACGCCATTCTGGGGCGCACCTTTACTGAAGCCGAGGGCGTCGCCGGCGGGCCCTCGGTCGTGTTGCTGTCGGAAGGACTTGTGGCGGCAGAGCTTTCACGCCGATCGCGGCATCGTGGGACAGGTCGTGAAGCTCAGCGGCAAGCCGTACACCGTTGTCGGGGTGATGCCAGCGACTTCCGCTTTCCCGAGCAGATGGGAGCGGACATGCGAGCAGGGCGTCTGGCTGCCGCTGCAGCCCACCGCCGAGATGCTCAAGGACCGCGGCTATCATTTCTTCAACGTGGTGGGCGTGCTGCGGCCCGGGCATCACGATGGCCCAGGCGCAGAAAGAACTGGATGCCATCGCCGCGCACATTCCCGAAGACCGATAAGCACGACAAGGTCGAGTTCAGCGCTTATCCCTATCAGGAAGTCCTCACCGGGCCGGTGAAGCCGGTGCTCTACGCGCTCTTCGGGAGCCCTCGGCCTGGTGCTCCTGATCGCCTGCGCGAATGTCTCCAACCTTCTGATTGCGCGTTGCCTCGGACGGCAGCAGGAGTTCGCGGTGCGCGCCGCGCTGGGCGCGGGCAGGATGCGCCTGATCCGCCAGATGCTCTCCGAGGGACTGTTGCTGAGTCTGCTGGGCTGCGGCGTGGGAGTGCTGCTGGCGCAACTGGCCATGGTGGGGGTGCGCAAGCTGCCCGAGGAACCATTCCGCGCGCCGACTCCATTGCCATTCACTGGACCATCGTGCTGGTGCTGGCAGCAATTGCGCATCATCACCACCGTGCTTTCCTCGCTGCTGCCGGCGTTGCTGGTGGCGCGCTCCAATCCGCAGGCAGCGCTTGCAGGCGGCGTCGCGCGGCGTCGGTTCGCGCTCCGTGGGCGGAAAGCTGAGCGGCTGGCTGGTGGCCGGCGAAGTCGCGCTTTCGACGCTGCTGCTGGTGGGAACCGGCCTGCTGTTCCGCACCCTGTGGAACCTGGAACAGTCCCGGCTGGGATTCGACACCGGCGCACATCACCATGTTCACGGCGATGCCCGCGGATGCCGCCGGCTTTTCGCAGATGGCGGTCTCGGAGGATACGCAGAACGCGCCGCCTTCGGTGGCCGTGCTCTGACCTATCAGCCCGTTCTGGAGCGCATGCGCTCACATGCCGGGCGTGGAGAGCGCGCGCCCTCGGCCTCGGCTCCGCCGCTCTCGGGAATGGATATCGGCTCCAGCTTCGACATCCTCAACCAACCTGACGGATCCCGCCAACAAGCCGCAGGCGCGCGTGACCGCGGTGAGCGGCGACTATGCCCGCACCCTCGGTACGCCCATCGTGCGCGGCCGCATGATTACGATGACGACGCGATGCGGCCAGACTCCCTTTGTCGCGGTGGTGAACGAAGCGCTGGTGAAGAAGTACTTCGCCGGCAAGGATCCGCTCGGTAAGCAGATCAACCTGGGCGGCAAGAGACACCGGTATGATCAAGCCCTTCACCATCGTCGGCGTGCTGGCTGACCAGGTTGACCGGGCGGTCGGCGGAGACGTGCAGCCACTCATCCTCCTGCCGCAGCAGCAAGATTCCGACTACGTCGCTGTTTTACCAGGCCCTGCTGAAGACGATGGTCAGCTTCGTGGTGAGGACCCGCGGCAACATTCCCGTGGCGCCGGAAATGCATTCCGTTTTCACGTCAAGTCGCGCCGGGCTTCGCGCTCGATAACTTCCAGACCATGCAGGAGGCGGTGGAGAAGAACACCTTCAGCCAGAGGCTGGGACTGTATCTGGTCGGCTTCGTTCGCGGGGCTGGCGATTGCCATGGTCATCGCCGGACTCTACGGCGTGCTGTCGCAACTGGTGAGCTATCGACGCCGCGAGATCGGCGTGCGCATGGCTTTGGGAGCAACGCGGCAGAGCGTCGCCACTCTGATTCTTCGCCAGGGGATCGTCCTGATCGCCGCCGGCCTGGCTGCGGGAATGCCTTTGGCCTACGCAGCGGGACGATCGATTTCCGGCTTTCTCTACCAGGTGAAGCCGATCGATCCCTGGACGTATGTTGCCGTGGCGTTGGCTTTACCCGCCATTGGACTGATCGCAGCGCTGGTTCCGGCGCGGCGGGCCGCCTCCATCCAGCCCATGCAGGCGCTGCGCGACGAGTGAATGCAGGGAACAAGGACCTTTACGCAGTTGGCTCGTTGGTATTGATTCAGCTGCCGGGCTCTTCGTAAATGCGCAGCGTGTTTCCTGCCGGGTCGCGGAACGTCGCGATGAGGCATACGCTGCCAGGCTCGTCGGGGCGCGGGCGTTCCACGATCTCGCCGCCGTGCGCCGCGATTTTGGCCACGAACGATTCGATGTCTTTTACCCAGATCGACGGCAGTATGCCGGGCTCCTGGCCAGGTTTCAGATACGTCACAAACGCCCCGCTCACGCCGCTGGGATCGTCAAAGCTCGGCCGGTCCGAGTCGCCGCGGCGGATATTCCACCCGAAGACGCTTTTGTAGAACTCCGCTGATTTGCGCGGATCGGTGGCGGGAATCTCGAGATAGCAAAAACGCGGGAATGGCAGGGAATGCAGGTCGATCACTTGGGTTCTCCTCAATTCGCGGTGTGCGAAATTGCCATGGAACATCCGAATTCTAGCCATCGAATGTATCTGAAATATTTCTGAGGCTGTTTTTATGCAGTATGCCCCGCTTTCCACTCCTTCCACACCGGTGCTCGTTCCGTCGGACTTATCCTGAGAAGAAGCTCCCTCCGTGTCCGACTTCGCCCAATCCGTGAAGCAGCAGGCCGACATCGTCAAGGTGATCGAGGGATACATCCGCCTGCGCAAGGGCGGCGCCCAGAATTTCACCGGCCTCTGCCCGTTTCACAAGGAAAAGACTCCTTCGTTCAATGTCAACGCGACGCGGCAGTTCTTCTATTGCTTCGGCTGCCAGGTGACGGGCGACGTGTTCACGTTTGTGGGCCGGATCGAGAATGTGGGCTTTCCCGAGGCGGTCCGCATCGTGGCGCAGAAGTGCGGCATACCGCTGCCCAAGCGGGAATACTCTTCGCCGGAAGAAGCGGCCGGCGCGCGGCTGCGGGCAAAGCTCCTGGACTTGCACGAGGCGGCGACGGCCTGGTTCGAGGAGCAGCTTCGAGGCCCCGAGGGGACGCTCGCGCGTGAGTATTTGGCTGGCCGAGGACTTGATCCAAAAGGAATAAAAGAATTCCATATTGGATATGCGCCGGACAGCTTCCACGCGCTCGAGGAGCGGCTGAGCAGCATAGCCGATCGCGAGACGCTGCGGGCCTCCGGCCTGTTCAGTTCGAAAGAGCACGACGACGGGACCCAAGGTCCGCTCTACGACCGCTTTCGCAAGCGGGTCATGTTCCCGATCGCGAACGAAAGCGGGCGGGTGATCGCCTTTACCGCCCGCACGCTCGAGACCGGCGAGAAAGCCGGACCCAAGTACATCAATTCGCCGGAGACGCCGCTCTACTCGAAGGGCCAGGTGCTGTTCAACCTGGACAAGGCGCGCAGCGTGATCCGGCAGGCAGGGTTTGCCCTGCTGGTGGAAGGACAGATGGACTGCATCTCGGTCTTCCTGCGCGGGATTCAAAACGTGATAGCGACCAGCGGGACGGCCTTCACCGAGCAGCAGGTGGCGATCCTCAAGCGGCACACCTCAAACGTGGTGGTAAACTTCGATCCCGACACCGCCGGGGCCAACGCCGCGGAGAAGTCGATTGCGCTGCTGACGGAGGAGGGATTCTCGATCCGGATTGTGACCCTGGACGGGGGCCTGGACCCCGACCGGTATGTTCGCGAACGGGGCGTGGAAGCCTATTCGCAGGCGGTGCGCGGGGCGCGCCCCCAGGCCGACTACCTGATCGAGCGGGCGCGGCAGATGTTTCCCGGAGCGGGCGCGGAGCAGAAGGTGAAGGCGATGAACTTCCTGCTGCCGCACATCCGGCGGATGCCGGAGAAGCTGGCGCGGGACCAGTTTGCCGCCGATGCGGCGCAGAAACTGGGAATCGACTCTGCGGTGCTGCGCGAGGAACTGCGCCAGGCGGCGCTCAAGCGGCGGGACCGGATCGAGGTGCGCGCGGCGGCCTTGACCGAAGTGGAAAAAGTGCTGTTGCGGGCGCTGGCCATCGTCGACCCCGACTACCAGCGGGCGCGGCGGCTGGCGGCCGACGCCATCGTGCAACAGCCCGCCTGGTTTGAGGAGCTTCGCTCTTTCGAGGCCATGAAGGCCCTGGCTCAACGAGAGGCCAACGACCCGATGGCCGTGGTGGACGACCCGGCGCAGCAGGCGCTGCTGGCCGAAGCCTTGCTGGGCGAGACCCGCCCGCCCGAGGAAACCGAGGTTGCCAGTTCGCTGCAACAGGTTCAGGAGCGGACGATCGAGAGCCGGCTGCGCCAACTGCGCGCATCGATTGCGGAGGCGGAACGGCGGGGGGATTTTGCGGAAATCGCCATTCTGATGAAGCAGAAGATGGAGTTGGACAGCGCGCTGCGGCGACTGCATCGGGACAATCACCAATAAAGTTCCAGCGCATGCCGGGGCAGCAATAACACTCTCTAGTTTTTATGAATGGCGGCGAGCGCAAGCTTCTCGGCGGTCTCGAGGGCGTCGGCCGCTTTGACCCGTACGTCTGGTTGTACGCCCACGCCTTCCCAAACCGGCTTGGTCTCGGTGTCTGCGATCTGGCGCATCGGCGTTGTCGGGCCGGCGTGAGAAGCGCCGCTTGTGGTCTCGCCGACAATCGTGGCGCGCTTCAGCTGCTTCAGATCGTAGGTGAAGTGCTCTGCTCCGGAAAACGTGCGCGATGAGGTGAGTACAAAGACCGGCTTGTCCGCCAGCCTGCTTCCCGGGACGGGAGAGTCGGTCACCGACTCGGCCGGGGAAGTCGCGCGTGGGTTATACCAGGCGACCGGATGATCGAAGAGCCAACCCGCCATCCAGCGCACCATCTCCGGATAGCCGCCGGTGCAGTCGCGCAGATCGAAAATCACGGCGTCGGTTTCGTTCAAATGCTGCATCACGGCTTCGGCAGTGTCACGGCAAGATGCCGGATCGGGGAACCAGCTGAGTTTGACGTAGCCGACGTTGCCGGGATGCAGTTCGAGCTTTTCGAAGGAGCACTTTTGCAGCACGTTGGCGCTCCGGATCTGCTCCTCGATCTTTTCTGCCACGGCCTGAACGTCGGGGTTGCTCTCGCTTCCAGCGGTGGCGGCGCCCAGGCGCCCGATGGAGCCGGAGAACCGGTGGTAGGCGCCAGCGTGGTTCATCACAAAGATGAAAAGAGCAAGAGCGGCGACCGCAAAGATGCCGCCCATCACAACCGAACCCGGCCGGAGCGGCTCTTCTTCGAGGGTGCGGAACGCGGGAAGCCCTGTGGCCGTCTGCCAGGCCCGCGTCGTCGCTGCGGTCGCGTAGGTATTCCTGTATGCCTGGGGGAGGCCCGAGCGAGGTCGGCCAGCAGGTCGATCCAGAGACGCAGTCTCCGGAGAAAGCCTCGCTCATCGCGCAGGCGGTCCTGCAGCAGCTGGAGCGCTTCGGCCTGATAGCGCTGGCGAAAGCGCGCGGGATAGAGACGCAGCAGGCAGGCAAAGATCTTCTCAGACATATTCCCCCCGCAGGATCTTTTTGGCGCGGGCGAAGCGCAAAATATCGGCGAGCTTTTCAGCTTCGGTGCGGGCGACCTTTCTTCCGGCGGATGTCAGGCGGTATAAACGGCGGCGATCTTTCTGTGCCTGCGCGGCGTCGGCCGCATCGCCGCGCTCCACTTCCTCGATGAATCCCTGTTCGAGCAGAGCCTGGATGGAACTGTAGAGCGTTCCGGGGCCGAGCCGGACCTTGCCGGCCGTTTGCTCTTCCACCTGGCGCATGATCGCGTAGCCGTGAAGGTCGCCTTCGGCGAGCGACAGCAGGATGTGGAACGCTGCGGCGGGAAGTGGATCGAGCTTGCGTTTCGGCATTGTCCCTCCGAAGATCGATATATCGATAAACGACTGTATGCCAGACTCTACCCGCATGTCAAGGGTTGAGGGAGGCTCGCCGCTGTTTTTCGGTGGAGATTCTGCGCCTAAACTCCACGCTGGCGCGTCTATATCACAGGAGCACAAACGGCGAATCTGCGGGATTCGCCGGCCGCTCGGTGGAGGCTCCAGGGAGAAACAGGGCTTCGTCCCGGAAATGGTGCTGGCATTCGCCGGGCGGAGTTCTGGTAATCTATTGATCTCTGTGAGGATGCGCGCCCCCTTCTGCCCCACACATGAGCTGCGGCTCGCGGGCGACCAGGCGAAACCTGAAGCGCGAACATCCTGTTCCGAGCAACGATTTGAGACCGCTGTCTTTTTGAGGATGCGGCAGGTGCGTCATGCGTGCAGATCGAGAACTGCGCCCTTTTGACGTTTCCTGCGCCTTGGTGCGCTTGGGAACTGGAGGCTGCAAAAACCGTTTGCCCCAACAGCGCATCATCCCAGAAGCGATGAGCGGGTTTGATGAGAATTACCGGGAGAGCTGAAACAGCGATAAGCCGCAGCAGAGCCGGACGGGCCTGGTCGCCCAGGAAAACGACCCAGAGAGCAGGGATAACTTGGCTATTGACGACAAATTTGAAGACGACATCACGAACCTGATCGACACCGGGAAAGAGAAGGGCTACCTGACCTACGGCGACGTCAATGACATGATGCCGGAGGAGATGACCTCCGCGGACGACATTGACGACCTGATCACGACCATCGGGACCCAGGGCATCGACCTTCTGGACGGCCCGAAATTCGGCGCCGACAAGGATTTTGAGCTCGAAGAGGGCGAAGACGTCGAGCTCGACCTGACGCCCGGAACGCTCGAGAAGACCAACGACCCCGTGCGCATGTACCTGCGCGAGATGGGCACCGTGCCGCTGCTGACGCGCGAGGGCGAAGTTGAGATCGCGAAGCGGATCGAGCGCGGGCAGATGCGCGTGCTGAAGGCCATTTCGCGCTCCCCCATCGTGATTCGCGAGATCGTGGCGCTGGGCGAGGACCTGAAGCGCGGCGTGCGCAACGTCAAAGAGGTCGTGATCTTCGACGAGGAAGAACTCACCGAAGACGTGGTCCAGGCGCGCGTGCGGGCGACCGTGGCGCGCATTGACGCGCTGGTGAAGCACCAGAAGAAGATCGCCCAGTTCGACGAAAAGGCCCAGACGCCGGCGGTCAAGGCAAAGGCGAAGGAAGCCCGCCACCTCCGCTGGCTGATTGCCCGCGAGAAGGTGTTCATCTCGCGGATCGTGCGCGAACTGAAGTACACGGGCATGGAGCGCAAGCGGCTGCTCGACAAGGTCAACAAGACCGTCGACACCATGCGCACGCTGGAGCGGCAGATCCGCTCGCTGGACCAGAAGTTCGACGCCTCCAAGAGCGAGGAGCTGAAAAAGGAATACCGCCGCCAGCAGAAGAACTGCCGGATCGATCTCGAAAAGATCGAAGCCGACGCGGGCGTGTCGATCATCGAGCTGAAGCGCACCCAGCGCGAAATGATCCAGGGCGACATGGACGCCGAGCAGGCCAAGCGGGAGCTGATCGAAGCTAACCTCAGGCTGGTCGTTTCCATCGCCAAGAAGTACACCAACCGCGGACTGCAGTTCCTCGACCTGATTCAGGAAGGCAACATCGGCCTGATGAAGGCGGTGGACAAGTTCGAATATCGGCGCGGTTACAAGTTCTCGACCTATGCAACGTGGTGGATTCGCCAGGCGATCACCCGCGCCATTGCGGACCAGGCGCGCACGATCCGTATTCCTGTCCACATGATCGAGACCATCAACAAGCTGATCCGCACCAGCCGCCAGCTGGTCCAGGAACTGGGCCGCGAGCCTTCGAGCGAAGAGATCGCGCGGCGCATGGATATTCCTGTGGCCAAGGTGCGCAAGGTGCTCAAGATCGCGCAGGAACCGATCTCGCTCGAAACGCCGATCGGCGAAGAAGAAGATTCGCACCTCGGCGACTTCATCGAAGACCGCCAGGCCGTTTCTCCGTCCGAAGCCGTGATCAGCGTGAACCTGAAGGAGTACACGTCGCAGGTGCTTCGCACTCTCACTCCTCGGGAGGAGCGCGTCATCAAGATGCGCTTCGGCCTCGAAGACGGCTCCGAGCACACGCTGGAAGAAGTGGGCCAGAGCTTCCAGGTAACGCGCGAGCGCATTCGGCAGATCGAAGCCAAGGCGCTCCGCAAGCTGCGCCACCCTTCGCGCAGCCGCAAGCTGAAGGCCTTCGTCGAAGGCGTCAAGGAAATGTAAGTCCGGAGCAATTGAAGATCAGGAGCCGCAGCCCAAAGCTGCGGCTCTTTCTTTTGGGCTTCTTCCGGGTGCTCCCGTTTACAGTTACAGTTTTACAGTTTTACAGGACTATGGGGGGAGTATACCCATTCCGGCTCGAGTTATCCTATGCAAGTTGCTGAAGAAAATTAGGATATGGGCGCCAACCAGCAAATTTAAACTGTCCGGAAGGGCCGATTTCGGGCTCCTAAAGCGTTCTTAACGAAATCGAATTTCTTTCGGTGCCCTGGGTTCTGCCGCATTTCGACCCTCTCTTCCACCTCTATTGTGGCAAAACCGGTAGAAAGAAAATGCAAAAGCAAATGCATTTTTGCGGCAATGACGAGACGAGGGCTGCGGACTCCGAGAAATGCGGTTTAGTATTAACCGGCGACGTTGCGCTCTGACGAATGAACCCCGGGAGAAAAAATTGAAATGTCTCGCATTGGCCGCAGTGTTTTGTCTGCCCATTCCACTGCTTGCCCAGCCATCGGTGCCGGAGATCAAGTTCCATGCCCAGACGGATTTCTTTCAGCTGCCGCCGGATCTGTATTTCGGGGAGGCTGCAGGGGTAGCGGTCAACTCAAAGGGGCACGTCTTCGTTTTCTCTCGCGGCAGCACGACAGGCCCCGCCTATGGAGCCGCTGCTGCTCAATTGCTTGAGTTCGATGCCGATGGAAAGTTCGTCCGCGAAATCGGCCATCATCTCTATGCCTGGAGCTTTGCCCATGCGGTCAAGGTCGACAAGGACGACAACATCTGGGTCGCCGACAAAGGCTCCGACATGGTCATCAAGTTCAGCCCGGAAGGCCGGGTATTGATGGTCTTCGGCCGCAAGCAGGAAGCCTCCGACGAGGGCACCGAGCCGCTGAAGCATCCCAAGCCGCCCTTGCCGCCTATCGACGGCGCGTTTCGCCAGGTGACTGACATGGCCTGGGACCAGGCCGGCAACACATACATCAGCGACGGATACATCAATTCGCGGGTCGCGAAGATCGACAAAGATGGGAACTGGATCAAGTCGTGGGGCGAACCCGGAACGGGTCCGGGCCAGTTCAATACTCCGCACAGCATCGCTACCGACGATGCCGGCAATGTGTATGTGGCCGATCGCGGCAACGGGCGCATTCAGGTCTTTGATTCAGACGGCAAGTTCCTGCGCGAGATCCGCATCGACGTGCCCTACGATCACAACATTCGCCCCTGGATGGGAAACAAGCCATCCGCAGTGCCCGCGTCCGCCGAAGCCCCCGCGCCCTTGAACAAGACGATGTTGAACGGCTCTCCATGGGCGATCTGCATCACGCCGGGGCCGCGCCAGGTGCTTTATGCGGCCGATGGGTACCCCGGGCGCATCTACAAGCTCACCCTGGATGGCAAGGTGCTTGGGGTGCTGGGCGCCACCGGCCACGGGCCAGGCCAATTCGGCTGGATTCACGAACTGGCGTGCCCGTCTGAGAATGTTTTGTATGCAGCCGAATTGCTGAATTGGCGCGTGCAAAAGTTGACACTCGAGCCCACGCCCTAGCCTCGACCCGCAGCCGCGAACCCCGAAACCCCGCGGACGAGCCGCGATCCGTTTCAGGCTTCGCTCAGGATTCGCTCAGCGGCGACGCGATCCAAGCCAACCCAGGACGCTTCCCGCCAGGATCCCGGCGGCAAAGACGATGCCCATCGACTGGAGTGGATTCTGCTTCACTCGGTGTCTCGTGTCTCCGATGACATCTTCGGCCATATAGCGCCCCTGCTTGATCGTCTTCATCGCCGACTTAACACCGTCTTCCACGGCTTCAGCAACCAACGACTTGATCTTGGAAACCTCGCGAAGAGCATCCTCAACCGTTGCCGGTATTTCCGACAAATCTACTGCCATATGCTTTTGTCTCCTTCGTATGAATTCGAACCGCAGTTCGCGTTGAGCCGCGACAGAAAGCCCGTACTGGTGTGATGTGATCTGGTCTCGCGCTGTTGCACCCCATGTAGGCGATCCAGCACGTCAGAAGCCGTAATTCTTCTTCCGCAGTGCATTTTTGTAGGCGTCCCGGGCCTTCTTGGCCGCCAACTCCGCATCGTGGAGTTGGAAGCCTGCGTCGTCCCACGCTTCCATCTGCATCATGGAGTGGTCCTGGGTAGCAAGCGATTCTTCGCGCCGGATGGCGTCAACCCAGCGATCCACTGCGCTCTTGTAGTCCCTGAAGGAGTTGGTCGAAATCAATTGTTTCCATGAGTGCCAACCTAGGTGGGGCGGCGGCCCTGGGTCAATGGAGAACCCGCTCGATTCACAAAAAATTGACGCATCGCTCAGCTACGCGCGTCCCCGAGCCGGCTTGCCCTGTTTCGGGCTGATCCCGTTCGCCTCAAATCGCGCCGAATGACGCTTGATTGTTCGAGACCCGGTCTGCTAAAACGTTTTTGCTCTCATTTACATGCGGATTCGAGAAGGGAAATTCCTAATGAAAGGCATCACGCGTCGCAATTTCGGCAAAACTGTGGCCGCATCGGCTGCAGCCGCTTTTTCCGGTTTTTCATTGCCCAGAATGACGTTCGGGCAGCCACAGTCCGAGGCGGCTGGGCTCCGCTTCCCCAAGGGGTTTCTCTGGGGTTGTGCCACGGCGGCCTATCAAATTGAAGGCGGCGCCAAAGACGATGGACGCGGCCCCTCGACCTGGGACACGTTTTCGCACACGCCGGGAAAAACCCACGATGGCGAGACCGGGGACGTGGCAGACGATTCCTACCACCTCTACAAGGAAGACGTGAAGCTGCTGAAGGCTCTCGGCGTGAGCTGCTATCGCATGTCGATGTCCTGGTCGCGCGTGTTTCCGAGCGGCACCGGACAGGTCAATGACAAAGGCCTGGATTACTACAGCCGCGTGGTCGATGAGTTGCTCGCCAACAACATCACGCCCTACGTCACCCTCTTTCATTGGGATACGCCGCAGGCGCTTCCCGGCGGCTGGCAGTCGCGCGATACGTCCAAGGCCTTCGCCGATTACGCGGCTTACGCGACCAAGCACCTCGGCGATCGCGTGAAACACTGGATGACCACCAACGAGTTTGTGTGCTTCACCGACCTCGGCTATCGAATCGGGCAGTTTGCGCCGGGAATGAAGCTCGCCGATGGCCCGGCGAACCAGGTGCGCCACCATGCCATCCTTGCGCACGGAATGGCGGTTCAGGCCATCCGCGCGAACACGCCCGCCGGCACCCAGGTGGGACTGGCTGAAAATACCACCGTGTTCGTGCCGGTGATCGAAACCGAGGCGCACATCGAAGCCGCCCGCAAGGCGACGCGCGAGGACAATGCTCCATTCCTGACCGCCTTGATGGAAGGCAAGTACATCGATGCGTATCTTCAGCGCGAAGGCGCCAACGCGCCCAAGGTCGAGCCCGGCGACATGAAGATCATCTCCAGCCCGCTCGATTTCGTTGGCCTGAATGTCTACACCCCGATGTACGTGCGCGCGGACGACTCGCCTCGCGGATATGCCGTAGTGCCCTATCCGACCTCGGCTCCCAAAATGGCCTCACCCTGGATCGTGCTCTCGCCCGAGTGCACTTACTGGACGGTGCGCAATGTGAGCGAGCTTTGGAAGCCGAAGGGGATCTTCATCACCGAAAATGGCTGCTCGTCTGACGATGTGCCCACGGCCGCGGGACGGATCGATGATGTCGACCGCATCATGTACCTGCGCAACCACATTGCCCAGCTGCATCGCGCCGCCGCCGAAGGCTATCCGGTGAAGGGCTACTTCCTGTGGAGCCTGATGGACAACTTCGAGTGGGCCGACGGGTACAGCAAGCGGTTCGGCATTCACTACGTTGACTTCAAGACGCTGAAGCGCACGCCCAAGCTGAGCGCCGAATGGTACCGCGAAGTGATTGCGCGCAACACCGTGGTGTAGATACGAGGCCGACCTACCATCCCGACGGCGGGCTCGGCTGCGCGCCCGTGTAGGCGCTGCAGCATGGGTCCTTTACCGGTTTGAACTCCATGAACTCGACGCGGGTGCCGTCGGGATCGGTAAGGTCGAGCTGCATTTTGCCGTCAACGCCCAGGATCTGGGGATTGCGGCCCTCGGGAGCTTTCCATCCGCGCTGTTCAAGGCGCTGCTGCAGCTCGGCAACACTGGTCACGCCGGGAGCGAGATGATTGGCGCTGCCGAGTTGCGCGAGGGACGGGCTGGCGGGCAGGTACAGCATGTATTCGATCCAGTCGGTTCCGTCCGGCACCTGCATCATCACCCAGTCCACGCGATCGGATGGATTGCCGCCCTGCCAGTAGAGGTGAAAGCCAAGCAGGTCTTTGTAGAAGTGGTCGAGAGCCGCGCGGTTGCGGACCATGTAGCCCGCATGCATGATGTGGGAACTCAGGCTGTGGGATGCAGTGGCGGGTTCGGCTGGCGGCTGATTGCCATCCTGCTGGAAGACAACCTTGTTGCCCTCGGGGTCGTGCACGGCAAAGCTGCGGTTGCCGTCGGCGTCGACGGTGAGAGCCGGTGGAACAGAAACGCCGTGCGCCCGCAGAAAGCGGCGCAACGCTTCAGCATCGCTGGTTGAGAAAGCCACGCTTTCGAGGCGGTCAAGCTGGCCGGGAATGGGCGGCGACACCAGCTCGACATACTGCGCATGGTTGGCATAGAAACGAACGCCGGGTCGCTGCTGCGGATGCGGGCACCTGGTCCCAGCCGAGCATGTCCCGGTAGAACTGCCCGGACTTTGCGTAGTCGTCCGCGAACAGCGTGAGGTGCGAGATGCCGGTGATTTCAGGCCGGGCGGATTCCATTTCTGTGTAAGTGGTCGCGCTGCCCTTGGCGATGGTCGGGTCCATCGCCGCGATGTCGGCGCGATAGCTGATCGTCTCCGCGGTGGGAAAACCGGCGGGCGGCTTTTGCGTAACTTTGCCCGTGGCTGCCCATTCCGTGCCCCGCGCGAAAGTGGCGATAAACCCGACACAACTGAGACCCGTTGCGTCGTGGCCCAGGACGGTGTGGAAGATCTCTTCCCTTCCCGTAATTCAACGCCATCAGGATCGGCTCATCGTGTCCGGTGCCCTGCGTTCTGCGGATCGGAGTACGCGGTAGCGAGTATCGCCATGTTTTTGCCGGGGCCGCGAGGCGTTGCGTAGAGTTCATCGGGCGCATGCATCCAGACCGGCGGCAACCCTTTGACAATGGGGTGATCCGGCTGCCGCGCGGTGATCTGAAAGGGGCGGCGCAATCCGTGCGATCCCGCCGATCCGGGAGATGGATCGGAAATCAGCTTGCCGTCCTTGAAATACCACATGGGGCCGGCTTTTTCGGTGCGCTGCGCGCCAGCCGCCGATACCGATCATCGTCGTTGTACGCCGGCCAGCCTGGAAAGGCGTTGTCTGCGGCGTGAACGACGACAAGGCCGCCGCCGTCGCTGATGTACTGCTCGAACTGGCTGCGCAGATTCTCGGGCCATTGCGGAGAATCGAGGTTGGAGACAATGACCTGGTATTTGCTGAACTCCGGATGGAAATTGCTGAAGTCGCCGTCCGAGGGCGGGGCCGTAAGCACCGTGACTTGAAAGAGGCCGGTCTCTTCAAGCTCCTTCTGCAGAATCGGAGTGGTGAGTTTCCAGTTGTGATACGGGCCGCCGCTCTGTCCATCAAGCAGGAGCACCTGGATCGGCGCGGCGCCGGCAGAAGCAGAGAAAGAAAGAAATAAGGCACTGAAAAGAAAAACGAGAAACTGCTTCATGCTCAAGTCTCCTGGCGCGGCTGGGATCAACCGCAATTATGCAACCCGCAGCCGGCTCACGAAAACATTGTGGGCAAACAAAAGGCGAATCGGCTAAAATCCCTCATGGACTTCCCCGCCGAACTCTCCTGGGCTCACCCTGTCACCGCGGAATGGTTTGTCACAAAGTTCGGCACGCCCACTGAGCCCCAGGTGGGCGGCTGGCCAAGCATTCTGGCCGGGAATCCGACGCTCATCTCCGCGCCCACAGGTTCGGGGAAGACCCTCGCTGCTTTCCTGGTGTGCATCGACAGGCTGCTGCGCCAATCGATCGAGGGATCGCTGCCGCGGACAACCCAGGTGGTGTACGTATCGCCGCTCAAGGCGCTGTCGAACGACATCCAGAAAAACCTCGAAGCGCCACTTCGGGAGATACAACAACTGGCACTCGATCGCGGCTATCTATCGATGGGGATTCGCACCGGGGTGCGCACCGGCGACACCCTGCCCGGGCGAGCGCGCGGCGATGCTCAGGAACCCGCCGCACATCCTGGTGACCACGCCGGAGTCGCTCTACATTCTGCTCACCGCGGGAAAGAGCCGCGAACATCTGCGCCAGGTGCAAACGGTGATCGTCGACGAGATTCATGCCGTCGCCGATGACAAGCGCGGCGCGCACCTCGCCCTCTCGCTGGAGCGGCTGGAGGCGCTGGTGTGCGGCGAGAATCGAGTGTCGGCGGATGCCTTCCTGCCCGGGCTGATGCGGCCGCCGCAGCGCATCGGTCTCTCGGCGACGCAAAATCCAATTGAACTTCGTCGCAAGTTATCTGACCGGTGTTGACGCGCGCCGCCAGCCGGCGACCATTGTGCAACTGGGCCAGCGTCGGGCCATGGATCTTGCCATCGAAGTGCCGAGCGATGAACTCGGCTCGGTCACGACCTACCCCATGTGGGAGGAGATCTTCGACAAGCTCGCCGCGCACACGGAGAACCATCGCTCGACGCTGGTGTTTGTCAATACGCGCAAGCTGGTTGAACGGGTTTCGTTTGCGCTGGGGCAGCGGCTGGGAGCGGAGAACGTAGCCGCGCACCATGGGTCGCTGTCGCGGGCCCTGCGCCTCGATGCCGAGCAGCGCTTGAAACGTGGCGAGATCAAGATCCTTGTGGCGACGGCTTCGCTTGAACTGGGCATCGATATCGGCGACGTCGACCTGGTCTGCCAGATCGCCAGTACCCGCGCGGTCGCCGTGGCCATGCAGCGCGTGGGCCGGGCCGGACACTGGCGCGGAGCCATTCCCAAAGGCCGTCTGTTTGCGACCACGCGCGATGACTTGCTGGAGCAGGCCGCATTGGTCCGCAAGATGCGCGCCGGCGAACTCGACCTGCTGGAGATTCCGCCCCAGCCGATCGACGTGCTGATGCAGCAGATGGTCGCCGCCTGCGGCGCGGAGTCGTGGGAAAAGGACTCGCTGTTCGAAGTATTACGGAGAGCATATCCGTATCGCGATCTCACCCGCGAGCAGTTTGAAGAACTGGCCGAGATTCTGTGCAATGGGATCGAGTCGAGCCGCGGGCGCTATGGCGCGTACCTGATGCACGACGGTGTGCATGGGCGCTTGCATGCGCGGCGCGGCGCGCGCATGATTGCGATTTCCAACGGAGGCGCGATCCCGGACACCGCTCTGTTCAACGTGATCCTGCAGCCGGAAGGAGTGCAGATCGCCACCCTCGATGAGCACTTCGCAGTGGACTCGAGTCCCGGCGACGTGATTCTTCTCGGCAACACGAGCTGGCGCGTGCAGCGCATCGAAACTGCCGGGCGGGTGCTGGTGGAGGACGCGCATGGCGCGCCGCCCAGCCTGCCGTTCTGGACCGGCGAAGCCCCGCAGAGAACCGGCGTGCTCTGCGACGGCGTGAGCCAGTTGCGGGAAGAAATCGCGGCAAGGACAAAGGGCATTGCGCCGGGATTCATTTCGCCCGCGCAGCCGGAGGTATCCTCGGCCATGGCGTGGCTGATGGAAGAATGCGGCGTCTGCACGTCAGGCGCGCAACAGTTGATCGCGTACATCGTCGCGGGACGCGCGGTTCTGGGCGCAGTGCCATCCAAAACGACGATCATTGCGGAGAGGTTTTTCGATGAAGGCGGAGGCATGCAGTTGATCCTGCATGCGCCGTTCGGAGGACGGATCAACAAGGGCTGGGGGCTGGCGCTGCGCAAGCGATTCTGCCGCGGGTTCAATTTCGAATTGCAGGCCGCGGCGACCGACAACGGCATCAACATCTCGCTTGCCGAACAACACAGCTTTCCGTTGTCGGATGTCTTCCAGTTCCTCACCGAAATCACGACGAAAGCCCTGCTGGAACAGGCCTCGCTCGCCTCGCCGATTTTCAAGACGCGATGGCGCTGGGCCGCGGGCCGAAGCCTGCAGTTGCTCCGCTTCTCCAAGGGCAAGCGCATCGCGCCGCAGATACAGCGCACGCGTTCCGACGATCTGATGGCGAGCGTTTTTCCGCAGGCAGCAGCATGCTTTGAAAACATCGAGGGCGACATCCAGATCCCCGACCATCCCCTGGTGCGCGAGGTGATGCAGGACGTGCTGCAGGAAGCGATGGACCTCGAAGGCCTGCTCGCCGTGCTGCGCGGAATCAACGATGGCAGCATTCGTTGCCTCGCGGTCGATACGCCGGTTCCGTCCCAGTTCGCCCACGAGCTGCTGAATGCCAATCCCTACGCGTTTCTCGATGAAGCGGGCCTCGAAGAGCGGCGAACGCGCGCGGTTTCGCTCGGCGGAACCATTCCACCGAGCGTGCTGGAGCGGGCCGGCAAGCTCGACTTGCAGGCGATCGACACCGTCCGTAATCAATGCTGGCCCGATATCCGCGACGAACATGAGTTGCACGATCTGTTGATGAGCCTCGTTGCGTTGCCGGTTGGCATGGTTGAAGCCGGTCGCTGTCCGCAGTGGGACAAATGGTATGAGTGCCTGGTGCGAACGGGGCGCGCACAGACGATGAAGGCGGGAGAAATTCCGTGCTGGGTCGCAACCGAGCGGCTCGATTACGCGCGCACCCTCTGGCCTGGGGAAATCGTCGATGGCCTCGCGAAAGACGCTGCCTTGAAGAAGTGCGTGCAGGGCTGGGCCCAGATTCTCGGACCGGTGACGGCGAAGAGCTTCGCTGAGATGCTTTCTGTTGATCCCGCGCTCGTTTTTCAAACGTTCATCGCGATGGAAGTGCAGGGGCTGCTGATGCGCGGGAGTTTTGAAAAGCCGGCGACTGAAGCGGATCACGACATCGAGTGGTGCGAGCGGCGTATCCTGCAGCGCATTCACAAACTGACGGTCGGAATCCGCCGCAAAGAAATCGAACCCGTGGCGCCGGCGGCGTTTATGCGATGGATTCTGGGTTGGCAGCACATCGCCCCGCAGACCCAACTCGCCGGAGAGGAGGGATTGCTTGAAGCGCTCACGCAATTGGAAGGCTTTGAAGCGCCCGCGATTGAGTGGGAACGAACGCTGCTTCCGGCGCGCGTGGCGGATTACAATCCTGCATGGCTCGACCGGTTGTGCCTTTCCGGCGCGGTGGGATGGGGCCGGGTTTCGCCGCATCCCGCATTTGCCGCCGGCGATGGGGCGGGACCACGCCGCGTAATTCCCTCCAATGCAGCGCCCATCACGTTTTATATGCGCGAGTCGGCAGAGTGGCTGGCGCTCGCGCTTCGCGACCAGTGTGTGGAAGAGCGCAAGCTGAACCAGGCGTTGACGCCCGACGGACTGCGCGCGTGGGAACTGCTGCAGCAGCGGGGAGCCTGTTTTGTGGAGGACATTCAGCGCCTGCTCAATCTCACTCGGCACCAGACGCACAACGCGCTGTGGGAACTCGCGGCCGCCGGGCTGGCAGCCGCAGACGGGTTCGATCAGCTGCGCACCATGATCGATCCCGAGCGTAAGCCTGCCGCAGTGGCAGCGCACCGCAAATTGCGCAGCGCCGCAGGACGATGGTCGTTGTTCAGCGCCGACATTGCTGTGCCGTCAGACGCAATGGAAAAGGCGAGACGCGACGATGCGGCCATCGAATCCGCGGCGCGCATGCTGCTGGCGCGCTACGGCGTGGTGTTCCGCGACCTGGTCGCGCGCGAATCGAATGTCCCCAAGTGGGGTGTATTGCTTCGCATGCTGCGCCGGCTCGAGGACCGGGGCGAAATCCGCGGCGGACGATTTGTGAGCGGTTTCGGCGGCGAGCAATTCGCGCTTCCCGAGGCCGTGGAAAGCCTTCGCGCAGCGCGGCATCGCGATACGCAGGGAACGATTACGGTAGCCGGCGCCGATCCCATGAATCTGGCCGGCATCCTCATTCCCGGGGAACGCGTGCCCGCGGTTCCGGGCCGCTCGGTCGTGTTCCATGATGGCCTGGTGGCGGGAGACGAGCCGGACACGGCCCCAGACACACCCAAGGTGCGGCAAATCAGGCCTGCGCGCAAGCTGCCGGTGACGCCGCATGTGGCGCCAATCCCGGTCAGAGAGCCGGTTGGATCGTTGTCTTTGTTTTGATGGCCTGGCTCGGAGCATCGCGAACGACGCCCAGTTGTCGACGGTCAGTCGGGACGGACTCGCGCGTGGTCAGACCTCTGGCCGGGCGACTAGAATGGCCCCGTGAAAGATTCGGCCCGGTGAATTCGCCCGGAAAACGAACGAAAGTTCTCACTAGCAAACGGGACAAGGAGCAGACCATCCAATGCGCAACTTCTTGAAGGCAGGCGCGTGCCTGATATTTACCTATGCTTCGGTCGGCGCAACCGCGCAGCAGAAATATTTTCAGGATTGGCCGGAAAACGCCGATCCGCACACGGTGGGCGATCGCGTGGCGATTCATTTTCTCGAGAGCGCGCACCTGAATCCGATTGTCTACCCCGAAGTGTGCGCCTGGTATGGAGCGCTGAAGTATGCCGAAGCTACTAATAATCCGGCGCTCCAGGCGCAGTTGCAGGCGCGCTACAGGCCGCTGCTCACGCCGCAGTTTCGCGATTTGATTCCAGACAAGGAGCACGTGGACTACGAAATCTTTGGCGCCGTGCCGCTGCAGATTTCGATCGAGACCAAGGACAGCGCGGCGCGCGCGATGGGGCTGCACTTTGCGGACCGGCAGTGGAGCAACCCGCGGCCGGACGGCCTCTCCGGCGAGACGCGCTTCTGGATCGACGATATGTACATGCTCACGATTTTGCAGTTCCAGGCGTATCGCGCGACAAATGACACGAAGTATCTTGATCGCGCTGCGAAGGAGATGGTGGCCTACTTACGCAAACTTCAACAACCCAACGGACTCTTCTATCACGCCGAGGATGTGCCCTTCTTCTGGGGACGCGGCGATGGCTGGGTTGCCGCGGGCATGACGGAGATGCTCACTTCCCTGCCCGAGAGCCATCCCCAGAGAGCGGAAATCCTCGAAGGCTATCGCAAGATGATGGCCGAGCTGCTGAAAAACCAGAATGCCGACGGAACATGGCGCCAGTTGATCGACCATGCTGAAGCATGGGAAGAAAGCTCCTCTACGGGCATGTTTACTTTCGCCATGATTGAAGGCGTTCGCCATGGCTGGCTGCCGGAGGAGACCTACGGGCCGGCCGCGCGCAAGGGATGGATCGCGCTCGCGGGCTTCGTGGATCAGAACGCAGACGTAACCAATGTTTGCGTCGGAACAAACAAGGAGAACAGCCTGTCATACTATCTTGCGCGACCCCGCAAGACAGGGGATTTCCATGGGCAGGCACCGGTGTTATGGGCAGCGAGGGCGCTGCTGGAGCAGTAACTCAACCTAATCAATGAGAGCCGGCCAGAATGATAGAAAGAGCTGTGCTAGTAGTTTTAGCAGTAGCTGAGCTGCCCGCGAAAACTGATTTCATCGGATCGATTCGACGTTGATTTCCCCGGCAATCGCGTAATCCCGGCAGGGCTCAGAGCCGATCCTCAACCTGGCTTTCGTGTTTACCTGGCGCAGAAGGACGCACCTATTCGCCCATTCAGGCAGTTTGAGATGGCGAACAGAATTTTGGCGGTCCGTAGACCTGGAGGGACTTGCCCGTGATAGCTCAATTTTCAATCGAAGACCAAAGCTCCTTTACTCGCGCCCGCGAGATCTTTATCCGGATAACTCTTATCGCAGTCATGGGTGTAACTTGCTTTCTGCTCATGCGCCCATTTCTGAACCTGATCCTTGCGTCGATCATCATAGCAATCGGCGTCTATCCCGGATATCGGATTGTTACAAACGCTCTCGGGGGACGCGCGAACCTGGCCGCTGCGCTTTGCACCATCCTGTTACTGGTGGTTATGGTTTTGCCGGCCGCTTTACTGGCGGGGACACTGGCCGACGGGATCAGCGGCATCATCCACCAGGTGCAAGAGGGCAAGCTCAGCATTCCGCCACCGCCGCCGAGCCTCGAAAGTGTGCCCCTCATCGGTCCTCGATTGAATGCGTTTTGGACCCTATGCTCGACCAACTTGTCTGAGGCGGTCAGTCGATTGGGCCCCCAAATCAAGGCAGCAATTCCAGGGCTGCTGGCTGCGTCGGCTGGAATTGGCGGCGTCCTCCTGCAAATCCTGATTGCTATTGTGATCGCAGGATTCCTGTTGGCGAACAGCAAAGGAAGCGGACGCTTTGCGGAGAGAGTCTTTGTTCGCATTTTCTGGCAGCAAGGTGCGGAGTACAAAGAACTCGTGTCGGCAACCGTCCGAAGTGTCACCAACGGAATTCTGGGAGTAGCGGTCATTCAGACGCTCTTCGCCAGTGCGGGCTTCTGGATGGTGGGACTGCCCGGAGTGGGCTTGTGGGCCATCCTGTTCCTGGTTGCCGCAGTTTTGCAGGTTGGCGTGATCGTGCTGATACCGGCCGTGCTCTACGTCTTCGCGGCGGACTCGACCACCCATGCCGTAATCTTCCTCGCCTGGTGCATCGTGGTGGGCCTTATGGACAATGTCTTGAAGCCCATCTTGTTGGGACGCGGCAGTAAGGTTCCAACGCTTGTCATTTTTATTGGCGTCCTTGGCGGATTCGTGCTGATGAATATCATGGGGCTGTTTGTCGGAGCGATTGTCTTGTCAGTGGGCTACAAACTCTTTATGGCCTGGCTGGGCGACGAAGTGCCGGAACCAATCGCAGCTGATGACCGACATCCGGTGCAAGTATAGTTCGCCAGTTCCAAGTTGCGAATCAATCATCAGGATCCCGAATTCCAGTGGTCGGCAGTTGAATACGCTTCATCTCCGAGCCTGCGGAGCGAGCGGAAGGAATGAAGGATCGAACCTGAGACTCGACCCGCATCCGGCCGATTCATGTGGCCCATCGGTCGACCCACTTCCGGGCTTGCCCGGGAGGACTACAAGTTTCCCAGTAGCTCATTTTTCGAAAACGGAGAGAAAGAAAATGAAAATTCACAAACTCGCGGCAATCGTTGTCGTTGTCCTCCTGTCGGCTAGCGTCGCACGGGCGGACGACGACGTGGCAAAGAAGAAAGCGAAGATCCAGCAGGCGGCAACTCAAACCCTGAGTGACTTGTACAAGCTTCAACCCTCGGCCAAGGGCGCGATCCAGAGTGCGGCCGGCTATGCCGTTTTCAAGAACTTCGGGACTAACTTACTGGTGGTGAGTACGGGGAGCGGCGCAGGGGTCGCGACCAACAACAAGTCCAAGCAGCAAACCTATATGAAGATGATTTCGGCCGGCGCCGGCCTTGGGGTGGGAGTGAAGGACTTCCGCGCCATCTTCGTATTCGAAACCGATAAGGCGTTCAGCGATTTCCTCAATTCCGGCTGGTCGGGTTCGGCTCAAACCGACGCCGCCGCCAAGGCGGGAGAAAAGGGAGGAGCCCTTTCGGGAGCGGTCGAGGTTGCCCCGGACGTATACGTCTACCAGATCACCAAGAATGGCCTCGCGCTGCAACTGACACTTCAGGGCACCAAGTACTACAAAGACGACGACCTGAACAAATAGCAGCCATGATCGCGAAATTCAAGGTTGCGAATGCCGGGTTGGGCGCTCCCCACTCGCACCTGGGAGGACCCTGCCCTCAAAAAGACCGATGCCCTCACCTGAGTGAAAATCGGAGCTGGCCGATGGCGGGGTGGCGCCCGCCACGCGTCCGGGCCGCATAATTCCGCGAGCTATATCATCTTGCGCTTAAATTAAAGCAGTAACCCTGCGGGAGGCCGATGGCCTTGTCGTTGGCCTCCCGCAAAGTTACTAACTCCCATCCGTCGTATTGTAAGACGTCGAGGGACGCACCAGTGTCACCTCATCCCCCATCATCCGGAGGTCATGGAATGAGGTGCCTTGGTGGTGTTGTGTCTATGTTGGTCGTGGGGATGTTGCTGGTCATCGGCAGGCCTCTGCAGGCCGCGTGCCCAGGATAGCGAAAACGTTGTTCATCCCGCTCCCGCCTCGCAGGTGATCACAGTTGCTGTCAAGGAGTTGCGGCGTACCAGGCGTGGCCAGGAAAAGGAAGTCTTGATTGCCGAGGCAGTCGGCTTTCCCAATGACACCTGTGACGTCATCACGACGTTTGATGTGGTTAAGATGTACGAGGAGCGGCAAACCTGGAGTAACGTAACTCAACGGCTCGAGATTGTGGTCGATGGAACTCCCTATCCTGCGACTTTTCGAGATATCGGGTTCTATCCTCTTGGCCTCAACCTCGCATGCATCGATTTTGAATCGCCCTTCCTCCACGCGGAGTTGAAGATCCCCGTTCTGCCATTGGATCTGGACTCATCGGGCGGCCCCTCTCCGTTGTCGTATGACGATACAGAAATTGCGAAAAGCAATCCGGGAACCCCTTTTCTAAACAACCAAGGGGAAGTCTCCTCCGTTCTTGTCGCAACTGACAACGGTCAATTGGAATTTGCATCCGCCGATGACATTCGCACGTTTCTCAAAGTTGCGGCGAGCGTTGTTCCCCGGCCGACGCTGTTTCACCGGCCGCTCTCGTCAACTTGAGCCAGACGCGCGCCCGAAAAATCGCGGGCTGGCGCCAAGTCCGACTGGTGCCGGCGGATCATCGGGGCGGAGGGCGATGGATTCCTATGCCGTAAACAAGGCCAAGCCGCTGGACTCCTGGAAGACGGCCGGGCGCACGGCGTGATCGTTGTGGTGCGTCCCGAGTCCATGCACAACGGGAGCCATCGAAGTATCCGCATACCCGCTCCGTGTTTGAGCGTGTCATGGGTGATTGACTCTCAAATAACGCGATTGTGCACCACCTTGTTCGGCGTAGAATATGTAAAAACGCTGGAAATTTCGGAAGCTTTGCAGAGACATAGAGGAACGATGTCAGATAACGATGCCGGTCTGAAAGATGCCCGGGACCAACTCAACTTGATATTGAGTTTCTTCTCTCGCGTGGACGCCAAGCTCTCAACTGTCCTCGCAATCGACACAGGGATGCTTGCCGCTTTAAGCGCTAGCCTGCCAGCAGTCGGCAAAATGACGGGGTGGATGGCGGTCTCTCCGGTTTTGGCAAGTGGCCTACTTATCGCAAGTTATGTTTATCTCTACCGTGGCGGTTTTCCCAATGTGAAGGGTGGTCATTCATCCGCCATCTACTTCAAAGAGATTGCCAAAAGGACGGAAGCTACTTTTATCGAAGAGTATTGTCGGCACACTGCGGAATCATTGCGGCAAGATGTTCTTGGTCAGGTTTGGCGCAACTCGGAAATCCTGACTGAGAAGTTTCGATGCCTGAAGGTCGCATTCATCTGCATGGCGATTGGCGTACTTCCCTGGGCCTTGAGCCTTGCCACTTTTGCGTTGGCTAAAGCGAACGTGCAAGTAGTGGTGCCACAGCCATGAGCCAATTCTCCGATGAACTTAATGCCGAAGTTAAAGCGACCGTCGAGGCGACCTGGGAAAGCAGGTTTGGTCAGGTCGTGCCTGAGTCAGAGAATCTGCGACTCGCCAATGACAGGGTCGTGCTCAATGCGGTTCTGCTCTACGCAGACCTGGCAGATTCAACTGAGATGGCTATTGCCAATCAGACGATAGCTTCTGAAGTATTTAAATCTTATCTTCGTGCAGTCACAAAGATCATCCATAAAAACGATGGCCAAGTCCGCAGTTTCGACGGTGACAGAGTGATGGGCGTATTCATAGGGGGAAACAAGAACTCAAACGCCGCGCGCTGCGGGCTTCAGATACATTGGTTCTTTTCTAACGTGCTAATAGCCCGGTTCAAGGAGCATTACAAGGATAAGGTTGCGGCATTCAATTTCGACCAGACGGTTGGGATAGACACCAGCTCAGTTCATGTAGCTCGCTCCGGCGTAAGAGATAACAACGACCTGATCTGGGTTGGACGCGCTCCGAACATCGCCGCAAAATTGAGCAGCATTCGTATGGCGAAGTTTAAGACCTTCATAACGCCAGATGTCTATAAAGTTCTGGAAAAGGCGTCAAAAATTCAGGGTTCCCCCGAACGTGATATGTGGACCCTTCTGAACTGGGCGTCTGGCAATCAATATGGAATCCCGCAAATCTACGGATCGGAGTGGGCTTGGAAACCGTAGCGTGATGCCGGAATTCCCTCGAAAATCGCGACGCGGAATAGCTGTGCAGATGGGGTGAGGGGCGACCGTACAGGAATCCCTAATATGCTTCCGTTTACGATCAACTTCTCCAAAAAGCCAGAAAAATCCTTTGCAAGATTAGACCCCTCGCATTAGGATTCTCGATACGGGGACAAATTCTGTAAGCTATTGATTCTAATAATGGTCGGGACGGGCAGATTTGAACTGCCGACCCCTCGCACCCCAAGCGAGTGCTCTACCAGGCTGAGCCACGTCCCGACACGATCAAGCCGGCTCGGTCGAGCCGGCTTTTGGGGTCTCAATTGAGTCTACACCAGCCACGTCAGGAAGTCGTGCGAACTGCGCGGCTTCCCGGTCTCCGGTTAGTGCGAGGGAGGTACGTATTCGCTCGGAAGCGCCGAGCCGGCACCGAAAAAGAACTCTTCCATCTGTTCCACCAGAAACTGCTGGGCCTGCGGGGTCCAGGGCTGCAGCCGGTATTCGTTCAACAGCATCTTCTGCCGGTCGACCCACTCTGCCCAGGCGGCCTGGGAAACATTCTTGTAGATCTTCTGCCCGAATTCCGAATCGAAGGGCGGTTCGTCCAGGCCCTCCATCTCCTTCTTGTTGCGAACGCAAAAAACCATGTGCGCCATCGTTGTTGCGGCTCCTTCTCTGACGAGTTCCATTGTATTGGATGGGAGAGGCAGCAGGCGCGGCACGATCACTCGGCATGCCCGCCCTGAGCACACCCATGTCACCGCATCCCTAAAAGCCCCGTTGGTGGTTCAAATTTGTAAAGCGTGATTTTACTTGACAGTAAAGGCTGCGCGCGCATTTCATATCTTTACTTTCGACCCGCCGAGGGTTCGACTTTCCCCAGCAAACCAACCCTTTTTGGCCGTCAGACTCAATCAAGCTCCTCAAGTTCGAAGGAGGATTCGTGCCTGAAGAAACTCTATCAACCGTGCTCAGCGAAAATGCTGCGTCCGGCCTCTCATACGTCACCTTCGTCCCCGCCCTCGTGTTTCTGCTAACCGGACCTTACAACCAGAATCTCGTCGTTCGATTTCACGCCTGGCAATCCGTCTTTCTGAACCTGGCAAGTCTCGCGGCCTGCATGGGACTCTACACGCTTGGAATCATTCCGATCATCAATCTGCTGGACGTGATCCTCATTCCACTTGTGCTGATGATCTTCTTCGTGCTTTGGATTACCTTGATGGTCGGCACCCTTCAGGGCCGGCGCGTCAAGCTGCCGTTCCTTGGGGATCTGGCGGAAGACAAGGCAATCTGCCGCCGGCGCTGAGTTCATCCTCGGGCATTGCAGACGTCAGCGACGGCCGCTCTTCCTGCCCGGGCGCTTCTTACCCTTGCCTCGGCCCGGGGATGGTTCTCCGCGCTTCTTTTTCTTCACTTTTTGAGGCTTTTTCGGAGATTTCTTCCCAGTCAGCGGAATTCCTTCTTCCACGATCGAAAATTGCAGACGCCGTTCCTGCGCCAGGATGCGGTCGAGAATCACCTGCACGCGGTCTCCGGCCCGGAAACGGCGCCCAGTCCGGTCGCCTACGATCTCGTGGGTGTTTTCGCGCCACGTGTAGCGGTCATCGCGCAGCGAATCGATGGGAACAAGCCCTTCGACAAACATGTCAGTCAACTCGACAAAGAGCCCGTACTTGGTGGGATTCAGCACCAGCGCGGAGAACTCTTCGCCCACCCGATCCTCCATGAACCGGACCTTCTTCCACTCCACGAGTTCGCGCTCGGCTTCGGCAGCGCGCCGCTCTGTCTGGCTGGTCTCCTCGGCGATCTGGGCCAGTTCGGGCTCGGGGATGGGTGCATTGATCGGGGAGGGCCGCTCACCGCCCAGAATCGTCCTCCGGGCACGCGGTTTCGACGGTGCACTCCCGCCAGCGCTTCGTTCGGATGCGTCCACGGCGAATCGTGCCGCCCCGGCTCGATTACGCCTTCACCGCGAACTCCGTCCCGCAACAGCGCCTTGGTGATGCGGTGCACGATCAGATCGGGATAGCGCCGGATGGGCGACGTGAAATGCGTGTACGTGGGCGCGGCGAGGGCAAAATGGCCCTCGTTGATCTCTGAGTAGCGCGCCTGCCGCAGCGATCGCAGCATGAGATAGCTCAGGATGCGCTCTTCCGGCTTGCCCTCGATCCTGGCCGCATAGCTTTTGATACATGCGTGGAGTGACCGCGATGTCTTCGGCTACCTCGTGCGATCGCGGCTTGCGCCCGGTGCCACGTGATTCGCGGCGCTCGCCCCGTGTCTGGATGCGCTTCACCGGCAGCGGTCCGAGCCCGAGAGAATAGCCAAAGCTTGCCGCCTGTTCTTCGAATTGCACCACCCGGCGCGGCTCGGGCTTTTCGTGAATGCGATAGAGAGAAGGCACCCCCAGGTCTTCGATCCACGTGGCCACGCACTCGTTGGCCGCCAGCATGAACTCCTCGATGAGCCGATTGGCCCACGTGCGCTCGGACTTGATGATGCCGCGCATCTGTCCGCGTTCATCGAACTGGATCACCGGCTCGGGCAAATCAAAATCGATGCTTCCGCGCTCCTCGCGGCGGCGGTTCATTTTCATGGCCAGGTCACGCATCAGTTCGAAGTCGGCGGTGAACTCGGGATAGGCGGCGCGCATCTCTTCATCGCCCTCCAAAATCGCGTGCACCTTGGTATAGGTCATGCGCGCCGCCGACGCGATCACTCCCTCGCAAATCTCGTAGCTCTCGATGCTGCCTTTGGAATCGAGTTGCATCACGCAGCTCAGGACGAGGCGGTCTTCCTCCGGGCGCAGGCTGCAGATGTCGCTCGAGAGCTCTTGCGGCAGCATGGGAATGGCGCGATCGGGAAAGTAGACGCTGGTGCCGCGCAGTCGCGCTTCGAGATCAAGATCCGTGCCTTCGCGCACGTATTCGGCCACATCGGCAATGTGCACCTGGAGCTCGTATCCGCCGTCGTCGCGCTCCTTCACCAGCACGGCGTCGTCGAAGTCGCGGGCCGTCTCGCCGTCGATGGTCACGATCGGCAGCCCGCGAAAATCGCGCCTGCGGGCCACTTCGTCCCGGTCGAGATGCGCCACGCTGCGGGCTTCCGCCAGAACATTTTCGGGAAAGACGCGCGGCAACTGGTGCTTGCGGATCATCATCTCCACGTCGACGCCGAAGTCATCCGGGTCGCCGAGCACCTCGATGACGCGGCCGAGGGGAGGCCTCGTGGGCGTGGGCCAGCTGGTGATCTCCACATCCACGATCAGGCCCTCGAGGTCATCCCAGGAGTGCTGCGCGGCGGCTTCCGAGCCCAGCACGCGGTGGGGAGTGGCGGTTTCTGCCGCGGGCAACTCCTGGCCCTCGGGGATGATGACCGGCTGGTTCATGCGCTCGTCGAAAGGAACCACGTGATTGGCGTGTTCCCGATCTGAGCGTGCATACTGCCACCCCAGCGACGAAGACCTTTCGCTTGGCACACCGTAATGAAACGTCCCCACTACCGTCGGATTGCGGCGCTCCAGCACGCGCGCTATCCGGCCCAGGCGGCGGCCATCCGAGCGCGGCGGAGCGAGTTCCACCAGCACCTGGTCGCCCTGCATCGCGCCGTTGATCTCGTCGGGAGGGATGAAAATGTCGTCGTCACCCGCGGCCTGGCGGGCATTGGGGCGCACGAAGCCGTATCCATCGCGATGCAGATCGAGTCGTCCCGCAACCAGGTTGTCGCGGGTGCCGGTGGTTTTTGCGGTCGTACGGGGAATGCTCCACATCTCCCGATCCAGTTTGGCCAGTTCTCCGCGTGCGGTCAGGCGAGCCAGCTGTTCAAGCAGCAGGCGCCGCTCGCGGCCGCCTCCCAGGCCGAGTTCGCGCACCAGTTGCTTGTACCCCGCCTTCCCGCCGGCGGAGCGGGCAATCCGCGAGACCAGTTCCCGATCGGTCATGGAACAAGGTTACAGGCAGCGCCGCGCCAATCGGCTAGCCGCCGCCGGAGCCGGGTGTCTCCGCTCGGATTTGGGGCTCCCGGCGTGCTGAATTTGATTCCGCACCGATTTATCAACGGAAACTGAGCAAAACCACACTCCGCCCGCCCCGGAAGTTTGTGCGAAAATCAGGAGAGTCTGATTTTGTCGCTTATCCGTCGGCCGTATGCCGTTCCGTTTTTAGTTCAAATCACGGAAAGCGCTGGCCCTTTAGAATTACCGCAGTCGCGATCGATCGAATTCGCCCTGCTTAGACCCCATCCCGAAGCGGACAAGGAAAGGAACCGACTGACCGTATGTGGAAACCTAGCCAACCCGAACCACCTTCTCCTCCCCCAGCGCCAGAGCCCGCGCGCCCCGCCCCTCCCACTACGACTGTCGAGTCCGCGAACCGTCCGGGGGTCACCGCGGCCGACCAGGCCTCCATCAGCAAAGGCCTCTTCATCAAGGGCGAAATCACCGGCTCTGAATCGCTGTTCATCGACGGTAAGGTCGAAGGCAGCATCAACCTCAACGGCAATCGCGTGACGGTGGGCCGGAATGGCCAGGTGGCCGCCAGCATCACCGCCCGCGAGGTGGTAGTCCTGGGCAAGGTTCGCGGCAACGTGACAGCGACTGATCGCGTGGATATCCGCGCCGAGGGCGCTCTCACCGGCGATGTGGCCGCGGCTCGCATCAGCATCGAGGATGGCGCCTTCTTCAAGGGAGGCATCGACATCCGCAAGCCCGACGTCAAGCCTGCCGCCACGCCTGTAGCAACGCCCGCAGCCACACCGGCCGCCGTCGTCAAGTGAACTAGGGATCGCAACGCTCGACCCGCATGAGCAGCCTCGGCCCGCGCCGGGGCTGCTCTGTCTGCGAGAAGTAGCACCCGGTCTCGTGGTCTGAATGATTCTCACACCGCGCGGACGATCGCGGGATGGGAGGGGTGGCCGGCAAGCCCCGCCTCCTGGTCCTTGTACTGCAACTGGTAGAGCTTCCAGTAGAGTCCGCGGTGGGCGAGCAGCTGCTGGTGCGAGCCCATCTCGCGCAATTGCCCCTTGTGCATGACCAGGATCACCTCGGCGCGCTGGACTGTCGACAGGCGGTGCGCGATAAGCACGCTGGTGCGGCCTTCGACCATGCGCTCGAGGGCCCCGCGAATGCGCAGCTCCGTGTCGGTATCGACGCTGGAGGTCGCTTCGTCCAGGATGAGAATGCGGGGATTGTAGGCCAGCGCCCGGGCGAAATTGATGAGCTGCTTCTGGCCCGTCGACAGCGAGTTGCCGCGCTCCTGCACCGGCTCATCGAACTTGCGGGGCAGGCTCTCGATGAAATCCAGAACATTGACATCGCGCGCGGCCTGGACAAGACCGGCTTCGGCGATGGATTCATTCCCCAGGCGGATGTTTTCGGCGATGGTTCCAGTAAACAGGAACGGATCCTGGAGAACCACCGCGAAGTGCCGGCGCAGGTCGTTGAGATCGTGTTCGCGCAAATCGATGCCGTCGAGCAGAATCTGCCCGGCGGTCACATCGTAGAAGCGCATCATCAGGCTGGTGAGAGTGGTCTTCCCCGCCCCGGTGTGGCCCACGATGGCCACCGTGTTTCCCGGTTCGATAGTGAAGGAGACATCTTTGAGAATCCAGTCGATGTCTTTGAGGGAGGCCAGGGACGCGCAATCGGGTGTGCCCTGGGCCCCGTCCGGACATTCTCCGTCGCGGGCGAACGCCGGGCCGGAGATGGCGGTGTAAGGATGAAGGCCCGCAGCGTCGACGAGTCCGGCGCCATTCGCGCTCGAGGCTCCTCCCTTTGGGGCGGACGCAAGCAGGACAGCGGCCTTCTGTTCCGGCGTGAGCTTCTGATAGGTGAACCACACGTGTCGGAACTCAATGCGGTTTGAACCGTCCCCGATGCGCGGGTTGGCCGGACTCACGATTTCGGGTGCGGTATCGAGCAGCTTGAAGATGCGCTCGCACGCGGCCATGGCGGCCTGGAGAATGTTGTATTTGTCGCTGAGATCCTGGATGGGCCGCCAGAAACGCAGCGAATACATGTTGAACATGGTGAGCACGCCGATGGTGACGGTGCCCGACAGTACGCCGAAGCCGCCCCGCCAGAGAACCAGCGCAATGGCAACCACCGAGAGCAGGTCGACCGCCGGGTAATAAAGCGCGTAGGCAAAGATGGTGTCTTTGAACGCGATCATGTGCTGGCGGTTGACGACTTCAAAGTCGGTGAAGGCGCGATCTTCGCGGTTGAACAGCTGGACCACCGCCATGCCGCTGATGTGTTCCTGGGTGAAGCTGTTGATGCGCGCGATAGCAGCACGTACGCGGCGGTAGCTCTCGCGCACCGAGTTGCGGAAGATGCGGGTCACGAACAGGATGAGCGGCAGCACCGCGAACGCCAGCAACGCCAGCCACCAATTGATCGAAAGCATCACCACGCCCATGATGGTGAGGGTGAAGAAATCGTCCACGATGGCGAGAATGCCGCCGGTAAACATTTCGTTGATGGCGTCGACATCGGAAGTGAGCCGCGTGACCAACCGCCCCACAGCGTGCACATCGAAAAAGCCGACGTGGAGCTGCTGCATGTGGCGGAAGATGTCGCGGCGCAGGTCGAACATGATCTTCTGCCCCACCCACTGCATCAGGTAGGTCTGAATGAACTCAAAGAGGAAGGCGGAAAGCAGCGCGCAGATGTAAATCTCGGCGAGCTGGGTAATGCCGTGCCACGGATCAGTGGAAAGACGCCGGGTAAGCCAGGTGGTCGCGGGGCCGGGCTTGCCGGTCAGGTAACGATCGATGCCGACCTTGACAAGGTAGGGTCCGGCGACATCACTCAGGGACTTGAGAGTGACGGAAACGGCGGAAATGGCCGACTGCCACCAGTAAGGTTTGAGATAGTGGCCAAGACGGCGGATTAGCTCGGAATCGTAGACCTTGCCAACAGGGTCGTCGTCGGGCTTGCGCGCGTCAGTCTTGGCCGGGGCAGGCTTTTGAGGCGCCATTCGCAGCGAGGGCCGACACCGTAGGAGCCAACGGCGATCGCCCGTTCCCCGGCAAGTCTGGCTGCTTCGGCTGCTTCGGCTCGTCGGTCATGGGGCGGCGCAGGCTTCCTCTCTCCCATTGTACGGGGAGGATGGAGAAACAGGGCAGCAGGGAATGCCCGGAAGTGCCGAGGCGGGACAGGCCCATTCTGTCGCGGCTTCGCTCGCCGCCAGGCCGGAGCCCAAACACAAGCCCATCGCGCTGCAAACCATGCAGATAGGATGGGGCAACGCCCGGCGAGGATGATTTGTTTTCTACTCGACCAGGGCGTCGGCGATGGCCAGATGCTTGTCGAGAGCGGCGATGCCCAGATCGAGTTCCTCATTTGTGACGATCAGGGGCGGGGCGATGACGAAATGGCTGACCCAGGCCTGCTGGGCGACTCCGTCGGCCATCATCCTGGCGGCAATTTGATCGACGACCAGGGGCTTGCCTTCGACCTTGTCGCGCATGGTATTGAACGGCTCTTTGGTGGTGCGGTTCTTGACGATCTCGACGGCGAAAAAGAGGCCGAGGCCGCGCACGTCGCCCACGGAGGGGTGCTTCGCCTTGAGGGTCTCAAGTTTTTCCCGGACATAGGTTTCGAGGGAGGCGGCACGCTCAACCAGTTTGAGGCGCTGCATCTCCTCGATTGTGGCGACGGCGGGGCCCAGAGTGATGGGGTGGGCTTCGTAGGTGTGCCCGTGCGAGAAGTAGTGATCCTCGAAGTAGTCGGCGATCTTCGTCGTGGTGGCGCAGAGGCCGAGGGGGACATACGCTGACGTGATTCCCTTGGCGGTAACGAGGATGTCGGGCTTTACGTTCCAGTGGTCGACGGAGAACCACTTGCCGGTGCGGCCCCAGCCGGCCATCACTTCGTCGGCGATCATGAGCACGCCGTGGCGGTCGCAGATTGCGCGCAGGCGCGGCAGGTACTCGGGCGGCGGAACCAGCACTCCGTTGGTGCCGACAACGGGCTCAATGATGATCGCCGCCACGTCGCTCTCGTTGCGAATCATGTGCTCGATGTAGTCGGCGCAGGCGATGTTGCAGCCGGGATAGGTGTGCTTGATGGGGCAGTCGTAGCAGTTTGTCTCCGGCGCGAAGACGAAGCCCATACCCTTGCCCGCAGGCTCCATGGCCCAGCGGCGCGGGTCGCCGGTGGCGGCAATCGATCCTGACGTGGAGCCGTGGTAGGAGCGGTACCGCGAGATGATCTTGTTCTTGCCCGTCACCATGCGGGCGATCTTGAAGGCCGCTTCGTTGGCTTCGGTGCCGCTGGTGGCGAAGAAGAACTTGTCCAGGCCGGCAGGCAGAACTTCGAGTAGTTTGGCGCTGAGCCGGGCGCGCGCCGTGGTGGCGTAGACCGGACCCACAAACGCCAGTTCCCGCGCCTGCTCGGCGATGGATTCGATCACGCGCGGATTCTTGTGGCCGAGGTTGACGCACATGAGCTGCGAGGAAAAATCGAGATAGCGCTTGCCCGCGCCGTCGGTGAACCAGCAGCCCTCGGCGTCGACGATGTGAAGGGGCTTCCAGGTCTTCTGAAAGCGCCACGTGCCGTAGTTGGTCTGGCGTGTTGTGGCAGAAATTTGCTCGCTGGTCATATCGGGAGTGATAACAACGTCGCTCATGGGACCTCGCGGTGGGGCTAGAAGACCATGCTACGGCATTTGGGCGTGCGGGTCAGACCCCGAATTGGCGCAGGTGATGGTCGAGGTGTTTGTACATCAGAATCGCCCACTGCTGCGGGGTCAGCTTGCCAAAGAAGGGGTGGGGATGCACCGCGCAGACAGCGGGGCCACCGGCGGCAAAGCGGTCGATGAATCCTGTCAGCCGCTCTTTCTCTTTGGCCAAGTCGCGTTCGTCGTGAATCACAAGACTCTTGGCCGTGGGAGAATTGCGGCGCATGGGAACCTCGTCCTTGAGCACCATGGGCTTGATGATGCCGCCGATGAGGCGGCCGATCAACACCCGTGGAGGTGTACTGTCTCCCAGGGCCATCTCCAGACCGCAGGTGCAGTGCGCCATCGCCTGCGCAGCGCTCATCGAGCCCCACTCCGCCGCGCTGTCCGGCTTGAGGCTTGCGATGCGGGCCTTCACTTCCTCCACGCTTGTGGGTTCGAAGAGGTTCTTCATGGGATCAGTTTAGCGCCGATGTAGCCGGCGTCACAGTCAACCGGCTAACGCTCGTCCTTGGAAAGTTTGGCGGGCGCGAAGAACTCGTCAGAAGTGTAGATGCGTTCATGGAGAGATTTCCGGAAACACATTCCAGCATCATGGATGGCATCCTGAAGCGGAGAGAAAAACCGAAGGAAAGCTTAACTCTGAGTGTGGCGTCGCCGCGCAACGATGTCCCCGCATTTGGTTCGTGCTATCCCAGGTCTCAGAATCGAGACCTGGGGCACCCCGGATCGTGCTGAGGGGGGAAAGGCAAAAATCAAAGACAACCGCCGATCCTTCGACTGTGTTTGGGGCGCAACGCGCGCCAAACTTCGCTCAGAGGACACATTTTGGGTGGGTGATCAATTGTCAGGGCTGAAGCCCTGACCTACCAGCCCTGACCTACCTCAAATACAGGTGAAATGCAGGAAAGGAAAAGCCCCCGGCGAACCGGGGGCTTTGTGTTTATGAGTCGCTTGCTGCTTACGCGCTGAACAACAGCACGCCGGCGGGCTTCTCTTCTGTGCCGGTATCGTCGGCGCTGACAGGGCGGTAGAAGAGCTGGTTGTTGTTGAGGTAGACCTCGAGGAAGGCCGGGCGGTCGGCAATCTGGCCGGCGATGAGCGCTTCCGAAAGCGGGTCTTCGACGTAGCGCTGGAGGGCGCGGCGCAAGGGGCGAGCCCCGTAGCTGCGGTCGACCAGGGTCTTGTCGAGGATCCATTTCTTGGCGTCCTCGGTGACGGAGATGGTGATGGCCTTCTGCGCCAGATTGTGGTTGAGCTGCTGTACGAGCAGTTCGACGATCTGGATGAGGTCGCCGTCGGACAGCGACTGGAACAGGATGACTTCGTCGAGACGGTTGAGGAACTCGGGGTTGAAGGTCTTCTTCACCTCGTTCTTCACCAGCTCTTCGATCTTTTCGCTGACCAGGTCGTCGCGGTCGGACTGGAACCCGAGGCCCTGCTTCTTCATCAGGTGGCGGGCACCGATGTTCGAGGTCATGATGAGGATGGTGTTCTTGAAGTCGACCGTATTGCCAAGACCATCGGTCAACTGGCCATCTTCAAATACCTGCAGCAGCAGATTGAAGACATCGGGGTGCGCCTTCTCGACTTCATCGAGCAACACCACGGAGTAGGGCGAGCGCTTGACGCGTTCGGTCAACTGGCCGCCTTCCTCGTAGCCCACGTATCCCGGAGGCGAACCGATCAGCTTCGAGACCGAGTGCTTCTCCATGAACTCCGACATATCGAACCGGATAAGCGCCTTGTCTGACCCGAACAGGAATTGGGCCAGGGTGCGCGCCATTTCGGTCTTGCCTACGCCGGTGGGGCCAAGGAACAGGAAGCTGCCGATGGGGCGGGCCGGGGACTTGAGGCCGGCGCGGGAACGCCGGATCGCCCGGGCCAGAGCGCTGATCGCCTTCTCCTGGGAGATGACGCGCTTGTGGAGCTCTTCTTCCACACGCAGCAGCTTCTGGGTTTCTTCTTCCTTGATGCTGGTGACGGGCACGCCGGTCCAGCGGCTGACCACGTCCTCGATGTCTTCGCGGCCAACAATGCCGGCCGCGGAGTCATCGAGGTGGTACTTGTCGCGCAGGGCGCGCAGGCTTTCGCGCTCCTTGCGCTCTTCGTCGGAGTAGAACCGCGCCTTTTCGAATTCGTGGTTGGCGATGGCCGAGTCCATGCGGTGGACGATGAACTTGATGCGCTTCTGGACTTCGGTGATCTCTTCGGGCAGCGAGGTCTGGCGCAGCTTGACGCGGGCGCCGGCTTCGTCGATCAGATCGATGGCCTTGTCGGGCAGGAAGCGGTCGGGGATGTAGCGGTTGGAGTGCGACACCGCAAACTCGATGGCCGCATCGGTGTAGCTGACCGCGTGGAATTTCTCGTAGCGGTCCTTGATGCCCATGATGATCTTGATGGCGTCGGCCTCGTTGGGCGGCGGCACCTTGACAGCCTGGAAGCGGCGCTCGAGGGAGCGGTCCTTCTCGATCGACTTGCGATACTCGGCGGGCGTGGTGGCGCCGATGCACTGGATTTCGCCGCGGCTCAGAGCGGGCTTGAGAATGTTGGCGGCATCGAGCGAGCCTTCGGCAGAACCCGCGCCGACTAGGGTGTGCAACTCGTCGATGAAGATGATGGAATTCTGATTCTCCATCAGCTCTTTCATGATGGTCTTGAGGCGCTCTTCGAACTGGCCGCGGTACTTGGTGCCGGCGACGATGAGCGACAGGTCCAGGCCGAGAACGCGCTTGTCGGCCAGGAAGGTCGGCACTTCGCCATCCGCGATGCGCTGGGCGAGGCCTTCAACGATAGCCGTCTTGCCCACGCCGGGCTCGCCGATGAGCACCGGGTTGTTCTTGGTGCGGCGGCACAGGATCTGGATGACGCGTTCGAGCTCGCCATCGCGGCCCACGAGCGGATCCAGCTGCCCGTCCATAGCCGCCTGGGTGAGGTCGCGGCTGAACTCGGCCAGCAGGCTGGACTCGCGCTGCCGAGCCTGTGCGGGAGCCTTCTCCTGCGTGACGCGGGCCAGCTCATCGCGAATCTGCGCCAGCTTGAGGCCGCGCTCCTGCAGGATCTCGGAAGCGAAGCACTTTTCTTCGCGCAGTAAACCGAGGAGCAGGTGTTCGGTGCCGATGTGCTTATGGCCCAGGCGCTCGGCTTCTTCGGCCGCATACGCCAGCACCCTCTTGCACTCGTTCGAAAGCGGCAGGTCCACACTCGTCGAGACCTTTTCGCGGATAGTGGTGTGCGCCTCGATTTGCTTGCGGATCGATTCCACCGAGGCGTGCGAGCGCAGGAAGCGATTGGTCAGTGCCTTGTCCTCGCGCAACAGGCCGAGCAGCAGGTGCTCGGTTTCAATATAGGGCGAACCGAACTGGCTGGCCTCATATCGCGCGAAGAAGATCACGCGCCGTGCCTTCTCCGTATAGCGTTCGAACATAGATTTCTCCCTTTACCCGGGCTCTCGGGCCGGAGTAGCCGTCCGGTCTCCCGGCCTCAGCTCAACCCGCACGCGCCCTTACTAGCTTCGCCGCCCGAGGTAATCTAAGAAAAATCCGGCCTGCCTCAGAACAGCTCTTTGAGATGGTTTTCGGAGAAACCCCCGATCGCTTCCCGGGCGGTAACGAAACCCGGCAGCTTCCATCTGACCTCTGACGAGCCGTGGCGGATGGGAAACTCCGTACCCGGCCCGTTTTCCTGCTACAGTATGAGACTCATTTCGCACCCGTAATGCTGCTTTTTCCGGGTTCGATTTCTTCCAAGTGGTTCGGTTTAGAGACGGTTGCTGACAGCCAGACGCCCACCCTCAAGCCGCAAAACCCGCGAACAACGCGCCGCGAGATCCATATTATGTGTCACTACAACCGATGTTAACTGATAGCTTGCGTGCAGTCGTTGAAGTAGATCAAACACCAGCACCGCATTAGTTTCGTCCAGGTCTCCGGTGGGTTCATCAGCCAGCAGGACCTGGGGACGATTGACCAGGGCGCGCGCCAGAGCTACGCGCTGTTGTTCGCCGCCGGAGAGTTCGCCCGGGCGATGCTCGCGCCGGTCCTCCAACCCGACTTCTCTCAACCAGTTAGCCGCCACGGCCAGGGCTTCCCTCCGGGATTGGCCTTGAGCCAGCAGCGGCATGGCCACATTTTCTTGCGCCGTAAACTCCGGCAGGAGGTAATGAGCCTGCCAAACGTAGCCAATGGTGCGATTGCGGAAGGCCGCAGCCTGCCGGGTGTTGAGTTCTGCCACGTTGGTAGACGCGCAGTATACCTTCCCGGCGGAGGGCGCATCAAGGGCGCCAAGGATGTGCAAAAGGGTGCTCTTACCTGCACCGGACTGGCCCACGATGGCAACCAGTTCACCTCGCCCAACTTCGAGCTCGAGATTGCGGAACAGGGTCAGCGGCCCGCGGGCGGTCTGATAGGTTTTTTCTAACTCCTGGACCTGGATGATAGGCCCGTTTGCGGCCCGCAACTCGGGGTCCCGCTGCGAGCGGGCGGCCAGGGATGCAACCGCTGGAGGGAGGTTCTGTCATTCGTTATTTCCATTTTATCGTGCCGGGTTTGACGGACAGGTGCGGACTCAGACCCTGGGCAACGACCATACCATCATGCATTCGTTACGACCCGCAAGATATTCATCTTTCGTGTGATCCGATCACCGTGTCGTCGATCACTTCCCGCCGCTCGACCCTGCCGATACAACTGAAGTTGCTCCATGAGTTCAGGCCGATACACCCTTCTGATCACTCTCGCCGTCTGCGTCATGGCAGGCAACACGGTTGCCCGCGCGCAGTCGTACTATCAGCAATTCCGATCCCGCAACGCCGCGATGGCAGACGTGCAGCCCGCCTGGATGGGCCCCCTCATTCAATCGGACGCCCGGCTCACCCAGGCCGCGAAAGTGTCCGTCTCCACTGCAACAGTCGATGGAGCCCGGGTCACCAGCTATGGCAACAATCATGGGGTCAGCCTGCTTGGCGGTCGACGCTTCCAGTTCGATTTCAATCCACCCTCGTACTTCCAGAACAGTTCTCCCGCGATGCCCGACGGTTTTGGCAATGCATCGACCCAGGTTAAGTACCGTCTTGCCTCAGGGAATGCCGAGCACGGTAACTTCGCGGTGAGTGCTGCCCTCTGCCGATCGTTCGGCGGCGGATATCAGCAGAATGGAATGCTCACGGGCGCCTGGTTCCCCAAGCTTCTCGCGGGCAAAGCCTTTGGACGATTCGTAGTTCAGTCTGCGCTGAATGGCGTCCTGCCGACTGGCAAGACCGCCGAACAGGGCCGTGCGATCGAATGGAACTCTACCGCCCAGCTGCACGTGGGTGCACACGCGTACTTTGATATCGAGGACAATGTCACGTGGTTCGCGGGCGGCCCTGACGCAGGAAAGGCCCAGAACTTCGTGACGCCGGCAGGCTTCCTGACGATTCGCCGAAAGGGTTGGGAACCGGCCCACACCGTGCTGGTCTTTGACGCCGGCATTCAGATCGCGACGTCCTCGTTCCATACCTGCAATCACAATGTAGTGTCCGAGATGCGCGTCCTCTTTTGAGGGGTTGGACTTCTTCTGAGAGGTTCGGCTGTATGAAGGGTGGAACGCTCGCACGGGCAAAGTCCTCGCGCCACACCATCGCCGAGCCGACTACTGACAATAATGCCAGTAGCCACTTTTGACTCGGCGTCCCTATGGTGGAATTACCGTTTTAGTGAATGCTGCGGCGTTCCAGGACGCAGAGCGGCGTGCCAAACCCTCGGAGGCTTCAGAAGCTGCACGGACCGCAAGCGATTTCTGAACAGACACTTGATCTACTGAACCGGAGCCAGCCAATGAGCATACCTTCCCCGGCAGAGAATGGGGTTTCAAAACGGGCCATCAGCGCGCCGATCGACGTCATCATCAGTCCCTTCACTCGCTTTGCCCGAACCGAGGCCGCGGGCGGAATCGTGCTGCTGGCAAGCACCATCGCGGCCCTCATCTGGTCCAATTCTCCATGGCAGCATAGCTATCACTCCCTTCTCGAAACGAAATTGACCATAGGGTTTGGTTCGTTCGTTGTCAGCGAGAATCGGCATCACTGGATCAATGACGGGCTGATGTCGCTTTTCTTCTTCATGGTGGGACTTGAAATCAAGCGTGAATTCCTGGTTGGAGAACTCTCCTCGCTGCGCAGGGCGGCGTTTCCTTTTATTGGCGCATTGGGAGGATTGATCGTACCGGCGATCATTTACATCTCTATCGCCGGTGATGCGCAATTCAGCCGAGGCTGGGCGATCCCCATCTCGACCGACATTGCCTTCACCCTGGGGCTGCTGACTTTCCTGGGATCGCGCATCCCGGCTTCTTTGCGAATCTTCGTAACCGCCCTGGCCATCGTCGACGACATCTTTGCCGTGGCGTGTCATTGCCATTTTCTATACCAGCGAGATCGAGTATGTCAGCCTTGCGATCGGCATCGGGGGCGTAGTTCTTTCTCTGATTGCCAACTTCCTGGGGATTCGCAAGCCCTCCGTGTATGCGGTGATCGGGATCGTGGTCTGGTGGGCTGTCTTGAACTCCGGCGTGCACGCCACCATCGCGGGAATCCTTCTTGCGTTCACCATCCCGGCCCGCACGTTTCTCAAGAAGTCCGAGTTTCTTGATCAGAGCCGCTGGCTTCTTGGACGACTTGAGGCGGCGCCCGAGCACTCCTTCGAAGAACATTCCATCCTCCACACGCTGGAACAGAAGGCTGAACAGGCTGATTCGCCGCTCCATCGCATCGAACACGGACTCCAACCGTGGGTCAGTTTTCTCGTCATGCCGCTGTTTGCGCTGGCCAATGCCGGCGTCGACGTAACCCATGACCTCGGAGGTGCCCTGAAGCACCCAGTGAGCCTGGGAATCCTGTTTGGCTTGTTCGCCGGCAAGCCGCTCGGCATCTGGCTCTGCTCGTTCCTCGCCGCTAAAACCGGATTCGTCTCGCTTCCCGCAAATACCTCGTGGAATCAGATGTTCGGGGCTGCTGCGCTGTGCGGAATCGGGTTCACGATGTCCCTCTTCGTCGCCGGGCTGGCTTTCGACGACGACGCGTTACTGAGCATCTCGAAGATCGCCATTCTGGGCGCATCGATTGCCGCGGGAATCGGCGGCTGGGTCGTCCTGGCCCGATCGGGCCCCAAAACGGCTGCGGTGCCTGTGGAACAATGAACCGCACCGCGGAATGCCGCTGATTCTCACCGGGTCTCGGGATCTGCTTCCGCCGTACCAAACGAGGCACTGAGGGTTCCCCTGGCTTCAGAAACCCGCATCAACGCAAGGTACACTGCACCCGCAATAAAGAAGCCGACGAACCAGGCATAGTCGTAGAGGAAATGCAGCGGCCGGACGGCAACGCCGATGAGAGCAATCACCACGCCCAAAACCAGGGAAAAAATCGCGCGGGGATTGATGCCCTTCGCGTAGTAATAGGCGCCCTCGCGGTGATAGAGCGAATTCACGTCGAGCTCGGTTTTGCGGATGAGGAAATAATCCGCAGACCATGATGCCGGCCACCGGCCCGAGCAGTCCCGAGTAGCCGACCAGCCAGCCGAAGATATACGCGTCGGGCGTGGCGAGCAGTTTCCAGGGGCACATGGCGAGGCCGAGAAAGCCGGTGATGAGCCCGCCGGTGCGAAAGCTGATGAGACGCGGATAGAGATTCGAAAAGTCGTTCGAAGGCGAGACGACGTTGGCGCCGATGTTCACGTTGAGCGTGGCGATGAGAATGGCGATGAGCGCCACAAAGGCGACAACCGGCTGATGAAATGCGCCGATGAGCTGAATGGGATTCCAGATGGGATGGCCGAAGAGAACCGCCGACGCCGATGTGACGGAGATGCCGACGAAGGTGTAGAGCGCCATGGCCACCGGCAGTCCGAAGGCCTGGCCCCAGGCCTGCGACGTCTGCGATTTGGAGTAGCGGGTGAAGTCGGGAATGTTGAGCGCGAGCGTGGCCCAGTAGCCGACCATGGCAGTGAGCGACGGAAAGAACACGGCGAGAAATTCGCCCGTCGAGTGGAACTGGCTGGGCGTGGAGAGCATGGTGCCGAAGCTGCCCGCCTTGATCCGGACCCAGATCAGCAGCGCCGCGGCCATGATGAACATGAACGGCGCGCCAAAGGCCTGCAGGTGGCGGATCGATTCGACGCCGCGCCACACGACCACCATATTCAGCAGCCAGAAGCCGAGAAAGCTGGTCCACAGAACGCCGGAGTTGCCGCCCAGCGAAGGCCAGATGACGACCAGCATCGAGTCGATGGCCTGGCCGCCGATCCACGACTGAATGCCGAACCATCCGCAGGCCACGATCGCGCGCAGGATGGCGGGAAGGTTGGCGCCGCGCACGCCGAATGGAGCGCGAATGAAAACCGGAAACGGAATGCCGTACTTTGCGCCGGCATGCGCGTTGAGCAGCATGGGAACGAGCACGATGAGATTGCCGAGCAGCACCGTGCCCACGGCCTGCTTCCAGTCCATGCCCTTGGCAATGAGCGACGACGCCAAGCTGATAGGTCGTGATCTCCATCGACATGGAGAACCACAGCGCGATGTAGTTGTACAGGCCCCAGGTGCGCTGCGCCGGCGTGGTGGGGGCCAGGTCGCGGTTGGAAAGGGATGGATCGACAACGCTCAAATGGCTCTCCCGGTCTAAACGTCTTCCGCGGATCAACCAACGAAACTCCGTGCCCCATCCTTGCATTTCTTTTTGTCGCAAGGGTGGGAGACCACGAACCTCCCGTCGATCTTTCATCCTGCGTTGTCGCTCAGAATGACAAATCTGAAGCTGCGAACACTTGACAAAGATCATGCAGAACATTACTTCCATGCGCCGCCGCGCGCTTCGCGCCGCAGGTAATTGCCCGCGGCCCGGCTTGCCGATGAACTTGCCTTTCGAAACGATCAGCTCGCCGCGGGAGTATACGTCGCGCGCATTGCCGCGCACATGGAAGCCTTCGAACATGGAGTAGTCGACGCGCATGTGATGCGTAGCGGCGGAGATGGTGTACTCGACCGCCGGGATCCCAGAGCACAATGTCGGCATCGCTGCCCGCGGCCAGCACACCCTTCTTCGGATACATGCCGAAGATGCGCGCCGGCGCGGTCGAAACAAGTTCGACGAAGCGGTTGAGGGTGAGATTGCCCTGGCCCACGCCGTGATGATGCAGCAGTTGCAGGCGGTTCTCGATGCCCGGGCCGCCGTTGGGAATCTTGGTGAAATCGTCTTTGCCCAGCGCCTTCTGATCTTCAAAGCAGAACGGGCAATGGTCGGTGGAGACGACCTGGAGATTGTCGTTGCGCAGGCCGTCCCACAGCTTCGGCTGATTCTTCCGCTCGCGCAGGGGCGGCGTGAAGACGTACTTCGCGCCCTCCCAGCCCTTGTCGACCATGTTGTCTTCGAGCGAAAGCAGCAGATACTGCGGGCAGGTCTCGGCAAAGGCAGGCAGGCCGCGGTCGCGCGCTTCGCGCACCTGGTTGAGCGCGTCTTCGCTGGAGAGATGCACAATGTAGACCGGCACGCCGGCCATCTCCGCCATGGCGATGGCGCGATGCACGGCTTCGGCCTCGGCGCGCGTGGGCCGCGTGAGCGCGTGATAGATGGGCGCGGTCTTGCCTTCGGCCAGCGCCTGCTGCACGATGACGTCGATCACGGAGCCGTTCTCGGCATGCATGCAGATGAGCGCGCCGTTCTTCGCGGTCTGGCGCAGCGCCTTGAAGATGGTGGCGTCGTCGACCATCAGCACGTTGGGATAGGCCATGAAGAGCTTGAAGCTGGCCACGCCTTCGCGCACCATGTCGTCCATGTCTTCGAGGCCGGCATCGGGCAGATCGGTGACGATCATGTGCAGGCCATAGTCGATGCAGGCTTTGCCCTCGGCCTTCTTCCACCAGGTATCGAGGGCGGTGCGCATCTTCGTGCCGCGGGCCTGGATGGCGAAGTCGACGATGGTAGTGGTCCCGCCGATGGCGGCTGCCCGCGTGCCGGTCTCGAAGTCATCGGCGGACTTCGAGCCGCCGAAGGGCATGTCGAGATGGGTGTGCGCATCGATGCCGCCGGGCAGGAGCAGCAGGCCGGTCGCGTCGACGACGGTCTGCGCGGAGCTGGCCGGAATGCCGGCGCGAATTTCTTTGATGGTCGCGCCGTCGATGAGCAGGTCGGCCTTGACGGTGGAGTCGGCGTTGACGATGGTTCCGTTTTGAATGAGGACTGAGGCATGACATAGTCCTGTTGTCCATTGAATGCGAATCCCAGCTTTCCTGACGAATGCGAGTACAAAGGTGGGTGCACGACTTCAGGCATTGCGATGCTCACGCTTGGTGCGGATCGTCACGCATCGCGCCGCGCGTGCGCTCCTCCCAGGTCTCCGGCGCGAGGCCGGTATCGACGCGCACCATGGTGATGCACTCATCGACCGGGCAAACCAGCGAGCACAGGTTGCAGCCGACGCACTCGGTTTCGTCCACGCGCGGAATGCGCGCCAGCGGCGTGGGATATGGCCCCTGCGCGGCAAGTTGCAGCGGCACGTTCCTTGCGCGTGACGGGCGTGTCGGCGATCGCGATGCGGCTCTGCGCCTCGCGCTCCGCAGGAGTCGGAATGCAATTCCACGTGGACCGTCGACAGGACCGGTGACGCGGTCGAGATGGATGCACTGGTGCGCGCCATCCCAGCAGGCAATGTGGCAAAGGTCGCAGCCAATGCACTTCTGCTCGTTGATGCGCGCGACGATTTTGTAGTTCAGGTTGAGGTGCTTCCACTCGGTGACGCGGTGGAAGCGAGAGGCCGCGGAAATCTTCGATGGTGCTGAAGCCTTTCGAGCGCATCCAGTTTGTCGAGACCCTCGGCCATGTCTTCGACGATGCGATAGCCGTAGTGCATGGCCGCGGTGCACACCTGCACGGTGCCGCAGCCGAGCAGGATGAACTCGGCCGCATCGCGCCAGGTGCCGATGCCGCCGATGCCGGAGAGCGGCAGCGCCGCATTCGGGATCGGCCATGACCTGCTGCACCATGTTGAGCGCGATCGGCTTGACCGCGGGGCCGCAGTAGCCGCCGTGCGAGCTCTTGCCGTCGACGTTGGGGCGGGGCGTGAAGGTATCGAGATCGATGCCGGTGATGGAGTTGATGGTGTTGATGGCGGAGAGGCCGTCGGCGCCGCCGCGCTTGGCCGCGCGCGCCACGGTGCGAATGTCGGTGATGTTGGGCGTGAGCTTCACCAGCACCGGCGTGCGCGCTTTCTCCTTCACCCACTCGGTGATCATCTCGGCGTACTCCGGCACCTGGCCGACGGCCGAACCCATGCCGCGCTCGCTCATGCCGTGGGGGCAGCCGAAGTTGAGCTCGAGTCCATCGGCGCCGGCATCTTCAGAGCGCGCGACAATCTCGTGCCATGCCTCGCGATTCGAGGCCACCATCAGCGACGCAATCACCGCGTGCTGCGGATAGCGTTTCTTCACCTCGGCCATTTCGCGCAGATTGTCTTCAACGGTGCGGTCGCTGATGAGCTCGATGTTGTTGAAGCCCATGATGCGCTGCCCGTTCCAGTCGGTGGCCGAGTAGCGCGAGCTCACGTTGGTGACCGGCTCGCCGATGGTCTTCCACACCGCGCCGCCCCAGCCGGCGTCGAAGGCGCGCATGATCTGTTCGCCGCAATTGGTGGGCGGCGCGGAGGCCAGCCAGAACGGGTTGGGCGAATCGATGCTGCCGGCAAAGCCGCGGACGCGAAGGTCAGGCCCAATCTTAGGCATGAGCGGCCTCCGCATGCTGAAGCATGGCCAGCGCGGCGCGCTTGCCGTCGGCCACCGCGTCGACCACTTCGCGGCCGCCGTTCACGCAATCGCCGCCGGCGAAGTAACGCGGGTTGCCGGTTCTGTCCGGTGGCGCGGATCGGCAACGATGCGGCCGTCGCGGATCTCGATCTGGCGGAACTGCTGCATGAGCGTGGATAACGGCGACTGGCCGATGGCAGGCACCACGATGTTGCAGGCAATAGTGGACTGCGAATCGGGAACCTGGCACCATGGTCATGCCTACCTGCTGCACCTGCACCGTGTCGAGCAACAGGCGGCCGTGGGCATCGGGGCGGATGGCGAGCGGCTACCCTGCGCCACAGGAACTGCACGCCCTCCTGCTTGGCGTGTTCGTATTCGAAATCGAACGCGGAGATGTCGTTCTCGCCGCGGCGATAGAGGATGTAGACGGTTTCCGCGCCGAGGCGGCGCGCGGCGTTGGCGGCGTCGATGGCGGTGTTGCCTGCGCCCACCACCACGACCGTCCCGTCGATCTCGTGCAAGCGCCCGGTCTTGTAGGCGGCGATCAAGCTCGAGCGCATTGATCACGCCTTCGTGGTCCTCGCCGGGAATGCCCAGGCGCTGCATGGCGCCGAGACCAACGCCGAGGAAGATGAAGTCGAATTCGGACTTCGAGCTTTTCGAGCGCCTGCGGCAGAATCGATCACCGATCCAAAGCGAAACTCGACGCCCATGCGGCGAATCAACTCCGACTTCGCGCAGGCTCTCGGCGGCACGCAGTTTGTATTCGGCCACGCCGTAGGTATTCAGGCCGCCGGGCAATGCGCGGCGTTCGACGATGGTGGCCTGAAGCGCCGTGGCGGCGAAGCTCGGCGGCACATGCCAGGGAGGCGGGACCCGCGCCGATGCAGGCGACGCGGAGGTCGCGCGGCGCGGCGGTGCGACTGGGCAGCAGGTCCTCGCCGGAGGCATGGAAGACATCCATGGCATGGCGCTGCAGCAGCGCAATCTGGATCGGGTCGCGATTGTAGCGGTGCATGACGCAGGCGCCCTCGCAGAGCACTTCGACCGGGCAGGCCCGCGCACAACTGCCGCCCAGCACATTGGCGTCGAGAATGCGCAGCGCCGAACCGCGCAGATTGCCGGTGGCGATGCGCTTGATGAAGCCGGGAACGTCGATGTGCGTGGGGCAGGCGGCGGTGCAGGGCGCATCGAAGCAGTAGAGGCAGCGATGGGCCTCGACCAGGGCGGCCTGCGGCGCGAGCGGTGGCTTGATTTCGCCAAAGCGCTCGCGGAGCAGCGGATCGTCGGGTAGGGTCGCTGTGCTCATCAAGACCTCAGGGGAAGTGCGTGAGCCCAATTCAAATTCTATAAAACAGATTCTTTGATATCAGGAAGCGACAATGCGGCCCATACAGGTCGGGGCGGCGGTCGCGGAAGAACTGCCAGGTGCGGCGCACGTCGGCGATCTCGTCGAGATTCAGGTCCGTCGGTCAGCACTTCATCCTGGTCGCGCGCGGCCTGGGCAATGATCTGGCCGCGGGGGTTGGCGAAGTAGCTCGATCCATAAAACTCGCCGATGTTCCAGGGCGGCTCGGTGCCTACGCGATTGATGGCGGCGATGAAGTAGCCGTTGGCGGCGGCGTGCGCGGGCTGCTCCAGTTTCCAGAGGTATTCGCTCAGGCCGGCGACCGTGGCCGACGGGTTGAAGACGATCTCGGCGCCGTTCAGTCCCAGGCAGCGCGCGCCTTCAGGGAAATGCCGGTCGTAGCAGATGTAGACGCCGATCTTGGCGAAACCGAGATCGAAGACCGGGTAGCCCAGGTTGCCGGGGCGGAAGTAGAACTTTTCCCAGAAGCCGGGCGCGACGTGCGGGAATGTGGGTCTTGCGGTATTTGCCGAGGTAGGAGCCGTCGCTCGACAGGACGGCGGCGGTGTTGTAGAAAATGCCTTCCTGCTCGACTTCATAGACGGGCACCACCATGGCGATGCGCAGTTCCTTGGCCAGCGACTGCATCAGGCTGACGGTGGGGCCGTTGGGAACCGGCTCGGTGGTTTCATACCATTTCACCGACTGTTCGGCGCAGAAGTAGGGGCCGTTGAAAATCTCCTGCAGGCAGACGATCTGCGCGCCGTCGGCCGCGGCCTTGCGGATCAGGCCCAGGTGCTTGTCGATCATGGCCTGCTTCTGAATCGCAAGCGGCTCGGTGGCGGGCACAGCGTTGGACGCCTGGATGATGGAACAGCGAACGATGCGGGGCATGGTTTCCCGGCTCCAATCGAACGGGGGTGTGAGACTTTGACGTTAAAGCATGGCGGTGGGTTGGGCAATGGGTTAATTGCGGGTTGTGCCCGGGGAAGCGGAACCAAAGGCTGCATCACAGCGTTCACCCAGGCAAGGTGCTAGAATCCCGGACGTTCCCCAAGCGAGGTCGACCGAGGTGCGGCATGAAGGTTGTGCGCATGGTTGCACTTGTCGCTGTGGCCCTTCCGGCGATCACCGCAATCTGGGGTGCGGCGCTCTTGATTGGCGACCCTATGGGGCGACCCATGGATGTACCGGTAAGTGTCTTGCAATACTCTCCATTTCACTCGTTCCTGATCCCGGGAAATCCTGCTCCTCGTCTCGAGCGGGCTGTTGGGGATTGTAGTGTTTGTGGTAGCGCTTCTTCGCGCACACGGCTACGGTTGGTGGGTGGGGTTCCAGGGATGCGTGCTGTTCGGATTGATCACGATCGAGGTGATCCTGCTTCGCTCGGTGGTCTGGCTGCATTACGTGTACTGGGGACTGGCGCTGATTCTCATGGGAAGGGATGGGTACACAGGAGCGAGGTCCGGCCCGTGCACAGCCACTCCGATGTGTCCGCGCAAGCGCATTCATGAGTGGGCAGACTGGTGCGGGAAGCCGCGACAATGTGCAGAGGAATCGCTTTGTCTTCCGCCCGGCCAGGCCGGCTAGTCTGAATCTTCGAGCGCTTTCAGCAACTCCTCCGCATCCGTAATCGGCGGAAGGCAGGTCCGGCCTCGGCAAACGATCGTATATACCTCCGCACCCTTGGGCTTTGGGACCTCGAGCAGCATCTCCTCCAGGGCCTCGGGGATTCCCCTCGGGACCAGGCGGAACGGGGCCACGCGCATGACGGTCTTGTTGGTGCAATAGCGGGCTACGGCCATGGCTTCGAGGCGCGCGGCTTCCGGACCGGAGCCGACCACGACGATCTGCAGCGAGTCGAGCATCAGCCTTTCCAGGACCAACCCGTAGCTGCCCGCGTACAGACCGAAATGCCCAACAACGCCGGAAAAGGTGGAGAGGGTGTCCTCGGCGATTTCCTGGTACTCGCCATTGCCGGAGAGGGCCTCGAGTCGCAGGAGGGCCGAAGCGGCGGTGGGATTGCCGGCGGGCGTGGGTGAATCCTGCAGCGGCTTGCGGCGGGCAGACAGCGCTCCCAGCGGAACGGCCCCGGCGGCGGGAGAGGGCGTGTCGTAGAAAGCGCCCGCAGTGCGATCGTAGAAATGCGCAATCATGGCGTCGGCAATTTTTCGGGCCGCGTGGTAAAACTCCATCCTGCCGCTCGCCAGCCAGCCGTCGATGCAGGCATGGACCGTGAAGGCGTAATCGTCGAGGGTACCTGGAACTCTTTCGGGCGCAGGCGCTCCGTCCGTAGTTTTGCGCGGCGGGTAGGCAATGACGTGGTGGAGAACGGCTTCGGTCTTGGGTGCGGGATAGGCAATCACGTGGTTAAGGAGGTCTTCGCCGCTCCAGGCCTCGGCGAGCAGGCGGCGCAGCGTGAGCAGGGCGAAATCGCGAGCCGATTCCATGCGCAGGACGCGAGCCGCTTCGAGGTAAGCCGTGACCGCCATCGCATTCCAGCCGACGTAGAGCGTGCGATCGATAAATGGAGTGGGACGCTCGGAGCGGGCGGCCATGAGCTTGGTGCGCGCCGACTGCAGTAACGCGCGGAGTTCCTCGACCGGTTTCCCCATTTCTGCGCCGAGTTCTTCGAGCGATTTCTTTCGATGGAGGACATTCTTGGCCGGATTGTGGTGCATGTCGCCCAATTCGCCGATGTCGTAGTAGGGGCCGGCAACGTCCAGCTCGGCGGGATCGAGTTCGGCGCGCGCTTCCTCGAGGGTCCACGTGAAGTAGTCCCCATCGTCGTCGAGGTCGATGTCGGCGTCCTGCGACGCAAAAAAACCGCCCCGTTCGCGATCGGTCATGGTGCTGTCGAGCCACGCAATGATCTCCTTTGCGGTGGCCTGGAAGTCTTCGCGCACAAAGCTCTGGAAGCCGTGGAGGTAATTGCGCAGAAGCTCGGTGTTGTCGTAGAGCATCTTCTCGAAGTGGGGAACGATCCAGCGTTCGTCGACGCTGTAGCGATGGAATCCGCCGGCGAGCTGGTCATAGACGCCGCCTTTGGCCATCCGGTCAAGGGTGGTGATGAATGCGTCGCGGGCCTGTTCGTTGTCCCGGTTCATGGCCACTTCGAGAAGCAGATCAAGGGCCGCCGGATGGGGGAACTTGGGCTGCGATCCGAAGCCGCCGTTGCGGGGATCGAACTGGGACAGAATGGACCCGGCGATCTTGTCGACCAGGGCGAGGGAGAGATCGCCGCGCGAGGCAAAGCTTTCGTTGTGTTCGATGGCTGCCATGACGCTGGAGGCCGACTCCAGCGCCTCTTCGCGGCGCTCCTTCCAGACCTGGGACATGGTGAGCAGGACACGGCCAAATCCGGGGCGCCCATAGCGATCTTCGCGTGGGAAAGTAGGTTCCGCCGAAATAAGGGCGGCCGTCGGGGGTGAGGAAGCCGGTCAGGGGCCATCCCCCCTGGCCGCTGATCGCGGAGACAGCCGCCTGGTAACGGGCATCCACGTCGGGGCGCTCGTCGCGATCCACCTTGACGGGAACAAAGTTCTCGTTGATGATGGCGGCCATTTCGGGGTCTTCGTACGACTCCCGATCCATGACGTGGCACCAGTGGCACCAGACCGCGCCAATATCGAGCAGGATGGGCTTGTTCTCAGCCTGGGCGAGGGAGAAGGCCGCATCGCCCCAGGGATGCCACTTGACCGGCTGGTGGCGCGCCGAGCGAAGGTAGGACGAGGCTGAGTGCTCCAGAAGGTTCGAAGCGGCATTGAGCGGCGAAACTTCCTCACGCATAGGCTGAGAATAAATGGATTGTCTGCCGCACGGCTATGTGATTAAGCTGGACGCAGCTATAACAATTTGATCTACCGGCTCGGATCCATTAGAAACGGGGCCGGGCGGGCAACTCATAGACGAGAGGTAACATCCTACACAACACTCCTTTTGGGTAGGCTTTACCGGCCGGCATGCCGTAGCAGCAGAACGTGCGCAGCGCCCGCGGCACGATAAACCGGAGACTAGGACTCATGGACGGCGAGTTCGCAGGACTGGATGCCCCGGCGGCTCTCGAGCCCGAACGGCAATTGCCGAAGATGAGCGAACTGGTGCGGTCCTTCAACTGGGAGACCACGGCGCTGGGCGATCCCGCATTCTGGCCGCCGGCGCTGAAAACCACCGTCCGCATCCTGCTCACGTCGCGTTTTCCCATGTGGATGCTATGGGGGCCGGAACTCACATTCCTCTACAACGATGCCTATGCCCGGACAACGCTGGGCAAGAAGCATCCCTGGGCGCTGGGCAAGCCGGCCAATGTGGTCTGGTCGGAAATATGGAAGGAGATCGGGCCGCGCATCGAGCGGGTGCTCGAAACCGGCGAGGCTTCGTGGGACGAGATGCTGCCGTTAATCCTCGAGCGAAGCGGTTATCCAGAGGAGAGCTATCACACATTTTCGTACAGTCCGCTTGCGGGACCGGATGGCGAGAACGCGGGCATGCTGTGCGTGGTGATGGAAGACACGGGGCGCGTTCTTGGCGAGCGCCAACTGGCTTCGCTGGGCACGCTCGCGTCCACCCTGGTTGACGCCAACACCCGGGCTGAGGTATTCGCGGCCATCGAGCGCGGCCTCGAGAACCAGAAAGATATCCCCTTTGCGCTGGTTTATTTATTCGACGAAAACTCCAACCGGCTCAGGCTGGTAGCGCGATGCGGCGTGGAGAGCGGCCACGCGCGCTGCGCTGCGAGGAGATCGTTCTCGGGTCGCCCGACTGTCCGTGGCCGATCGAGGCGCTCACATCAAACACGCCAGTTACGGTCGAGAACCTTGCCAGAGTTGTTTTCCGGACTGCCGATGGGCAGTTGGGATCGTCCTCCGGACAGCGCCCGCCTGGTCCCCTTCTCGCGCAAGGGACAGGACACGCCGGCGGGAATTTTCATTGCGGGCGTGAATCCTTATCGCCAATTGGACGCGAGCTACGCCGGGTACCTGGATCTGATCGCGGGTCAGATTGCCGCCAGCATCACCAACGCCGAAGCCTTCGAAGAAGAAAAGACGCGCGCGGAGGCCCTGACGGAACTGGACCGGGTCAAGACCTCGTTCTTCAGCAATGTGAGCCACGAACTGCGCACGCCGCTCACGCTCATCCTGGGGCCTGTTGAAGATGCCCTGACGAGCCAGAGCACGCTCGAGCCGGCGGCCGTCGAGATGCTCCACCGCAACGCGCTGCGGCTTCTGAAAATGGTGAACGGGCTGCTCGATTTTGTGCGCATCGAGGCCGGCCGGCTGCATGCATCGTATGAGCCGACCGACCTTTCGGTTTTGACCGGGCAACTGGCCAGCGTGTTTCGGTCGGCCGTGGAACGGGCCGGCCTGGAGCTGATCGTGGAGTGTCCTCCGCTGCCGGAGCCGGTGTACGTCGACCGGGAAATGTGGGAGAAGATCGTGCTGAATCTTCTTTCCAATGCGCTGAAATCCACGTTCGACGGCGAGATCCGGGTCTCGATTTCAACGGACGGCAACTCGGCGCAGCTGGAAGTGCGGGACACCGGCACCGGGATTCCGGAAGTCGAATTGCCCCATCTGTTCGAACGGTTCCGGCGGGTCGAGGGCGCGCGACGGCGCAGCCACGAGGGCACGGGGATCGGCCTTGCGCTGGTCAAGGAACTGGTGGAGATGCACGGCGGGGGCATCACGGTAGAAAGCATCGAGGGTATGGGAAGCACGTTTCGAGTCACGGTCCCGTTCGGTAAAGAGCACTTTGCCCGGGAGCGCGTGATCGATGACGCGGTCAGCCCCGTCATCCTGCAGGGATCGGCGGTGGCGTATGTGCGGGAGGCGATCGGATGGCTGGCGGGGGCGAACCCGCTGGCCGAAGAGATCACCGGGACCGAAGCCGGGGATCAACCTCAGGGAACCGGGGCGTCGAGCGGCGCGGAACGACGGCCGATCGTTCTGCTGGTGGACGATAACGCCGACATGCGGGAGTATGTGCGGGGCCTGCTGAGCGGGCGATTCGACGTGGTTTCCGCCGGGAATGGCAGAGAGGCACTGGAGTTGACGGAACGGGTTCATCCCGACCTCGTGTTGACCGACGTGATGATGCCGGAGATCGATGGCTTTGCCCTGCTGGCGGCGCTGCGCCAGAGCCCGACGATGCGCCTCGTGCCGGTCATCATGCTCTCGGCCCGAGCCGGGGAAGAGTCTCGGATTGAGGGGCTGGACGCGGGCGCCGACGATTATCTGACCAAACCGTTCACGGCGCGGGAACTGGTCGCCCGGGTGGAAGCGCAGCTCAAGATGGCACGCTTGCGGAAGCAGGCCTGGGAACAGGAAGCGGCCTTGACCAAGGAGATTCAGCAGGCCCGCCAATTCGCCTGGGAAGCGCTCGAGCACATTCCGGATTCGTTCGCCACCCTGGATCGGGACTACACGGTGACCTACATGAATCCCGCCGCGGCAACCATCACGGCGTCTTCGGGAATTCCGCACGTTGGGCGGCGGCTGTGGGATCTGTATCCGATGCTGCTGGGGACGCCCGTGGAGCAACAGTTCCGTCGCGCCATGGAAGAGCGAGTGCCGGTCGAGTTCGAACAGTATTTCCGCGACGAAGATTCTGAACACTGGTTTCACTTCCAGGTGTACCCGCAGCCCGGCGAAGGCGTGACGGTGTACATGCGCGAAACCACCGAAGCGCGGCGAACCGAACAGGCACTGCGGCGGACGGAACAACTGGCGGCCGCAGGAAGGCTGGCCGCCAGCATCGCGCATGAGATCAACAATCCTCTGGAAGCCGTAACCAACCTGCTGTACCTGGTCCAGATGGACGAAACGCTCAAGGGCCAGTCGAAGGACCTGCTTGAAGTGGCCGACCGGGAGCTGCAGCGGCTGTCGCACATCACTTCGCGCAGCCTCAAGTTCTATCGTCAGCGCACGGCGGCGAGTCTCACGCCGCTCGATGAACTGCTCGAGTCGGTGCTGTTCTTCCATGAAACCGAGGTCAAGCTGCGCGGTATTGACATCCGTCGCCGCTACCGGCCCACACCCCCGGTTTTTTGCCTGGCAGGCGAGATTCAGCAGGTGTTTACGAACCTGATCAGCAATGCTCTCGAAGCGGTGGGCGAAAAGGGCCGAATGTACCTGCGCGTCCGGCCGGCGACCGATCCTGAAGGCAGGGAAGGCGCTGCCGTGACTGTGGCCGATTGCGGGACAGGCATGGACCGGTTCACGATCGACCGGCTCTTCCATCCATTCATGACAACCAAAGGGGAGTCGGGAACCGGCCTTGGACTCTGGGTGTCCAAGGGGATTGTGGACAAGCATCAGGGGAAGATCCGGGTACGCAGCAAGAAGGGATTCGGATCGGTGTTCCGCATGTTTCTGCCCCTCGATGCGACGGCGGGTAAATCGGAAGCGGCAGAGAAGCCGCCCGCATAGGTCCTCCCTGCGCGGGCCCGGCGGATCAGGGGTGGTGGCTTTCCCATCCGGATTCATAGCGCCGCACGACTGCCTCCGGCTGCGGCTTGACCCCGTCTGCTGAAACCCTCCAGGCATGCATGCATTCCGCGAGCAAACGAAATGACTACGTGGTGACAACTGCCTGACAAGCGCCGGTTGGGGCTGGGGCTATGGTTGGCACGATGCCGGGACAGCAAGCGGATTCCCGGCCGACCACACCGTTCACCCATAACCAGAACAGACGCAAAGGAGTCCCCATGGTCAGCACAGAAATTTGCATGTATGCACGGCGCTGGAGCCTCGCATCCGTTGCCGCGTTCTCGCTCGCAACGGCTCTCACGGCGCAACCCACACAACACTACAAGCAAACCAACCTGGTCTCGGATATGCCTGGCGTTGCGGCTGTAACCGACCCGAACCTTGTTAATGCGTGGGGCCTGTCGCGAAGCTCGGGAAGCCCGTGGTGGATCTCCGACAACGGACCGGGCCTGGCGACGCTCTACAACGGCGCAGGGGCTGTCCAATCCCTGGTCGTGACGATTCCCGGGGCCGACGGCGACGGCGGCACACCCACAGGCCAGGTATTCAACGGAACCAATGATTTCCAACTGACACCCGGGAATCCGGCACGGTTCATTTTTGTCACTGAAGACGGTACGGTCTCGGGCTGGAATCCGGCCGTAAACGCGACCGTCGCCCAAATCAAAGTCAATACCCACAGCGCCTCGGTTTTCAAGGGCGTGGCTCTTGCAACCGCCAGCACCGCGTCGGGCGCCATGGCGAATTATCTGTACGTCGCGGATTTCCGCAAGGGGCATGTCAACGTCTACGACGCGAACTTCCATCGCGCGCACATGGGCGACGATGCGTTCGAAGATGAATCCATTCCCAGGGACTTCGCTCCCTTCAATGTCCAGAACATCGGAGGAAACCTGTACGTGGCATTCGCCCAGCCGGACAGCGCGAAGCACGACGAGGTGGACGGCGCGGGCCTGGGCTACGTCGATGTGTTCTCGCCCAGCGGGCGGCTTCTGCACCGCCTGCAGCACGGGCAGTGGTTCAACGCGCCCTGGGGCCTGGCCCAGGCGCCCACCGACTTTGGCGCCAACAGCCACAACATCCTCGTAGGGCAATTCGGCAGCGGGCAGATTCTGGTCTTCGATCCGGTCACCGGCAAGTTCAAGGGACCTCTCTATGATGCGACGAACACACCGATCGCCATCGATGGACTGTGGGGAATCGCCTTTGGCGGCGGAGGAACCGGTTCCGGCCCATCCAACACCCTCTTCTTCACCGCCGGACCAAACGGCGAAGCGGATGGGCTCTTCGGCAGCATCACCGCGATTGAAAACGTGCTGGGCGGCGACCTGTAAGCGCGCGCATAAACGATCGAGCATGGTCGACTCTTTTTAGAGCTCTCCTCAGCTCGTCGACCAGCAGAAGGGCCGCCCCATTCGCAGGGGGCGGCCCTGTTATGTAGCCACCAGTCTCGAGAACAATATTCGGACAGGCAGGATTGGCATAGAATTGCGGGTGTCAAGCGCGACGGAACCGGCGCAGGTGATCATGCCGCCGAACGCGGGTAAGCGCAGCACACTCAGAAATTCGAGTTGTCATGGAGGCAGGGCCTGATCCGCACTTGGGCATTGGTCGGGATGTTCGTTGGCCTGGTTGCGCAGGCCTGGTCGGCCCGGCCCGTATCCGTGGCGGAATTGGAACAGGCGCTGGCCGCATCGCAAAGCCTGCCCGACGGTGAACTGGCCGCGCAGCTTTCCGATCTTCGATTGACAGAGCGATTGAGCTGGGCGCGACTGGCGCACTGGAGAGCGGAACTCGGCGGCGCGAAATCGCAGCGTGCGCTGCTGGGACTGGCGGACCGCTCCGCATTCCTGGAGCCGCCGGCCGGAGACATTCCCGATAGGGCTGCGCCGGATGTCGCCGAACAGCGCCGGATCCTGGGGTTGGCGGCGGCCTACGTGGGCAGGGCGATTCCGCAGTTGCCGCGGTTTTATGCCACGCGCACCACCACTTACTTCGAGGACACCCCGGGTAGCGGCAGTGAAACGCCGGAGAGCGAAGGCGGCTCGCTGCACGCGGTACGGATTGCGCGGACCACGGTGCAATATCGCGACGGCCAGGAAATCGTGGAACCCGGCCCGGTGAAAGTGGAAAAGACGAAGCAGCGCGAGCACGGACTCAGAACATGGGGAGCCTTCGGACCAGTGCTGGGACTGGTGCTGGTGGATGCGGCCCAGAACAAACTAGGATGGGGACACTGGGAGCAGGGCGCGAGCGGGCCATCTGGCCGTCTTCCGCTATGCCGTGCCCAAGAACAAGTCGCATTACGAGGTCCGCTACTGCTGCGTCGCGGCGTCCTATGGGCTGGAGAGCAATGCGTTCCAGGAGATGAGCGGATATCACGGCGAGATGACAGTGGACCCGGCCACTGGGATCATTGCCCGCATCACGGTCGAAGCGGAATTGGAGGCTGGTGATCCCATTTCTCGCGCGGCGATTGCGGTGGAATACGGTCCGGTCGAACTAGGCGGTGTGGCCTATAACTGCCCTTCGCGGAGTGTCTCGATCTCGGTTGCCAAAACCATTCGCAACATGCAGGACCCGAGCGGGCATAGCTGGCGGACCATGGGTCCGCGGCAAATGCTGCTGAATCACGTGGACTTTGACCAGTACCACTTGTTCCGCGCAGAAACGCGAGTGCTTTCAGGCAGCGAGGAGCGGTCCGCCGGACTGGCTCCCGATGCAACGCTGGCCGGTGCGCAGCCCGTCGAGGCGGCCCCTTCTGAAGAAGAACTTGCCGACGCTCCGGCGGCAACGCCGTCGCCTTCTACCGGTCCCGCTGCGCCGGCAAACGGCGCGGCTGCGGCCGTGCGAGGGAGAGGCTCCGGAGATCAGCACCGCCGAAGCGACCGCGTTGCCGGACGGGCCGGCACAGGCGGCAGATCGGGGCAGTAACGCGGAGTCGAACACCTTGACTCTGCACATCAATGCCCGCCTGGTGGATGTGAACGTGGTGGCTTTGGACAAGAAGGGACGGCCCATTGCCGATCTGAAGCCGGAGAACTTCGAGGTCTACGACAACGGGGTCAAGCAGAGCGTAAGCAGGTTCACCCAGGCCAACGCCTCAACTCCCGGCCCGCCTCCGGTACCCGCGGCACCGCCCGCGATTGCCGGCGACGGACAGACATTCTCCAATCGCGCAGCGAAGGAGGCGCAGTCCAAAGCCATCGAGGGCAACACCATCATCCTGCTCTTGGACGGAAGCAATCTCGCCTGGGCGGATTTTGCCGTGGTGCGCGAACAAACAATGCGGTTCCTGAAGTCGTTGCCGCCCAACGAGCGGGTGGCTCTGTATGCCATGCGGTACCACGGTTTCGAGGTCCTCGAAGAAGCGACGACCGACCACAACGTGATTGCAAGCCGGCTGTCCAAGTGGGGACCCGCCGCGCAGGACCTCGCCAACGGGCAGGATGAGGAGATGCGCAACCGGCAGCAGATTGAGACCGTGCACAGCCCCGAAGACATGCTGAACGTGAACGGGAATTACACCCTGGACCCCGACACCCAGGACGAGGCGCTGGACCCGAAACTGCGCGAACTCGGAAGCCGTCCGGGCCCGATCGCGATGACCGTGCTCGGGAATGTGGCCCGTCATCTGGCCCTGCTTCCGGGACACAAGAGCCTGGTGTGGATCACCAGCGACAATGTGCTGGTCGACTGGACCAGATCTTCGATCACCATCGAGAAGAGCAGCAAGTACATCGAGCCGGCGGCGCTGCGCACCCAGGAAGCGATGAACAATGCGCAGGTGAGCGTGTATCCGCTCGATGCTTCGCGGCTGGAAGCGAACGTGATCAATGCCGATATCGGGAACCGCAACGTGGAATTGACTCCGACATTCCAGAAGCCGCCGATCGGTCGAGCACGAGCAGGAGGGCCCGGAAGCAACCTCCGGCGGGGATATGAACGCATACACCCAGAGTCGGCAGATCGGCAGTGGCGGACGCCTCCTGGCCCAGATGGAGCAGGACATGCATCCCATTCAGGGTGTATTTCGCGAGGTGGCGGATGCCACCGGCGGCCGACCGCTGCGCCGCTCCAGTGACATCGCGGGACAGCTGAACAGCGTTGTCGCTGATGGCAGTGCCACATATCTTCTCGGGTTCACGCCCAGCCAGCCGGCCGACGGGCAGTATCACCTGCTGACAGTGAAGATGGTGGGCCGGCGGGATGTCGTGCTCCGCTATCGCACCGGCTACAAGTACGACAAGGAATCGATGAGTCTTAAGGATCGCTTCGCACAGACGATCTGGGAGCCGGTGGATGCGAGCGAGATCGGTGTCACCACCAGGGCGATCACCGACGCAGCGGGGCAAGCACTGCGGGTGACGGTTGCCGGCTCGGACCTCGATCTGTCGCAACAGAGCGCCGTATGGACGGGAAAGCTCGATATTTTCCTGGTGCAGCGCGATGCCGCCGGACAACACGCCAAGGTGACCGGGAAGACTGTAGGCCTGCGGCTGCAGCCGGCAACCTACCAGCGGGCGATCAGCGAGGGCCTTACGTTCGATGAGCGGATCGAGTCAACGCCAGTTACCGGCTCGCTACGCGTGGTGGTCGTGGACGTGAACTCGGGGCACATGGGCTCGGTCACCGTGCCGACGGCGGCCTTGGAGGCGATGCGGTGAAACTGATCCTCGGACTGATGCTGGTTTCATTTCCTTGCGGCGCAACTTATGTCGCCGCAGGACAGTCGGCCGCAACAGGTTCGGCGCCTGTATCCGCAGCTTCAGGACAGGCCACAGCGCCCGCGCCGGCAGATTTAGTCAATCTGAATGACGCGCGCACAGTCCGGCTCGACGTGGTGGTAACCGACAAGTCCGGGGCGCCGAGCAAGGGGCTGAAAGCCGAGGATTTCACGGTTCTCGACAACAAGCTGCGGCAGACCGTTTCCTTACAGGAAGCTGAGATGAACCAGGCAGGGGACAATGCCGTCGAAGCTTATGTGTTGATTGACACCATCAACCCCGGCGAATCGACAGTGGCCAGCGAGCGCCACGACTTGACCGTGTATCTCGGACGCGCAGGCAAGTTGCCGATACCCACATCGCTGGTGTTCCTGACTCCCGATGGCCTCAAGATCCAGGGCCAGTCGACTCGGGAAGCGAGTGTTCTGGTGGCCAATCTCGAAAGCAATCCGACCAGTTTGCGCACCTTTCAAAACACGGGATACTACAGCGCCGAAGCGCTGCGTGAGAAATCCCTGATGGCGATGAATGTACTGGCCCTCAAGCTGGCCAAAAGACCGGGGCGAAAACTGGTGATCTGGGTGAGTCCGGGCTGGGCCGAGTTCATCTTTCAAAGTTCGCGCATGTCGCGCAAGGACCAGGAGAACTTGTTTTCCTACGAGGCTTCGCTTTCGGTGACGTTGCGCGCGGCCCGCATTACGCTCTACAGCGTGGACCCGAACGGAGCCGAATGTGTCACGTGCAGCCGGAACAGCTATTACAAGAACTATCTGAAGGGGCCGTCGGCGCCCAAAGATGCGGATCATAACGATCTGCTCCTGCAGGCTCTGGTGGCCAAGACCGGGGGCAAGGTCGTGACCGGGAAAAACGACATCGCCGGCATGATCGACGACTGCCTGGCCGACGCGCAGCATTACTACGTCTTGACGTTCGAAGCGCCGCCAGGTGGCCATGAAACGACCTTCCACGAGATCAAGGTGGAAGTCGACAAGCCCGGAGCGCAGGTCCGCACGCGGACTGGGTACTACACGCTGGCCGAAGCTGAGACCACAAAAACGAAACCGTGAGGGAGCGGAAACTCCCTTTGCAAGAGAACGGGCCACCCCATGACTGGAGTGGCCCGTTCTGTTTTCAGGAGATTGTTCAGCGGTTAGCGGGCGCCTGCGAGGGAAGGCCGCGGGTCGAGCTTGCCACTGGCGTAGCCCTTGGCCATCTCCGAGATCGCGATGGGGGCGTAGTCCCCGGCGTGTCCGGCCTGGCCGAATTCGCGCATCCGTTCCGCGACGACCTTGTGCATTGCATCGCGGGCGGGCTTGAGGTAGTCGCGGGGGTCGAATTTTTCCGGCGTCTCCCAGAGGACTTTGCGGATGGCGCCGGTAATCGCCAGGCGATTGTCGGTGTCCACGTTGATCTTGCGCACGCCGTTCTTGATGCCGAGCTGGATCTCTTCGACCGGGACGCCCCAGGTCTGTTTCAGCTTGCCGCCGTACTTGTTCACGATGTCCTGCAGATCCTTGGGCACCGAGGAGCTGCCGTGCATTACCAGGTGGGTATGCGGCAGACGACGATGAATTTCGATGAGAACGTCCATCTTGAGCACGGACCCATCCGGCTTCTTCGTGAACTTGTAAGCGCCGTGGCTGGTGCCGATGGCGAGCGCCAGGGCATCCACGCCGGTGCGCTCGGCAAACTCGACCGCCTGGTCGGGATCGGTGATGTGGTCGAGGCCCGAGCCTCCCGCGCCGTGGCCGTCTTCCACGCCGCCCAGCACGCCGATCTCGCCTTCGACCGTGATGCCGCGCTCGTGGGCATAGTCGACCACCTTGCGGGTGACTTCGACGTTCTGCTCGAACGTGGACGGAGTCTTGCCGTCTTCGAGGAGCGAGCCATCCATCATCACGCTGGTGAAGCCCAGCTCGATGGCACTCTTGCAGGTTTCAAAGCTGTTGCCGTGGTCCTGGTGCAGAGCCATGGGAATGTTGGGATGAAGTTCGTTGGCGGCCAGCATCAGGTGGTAGAGGTAGCGGTCTTCCGCAAAGGACGCGGGCGCCGCGGCTGGCCTGGACGATGACCGGTGATTTGGTTTCCTCGGCTGCTGCCATGATCGCCTGGATCTGTTCCATGTCATTGACGTTGAAAGCACCCACGCCATAGCCGCCCTTGGCGGCTTCATCGAGGAGCTGCCGCATTGTTACGAGAGCCATAGAAATTCTCCTTCTGGTGCAAGCTCCAGCCGGCGTAGCTCTCAAAAAACAGTCCGGCCCGGCGGCAAGAACTGCAATCGTGATTATGGTAGCAGAGGTTGGCAATCCCACCGTGTGGCCAGCAGCACACGGCGATCGCAGAGGCCAGGCCGCCAAGAACCCGTCGCATGCCAGGCAGCCCGACTCACGGCACTTCGTTTGTTTGGATTACGGATGCAAGGGCACGGTTTCGTAAAACCAGTCGGGGCGTGTGGAATAATCGCCCGGTGACTTCCGCTGGCGCCAACCCGCAGAGCTGGTATTTGCTGGCCTGCGTGGCCGGAACAGTGCTGACGCTGCTCCTTCTGATTGCGCGGCTGCGTCTGCACCCGGCATTGGCGCTCATGATCGGCGCGCTGGGGCTGGGCGTGGCATCGGGCATGCCGCTGGCCCAGGTCCCGCTTTCGTTCACCACCGGGGTCGGCAACCTGATGGGCCACATCGCGATCATTCTGGGCCTGGGCGCGGTGCTCGGACGCCTCTTGGCCCGCTCCGGCGCGGCTACGGCGTTGGGCGCCTTTATGGTAGAGATATTCGGCCCGGGGGGCGTCTCCTGGGCGTTGCTGATTCTGGGCATCGTGGTGGGCATGCCGGTGTTCTTCGAAGTCGGCCTGGTGCTGCTGATGCCCATCGTGATTGCGGCGGCGCGACAGAGCGGACGTCCACCAATTTTGGTTGGGATTCCACTGCTGGCCGGGCTCTCCATCATGCATGGGCTGGTTCCGCCGCATCCTGCCGCCATGCTGGCCGCGACCCAGTACCACGCCGACCTGGGACGCACCATTTTCTGGGGACTGATCGTGGGAATTCCCGCCGGAGTGGTTGCAGGGCCTCTTTTGGGATCGGCGCTCGCCCGGCGGTGGCTGCGGAAAACAGCCCGGCGCGCAGTCAGTGCAACTGGCGGCGAGCCCGTGCTCTCCCAGGTCCGAGAATCCGGACCTGGGGCACCCGGCGGCCACGAAAACCGGTCGTCCGGGCCGATTCCTGAGCCAGCCGGGCCGGCACGGGCTGCCTTCGCGATCCTGCTGCCGATCGCGCTGATCTTTCTGGGCAGTTGGGCAGAGGCATTGGCCGCGCCGGGCAGCGTTTTCAACCGTCTGCTTCACTTCGTCGGAAGTCCCGATATTGCCCTGCTGATCGCAGTTCTCGCGGGGCTGGTCATTCTCGGACCGCGCATCCAGGACGGACGGCTACCGGTTATGATGGCCGGAACTATTTCCTGGAGTGCCTCTAAGTGAAACCTTGTCTGCGATTCGCAACAACTCTGCGGTTCATGGTGCTTCGACAATGCTGTTTTCGGCGGCAGGGCTGGACGGTGAAGCCGGAGTGGGTTCGTGCGCACGAGAATTTTCGGGCCAGCGATGTTCTGGCCGGGGCGCGCGATCTGCCACGCGTGACGAGGAACTGACGGCCACCTACGTTGCCAGCGAATTTGAGGGCTACGGATTGAAACCTGCTCCGGGCATGACCGGCTACCTGCAGGTTGCGAGCTGATGCGCCAAAGCTGGATGGTGATCCTACGCTGCAGGCGGGTGACGCGACGCTGAAGGAGGGTGCGGATTTCGTACTTCTCACGTCGACCGGCGCCGCTGCGACCGGGAAGCTGGCGCGCCATGGCGGCCGCTGATGTGCAAGCCGCTCATGTCGCGGATGGCGCCGTGGTGATGACCGGGGCCGCCGATATGAAGGCGCTGATGCCGGCCATGCAGGCGCTTCGGCAGCAGGGTGCGGCCGTTATCCTGGTGCGGAGACGCCGGGGTTGAGCGCGCTTCCCCAGATGTTCGGCGGCGAGACGCGCGTGAGCATGCGGCTGGCAGAGATGGCGCCGCGCAAGAGCCCGACCGTCGTCCTGGTGCACGCGGAGGCAGCGTCGAAGTTGCTTGCGGGCGATGGAGCGGAAGTGACGGTTACGGTTCACGCGGTGCCGGAGACCAAGCCACGTCAGACATTCAATGCCATTGGATATCTGGCAGGGCACGGATCCGGCGGCGGGTACGTTGCTGCTGACGGCGCACCTCGACCACCTTGGCGTCGGACGGCCGGTGGATGCTGATTCGATCTACAACGGCGCAAACGACGATGCGGCAGGGACGACGGCAGTTCTGGAACTGGTCCACTCGCTGGCGGCCGGGCCCAGGCTGCGGCGCAGCGTGCTGTTCGTCTGCTATGGGTCAGAGGAGATGGGTGAGCTGGGGTCGACGTACTTCGGCAAGCATCCGCTGGTTGCGCTGAAGGCCCTGGTGGCAAATCTTGAATTTGAAATGATTGGCAACCAGGATCCCAAGATGCCCGCCGGGGTGCTGATCTTGACGGGCTGGGACCGGTCGAACCTGGGGCCAGCGCTCAGGAGCATGGGGCACTGCTGGGACCCGATCCCGATCCTGAGCAGCACTTCTTTGAGCGGTAGACAACTACGCGCTGGCGCTTGAAGGCGTGGTGGCGCACACCGCGGCGGGTTGGGGAACGCCGCCGACTTATCACCAGCCGAGCGACGACATGGCGCATCTGGATGTGGCGTTCATGACCAAGGCGATTCAGTCGCTGATTGAGCCGGTGCGGTGGCTGGCGGAAAGCGATTTCCTGCACGCAGTGGAATCAGGCGGCCCGGCGAAGGACGGCAATTAGATTGATCCGATTTTTCTCATCGTCGAAAGGCCGCCCTATGTAAGGGTTCCATCGCCTTGTGCTCGTTCCGCAGCTCTTCCTGACTTCCTTATCCGCATTGGCGCAAACGGCGCGCCCAAACCGAAATATCCCAATTTCCCCAGCGAGACGCCGGCCGAGCTCAAACCAGCCACCTCGGGCTTCGACTATGCGCGCCGGGAGGCCATGATTCCCATGCGCGACGGAGTGAAGTTGCACACGGTGATCCTCGTTCCCAACGGCGCCAAGCATGCCCCCATCCTGCTGACGCGCACGCCGTACAGCGCCGATGTGCTGACCGCGCAACCTGCACAGCGCCCACCTGGGAGCGTCTCTCTACGGCTACGACAACGCCACCGACGTGATCGTGGAAGGCGGCTATATCCGGGTGGTCCAGGATATCCGCGGCAAGTATGGCTCCGAGGGCGACTACGTGATGAACCGGCCCCTGCACGGGCCGCAGAATCCCACGCCCGTCGACGAATCGACCGACACCTACGACACCATCGACTGGCTGGTGAAGAATGTCCCCGAGAGCAACGGCAAGGTCGGCATCCTGGGCATCTCCTACGACGGTTTTCTGCCCCTGATGGCGGTGGTGCATCCGCATCCCGCGCTCAAGGTCTCGGTGCCCATGAACCCCATGGTGGACGGCTGGATGGGCGACGACTGGTTCCACAACGGAGCCTTCCGCGAACAGAACATGCCCTACATCTACGAGCAGGAAGGAACGCGCGACAACGACGCGAAGTACAAGTGGTGGTCGGCGCACTTCGACGACTACGACGAGTACATGAGCGCCGGCTCGGCAGGCGAACTGGGCCGCCGCACGGGCTGGAGCAGATGGGCTTCTGGAAGAAGATCCTCGCCCACCCCGGCTACGACGCTTTCTGGAGCGACCAGGCCATGGACAAAGTGCTGGCGGCGGATTTCGCAGCGAGGGGATCAAGGTGCCCATGATGCTGGTGCACAGCCTGTGGGACCAGGAGGATATCTACGGCGCGCCCGCCGTCTACAAGGCGATGAAGCCGCTCGACAAGGACAACGACAAGGTCTTCCTGGTGCTGGGGCCGTGGCATCACGGGCAGGAGATCGAGGACGCGGCCTCGCTGGGCGCGATCCGGTTCGGGTCGGACACCGGGACCTGGTTCCGGCAGAATGTGCTGCGCCCGTTTCTGGACCATTACCTGAAAGACGACGCGCCGGCCGACGACCAGGTGGCGCAGGTGACGGTGTTTGAAACCGGGGTGAACCGCTGGCAGAAGCAGGACGCGTGGCCGGTGGCTGCCGGCGATGAAGCCGCTCTACCTCGTGCCCGGCTTCAAGCTGAGCTTCTCGCCTGACCTTGGTGAATCCCCCGGCGACGCGCAATTCGACGAGTACGTTTCCGATCCCGCCAAGCCGGTGCCCTTCCGCGCGCGCCCGAGCCAGCCCGTCGGGTACGACCTGCCGCTCACCTGGGCGCAATGGCTGGTCGACGATCAGCGCGAGGCCTCGGGGCGCACCGACGTGCTGAGCCTACACGTCGGACGTGCTGACGGAGCCGGTGCATATCGGAGGACAGCCGGTCGCCAACCTGGTCGCCTCCACCAGCGGCACGGATTCCGATTGGGTGGTGAAGCTGATCGACGTGTATCCGGACGAGGTCGCCGGCCAGCCCGGGCTGGGCGGCTATCAGCTGCCCATCGCCATGGACATCTTCCGCGGCCGCTACCGCGAGAGCTTCTCGTCGCCCAAAGCCATCGAGCCGGACAAGCCGCTGGCCTATCGCTTCGCACTGCCGCCGGCGAATCATGTCTTCCTGCCCGGCCACCGCATCATGGTGCAGGTGCAGTCCAGCTGGTTCCCGCTCTATGACCGCAATCCGCAGACGTTTGTCGACAACATCTTCTGGGCCAAGCCGGGCGACTACAAGAAGGCTACGCAGCGCGTCTATCACGCGCCGGGTGCGGCGAGTGCGATCGACCTGCCGGTGGTAACGCCAACGGACTAAAGCCCCATAACTCATTCGTCAGCCACAAAGATCGCGAAGGGGAGGAGTCATCTGAGCGAGAAATGGCACCGCCGCTCGGGAATTGCTATTCGGGCCGCATTTCCTTAGCATTCAAGCTCGCTCATTCAACGCTTCCTCGACAAAGTCTATGGCAGACGGTACTGTCTTCGATGTCGTCGGGATTTGGCTATTGACCGCGAATCCGTGCTGATTAGCACGAATTGAAGAAGGGCTGAAGGCATTAGAGATACGCCAACCTTTTGGTGTTGGCGCGATGGGGCGCTTATCAATGTCGCTGACGTTTGCATGGCCTTGCCCGGCTCAGTCCTGCTCGAGGCCGCTGATCGGGTGCTGCCGGCAGTCAAAGAGCCGGCCATGTACGCTACCTGCCCTGTACTTCGCTTCCGACGGCTCGGGCGAAGCCGAGTTCGCATCCGCCGGGCATGTGCCGATCCTGCACTATCGTCATCACGAGCCGGGATGTGGAACAGCTGTCGATGGAGCAGTTTCCTCTGGGGTTGATTCGGGAGGCGCCTATACGAGCCAGCGGGATTCCATACTCTTCCACGGGCGATCTGTTCCTGTTTCTCACCGATGGCATATCGGAAGTTGAAAACAACCGCGATGAACAGTTTGGATTAGGTCGACTCGAGCAACTGATGATGCAAGGCGTCACGCAGCCATTGCCGCGTATCTGGGACACGATCCAGCAAGAGGTCGGGCGGCATGGCGTACAAGCGGATGACCAGACCATCCTGCTCATCCGGGTTCGCCATTGAAGTGGTTCGGCATTGAAGCAGGAGCGGATCACTTGCCGTCTGAGACTTCTTAGCGTCACGGTATGCGCCGTCTACGTCCCCAGCACCGCGCGCTGCGCGGCGAAGATCTCCTGCAAGCCCTGTTCGGCCAGGTCGATGAGCGCGTTCATCTGGGCCCGCGAGAAGCTGCCCTTCTCAGCCGTGGCCTGGGTTTCGATGAGGCCGCCGTCGGCGGTCATGACCACGTTCATGTCCACCTCGGCCTGCGAATCCTCCTCGTAGCAGAGGTCGAGCAGCGGCGTGCCGCCCACGATTCCCACCGAAGTGGCGGCGACCAGTTGCTTCAGCGGGGAAGCCTTCAGGGTTCCGGCCGCGACCAGGGCATTGAGGGCCAGGGCCAGGGCCACGGCCGCGCCGGTGATGGCCGCGGTGCGCGTGCCGCCGTCGGCCTGGATCACGTCGCAGTCGAGAATGACGGTTCGCTCGCCCAGGGCCTGCATGTCGACCACCGAGCGCAGGCTGCGGCCGATGAGGCGCTGGATCTCGTGGGTGCGGCCGCCGATCTTGCCCCGTTCGCTCTCCCGCGGGGTGCGGGTGACGGTGGAGCGGGGCAGCATGGCGTATTCGGCCGTGACCCAGCCGCGGCCGGAGTTGCGCAGCCAGCCCGGGACGCCCTGCTCGATGGTGGCGTTGGTAAGCACCCGGGTGTTGCCGAGGCTGATGAGCACGGAGCCTTCGGCGGTCTGAACGAAGTCGGGAGTGATGAAAGGGGCCGCAGCTGGGCCGGAGCCCGGCCCCCGGGGCGGAAAAACGGGTCGCGCGGGTGCATAGGGAAATTGTACGGGACCATTCCGGCACCGCCGTGTCCGCCACGACGCGGTTCGGCGCGTGCGGTCCGATCCGGCTGGCGCGAGTTTCAGGACGGGAATCTTGATCGGCGCTGGACTCGAAATGGGAAAGTGCGTGCAAACTGCAGAAACAGAATGGGATATGCCTGCGTGAGTCGGTGAAGCATTCCCGTTCCGGGACGGATCGGCAGCACGCGGACGGCCCCGCCTGCACCAGCGAAGAGGGCTAAACCCCGCATTACGTGTTACTTAGGGAAACGTCCTGGTTTGGAACTCGACGTGTATTAGAAGAGGACAAAGCCAATGAGCCGGAACCGGGAACCGGCGAAGAGCTCGACAGAAGGAGGGAACGGCATGCAAGCGATGGGATCGAACGCGGTGGCAGAGCGCAGGCGGGTGGAGGCGGTGGTGGAAACCCTGGCCGCGATCCACAACACGGGGAGAGCCTCGTGGAAGTGGCTCACGACGCCAGAAACATGGTGACAGCTCTTTCGCTGTATTGCGACCTGCTCGAAGAGCCGGGCGTGCTGCCCGCGGCACACCGCACTACGGCAGCGAACTGCGCCTGGTGGCGGCGGCCAGCCGCAGCCTGGTGGAGAAGCTGGCCCTCCTCGATCGAGCGGGAAGAACCCGCCCGCCGGCAGAGCCGCGGATTCGCCCTTCCAGGGGCATTGTTCCGCGACGCCCCGGCAACCAACGGCGGGCCGCAGCGCCGGGGCCGGAACCGATCCCGCATTGCCGATTGACGACCTGCTGATTCACGACTTCCAGGATGAAGTGCTGGCCAACCGCAACCTCCTTGCCGCCATCGCAGGGCCGTCGATCGCCGTCACCGTCGAGGCCGACGGAGGGGCGCTGCCGGTCAGGATGATGGGCGAAGACCTGATCCGGGTTCTGGTGAACCTGGTCAAGAACGCCGCCGAAGCGATCGCCGGAGCGGGCACCATCCGCCTGGCTTTGACCGACCGGAGGGTTGGCGGGAGAGCGTCCGCCGTGGTTCTGGCCGTCGAGGACACGGGCCCGGCATTCCGGAGGAGCTGCTGGATCGAATATTTGAACCCGGCTGCACGACTCGCGCCACGGGGCCATCGGGCGCGGGGTGGGCGTCCGGGCCCGCCGCGGGCTGGGGCTGGCCATCACCCGTGGCATCGTGGAGGCGGCCGGAGGCACGATCCGCGCCGGGAACCGGGCCGGGGGCGGAGCGCGGTTCGTGATCGAACTGCCGGTGCGCACCAGCTGAGTCGTTCACCGGGCATGTTTACCGGCCATCGGGTTACGTCCGTGTTGGAGCGGACCTACCCAGGCAGAAGCGGGGCGACTACAATGCTTGAAACAGTCTTCGAAACAAAAGCCATGGAGTTTGTTCCTCAGACGGCCGGGCCGGCAGTGCGGCTGCGCCTCCTGGTGGTCGACGCCGATCCGGCGGTTCGCTCGGCTTGCGCGGAAATCGCCGCCAGCCTGGGCTATGCGGTCGAATCGACCGGCGACCTGGGCCAGGCGCGCAGCCTGCTGCGCGGCCACGCCGCCGACATCCTGCTGGTGAACCTGCCCCACGGCACCCAGCACGGCCTGGAGCTGATCTCCGAGGTCAAGCTGCTCTACCCCCAGACCGCGGTGATTGCCATGACCGCTTCGGGATCGGTGAATGCGGCCGTCGAGGCCATGCGCTGCGGGGCCTCCGACTACCTGACCAAGCCCTTTGCCATGGACGAGCTCTCCACGGTGCTGGACCGCGCCGCGGCGAGCTCATATCACCGAGACCGCCACCCGCCAGCTGCGCGAGAGGCTGCGCCTGTCGCAGGGCCTGGGCGCCATGATCGGCCGCTCGGCGGAGATGGAGAAGCTCTACCGCATTCTGTCCAAGGTGGCGCAGAGCTCGCATCCGGTGCTGATCCTGGGCGAGAGCGGCACCGGCAAGGAACTGGTGGCGCGCACCATCCACGCCTTCGGCCCCAACGCGCAGAAGCCGTTTCTGCCCGTCGACTGCGGCTCGCTGGTGCCCACGCTGATCGAGAGCGAGCTGTTCGGCTACGTCAAGGGCGCCTTCACCGGCGCCAACCGCTCCAAGGATGGGCTGCTGGTCTCGGCCGAAGGCGGAACGGTCTTTCTCGACGAGATCGGCGAGCTGTCGCTCGATCTGCAGGCCAAGCTGCTGCGCGCCCTGCAGGAGCGGGAAGTGCGGCCGGTGGGCGCCACCCACCGGGTGCCGATCAAGGCGCGGATCGTGGCCGCGACCAACCGCGACCTGGCCGCGATGGTCGAGCGGGGCGCGTTCCGCAAGGACCTCTTCTACCGGCTGAACGTGGTCAACCTGCGGCTGCCGTCGCTGCGCGACCGGCGCGAGGACATTCCCCTGCTGGCGGCGCATTTCCTTGACCGCATCAGCCGCGAGCACGGAGCCAAGTTCACGCTCAGCGACGAAGCCCTGCGCACCATGATGCGCTACGACTGGCCGGGCAACGTGCGCGAACTCGAGAACGCCGTGGAGCGGGCCTGCGCCCTCTCCTCCGGGCCGGTGCTGCACCTGGGCGATCTGCCCACGCAATTGCAGCAGCAGGGACTGGAGGCCGAGCGCGTCCGGGCCGCAGGCCGGCGACCACGCGGAACCGGACACAGCCGTTCCCGGCGTGACCACGCTGGCCGATCTGGAGCGCCAGGCCATTCTGGCCGCCATTCGCACCCTGAACGGCGACAAGCTGCAGGCCGCCAGCCTGCTGGGCATCGGCAAGACCACGCTCTACCGCAAGCTCAAGGAGTACGGCATCGCCGATCCCATGCGGGACGAGTAAAAAGACAGCTTTCAGCTGTCAGCTGCTAGCTGCAGTTGCTTGCCGGAACTGCGCTTCGGCCCGGCAGACGCACAGTCGCAACAACCTGAGACCGGATGCTGAACGGCGCGGAGCGAATACTGACAGCTGAGACGATGGCCAAGCTAAAAGCTAAGAGCTAAGAGCTCAGGAGTTCGAAGATGAGCATTCTGCTGGTGACCGGAGTCGAAGGGGCGCGCAACTGCGCCGACGTGATCGCAAAAGCAACTGGAGATGGACGTCGAAGTGGCCGAAGGGCGCAAGGCGGCGCTCGGCCTGCTGCGCCAGCGGGAGTTTGCGGCGGTGGTCGTGGATGAGACCATGGCGGAGTGCGATCCGGCCGCCGCCGAGGCCATCTGGGAGCGCGCCGGGCTGGCCATTCCGCTTGCAGATCAATTTCGCGGTGTCGGGCGCGGCGCGGCTGATCCGGGAGATCCGGGCCGCCCTGCACCGCCGCGAGCGGGAGCAGATGCTGGCCCGCAGGGCGGCCGCCGCGGCGGTCGAACTGGAGCTGAAGACCACCGTCGCCGGACTGCTGCTGCAATCGCAGCTGGCCCTCTCGAGCAGCGAACCGGCGTCGCCGGTGGCCGAGAAGCTGCGCATGGTCGCCGGCCTGGCCGGAGACCTGCGCCGGCAGTTGAGCGCGGCCGCCGAGTCGCGCACCGGCCCGGCATGATGATCCGATGGCAGGCCACGGAATTCGAGGCGTTCCAAAGGAGACGGGATGCGTTGTTCGGGAGCGCATCCAAACGACTCTGAAGATGGCCCAACCCAACATTGTCATCCTAAGCGAAGGTCGCCGTGGCGACCGGAGTCGAGGGACTGCATTCGTGGCATTTCCGACTCCTGCCAGATCCGGGAGTTGGACTCCCTGGGCACCCGCCGGGGAGAAGCCGGAACGATTACGTAAGTATCCTAAAAAGCCCGAAAGTCCACGAAAGCGTAAGACTCGCGCCGGACTACGTATCTCGTAGCAATTCTCGCCGCTGTTTGCGCGTTCTATTGCGTGAAGGCTTGCCAGCAGTTGCTCGCAGATGCCCTGCTCTGGGCAAGCGCAAGTGGAAACAAATTATCGGTTGTAGAGGCCTCCAATGAAGTATCATTCTTCGCCTTGTCGTCAGTGCCTTCAAATCACATCCAGTTTTCTCTGAGCATCGGGTTCACCAGTATGCCTGGTACATCCCGCTTAGTCTGGGATATGCTCGTTGGCAGAGTTCGCAGGTGAATGGGCGTGGATGGGCGGGAGCGATACGGTATCGACCAGTTGCGCCAAGGTCAACAGCGTGCTTCAGTGCGAGTTCGCCGGAGTGTACGGCGAACTGGGTGATCCAACTACCGACGGTATCCCCGGCAGCAGGAGGCTCGCGACCAGCTGGAAGGATCCACTCGGCAACTTGTGGATAATTGGGGGCTTTGGCTACGATTCCGCCGGGACTGAGAGCCTTTAGAACGATCTCTGGGAGTTCAGTCCCTCTACCCAGCAATGGACTTGGGTGAGCGGGAAGCAGCAACGTCGGCGCAAGCGGAGGACAGGCCGGCGTGTACGGCACTTAGGTGATCCAGCGGCAACCACACTCCGGGCAGCCGGGATGCTGCCGTCGGTTGGACTGATCCCAGGGCAATCTGTGGCTCTTCCGCCGGTATAGTGTCGACTCTGCCGGCACAGCGGGGCGACTCACGACGTTTGGAAATTCGATACCACCGCCCGTCAGTGGATATGGATGGCTGGACGCAACACGATGCCGCCTCAAAATTCCGACGGATACGACGGTCAGCCGGGCGTGTATGGTGTGCTGGGTACCGCGGGAGTTGCCAACACCCCGGGCGGCCGGAAGTCCGCAGTGCCGTGATGACGGACATGGCGCGTTTGTGGCTCTTCCGCACGGATCGAGTCGGTCGCACGCTCTGCCCCCTCAACGACGTTTGGGAATTTGACCCTGCCACCACGAATTGGACATGGGCGGGCGGAAGCGCCACGCTGACCTGCAATCAATTCCAGCTGTGTTTTGTTCTTGGGGTGTACGGAACAGAGGGGTACACCTTCCCCGGCAACATGCCCGCGCCCGAATTCGCACCAGTTGGATCGACAAAATCGGCACACCCTTGGCTGTTTGGGGGCAGTCTGGGTACTTCTTTGAACGACCTATGGAAGTTTGATCTCACCACGCAGCAATGGACCTGGATGGCTGGAAGTACCGAACTTTACGAGCAAAGTGGGACATATGGTTCGTTAGGGATCGCGGACCCGGCCAACGTCCCGGGCGATCGGAACTCCTCAGTCGGTTGGACCGACAACAGCGGCAAACTCTGGCTATTCGGAGGGTTCGGCGCTGCCACGGGACCGCCCGTTGCCCTCGACGATCGATATAATTCTCTGCTTCACGAGTGAGTGGACCTGGATGGGCGGAAGCGGCGCGACCCAGGCCTCTGGGGATGGTCAACTGGGGACATACGGTACATTGGGCGTTCCCGCCGCTACAAACTTCTCTGGTACGCGGGATGGTACGGTCAGTTGGACTGACAAGAGCCGCAATTTCTGGCTATTCGGAGGAGAGTATTTCTATAATCCTCGGCGTACGACTATCGATTGCCTGAAACGATTTGTGCTTCCACTCAACCGACCCCAGGACCTCGGTCAAGCGACCATCCAGACGTGATAGGCCTGCCAGAAGCTAGAACTGAGGTCGGCCAGCTTCAATCTCTGATATCGCACCTGGTTTTCCACGATCTTCTACATAACCGACGGATCCGTCCTCAGTACCTTTATCGAAGTTCATCGGGCCGGTGACGATCTCCTCGACCGTCAAGAGTTGAAGCCATCGCGGCCGCCGCCGGTTACGCCAACAGCGACGCCGCATCGGTGGCCTACACCATCAACTGCTCGAAGTTGCCGTTTCTGTTACTCCAGGTACGTTCGTGGTAAATCCGCGGCGCAGGGGTCAGCGAAGATTGTGACGCCGGAAAACGTCTTCAATGGAGCCGTGACATTTGGGTTTACCGGGTTTCCATTCTGGTGCCGCCTGCGCGTTCGGCCCTTCCACGATCACCTCGTCGGGAGCGGCCCTTTCGACGACGCTTACAATCACGGCCCAGACGCTATCCGGGGCCTTGAACCCTCGCTCTACCAACTTATTTCCGGCAACGGCCCTCGCCATCACTTGCCCTTCCATGTTAGTTCATCGAGCATGAGTCTAGGCCTTCATCGATTTGCGGTGGGTCGGGTTCTTCCGCCACGTCGCCACAGGGTCCTATGCCCGTGACTTCCACCATTACCGTGACCGCAACTTCCGGCGGGCTCCACCACTCCGCAACACTCTCGTTGACAGTAAATTAGGGCCGCGACGGCGATGATCTCTCCGGAAACGTTGCTTTCGTTAGCATCACCGCGCCCGAGGTTGTGAGGACGAACTAGCCGTTAACGCGTTCACAACGAAATTTATCCTCCGTTCGCGATAAGCTCGGGCTCATCGGGCTCTTCTGCCGGCGCGGGCCGCGATGTGGGCGCCGGCGAGATCGAATCCGGGCCTGGAAATCCCCTGCTTGCGAAAACACAAAACGATCCGGCCGCGGTGGCTTACCCTTGAATCCTGATGGAACATTCGGCCGTGTTGCTGATCGATTGCCCGGACCGGCCGGGCCTGGTGGCGCGCGTCTCGTCGCTTCTGTACGAGCGGGGCGCGAACATTCTCCACGCCGACCAGCACCAGGACCACGAGCTGGGCCTGTTCTTCATGCGCGTGGAGTGGGGACTCGCCGCAGACGAAGCGGCTCGCGGCGTGGTCTTCGACATGGCGGCGTTCGAAGAGGAATTCGCGGCGCCTGGCTTCAGCGCTCGAAATGCGCTGGACGCTGACCTCGAGCGCCCGCCGTCCGCGCGTGGCCCTGTTCTGTTCCCAGTACCTGCATTGCATGGCCGACCTGCTCCACCGCTGGCACACAGGCGAACTCCACTGCGAGATCCCGCTGATCGTCTCCAATCACCGCGAGGTGGAAAAGCTGGCCGCGTTCTACGGAATTCATTTCGAGCATGTCCCGGTGACTCCGGCCACGCGCGCCGAAGCGGAGGCGCGGCAGCTGGAACTCCTGCAGCGGAATGAAATCGATCTCGTGGTGCTGGCGCGCTACATGCAGATCCTGTCGCCGGCGTTCGTGGCCCGCTATCCTTCCGCGATCATCAATGTGCATCACTCGTTTCTGCCCGCGTTTGTGGGCGCGCGGCCCTATCACGCCGCGCATGCGCGGGGCGTAAAGCTGATCGGCGCCACCAGCCACTACGTCACCGAGGTGCTCGACGACGGCCCCATCATCGAGCAGGACGTGGCGCGCATCTCCCACCGCGACCAGGTCGAGGACCTGGTGGCGCGGGGCCGCGACCTCGAACGCATCGTGCTCTCGCGCGCGGTGCGCTGGCATCTCGACCGGCGCATCCTGTGCTACGGCAACAAGACCGTGGTCTTCGATTGAAACAGGGAACAGGGATCAGGGATCAAAAACTGCGGGCGGGATTCAGAGAATCCCGCCCGATCTGTCTTGCCACCGGAAAGCTCAAAGCGCTACGGTGACGGCCTTGATCTCGGTGTAGTTGTGGAGGACTTCGTCGCCCATTTCGCGGCCCCAGCCCGACTGCTTGTATCCGCCGAAGGGGAGCGAGGCGTCGAAGACGTTGTGGCAATTGACCCACACGGTGCCGGCGCGAATGCCGCGGGCGACCTTGTGGGCGAGGCTGAGGTTCTGGGTCCAGACCGAGGCGGCCAGCCCATAGATGGTGTCGTTGGCGCGTTTGACGATCGCGTCGACGTCCTTGTCGGAGAAGGGCACGGCGCAGACCACGGGGCCGAATATCTCTTCCTGCACCACCTTCATGCGGGTGTTGGTGTTGGTGAGGACGGTGGGACGAACGAAGTAGCCGCGCTCGTAGCCCGAAACCGGACCGCCGGCCGCGACTCGGGCGCCTTCTTCGATACCCGACTCGATGTAGCCGACCACCTTGCGATACTGCTCATCCGAGACCAGCGGGCCCATCTGGCAGGAGGGATCCATGCCCGGGGCGAGCTTGATGTCGGAGGCGATGCTGCTGACGCCTTCGACAACCTTGTCGAATACTTTCTCGTGAATGTAAAGGCGTGAACCGGCGCAGCAGCACTGGCCGTGGTTGAAGAAGATGGCGCTGGCGGTGCCGGAGACCGCCTTGCTGATGTCCGCGTCAGGGAACACGATGGCGGGTGACTTGCCCCCCAGCTCGAGCGTGACCTTCTTCAGGTTGCCGGCGGCGGCCTTGACGATGAGCTTGCCGACTTCGGTGGAGCCGGTGAAGGCCACCTTGTCGACCATGTCGTGCGCGGCGAGCGGCGCTCCGGCTCCTTCACCATAGCCGGTGAGGACGTTGACGACGCCCGCCGGGAAGCCGGCTTCGTCGATGAGCTCGGCCAGGCGCAGCCCGGAGAGCGGCGTCTGCTCGGCCAGTTTCAGCACCACGGCGTTTCCGCAGGTGAGCGCGGGCGCGATCTTCCAGGCCGCCATCAGCAGCGGGAAGTTCCAGGGGATGATCTGAGCCACCACGCCGATGGGTTCGCGGACAGTATAGGAGTGGAAGTCGTAGCCCGCGGAAAGGGGCAGCGTCTTGCCTGAAATCTTCGTAGCCCACCCGGCCATGTAGCGGAACATGTCGACGGTGAGGGGAACGTCGGCGACACGGGCCACGGCAACCGGCTTGCCATTGTCGAGAGATTCCAGTTCGGCGAACTCTTCGAGATGGTGCTCGATCAGGTCGGCGAGCTTCCATAGTATGCGTCCGCGTTCGGAAGGCGCCATGCGCGGCCAGGGGCCCTCGTCGAAAGCCCGGCGCGCAGCGCGCACGGCACGATCGACATCTTCGGCTTCAGCCTCGGGAACGTGGGTGATCACGTCGCCGGTGGCGGGGTTGTAGACAGGGAAAGTCTTGCCGGCGGCCGCCGAGACAAAACGCCCATCGATGAGCATGCGGTGAGCTTTTTGGACGAAGTCGGCGGTGCGGCCGCTGACGCGGGGGTCGATGGTGACGGTAGCCATAATTTGACCTCGATGTGCCTCCGGGCGCCATGAGCGCTCCTGCGCCCCCGAGCCGACAGCGAGCGGGAAGATCGGGAGCCCGGGGAACGTGCCGGAAATGCACCAAGGAACACTACCACCGGCGAGTGTGGATTGGCCAGTGGGAGTGCCCATTCAGGATCGAAGCTTCATCCTGCTTTTCCGGCCTGGGTGGCCGCTGCGACTTCGATCAGTTTTCCGCGTCTTCACGTCGTAGACATAGCCGTAGATCGGAATGGAACGGGGAACGAGCGGATGATTGCGAATCCGCGTCACATCGTCGACTACGGCTTGCTTCTGATCGGCGATGGTGAGCCACTCAATGAACTCGCCCGCCCGCGAGCCCGGCCCTTTGCCCACGTCGGCGAAAGCCCGCGGCGGTGAGTGCGGCGGTTTCAAGGCTGCTGCTCAGCAGGCCGCGCATGACTTCGTTGGTAAAGAACTCCATGCCGCAATCGGTATGGTGGATCACGAAGAATTCGCGCGTGCCGAGCAACTTGTAACTGATGACCAGGGAGCGGATGGCATCGTCGCTCGCACGGCCGCCGGCGTTGCGGATGACATGGGCATCGCCCTCCGCCAGCCCGGCATATTTGGCCGGGTCGAGGCGCGCGTCCATGCAGGTGAGGACGGCAAAGTGACGGGCCGGGGGCAGGGCCAGGTTGGCCTTCTCTCCAAACGACGCACTGTACTTCTGATTTGCTGCTAACACCTGTTCAACAATTGCGCTCATAACTACCTCCTGTGGGGATCATGCGATGGGATCTGTTGCTGACTTGTTCGATTGGCCGGAGCCCGGACCGCATGCCGGCTTCTCCCGCGAGACGCGGGACAGAAACGGCTCGCCGCGCTCCGATTGATTGCGAGGGAATTGGGTCAGGAAAGCGGCACTGCGGAAAGCTCTTCAGGCGAAGTGCGGTTGCTCACCCAATCAGGCGCGGGAGCGACAACAACAGCGAAGAGACGCAGTCAGCATGCGTACGAGGGTAATTGCAGTATTGGCGAGGCGTCAATCGGTGACGATTCGCAGAAACGACAGGCGGAGTCGAGATCCGTATTACCTAACGCACGCATAGTTTTGAGAAGTGAGGACCCGCCCAGGTTGCCCTGGGCGAGTCGCTCGCTCGAATTCATTAGCGGAAGCCTGATACAAACGGTCGGACTCGTTCAATGAGGCTCAAGGCTTGTAGGTGTTGGTGTACAGAATGTTGGTCGTATAGTCCGAACTGTATCCGTGAAAGACCACAGCCGCCTGGCCGGCGCTGTCAACAGCGACGCCATCGGGCGTGCCGCCGCCTTCAAACGATGTTCCCGCGGTTGCGGGCGCGTTCCACGGTTTTCCTGCTCCGGGTCGCGTAATGGCGCGCCAGGTCGTGGTCCCGCTCTGGCATCAGCAGGGGGTAAAACGCGATGGCGGCTCCCGACGAACTCATGGCGAAGTCGAAGTAGCCCGGGCTGTGGTCCGAGCCGGAAATGGTGGCAGGCGAGCCCCACGTATTGGTGGTGAGATTGCCATCGATGGCCGCCAGGGTGCTGAGCTGTATGTTCCCCCATCCCACGATGGTCGCGTGTCCGGCCGAGTCGCTGGCAAAGATGCGGTTATCGCGCCCGGTCCCGGTGTAGTACTGGAACGTGGAATCCGACACGACGACAACAGTAGAGCTCCATGTGGATCCGTGTCTGACCTTGGAAACGATATTGCCGGTTTGAATCGAGAGCACTCCCAGATCTCCCACTCCATCGGCGGCAAGCTGGCCAAAATGTTGCGTCGCGTCGGGCCCCAGCAGCGCTCCCGAATCCACCCAGTTCTGCGCGCCCGGCGGCGAGGGTTGAGACATGCAGAACCCAGTTGGATGTTTTGCAGGTGCGAGAGCCGCAAACAGAATCGAAGCTTTCCCAGGCCACCGCCATTGAACCGTCCGGAGCCACGATCGCGCCGTCAAAACTGAGATGGGGGGCGGCTGCGATGGTCGCTGGTGCGCTCCAGGTGCCGCCCGCCGGGCGCACGATGGCGACAACCGTGGAGGACGTCGGCCGGGCGCCCCCGGTGCCCCACGCGAGGCCTTCCACTCCATTGTCATTGCTGACGTAAGAACTGGTTGACTCCGTTGGTGGCGCGAGGCGTGCCCCAGCTTCCTCCCGCCGGCTTGTCGATATAGGCCGCTCCAATGGTCGGGCTGGTGTAGATGGCGGTTGCGTTCCCGGACGCACTGGCGCGCACCGTGGGGTTGCCCGACGCAACGCCGATGTTTCCGGACAGGTCGACGGGCGCTGACCAGGGTTGGCCGAAGGCGGCGCTGCTGGCCCAGATTTCGTTAATCGCCGTGCCGTTCGGCGCCGCGTTCTGGTACCAGACGCTGGTCATGTTGCCGGAAGTGTCGAGCGCGATCGTTCCCGAATATGCGTTGTTGGCGAGGGTGGCTTGTGTCGACCACGACCCTGCGGATGCACTGATAGCCGCACTCATGGGTAGGACCAGCATCAGGCTGGCGAGGCTCTTGCATTTCATCGCGTCTCCTTTGGAGGCAAGCGCGCGCAATTCCATTTGCCGGGCTTGCCGGTTAAGGAATCAGAAGACCAGCGTCAGAGAAGCCCCCGGACCTGGGCCCTCGACGGATGGTTCCGATTTCATGACTTTTCCAATTGGCCCTGCGACGCGCGATCGGTGGCTCAAAATCGTACGATGGCTCAGTGACTCGCCAATTTAGCAATATAGGATTCGCCGATTACCCGAGCGTAAGGAATGAGAGTTCGGTGCTCAATCCTCCGCTCTTGTTCTTTACGCGAATGGAAACACCGGCTCGCGATCATCCTCCTTGCGCGCGAGCAAACTGAATGTAAAGTCTTGTAAAGCTACATTCCCAAACCATCCGCGAGAGTCGGCAGGCGAGCAATGCGGATAATAGCTCAGGAGGACGCACTAACCCGGTGCCCTCCTGAACTGCAGACACTACGGCCGTTCGACATAGGTTTGCAGTAACGCGACGATGACAGGCCAGCCGTCAGTTGCGCGCACGCAGGCTTTCGCTCACCAGGCCGGAGTGGGTTACGCGCACGGTGGTGCAGCCGTCTTTCTCTTCCAGGTCCCAGCGCACCAGGGTCTCCGGATAGTCTTCATGCTCGCGAATCCATGTATAGGTGAGGACGCGGGGCGGGTCGATGGTACGGTACTCGCCGTATACCGTTGAAACGGACGCTTCGGTGGCGCACTTGCCCGCCACCTGCATGCGCCACTTGCCTCCCGGCTGCAGATCGCATTCCGCGTGCATGATTTGAAACTTGCCTTCGGCTGCCCACCATTTCAAAAGCTCTTCGGGCCGGGTCAGGGCGGCAAAGATCCGTTCCGCCGAAGCTTTGATCGTGACTTCCTGAACGATCCTGTCGTCGCACACGCTGATGGGACTCATGAATTCTCCTCCATGTATTTTTTGAGGCTGTGGATGGACTCGCTCCAGAACGTTTCGTAGTCATGCAGCCAGTCGTCGACCACGCGAAGGGGCTTGGCCTCCAGGCTGCAGAGACTTGCCGTGCCCTGCTTGCGCGTAACCACGAGGCCGGCCGCGTGCAAGAGCCGCAGGTGTTTCGAGATGGCCGGCCGGCTCATGCGGAAGTTGCTCGCAATCTCCCCGACCGTGTGCCGTCCACCGCGAAGGATGCCGAGGATTTCCCTGCGGGTGGGATCGGAGATGGCCCGGAAGACAGCTTCATGTGGCCTTGTTTTATGCGTAACCATACGGTTACCAATAACCGTAACCAAATGGTTTCCAATTGTCAAGACATTTGAAGAGGGAGTTTGCGGCCCCGACTACTTCAGAACCAACATCTGGGGTGTTAGATTTCGTGCTCCACCTCTCTGGGGGACTGGTCGGTTATACATCGCGGGCTAACGCAGATGTCGGGCTGATTTGCTTTGAAACGCTGAAGATCGTTTGGTCACATTACCTGCAGATGGCGATTTGGTCATCTTGAAAAGATTGTGAAGAAAGGACCGCTATGGCTTCCCCATTTTTCATCAAGAGCAAGCTGGGCGATCTCGTGATCGACATTCAGGGAGCCAGTACCAAGCCCGGTACTCAGCTCGATGGGTTCACCAAGAAAACCAAGAGTCCAGAATGGAATAACCAGCTCTGGGAGTTCGTGACCTCCTCGTTTGCGGGCTATTCGCTGCTTCAAAACCCGGCCACCAAGCTGGTCATCGACGTCACGGAGGCAAGCACCAAGCCCGGGACACCGCTCGATGCCTTCACTGTGAACACGATCGGCAAGCCTCCTATCGTGACCAACTCGGACAACCAGATGTGGACGTTCGTGCCGTCCTCGGAGGCGGGCTACTATTTCATCCAGAGCCGCCTGGGCGACCTGGTCGTCGACGTCGAAGGGGCGAGTACCAAGGCGGGCACGCATCTCGATGCCTACACCAAAAAGACGAGCAGTGCCAACTGGAATAACCAGCTGTGGACATTCATTGACGAGAAAGGAAACAGCGTCACTCCGCCACCGCAGTACACGCCTCCGCCTCCGCCCAAATAATCAGCCCAAACCTGAACGGCCTCAGTGACGGGTCGCCGCCGTCGCTGGGGCGTTCTTGTGCCGTCCGATCGTGGTGCGCTCGCTGGCGCGAGACTATAATTCCCCCAAGATTTAAATCACAAATCAGGGAAGTTCAATCCACTTTCTGGAACGGAATCTGTATGCCTGCATTGCCTCGTCTTCTTCTCGCGGCCGCCTTTGTGATGGCCGCGCCGCTTGTTCACGCTCAAGTGAAGGAATCGAAAATCGTCGACCAGCTCAAGAGCCTCCGCGCCGTGGCCCCCGATCAAAAGGGAGCCGCGATCCTCAAGATCGCAGGGGATATCAATACCCAGCCTGCCGGCCTTCCGAAGGTGAAACTTGCCGATAACCTCGTCCACCTGGTGACAGAGGGAGATCCGGGTCCCGAACCTTTGCAGGCCGCGGCGGACACGCTCGCCAAGGCGCTGACCGAATCTCCGGTCGCGCCCAAAAAAGACGAGATCCCGGCGCCCTACATGGACCTGGCCAAACTGGCCCGCTATGAAGGCGCGCAAATCAAGATGGATGACCCGCTGTACGCCAAGGCCAGCCAGAAGCTGATCGACGAGGAAGCGGAAATCCAGAAGGTGGACTTCACGCTGCGGGACCTGAAAGGCAAGAAGGTCACGCTATCGGAATTGCGCGGGAAGATCGTGTTGGTCAATTTCTGGGCGACCTGGTGCGCACCCTGCCGGCTGGAGATGAGCGATCTGGATGTAATCTCCAACTATTTCCAGAACCAGGGGCTGGTGGTGCTCTCCATCACCGATGAAGATCTGCTCAAAGTCGGCCAGTTTCTTGCGTCGGGGACGACTTATCGCCCCACCGTGTTATTCGATCCGGACCAAAAGGTACACAAGGAATTCCACGTCGATGGGATTCCGCGCACTTACCTGTTCGGCCGTGACGGGAAGCTCCTGGCAGTGGCCATCGACCAGCGCACCCGGCGCCAGTTTCTGCAAATGCTGGAGAAGACGGATCTGCATCCGTAAAGCAAAACTGGACGCGGAACCTACTCCTTGATGGGATCAACGGAGCGGGCCGGTTGTTCCGATCGGCTCGCGGTCCGTTTGGTTTGCTGAGCGGGTCAGGTTACCTGGCCTTCACGAACAGCCATTCCCGCTGCGATGGGGCGTTCCTGGCGTAGGTTCTAGAGACGGACGCGGTCAATTGCCCGTTAGCAGGCGTGATGGCGATTTCGGCGGTCAGCCTCCGTCCGGCAGGTTCGCCGGCAGGTTCCACGTGGCTTTGGCTTGATTGTGTTCATCCGGAGTGGCGGTCTGTGTCCCCCAGTCACAATCGGAGGGCTCGCAATTCCCCCAGGCATGGATGGAAAGCTGATCGCCGTTGGCCGAGATCTCCAACCGCTTGATCCAGTTGTTCCCCAGGAGCCGCTGAATTGGTCCACGTGCCCACGAAGGCGCTGTTGGATGGAGTGCCGCATCCACGGAACATGAAGAAGGCGACCGCCCCGAGCGCTACGACCGCGGCCGCTACAATGCCCAGAATCAGCGGCATGCTGGAGGGGCGGCTGGAGCTGGGCTTTTGCGCGGGAGGCGTGGGCGGAGGCAATTGAACGGCCACTGTGGCGTGGACCGGGGCGGTATCAGTAGCGGCTGCGGGCGCAACATAGCGGCCCAAGGCGTCGGTCAGCAACTTGACGTCCGAATTCCAGCGCGCGTGGGTGACTTCAACGCTGTTGCGAAAAGCAAGGTTTTTGAGGTTTTCGGGAAGATCCGTCGGCCGGGGCATCTTGGCATCGTGGACCAGGACCGGAATCACGGCCACGTCGCGAGCCAGGGCAGAGGCGATCTCGAGACGGACGAAGTCGTTGGGATCGTCAAGGCGACGGGTGCCATCGGCGTTCTTGATCGAGCACCACGCCGGACCGATCATGGCCAGGAGCACCCCGCAGCTGGCCACGTTGTCATCAATCGCCTTGCGGAAATCCACACCCGGATTGATTCCCGCGACGTCCATGAAAACGGAGTCTTCGCCGAAAGAACCCACGAGATCGTCAAAGAGCCGGCCAGCTTCGCCTTCGGTGTCGTCCCTGCGATAACTGATGAAGATAGCGCGCCCCATTTGACCTCTCGATTTGAAGATTCAGATAGATACGAACGATGCCAGAATAGGCGGAAGGCGGTGATTTGAGCAAACGGAATCGTGATGATGCGCTTTCGCAGAAAGAAGGCGAGGCCCGGGTTCGGCATTCTGTGAATAAGAGCGCCGAAGTTCGCTATCCGGGGTTGGTAGACTCGAACGGTGAGCTTCCGGGAATTTCTGGGGAACGCGGCGACCGTAACGCGGCTGCGAGAGAGCGTGCGTACCGGCCACTTTCCGCAGTCATTGCTGCTGGCGGGGCCGCGGGGCTCGGGAAAATACACGCTTGCCCTGATGCTGGCCCGGACAATGAACTGCCTCAATCCCACCGAATCCGACGGGCTGCCTGATTTCTGCGGGCGGTGCCGCAACTGCGAACGGATCGGCGAGGCTGCCGACCTGGATGAGCGCGTGGCCGAAGCCGTGGCGGCGCGGGAAGAGATGCGGGACGCCGACAAGCGGGAGACGCGGATTCTGATCCAAACCCACCCGGATGTGCTGATCGTGCCTCCTGACCCGCCACAGTTGCTGATCAAGATGGGGCAGGTGCGGCAGGTGATCCACGTGGCTTACTACAGACCTCCGGTTGAAGCGCGGCGGTCTTTCTCGATCTTCACCAGTTCGGCTTTCATGAAAGAAGCAGCCAACAGCCTGCTGAAAGTGCTGGAGGAACCACCGGCACATACTTCACTCATTTTATTGACCGAGAATCTGCAGGAACTGCTGCCCACGATTCGCTCCCGGGTGATCACGCACCGGCTGGGTGCGCTCCCCGCTGCGGAACTGGAAGCCCTTCTGGCCGAACGCCGGCCTGCCCTTAAACCGATGGAGCGCGGACTCGCCGCGCGACTGGCCGAGGGCGCCGTAGGACGGGCGCTGACCTTCGATCTCGGTACTTATCTGGCCAGCCGCCAGGATGCGCTCCTCATTCTGAAGACCGCATTGCGTGAACCCGATTATTCCCAACTGTTTCAGGCCACGGAGCGGTACCGCGGGGGGGCCGATGGACAGGAGAAAACCGTAAGCCTGCTGCGGGCGCTGGGAAGACTGGTCGAAGACCTGCTCCTGGCGGTGGCGGGAGCGCCGCAGTTGGTGCGCAACATCGACATACTCCCGGAATTGGAGCGGATGGCACAGGGGCTGACAACCGACTGGATCGACGGCGCGGCCAAGGCGCTGGTTGATGTCGAGCAGGGAATGAGACGCAACCTGCTGCGCTCGCTCTCGCTCGATGCGATGGCGATCAGCCTGGGAAGCCACTAACCGTACCTGGATCAGTGCAATTCTGATGCGATCCGGCCGTCGCGCGAATTTACACACCGAATTCGAGCAACTAGGGTTAGAATCCAAGCATCTTTGCAGTTACAAGTAATCAAGGCGACTGGTCGACAGCAGACAGATTGCGCATTCTCTTCCCCGGCGCGGAGCTGTACCCGGTTTGTCTTCAACGTGCCTCCTGTGACTTCTTGAGGTCAAGTTCGGGTTTCGAACACGAAGATGGGCTCGCGGCGAAGCATAAGTTGCTGTCGGTGATCCGGAAACCGGTTGCCGCACAGGAAGCCTCCATGGCAGTTACCGGGTCTTTTTTCCAACCGGGCGTTTGAGGAAGGACGGAGACGGATGAGCGGCCAAGTGGTGATCCCTTCAGTTGGCAATAGGACGAGTGCAGCGGCAGCCCTTGGATCGCCTGTTCCGCGCAAGCACCGGCATGCCGGCCCGCCGTCTCCCTTCCGATTTCCGGCCCAGGCGCCCGACGGAGACATCGCGCAACGCCAGGCGGAGTTGTTTTACCTGCAAAAGCAGATTCAGTCGCAGACGCCGATGGTGATTGTGCTCGAAGACGGAGAACTCGTCGAGGGCCACATCGAATGGTATGACCGCAACACGCTCAAGGTGCGCGGCCGGGCGAAAACGCTCATCTTCAAGTCGGCGATCAAATACATGTACAAGCTGGGCGAGGGCGGGCAGTGAGAGCGCCGGCGTTCGCCGATTCCAGGTAACTTTACACTTCCTTTACCCTGCGCTCGATTTATTTCTCCGCCATGCTTTCTCCGCCCAGAACCTTGTGTGCGTGCGCAACCTCGGGTAGTCCGGCATCGGCAGCCGGCCATGCTTTGAGAAAACTCTGATATCCAGTCCTTGCCCCCGCCGCATCTCCCGAAAGCTCTTTCACCCGGGCGATGCCATAGAGGCCGAAGCCCGATCCCGGCCGCTCCTTCAGCGCCACATCGTAGGCCGCCAAGGCGCCTGCAAAGTCTTTCGCCTTCGTGAGCGCCGCGGCCTCCGTTTCGCCGACGGGCCGGATGTACATCGGCGGCTCGTGATAGCCGAGTTTTTTCTCTTCGTTGACGGCTTCGCCGTACATCTTTTTGGCGTCGTCGAGCTTGCCTTGGCCGGCCAGAATTCCGGCCCGCAACTCCAAAGACTGGATGCTCAGGCTTTTGAGCAGCGGCGCGCTCAAAGCGTCCGGCATCACCGGCACCTTCGGCGGCTCCGCGGTTTTCGAATCCTCGTTGTCCTTCTTGTCCTTTGTCCTTGGCGGCCGTTTCTTCTTTCTGGCGCTGCTCGAGCCGCCACAGTCGGGCGTCCATGCGATCGCTGGCCGCTCGCGCCGCGGCCAGGTCGCCGGTCTCGAGCGCCTTCATGCCGGTCGCGTAGTCGGTCAGTTCGTCGGCCAGGGCGCGGAGGTTGGCAGTGTTGTCCCCCGCCAGAGTCGCCTGGCCCACCATCGTCAGCACGGCATTCCAGTCGCCCACGCGCAGGGCCACCGGAAGGCGCAGACTCACCCGCGAAACCTGGTCGCGCGCCGACCAGATGTAGAGAGAATCGGAGAGCTTGCCGCGCGCCGCGGCCAGGTGGTCGCTCAGCGCATTGGCGTCGGCCAGCCTTCCCTGCTCCATCAGGTTGGCGATGGCATACATCATGTTGTGCACGTAGTTCCAGTCGTTATCGGGGCTCACGTGCTGTTCGCGCATGTACTTCTCGTCCACGTTCATCGAAGCAGTGAACCACCGTTCCGCCTCGGGATAGTTGCCCACCCGGTAGTAGATGTGTCCCGGCATGTGAACCATGTGGCCCGACGCAGGCGCCAGGCTGGCGAGCAGTTCCGCGCTCTTGAGAGCTCGCTCGGGATGATTGCCGGGCTCAATGGCGTGAATCCAGTAGTGGTTGGCCGCGGAGTCATTCGGGCGATCTCTGAGCACGCCTTCAAGTATGGAAATGCATTCCTTCTGGCCGGCTTTGGGCTCGCCTGCATCGTCATACCCGTCGCCTAGGGATTCGGCCAGGAAGATTCGCGCCTGCGGATCGCGGGGATATTTCTTGACCAGCTTGCGATAGATCGCCGTCGCTTGAGCATGGTCGTCGTCCTTGGCGGCGGATTCCGCCTGCGCGGCCTCGATGTAGAGGTTGTCGGAACCGCTGGCGTGCCGCTTCAGGCGCGCGGCCTCGGCGAGCGCGGTCTTCGCATACGGCCAGGAGGGGCTGTGGTGTAAACCCTCAGCCTGGGCCAGCCCCCACCGGCACATCGCACACTGCGGATCGACCCGAATACTTTGCTCAAAGGCCTTCTGTGATTCGTATTCCCAGAAATCGTGCAACAGGTTCAGCCCCTGGTCAAACCATGCCTGCGCCTCCGGGGTCGCCTTGATCGTGATGTGGCTGTTGCCGATCCCCTCCATTCTGACCGGAACAGGAAGCTGTTCCGGGGGGGGAACAGGCTGCATATCTGCCATATTATGCGGGGTTTGCGGGGAAGCCGTGCCCCTGGCAATCAGACCGAAGACGAGAAGCGCAAAAAGCCGTATGAAGGAAAAATGGGGTTCGGGATGCGACTTGATTTGGGGCCCACGCATGTTCGCGAATATAGCGCAACGATGGCGCTCGGCACACCAGAAAACTTCGGGCAGACAATGCCGGCGAGGGGCTAAGCGCACTCAGTTTTTTGCCAATGCCCGATTCGTTCAGAGGACTGAGCTTAGACCGGGTATCTTTCCATCTCAATGCACTTTTTGGCCACGGCGCGGCTCAGGGCTACTGTATCGGACGGACTTGACCTGGCCAGGCGGCGAAGGATTGCAAGTTGGGTGCGCAGTTCATCTCCCTCCGCGCAAGTCGCGAGTATTCTGCGCGCGGCCTGTTCCGCGAATCCCAGCGTTTCGTCGGCAAGAAGGCCCGTCATCGCTGCGGTAACTTCGGCAGAACCCTTGCCCGAACCGGCAAGTTTCCGGGCACGCATCAGAGCCGAGTCCAACGCGTACACCTGGCTGATGATGTCGGCGAGATCGGCCATGATCTCCTGCTGGTCCTGCAGTGCGGCCAGGAACCGCTGGCTGGCGACCCCGGCGGCAAACAACCCGATCTTCCGGGACGCCGCGAGCACGTCCGCCTCGTGCCCAAGTACCTCGCCGGAGTCCCCGCTGCCGTCCATTGAAGGCGGCTGCATAACTTCGTCCATGAGGTTGCGGATGGCTTTCAAAAGGGGAAGCTCGCCAGCCGCCGCCCGCTTCATCAACCACCCGGTGATGATGAGGCGATTGATTTCGTTCGTGCCCTCAAAGATCCGGTTGATGCGCGCGTCGCGATAGAACCGCTCCGCAGGGTACTCCTCGACGTAGCCGTAGCCGCCCATCACGGCGACATATTCGTCCGCGATGTAACTGATCATCTCCGATCCGTAGACCTTCAGGATGGAGCACTCAACCGCATACTCCTCGATGCGGCGCTGGATTTCACGCGGATCCTTTGCCTGTTCGGGCCCGAGCTGCGAGAGGGCGGCGTCGATCATGCCCACGGTGCGGTAAGCCATGCTTTCGGCAGCGTATAACCGGGCCGCGCTCAGGGCGATCTTGCGCTGGATAAGTCCAAACTCGGCGATCGATTTGCCGAAGGCCTTGCGCTCTTTGGCATAGCGGATCATGGCAGCCAGGGCGTGTCGGGAACCGCCCACGCAGGCCACGCCGAGCTTGAAGCGCCCCACATTCAGGACGTTGAACGCGATGTGATGGCCCTTGCCCTCGACGCCCAGCAAGTTCTCGGCCGGGACCCGGCAATTGTCCAGCACCAGCGGGCAGGTCGATGACCCGCGAATTCCCAGCTTGTGCTCTTCGGCCCCGACCTTCACGCCCGGAAAGGTTCTTTCCACCAGAAACGCGGAAAATTTCGCCCCGTCGATCTTGGCGAAAACGGTGTACAGGTCCGCGAAGCCGCAGTTGGTGATCCACATCTTTTCGCCATTGAGGAGGTAGTGGCTTCCATCTTCAGAGAGGGTCGCCCGGGTGCGAACGTTCATCGCGTCTGAGCCGGAACTGGCTTCGGACAACGCGTAAGCTGCGGCCCACTCGCCGCTGGCCAGGCGGGGAAGGTACTTCGTCTTCTGTTCTTCGGTGCCGTACCAGACGAGCGGGAGAGTGCCGATTCCGGTCTGCGCGCCAAATGCCGTCGAAAAGCTGGCCAGCACCGCGATATTGTCCGTCACCACGGTGGACGTGATCTTGTCCATGCCCATCCCGCCGTACTCTTCCGGGATTTCGACCGATGTGAACCCCAGCCCGGCGGCCTTTTCGAGCAGGCCGCGCATGACGCCGGGTTCCTTGGCTTCGACGGCGTCCGCGAGGGGGAGAATCTCTTCACGGGCAAACTGGGCGGCGGTGGCGGCAATCTGGCGCTGCTCCGGGCTCAGGTCCTCGGGCGTGAATACCTCCTGGGGCGTGCGGGTCTCGATAAGGAAGCTTCCGCCCCGGGCGGCGGCAATGGGCGAAGCGGCGACAGTCGACATCCTGTTTCTCCTGACAGGGAAGAGCATAGGTGAGATGAGGGCCAACAGCAACCAGGGACAAGGGAAGCAAGCGCTTTGCGGATTCTGAATCGTGGAGATCCGGCACATTCCAGACTGATTCGGCTGTTGGACGAGCCGAATTGGAAGAACGTTCGGGGGGCCAGGTTCCCTCCGCATGGCGCCGTCGGTCGATTCTTGTCCATGAACGGTGAATCCGATGACACACCCGTTTCGATGCACGATTAGAGGCAGCGCTCGAACCGATTCTTCTGTTACAGAGCGTGACATGACCCAACTTCCCGCCATGCCACGCGATCTACGGTCTGAACTGCCGCGGCTGCCATTCGCTTACAATGGCACTTAGCCGCTCCTTGGGAGGCCTACCCTGTTCGCCGCGCCGCTTTGCTGGTTGTCGATCGCCGTCGCCCCGCTCCATGCAATGGCATTCGCGCAGCCGAACAGCCTTAGACACCAGATGAAGACGTGGTTCACCGACCCATTTTCAATGGTGCACCACTACTGGAACTGGTTTGACGCGGCCCTGCTGTTTCCTTATTTCCTGGTCATGATCGTGCTGGCGGTATATGGAATCCACCGCTACACGATGTGCTGGTACTACTTCAAATACCGCAAGCGGCATAACCCCGACCCGGCCCGGCATTTTGACGAGCTGCCCAACGTGACGGTGCAGTTGCCCATTTTCAACGAGCAGTTTGTGATCGACCGCCTGATCGAAGCCGTGTGCGCGATGGAGTATCCGCGCGAAAAGCTCGAAATCCAGGTTCTGGACGACTCGACCGACGAGACGACGGAAGTGGCTTCCTCGATTGTCGAGCGCTATGCAGCGCTGGGCCACCCCATCGTCTACATCCACCGCACCAATCGTCACGGCTTCAAGGCCGGCGCTCTGGATGCGGGGCTTAAGGTGGCAAAGGGAGAGTTCATCGCCATCTTCGATGCCGACTTTGTGCCGCCGCCCGACTGGCTGATGCGGGTCATTCACCACTTCGCGGAGCCCGAGATCGGGATGGTGCAAACCCGCTGGACCCACCTCAATCGGGATTACAGCCTGCTGACCCAGATCGAAGCGATCCTTCTGGACGGGCATTTCGTTCTGGAGCACGGGGCGCGTGCGCGGGCGCAACAGTTCTTCAACTTCAACGGCACCGCCGGGATGTGGCGTCGCCAGGCCATTACCGACGCGGGCGGCTGGCAGCACGACACCCTCACCGAGGACACCGACCTCAGCTACCGTTCGCAGATGGCAGGTTGGAAATTCAAGTACCTGCCGGAGGTCGAGTGCCCGGCCGAACTGCCCATCGAGATGACCGCGTTCAAAACCCAGCAGGCGCGGTGGGCCAAGGGACTCATCCAGACCAGCAAAAAGGTTCTGCCCATGATGTTCCGGTCCGATGTGCCGCGCCGGATCAAGATTGAGGCGGTCTACCACCTGACCGCCAACATCAGCTATCCCCTGATGATTGTCATGACGGCGCTCTTGATCCCGTGCATGATCGTGCGCTTCTACCAGGGCTGGTTCCAGATGCTGCTCATCGATGTGCCCCTGTTCACCGCATCGAGCTTGTCGATCGCGGTGTTCTACCTGATGAGCCAGCGGGTGCTGTTTCCGAAGACCTGGATGAAGACCTTCCTGTACCTGCCTTTCCTGATGGCTCTCGGAATCGGCCTCACCGTGACGAACTCCAAGGCCGTGATGGAGGCATTGTTCGGCATCAAGAGCGCCTTCGCCCGCACCCCGAAGTACCGGGTGGCCAAGAAGGGCGAAAAGACTCATGCCGCCAAGTACCGCAAGCGCCTGAAGCTGACACCCTGGATCGAGCTATTCATCGGCGCCTACTTCTTTCTGGCTATCGTCTATTGCTTCTCCAATCACAACTATTTCACCGCGCCCTTCCTGATCCTGTTCGTCATCGGCTACTGGTATACGGGCCTGATGAGCCTGCTGCAGGGTCGGTTCGAGCGGTGGCGCGGCGGAGCCAATACAGACGAGTCGAGTCCCAAGCCATTCCCGGTGGGCGTGTAACTAGTGCGAAACGGTTCGGCTGATCCGCGAGCATGTGATCGCTTGAATCGCGGTGGTGATGGGCCCGACGCAAGGTCCTCCGCTACAATAGACACAAGCGCCTGCCGATCCAGTGAGTGGAACCCTGGTCCGCCAGGCGCATCAGAGTATTATGCTGGCCAACATACTTCCTGAAGCTCTCACCTTTGACGACGTCCTGCTCGTGCCGGCGTATAGCGAAGTGGTGCCCACGCAGGTGAGCACCCAGACGCAGCTCACCCGCGACATCACGCTGAACACGCCGCTGCTCTCCTCGGCCATGGACACGGTCACCGAGTCGCGCATGGCCATCGCCATGGCGCAGATGGGCGGCATCGGCATCGTCCACCGCAACCTGAACGTCGAGGCCCAGGCGGGCGAGATCGACAAGGTGAAGCGCTCGGAGAGCGGCATGATCGTGGACCCGGTCACCATCGGGCCCGACCAGATGATCGGGGATGCTCTCGAAGTGATGCGCCGCTACCGGATCTCCGGCGTGCCGGTCACGCAGGGCCTGAAGCTGGTCGGCATTCTCACCAACCGCGATCTGCGCTTTGAAACCCGCACCGATATCCCCATCAGCGCAGTCATGACCAAGAAGAACCTCATCACGGTTCCGGTCGGCACCACGCTTGAAGAGGCGGAGCAGATCCTGCACGAGCACCGCGTCGAGAAGCTCCTGGTGGTCAACGACGAGTACGAGTTGAAGGGCCTGATCACCGTCAAGGACATCCAGAAGAAGCTGAAGTACCCCAACGCCAGCAAGGACGAAAAGGGGCGGCTGCGCGTGGGCGGAGCGATCGGCGCCACGGGAGACTTTCTGGAGCGCGCCGCGGAGCTCGTGAAGGCCCGCATCGACGTTCTGGCCATCGATTCCGCGCACGGCCACTCATCGCGCGTGCTCGAAGCGGTGCGCGAAGTGAAGAAGCGCTTCCCGGGCGTAAGCCTGGTGGCCGGCAATGTGGCAACCTACGAGGGCGCAATGGCGCTCATCGACGCCGGCGCCGACGCCATCAAAGTCGGCATCGGACCCGGTTCCATCTGCACCACGCGCATGGTCACCGGCGCGGGCATGCCGCAGATCACGGCCATCGCCGAGGCCTATCGCGCCGCGCGCGAACGGGACATCCCGGTGATTGCCGACGGCGGCATCAAGTATTCCGGCGAGGTGACAAAGGCCATCGCCGCTGGAGCCAGTTCGGTCATGATCGGCTCGCTCTTCGCGGGGGTCGACGAGAGCCCCGGAGAGACGATTCTTTACCAGGGCCGAAGCTTCAAGAGCTATCGCGGCATGGGGTCGCTCAGCGCCATGAGCCAGGGCGGCGGCGAGCGCTACTTCCAGAGCACCGCCGATCTGGCCGAAGCGGAAGCAGGGCGGCGAAGGCGTGGTTCAGCGCGAACGCAATGGCCAGAATCGCCTGGCCAAGTATGTTCCCGAGGGCATTGAAGGCCGGGTGCCTTATCGCGGGCCACTCGAATCGATGGTCTACCAGCTGGTGGGCGGCCTGCGGTCCGGCATGGGTTACCTGGGGTGCAGCACCATCCGTGAGCTTCAGGAGAACGGGCAGTTCGTGCGCATTTCCGGCGCCGGTCTCCGGGAGAGCCACGTGCACGACGTCATCATCACCCGCGAGGCGCCCAACTACCATGTGGAATGACCGGCGCCACTGGGTGTTCTGGGTGAGAACCTGGCTGCCCGTGGCTTTAGGAATCGCAATGATTGCGGTGGAGTCCACCGAATTTATGGGAGCTGACCACACCAGCGGCCCTTTTCGTGCGCTCTTTGAAGCCATCTTCGGGCACATATCCAATCGGCGCTGGGAGATGATCCATCACTACATTCGCAAGTCGGGGCACTTCATCGGTTACGGCCTGATCGGACTGGCGTGGCTGCGGGCGTGGTGGATGACGCTTCCCCACTCGCGCTTCTTGCCCGACGCCATGCTGGCCCTGCTGGGAACAGCGCTCATCGCCATCGGCGACGAGTATCACCAGTCCTTTCTGCCCAACCGGACCTCGTCGCCCTGGGATGTGTTGCTGGATTGCACAGGCGCGATCACCCTGCAGCTTCTGGTCTATGTCTTCATGCGGAGTCCGCCGGCCAAAGCGCCTGGCCCGCGCCGCTTAGTCTGGGCCAGCCAGAGGTTAGCCGGCCTGATGCGAATTCCTGGCCCTCGATAAGTCCGTCACAACTCGATCTTGACCGGCCAGCTCTTCCAGATGTCGGCGCAGTAGTCGCGGATGCTGCGGTCGGACGAGAACTTGCCGATCCGGGCTACATTGAGCATCGACATGCGCGTCCAGCGATCGCGGTCGCGATAGGCGGCGCTGACGCTATCCTGGCAGTCGATGTAGGACTGGTAATCGGCCAGCAGCATGTACTCGTCCCGGGTGAGCAGCGACTGGAGCAAAGGCTCGAACAGGGTGCGGTCGCCGTGGGAGAACTCGCCGTTGGCGAGCGAGTCCAGGACTTCCCGGAGATTGGGGTTGGCCTCATAGTACGACCGCGGATTGTACCCTTCGGCCTTCTTCCGCACTACCTCGGGCGTGGTCAGTCCGAAGAGGAAGAAATTGTCCTCTCCCACCTCTTCGCGAATCTCGACGTTGGCGCCGTCAAGCGTACCGATGGTCAGCGCGCCGTTCATGGCAAATTTCATATTGCCCGTGCCGGACGCTTCCTTTCCGGCCAGCGAAATCTGTTCGGAAAGATCCGCGGCCGGATAGACCCGGTGTCCCAGCTTGACGTTGAAGTCGGGCAGGAACACGACCTTGATGCGGTCGCGCACCAGCGGGTCGCCATGGATGACCGCAGCCACGGAGTGGATCAGCTTGATGATGAGTTTGGCCATGCGATAGCCCGGCGCGGCCTTGCCGCCGAAAATAAAGGTGCGCGGCTGCATGTCGACGTCGGGATTATGCTGGATGCGCTTGTAGAGAGTGAGAATATGCAGCACCTGCAGGTGCTGGCGCTTGTACTCGTGCATCCGTTTCACCAGCACATCGAACATCGAAGCCGGATCCACTGTGATTGCGAGCTGGTCGTGCACATAGGCGGCGAGGCGTTCCTTGTTGTGGCGCTTGATGGCATGCCATTCCTGAGCCAATTCGGGATCCCCGATGATCGGTTCCAGCCGCCGAAGCTTCTCGAGGTCATGGATCCATCCGGGGCCCAGGCGCGCTGTCAGAAGCTGGGTAAGGCGCGGATTGCTCAGCACCATCCAGCGTCGCGGAGTCACGCCGTTGGTCTTGTTGCTGAATTTCTCCGGTGTGAGGTCGTAAAAGTCGTGGAGAACGTTCTTCTTCAGCAATTCCGTGTGCAGCTCCGCCACGCCGTTGATGGCGTGACTGCCAAGCGATGCCAGGTGCGCCATGCGCACGTAGCGCTCTCCATCCTCATTGATCAGCGACAGGCGTCGCACGCGGTCGGCATCGCCGGGAAATTTGGCGCGCACGTTGTCGAGGTGGCGGCGGTTGATCTCGTCGATGATTTCCAAGTGGCGCGGCAACAAAGATCCGAACATACCCAGCGGCCACTGCTCCAGGGCCTCCGGCAGCAGGGTGTGGTTGGTATAGGAAAGCGTGCGCGTCGTCGTGCTCCACGCCGTATCCCAATTGAGTCCATGTTCGTCCACCAGCAGCCGCATCAACTCGGCGACCGCGATGGCGGGATGGGTGTCATTCATCTGGACGGCGAAGGAGCGGTGCAGATCGGCCAGGGGACGGTTTGCGTGGGTCTGGATTTGCAGGATGTGCTGCAGCGAGCAGGAGACAAAGAAGAACTGCTGCTCCAGCCGTAACTGCTTGCCCTGAATCTCTTCGTCATTGGGATAGAGAATCTTGGAAATGTTCTCCGACGAGACCTTGTCGGCCACGGCGCCGAAGAAGTTGCCGGTGTTGAAGGTCCCGAAGTCGAACGATTCAACCGCGGCTGCCGACCACAGGCGCATGGTGTTGGCGGTGTTGGTCCGATAGCCGAGGATGGGCGTATCGTGGGGAATGCCGCGCACCAGTTTTTGCGGTATCCAGCGCACCCGGTAATTGCCCTCGGCATCGGTATAGGTTTCGGTGCGGCCGCCGAATTTTACTTCGAATACATCTTCGGGGCGCTCGATGGCCCAGGGGTTGCCGAGCCGGAGCCACTTGTCGGTGGTCTCCACCTGCCAACCGTCCCGAATCACCTGGTCGAAGATGCCGTACTCGTAGTAGATGCCGTAGCCGATGGCCGGAATGTCGAGGGTTGCCAGCGAATCCATGAAGCAGGAAGCCAGCCGGCCCAGTCCGCCGTTGCCCAGCCCCGGCTCCTCCTCCTGCTCGATCAGCGCATCGAGGCTGAGGTCCAGCGAACGCATCGCCTCCTCGGCTTCTTCGTAGATCCCGAGATTGATCAGGTTGTTGGCGAGGTGAGGTCCGGTGAGGAACTCCGCCGAGAGATAGCAGACCACGCGCGCGTCCTGCGCCCGGTAATTGCGGACGGTCTGGATCCATCGCTCGACCAGCCGGTCGCGCACAGTGTGCGCCAGAGCCATATAGAGATCGTTGAGGGTGGCCCGCTCGCGATACCGGCCTTGCACAAAGAACAGGTTGTCGAGGAAAGAACTCGTGAAAGCCTCGACGCCGGGCGCCGTTCTTTTGCTCTTCAGGGATCCGTCGGCAGTCACGGCCGGAACTACAGTGTCACTCATGGTGCGCCTCGCGCAGTTTGGCAAATGGATTTGGTCCCGAAAGAGGGACGTTTCCACGATACGCCGCCCGGGCGTGGCGGTCTTGAAGAATCGGTCAATAAGGCGCGGGTGAGTTTTACACAGACCGGAGGGTATATATTCGCTTTTGTTCGCCTAGACTGTTTTTATGTTCCATGCTCCCGAGGAACGGACCTGGGATTACGTAATCTGCTGCAAGCAGTGCCGCAGGAATATCCCGGCCCCAGTGGAAACCATGCCCGATCAGTACTTTGTCGCCGCTTGTCCGCTGTGCCGCGCGCGTCGGAATTACCTTCCCGCCGAGTTGTTCCAGGGGCGGCTGTCCTATGAATTGATCGAGCGACAAGTTCAGACGCAACAACGGGCACCCACCGCATGCGGATGCCCGTTGTTGCCTTCCTGGTTGATCGGAATCGGGAATGGAGAAGCTGGCCGCTAAGCGGCCTCTTCGCCGCCGCCCTTTTCGTCTTCCTTCTTGCTCTCTTCGAGCTGCTTTTCGAGCTCGGCGCGCTTCTTGGCCTTGATGTCGTCGCGCTTCTTGGCCTTCGCTTCGAGCTGCTTTTCGGCGCCCAGCAGTTCGATGAACGCCTTTTCGCCGCCGTCGCCCTTGCGGAAGCCGGTGCGGACGATGCGCAGGTAGCCGCCCTGGCGGTCGCCGTAACGAGGCGCGACGGTTTCAAACAGCCTCGAAACAGCCGTATCGGTCTGCAGGAAGCTGAGCGCCTGGCGGCGGGAGTGCAGATCGCCCTTCTTGCCGAGGGTGATCATCTTTTCGACATGCGGGCGGACAGCCTTGGCCTTGGCCACGGTCGTCTCCACGCGGTCTTCCACGATGACGGACGTGACCAGGTTGCGCAACAGAGCGCGGCGATGGCTGGTGTTGCGTCCGAGCTTGAATCCTGCATTGCGATGGCGCATGGGTGTTACTCTCTTTCGAAATTCTCTTCGGTGCTTGCCCAGGTCTCAACATCGAGACCTGGGGCACCCAGTGTCGTGCTAGCCGAGGCTTTAGAAATTCTCGGTTTCGGTGGGCAGCTGGAGGTCGACCGAATCCAGCGGCTCGTCTTCTTCGTCGTAGCGGTTGTAGCTGGCGGCCAGCGCGGCGGCGGGCGGAATGCTGGTCGGCCCGGGCACGGCGTTGCCGCTTTCGTCGATCTTCATGCCCAGCGAGAGGCCCATCTGGGCGAGAATTTCCTTGATCTCGTTGAGGCTCTTGCGGCCGAAGTTCTTGGTCTTGAGCATTTCGGCTTCGGTCTTCTGCACCAGTTCGCCAATGGTCTGAATGTTGGCGTTCTTGAGGCAGTTGTAGCTGCGGACCGACAGCTCCAGTTCTTCGACGGAGCGATTGAGATTGTCGTTGCGCAGCAGGATGCGTCCTTCTTCGCCGCGCGCTTCCGCCTCGATTTCCTCTTCGAAGTTGATGAAGATGTTCATGTGGTCCTTGAGCAGCTTGGCGGCCAGGCCGACAGCATCGGCGGGCAGAACAGCTCCGTTGGTCCACACTTCGAGGGTCAGCTTGTCGTAGTCGGTGATCTGGCCGAGACGGGCAGCGTCGACAACGTAGTTCACGCGGCGCACCGGCGAGTGGACCGAATCGACGGGAATGAAGCCCAGGCCCAGGTCGGCGTCGAAATTCTTGTCGGCGGAAACGTAGCCGCGCCCGCGCTTCAGGCGCATTTCCATTTCCAGCTTGCCGCCTTCGGAGACCGTGGCGATGTAGACATTCTTGTCGAGGATCTCGACGTCGCCATCGGCTTCGATCATGCCGGAGGTGACCACGCCGGGCTGGTCGGCGCGCAGATACAGCGCCTTGGGGCCTTCGCCCGCGAGCTTGAAGGGAACCTGCTTGAGGTTCAGGATGATGTCGGTCGCGTCTTCGACCACGCCGGCGATGGACTGGAACTCGTGCAGCACGCCCTCAATGCGGATGGCGGTGACGGCGGCGCCTTCGATGGAGCTGAGCAGGGTGCGGCGCAGGGCGTTGCCGATGGTGGTGCCAAAGCCCCGTTCAAAGGGCTGGGCGCTGAACTTGCCGTAGGTTTCGGTCAGCGACTCGGCATCGACTGCCAGGCGCTTCGGTTTCTGGAATCCTCTCCACAACATATCTTTGTCTCTTTTCCCGCGCGGCAGGTACGTCGCGATGCATTTTGCGGCGGCCGCGCAAGTTCTCCTTCGGTTGAAATGCAGGGACTAAGGGACTAGGGACATAGGGACTAGCAGTTCCAGTGAGATGCTTAGTCCCTAGTTCCTACGTCCCTCAAGTCCCTGTGGTACTTACTTGCTGTACAACTCGACGATCAGCTGCTCATTGATGGGCAGGTTGACGTCCTTGCGTCCAGGCAGCGAAAGAACGCGGCCGGACATACCTTCAAAGTTGGCCTCGAGCCACACCGGCACCGGGTTCTGGGCGGCGTACTGGGTGCCCTGCTCGATGATCACGTGCTTCTTGGCTTCATCGCGAATGGCGATCTCATCGCCGACATTCACCTGGAAGGAAGGAATGTTCACCTTCCTGCCGTTGACCTGCACGTGCCCGTGACGGACAACCTGGCGAGCCTGGCGGCGCGAGATGGCGAAGCCCAGCCGGTAGGCCACGTTGTCCAGGCGGCGCTCCAGTTGCTGGATAAGCAGTTCGCCGGTAACGCCGGTGGCGCGGTTGGCCTTCTCGTAGTACTCGCGGAACTGGCCTTCCAGGGTGAAGTAGATGCGCTTGGCCTTCTGCTTTTCGTGCAGTTGCAGGCCGTAGCCCACGATCTTGGCCTTGCGGTCTTTGCCGTGCTGGCCGGGAGGAAAGTTGCGCTTCTCAATCGGGCAGCGGTCGGAGGTGCATTTGGTGCCCTTCAAAAAGAGCTTGGTGCCTTCGCGACGGCAAAGGCGGCAGACTGCTCCGGTATAACGAGCCATTTCTTCTCCTGACTTCGGATGACGGCCGGTTTACGTGCGACGGTGCGCAGGTCGTCCCGGCCCATTGTTAAGGGAACAGGGATCAGGGATCAGGGATCAGCCAAAAACCAAACGTACTGGTTTCGGTTAACTGTCCGCTCGCTCCCGTTCTCGTTCCCGATGTCAGGATCGGGATCTTGGAATCAGTCGAATCAGCCGGCATTCCGATGCATTGACTGATCCCTGATCCCTGATCCCTGATCCGTGTTTTACACTCTCCGCCGTTTCGGCGGGCGGCAGCCATTGTGCGGCACCGGGGTCACGTCGCGGATGGACTTGACTTCGATACCGGCAGCGGCCAGTGCGCGGATGGCTGATTCGCGTCCCGATCCGGGACCGGCCACACGCACATCGACTGCACGCAGACCGTGATCGCGGGCCATGCCGGCCGCGTTCGAAGCCGCCTGCTGCGCCGCGAAGGGCGTGCCCTTGCGCGAGCCGCGGAACCCGAGCGAGCCCGAACTCTTCCAGCTGAGCGTGTTGCCCATCTGGTCGGTGATGGTCACGATCGTGTTGTTGAACGAGGCCTGAATGTACGCAATGCCAAACGGCACATTCTTGCGCTCGCGCTTCTTGAACTTCTTGGTCTTGCCAGCCTTGGCGCCGGCCTTCTGCTCCTGTTTCGCCATTAGGTCTTCGCCGTCGCTTTCTTCTTGCCTGCAATCGTGCCCTTACGGGGTCCCTTGCGGGTGCGGGCATTGGTGTGGGTACGCTGTCCGCGCACCGGCAGCGACCGACGATGGCGGTTGCCGCGATAGCTCTGGATATCGATGAGGCGCTTGATGTGCATCTGGACGTCTTTGCGGAGATCGCCCTCGACTTCACCCTCGTCCTCAATCACCTGGCGGATACGGTTGACCTCTTCCTCGCCCAGGTCCTGGACTTTCTTGAAGCCGTCGACATTGGCCTTCTCCAGGATCTTCAGGGCGCGGGGATTCCCGATGCCGAAGATGTAAGTGAGCGCGATCCGAGCCTGCTTGTTGCGGGGCAGATCGACGCCAGCAATACGTGCCATTCCAATTCCTTTGCTGCTGCTGGTTGTGTGCCTCCGGCCTCAACCGGTTCGCACGGGTAGTCCGGAAATGCCTCCGGGGTTCATCGCAAGCCTTATCCGGCTAACTAGCCCCTGAACTCGAGGGATCAGGGAACAGGGATCAGGGATCAGTTTCATCGTGCGACGCGCGCCGTTTTGACTGTTCCCTACTCCCTGTTCTCTCTTCCCTGTTTCTGGAGGTTTCCGCTCAATGCCAAAAGCCACCTAGCCCTGGCGCTGCTTGTGCTTTGCGTTCTCGCAGATCACCCGAACCACCCCGCGGCGGTTGATGACCTTGCACTTCACGCAAATCTTCTTTACCGATGCACGGACCTTCATTTTGCTGCCCTTCTCCGCGCATCTGGTCGATCACGCGGGATGATTCTCTACTTGTACCGGTACACGATCCGGCCGCGATTCAGGTCGTAGGGGCTCAGTTCCACAGCCACGCGATCGCCGGGGAGAATGCGGATGAAGTTCTTGCGCATCCTTCCCGAAACATGAGCCAGTACTTCGTGGTTGGTTTCGAGCTTCACCTTGAACATTGCATTGGGCAACGTCTCAACGACTGTTGCCATAACCTCAATCGCGTCTTCCTTCGACAAACGGTGTACCCTTCTGCCGGTTTTCCAGCCGGCAACGTTGAACCGAATTCAGCTACGAGCTTCCAGTGCATCCTGCTTGACCAGACTCATCGCTTCAAAGCTGGATGCCAGGAGCTAAAAGCTGCTTTTACTCGGTCAGAATTCTCGCCCCGGTCGCGGTCACCGCCACCGTGTGCTCGAAATGAGCACTCATGCTTCCATCGCCGGTGACTGCCGTCCAGCCGTCGCCCAGGACGCGGACATCCGGAGCGCCGGCATTGACCATCGGCTCGATCGCAATCACCATGCCGGCCCGCAGCTTCATGCCATGGCCGGCTTCTCCAAAATTGGGCACCTGCGGATCCTCGTGCATATGCACGCCGATTCCGTGCCCGACAAAATCCCGCACCACAGAAAACCCTTCCGATTCGACCACGCTCTGCACCGCGGCTCCGATATCGCCCAGCGTGGCTCCCGGCTTAACCGCCGCGATACCCGAATGAAGCGACGCCTCTGTCACTTTCAAGAGGCGGGCCGTATCCGGATCGATCGTCTCGCCTACCGGAACCGTGATCGCCGCGTCGCCATAGTAGCCGTCGACAATCGCCCCGCAATCCACCGAAACGATATCCCCTTCTTTCAGAACCCGCTTCGGCGAGGGTATTCCATGCACAACTTCGCTATTGACCGAAGTGCAGAGCACGCAGGGAAACCCGTGATACCCCTTGAATGCAGCCTTCGCGCCCAGTTCCTTGATGCGCTTCTCCGCCGCCTTCTCCAGGTCGAGCGTGGTCGCGCCGGGACGAACCAGGCCACGCACGAGTTCGAGGACCTCGCGGACAACCTGCCCCGCGCGGCGCATTTTCTCGATCTCCTGGGACGACTTCAGCACAACCGCCACAAAACCAGCCCTCAGATTCCAGCTCAGAACCGCCAACTTCACACGCACAATCCGCCGAGCGATTGCGCTAACGTGCCCGCAACCGCTCGACGGCGTCAACTATTCCGGCTGCCACCTCGCCGATGGCCCGGTCTCCATCCACTTCTGCGAAACGTCCCAAAGCCCGGTAGTGCTCAATCACGGGCGTGGTCAGAGCTTCGTAAGAGCGCATGCGCTCTGCAAAGACCTGCTCCGTGTCATCGGCTCGCTGGACCAGCGCAGCCCCCTCTATATCGCAGATTTCGTCCACCTTGGGTGGATTCGAATACACGTTATAGATGGTCTGGCAGACAGGACAATTCCTGCGCCCCGTAATCCGGCGCAATAATTGATTATAGTCCACGCTGATGCTCACAGCAACCACCGGCAAGGTAAGCTGCTGGGCGGCCAGACGCCCGTCCAGCCACCCGGCCTGGGGCAGGGTACGCGGGAACCCGTCCAGAATGTAGCCCCGGACGGTATCCGGTTCGACGAGCCGGGCCGCAACCATCTCGTTCACCAGGGAATCGGGGACCAGTTCTCCCCGGTCCATGGTTTCCCTGGCAATAACGCCGAGCGGCGTACCCTGGGACACGTTGGCGCGCAGCAAGTCGCCGGTTGAGATCTGGGGGATGCCCCACAGCTTCACCAGTTCCTTGGCCTGGGTTCCCTTGCCCACCCCCGGCGCGCCCAACAAAAGGATCGGTCCCGGGATGATGTTCAACGATATTTCCCGGTCTCTTTCTACTTGCATCGCAAAAGACGAAGACATTTACCAGGTTTTCCTTCCGCGAATACGACCGGAACGCGGGGAAAAGCCGTCATAGTGGCGCATGATCAGCTGCGATTCGATCTGGTTGACGGTGTCCATGGCCACGCCAACCACGATCAGCAGCGAAGTGCCGCCGAAGTAGAAGTTGACGTTCATGCCATGGGTCATCCAGTTCGGCAGGTTTTCAAAGACCCGACCGATCAGCCAAAGCTTGTCGAAACGGATGCCAGAGATGAGGAACGTAGGAACGAGGGAAATGATGATCAGGTACAGCGCGCCCACCAGCGTGATGCGGGTAAGGATGTCGTTGATGAAGTCCGAAGTCCGCTTGCCGGGCCGAATGCCGGGAATGAAAGAACCCGACTTGCGGAAATTATCCGCGATGTCGTCCGGCTTCATCACGATCGATACGTAGAAGTACGCGAAGAAGATAATGCCCAGCACGTAGAGGGTTTCGTACCACGGATATCCCGGCTGCAGGGCCTGGATAATGGGCTGGAAGAAGCGGCTGTTCTGCACCCATTCGACCTGCCCGAAGAGCAGAGGCGCGGAGAGGATCGAACTGGCGAAGATGACCGGCATGACGCCGCCGGAGTTCACCTTGAGGGGCAGGTGGCTGGATTGGCCGCCCATCATGCGCCGGCCGACGATGCGGCGCGCGCTTTGGATGGGGATGCGCCGCTCCGAACGTTCCACAAACACGATGAACGCCACAACCGCCACCATGGCGGCCAGGAGAAGAACGACGGCGATAAATGTGAAGGAACCCCAGGCGTTGGTGCGGACCTTCTCGATCAGGTCGCCCGCGCCGCGGGGCAGGCCGGCGATAATGCCGGCGAAGATCAGCAGGCTCATGCCGTTGCCGATGCCGCGGTCGGTAATCTGTTCGCCAAGCCACATAATGAAGGCCGTGCCGGTCGTCAGCGTGAGCACCGTCATCAGGCTGAAGCCGATGCCGGGGTTCAGGACCAGCCCCTGCCGGGTAAGAATCGCCGCAATGCCGATGGACTGCAGCGCTCCCAGGACCACGGTCATGTAGCGGGTCCACTGGGTAATCTTGCGCCGGCCCAGTTCGCCTTCCTTTTGGATGCGCGCCAGCGGCTCATACACCACGGTCAGCAGCTGAAAAATAATCGATGCCGTGATGTAGGGCATGATGCCCAGGGCAAAGATGGTCATGCGGCGCAGGTTGCCGCCGCCGAACAGGTCCATCAGCCCCAGCGCCGAGCCGCTCTGCATGCTGAACAGCAGCTCGAGTTTGCGGGTGTCCACGCCGGGCGTGGGGATGAAGGCGCCCAGGCGGTAAACGGCCAGGATGCCGAGGGTAAAGAGCACCCGCTTGCGCAGGTCGGGAATTCGGAAGATGTTGAGAAACTTTTCCAGCATGGTTGAGTATCCGCTTCAGGCGAGGTCGCCACTCGAATGGGTGTTCTCTTATCTTAGAGCATCTTCCGATTTCCCACAGCCTAACGAAAGTGGGAGACCCGAGTATATGAGGACGGTCACACCGCTTTTAAGTTTTCGTCAGCTATCAGCCGGCAGCATGGTCCGGAAGCGCCAGCCTGCAAAACTGACACTGAAGACTGAGAGCCGCACTACTTACGCCTTCTCCGCGACCGCTCCGCCCAGCACCACCGCTTTTCCGCCGGCCTTTTCGATCTTTTCGGCGGCCGACTTGGAAAACTTGTGGGCATGGATGGTGATGGCCGAGGTGAGCTCGCCCGAGCCGAGAATCTTGATCAGCGCCTTCTTGCTCGAGGCCAGCCCCAGCTTCCGGTAATCGTCCAGGGCAATCTCGCTGACCCCCAGGTCGGCGATCCGGTCCAGGTTGACCACGGTGTATTCGGTGCGGAAGATGTTGGTGAATCCGCGCTTGGGCAGGCGCCGGTGAAGCGGCATCTGGCCGCCTTCGAAACCGCGCATCAGGCTCGAGCCGGTGCGCGAACCCTGGCCCTTGTGGCCGCGGGTCGATGTCTTGCCCATGCCGGAGCCCATACCGCGGCCGACACGCTTGCGCCCGGTGTTGGCTTTCTTCGGGGCGCGTAGATTGGATAGATTCTGTGCCATGATTTCCTCGCTAATAGCGCCGGGCGGAGTGAATCCGGCCGACTCGCGTTTGTAATGCAGTGATCAGTGTTCAGTAGTCAGTGATCAGCTCGTTCTAATCAACAACTGGCGTCGTTCGCTGACCACTGTCCACTGTCCACTAGTCTTCAATGATCCGAACCAGGTGCGGGATGGCTTTCACCATGCCGCGCGTGGACTCGGTGTCGACCCGCTCGACGATCTGATTCAGCCGCGTAAAGCCCAGACCCTTGACGATCGCCTTGTGCTTGTACGGCGTGTTGTTCTTGGAGCGGAAATACTGAATGCGAATCTTTTTGGTTTCGGCCATGATCACATCTCCTCGACCTGTTTGCCGCGCATGGTTGCCACTTCAGCCTTGTCGCGCAGCTGCACCAGAGCGTCGAACGTGGCCTTGATGACGTTGTGTGGATTGGCCGAGCCCAGGCTCTTGGTGAGCACATTCTGCACGCCCGCTGAGGTCATCACCGCACGCACCGCGCCGCCGGCAATCACGCCCGTTCCTTCGGGAGCCGGCTTGAGCAGCACCTGTCCGGAGCCGTAGCGGCCCAGCACCTGGTGGGGGATCGTGGTATCGGTCAGGTTGATGCGGAACAGGTTCTTCTTGGCCGACTCGATTCCCTTGCGAATCGCCTGGGGAACTTCCTTGGCCTTGCCCGAACCGTAGCCCACCACGCCCGAGGCGGCATCGCCCACGACGACCAATGCGGCAAACGACATGTTCTTGCCGCCCTTGACCACTTTGGTCACGCGATTGATGGCCACCACCTGATCCTTCAGGTTGTACTGGTTGGCATCGAGTTTCTTCTTCAACATTGTCATTGCTCTCTCTCAGTTCACAGTTCTCAGTTCATAGTTCTCAGTTCGTTCTTCGGCCGATTTCGCTGAGAACCGGCAACTGAAAACTGGCAACTAAAACTCTAATCCCGCCTCGCGGGCCGCATCGGCCAGCGCCTTGATGCGTCCGTGATAGAGGAAGCCGCCGCGATCGAAGACCACCTTCTTGATGCCCTTTTCGACGGCGCGTTCGGCGATCGCCTTGCCGATCTCTTTGGCCGCGGCCACATTGCCGCCGGTCTTGGCCTTCAGCGCCAGGGTTGAAGCCGAAACAAGGGTCTCGCCCTTCTGGTCGTCGATCACCTGCGCATAGATGTGGTTGAGCGAACGGTACACATTCAGCCGCGGCCGCTCGCCGGTCCCGCTCAGCTTGGCCCGGATCCGCGCATGGATGCGCTGCCGGATTGCATTTCTCTTGTTCTGGGTAATCATTGTTTTCTCTTTCCTATCAGCGGAGCCGCCCTGCGGCGCCGTTCGGGTTATTCAGTGGTCACTTCGGATCCGTTCACTTCGTTCAGGATGATTGCGCGAAGCTCAGACGCCTCGCAAACTGCGATCACTTCGCTCCGGTCTTGCCGGCCTTCTTCTTCAGCTTCTCGTTCGAGTAGCGCACGCCTTTGTTCTTGTACGGATCAGGCTTGCGCAGCGAACGCATATCGGCCGCAACCTGGCCCACCTTCTGGCGGTCGATGCCGCTGATCGTCAGGTGAGTCTGCTTGGGGTCGATCGCCACTTCGATGCCCGAAGGCAGCGGAACCTCGATGGGATGCGAATACCCGAGCGTGAACACCACCGTGCCCTTGCCCTTCAGCTCGGCGCGATAGCCGATGCCGACGATGTCGAGTTCCTTCTTCCAGCCTTGAGTCACGCCGTGCACGGCGTTGAACACCAGCGCGCGGGTCAGGCCATGGAAGGCCGCTTGCTTGTCGTCAGAACGGTTGACATGCAGCGTCCCGTCCTTGGTCTCGAGAGTGATTCCCTCGGCGATCAGCGCCGAAACCTTACCCTTCGGCCCCTCGACCAGAACAGTGTTGCCGTCAACCTTGTACTTCACGCCCGCGGGCAGCGGGATCGGTTTCTTTCCAATACGCGACATCGATTGAATCCTTTGCTGGCTTGCGAGTCCCCACCGATGTCCGGTGGTTCCACTGCAGCCGGAAAAGCAGTGGCCAGTTCTTAGTGACTAGTTCTACAGTTCTGCGATCTGCGCCAGGTCTCTGGCTAACTGTGAGTACGAACTGTGACCTCAGACACCTGCCTCTTACCAAACTTCGCACAGCACTTCGCCGCCCACGCCTTCGCGGCGGGCCTGGCGGCCGGTCATCACGCCCTTGGGCGTGGTCATGATCGAAATGCCCAGTCCGCCCTGGACGCGCTTGATCTCATCGCGCCCGATGTACACCCGGCAGCCAGGACGCGAGATGCGCGCCAGGTCGCGGATGGCCGCGTCGGAGCCGCCGTACTTCAGGTACACGCGGAGCACCAGCTTGCCTTCCTCTTCCTGGGTCTTGTAGTTCGAAATGTAGCCCTCTTCCTTGAGAATGCGGGCAATCTCGGTCTTCAGCTTCGAAGCCGGCACATCCAGCTTCTGATGGCGGGCCCGGATGGCATTCCGGATGCGCGCCAGAAAATCTGCTACTGGGTCGGTCAGACTCATTCCTTCTCCTTCATTCCCCGTTCGTCCGCCGTCGGCGGAAACCAGCGGGAATGTCTTTAAGTTCTCAGTTCGTAGTTCATAGTTCTCGGTTGTTCGATCGTGCTCTGAACTGTGAACTGAAAACTGATCCTGTTTTCTACCAGCTCGACTTCACGACGCCCGGGATTTCGCCCTTGAGCGCCAGGCCACGGAAGCACAGACGGCATACGCCGAACTTGCGCAGATAGCCGCGCGGCCTCCCGCAGAGCTTGCACCGGTTGTGCTTGCGGGAACTGAACTTCGGCTTCCGCGCGTCTTTCACTCGTTTTGCAGTGGTTGCCATAAATCCTCTACGCCCCCTGACGGAACGGCATGCCGAAGTGCTTGAGCAGCGCGCGCGCCGAGTTGTCGTCCTTGGCCGTGGTCACAATGGTGATGTTCATGCCCTTCAGCTTTTCCACCTTGGAGTAATCGATCTCCGGGAAGATCAGCTGATCGCGCAGGCCGAGCGTGTAGTTGCCGCGACCGTCAAAACTCTTCGTCGAAACGCCGCGGAAGTCGCGCACGCGGGGCAGCGCCGTCGAAATCAAGCGGTCCAGAAACTCATATGCCTTGTCATTCCGCAGAGTAACCATCGCTCCGATCGACATTCCCGCGCGCACCTTGAAGGCCGCAATCGACTTCTTGGCCTTGGTGGTCACCGGCTTCTGCCCGGCGATCGCGGTCAGGTCGCCCACCAGCGGATCCAGCAGCTTGGTGTTCTGCGTGGCCTCGCCCAGGCCCATGTTCACCACGATCTTCACCAGGGCGGGAACTGCCATCGGGTTCTCGAGGTTGAGTTCCTTCTGCAGAGCCTGCTTGATTTCCTTGTGGTACTTCTCTCTCAGCCTTGCTGCCATTTCCCTTTGCTCTCTTTCTTCCGGTGTCCGGAGTGGATCGCATCAGACCCGTTTACCGTTGCGGAAGGTCTAAATCAGCTGTTCAGCGATCAGTGTCAGTTGTCTGAAGCGGCGTCACGCAAAAACTGATCACTGACAGCTGATCAGCTGCGTTTCTTACTTCTTCGTGGGCAGAGTCTGCCCGCACTTCTTGCACATGCGAACCTTGGTGTCGCCGTCCATCTTGTAGCCAATGCGCGCCGGCCCGCAATTGGGGCAAACCAGGACTACATTGGAGATGTTGATCGGCGATTCCTGCTCGGCGATGCCGCCCTTGGTGCGCTGCCTTCCCTTGCTCGAAACGGTCTTCTTCACCACCCGCACGTGCTCGACGAGGAGACTGCCCTTGTCGGGAAAAACGCGCAGCACGCGCCCTGTCTTGCCCCGGTCGGAGCCGCTGAGCACCTTGACCGTATCGTTGCGACGAATATTCAAACTCGGCATTAGTTTCTCCGAAACAGTTCACAGTTCTTGGTTCATAGTTCTTTGTTCCCGGTTCAGTTACTGTGAACTGCGAACTACGAACCGTGAACCTGCACTGCCCTTAGACCACTTCAGGCGCCAGGGACACAATCTTCAAAAACTTCTTCTCGCGCAGTTCGCGGGCCACGGGACCGAACACGCGCGTACCTACCGGCTCGTGCGCATCGTCGATCACCACGGCCGCGTTCTCATCGAAGCGGATATAGGTGCCGTCGCGGCGGCGATGCTCCTTGCGGGTGCGCACGATGACCGCCTTCACCACCTTGCCCTTTTTTACCGTGCCATCGGGCGAGGCTTCCTTCACCGCGGCGGTAATCACATCGCCGAGTCCGGCCTTCTTGCCCAGTCCGCCGCCCAGGGGCAGGATCATCTGCAGCTTGCGCGCGCCGGAGTTATCGGCAACCGCGAGCATGGTTCTCATTTGGACTGCCATGGTCTCTTCTCCGTTCCGAAGCTTAGCTCGCCGGCTTTGGCGCTTCTTCTTCTATCTGTCCGAGCGACGAGCGGCGGACAATTTCTTCCAAAGACCAGCGCTTGAGCTTGCTCAGCGGGCGGGTCTCGCGGATGCGAACTACATCGCCCATGCGCGCCGAACTCTGCTCGTCGTGGGCATAGAACTTCTTGGTCGAGCGCACGATCCGCTTGTACTTCGGGTGCGCCTTGCGCATTTCCACTTCGACCACGATGGTCTTCTGCATCTTGGTCGAGACCACGTTGCCGACCTTTTCATTCCGCCGCGCGGCCTTCGCCGGCGCCTGTGCTGTTTCTGTCGTCGCCGTCATTTAGCGGGCTCCCTTCTTTGCCGTCTTGAATTCCGCGGATACACCGGATTCCGGCGCCGCCCCGCGAATGCCCAGAGTGCGCTCGCGCGCAATGGTCTTGATCTGAGCGATCTCCTTGCGCAGCTGGCGGAGTTTCTTCACTCCGTCGTTCTGCCCCAGGGCCACCTGGAAGCGCAGCCGGAACAGCTGTTCCGCGGAAGTCTTCTCATGGTGCGCCAGTTCCTCGTCGCTCAAGTTACGAATCTTTTCGAGTTCCATCTCAATTCTCTCCAGCAGCGCCGTTTCCCCATCAGGGACGCGCGCCGCATCCAATACCGCCTTACGCAGCCGGCTTGGTCTCCGCCGACGCGGTCTTCTCCGCCCCCGGCCGCTGCACAAACTTGGTCTTCAACGGAAGCTTGTTCGACGCCAGGCGCATGGCTTCCTGCGCGAGCTCGGGAGAAACTCCCTCCATCTCGAACAGAATCTTGCCCGGCCGCACCACAGCAACCCAGTGATCCAGCGCGCCCTTGCCCGAGCCCATACGAACTTCGGCCGGCTTCTTGGTGATCGGCTTGTCCGGGAACAGCCGCAGCCAGATCTTGCCCCCGCGCTTGATGAAGCGGGTCATGGCAATACGGCTGGCTTCGATCTGCCGGTCGGTGATGTAGCCGCACTCCAGCACCTTCAATCCGAACTCGCCGAACGCAAGCGAAGAGCCGCGCCACGCCTTGCCCCGGCGCTTGCCCTTCTGCTGCTTGCGAAACTTCACCTTCTTTGGCATCAACATAGCGAAACCCTCAAAACCAGGGGTCAGTGATCAGGGATCAGAGATCAGTTTCGATCCCAGCTCGATCCAGTCCCGGGCAACTTACAACTCAATCCTCACAACCAGCAGCGCTCAGATTCAGCGGTCGAGCGTTTCTGATCTCTGACCCCTGATCTCTGATCTCTGCTTTTAAAACACGCCTGTACCGCCCGCCGCGGGCGTCTGGCGGCGCTTCTGCTCATAGATGTCGCCGCGATAGATCCAGGTCTTGACACCGATCACGCCGTACGTGGTGTGGGCCTCAGAGAAACCGTAGTCAATGTCCGCACGCAGCGTATGCAGCGGCAGGCGTCCCTGCAGGTACCATTCGGAGCGCGCGATTTCATTGCCGTTCAACCGGCCCGACACGCGCACCTTGATTCCCTTGCAGCCGAAGCGCAGCGCCGAATCGACACTCTTGCGCATGGCGCGACGGAAGCTTACGCGCTTTTCGAGCTGCAGCGCGATGTTCTCGCTGACCAGCTGGGCATCGAGTTCCGGCTTGTTCACCTCGATGATGTCGATGAACACGTCGCGGCTGGTGCGCTTGCCGAGCTCGGTCTTGAGCTTCTCGATCTCCGCGCCCTTGCGGCCGATGACAATACCCGGCCGCGCGGTGCGGATGAGAAAGCGCAGCTTGTTGCCCGGCCGTTCGATCTCTACCGAGCTCACGCCCGCCGCCTTCAGCTTCTCGCGCAATTCCGCCTTGAGCTTCACGTCTTCGACAAGGAGCTTGTCATAGTCGCGCTCCGAGAACCAGCGCGAACGCCACGGCTTGTTCACTCCCAGCCGGAATCCGTACGGATGGACTTTCTGTCCCATACTTGTTTCCTCAAACCTCTCTACTGCCTTGTCATGCTGAGCGAATGCGCAGTCGAACGACCTGCGTTTTCCGCCCTCGTTGCCCTAAGCCCTCTTGCTGACCTTCTTTGTTACCTTGGTCTTTTCCGTCGCCGGCTTTGCCTTCTTGACCGGCTTGGCCGTTGCCGGCTCTTCCACCCGGGTTACCAGATCGGACTTGCCCGCATCGGCGCGCTCGGCCACCGACAGCACAATGTGCGTCAGCCGGCGCTGATAGCGATAGGCACGGCCCATGGGCGCGGGGCGAATGCGCTTCATGCGCGGCCCGTCATTGGCCAGGGCCTGCTTGACGTAGAGGTTGTCCACGTCCAGGTCGGTGCCCTGCTCGCCGGCCACGTACTTGGCGTTGTCCACCGCCGACACCAGCAGCTTGTGGATCACGGGGGCGATGCGCTTCTTGGTGAAGGCCGCCGTCTCCAGCGCCTCCTGGACACCCCGGCCCTTGATCAGGTCGAGCACCAGCCGCGCCTTCTGCGGCGATACGCGCTGAAACTTGGCCTCTGCCCGATATTCTTTTGTCTCGACTGCCATCGGTTTCTTCCTCAAAATCAGCTGTTAGCTTCAACCGTCAGCTATCAGTTTGTCCGCTTCAACCTCGCCTTCGCGTAACACTGCGCTGAAAGCTGAGGCTGACGGCTGCTCTACCGTCCCGCCGGCTTCGCAGACGATTCCGCCTTGCCGCCTGCGCTGTGTCCCTTGAACGTGCGCGTGGGCGCAAACTCGCCCAGCTTGTGTCCCACCATGTTTTCGGTGACGTACACCGGAACGAACTTCTTGCCGTTGTGCACCGCGATGGTGTGGCCCACGAACTCGGGAAAGATCGTCGAGCGCCGCGACCAGGTCTTCACGACCTTCTTGTCGTTGGCGGCATTCAGCACCTCGATCTTTACGCTCAGGTGCGCGTCCACAAACGGACCCTTTTTTGTCGAACGTGCCATAAAAACTTAGCTCCTAGCTAAAACGCTGCATTTACTTCGTACCGGCGGGCCACGATAAATGCATCGGTCCGCTTGTTGTTGCGCGTCTTGTAGCCGCGTGTCGGCTGGCCCCACGGGGTCACCGGGTGACGGCCGCCGGAGGTCTTGCCCTCGCCGCCGCCGTGCGGGTGATCCACCGGGTTCATGGTGACGCCGCGGTTGGTAGGCCGAATGCCCAGCCAGCGATTGCGCCCCGCCTTGCCGATGGAGATGTTCTCGTGGTCCGTGTTGCCCACCTGGCCGATGGTCGCCATGCACTCAACCAGCACCTTGCGGGTCTCGCCGGAAGGCAGCTTCAGAAGCGCGTAGTCGCCTTCCTTGGCCACCAGCTGCGCCTGCGCTCCGGCCGAACGCGCCATCTGCGCGCCTTTGCCCGGCCGCAGTTCGATGGCATGCACCGTGGTGCCGGCGGGAATATTCTTGAGCGGCAGCGCGTTGCCCACCAGGATGTCGGCTTCGGGACCCGAACGTCACCGTCGCGCCAACCTTCAACCCCACCGGCTGCAGAATGTAGCGCTTTTCGCCGTCGGCATAGTGCACCAGCGCGATGCGGGCCGAGCGATTGGGATCGTACTCGATCGTCGCGACCTTGCCCGGAACTCCGGACTTGTCCCGCTTGAAATCGATGAGCCGGATCTTCTGCTTGTGACCGCCGCCGTGATGGCGGATGGTCAGGTCGCCCGAGTTGCGGCGGCCGCCGGTGCGCTTGCGCGTTATCAGCAGCGGCTTGTGCGGCTGATCCGTGGTCAGATCGTCGTTCACCTGCGTGGTCTTGAACCGCAGGGTCGGCGTCATCGGTCTGTATGTCTTGATTGCCATCGTCGTTTTCCTGAAAACAGTTGCTCAGTCTTCTGAGCTTCGTAGCTCATCACTTCTGTGGTAGCTTCAATTCCGTCTTGCTGATCTCTGACCCGCTGATCTCTGATCTCTGCTTACAGATTGCTCACGTACTCGGGCATCTTCTCGCCAGCCTTCAGCCGGACGTAGGCCTTCTTCCAGTCCGGACGGAACCCCGCGAACTTGCCGCGGCGGCGTTCCTTGCCGGGAACATTGGAGGTGCGTACCGCGGCGACCTTCACCTTGAAAAGCGCCTCCACGGCCTGCTTGACCTCGGTCTTGGAGGCCTCGGGCGCGACGTCGAACACCAGCGTCCCCTCGGTCTCTTTCACCCCTAATCCCTTTTCGGTAATCAGCGGGCGGCGAATCACGGTATAAAGAGTCGGCATTACGCGACCTCCGTCGTTTGCAGCGAGGTGGCGTTTCGACACGCTCTTTTGAAGGCCTTCGCTCAACTGCTCGATGGCGGCCTTGGAGAAGATGGCCCGGTCATAGCGCAGCAGATCGTAAGGGTGCACCTCGTTGTTCAGCACCAGTTCCACGCCCTTGAGGTTGCGCGCGCCCAGCATCAAACCCTGGCTCAGGGTCTTGCCGTTTTCGACCAGCAGCGCCGTGCGCGTGGCGCCCAGCTTGTCGAGCGCTACGCGGTAGAGCTTGGTCTTCGCATCCTTGATTTCGAGTGTGTCCACCACCGTGAGCTTGCCGTCGGCCAGCTTGGAGGCCAGTGCCGAGCGCAACGCGCCCAGCAGCTTCTTGCGCGGAAAGGCGTACTCGTAGCTGCGCGGCTGCGGTCCATGCACCGTGTAGCCATGGCGCCAAAGAGGCGAGCGCACCGAACCGATACGAGCCCGGCCTGTGCCCTTTTGCTTCCACAGCTTCTTGCCGGAACCAGAGACTTCGGTGCGACTCTTGGTCTTGTGCGTGCCCTGGCGCTGCGAGGCGCGGTAGTGCTTCACCGCCTCCCACAGCAGAGCCTCGTTCACCTGGCCGAACACCGCATCGGCCAGCTCGAGCGAGCCCACCTTTTCCCCATTCAGATTGACTATATCCACGTTTGCCATCGTCTTCTTCCTACCAGCTGTCAGCTATCAGCCATCAGCTTTCTGTCTTCCATCGGTAAAGCAATCATCCCGGCTCCAGCAACAACACGCTGAAGCTGACAGCTGCAGGCTGCTTACTTCCTCTTCGCGGTCGCCTTCTTCGAAGCCTTCAGCGGATCGACCGTGCCGGATCCGGCGAAGCCACGGCGCTCGCGCGGCGGAGCCTTGGCTTTCGAAATCATCACGTAACCGTCGCGAGGTCCCGGTACCGCGCCTTCGACCATCAGCAGGTTCTCGTCGAGATCGATGCCGCGAATACGCAGATTGCGAACCGTCACCTGGTCGGTGCCCATGTGGCCGGGCATCCTCTGTCCGGGAAACACGCGCGACGGAAAGCTGGAGGCGCCGATCGAGCCCTGCACCTGGAACATGTGTCCGTGCGACTTGGGACCGCCGGCAAAGCCGTGACGCCGCACTACGCCCGCGAATCCGCGCCCCTTCGAGGTGCCGATCACGTCGACGAACTTCGCGTCGGAGAAGATATCGACCAGCACGCGATCGCCGGCCTTCACGCCATCGGAACCTTCGACGGCCGCTTCGATATTCACTTCCTTGATGATCCTCACCGGAGGCGCTTCTGTCTTCTTCAGATGGCCCGCCTGCGGCTTGGTGATGTTCGAAGCCTTCACGAACTCGACCAGTCCGATCTGCGCCGCGTCGTAGCCATCCCTGGTCGCCGTCTTCAACTGCGTAATCACGCAAGGGCCTGCCTGGAGCACCGTAATCGGGTGCACCTCGCCCTTTTCATCGAAGACCTGCGTCATGCCGATCTTTTTACCCAGAATTCCTGTAACTGCCATGTCGTCCTCACCTCATCATGCGAAGCTGTCCGCGTTCGCACTGCCGGGGTCCTTCCGGACCTTCTTACTGCTTCGCGTTATCCAATAGCCTGTGCGCCGCAAGGCGCAGTCGGCCGCACCGCAAGGTGCTACTTCTCAAACGCCTTGATCTCGACATCGACGCCCGCGGGCAGGTCGAGCTTCATCAACGCGTCCACTGTCTGCTGCGTCGGTTCGAGAATATCGATCAGCCGCTTGTGCGTGCGAATCTCGAAAGCCTCGCGCGATTTCTTGTCCACGTGCGGCGAACGCAGCACGCAATACTTGTTCTTGATCGTCGGCAAGGGAATCGGACCGGCCACCGTCGCTCCGGTGCGCTTCGCCGTTTCCACGATCTCGCCGGTCGAGGTGTCCAGCACGCGATAGTCGTATGCCTTCAACCGGATGCGTATTCTTTGACCTACCATTTGGCTTCCCTTCAGTTCAGCAGTGATCAGTGGTTCGTGAAAGTTCTCAGTCCCTCGCGTCACTCTGAACTGTGAACTACGACACCGTGAACTGCCTTGCGACACTTACTTGATGATTTCCGAGATCGTGCCCGCGCCCACCGTGCGTCCGCCTTCGCGGATGGCAAAGCGCAAGCCCTTCTCCATGGCCACCGGCGTAATCAGCTCAATCAGCAGCTGCACGTTGTCGCCCGGCATCACCATCTCCGTGCCCTCCGGCAGCTCCGCCACACCCGTCACGTCCGTGGTGCGGAAGTAGAACTGCGGACGATAGCCCTTGAAGAACGGCGTATGACGGCCGCCCTCTTCCTTCGACAACACGTAAACTCTCGCCCTTGAAGTTGGTGTGCGGCGTGATCGAGCCCGGCTTGGCCAGAACCATTCCGCGCTCCACGTCTTCCTTGGCAATGCCGCGCAGCAGGATGCCGGCGTTGTCGCCCGCCAGGCCTTCGTCCAGCTGCTTCTTGAACATTTCCACGCCCGTGCAGACCGACTTGCGGGTCTCGCGGAAGCCGACGATCTCGACATCCTCGCCCACCTTCACCTTGCCGCGCTCGATGCGGCCGGTCACCACCGTGCCGCGGCCGGAGATCGAGAAAATATCTTCGATCGGCATCAGGAAGGGCAGGTCGATCGAACGCTGCGGCTGGGGAACGTTCTTGTCCACCGCATCCATCAGCGCGTCGATCTGGGCTTCCCACTTGGGCTCGCCGTTCAGCGCGCCCAGGGCCGAGCCCCGGATCACCGGAACATCGTCGCCCGGGAACTGGTACTTCGACAGAAGCTCGCGGACTTCCATCTCCACCAGGTCGGTCAGCTCTTCGTCTTCCACCGCGTCGCACTTGTTCAGGAACACCACGATGTACGGCACGCCTACCTGGCGGGCCAGCAGAACGTGTTCCTTGGTCTGCGGCATGGGGCCGTCGGTCGCCGCCACCACCAGGATCGCGCCGTCCATCTGCGCCGCGCCGGTGATCATGTTCTTGATGTAGTCGGCGTGGCCGGGGCAGTCCACGTGCGCATAGTGCCGGTTCTTGGTCTCGTACTCCACGTGCGCCGTCGCGATCGTGATGCCGCGCTCGCGCTCTTCAGGAGCGTTGTCGATCGAGTCGAACGAACGGAACGTATTCTTCGGATTGTGCTTCTGCAGAACCTTCGTAATCGCAGCCGTCAGCGTCGTCTTGCCGTGATCGATATGCCCGATCGTCCCCACATTGCAATGAGGCTTCGAACGATCAAACTTTTCCTTCGCCATAAAAGTCCTGAATCCCTTTCGTAGCTCGTACTGCCCGTTGCATCCAGGGGCGCCGGCAGTCCGGCTCCAGCCCCAAAAACTCTTCTACCTGCCCTGCGCCGGCCGATAATCTCATCGGCGATCATGCGGGGCGCTTCTTCATAGCGCGCAAACTGCATCGAGTAGGAGGCGCGGCCCTGCGTGGACGAACGAATCTCGTTCACGTAGCCAAACATTTCCTTGAGGGGCACGATCGCCTTGATCACCTGCGACCCGGCGGCGTGCTCCATACCCTCGATGCGCCCGCGGCGCGAGTTGATATCGCCGATGATGACTCCCATGAACTCCTCGGGGACCGTCACTTCCACCGCCATCACCGGCTCCAGAAGCACCGGCGATGCCTTGCGGGCCGCTTCCTTGAAGGCGATCGAACCGGCAAACTTGAAGGCCATTTCGTTCGAGTCGACTTCGTGGTAGCTGCCGTCGTACAGGGTCACCTTCACGTCCACGATCGGGTAGCCGGCCAGGATGCCCAGTTCCAGCGCTCCCTGCACGCCCTGATCGATGGGCTTGATGTACTCCCTGGGCACCACGCCGCCCTTGATGTCGTTGATAAACTCGTAGCCCTTGCCCGGCTCATTCGGCTCAACGCGCAGCTTGCAATGCCCGTAGTTGCCCGAACCGCCGGTCTGGCGAATGTATTTGCCTTCGGCTTCGGCATGCTTGCGAATCGTTTCGCGGAAGGCCACCTTGGGCTCGCCCACGTTGGCTTCCACCTTGTGCTCGCGCTTCATGCGGTCCACAAGAATCTCGAGGTGCAGTTCGCCCATGCCGCTGATGATGGTCTGGCCCGAGTCCTCATCGGTGCGCACCTTGAAGGTCGGATCCTCATCCGCCAGCCGCGAAAGCGCAATACCCATCTTTTCCTGATCGGCCTTGGTCTTGGGCTCAATCGCCACCGAGATCACCGGCTCGGGGAACGTGATCGCGCCCAGCGCGATGGGATGGTGCGGCGCGCTCAGCGTATCGCCGGTCTTCAAATCCTTCAGGCCCACGCAGGCGCAGATATCACCGGCGTAAATTTCGGTAATGTCCTCGCGCTTGTTGGCGTGCATCTTGACCAGGCGCCCGACACGCTCCGTCTTGCCGGTACGAGGATTCAGAATGGTGTCGCCGGTCTTGAGTGAACCGGAATAGATGCGGATAAACGAGAGCTTGCCGAACGGATCGTTGATCAGCTTGAAGACCAGCGCCGCGAGCGGCTCAGCATCCTCCGCCTTGCGGATCTTCTTTCCGTTCCGGGTGATGCGGGTTGATGCCTTCGACCGGAGGCTTATCGAGCGGGCTGGGGAGATAGTCCACAACCGCGTCGAGCAGCGTCTGCACGCCCTTGTTCTTGAATGCGCTGCCGCAGATGACCGGGAAAACCTTGAGATCGATCGTAGCCTGGCGAATGCCGGACTTCAGTTCGGCAATGGTCGGCGTCTCGCCTTCGAGGAATTTCTCGAGCAGAACGTCGTCGGTCTCGGCGATCACTTCGATCAACTGCATCCGGAAAGCTTCGGCCTTCTTCAGCAGCGGCGCGGGAATGGGCTGAACGTCATACTGCGCGCCCATGGTCTCGTCGTGCCAGATGATGGCCTTCATTTCGATCAGGTCGATGACGCCCTTGAAATTCGCTTCGGCGCCGATGGGAATCTGCAGGGCCACGGGCCGCGCGCCCAGGCGCTTGCGGATGGTGTCGAGAACGTACTCGAAATCCGCGCCGTTCTTGTCCATCTTGTTGACGAAGCAAATGCGCGGAACCTTGTACTTGTCGCCCTGCCGCCACACGGTCTCGGTCTGAGGCTGCACGCCGCTGACCGAATCGAACAGCGCCACCGCGCCATCAAGCACGCGCAGGCTGCGCTCCACCTCGGCCGTAAAGTCCACGTGGCCCGGGAGTATCGATAATGTTGATGCGGATGTCTTTCCACATGCAGGTCGTCGCAGCGGAAGTGATCGTGATGCCGCGCTCCTGCTCCTGCTCCATGTAGTCCATGGTCGCGGTGCCTTCATGCACTTCGCCGATGCGGTGCGTGATGCCCGTGTAGAACAGGATGCGCTCTGTCGCTGTCGTCTTCCCGGCGTCGATGTGCGCCATGATGCCGATGTTCCGGCAGCGATTCAGAGGTATGGTGCGTGCCACTTTAGTTCATCCTTGCGGGCGCTTCCTGGCCCGCGGTTAACTTCTCCGGCCCTTGTTCGAGGACCCAATCCTTCTCTCCCGATCTCCTTGCGCCGGGATCAAAACTCTTCAGGAACTCTCCGTGCGGGTGCCCAGGTCTCGATCGGAGACCGGGATCAAAGTCTCCCTACCAGCGGTAGTGCGCGAAGGCCTTGTTGGCCTCGGCCATGCGGTGCACGTCTTCCTTCTTCTTCATCGCCGCGCCGCGGCCGTTGGCTGCGTCGAGCAGTTCGTTCGACAACTTGTCGATCATGCCCTTTTCACCGCGGTTGCGCCCGTAGGTGATCAGCCAGCGGATGGCCAGCGAGGTACGGCGATCCGGGTTGACTTCGATCGGCACCTGGTAGTTGGCGCCGCCCACGCGGCGGGTCTTCACTTCGAGAAGCGGCTTGCAGTTTTCGACCGCCTTCTTGAACAGCTTGATGGCTTCTTCGCCGCCGCCCTTCTCTTCCAGGTTCTTCATGGCCTGGTAGAAGATGCCCTGCGCGGTCGATTTCTTGCCGCCCCACATCATGGAGTTCACAAACTTGGTGACCAGCGTCGACCCGTACACCGGATCCCCCGCCACTTCCCGCTTCGCAACGTGCCCTTTTCTCGGCATAATCCCTCAAAAATCAGCTTCACGCAGCTTCCTGGTTCACAGCTTCTCAGTCTCACGGCTCCGATGCCGTTCGTCTGCAACTACGAACTACAGAACTATGAACTGCGAACTGTCGTTACTTCTTGCCCTTGGCCGGCGCCGCGCCGCCCTTGGCGCGCTTGGCTCCGTACTTCGACCGGCTCTGCTTGCGGTTGGCCACGCCCACCGAATCGAGCGTTCCGCGCACCACGTGATAGCGAACACCGGGCAGATCCTTCACACGGCCGCCGCGGATCAGCACAATCGAGTGCTCCTGCAGGTTGTGGCCGATGCCCGGAATGTAGGTCGTGACTTCAATGCCGTTGGTCAGCCGCACGCGAGCCACCTTGCGCAGCGCCGAGTTCGGCTTCTTGGGCGTCTGGGTATACACGCGGGTGCAAACACCGCGCCGCTGGGGCGAAGCCTGCAGCGCCGGCGACGCCGTCTTGTAGCGGGGGGCCGTACGCCCCTTGCGAACCAGCTGATTAAAAGTAGGCAAACCAAAACTCCTTACGTGAAACCCTGAACCCGCTCATTCCCACAGCCGCGCGCGCCCCTTCGGGCCGTTCTGATTTTGGACGACAGCATCAACCAGCGTCCAAACGCACAGAAGCCCATCTGCTGCTTCGCGTCTGTCACTCTTCCCATCTCAGACGAGAACCGGGACGGTGGTCGCACGTTTCCACCCTGATGCTCTGGGGGGAAAGCCAACTCCGTTTCGCGGTTCCGGCTCGCATAGCCCTCCATGGTGGAGAACGCGCGAGCGCCGTAGCGATATCTGCGATTTTGGCCGCTCCTCCGAGCCTCTCAGCCCGGTTTCTTGCAGCGTGCCATCCCGCTTGTCCCTGCCCTCCGCAAGAGGAGAGCTGATCCGGGAACATGTCTGGCCGGTTAAACCTCACCTGGCCCCGGACTACCCGGCCGATCTTCCCTGGCCTGAGCCGCCCATGCACGACCTCTCCCCTTAAAGACACACGGAAAGAGACGTTCTTGCGAACCTTTTAACAATACCAAGAAACCGGAGAGGGGTCAACGATTTGAACGCCTCACCGCATATTTTCATGGGCCAGCGACTTTCCCGCTGCTCAGTGCACGTCGTGGACCTTCCAGTTACCCCCATCGAGGGCAAAATCGGCGTGGCGTTTGCTGCTAAGAACGTTCCCCGGGTTATGCGCCATCTCCTGCAGCGGGTCGGGGAGCCCGGTCAGGTCCACATCTTCGTGGAATACGGCGCTCTTGGCCGTGTCGACGCCGGGGACAATATCGTCCTGGGGGTCCTGAACATCCTTCACCTTGGGATGACCGGTGGCCACGGTGGTGACATAGAAATGCGCTTTGCCCATGTCGTCGGGGCGCCATTGGATCGTCGTCCCGCCCCCGTTGAGCGTTACCAGCTTCTTGCCGTCGTCGGTCAGATCGTAGTCAGCCCATTTTTTGTTGGGGTAAACCTTGGTCAGCTTCCAGTACTTCGCATCGAAACCCTGCTTCAACCCCCTCTCGTTCACATTGATGATGAAGCTCGTCCGCCGGTTGCTGATCGAGGTACGACTGGACCAGCTTTTGCGCATCGGCCTTCGAAAGATCAGGCGTCGATTTGCATCCCGCAATCCACCATCCCGCGCCCATCAACAGCAAGGCGCCTAAAACCTCGAATTTCAATGCCCTTTTCACACGTCCTCCTGTCAGATCCCATGCTAGAAAGATCAAACTTGATCGACCCGTCATTTTTCACCTCACTTTCCCCGATGTCAATGAGAATGAAAGTGATCGTCGACACACATGGAAGTTTTTGCCTCGCCGGCATGACAAAATCGTGACAATAACTCAGTCCTTTAGCTGAATATTGCACTTCAAGCTCATCGGCCGGCCGCCTGCCCTGGCTCTTTCCCCGCCGCAATCCGGCTCAGCAGCAGGCCCAGGAAACCCTGTTCGTCCGATCGCAGGCAGACCTGGGCGTTCGGGGGCCCGTCCACCGGCCGGGTCATTCCCTTATCGTCCACCTCGATTCGCAACGGCTTGGCGGGGCAAAGCTCGGGGCGAATCGCGTACGTCACGGCCACCGGGTCAAAGAGCGTTGGATCGGGCGCGTGGTTGTCTGTATGCGCCGCCCACTGGTGGTAAAGCAGGGTCAACTGGTCGGTCAACGGCGAGCCAAAGGAGAATATTTGTTCCCGGTCCTTGGCCTGAAGATGGATCTGGGTTGAATCGAGCGGCATCATGAAGATCGGCACTCCCGAAGCAAACAGAGCCTTCGCGGCCGCCGGATCGCGATCGATGTTCCATTCCGGTTCGGGGGCCCGATGTTCATCCCCGTAACCCCGGTAAACACTCCCGCCCATCAAGACCACGCGCTTGACTTTGCGGAAGGTGGCGGCGTCGCGTTGAATGGCCGCGGCCAGGTTCGTCTCCGGGCCGATGGCGATCAGCGTGATCTCTCCCGGATGGGCGCGGATCTGATCGAGAAGAAAGGCGACGCCGTCCGGATGCTTGTGCTCCGGCTCCCGCAGGGCGTAGGCGGCCTGGGTGAACACATTGGTGTGCGGTGTGGCTACCCCGGCGGCAACCGGAATATCGCTCCGGCCGACGGCGGCCAGATACCGATCCACCAGCCGAGCCCGCAATTCGGTGTCTCCATAAGCCGTCGTGACCCCCACGATTCGCAACTCGGGACTACGCAGCGCCAGGGCGAGGGCAAACGCATCGTCAATGTCATCGCCGATATCGGTGTCGATGATGGCCAGTTGGGCCACTGGTCGGTCCTCGTTCGCAGCGTCTTGCCCAAAGCTGGAAACGGGCCCCTGGCGAGCCGAACAAGAGGATTGCGATTAGAACCGAAATAACTGTCGCTGATTTCATTGCAAGTAATGTAAACGGCCCCGGCTACCCTGGTTCTGGAAAGAAGAGGCGCGTCCTTCCATATTCGCTCACCTGACTACCCCATCGGCTCGGGGTTCCGTCAGGATTGCCGAAAATTGCCGCTAATGAGTGCCCGACTAAGTCCTGAAAATGAATACTTTATCCCGAAACATCGATCGTCTCCAGCTCGAAACGCTTGTCTTCCTCGGTCGTACCGGCAAGGAGAAACGAATTGGTCATTCGGGCCTTGCCGATGGCAACCTCGGTGATGACATAGGAGCAGCCGATCCAGTGCGCTTCGGCAAAGTCGGTGGCCGACCATTGCGCGGGGTGATCGGGGTGGGAATGATAGAAGCCCGCGATGTCGAGGCCTTGCCGGTGGGCTTCCCGCTGAATCTTCACCAGCTCAATGGGGGCGATCTGGTAGCGGTTGTGCGCGGAATCGGTGCGCGTATTGCCCGCTCGTACTCCTGAATCGACGCGCCATCCTCCCGGGCTAGAGTGGCCAAGGAGTACGCCGCAGCATTCGTGGGGGTAAGTCTCTTCGCCGTGGCCACGGATAGAGTCAAAGATCGCTTTGGGTATGTGCAGAGTGCTCATCTCGAGCTCATGCTAAGTGTTTGCATCCCATGTCTCAAAATCGAGACCTGGGGCACCCGGTTTAGAAGCTAAAAGCTAATGGCTCAAATCGAGTACGCCCAGCCATCCTCATCCCAGAATCGCTCGCTCAGGTACTTGTCGGCGGAATCGGGCAGAACGGTGACGATAACGGCCTGGCGGCCTGCGGCGGCTTCCTCGCGGGCGATGGAAAGGCTGGCCACAACCGCCGCCGCGGCCGAGATGCCCACCAGCAAGCCTTCGTCGCGCGCCAGTTTTTTTGCCATGGCATACGCGGCCTCGGTTTCGACGGCCAAGTCGCGGTCGGCGAGATGCGGATTGTAGATCGCGGGAACGATGGCCGAGCCCATGTGCTTCATGCCCTCGAGCCCGTGAAAGGGCGAGTCGGGCTGGAAGCTGATGGCCTGCAGGGCGGGATTCCGTTCTTTGAGATATCGCGTCGTCCCCATGAACGTGCCGCTGGTGCCCAGGCCCGCAACAAAATGCGTCACCTGGCCGCCCGTCTGACGCCAGATCTCCGGGCCGGTGGTGTGGTAATGCGCCAGCCAGTTGGCGTCATTGGAATATTGGTCGGCATAGTAGAAGCGCGCCGGGTCGTTGCCGGCTAGCTCACGGGCCTTGCGGATCGCCCCGTCGGAGCCCTGGCCGGGGTCGGTCCAGTCCACTACGGCCCCGTAGGCGCGCAGGATTCGCTTGCGCTCAGGGGAGACGCTGGTGGGCATGGCCAGATGCACCGGGAACCCCAGCGCCGCTCCCAGCATGGCGAAGGCGATGCCGGTATTTCCGCTGGTCGCGTCGAGCAGGGTCTTGCCGGGAGTGAGCAGCCCGCGCGCCCGGGCATCGCGGACCATCGACGCCGCGGCGCGATCTTTCACGCTGCCGCCGGGATTGGCCCACTCCGCCTTGGCCAGAAGGGTAATGCCTTCGAGTCCACGGACGGCCTGGTCCAGACGGATCAAAGGCGTGTTCCCGATGCGTTCGGGCAGGGTCGAACCGAGGCGGGTTTTCGCGGCGGTCGTAGACATGGAAATTGCGGCGGACGCCCATCTTCGCGAGCTGGCTATGCGAGACTGGGAATGCGAGACCACGCCCCCGCTTCTTCCATCCTCGCAGATTGGATTCGATCGATGGCCCGAAAATCCCTTACTCCGAGCTTCGAACAAATGCTCGACGCCCTGCGCGCTCACTCGTTCGATGTGAAGCCCTTTCCGGGGGTCGCGGACGGCATGATGGTGACCAAGGGTGGCGCGGCGGCGGTCCTGATTCCGGGCAAGGGGGACGCGCGCGTCGAAAACGGCACAGCGGGAATGGCGGTGACCCCGGGGATCCTGGTGCGCGGGCAGATAGCCCGGCTGCTCGACCGCGGCTACCAGAAGTTCATTAAAACCTCCCAATATGAACTGCCGGCAACGGCCGCCCAATTGCACGCCATTCACCAGTTCACCGAGGAGTTGAACCAGGTCACCGGGGGCATGGGGCTGTATAACGAGTCGCTCGGCACCACCAGCGACTTGTACCAGTACGACCGGCTGCGGGGCCGGGAAGTTCCTGAGGCCCCACCCGCACGTCCATGGGAGTTGTCGGACGGACATTGAAAAGTTCCGACCGGGCGGGAAATCCTGTTCGGAATTCGTCATGGCGGATGACGTGACTGCGGGCGTTCTTGATCAGCGACGCATCCGGAACTAAAGAAATTCCGCAGGATTTCCGAAAAGGACAGTAGAGGCCCTGGAATGGAAGAGACATCTGCGCCATCGGACCGCCGGTCCCAGCCACGCTATGCCGTCGATGAAGCCGCAACCGTCCATTTCATCGCCGTGCGCGCGCAGCTTTCCGGGCGCATCCTCGACCTCAGCATGAGCGGATGTCGCATCCGCACCAGCGAACAGTTCCCGGTGGGAATCTACCGGAGAGTCGAAACCGAGTTCAAGCTCGACGGCTTGCCCTTCCGGCTTGGCGGCGTGGTCCAGTCCGTTCACGACAAGTTCACGGTCGGCATTCGCTTTCTCGACCTGAGCCCGCGCAAGCGGGATCAACTCGCGTCCCTGATGGACGAGATTGAGGCCATACAGCGGCACGGGAGCGCGGGCCCTGCGCGCAACGAAGCCAGCCCGGCCTGAATCGCCGCAGGGAGTTTTGCCATAGCGAGGCCGGGGCCAATTTATCGCGCGCGCAACCGTGCCCGCTCGCGTTGAAGCTCACGGTACAATTCGCTCTTCGATTGCCCCAACTCCCGCGCCAGCCGCTTCAACGCTTCCTTCTCGTCGACGCCGGCCTCGGCGCCGATCCGCGCCACCCGGTCCGCGATCTTTTCTTTTGAGGCTGGAACCTCGCCGCGGCGGACGAGTTCGGCGGGCGCCTGCACCAGGAGCGTGATTTCGCCTCGAACGGTGTCACGGGAGGCCAGTGCCTGCCGCACTTCCGCCACCGTGCCGCGCAGGAACTCTTCATGCAACTTGGTGAGTTCGCGGGCCACGACAACGCGGAGGTCGGCCCCAAAGACCGACTCGAGATCAGCCAGGGTTCCTAGGATGCGATGCGGGGCTTCGTAGAACACCAGGGTGCCGGCGTCGTTTCCCGCCGCGGCCAGGGTTTCAATGCGCGTGCGCCGGGCGCCGGATTTTTCGGGCAGGAACCCGAGGAAGTGAAATTCGCCCGTGGGCAGACCGGAGGCGATCAAGGCGCTGAGGGCCGCGTTGGCGCCGGGGATGGGAAAAACCGGCACACCCCCGGCAATCGCCGCAGCCGTGAGCCAGCTGCCCGGATCGCTGATGCCGGGCATGCCCGCGTCAGTCACCAGCGCGATGCGGGCTCCTTCCTGGAGCGATCGAACCAGGGTGTCAGAGCGCTCACGCTCGTTGTGTTCGTGGCAGCTTTCAGTGGGGGTGGCGATCTGGAAATGGTTGAGCAGCTTCTGCGTCTGGCGAGTGTCTTCGCAGGCGATGCGGTCAACGCGTTTCAAGACGTCGAGCGCGCGCAGGGTGATGTCTCCCAGGTTGCCAATCGGCGTGGCGACAAGATACAGGCCGGGTGCGAGGGGCGCGAATTGCTCGCGGTATTTCCACGTCTCGATGATACGAAGCCGCAATCGATGGGGACGAGGCTGGTTCGTGCTATCCCAGGTCTCAGAAGCGAGACCTGGGGCACCCAGCCCAGCCAAAAGCTGGCAAAGGCGCTACTCCGCCGCCTCTTCCCGCTGCAGCCGTCTCTGCTCGGCCAGCAGGGTCATGGAACTCATCAGGTTTTGCACGCTCACGATGCCTACGACGCGGCCGCTTTCGGTAACCGGAATCAGGGAAAGGCCGCGGCCGGCGGTGATGCGTCGAATGGTAGTGCCGAGTGTGTCTTCCGGCCGCGCCACCTGAAAGGCCCGCGACATCACCGATTGCACATAGCCATTGCCGTCCGTGCGCAGCGCGTCGACAATGCGCTGGCGCGAAACGATCCCGACCAGCTGCGGCCCGCGCACCACGGGAAAGTCTTCCTGAAGCGAGTGAACGCAGCGGCCCAGTGCGTCGGCCAGCGTATCGGAGGGCGAGAGGGTCGCGAAGTCGGTGAGCATGACTTCGTGCATGTGCACGGTGTCGACCACGGACTGGAAGAACACGCCCTGGTCCTCGATTTGCGCGCCGATCATGATAAAGAACCCGGCAATGATCAGCCATGGACTGTGCAGGAGCATGCCGCCGATCATGGCCGCCAGTGCCAGCAACTGGCCCAGGCCCGTGGCGGCGCGGCCCGCCGGAGCGATGCCGTGCTGGCGCGCAAAGTCGCCGCGAAGCAGCCGGCCCATATCCAGCGGATAAGCGGGCAAGAGGTGCAGAACAGCCAGGCCGGCCGGCATCCAGACCATGCTGCGCAGCAGATAGGCGGAAGAGATCCAGGGCTGGCTGATCAGGTTGACGTCGCCGCCTGCGCCCAGGAAAGTCGCCGCCAGGATCATCGCCATGGCTCCGTTGGCCAGCGGACCGGCGAATGCCAGGGCAAACTGCCCCACTCCACGGTTCGCGTTCTCCTGGCTTTCCGGATTGGCATAGGCGAACAGGCCTCCGATAGGCAACACCAAAATGGCCCGAAGCTTCAGGCCAAGCCACGCTGCCACCAGCAGGCGGGCAATTTCGCGTATCACGATGGCCACGACCAGCACCAGGAAAAGGCCCAGCCCGCGCACGATGCCGTCGGATGCGCCCAGGCCGAGGCACACGACCGCCAGCAACAGGAAGAAGGTGTGCACGCGCAATTCCACACCCATCCATCGGCCCATCGGGACTGACCATCCACGCATACAAATAATTGTAGAGGGTAACCCCGGAATCGGGTGAACTATGCTGTCTGAGGCGGCTCACCTTCCTTGCCCATGCGCGTCATCGCCGGGTCATTTCGCTCCCGAACCCTGCAGGCTCCCGCGGGGCTGGCCACCCGGCCAACCAGCGACCGGTTGCGCGAAACCCTGTTCAACGTGCTGGCTCCCCGCATTCAGGGAGCGGCGTTTCTGGATCTGTACGCCGGGTCGGGCGCGGTGGGCATCGAGGCGCTCAGCCGGGGAGCGACGAGTGTCGTGTTTGTCGAACGAGCGCCGGCGGCGATCAAGATGCTGCGGGCGAATCTTGCCGGATTGGGATTGGCGGAGGGTTATCGGATTGTGGCTGGCAGCGTGGGCGGATATCTGCGCAACGCGGAAGGCGGCCTGCGCTTCGATGTCGTGTTTCTCGATCCGCCCTATGACGCTGCAAGCGAATACGCGGCCACCCTCGAGTTGCTGGGCGGTTCGGCTGCCGGGCTGTTGACCGACGGTGCGATGGTGATTGCCGAGCACCGCCGCAAGGAAGTGCTCGAAGATCGCTACGGCGGACTCCAGCGCACCCGGTTGCTGAAACAAGGGGACGCGGCGCTAAGCTTCTATGCGCGGACTAGCGCCATTGAGGAAGGACTGAACAGCCAATGATGAATAAATTCGGTTGGATGATGTTGGCGGCAATGGCGGGCTCCGCCGGGGTGCAGGCGCAGCCGTGGGTGATCGGGCCGTTCACGCGGCCAGCGAGCGGGAATCCCGTGATCACGCCCAATCCCGCATCCACCTTCACCGATCCGATCCTCAAGGCGCCGGTGAAATGGGAAGCGCTGCACACCTTCAACCCGGCCGCCATCGTGCGTGAAGGCAAGATCTACGTGCTCTATCGTGCCGAGGACAACTCCGGCACCATGCAGATCGGCATGCACACCTCCCGGCTGGGCCTGGCCGAGAGCGAGGACGGCATTCACTTCACGCGCCGCGCCGATCCGGTTTTCTTTCCCGCCAAAGACAGTCAGAAGGCGCGCGAATGGCCGGGCGGCGTTGAGGACCCGCGCATCGTCGAAGGCGAAGACGGCACCTACGTGCTGACCTACACGCAGTGGAATCGCAAGACCTATTCGGTGGGGATTGCGACCTCAACCGATCTGACCCACTGGACCAAACATGGGCCGGCGTTCCTGACTGCAGCGGCCGGCAAGTATGCGCACCTCAAATACAAGTCGGCCGGAATTGTGACGCGGCTGGACAAGGACAAGAACCGGCTGATTGCCGCGAAGATCGACGGCAAATACTGGATGTACTGGGGCGAAGGCGCCATCCACATTGCGACTTCGGATGATCTGATCCACTGGACTCCGGTGGAGGATGCGAGCGGCGCGCCGGTGGAACTGCTGCGGCCGCGCGCAGGCCACTTCGACAGCACGTTTCCCGAGACGGGCCCGCCGCCGGTGTTGACCGACCAGGGAATCGTTGTCCTCTACAACGGCAAAAATGCGGAGAGCGGTGGCGATCCGGCCCTGGGTCCGAATGCGTATGCGGCAGGCGAGGCGCTCTTCGATGCCAAGGATCCGAAACACCTGATCGAGCAGACCGACGCGCCCGTCCTCAAGCCCGAGCTGCCCTACGAGAAGACCGGGCAGTATGCGGCCGGGAACGACGTTTGCCGAGGGCCTGGTGTACTTCAAGAGCCAGTGGTTTCTCTACTACGGCTGCGCGGATTCGCTGGTGTCGGTCGTTACCGCGCCGGGCAGCGGCCAGGCCTTTTATCTCAAGGGCGGAGATACCGTTGTCTTCTACGGCGACAGCATCACCGAACAGAACCTCTACAACCAGTACGTCGAGTTGTACACCGCTGTGCGCTTTCCGCACCTGCGGATTCACTTCTATGGCGCGGGCGTGGGCGGCGATCGCGTGACCGGGGGCGGCGGAGGGCCAATCGATCAGCGACTCGAGCGCGACGTTTTTTCGGAAAAGCCAACGGTCGTCACGATCATGCTGGGGATGAACGACGGCAGCTATCGCGCCACTACGCCGGAGATCGAGAACACCTACGTGAAGGGCTACGAACACATCCTGGAGTCGATCCATGAACACGCACCGGCAGCGCGGATCACGCTGCTCGGGCCGTCACCCTATGACGACGTTACGGCGCCGGTCACGTTTCCCGGCGGCTACAACGCGGTGATGCTGCACTTTGCCGATCTCAATAAAGATCTGGCCCAGAAATACGGCGCTGCCTTCACCAATCTGAACCCTCCTGTGGTCGCGGCCATCGAGAAGGCCCAGACGATGGACCCCCAGATCGCGAAGCTTCTGTTGCCCGATCGTGTGCATCCCGATCCGATCGCCCACTGGATCATGGCGGAGACGCTGCTGAAGGGTTGGAATGCGCCCGCGCTGGTCTCATCCGTCACCATCGACGCTGCCGCCGGCAAGGTGATCGATACGCAGAATGCAATGGTCGAGCCCGTCGCCAAGGACAACGGCACCCTGCGCTGGACCGAAACCGAGAATGGACTGCCGCTCCCCTTGCTCGCCAGCAACGCGACCCAGGCCCTGCTGCTGAAACTCACCGATATCCAGCAGGCGCTCAATCAGGAACCGCTGCGGGTGACGGGGCTCGAAACAGGGCAGTACAAACTGACCATCGACAAAGATGTGATTGGAACGTTCTCCGCCACGGATTTGGCGAACGGAATCAATCTGGCCGATCACCAGACGCCGATGCGGCAACAGGCCCAGCGTGTAAGCTGGCTGGTGCGGGACCGCGATGAAGCCCACTATATCCACCTGCGCATGCGCGTGCGCAACGCAGATACGGGAGCGCAGTCGGGCGGTACCGACAAATTACAGGCGTTCGAGAATTCGCTGGAAGACTCGATCTACGAGACGGCGGTCCCCAAGCCGCACGTGTTTGAACTGACGTTGCTGGGGCCGGAGCCTGAGCCGCCAGTCGAAAAATGAAGACGGCGCGGAGGGCCCATTTCCGATCTGCCCCGAAGCCACACCTATACTGGAGCGATGGACGGAGCTGCTAAGGCTTCCATCACGCTCGAATCGGTTCTGGAATCGCCCGGCGACGACATGCTCCGCGTCGACACGCATGCGCCGGGTCCGGCGGGCCAGCTGCCGATCACGGCTGAAATGCTGCTCAATCAGCCTTCGGGAAATTTGTTCGGTCTGACTCAGAGCGCCGGCATGGGATGGGAGCCGTCTCGCCTTCTAGATCCTGAATTCCTGATTCTGAGCACCCATGGCGGCCTGCGCGGCGAAGACGGGCGCCCCATCGCTCTTGGCTTTCACACCGGGCACTACGAGGTCGGCCTGCTGGTCGCCGAGGCGGCACGTGAATTGAAGGCGCTGCATGCAATCCCCTTCGCGGGAGCGTGCACTGACCCCTGTGACGGACGCACCCAGGGTACCGCGGGCATGATGGATTCGCTGCCCTACCGCAACGATGCCGCCATGGTCCTGCGCCGACTCATGCGGTCCCTTCCGACTGGCAAAGGCACGCTGGGCGTGGCCACCTGCGACAAGGGGCTGCCGGCCATGATGATGGCGCTGGCGTCAGCCGGAGCGCGGCCGGCGATCCTGGTCCCCGGCGGCGTTACGCTCCTGCCCGACGAAGGCGAGGACGCGGGCAAGGTGCAGACCATCGGGGCCCGCTTCGCGCAGCAACAGATCACGCTGGAGTACGCCGCAGACATGGGGTGCCGCGCCTGCGCCAGCCCCGGCGGCGGGTGCCAGTTTCTGGGGACCGCAGCCACCGCGCAGGTGGTGGGCGAGGCCCTGGGCCTTTCGCTCCCCCATACGGCGCTTGCCCCGTCGGGCCACCCGATCTGGCTGGATGCGGCCAGGCGTTCGGCGCGGGCGCTCCTGCGCATGCACCAGTCGAAGATGGGCGTTGCGGATGTGCTGACAGAGGCGTCGATTCGCAATGCCATGGTGCTGCACGCCGCCTTCGGTGGATCGACCAATCTGCTGCTGCATCTGCCCGCGATTGCGTTTTCAGCCGGGCTGCGCGAGACCGACGGTCGAAGAGTGGGCGGAAGTCAACCGGCAGGTTCCGCGGCTGGTGGACGCGCTGCCCAACGGGCCGCGCGGCTTCGCGACCGTGCAGGTGTTTCTCGCCGGCGGCGTGCCCGAGGTCATGCTGGAACTGCGCTCGGCGGGACTTCTCGACACCAGCGTCAAGACGGTTACCGGCGAGACCCTGGACGCGAGCCTCGACTGGTGGCAACAGAGCGAACGGCGCGTTGCGTTGCGCCGCCGTCTGCAAGAACAGGACGGCATCGATCCGGACGACGTCATCATGAGCCGGGACCGGGCGCGGTCGCGCGGACTGACGTCGACCATCTGCTTTCCGGTCGGAAACCTGGCGCCGGAAGGATCCGTGATCAAGAGCACCGCCATCGATCCGTCGCTCATCGACGAGAACAACGTGTTCCGCCATCGCGGTCCGGCGCGCGTCTTTGTCACCGAAGAAGCTGCAATCCGGGCCATCAAGGCGGGCGAGGTCGCCCATGGCGACGTCGTTGTCCTGATCTGCGGTGGGCCCAAAGGCGCAGGAATGCAGGAAATCTACCAGGTCACCTCCGCGCTCAAAATGCTGCCCCACTGCAAGCATGTCGCGGTGCTGACCGATGCGCGTTTCAGCGGCGTTTCGACCGGCGCCTGCATCGGGCACGTATCCCCGGAGGCCCTCGCTGGCGGACCGGTGGGGAAGGTGCACGAGGGAGACCTGATCGAGATCGTGATCGATCGCGAAAAGCTGACCGGGTCGGTTCATCTCGTTGGAGACGCCGAGGGTCCCTTCGGCGCGGAGGAAGGTACGCGGCGCCTGGCGTTGCGAGGGCCGCGGCCCGATTTGCGACCGCACCCGGCGCTGCCGGACGACACTCGGCTGTGGGCCGCCCTGGTGCACGCCAGCGGCGGGGTGTGGGGCGGTTGCGTCTATGACGCCGACCGAATCATCGAGCGCCTGGAAGGTGCGGCGCCGAGCTAACCCTCAGAAAGCCCCTGACTTCTCCCCGGCGCGACGCTTCCACCGGTGGTGAATTGCCCTCCCCAGGTTACATTTCGAAGGCTGGCCGAGGGCTGGGGCCTGGCGGCCCGCGCCTTTTTCGGGTTATCCCGATCAGGGATGTTTCCCCACCATTCCGTTCATCTTTGCCGCGTCTGCGATCATCTAATCAGTGCCCGCAAGCGCGGCGCGAGAGACTATGACCATTTTTATCCCCACGCCTTTGCGTTCGTACGTGAGCGGACGGGACGCCGTCGAGGTAAATGGCTCCACCGTCACTGAAGCCCTCAGCGAGCTGACCCACACCCATCCCGAACTGCGCAAGCACCTGTTCACCAGTGAAGGAAAGCTGCGCGCCTTTGTTAACCTGTATCTGAACGACGAAGATGTGCGCTATCTGCCGGCCAAGGAAGCTACGGCCGTAAGTGCCGCCGATACGCTCTCCATCATTCCCTCCATCGCCGGAGGTGCTTGCCGGGACTGGCCGTCCAGGCTATGGCGCTGCGCGCACTGAGATCCATGCACTGCGAACTCTGAACCAGGAACTGTGAACTGAGACTGATGCCGACCATTACTGAACCGACCGCGCTGCCTGAACTGACTACCGATGATCTCTCGCGTTACTCGCGCCACCTCATCCTGCCTGAAGTGGGGATGGAGGGGCAGCGCCGGCTGAAGGCGGCCAAAGTGCTCTGCGTGGGCACCGGGGGTCTGGGATCGCCGCTTGCCTTCTACCTCGCCGCCGCCGGCATCGGCACCCTGGGGCTGGTCGATTTCGACGTCGTGGACGCCAGCAACCTGCAGCGCCAGATTATCCACTCGACCAAGGACATTGGCCGCAAGAAGCTCGATTCGGCGGCGGAGAAGCTGACCGCGCTGAATCCAGCCCTGAACGTGGTCAAGCACGACACCATGCTGTCGAGCGCCAATGCGCTCGAAATCCTGAAGGATTACGACATCGTCGCCGACGGCACGGACAACTTCCCCACCCGCTACCTGGTCAACGATGCCTGCGTACTGCTGGGCAAGCCCAATGTCTATGGCTCCATCTTCCGCTTCGAAGGGCAGGCCAGCGTGTTCGCCACCGAGCAGGGGCCGTGCTATCGCTGCCTCTATCCCGAGCCGCCGCCGCCGGGGCTGGTGCCCAGTTGCGCCGAGGGCGGAGTGCTTGGCATCCTGCCCGGCCTGGTCGGCGTGATGCAGGCCACCGAGGTCATCAAGCTCATTCTCGGCAAAGGCGAGCCGCTGATCGGCCGTCTGCTGCTGGTCGATGCGCTCAACATGCGCTTCCGCGAGCTCAAGCTGCGCAAGAATCCGGAGTGCCCGGTGTGCGGCACCAATCCCACCGTCACCGAGCTTATCGACTACCAGCAGTTCTGCGGCATCGTGCCCGAAACCCCACAGGAGAGCAGCGTGAAGAACGGCATTCCGCAGATCACGGTGAAGGAACTGAAGCGGCGGATCGATGCCGGCGAGGATGTGCAGCTGATCGACGTGCGCGAGCCGTACGAGTACCAGATCGCGCAGATCGGCGGGAAGCTGATTCCGCAAAACGACGTGCCGCAGCGGCTGGCAGAGATCGACCGCGAACGGGAAGTCGTGGTGCATTGCCGCTCCGGCGCCCGCTCGCAGCGCATCGCCGAGTTCCTCAAACAGTCCGGCTATCCGCGGGTGGTGAATGTCGCCGGCGGCATCCTGGCGTGGAGCGACGAGATCGATCCCCGGGTGCAGAAATACTGAAACCGGCTGGCCTGGCTTTGGCCACGGAAGGAAGTACAGGTTATCCGTTCCGGGTGCGCGCGAAGCACGCTTATTCCTGTTCGACAGGGACGTCGGCGCTCGCCCACTTGGTGTTCTTGGCCACGTACATGGCCGTGTCAGCGGCGCTCAGGATGCTGTCTCTCGTTTCCCCATCCGCCGGAAAGTAGGCCATTCCCACGCTGGCAGACCCGGCCAGCACATAGCCCTCGACCGTAAACGGGTGATCGAAGCAGCGTTCCAGCCGTACGGCGATCTCGCGAACATCGTCCTTGTTGGCCACCATGGGAACCATGACGCCGAACTCATCGCCTCCGAGGCGCGCCAGAAAGTCGCCCGGACGGATCTGATGTTTCATCCGGTGCGCTGCCTGCTGCAGAAATACATCCCCTACGCGATGACCGTAGACGTCATTGATCTCCTTGAACTTGTCCAGGTCGATGTAGATCACTCCCAGGGTTCCTGCCCGCCGCTGTGCGCCCTGGATCGCTTCGTCGAGCGCTTTCTCGAACGAGAAACGATTGGGAACATCCGTGAGCAAATCGAATTCCGAGCGATGGACCAGGTCGGAATAGAGGCCGCGCGTCTCGATCGCCAGCGAACAAAGGCCGGCCCCCATAGCCAGAGCATTCAACGCCTTCGAGTGCGACTCTGGTATCGGTTCCACGGCGGCGAAGACCTCTCCGTGAGCGGCGCCGGACCGGGCAGCAATCGGCTGGCCAATGGCCAGCGATGTATCGGCCGCGGCTACGATCATTCCGGCATGAATGCCGCTCTCAAGCCGACACCAGCACGGCGCGCCGTTCAAGCTGAAGGAGACAAGAGCGACGATGTTCTCCAGAATCTCGGCCAGATCGCGTCCTTCGTTAATGTCTTCGAGGATCTCGCCGCGGCGGCGCTCCATCTCGGCTTCACGCTCGATGCGGGTCGCCAATGCGGCCGTCTGACGGCGGACGCGTCGTTCGAGCGTCCATCCGCGGGCGCCGACCACGATCACCACAGACCCGAGCGCGCCCAGCGCGATCATCAGGTTGCGGATGTTTAACCACGACGGTCCCGCCACCACATCGATGTCGTCGAACGAGCGGAGCAGAAGATAGAAGGCGACAGGGGCGCCCAGCGGATCCGATCCGGTTTCCATGGTGCAGATGCCGGTAACTCGAATCCTGGACCCGACCGCCACCCGCTTCATCGCGGGAAGGGGAACGATATCGGAGTCAAGGTGCCGGTAAATAGCCGAGAACAGATGGCCATTCGAGACCAGGACGTACTCGTCCTGCGTCGCGCCGCGAACCGCAGCCAGCACCGTTCCTTCGGTTGATACCAGGTCAAACGCGTGTGCACCCGACGCCAGTTGAGAGAAATCCGCCGGCAGGGGTGAAATGGGCGCTCGTTTTCCCGTCGGGGTGATCTCACTCTGGGTAAGCGTTGAGGCACCGTTACGTGCATCGGGGAAGCCGGTCACGTCGACGATCTGTCCGATCGGCAACGGCCCTTCGTATTGGGTGGAGACGCGCAGGCTCTTTCCCCTGTCCTGGAGCACCAGGGTCGAACCGGGAAGGTAGTACGTGATGCTTCCCCTGACGCGCATGCGCTGGCTGCGATCTTCGACCTCGTAACCCTTCAGGATTTCGTCCATGGGGGTGATGGGAAGCGAGCCCGGCTGAATCCTGGCGCGTTCGACGATCTTCACGTCAGAGAGGGAAGCGACCTGGAGCATGATCCCGGCCAGTTGCATTTTGCTGTCGAACTTGCCCGCCGCGGCCCCGGTGATTTCGACATCGGCATCGAGGAGTTCCTTCAGCTTGCTCTCGTCCTGGCCCAGAACCGTGGCATCGACATATCCTCCGTCGACCAGCAGATTGAGATAGATGTTGGTTTCGGCCTCGTCTTTGACGATGTCCGCACTGCGCACCCGGGCCCGCAGCCTGACCCGTACGCAATCGAGTTCAACGCGCAGGAGTTGTCCCAGGTTGGCAGGAACGGCGTCGGGAACCGGGCCATGGTGGAGGAGAGTCAATTCGTCGCCCAGGACATCGGGCCGGAAATCGCTGTCGGTCTTTCCCCGGATGCGGATGCGGTCCCCGGGAACGAACTGCTGCGCCGGGCGTGGCGAAAACGTAGATGGCAAGATCGCCGTCCTGCACGAACAGATCTCGCCCCTGGTTGTCGTAATAGGTGACTGTGGCCTCAAAATCGACCGGGAGGCGCAGCTTGGCTTCGGCATTGGTGAGGGAGTGGACGGCGCGCAAAGTCGTCAGGGCGGGCGGCATAGCCCATGCCGAGGCCCAGGACAGAATCACGAGCGCCAGACCGAATCGCTTCATCAGATCATCGACCGTTCATCCCAACACCAGGGTCACCCAGTTCAGGCGCCGCCGTTCCATGCTGGCGCGGACAGGCACCCGCCGCTACCGGTCCAAAACTGCACCCGGGCACAGGTTCCCTGGATTTGCTCTAGCTCATCAGCTATCTAGGATTTCATCGGCCGGGGCCCCCGTCTATATCACCTCTGGGGGAGAGAAAGCCCAAAAAGGGCTATGGGTCGGAGTGGGCGTCACATCGGTATTCCGCGCCAGGGAGCAGTTCTCACCCGATTCGAATATCGCTGACCTGGATGATTGGCGTGATGTCGGTGTATTTGGGGATGTCTCCCTGGAGGTCGCCAGCCACGGGAGTGAATGCGGCCATGAAGTCCTCGAAGGTCTCGCAGGTGAAACTGCAGATGGCTGCAAACGGCGGCGGTTCATTTGGAATGGCACCGGCACGGCCAATCTCGACCGACACCGCCTTGATCGCCGGTCCGAGAAGCTTGCTCGACATGGGCATATGGAAATTCAGGTAGTATTCGACATCGAAATGGCTGCCGGGCCGGTTGGGGTACAGAACGCTGACTTTTACCATGATTCAACCTTAAGCGAGTTGCCTAATTTTCGGATGCCCGGACTTCTCATGATCGTCTCCGGACTTGCCGGATGCCGGTCTTCACCAGGGCAGCCGTGCTCCGCAATCAATTCCCACAGGCGCGCGGCGTTGCGCACGTGGATCGCTTCCATACGAGGAACATACGGGCCGCCCGGTTCCCGGCCGCCACAAGCTCGCGTGCGCACACGCAGATCTTCCGCGCGCAGGTCGAGGAGTTGCTGGCGAAGGGACTCTTTGATCATTCGGGGATCGACACTGGAGTGGGTACCCTCAGTGCGTGATCTCGAGCGAGGCCGTGCGCGTGCCCTCGACTGCCTTGCCATTCTCGTCCATCTTGCCGAAAATCATTTTGCCGCTGGCGGTCTGCAGCACGCTGGTGACGGAGATATCGACCGACCGGCCGATCATCTTGCGGGCGTGATCGACGACGACCATGGTGCCGTCATCCAGGTACCCGACGCCCTGGTTGTATTCCTTGCCCTCTTTGAGGATGAGCACGGTCATGCGCTCGCCGGGCAGCACCACCGGTTTGAGCGCGTTGGCCAGATCGTTGATGTTGAGCACTTCGACGCGGTGCAGATGCGCGACCTTGTTGAGGTTGAAATCGTTGGTGACCACCTTGGCTTCCCACTTCTTGGCCAGTTCGAGCAGCTTCAAATCGACTTCGCGAATGGAGGGGAAGTCGTCGGGCACGATCTGCACCTGGATCTTGGGATTGGACTGCATGCGCTGCAGCATGTCGAGGCCGCGGCGGCCGCGCTGCCGCTTGGAGCCATCAGTGGAGTCGGCCACGATCTGCAATTCGCGCAGCACAAACTCGGGCACCACCATCATGCCGTCGATGAAACCGGCTTCAGCGATATCGGCAATGCGGCCGTCGATGATGACGCTGGTGTCGAGCACCTTGGCGCTCCTGCGCGTGGGTTTCTCTCCGCTGAAGACGGTTCCCAGAGCGGCGGGATTGAGCAGATCCCCTTTGCTGGCGCCCACCAGCAGGCCCACATACGTCATGAGCAGGAGCACGAAGATCTGCAGGGCAGCGGAAGTGGTGCCGGGAAGCGGAGCGGAGCGGAGAACGAGGCAGAACAGCGCGGCGCCGAAGATGCCGAGTACGCTGCCGGCCACCGCGCCGATCAGGCGGCGCAGCGTCAGCGCCCGTACCCGCAATTCAAAAACGATGACGGCGGCGGATGCGACGAACCCCGCGCCTGCTCCCATCCAGCCAGTTAACCCGAACGGATGAAGGAAGTAACAAACCACTGTCAATAAGGCAACAAAAAGAACACGAACAAGAACGAGATCCATAGAAAGCCTGCCCGTGGCCGTCAAGCGAAACCGAGCCAAGCTGGGCCATAGCTCGGGAGTATGCCCACCCCTGCACTATGTCGTCAAGTGGGAAAAGAACTAGTACAGGGATCAAAGAACAGGGAAACAGGGAACAGGGATCAGGGATCAGAAATGCGGGGAGCTTCGAAACCCGTCGAGCGTCGGGCTGAAACGATCATCGTCGAAAATCGATGAAACGCAAACAATCCAAGGTTCGAGCTCAGCCGGGTCGGCTCGCCTGATCCGCGAACCTGAGCCAATGGACTTGTTCCCTGATCCCTGTTCCCTGTTCTTACGACGCGACCGCGAACTGCGGCTGGGGCATGCGCGTGGTGCCCTTGCGTGGGCCGCGCTTGCGGGCGCTCATGATCTTGACGCGCTCCAGCAGTTCGTGTGGAGAGCAGGTCTTCTTGGGCAGCAAGGCATCGGCCCCGTGCATCTGGTCTCCCATCTTCTGCGGATCGCCGAGCAGAATCATCGGCACGTGCCCGGCGATCTGCTTCAGGCGATTGACGAGCTGATCTCCATTCATCTGCGGCATGGCGTAATCAGATAACACCAGGTCGACAGAAATATCGGCAAAGATGCCGATCGCCTCCTGGCCGTTATTGGCAGACAGCACTCGATATCCGTTAGTAGCCAGCATGAACTTGAGTACGGACAGCTCCTGTTCATTGTCGTCGACGCAGAGAATGATTTTTTTAGGCCGCATGATGTTTGGGGCACACTCCTTTTTCAGATTGTTGAGGCAAGGCCTGAAGACACGAGGCCGCGTTCCGCGTTTCTGCGGACGTGCGCTTCAGGTTTCCATGGCTTGGCCGCACGCGAACACCGCCTCCGGGGTCCGATTTCTTGCCTGGGGAAACGGAGGATGCGTGAAGACCCGGGCGGGCCTGCATACACCCCATCGTTTCCTGCAGTCGGGGACCCGAAAGCAAGGACTTCCCGCGCGGCCGGTTACTCGAAAATCCGAGACTATTCCGGTTCGGAAAGCTCAGCTAAATTCTTCCAATGCTTCCGAAGACTACGGGCATTGGATGGCTTGTGAATAGAGGGAAAGAGAGGCGAAACGAGGAGTGGAAATCTGGGGAAAATGGTTGGGAAAACGGCTACGTATAACAGAGATCGCAAGTTAATTAGATGAATTCCTGTTGAAACCGTGTGCATCACGGCAGGAAAAGCTGTCCTTTTGCCACAAGAACAGTGCTGCCCCCGACGCGGATATCGGTGATCTTCGCCGAATCGCGCCGCGCGGACAAAAACAAGTCGCTGGGACGGCTGATTTCGAGGCCCTGGCGGAGGTGAATCCGCTCGCCCGAAGGCACGATTCCGCGCGAAACCAGGTAAGCAATTGCGCAGCCCGCCGCGGAGCCGGTTGCCGGGTCTTCTCCCCCGTAGAACTGCATCCTCGCCCGCAGCACTGCGTGCGGCCCTGGTTTTGGTCGGGCTCCGGTGCCAGAACGTAAAACCACCGCGCTTCCTGTCCGCGCAGGAAAGACGCAGCCTCGTCATGATTGACCTTGAGCCGGGCCAGCGCTTCCACGCTACGGAGCAAGACAATCGCGAAGGCGGTTCCGGTGGAAACCACTTGCGGCGGCGCGGAGGGATCGAGATCATCGACCGACAAGCCGATGAGGCGAGCCACGGCGGCGGAATCAAGCTCCGCACAGAATTCCGGATCGCGCTGCGTCATCTCGCCGAAGATGGCTCCCGAGCTGCTGACCTGCCCATCGAAGCGAACCGGAACACGACCGACGTTGAGCGCCAGGTGGACCGTATTATCGCGCACGGTGTCGGGGGAAAAGATCTTCAGCATGCTGGCGGTGCCGAGAGTGGGATGGCCTGCGAATGGCAGTTCCTCCTGGGTGGTGAAGATGCGCACGCGAACGCCCTCCGCCTGCTCCACCGCAGCGGGCCTGCGCTCGACGAAGGTGGTCTCCGACAGGTTGAACTCGCGGGCGATTGCCTGCATGCGCGCGGTGTCCAGACCGATGGTGTTCATCACCACCGCGAGCGGATTGCCCGCCAGCGCGGTGTCGCTGAAAGCATCCACGACGACATAATCGAGGGACCGCACGCTGTTGACATGCCTCCGGATTAACTCTACTCTACGGGTAATCGCCCTGTGGGAGAATGCGGAAATCCCGCGGGCGGCAAGGATTCTATGGCTCACATGCTCACTCCCGCTTCGCTGTCGCTGTCATTTGAGCGGGTCGGGGTGTGTCCGATGAGCTAGATTCCGGCAGAGGATCAAGCTTGAACGACCCACCCGCTGAAGGAGCGTGGTGGGTTTTTTACTTGAGGGATCAGGGAACAGTCATCAGGGTTAGCCGGGAGGGCGGGCGATTGGTACAGGTCAAAGAACCCCGCACGAAGGCAATTTAGACTGATTGCGCACCCCGATTTTCAAGCACCGGTGGCGAAGCGGCTAACGCGCTGGTCTGCAAAACCAGTATTCGCGGGTTCAATTCCCGCCCGGTGCTCCAAAGATTGACTGCAGAAAGACAATGGCCGCGGTCCAGCGATCGCGGCCATTGGTGCGTTCCGGCGTTTGTCGCCTTTGCCTCATCGGCCTCCCGATCGAATCTGTTGAGCTTCCTTAGAGGATATTCTGCGGTTCGCCGAGGCGGGTGCGGGCGCGATCGAGGAAGATGCGCATGCGCAGGGCTTCAGCGCGCTGGGCCGCCACCAGGCGCATCTGCCGGCGGACATGATCGGGGCTAGCCAGATGCGGTACCTGTGCCTCGTCCCACTCGGCATCGCGCTCCAGGCGAGCGATTCTCTCTTCGATGGTGTGGCGAAAGCGGGGACTGATCTCGAAGGATTCCTGGAGATTGAAGTCGTGGATCATGACGGCACCTCCGCGTCAATCTTGCAGGCGGGACCGAGGCATGGAAATCATTTTTTGAAGAAAATGTTCTCAAGGATTTCCGTCTCAGGCCGATAGTAGCGAAGAGCTGAGGTGCGCGCCAGATTACGGGCTCGCAACGAAAAGCCGGGACTTCGGTAATCTTGGTGTATCGAAACAGGACAGGGCACCAACGACAGTTCATAGTTCGCAGTTCTTAAGTTCGCAGTTCCGACGCGGCTTTTCGGCCACACGCAGGCCGACCCGCCGGTTTCAACTGTGAACTACGAACTATGAACTGTGAACGCTGAGCCTACTGTTCCGGCACGGGCGCAAAGTAGCCCTTGCGCACCTGCACCTTCAGCCCGTCTCCGTGGCATTCGAGCGAAAGGTGGCGGAAGGTGCCGTCCATCTTGGCGTTGGTCGGCGTATAGGTAGCGGCGTACTGGGTTCGCAGTTCGTCTTCGATCTGGGCAAACGCCTCTTCAAGCTTCTTGCCGTTATTGCCGACGTTGATGAGCCGGCCACCGGTCTCCTTCGTCATCTTGTCGGCGGCCGAATAACCGTTGTATCCCCAGCCCCCGTAAAAGCCGGTATCGGCAATGAGGATGACGTAGATCATGGCGTTCGATTTCTCCGCCGCGGCAATGGCTTCGGTGATCTTGGTGCGGCTGCCCTGATCGTCGCCGTCGGTGAGGATGATCATGGCCTTGCGGCCCGACTCCTGGGTGAGCTTCTCGTTGGCGGCGAGATAAATGGCGTCATAGAGCAGGGTTCCCTTGGGGTCGCCGATGGTGGGGACCGTCCCGCCGCCGGCTCCCGGAATGCCCGCCGCCCCGTTGCCGCCGGCGGTGTTGATCTCCGCCTTGTTCATGGCGTGGCTCAGCAGCCGGGGACTGTTGGTGAAATCCTGCAACAGGTCGACGTTCACATCGAACGACAGGAGGAAGGCCTCGTCTTTGGCTTTGAGCACGCGCTCGCAGGAACGGCTGCCGGCTTCCTGTTCAAGGGGAAGCACGCGCTGTTGACTGCCCGAGGTGTCGAGCAGAATGCCCAGCGTCAAGGGAAGATTGTTTTCCGCGATAAAGCTCTTGAAGGTCTGCGGCTGCTTGTCTTCGAAGATCGTGCAGTCGTTCTTGTTGAGGTGGGGAACGAGGTTGTTGTTCTTATCCTTGACGGTGAAGAAGACGTCCACCAGGTTGACCTGCAGTTTGAAAGTCGCGACCGATTTGTCTTCTTCGGGAGCCGCGGGGGCATGGCTGACGGGCGCGGCATCGGGCGAGGGCGCGAGTTGGGACCATCCGGCACGGCTGGCGAGCGGAAGAAGGAAGAAAAGAACGGCGATGCGGCGGATGCGCATGTCTGACCCTTAGACGGTATCACTACCACGAAGCGAGCACATCGCGCCAGTGCCGGATTGGGCCAAAGGCAGGGCCAATTCGCGATCGGCCGGGGCCGCGGGGCAAACCTGCGCGCTCCTGCCGCGTCTGATACTCTGACGGTTGGACGACGAATCCCAGGTCCGCAGAGCCCCGGGAGCACGTTTTTGGTTTTCGCGCGCGCTGGTTGCGCGGGCGGTGGGGAGGATGATTTCCGGTGAAGCCTGGTTTTAAATTGACGGCGATCGCAGCGCTACTGAGCCTGAACCTGAATTTGAGCCCTTTGGGGTTGGCGCAGCAGCAACCGTCTTCGGTTCCGGATGCACCGGCTCCCCAGCCGCAACAGGCCCCACCCCTGGCAGGCGTCGGCGGGCCTATCCGGCCGGGTGGGGGCGCCGGCACCGAATCCCCGGCATCGAGTTCCTCCTCGGGTTCGGTGAATCCGCAGACCGCTCCGCCGCCGGAGCAGCCGCCCGCACCTGCCACGGATCAGATTCAGACCGCTCCGCCGGAGGTGCCGCCCCCGGGGGAAGGATTCGACAAGCTCCAGACCGTGATTCGCCTGAACGTGAACTTCGTCGAAGTCCCGGTCACGGTGAAGGACTCGAAGGGGCAGCTGGTAGCGGGCCTCACGTTCCGCGACTTCAAAGTGTTTGAGAACGACCAGCGCGAGCCGCTGCGCCTGTTTACCGTCGATCCGGCTCCGCTGTCGATCGTGTTTCTGATCGATCAGAGCGTGACCTCGGACGTAATGACCAAGGTGAACGACTCCCTGGGCGCCATCCAGGGCGCTCTCACCCCCTATGACGAGGTGGCGGTCTTTACCTACAACAACGGTGCGCAGAACCGCTCCGGGGGCTTCACCGGCGCCCAGAGCGCGCGCGTGCCCTACGTGCTGTCGATGACCAAGGCGGCGGGCTCCGAAGATCTTTCGCCGGTCAACAGCGGCCCGCTAGCTGGCTGTAGTGTCCGCCAGAACGGCAACTGCGTCGATCCCAACCTGCAGCCGGGACGCTCCGCTGGAAGCAGCGCGTTCATCACCATCCCCAAGGAAATTCACACCCTGAACGACGGGATCCTGGCTGCCGCCAAAGAGCTGTCCACGCGGCCCAAGGGCCGGCGCCGCATCATTTACGTGGTCTCCGACGGCAAGGAAGCCGGCTCCAAGGCCCCCTATCGCGACGTCCTGCGTTATCTCCAGACCAACCAGATCGCCGTGTACGGAACGCTGGTGGGCGATTCGGCGCGCTGGGGCGAGGGTTATGTGAGCCGCATCCACCTGCCCTTCACGATGTACGACAACCTGCTGGCCAAGTACACCCTGGCGACGGGGGGGTCGCTGGATTCCGAGCGCGGGCTGAACGGGATTGAACGGAGCTACGGAAAGATCGCCGAGGAGGCGCGGAACCAGTACACCCTGGGCTACCTGAGCCACCAGCCGGTGATCGACAACAGGTTCCGCAAGATCGAAGTCCGGGTCGACCGGCCCAACGTCGAAGTGGTGGCCAAGAGCGGCTACTACCCTTCGGCCCAGGACGCGAAATAGTTTCGCAGTCAAGGCACGAAAACAAATGGCCTGTGCATTTCGCACAGGCCATTTTATTGATCGAGTGTTCGCGCGCGCCGACTCAGGTCGGTAGTCTTTGCCTGATCGCAAACCTAGGATTGCTTGGTTTCGGCGGGCGTGGAGGGCGGCGGCGCCGTGGTGGAGCTCTGCTGCGTCGGCGGCGTCGGAGCCGAGGGCTCGGTGATTCCCTTCAGGCCTTCCTTAAACCCTTTCAAACCTTCGCCCAGCCCCTTGCCGAGTTCGGGGAGCCGCTTGGCTCCAAACAGCAGAAACGCGACCACGGCCAGAACAATCAGGTGCCATGGTTGTAGTAGATCGCCCATCGATTTATCCTCCGCACACCGCGCGTCGGCGGCGCGCTACCTTCAACAGTTTCATTGTCGCACAGGCCTTGCCGCGGCGGTGTGAGCTAACGCACTCTAAATCCGGCCGCGCTCAGACCTCTGCTGCAAACCCCTCAATTGACCTGGGCGGGTTTTCCCAGCCGTTCGGTCACCATGGCATAAAAGCTGCGCAGATCTTCCTCTTCTCCCACGGTCAGGCGCCGGTACACCTTCATGAGCGGAAACAGGCGGGAGCCACGCACATCCACGGCCGGCACGGCCACTGTTCCGCCGGGGTATTGGGTCATTTCCCAGCCGCCGGCGTAGCGCCGCCGCAAGACCTCGCCCAGGTAGCTTCCCCACAACCGCACTTCGAAATCAAGATCGCGTTCAGGGCTTTCGCCGACCACCACCAGGATGTCATCCAGAGCGTCGATGGAATCCGCCGTAAAGTCCAGTTCGTGCCGGAAGTCCTTTCGCGCCAGTTCGACCGCGGCCTGGGCATAGCCTTCCATCATCGCTCCGAGATCGGCAAACGCTGTGGATTCCAACCGGCTGCGCAGATCGCTCATAGCTCTCCAGAGTACATCGCCTGCGCCCTCGGATGGAGTACGAAATCACCGCACCTCCGGATGTGGCAGACTGAAAGAAGGCTGTTGGAGGTCAATTCCCCGTGAAACGCATCATGTGGCTCGCCGTGGCTGCCGGACTGGTTCTGGCTGCCGTGCTGGCCGGCGCCGCAACCCACAATATCTACCCGGATCCCTCCCAGGCCAAGGCCGATCTGGCCGCGGCGATCAAGATGGCTGCCCAGAGCCACAAGCGCGTCATTGTGGACTTCGGCGGCGACTGGTGTGGCGATTGCCAGGTATTGGATATTTACTTCCACAACGCCGAAAACCGCCCCATCCTTGATTCCAACTTCGTTCTCGTCCACATCAACATTGGACGCATGGACGAGAACCTGGATATCGCCGAACAGTACGGTATTCCGGTCACGCTGGGAGTACCGGCGCTGGCCGTGCTGAGCGAGAAAGGCAAACTTCTCTATGGCCAGCGCGGTGGGGAGTTCAAGTCCATGCGCCGCATGGAATCTTCAGAGGTGACGAAGTTCCTGGTGCAGTGGAGGCCGCCCAAAGCCGGATGCTCGGTGATGGTGGTGAACTGCTGAAACAGGGGTCAGAGATCAGAACAAAGACGTGCCTGCCTGTTTCAACTCAGCGGCGCCAGGTGCTTGGTGTTGGAGTAGGTGTACTGGATGCGGTGAATGACCGTGATGGTCGAAAGCACCGCCAGCACCCACAGCACGGGAGCCATGACGCCCCAGTGGTAGAACAAGGCCCCGAGAATGATGAGCACGATGCGCTCCGGGCGCTCCATGAAACCTACCTTGCACTGACCGATGAGAGCTTCGGCGCGGGCGCGGGTGTAGCTCACCATCAGCGACGTGACCATGACGAACGCGGTCAGCACCACGTAGCGAAAATGGTTGATGCGCGCGTAGTAGACCAGCAGGCCGAAGAACAGCACCACGTCGGAGTAGCGATCGATCACGGAGTCGAAGAAGGCGCCGAAGACGGTGACCTGGTTGGTGCGGCGGGCTACGCGGCCGTCCACCATGTCGAAGATGCCGGCCCCGATGATGACCAGCCCTGCATAGAGAAACATGCGCCCCGCGTTGGTGGCGTTGGCGTGGCCGAACAGGAAGGCGGCGGCGATGTTGATGACCAGCCCGATGAAGGTGAGGACGTTGGGGGAGATGCGGGTGAGCGCCAGCCCGTGAACAATGCGATCAAGAAGCCAGCCGCAGCCGCGGCCAAAGGCGCTGGTCCAGGTCATTCCTGTCTTTCCTTACCTAGTTGCCGGAGCCTGACGCGGCCGCGCCGCCGGCGCCGTTGGCTTCCGCTTCGTCATGGACCGTGGTCAACTTGAGAATTTCCAGCTCGCGCTTTCCATTGGGGGTCACGATGACGGCTACGTCGCCCACCTGCTTGCCAACCAGGCCGCGGCCGATCGGGGAGGTGGTGGAGATCAGCCCCTTGGTCACGTCCGACTCTTCGCTGGTCACCAGCCGGTAGACGATTTCTTCATCCTTGGTGGAGTCGTAGACCACGACGGTTGAACCGAACCCCGCCTTGTCGCGCGGAATGTTGGCCAGGTTGACCAGGGAGAGCTCGGCCATGCGCCGCTTGAGCTGGCCGAGGCGGGCGTTGACAAAATCCTGGCGCTGCTTCGCCATGTGGTACTCGGCGTTTTCCGACAGATCGCCCATGGCCACCGCCTTCTTGATCTCGGCAGGCAGTTCATGGGCCAGTTCGTGCTCGAGCTCCGCGATTTGCTTCTGAAGCTGACTTTTGATGTGGTCGGGCATCCGTATTCCGTGGCGGCGAGTGGGATGGCTCTGTCCGCAAGAGGTGGAAAAACCAGAAACTCCATTATACGCGGAGAGAGGCGTCAGAGATTCAGACCGGGCGGCGGTTCATTGATCCCTGCTTTCTGATTCCTGATTCCCGGTTATCCAGAAATGACTGCAGGATCAGCGTGGCCGCAACCTGGTCGACCACGCGGCGATGGTCCTGGCGGGGGTGGCCGGCTTCGTAGAGGATCTGGTGAGCCTCGCGGGTGGTCAGGCGCTCATCCCAGAGATGAATGGGGAGGCCCGTCAGTTCTCCCAGTTCGGTGGCGAAGGCCTGCGTCTTCTCCGCTTGCGGGACTCGGTTCGCCGGAAAGGTGGAGGGGATTTCCAACCACGATCGCGGCGACGCTGAACCGCCGCGCCAGGCGCGCCAGAGAGCGCACATCCTCGCGCGCGATTCCGCCGCCGTATCAGGGTCAGAACGGGCTGTGCGGTCAGCCCCAGCTCGTCTGAGACGGCTACGCCGATGCGTTTCGAGCCTACGTCGAGGCCGAGAAAACGGGGTTGGGGTACGGCTTCCAGCGATCGACTCCCTGCCACCAGCTTAATGCCCTGTCAGGGCGGATCGAGCTTGCACCCGGCTGGATCTGGCAGGACAGGCGGCGAAGAAAAGAAGGCGGTGGCATTAGCTATCCGACTATCACTTCTCCTAGTCCGCGCCGCGCATCGCGCCCGATACAATCTTGAAAGCGAAGAATCCCGAAGGGATTTTTTGCGTCTCTAAGAGATGCTAGAGGGGAATACTGAGGAGAATGGCGCGCCGTAAACCGACAACTGCAAGAAGAAAGGGCTTCGGTGCCGCGGGCTTCTTCCTGGTGCTTCTGATTCTGGCCTTGGGCGCGGCTGGGGCGGCTGCCTGGCTGGTGTTGACGCCCTACGGACCTCAAGGGGAGACGATCGTGGAAGTGGCTCCCGGCTCTTCGACGGTTCGCATCGGGCGCCAATTGCAGGGGGCGGGCATCGTCCGCAGCGAGTACGCCTTTGACCTGGTGCGTTTCTGGAAACAGGGAACACTCAAGGCGGGAGCGTATCGATTTGATCATCCGGCCCCGGCGAGCGAGGTGTACGACCGCATCCGGCGCGGGGACGTGTACACCATTGCCGTCACGGTGCCGGAAGGGGCCAGCATTTTTGACATCGCGGACCGCTTGCAGCAGGCCGGCTTTGGCCAACGGCAGGCGTTTCTCGACATGGCGGTGCAGGAGTCCTCTCTGATCGCCGATCTGGATCCCACCGCGAAGAGCCTGGAAGGCTATCTCTTCCCGGACACGTATCGCTTCGCTCCCCGAACCGCGCTTCCCGAAATTGCCGCGACGATGGTGAAGCGATTTCGTACCGAGGCTGCGCGAACTGGGGTTATCGATCAACGTGCACCGGACCGTGACGCTGGCTTCGCTGGTGGAACGGGAAACGGCGATCGACGGGGAACGGCCCCTGGTTGCCAGCGTGTTCGAGAACCGGCTGGACAAGAACATGCCGCTGATGACCGACCCTTCGGTGATCTACGGGCTGGAACTCCAGAAGCAGTGGCGGGGGACGCTTTACGAATCCGACCTCAAGCGCGATACGCCTTATAACACCTACATTCATGCGGGGCTGCCGCCCGGACCGGTTGCGAATCCGGGTGCGAAGGCCCTGCGCGCAGCGATAGCGCCGGCGCAGACCGACTATCTCTACTTCGTGGCCGCCGGCGACAATCCGCAGGGCAAGTCTGTGTTCGCCACGACGCTCGAGGAACACAACCGCAATGTGGCCGGCTACCGCGAAGCTATGAAGAAGGCAGGTGGGCGGTGAGCGCGGGCAGTCGCCGCGCCGCGACTGCGGGCCTTGCCTTTCCGCTTCTTTTGCTGTCAGGCTGCCTGTTCAGCACCCGCAAGCTGCCCGTGCCGCGCGCTCCGTCGGTGGTGCAGTCCGCTACCGCGGAGGAACTGGTCTCACGGATTAATGAGCGGTGGAATCAATTCCAAAGCCTCAATGCGACCGTGGAGATCCAGGCCAGCGTAACCAATTCCAAAAAGGGTGTGGCCACGGATATCACCGCGATCCACGGACACATCCTGATGCGCAAGCCGGAAATGGTGCGAGTGCTTGGGCAAGTGCCGGTGCTTGGAACGCGAGCGTTCGATATGGCCAGCGACGGCAAGAACTTTACCCTGCTGATCCCGCCCAAAGAGACGGCCTACAAGGGTCCAAGCACGCTGACCAGGAAAAGTTCGAAGGGGCTCGAGAACATGCGTCCGGGCCTGTTTTTCGATGCCATGGCGGTGCGCGGCCTGGCGCCGGATGAGGAATTTACACGGGCAGCGGACACCGACACGGTCGAGGACGCTGCCAAGAAGCATCTCCTGATCATTCCGGAATACGTCCTCAGCGTGATGCAGGCTCAACCGGGCAGCCACGAACTGAAACTTACGCGGGTCATCCACTTTCACCGCGAAGACCTGCTGCCCTATCAGCAGGACCTGTACGACGAACAGAACAATCTGGAGACGCAGGTGTTCTATGGCCGCTACGTCGATTTCGGCGACCACAAATATCCGTCAACGGTGACCATCAAACGGCCACTGGAGGAGTATCAGGTGGTTTTAACGGTTGAGAAAGTCGTAGCGAACATGCCGCTGAGCGACGACCAGTTCCAGATCAAGATCCCGGAAGGCACCAAGATTCAGGCGGTGGAGTAGGAACAGTCCGGCGGCCAAATTGCCCGTGGGGAGCTAGACGGCCTCCGCCCTCAGGTCGTCCACCGCGGCGATGGAGCAGATATGCAGCAGCCTCGATTCAGGGTTGAAATAACCGGAAATCGTGACGTCATCGCCTTCAAACGGCCAAGCCCGTCCTGTGGAGTCGAGCGCGAAGAGGGTTCCATCGAACTCGCGCAACGCAAACCTTCCTCCATCGCGGACGACCGTCCCGCAGAAGTTGGACACCGGGGGGAGTTCCGGAACGGATGAGGTTCTGGTCGGTGGCACCGGTGCCGGCGGAGGCTCAGCTGCCTTTCGGACTTCCCAACTCGGTGCGGGCGGTGCTGGTGAGGCGTTGGTCCGTCGTAAGCCGGTAAATACGTCTGACAGCGAAGACCCCAGAGACAGACAACGCTTGACCATCTCTTTCATTAAATACATTTCTCCAGGGACCATAGCAGGCTCCACAAGGCGGGGGAAACGCCTATTCGTTCGAGTTGTTGCAATTGAATGACCAAAGGAGATGGTTGAAAATAGGCTATTTATTCAGTCGAAGGTAAATCGAACCGGGTAGAAAATACGCGCTGGCAGGAAAAAATGGGCGGCGGCGGGTGCTAACCGGGAACGGGCCGGCTTCGTCACGGTAGTTGTTGCGTTGTGCCGGGCGCACGGCTTTCACGCTGTGCTAGTATCCCGGCAAGCCCCGCAACTTACGGCAAAGGGACCCCGGCATGGAAACCAATCTGCGTCCGCTCAGCCTCGGTGAAATACTGGATCGCACTGCCCAGCTTTACCGCTCGAACTTCCTGGTGTTCGCCGGAATCTTCTCGATCTACGCGGGCGTGGGACTGGTTTTGAACCTGATCCAGATCGGGGTCGGCGCCCTGGTCGCGAAAGGTCAGACCGCCCCCAAAATCAGTTGGCCGCTGGTCACGGCGGAACTCGTGGAGTGGATCTTCCTGGTCCTGCTCCTGGGCGCGGCCATTGCGGCCATCAACCGGGTGGTATCGTGGGTGCACCTGGGCGAACCGGCCAGCATCCGCGGCGCCTATGCCAGCACCCTGCCCCGGTTCGGGCGCTACCTGTGGCTGATGACGGTGACGGGCTTTAGAGCGTGGCTGCCTTTCGCACTCGCCTACGGGGGATTTTTGCTTTTTTGGTTTCTCTACGTTGCCCCCAAGAAGATTCTTGTCCATCCCAAAAGCGGCGTTGACGAACGGGTGCTCATCGTTGTGCTCGTGACCCTCGGATGCTTCCTCGTGATTTTTATGGCGTTCGTGTACGGCCTTTGATGACTCTGCGCTATGCCCTGGCCATGCCCGCCTGCGTGATCGAGGACCTCGAGGTGCGGGAGGCGATCCGCCGCAGCATCGACCTGAGCAAGGGAGCGCGCGGGCGCATCTTCGTCCTCTTTCTGCTGATCGGGGTCATCAAGCTGGGGCTGGTTGGCATCACGCAGGCAGCTTTCGTGGTGATGGTCTTCAAGAACCACGGCCAGGTGTCGCCCCTTGTGAGTTCGATCTCGCAGGTAGTCGCCTTTTTCACCAACACATTCATCGGGCCCATCGGAGGCACCGGCGTTGCCCTCTTCTACTACGATCAGCGGGTGCGCAAGGAGGGCTACGATATCGAATGGATGATGCAGGCGGCAGGTTTGACGCCGCCGCGCCGGTGCTTCCGAAGCTCATCCCGTCGCGATGATTCAACCGCAATCGGAGGAGAGGCCCGCGTGACGGTACGCCTCGCTTTGACGGGCCTGGTGACAAGCCAGGTTCCTCGTGGTCCGCTCCTCGGCTGTACTCCGCATCGGCCGCTTCTTCCCCGGCGCGACCAGCCGGCCGATGGCAGGACGCCACGATGGAGGACTACCGCCGGCACCTGGTTGCCCTGGAGGACCTGACCCGGGCCTGCGCCAAGGCCCGCGACCTGAAAACCTGCGATCCGACCCTGGTGGGTCTGGATGACCGAGTCCCGGCCGGCGCTTCTTCTAGCGATGACCTCCGCCTGATTCGGTACGGCTGGCTGCGCATCCTGTTCTCGCGCGCCGAGGAACCGGACAAGGCTCAGAAAGCTCCCGATTCCGGCGCATTGTCTGCCGGCGCCCGCAAGAGCCTGCGCGAGATTCCGCCCACGACGTCGCAACTTCTCGTCGATGCACAGGCCAGGCTGGCCTACGACCTGGCGCAGGCCAACCGCGCCGTCACGCCGCTTCCGTCGCACGCGGAGGAACGCAACACCATGCAGCAGGTTCTCGCCGGACGGGAGTTTTCCAACCTGCAGACTGCGACGGAAAGCGATACCGCCCTGGAAAGATTCGGAAACTGGCTCAACCGGCTGTTCGCCAAATTCGAGAAGCTGCGCGCCCGCTCGGCGTGGGTGGGACGAACCCTGGTATGGGGGTTTTTCGGGGCCGTCGCCGCGGGGCTGGCCTGGGGTCTGCTGCGGATGGAGCGGCGATGGCGCATCCGGCTGGTCCCTGCGAGGGCCGGCCTCGTGCCTGAGGCAGTGTCCGCACGCGACTGGCAACTCTGGCTGGCCGATGCCCGCAAGGCGGCCGCAGACGGCCAGTGGCGCGAAGCCATTCACTTCCTCTACTGGGCGGCGATCGCGCGCCTGGAGTCAAGGCGGCTATGGCCCGCAGACCGCGCCCGGACCCCGCGCGAATACCTCGCGCTGGTGGCGGCCGACGATCCACGCCAATCCGGCCTGGCATCGCTCACCAGCAGCTTTGAACGCACCTGGTATGGAGGCCGGGAGGCATCCGAGAGCGATTACCGCCGTGCGGAAGCCCTGGCAGCGAGCCTGATTTCGGCAGGCGGAGCGATGACAGGAAGCGAAGCAGCGACCGGGGCGGCGAGCGATGAAATTCATGGCATCCCTGGATCGCCGCGATCGCCGCCTGCTGCTCTGGTCGCTGGGAATTGCGGTCGTTCTGGCCGCCATCACCGGATTTCTTCTGCCCAACGCCAACAACGACGATAACCGCGTTCCCTCGACCTACCTGTCGGGCCAGCACGGAGCCATGGCCGCCTATGAGACCCTCGTCCGCGCCGGCTATCCCGTCGAACGATGGGAGCGGCCCCTGGGGGAACTGGCCGCCGTCGCCGGACCGGACACGGTGGTCATCTTTGCCGAGCCCTTTACGCGCGAATCGGACGACATCAAGGCGGTGCGCCAGATCGTGGAGCGCGGCGGCCGCGTCCTTTCGACCGGGTTCTGGGGCGGATATATTCTTCCCGGCGACTCCGCCGATCCTCCCGTGGAGTTCAGCTTCGCCGCCTGCAAACTCGAACCCGAGGGCCTGGATCCACTGGCCGGCTCCGGGGAGGTCTGGATGATCCCCGAAGCCACCTGGCAGGTGGGAAGGCCCTCCGACCGCGTGCAGTACAGCTGCGCGGGACAGCCGGCGGTGGTCGAGTACGACTGGGGAAAAGGCCACGTCGTCTGGTGGGCCAGTTCAACCCCGCTCGAAAACGGCTCGCTGGCGCGTGCAGGCAACCTGGATCTTTTTCTGAATTCCCTGGGCCCAGCGCGAGGACACCACTTTTACTGGGATGAATCCCTGCACGGAGAGATTCGCTCCGAATGGAGCTTTGTCAGCGGGCCGGCGTTGTGGCTGCTGCGCCTTGGGCTTCCGATGCTCGCCCTGCTGGTGTTGCTAAGCTTCAGCCGGCGGAGCGGGCCGGTGCGCGAGTTGCCGCCGCCGGTGCGGGCAACGCCGATCGAGTTCATCGATGCCCTGGGATCGCTCTATCGCAACGCCGGAGCCGCTTCGACCGCTGTCTCGATCGCGTGGGAGCGTTTTCGCCGCCATGCCCTGCAGTCCGCCGCGGCCGGCCGGCTGCGCGGCCAGCAGATGAGTGCGACCGAACTGGCAGCCGTGCTGCGGCGGCGCTTTCCAAATGCCGATCCGGAGTTGGAACGCGACCTCATGGCCTGCGAGGCAGCGGCCGGAGAGGAGGCGATTGAGCCCGCGTGAAGCGCTCCGCCTTGTCCAGCTGCTCGACCGCCACACGGCTTCGCTGGATGCGGCGGCCACGACCCGCCGGACGCGGAATAGCCGGACCGACGGCCCGTGCGGGCTCGCATTCCGGCGCCGTGTCCGGAGAAACTAAAACCAAAGAAAGGGCTTCATGAGCCAGGAATCGATTCGAAAGCGCGCATCCCGGAATCAGGCCAGACCACTGGCATCGTCCATGAGACCGGGTCCGGCGGGAACGCTGCGCGCAACCAGCCAGTTAATCGCCCACGCCCGGACCGAGTTGGGTCACGTGATCTCCGGCCAGGGCGGCGTCATCGAGGAAGTGCTGATGGCGTTGCTGTGCCAGGGCCACGCCCTGATGGAAGGGGTACCCGGTATCGCCAAAACGCTGATCGTCAAAGCACTGGGACGGCTCCTGGGGCTGAATTTCCAGCGCGTCCAGGCGACTCCGGACCTGATGCCGGCCGATATCCTGGGCACCTCGATCCTGCGACCCGGCACAGACACCTTCAGCTTCCATGCGGGACCGGTGTTTACCGACCTGTTGCTGATCGACGAAATCAATCGCATGCCGCCGCGCACCCAGGCCGCGCTGCTCGAATGCATGGAAGAGCGCCAGGTGACCAGCGATGGCATACGCCGCCCGCTGCCGGCCTGGTTTACGGTGTTTGCCACCCAAAACCCGGTGGACTTCGAAGGCACCTACCCGCTGCCGGAAGCGCAGCTTGACCGGTTTCTGCTGAAGATCCGGGTGGCCTATCCGTCGGAAGCCGAAGAGCGGCAGATCCTGGAGCGTCATCATGCCGGCTCCGGCGCCGGCCTGCTGGACGATGCGTCGATCGAGCCGATACCGGCCGGCCTCCTGGCCGCGGCTCGCGCCGAGGTGCACAGGATTCGCATCGAACCGGAGCTCTACGACTACATACTGGCAGTAGCCCGGCGCACCCGGGAGTGGCCGGCGCTCCTGCTGGGAGCCAGCCCTCGGGCTGCGGTCAATATCATGCTGGTGGCCCAGGCTGCGGCGGCTTTCGATGGCCGCGATTACCTCGTCCCCGACGATGTGAAACGGGCGGTACCGCCGGTACTGCGCCATCGGGTGATGCTCAAGCCGGAGGCGGAGTTGGAAGGGTACGATGCCGATCGCGCGCTGGCCGATGTGATTGCGGCGGTACCGGTGCCGAGGCAATGATCGCTTCCTCGCTTCATCCCGGCCCGGTGAGCGCCGCGTGCGAGCCGCGCCGGCGCTGGAGTTTCGGGCTGACCGCCGCGGGCGATCGGGCTGCTGACGGCGGGCTTTCTGCTGGTATTGCCGGGATTCTGGGATAGCCGGCTCGGCTACACCATGCTGGTCTGGGATGCCCTGATTCTGCTGGCTGCGTTTCTCGACGGATGGCGTTTGCCCGAGCCCGGTCAACTCACGGCCGTTCGGAGTTGGTCGAATGCGCCGGCGCTCGACAGCGAAACCGAAATCGAGCTCACGCTGGAAAACCAGGGCCGCATGATCGTCAACTGCCGCATGGTGGACGATCTGCCGCCGGCCCTGGTGGCTGATCCCGCCGAGCACCGGCTGATGGTCTTTCCGCGCGTCCCGGCCCGGCTTCGCTATCGCGTGGAGCCACAGGAACGAGGGGACTGCGAGACGGGTTGGCTCTATGTGCGCTACCGCTCTCCGCTGGGACTGGCGGAGCGGTGGGCGAGGGCGCCGCTGGTTCAAACCGTGCGCGTCTATCCCGCGTTGCGAATTACAGAGGAACAGCAGATCTTTCTGGCACGCAGCCGGCAGATCGACCTGCAGCTCCGGCAGGCCCGCCAGCGGGGCCTGGGCCGCGATTTCGAGAGCCTGCGCGAATACCGCGAGGGCGACGACCTGCGCGACATCTGCTGGACCGCGACCGCCCGGCGCGGCAGCCTGATCACGCGCCAGTACCAGACCGAACGCAGCCAGCCGGTGTGGATCGTTCTCGACTGCGGGCGGCTGATGCGGTCCCGCGTGGCGGCGTTGGCGGGGCAATCGCCCGGCAGCCACGGATAAACGGGGTGCCGGGCCGCGGTTGCACTCCAAGCTCGATCACGCCTGCTCGACGGCGGTTGCGCTGGCGCAACTGGCGCTCTACTCCGGCGACAGGGTAGGCCTGCTGGCCTACGGCCAGGGTATCCAGCAGCGCCTGCTGCCCGGGCGCGGGTCGGACCACTTGCGTCAGCTCATCGAATTGCTTGCCCAGGTGCGGTCCGAGGCCGGCGATGCGGATCACCTGCGCGCCACCGCCGCCCTGAATCGCCTGCAGCCCCGGCGCTCGCTGATCCTGTGGATCACCGACCTGGCCGAAACCGCCAGCCGCCCGGAGGTCGTGGATGGGGCTGTGCAACTGCTGCGCCGCCATGTCCTGTTGTTTGTGGCCATGGCCCAGCCGGAGGTGGGGCTTATCGCCCAAACCCGGCCCAAAAATGTGGAGCAGATGTTTCGTTCCGCGGCCGCCCAGGAGATGGCCGGGCGCCGCGAACTGCTGCTGGCACGCCTGCACGACCAGGGCGCTCTCACCCTCGACCTCAACCCGGAGGCGCTGACCTCGTCGGTCCTGAACCAATACCTGGCGGTGAAGGAGCGAGCCCGGGTGTAATGGGATTCAACGTGTCGATACGACGGCGGGAGCGTCGCTCTCCACCGGCTGCACGCGCTTCGCCAGCGCCCATTTCAGCTCATCGATCCCCTGCCCCGTTACCGCCGAAATGGCGTGAAACTCCAGCTTGCGCCGCTTGGCGTGCGCCGAGAGCTTCTTGAGCTTTTCCGGATTGGCGACGTCGATCTTGGTGGCGACGACGATCATCGGTTTCTCCTGCGAGTCCGTTGCCGAAGCTGGCCAGTTCGCGGTTGATGACCTTGAAATCTTCCACCGGATCGGGCCGGCCGGAGGCGTCGGACACATCGACTAGGTGGACCAGAACCCGGGTGCGCTCGATGTGGCGGAGAAACTGAACTCCGAGCCCCGAGCCCAGGTGCGCTCCTTCGATCAGGCCCGGCACGTCGGCCACCACGTAGGACTGGGTGTGCGGCTCCTCGCCCACGGTGACCACGCCGAGATTCGGCTCGAGCGTGGTGAAGGGATAGTCCGCGATCTTCGGCCTGGCCGCCGAAATGCGCGAAATCAGCGTTGATTTGCCGGCATTGGGATAGCCGACCAGGCCCACGTCGGCAAGCAGTTTCAGTTCCAGGCGGTAGGCGCGCTCTTCGCCGGCGCGGCCCAGTTCGTGCTCCCGCGGCGCCTGGTGGGTGCTGGTGGCAAAGTGCTGGTTGCCGCGGCCGCCGCGGCCGCCCTTGGCGATAATCAGGCGCTCGTCGGGCTCCTGGAAATCGTGAATCAGTTCGCCGGTTTCCTGGTCGTAAAGGGCCGTGCCGACCGGCACCTGGAGCACGATCGACTGGCCGTCGGAGCCGGAGCAGTTAGAGCCCATGCCGTGCTCGCCGCGCTGCCCTTTGTGTTCCGGGTTGTAGCGGAAATGGATCAGCGTATTGTGGCGCTGCGAGGATTCCATGATCACGTCGCCGCCCCGCCCGCCGTCGCCGCCCGAGGGCCCGCCGCGGGGCACAAACTTCTCTCTCCGGAAGGCCATGCAGCCGTTCCCGCCGTCTCCGGCCTTGACCCGGATTTTTGCTTCATCAATAAACATGCGTAAATCACTCTTCCGCACCCGCCCGAGGCAGGTTTTCCACTCAAAAAATGGCGCCTTCTCAGTCTACCAATTCGGTGATTGGTGCGCGCGGCAGACGTTCGACGAGCCACTTGGACTTGGCAACGATGGCAGTAACCAGCAGCGAGCGGAAAAGGTAACGCAAACTTTCAGAAGAATGCCGTAGAATCGCTGGTATCTTCTCCCGGGGGTCAATGGGGCGTTCGAAAGTGGTCTTCCCGCGCGGGAATGCCACTGACGGCTCCGGCATCTCCGGAGACTCCCGTCTATGAACGCGCCCGTCCGAACCGCCCCAGAGCGGTCGGAAGAAGGTGGGCTTTGCGTAGGCTTTGTCATGACTCCGAAGGCACGGTTTTCCGGAGTAACGCAAAGACGGACATGGGGCCGGGCGTTTGCTGGCGTGGTGCTGGTGGCGGCCGCAGGTGCGGTTGTCTTCGCACAATCGCCGGCGAGGGGCTCACTTTCCGGAAAACTGACCGATCTTCATTCAAAACCGCTCGATGGAACGACGCTCGTGCTGCGCAATGTGGCGACAGGAAGCGAGGCGCGAACGACTTCCGGCAAAAACGGGTCGTACCGGTTCATGGAGCTCGAGCCCGGAGAATACTCGCTGGAGGCAGCCAATCCGGAACTCGGACATGGGCAGCTTCGAGGCATTTTGATATCCGCCGGGCACGAGGCGCGGATTCAAGCCGCGGTCGAGTTGGAGCGTATGCCGCTGGAATCGCTGGTGCGGCAGGTTCCGGCTGGCCACGTCGTTGTTCGCTCCTCCGGCCACTCCCCAAGCTGCGGCGATCGACGCCCAGGCTTCCGACGCTTCATCCGGCCGGCCCCGGACCTGCCCAGACCAACGGCCGAAAAGCCTTCCACGGTTTCTCCGACGTGGGAAGGGCGATTGGACCCCGAGCCGGCTGGGATCCTTACGCTGGCCGCAATCAGCCCGACCGAGCCCATGCGGAAGGTTCGGCCAACCGAAACTGCGGCGGCCTCCACCAGCGATGCCGCCCCGGAAAAAGCCGCGGCTCCGCAACTTCCGCCGGAATCCGTCCCGCACGGGGAGGCGGAGGTTTCGCTCCTGGCCCTGGGCGTTCCGGTTGCGTCTCCGGCATCGATTCAGTGCCGCCATACTGGATATGTCTTCTGGCGCGTCTCCCTCCCTGGCGGGGGTGACAGCGATATCGCCGGTGCGGCGCGGCGTGGGGATGGGCTTTGCCGTTGCAGCGCTTTGTGGTGCGCAGGGTACCGCGCAGTTGCAGCAGGCGTTTCCGCTGCTGGGACTCACAGCTTCCCACATGATCGAGCCGGAGTCGATAGCGCCGACCGGCCAGCTTGTCGAGCGAGCAATTGCAGGCGCTTCCACTCCAGGGCCGCCATTGGGAGAATTTCGTACTGGACACCCCGGTCCGCCGTGGCGGACAAGGAGAAGATACACCGGATACGCCACAGAAGTCGGAACGGACGCCCGTCTCCGTCACGGTGGACGGGGCCAGCACCCGACTGGCTTTTGGAGGCCGGGGCGGCGGCGCCATGCGCTCCTCTTCCCTGATGGGACCGGGAAGGAATGAGTCCGCCATCGGCGAAGTGCGAATGCTCGAAACGGGCGGCGAGGCTGCGGACCACCACAACGCCAGCCTCGAAACCCGCGGAGGCTCGATCGGCTTGCACGGCCAGGGATTTCTCTTTGATCGCCAGAACTTCCTTGGCGCTCAAAACCCCTTTACCCAATGGGTGAAGGAGACAGCGCCTGCCACAGCCCTCTCGGTACCGGTCTTTTCCCCTTTGCCGTACACCGCGCCGGACCGTGAATACATCTGGGGCGTGGGCATCGGCAGCCGGATTCCGCGCAGCCGGCTTTTCTGGTTTGCCGCATTCGACGGAACCCACCGCGACTATCCCGGCGTGGCTATGGTCAAGCATCCCGACAGCTTCTTCGCGCAGCCCTCGAACGACGAGATGCAGGTGCTGAGCGCACGGCTCGGCCTGTCCGGGGCAAACCCGGTGGGCGAAGGCCTGGGAGCCTATTCGGGGATGCTGGAAACGCTGAGCGGTCTGCTCGGTCCGGCGCCGCGGACCGCGGAACAGTGGGTTGGGTTCAGCCGTCTCGACTGGCAGGCGGCCGAACGGCATCACTTTACCCTCGAAGGTACCGGCGCGCTCTGGAATTCTCCCGGCGGAGGCCTGACGCGGACTTCGGAACCGTATGGCAGCCACAGCTTCGGGACCAGCCAGGCGAGCGAAATTTGGCTTCTGGGCCGATGGGAGGCCTTTCTCACCCCCAACCTGCTGACCGTGACACAGGGTTCGGCGGGCCGCGCACATCCTGAGCGAAGCGCCGGACACTCCATCTCCCTTCGAACAGACGCTCAACGTGAACGCGTGGGGGCAGTTGCCGCAGATGGTCGTGGATTCGCGCTACGGTTTCACCATCGGCAATCCCAGCCGATTCGGGACGGGCAGCTATCCGGACGAACACCTCTACCAGTTGCAGGAGAGCGTGAACTGGATTCGCGGCAGCCTGATGTTCAAGGCCGGGCTCGATTGGAGACACAACGCCGATGCCACCGGCATGGTGCGCAATCAAACCGGAACCTACCACTACTCCACCGTGGAGAACTTCGCCTCCGATGCGCTGGTCTTCGCGAAGTACGGGTTGACGGACGCGCTGGATCCCTTCCATCAGCACAACTGCGACCAGCGCGGAAAGGCCTGGCGCGACACAACCGGGCAACTGCACGGGCTGGGCTACCTTCCCTGCTATTCCTACTACTCGCAGACCATGGGGCCAACGAACTGGCACTTGAGCACCAACGACGTGGCCGGGTTCGCCACCGGCCAGTGGCAGCCGGCCAAACGCCTGGTGGTGTCGGGCGCGCTGCGCTGGCAAAGGCAGTTCCTCCCGCCGCCCATCGCTCTGGTCAACAACCCTGACCTGCCCCTGACCCAGAAGCTTCCGGACACCGGCAATGCGTGGGCGCCGCGCGTCAGCCTCGCCTGGGGAACTGGAGAAAGCCGCTGGCCGACCATCCGGGCGGGGTATGGCATGTATTTCGGGCGCACCCAGAACTCGGTTCTCGAAAGCTGCCTTGACCCAGACGGGGTCGCTCAAGGGCGATCTGAACTTCTTCATGCGGCCGACCGATAACCTGGTCGCAGGCGGAGCACCGCCGTTTCCTTACGTTCTGGCCGGGGAACCGACGACCGTGGTGAAGCCGGGCGCCGTCGAATTTGCCCCGAATTTCAAGAACGCCGAGATTCACCAGAGCGAAGCCACGGTGGAGGAGAATCTTCCCGGCCGCGTGCAGGTGGCCGCCGGCGCGATCGTCAGCCTGGGCCGTCGCCTGCCGGTCACGATTGATACCAATTTCGACCCGGCGACGAATCCCGGCACCATCACGTACGGGGTGGTCGACGCTACCGGCGAAGGACCCCTCAAGACGAGACAGATTACGGTGCCCTTCTTCGCGTCGTGGCCCGGGTTTGATACGCCTGCCGGCTCGGCCGGCCGCTTGAACGCGAACTACCAGCAGATTACGGAGTTGATGAGCCGCGCCAACTCGACCTACGAAGCTGCCACTCTGCGCGTGTCGCGCTACGGCCGGCGCGGGCTGACCCTCCATGCGCGCTACACCTACGGCCACGCCATGGATTGGAATCCCAACGAATCAACGCAGGTGTCAGGAAGCAGCGTGCTCGACCCCACGGACTTCCGGAATGAATACGGAACCAGCGACCTCGACATCCGCAACTCGGTCTCGGGCATGGTGATCCTGGAGCCGCACTGGAAACTGAGCCGCTTCGAAGGGCGACTGGCCAATGATTGGATGCTTTCGGCAATCGGGCAATTTCGCAGCGGCCTACCGTTTACGATGCGTACCGCGGGCTCGATTCCCGAGGAATTCGAGACGTCGGGCGCGATGATCGTGGGGCTCGGGCCGGGGATGAACGGATCAGGCGGCGACAATCGCGTCTACGGGATCGGGCGCAATACCTACCGCTATCCCTCCACCTGGAAGGCCGACGTGCGCGTGGGGAAGAAATTCAACCTGGGTCACATGCGGGAGCTGGACTTGATGGCGGAAAGCTTCAACCTCTTCAATCATCAGAATGTGGCGCAGATCGAAACCACCGGCTACTACATTTCGCCCGGAACCGCACCTGGATCGCTGCCCACGCTGAATTTTATGAGCGGACTGAAAAAGGGGCAGACGGAGTTTGGAATGCCCCTGAACATCAACGCGACAGACATCTTCCGGCCGCGCCAGTTCGACTTCGGCCTGCGAATGCGTTTTTGAGATTCAACGATCGGAGGCGCACGAGACTTCAGCCGAAGCCGTCTTTCCATCCAGCCGGAAGCAGGTCGCGCCCTGGATGTCGGTGCTGAAGGTGCGCACGCGAGCTTGCTGCAATTCCGCCAGCACCTCCGGACGGGGATGGCCGTAGCGGTTGTGCAGACCGCAGGAAATGACCGCCCATTGCGGGGCCACGCGGGCCAGGAACTCCGGACGCGTCGAACTCACACTGCCGTGATGGCCGACCTTGAGCAGGGTGCTGGAGAGTCCGGGCTCGGCCAGCATGGCTTCTTCGACGGGCGCCTCGGCGTCTCCCTCGAGCAGGACCGAGGTTTGGCCATACGCCACGCGCAGCACCAGCGAATCGTTGTTGGCCGGCGCGGGGCCCGGCTGATAGTTGGGCATTGGGGCGAGCACAGCGACATCCGTGTTCCCGAGGTGGAGCGCATCGCCGGCGCGCAGGGAGCGGAGCCGAACATGGAGGTCAGCTGCCTCGTGCAACAGGGCATCGTAGGATTCGGTGCGCGGATTGTTGCCCACCCAAAGTTCAGCCGGATGGAAGTTGCGCAGGACTGAGGGCAAGCCATCCATGTGGTCGGAATGCGCGTGACTCAGTGCGACCACATCGAGGTGGCGGATGCCGCGTGACCAGAGCGCCGCAGAGACCACTTCTTCGCCGATATCGAACTCCTGCGGGCCGGAGGTCGCCGCGGATTGTTCCTCGTCCGAATAGTGTGGGGCTGGGCGCGGGCCGCCCGCAAAACCGCCGCCGTCCACCAGCAGGGTCTTGCCGTCGGGTGTGATGAGGAGCAGCGAGTCGCCCTGTCCAACGTCGATGGCTTCGACTAGAAGCGCGTCCCGAGGGTGCTGCACTGGCCGTGGCGCAACCGCCGCCACTGCCGCGCAGATGAGCGCGCCCCATGCAGCGCGGCGCTGCCATTTCTCTCCGCGGGCAAGCGCAATGGCAGCACCGAGCAGCACGCAGAAGAGTGCCGACTGCCAAAACAGCGGGCCCGGAATGCGGAAGTCGCCGAGTGCCAGCGAACCGAACAGGCGGACCAGGCGCACGCCAAAGTGGAGCAGCAATGCGACTGCCGCGGCCGGCACCACAGCGGCTGCGGGCCAGACAACAAGGGCCAGCAAAGTCATCAGGGCCGCCGGCATCAACACCAGAAGCAGAGGCAGAATCAGCATGTTGACTGGAAGCGCAAAGATCGTGATGCGGTGGAAGTAGATGGCCATGGGCAGCGTCATGGCCAACTCCACCACGCAAGCCACCACCACAAGTTCCGCAATGCGCAGCGCCGCTCGCACCATCCAGGGAAAGGCTCGCCAGCCAATGAATCGATTGAATGCGGCGGCCAGCTTCGCGGCGATCAGGCGCATCGTCACCCGGAACTGCGCCACGAGCGGGGGAAGTTTGACATCGATCGCAATCAACCGCAGGTCCCGCGTCGCGGTGAGATACGGATGAATCGTGGCCTGCAGCAAAGGAGAAGCGACACCGCCGATCGCGACGACCGCGAGCAGCGTCATCTGGAATCCGGAATCAAACAGGCTGCGCGGGCTTGCGACGAGGAGACACAAGGCGGCAAAACCGATGGTGTTCATGGGGCTGCGATCGCGGTAGACCAGGCGCCCCAGCAGATAGAGCGTGACCATCCAGAGCGAACGCTGGACCGGAGTCGCAAACCCCGTAAAGAGTGCGTACCCGAACGACGCCACAATCGTGACCAGGGTGGCCGGAACGCGGGGCAATCGCAGCCTCTTCGCAACCCAGAAGATGCAGCCGGCCACGATGGCCAGATGAAAGCCCGACACCACCAGCATGTGGAAGGAGCCGGTGCGCTCGAATCCAACCCGCAGCGAATGGGAGAGGAAGGTGCGGTCGCCGGTAACCATCGCGGCCAGCATGATGGCGTCGTCCTGGCTGAGCCGAAATGGCGCCGGCAGTGCGCGCGTGGCGGCAGGCAACGCCAACAGGCGCGTGCTTGCGGCGCGCTGCGCTTCGCTTAAGCGGCAATGAATGGAATCTGCGGCGGCCCGCCAGCGTGTCGAAAATCGGCGCGACCGTAGAAGCGGAGGTCGATCCAATCCGCTCGATGCGCGCGACGTCGACAGAAGCCGTGGAAGTGATGCCCTGATCGAGCAAATAGTCCTGGCGGCTCCATACGCCGGGATCGTGATAGACCTCCGGCGGAAGCAACTGGGCGACCGCGCGCACGTGCTCTCCACAACGGAACGGCTGATCCGGCGCGCCTCTCCAGCGGACCGTCAGCCGCACGCCGCCCTCGGCCGGTATCTGCACATCTTCTTCGTCGGTGACCTGTTCGAGGGTCGATAAGCGAACATCGATGCGCTGGGTGATGCGCTGCTCGGCAGCTGAAGGCTGATCGAGATCCTGTTCCATCTCGCCGCGCACCGGACCCGCGTCGACGATGGTGCCTTCCACGGTGCGAAGCAGGCCGTCAGATAATGCGTTCAGCACCGGTGCGGGCGCTGGATGAGGCTCCATCTCCGCGCACCACGCTCCCAACAGGCACCACAGAACCCCGAGAGGCAGCCAGGCAATGCGCTGGGCACGGAGCGCGGCCGCGATGCAGAGCGCCGCCGTCAATGTCAGGGCAACCAGGACAACACTGGGACGCAGCCACAGGCCTTTAGCCGCGACGATTCCCAGCGCGAACAGCCAGGCGGCATGGAAGAGCGGAATCCCACCCCACGAATCCAAACCCTTCCGTAGGAGTCCCGGGATTTCAGCCTGAGGAGCAAAGTGCGTCTGCTGCGATTCCGAGATCGCGGCCGCCCGCCGTGACTCTGCTGAAGTATCAGGCGCTGGAGCGCCGGCCGGGAGCCCGATCGTGGCGGAGTCAGATTCCATCGCGCCCTGAGATTGAAAAGGATCTATGGCTCTTAAGCCTATCAGGCGCGATGCAGGCGGACCACTGTCTCCAGGTGAAAGGTCTGCGGAAACAAGTCAACCAGGGCGATGGATTCCACTCCATAACCGGCCTCGAGAAGGGCGCGCAGATCGCGCGCCAGGGTGGCCGGGTCGCAGGAGACATACACCAAGGCAGGGGGCGCGATCGCGGCCAGTAGAGCTGTGATCTCCGCACCCAGCCCGGTGCGCGGCGGATCAACGACGACCAGGTCGGGCCGGCCGCCGATTCGATTGCGGCGCAGAAAGTCCACTGTCGAAGCGCGGACGGGGGCGCCGGTGGTGCCGGCGAGATTGGATTCGAGAGCGGCGATTGCGGCGGGCGAGGACTCGACCGCCACTACGCGATCGAAACTCGCCGCGAGCCGGCGCGCAAAAAGGCCCACTCCCGCGAACAGGTCCCAGGCAAGAGCGCCGCTGTGTCCGGAAGTGACTCGTTCAACCAGCGCGTCAACCAGCCAGCGATTCACCTGGAAGAAAGCGCCATGATCGACCCGATACTCCGCGCCGGCGGCCCGATACTGGATCGACGTTGCGCCCCACTGCGCCAGTGTGCGGGGCGGCTGATGCGCGGTCTCGAAAACGAGTTCGGCGCCGGCCAACTGCGGAATGCGGGTCCGTAACGCCACGGCAAATTCATCGAAACGAATCTTCGCGGGACTCGCGACAAACAACGTCAACAGCAGCGCGGTTTCGTCCGCGTTGCAGAAGAGCGCCAACTCGGTCGCACGCAGCGCAGGCGCGAAGGACTTCAATGCTTCACCGGCGGCGACGGCGGCGCGCACCAGCAGCGGCGCGGCAATGGGGCACTCCCGGATTGGAACCACCGCGTGCGAACGCCGCCCGCGGTAGCCAGGATTTCCCTGCGCATCGAATGCCAGGCGGATGCGGTTGCGATATCCCCAGGGATCGGCCCGCGAGCACGGAGATATCGTCTGGCACATGGATCCCGCCGCGCTCGAGGGTTTCGCGCAGCACCGCCTGCTTGATCTGAAGCTGGGTTTCGTAGCCCGCATGCTGATACTGGCACCCGCCGCAGGAACCGAAATGGGGGCAAGCCGGCAGCGATGCGCTCCGGGGCCGAGACCAGCAGTTCCTCGATCTCCGCCGTCGCATAGCCTCGTTTCTCTTCGACGACCCGCACGCGCACCTGCTCGCCGGGCAGCGCGAGGGGCACGAAGATGGCCTTGCCTTCATCGCGGGCGAGGAATGCGCCGCCGTAGACCGGCTTCTCAATCTGGACGAGTACGGTTCGATCGGTCACGGGTTGCGGCGAAGCGTGATGTGGCTTCCCAGGTCTCAGCTCGAGACCTGGGGCACCCGATTCTTTTGACCAGGACGACGGCTTCATTGCTGGCTCATGTAGAAGAGGCTGAGGCGGGGAAGGTTGTAGTGGGCCAGCAACTGCTTCTGCACGAACTGGTGCTCCACCTGGCGCAGTTGTACTACGCCCATGCGGCTGCGATAGGGCGCCAGTTCGCGCGCCGCGTGTTCCTTGAGGGCTACTAACAACTCCTCCGGAGCCGCCGAGGTCAACGCCGCGAACACCTTCTCTTCGCACACGGTCAGGGTGCGCTCCAGCGATTCGAGGTCGACCGGCGCGGCGCCTTTGCGGCCCTCGGCAGTGCTCGGAGACGCGAACCTCAGCGCCGAGTTCGCGCAGGCGCGTTGCGGTCGCGGCGCATGTTTCAGGAGCCACGGTTGCAGCGTCGAGCGCGGCCGCCGCGGCTTCGAGATGCGCGGCTATTCGTTCGTGTTCAAAGCCGGTTTCGGCGGCTGGCAGTGGGGTTCATCGCACTGCCCGCCGCGGCTTCGCGCAACTCTTCGGCGGCTTCCATCACTGCCTGCGCGCACCAGGCCAGTCCGTTGACACGCCGCATGCGCGCCTTTCTTCTGTCGCTGCTCATATTTGTCGAAGGCCGCATCGATGCCGCGCAGCGCAGCGTCCAGCGGGATGCCCGCCTCGTGCCACGTCTCGATCAGCGCCCAGTCCAGCGTGGACAGCAAAAGGATCGAGCCGCGGCGCTGCTGGAAGCGCTCCTCGATCTCGGTGAAGTAGTTGAAGTAGTTGCGCACCGCGGCGCCTCAATGCGCCCGGCTGCGCGGGCGGGCGGTGCGGTTGCGCTCGAACAGGATGCGCAGGCCGTCGAGCGTGAGCATGTCGTCGATCTGCGCGATGAACCGTGAGTCGGCGGAAATCTGGCGTGCCAGACCGCCGGTTGAAATCACCTTGGGCTGCGCTCCGAGTTCGGCGGTCATGCGCTCGAGGATGCCGTCGACGAGGCCGATGTATCCGTAATACAGGCCGCTCTGCAGATGCGTAACGGTATTGGTGCCGATCACCTTGGCCGGCCGCTTGATGTCCACCCGCCCCAGCCGCGCCGCGCGCGCGAACAACGCATCGGCGCTGATGCCGAGACCGGGAGAAATCGCCCCGCCCAGGTACTCGCCCTTGGCCGAGATCACATCGAAGGTTGTCGCGGTGCCGAAATCCACCACGATACATGGGCCGCCATAGCGCTCAAAGGCAGCGATCGCATTGACGAGCCGATCGGCGCCGAGTTCGGTTGGATTGTCGACCAGCACCGGCATGCCCGTCTTGATGCCCGGCTCGACAAACAAGGGCTGCAGGTGAAAATACTTTTCGCACACCCGGCGCAATGTGCTCTCCACCGGCGGCACCACCGAAGAGATGATGATGTGCTTCACCTGGTCGACCGAAATGCCGTGCATGTTGAACAGGTTCACAAACAGGACGCCGTATTCGTCGGAGGTCTGCGCACGATGGGTGGTCACGCGCCAGTGCGCGGCGAGGCTGGGGTCAACCCCCGCGCGGTTTGCCATTGCCGGCGTGGACCCGGGGTCGTCTGCGGTGAGGGCCTGCGTGGCGAGAGCCGGGCCGGCCGGATCCTCATCGAGCCGATAGAGGCCGAGCACGGTGTTCGTATTGCCGACGTCCAAGGCAAGCAACATCTTTCTTAGCTCCTGGCCTTCAGCTCTCAGCTCTTCAGCGATGCCGAAGCTGCACGAGCGAGCTGAAGCTGAGGGCTAAGGCTGATAGCTGTCTCTCGAATTCCCCCGGTCTGCACCTGCACCACACCTTGCTCCGTGCGCAGGAGCAGGAAACCGTGCTCGTCCAATCCTTCGGTTGTGCCCGTGTAAGCCTGGGGGCCGTGTACCTCGACAAGCCGGCCCCGCACCCAGGTCGAAGCTCTCTCCACGCGTGCCGGAATCGTTCCGCGCACCGCCGGATCGAGCAGCCCGCGGGTTTCGCGCTCCAGCGATTTTAGCAGTCCGGTGAGGAGCGCCTGGCGGCTGGTCCGTTGTCCAAACACGTAGCCCGCTTCGAGGTCGAGAGACGTTGCCGGGGTCGCCAACCCGGGATCGAAACTGCGCTGATGAACATTGATGCCGATGCCCACGACAGCAAACGCGACTCGGCGCCGCTTCGGGCTGGGCCTGACTCTGGGCTTCCACCAGGATGCCGCCGGTCTTGCGCGGGCCAAGCAAAAGATCGTTGGGCCAGCGCAGGTCGACGACGAGCCCGGTCACGGCGCGAATCGCGTCCGCCGCAGCCAGCCCCGCAGCGAGCGGCAGCAGCGGCAAAAAGGCCGGCGCGAGATTGAGGCGCAGCAGCACGCTCACATACAGGCCCTCGCCTGCCGCCGAATGCCAGGCGTGATCGCCGCGTCCGCGTCCGGCGGTCTGTTCGTCCGCGAAAAAGACCGCGCCGTGCGGTGCCCCGCTGCGTGCCGCAGCCATCGCGTCGGAATTGGTGGAGCCGGTGACCGGCGAGAAATGCAGCTTGCCCGCGAACATGGTGCGGGCAAGGTCCGCTTCGAGCGCGGCGAGGTCGAACATTCCTATCGCGACTCGGCGGTGATGGTCATGGAGATATCGGCGGCCTTGGCGGAGTGGGTCAGCGCGCCCACGCTGATGAAGTCGACGCCGGTTTCGGCAAACGAGCGGATATTTTCGAGCACGATGCCGCCCGAGGCCTCGGTCGGGATCCAGCGGGTTTCTTTCTTGACGCGCTCCACGCAGGCCTTCACGTCCGCGGGCGTCATGTTGTCGAGCAGCACGGCCTCGGCGCCGCATTCGATCGCTTCTTCGAGTTCCTTCATGGTGCGCACTTCCACCTGCACGCGCTGTCCGCTCTGGCGCCGCGCCAGGGCATTGGTCAACGCGGTGCGCAGCCCGCCGCCCAGGGCGATGTGGTTGTTCTTGATGAGAATGCCGCTGGCCAGATCGAGCCGGTGGTTGGTGCCTCCGCCGCACAACACGGCGTATTTCTCGAGCGCCCGCATCCCGGGCACGGTCTTGCGCGTGTCGAGCACGCGGGCGTGCGTCCCCTGGATGGCGTCCACGAACCGCCGGGTGTGGGTCGCGATGCCGCTCAGGTGCTGCATCAGGTTGAGGATGACCCGCTCGCAGCTGAGCAGCACGCGCGCATTGTGGCGGACCCGCGCCAGCACTTGTCCCTCATGCACGCGAACGCCATCGAAGATCTCCGGATGGCTGACGACCTCAAAACGAGTGTGAGCCTGGGGCCGGGGGTCGAGTTTGCGCATAGATCTCGAGAAACTGCGCGACGCAGCCAAGCCCCGCCACCACCATCTCCTGGCGCGCCAGGATGGAGCCGGAGGCGCGCAAATCGGGATCGATGGTGAGGTTGGTGGTGGCATCGCTGGCGGCCTTGTCTTCAATCAGGGCCTGCTCCAGCAATGTCTCGATGCGGTGGCTCTTCCAATCCATAGTCAGCGATCAGTTCTCAGTTCACAGTTCTAGTTGACCGCTCTCGCTGTCATCCTGAGCGGAGTCCGCCGCGGCGGACGCAGTCGAAGGATCTGCGGTTGTTCTTATCCTATTCCGGCGGCAAGGCCTCCAGCGCTGCCCGTGCTTTTTCCAGCAGAAGCCTTGTCTCGCTTTCCTGCTTTTTCAGGCCCTCCACCACGTGCGCGGGCGCCTTGGACAGAAAGCCTTCGTTGCCCAACTGCCGCTCAGCCGCGGCCAAGCCTTTCTCATACTTCGCGATATCTTTTGTCAAGCGGTCGCGTTCGGCGGCGACGTCGATGGTGCGCTCGTAGACAACAGCCACATCGAAATCACGGCTGTCGAATGCTTCGACAAGGCCTGCCGAAATCTGATCAACGAAGCGCACTTCGCTGACCCGCGCCAGGCGCTCGATGATGTCGCGATTCTCGTCGGCGAGCTGCTTCGCAGAGCTGCATCGGCGCGAAGTTCGATGGGAACGTGACGGCTTTTTCCTCGACGCCGATTTCCTTACGCAGGCCGCGCACTTCAACGATGAGATTCTGCAGCAGTGCCATTGCCTTCGAGAGCGGCCTCATCCAGCCAGCGCGATCCGGCTGCGGATAGCGCGTCAAAGCGATCGACTTCGCGGGCGGCTTGCCGTCATAGACCGCGTGCCAAAGCTCTTCGCTGATAAACGGCATCACCGGCGAAAGCAGCCGCAGAGATGCTTCAAACACCGAAACCAGCGTTGTCAGAGCGCCACTTCGTTTTCGCTTTGTCCGCGCCCTCGGAAAAATCCAGCCGCAGCTTGACGATTTCGAGATACCAGTCGCAGAAGCTGCCCCAGAAGAACTGGTAGATGGTGTTCGCCGCATCATCGAAGCGATAGTTGTCGAGCGCCTGGTTCACCTTCGCCGCGGTGGCATGCAGTTCGCTGACGATCCAGCGCTCTTCGAGCGGCGCATTGGAATCTGCGCGTGGCATCGAACCAAGAGCGGCCCGGTCCACGGTGATGCCCACCTCGGCCGCCCGATCCACGTTCATGAAGATGAACCGCGCCGCGTTCCAGATCTTGTTGGCGAAGGCGCGGTAGCCCTCGGTACGCGCCACGTTGAAGGCAATGTCGGTTCCCGGCGAGGCCATCGAGGCCAGCGTGAACCGAACGGCATCGGTCCCGTACTGCTTCACGATCTCGATGGGGTCGACGACGTTGCCCTTGGTCTTCGACATCTTCTCGCGGTTGGCGTCGCGCACCAGGGCGTGAATATAGACCTCGCGGAACGGGACAGACTCCGAAAGCGGGCGTTCGCTGCCATCCGGCATCTTCACGTCGGTCGAAAACCAGCAGCCCAGCATGATCATGCGGGCCACCCAGAAGAAGAGGATGTCGAAGCCGGTGACGAGAAGGCTGGTGGGATAGAAGGTGTCGAAATCGGCGCGATTCTCCGCGGTGATCTTCGGCCAGCCGAATACCGAAACCGGCAGCAGGCCCGACGAGAACCACGTGTCCAGAACATCGGTCTCCTGCGTGATCTTGTCCGAGCCGCAATGGGCGCATGCCGCGGGATCCTCGCGCGCCACGGTGATCTTGTGGCAGACCGGGCAGTGCCAGGCGGGAATCCGGTGGCCCCACCACAACTGCCGCGAGATGCACCAGTCGTGGATGTTGCCCATCCACTCGAGGTAGACCTTTTCGTATTGTTCGGGGATGATGCGGATCGCCTTGTTGCCGGCCGCGTCCGGCTTCACCGCCGCGATCGCCTTGTCCGCGAGCGGCTGAATCTTGACGAACCATTGCGTCGAAAGGCGCGGCTCCACGATGGTCTTGCAGCGGTCGCAGTGGCCCACGTTGTGGATGTGGTCCTTGATGCCGACCAGGAGGCCTTGTTCTGTCAGGTCTTCGACGATCTTTTTGCGCGCAACATAACGGTCCAGCCCCGCATATGGCCCGCCGTTCTCGTTGATCTGCGCGGTATCGTCCATCACGTTGATCGAGGGCAGATGGTGCCGCTCGCCCAGCGCGAAATCGTTGGGGTCGTGGGCCGGCGTCACCTTCACCGCCCCGGTGCCGAACTCGGGGCTGACCCATTCGTCAAGGATGATGGGAATCTCGCGGTTCATCAGTGGCAGGCGCAGCTTCTTCCCGTGCAGATGCGTATAGCGCTCGTCGTGCGGGATGGATGGCAACCGCCACGTCGCCCAGCATGGTCTCGGGCCGCGTGGTGGCAATGGTCAGAAACTCGCCCGTCTCGCGGCCATCGTCTCCATGCACCGGATACCGAATCTCCCACAGGTGCCCCTTGTGCTCGTCGTAGACCACTTCGAGATCGCTGATGGCGGTCTGGCAGCGCGGGCACCAGTTCACGATGTAGGCGCCGCGATAGATGAGCCCCTGCTCGTAGAGGCGGACAAAGGCCTCGCGCACCGCCACCGAGAGCCGGTCGTCCATGGTGAAGTATTCGCGGTCCCAATCGACGGAAGCGCCCAGCCGCTTCATCTGCCCGAGAATGGCCCCGCCGTAATGCCGCCGCCAATCCCATACGCGCTCGACGAAAGCCTCGCGGCCCATCTTCTGCCGCGTGGTGCCCTCGCTGACCACCTGCCGCTCCACCAGCATCTGGGTGGCGATGCCGGCATGATCGGTGCCGGGTATCCACAGAACCCGCTCGCCGCGCATCCGGTGCCAGCGCGTCAGGATGTCGCTCTCCGTATGCTCGAACATGTGGCCCATGTGCAGGTTGCCGGTCACATTGGGCGGCGGCAGCAGAATCGTAAAGAGGACTGGCCGTCCAGGCGTTGGTTTTGGTCGGTAGCCGCGGGGGTGGGCTGGGCGAACAGCTTCTCGCGCACCCAGTATTCGGCCCAGTGATCTTCAATGGCAGTCGGGTCGTAGGCTTTGGGCAGGTCGTGGGGCATGGGGTTGATGGCGAGCCCCCGGTTGTTCGCCGGACCCTTTCAGAAAGGGCTTGGAGCGAGGGGACCACCCCTCACTTTATCAGCTTCCCCATATCTCCTTCAGAACTCTGGCCCAATTGCCGCCGAGGACCAGGCGGATGTGCTCATCGGTGTAACCGCGGCGAACCAGCGCGGCGCACAACTCCCACATCCGGTTCGGCCCTTCCATTCCCGCTACGACTTCGTGATCGCCGTGCACGTGATAGCGGCCGTCAGCCTTGGTGAGGATTTCCTTGAGCTTCTCCCGCGGGCCAAGATCGTTGCTCTCGATGCCTGCATCCGAGCCCACGGCGACATGTTCAATGCCGACAAGATCGCGCACGTGGTCGTAGTGATCCACCACATCTTCGATGGTCACCGGCTCGCTGCCCTTGACCATAAAGGCGATGTCAGTGATGCCAATGACACCACCCTTGGCGGCAAGTTTGCGGATGGCTTCGTCGGTCGAAGCGCGAAGCCCTCCCGGAATCAGAGCGCGGCAGTTGCCGTGCGAAAGAATCACAGGCGCCTTTGAGATTGCCAGAGCGTCCAGCTTGGTCTTGTCACTGGCGTGGCCCAGATCGACGGCCATCCGCACCGTGTTCATGCGCTCGATCACTTTGCCGCCATATTCGCTCACCCCGCCATCGTAGGGCTCGAATGCGCCATCGGCCACCAGGCTTCTGAAGTTGTAGCTGAGTTGCGATACGCGCAGGCCGAATCCATAGCAGCGGTTCACATCGTCCAGCGTCTCGAACTGGGAACTTGTTTGCAGTCCGTAGAGGATACCCAGCTTGCGCGTCTCGCGGGCGCTCGCCAGGTCCCCAGCGTTGTTGATCCGCATCAGCCACTGCGGATACTGGGCGATAAAGCTGTTCCACTTGGCAAACAGGCTTTCGCCGTCGGCAATGCCGTCTGCACCTTCTCCAAAGTTGATAACGTCGACGCCTGTGCTTCTGAATCGATCAAAGTCTGCCTGCGTGAAAGCGCCGGGCTCGGTGAGCCATTTCTCCTTGAGGTCCTTCTGATCGAAGCGGTAGAGAAACTGGTTCAACATGTCGATCACTACCGATTCGCGCATGAGCCGGACTACTCTTTCGGGATACTCATGCGTGGATGCGAAAACCCGGTTTGTGGCTAGCAAGACAAGGGGCCAGCCGCCGCGGCGGACATCACGGAACGCAGAAAGGCCCGTCTCGAGACAGCTTGCATAGGAAGCCCCGATCCTATCGCAAAAATCAGCGATACGTCGAGTTCCCAATTCATGCAGCACGGATGCCGCCTCAACTGAGAAAAGGCCGCACTCCATCGGAGTGCGGCCCGCCGTATCGTCGGTAACTTGACCTTAGAACGGATTCAGCTTTGAAAGCCCCTTCTTCTTTTTCTTCTTGCTCGATGACTCGTCGCTCAGGTCAGCTTTGGGCGCCTTCTTCTTTTTGGAGTCGGCGGTCGCGGTGGTTGTCGCCGGCGCCGTTCCAGGCTTAATGTCATTGATCTGCTCGGGAGCGGCGGCCGGGGCTTCGGCGGCCGGAGCGGCCTCGTTGCTTGGGCCTACCGATTTCACCACTGAGTTGGAGTCAGCCGCTGCCGGATTCGGAGAGCCCACCACCGAGACGCCAAGCCCCGTGGTGCCCGCCGGCGCCTCCATCTGGGGGGCCTGCGAGGGCTGATCGCTGCGCGGGGGCTCGTTGGTGCCCGTGGCGGTCACCGGTCCGGCCGCGGCCGCGGGTTTGCCTTCATTCACGGCGGCGTTGTAGATGGCGATATTTTCCTTGGTGACACTCGGCGCCAGGGTTCGCTTGGGATCGTCGAGCGTGGGCTCGCCCACATGCACCGCTTCCACCACTGTCGGTCCGTGCTTCACCAGCCCGAGAGTACGGTCGGTGAACTGGATCTTCTGGCGGCTCTGCTCTTCAGCCTCGCTCTCCGCCATGGCGGCTGCCGAGGGCTCCGGAACCGGGCGGTTCATGGCCACCAGGCGATCGCGGGCATCCTCGACCCGGGGCGCCGCCGGATAGCGCGTGATTACCCGTTCGTAGGCTGCGGCGGCCTTGTCCGCGTACATAGCTCGCAGGCGTTCCTTGATCGCGCCGGGGAGTCCCTGCGACATCTGAATGGCATGGGCCTCGCCGCTGTAGCAGTCGCCAATGCTGAGCAGCGCCAGGTCGCTCTTCGAATAGAGCGGATAGGTGTCGACCACGGTCTGCAGGCGGGCAATGGCCGCCGAGTAGTTTTCGCGGCTCTGGTAGTAGAGCCCGATCTGCGTTTCGCGCTCCGCCAATACCTCCTGGACGTCGCGCAGCTTCTGCTTGGCGCGCGGGATCAGGGTCGAATCCGGGAACTGGTTGATCATGTTCCGGTATTCCTGCTCGGCGCGTATGGCATTGTTGAAGTCGCGGTCGGGCTTCTCCATCTGCTGGTAATAAATGTCGGCCACCTTCATCTGCGCCTCGGCCGCTTCCGGCGCATTGGGGAAGAAGGTGATGAAGTCCTTGTATTCGGCTTCGGCCTGGGTCAGGGCCGCGGTTCCGCCTTCCTTAAACCAGGTGTCGCCCACCGCAAGCTTGGCCCGCATCCGGTATTCGGAATCCGGATAGGTATTCAACATGGTCTGAAGGGTGAGCCGCGCCACGTCATAACGGCCCTTCTTCATGGCCAGCATGGCTTTGTCGTACAGTTCCTTGTCGGGCTGCTTGGAATTCACGTCGGCGAGCGGGTTGGCGCTCAGGTCCTGGTCCTTCTTTTTCTTGGGAGGCTTTTCCTTGGCCAGGACGGAAACACTGGCCAACAACAGAAGCACCAAAACGGCCGCGGGGATTTTAAAGGACAACCTGTTCATTACCACCTCGTATTTGAACGGCGGGCAACACGACGCGCCCTCCGCTCCTCCGAAATCTCTTCACTGGTGAATCCTGCCCGGTCGTTCCGCCGCATGATGCGACCAGCGGCTCATCGGGCTTGATGCTGGAACTCGTGCTTCGGTGTTTCTCCAGCCGCTTCGCGGGCCAGGGCCAGCAAAGCACGCGCATCCTCTTCCGCACGTCCGGCACCAAAGACAGCATTGCCGGCGACCAGCAGGTCCGCACCGGCTTGGACGACCTGGGCGACCGTATCGTGAGCCACCCCGCCGTCCACCTCGATTCTAAATGCCAACCCCAGTTCCCGGCGAAGGTCGGCCAGGCGGCGAATCTTGTCTACGGAAAACGGAATGAATTCCTGCCCCCCGAAGCCGGGATTCACGCTCATGATCAGCACGTGATGGACCATGAACAAAATGTCCTCGATCAGGTCGATTCGCGTGGCGGGATTCAACACCACTGCGGGCTGCATCCCGTGATGAGCGATCAGTTGGAGGGTGCGGTGCAAATGCGTGCAGGCCTCGTAGTGAACGATCACCCAGTTCGCCCCCGCATCGGCCAGGGCAGGGATGAATTCGTCGGCATTCTCGATCATGAGGTGGCAGTCCAGCGGCAGGTTGGTTACCCTGCGCAGGCTCTTGACCACGGGCGGCCCGATGGTGAGGTTGGGCACGAAATGGCCATCCATGATGTCCACGTGGATGACGGTCGCCCCGCCCCGTTCCGCCGCGGCGACTTCTTCTGCCAACCGCGCGAAATCCGCCGAAAGAATCGATGCACAAAGCTCGACCATGAAGTTCGGACGCTCCTCGCAGGGCCAGTGTATCAGCGACAGGGATCAGGACGATTGGACCACCGGGTTACGCAGCTCATTGCTGTGATTCTGGTTGCGATTTTTTTGGTTCCGGCTGCGATTCCTGCTCCTCAGCCTTGGCGGCCTGTTGTTCGGCGAGCGCAGCGATTCGTTTCTGCAGGCGGTCGATGGCATCGCGATCGTAGACCACGATGTCTTTGGCTTCAGCGTTGTCCTTGAGCTTCTCGATGCGCTGCTCGTGTCCCTGAATCAGGCGCCGAAGGTCGGCCGGCGAATTCCAGTCCTGTTTTTCGACCCGTGTCTCGAGCTTTTTTGCATCTTCCAGCTGGGTATGAAGCTGCGCCCGTCCCATCACGAGGGGCCCGGGTGTGGAGGTAACGGGTTCCTGGCTTTCCCGCCAGACGCCGTACATGATGGTTGCCGCGAACAACGCCAGAAGTCCAAGCACGATGGCAAATATTCTTTTCATCCCTCATCCGACGCACGCGACGTGATTCACGAGGCCAGCCTTCGCACGGATCTCCACGGGCGGCTGATTTCGCGTTTTGGGAGTTCTTCTTCGATTGTAACGGTGTTTTTACTTCGAGTTTGGCCTTCAACCAAACATGTGCAGGCCGGTATGAGGACGGCGACCTTTGGGTGGTCTTTCGAGTTTCTCGAGGAGAATGCGGGAGCGGGCACGCATGGCCGGCGTGCCGGAGCGGCCAGCCGCGCGCAGCAGATCGAGGACGGCCGGCAGGGAAGCCGGATCCTGTCGGGTCAGTTCGGCCAAGCCATGCAGAGCGGCGGTCTTGACGATGGAACTCCGATCGTCGAACCACGTCCGAAGCACAGAAGCCACGCGACGGCACTCCGGGACGGTGAGTTCGATCCGGGGAATCGTCAGCGCCAGGTTCCATCGCACTTTCGGCGGCTGAGCTTCGGAAAGCAGCCCGATCAATGCATCTTTGTGCCCGGCAACGGAGCGGCTAAGGGCCGGTGAGGGCCGGCGCATGATACGTTCCAGCACGTCGGCTGCCCGGCTGGCCACTCCGGCCTCGTCATCCCACAACAGTTCAATCAGCCGCCGGATGCGCCTGGGATGGTCGCAGATCCACTCCGATATTTCGGGAACTCTGCCGGCATCCCACGCGGATCGGCCGATGGCAAGTTGCGCGCGAAGGTCGACAGGCTGAGCCATGGTGCCGGTCCTATTGTGCTACGAGGTTGGAGCGGTGGTCATGGATCTTGCTGCCACCCTTCCTATCCCGCGCAGCAGCGCCTTGATGGGCCAACTCCCTTCACTGTCGGGAAAGAAGATCTCGCCGCTTCGCTTGGCCTCAGGCCGGTAGTACCAGCGCTTCAGAAGCGCCAAGTGGCCCTGGCGAATGGTGGACGAGGGTGAATCTGTCGGGGTCGAGAGCTCGGCCAGGACGGCTTCCATGCGCGACTTCGAGCATGGTGCGGGCCGCTTTGCGCTGGCCTGCGGTCGCAAGGGCGCCGGGCGATGCTTCGGGCGCGGCGGCTGCGGAACCGTTCTCGGATGTTTCCTCCGGGATCGCCTCGACCGCCAGGGGCTGGGCGAACAGCGAACTCGATCCCGACTGCTCATTCTGGATGCGCATCCCAAGAGTCGAAAATGCCGCCGGCCCGCGCAAACGGCCATTCTCGAACAGGAAGACAGCCACCTCGTCCGGTTCCGGGGAAGCCTGCAGGATCACCGCTCGCAGCTGGCTGAGCGGGCGCACCAGTTCCGGAGCCAGCGCGCGCACTGCTTCCACTTTCTGGACCTGGGCATGAAGCGCCGCGGCAGATTCAAATTCAAGATTTGCCGAGGCCTCGTCGCGTTCGGTGCGCAGCGTCACAAGCTTGCTTTCGCCGCGCGTGGCCAGAAATCGCTCGACGGCCGTGGACTCTTCGGCATAGCGCTCGTCGCTGCACCCCTTGTAACAGGGGGCCAGGCACATCTTCATTTCTGAGTAGACGCAACCCGGAAAGCTGGGATCGGGGTTGAGATCGTCGGTGCAGCGGCGCAGCAGGAACAGCTTCAACGCTTCCTCTGCAAAGCGCTCCGCCGCGGCCCGCGAGGCAAACGGCCCGTACGCCCAGTCGGCTTCGCGCTGGCTGGGCCGGTTGGTCACGATGATGCGCGGGTAAGGATTGCCGCCCAGGTAGCGAACAAACGACGGCGCGCCCAGGTGCATGCGCTCCAGGCCCTTCGGGCCGTAGATTTTTTGGAGGAGATCAAACTGCAGGAGCAACGATTCGAAGTCCGAGCCGGTCAGCTTCCATTCGATCCGCCGCACCAGTCCCGCGAGTTGCAGGCGGCGCGGATGCTTCGGCGAAGGCTGCAGCAGCCGCTCCAGGCGGCCGCGCAGGTTGGGGGTGCGGCCGATGTAGGGCTCGGCGTGCGCCTCGGCTCCGTACAGCGTGAAAACCGCGGCGCGCGGCGGAAGTTGGGCCAGCGCGGCCTTGGCATCCGCTGGATCGAAGGGAATGGACTGGAACGCGGTCGCTATGGCCACCTCCGAATCAGACTCCTTGATTCAGTCTCTCTCGATTCAGGCGCCCGCCAGGGTCATGCCGTCGATGCGCAGCGTGGGCGAGGCTACCGAGCCACGGAACACCAGGTCGTTCCCGATCGCCGTAACGTTGCGCAACATATCGGCCAGGTTTCCCGCGATGGTGATCTCCTCCACCGCATGGGTCAGTTGCCCGTTTTCGATCCAGAGACCGGTTGCGCCGCGCGAGTAGTCGCCGGTAACCAGGTTCACGCCGAAGCCCATCAGGCTGGTGACATAGAGACCGGCCGGAATGGCACTGATGATTTCTTCGGGCGAGAGCGGGCCCGGTTCGAGATACAGGTTGCCGCAGCCGATGCCTGGCGCCCCGGCCAGTCCGCGCGATGCGTTATGCGTGGACTTCATGCCCAGCTTGCGCGCCGTGTAGGTGTTCAGCAGGTAATTGCGCAGAACGCCCTGCTCGACCACCACGGTGCGCCGGGAGGGCAGACCCTCGCCATCGAACGGTGAAGAACCGAATCCGCCCACGCCGGTGGGGAGGAGCATGAAGTTGTCGTCGACTATCGTCAGCGCCGAGGCGGCGATCGGCTCGCCCAGTTTGCCGGCGAGAAACGAAGCATGCCGCCAGATCGAGTCGCCCGACGCCGCTTCAAACACTGAACCGATCAGCGAACGCGCCACCTCCGGCGCGAACACCACCGGCACCTGCTGCGTGGGCATGCGCCTAGCGCCCAACCTGCGTATGGTGCGTCGGGCCGCCTCTTTTCCAATGGCTTCGGGGGATTCCAGGTCGCCGATGCGCCGCGCCCCGGACCACCAGCTGTCGCGCTGCATCTGGCCGTTCACGTCAACCGCCAGCGGTGCGGCCGAGACTCCGGCATAGCTGGTGCGATAGCCTCCCAGGAATCCGCGGGAGTTGGCCAGCACCTTGCGGCCTGTCGTAGCGTCAAAGCTGCCGCCATTGGAGTTGGTGATGCGCGGGTCTGCCTCCAGCGCTGCCGCCTCGGCCCGCTTCGCCCATGCAATCCGTTCCGGCCCGGGCAAGCGAGTACACATCCTCGAAGTAGAGGTGCAGATCGCCGGGCGCGGAGCCGAACTCTTCCGGCTCCGGGAGACCCATAAATGAGTCTTCCTCGGTGATTTTGGCCAGGGCCATCGCTCCGTCGACAAGCTGGCGAATTCCATCGGGCGTCAGGTCGCTGGTCGACGCCGAGCCGGTGCGTTTGCCCAGAAACGCCCGCAGGCCCAGTCCCCGCGAGCCTGATTCCTTCAGCGTCTCCACATCGCCCATGCGGACGGTGACACTGAATTCATCGCCCTCGCGCACCACGACTTCGGCGTCGCTGGCGCCGGCTTTCATGGCCAGGGCAACGACGTCGGCCGCTAGGGATTCAAGATCAAGGATGGCATCGAGTTGAGTAACTGCCTGGGGCATGTCTTGAAACTATCAGAGCCGCGGTGACCGAACTAGCGTCCCTGTTCCGCCCACCGTCATCCGGTCCAGCTTGATGGTCGGCATGCCTACGCCCACGGGCACGCTCTGCCCGTCCTTGCCGCAGGTGCCGATGCCCTCATCCAGCTTCAGGTCGTGGCCGACCATGGAGACATATTTCAGCGCCTCGGGGCCATTGCCGATCAGCGTGGCGTCGCGCACCGGAGCGGTAATCTTGCCGTCCTCGATCAGGTAGGCCTCGGAAGCCGAGAAAACAAACTTGCCGTTGGTGATGTCCACCTGGCCGCCGCCGAAGTTGACCGCGTACAGTCCCCGCTTTACCGAGCGCAAAATGTCTTCGGGCTCGTCGTCGCCGGCCAGCATGTAGGTGTTGGTCATGCGCGGCATGGGAATGCAGTGGTAGCTTTCGCGGCGGCCGGAGCCCGTGTTGGCGGTGCCCATCAGGCGCGCGGAAAGCTTGTCGGTCAGGTAGCCCTTGAGGATGCCGCCCTCGATCAGCACCGTCTCCTGGGTGGGCGAGCCTTCGTCGTCCACGTTCAGCGAGCCGCGACGGCCGGCCATGGTGCCGTTATCGACCACCGTCACCTTGGAACTGGCAACGGACTGCCCGATCAGGCCGGTGAAGGCCGAGGTGCCTTTGCGGTTGAAATCCGCTTCCAGGCCGTGGCCGACCGCTTCATGGAGCAGGACGCCGGGCCATCCCGGCCCCAGCACCACCTGCATTTCGCCCGCCGGAGCCGGAATGGCCCCAGTTGCAGAATGGCTCCGCGCGCGGCTTCACGCGCCAGATTTTCCGGACTCTTTGGACCAGTGAATTGGGCCAGGCCAGAACGCCCACCGGCCCCCGCCGAGCCGCGGGTGGTGTTGGCTCCGTCTTTGGCGATGACAAAGGCATTCAGCCGGCACAAGGGCTGGGTGTCGCTGGCAAACGAGCCGTCGGACCCGGCAATCAGGATCCGGCGCAACTCTTCGCTGTAACCGGCGCGCACCTGCACGATGCGCGGATCGAAGGCGCGGGCAGCCCGATCGACGCGCAGAATCAATTCCAGACGCGCGGCGAGGTCGAGGTCGAATCCACCCAGAGGCACGGGGTAAAGATCGGCGACATTGGGCTCGGTGAAGCCCTGGATCGGCTGCTTTGCTGGTCCCGACGCGATCAGGGCCGCGGTGCGGGCGGCGTGCAGGAGGCGGTCGGGGTTGAGGTTGTCGGTGTAGGCGTAGCCGGTGCGCTCGCCGGAAAGCACGCGGATGCCACATCCGGCGCTGGTTCCCTGGCTGGCCGACTTGACGATCTGCTCATCGACTCCCAGGCCGATGGCGGTGACGGACTCAAAGTAGAGGTCGGCATAATCGCCGCCCGCCGACAGGGCCTCACCCAGGCAGCGCTCAAGCAGCCGCTCCGTGATGCCGAATTTCTCAAAAAAATAGCGCTTATGGCTGGGAAGAGGGGCAGGAACCGGGTTGGTCATCGTACTTTTCAGTTTACGCCGGATTCGTTTGCGGTGGAAACGAGGTTTAGGCGGCGAAAGAGCGTAAGAGTTCTGCGGCCGGGCACCTACTGTTCCCTGCTCCCTGTTCCCTGCTTCCCCCGTTCCTCTCTTGATGCGCAGGGCCTGTTTCTTCAACGAAGGTTGTATGCCTTCGCAACCAGACCGGTGCTAAATTCGAGGCATGAAGAAATTTCTGCTCGCCACCTTGCTTTTAATGGTGGTTGCTGCCCCGGCCTTCGCCGCGTCCAAGCACCACCATCACGGCCATCACCATAACCACCACCACAAGACTGCATAGCGCTGGTTTCGGCCCTATGCCTGCACGTTGACAAGGGCCGGACCAATCGAAGCTCCTACCTCGTACGTGTCCCTTCGGTCCTTTTCAACAAATCCAAAGTCCATGGAACCTGCCGCAGCCCGGCGCCAGCAGGAAATGCTCTTCAACGAGCCTTACGATAAGCTAAAGGCTAAGAGCTACCAGCTAAGGGCAGAATATGGACGATCTTCGCTATCCAGTGGGCCACTTCCGGCCCTCTCCCTCCTACTCGGCTTCCGACCGCTCCACCCACATCGAGACTCTGCGGGAATTGCCTGAACAGCTGCGCGCGGCCGTGAGCGGGCTCGACGACGAACAGCTCGACACTCCCTACCGCGAGGAAGGCTGGACGGTGCGCCAGGTGGTCCATCACGTCGCCGACAGCCACCTCAACTCCTATGTGCGCTGCAAGCTGGCGCTTACCGAGTACGAGCCGACCGTCAAGCCGTATGACGAAGCAGCGTGGGCTCGACTGCCCGACAACCGCATGCCCGTCGATGTTTCGCTGGCGCTGACCGAGTCCTTGCATCGGCGCTGGGTGGCCCTGTTTGAGTCGCTCTCGGAAAAGGACTTCGCCAAGAAGTTTCTCCATCCCGAACGAGGCCCGGAGGACCTGGCCACTACTCTCGCCCTCTATGCCTGGCACTCGCGCCACCACACCGCGCATATTACCGGCCTGCGGACCCGCATGAAGTGGTAGGGGGCATGCCGGCGGGGAAAATGGGCGGAGCACGTGCGGGCAGCGGAACCGAACCGATGGCTCCCGATCGGCTCGCCCGCTCTATCGAGGACTATCTCGCCGAACATCCCGCGGCGGCTGTACTCGAAGACGGACGCGTGGTGTTTGACATGCGCAGCGCCCGCTACGCCGTCACCGAGTCGCACGGTCGATGCGTCCTGCAGTTGTGGAGCGAGGAGCGAAACCTGATGCGCACCGTTGTGGACATGCAGGAGCGCGCGCAGTGCCTTCGCCTGATGACGCGGCGCATGGGCGCCCCCAGGCCGCAGGCTCTGGAGCTTGTTCCCACCAGCGACCGCCGCACGCCCACCGCCCGCGATACGACTCGGCGCAATTATCAGCGGCTGCTGGAACGAACGCTCACCCAGGCTTTTATCGGCTACAAGGTGGACGGCCTGCGTTCAGCCATGGACCTGGAGCATAGCTTCGGCCCGGCCTACGTGCGCGGCCGGCTGCTGAAAGGGACCGCCGCGGACGCCGTGATCGGGGTGGGAGAGGCGGAATCCGCGGCCACCGTCGATGGCATTCTCACCCTGGGCGTACTGTGGCTGGACTATTGCCGCCAGCACGGGGATGGCCGCCGGCACTTCGGGGGACTCAAAGTCGTAGTGCCCGCGGGCGCCTGGCGCACCACCGCGGAGCGCATGGCATGGCTGAATCATGCGGCCGCCAATTTTCAGCTCTTCACGCTCGACGAAAAAAGCGAGGAGCTTGTGCCGGTGGATTTTCGCGACACCGGGAATCTTGAGTCACGCCTGGTCCATGTGTTCTCCTCGGAAGCCGCAATCGAGCGCTGCCGCGCCGGCCTGGACCGGCTGCTGGAGTTGGTGCCGGCCGAAGCCCGCAACCGCGTTGAGGTGCATCCCCGCTCCGCCACCGAGGTCGGCTTGCTGCTGCACGGGCTGGAATTCGCGCGCGTGCGCCACGGACTCGCCGCGCGGTCGTTTGCGCACGAAGACGAAGTCACTTTTGGCGCGGGGCTGAATGAAACGCCGCTCACGGAGGAGAATGAAGCGACTTTGCCGGGAGCTTTTCGCGCGTTTGTTCCGGAGCCGCCATGCGGATGGAGTGCCGTCCGACCCGCTGTTCCGCCTGCAGCCGGAGCGGTGGCTGGAGTCGCGGCTTCGCGCCGCTATCGATGAACTGCTGCCGGGCCTGCGCGGCGACCTGCTCTATTCGCAGGTTCCAGCTCTCTCGAGCGGCGACCGCGGGCTGCTTGATCTGCTTACGATCGACCGCAACGGCCGCCTCGCGGTGGTTGAATTGAAGGCCGACGAAGACCTGCAGCTGCCCATGCAGGCGCTGGACTACTGGATTCGCGTACGGGCGTTGAATGAAGACCGGCGAGCTGCGGCTGCCGGGGGCCGGCTCATTTCAGCCTTTGAGCGCCAAGGCTACTTCGCCGGCGCGGAGGTCTCTCCCGCAGCACCGCGGCTGCTGCTCGCTGCTCCGGCTCTGCGGATTCATCCTGCCAATGAGCCGGTGCTGCGTTATCTCTCCCCACAGATCGAATGGGAACTGATCGCTTTGAGCGAACACTGGCGGCGGGAGTTGAAGGTGGTGTTCCGGAAGCACGCCCCGGCGGGGTCATGACGCAGGCAAAGGGCCGATGCGATTCCGTGTTCTCCCACCCTTCCGCGGTGAAGTGCGGAAGGATGGGGCACGGAGTGTCTACTGGGCGGCCAGCGTGGTGATGAGAGCCGGCTTGGGACTGCCCCACCCGGTGACAAGGTCATATCCCGTCACTGCGGAATAAGCTCCCGGACTTCCCGCTGGTGATGTCATGGAAGTCAGTGCCGTAAGTTGCACGTCACGTTCTCGGCATAGATATACGGGTTGATAAAGCCGATGTCCGCCTTGCCGTTGGCGACGCGCTGCTGGTTCACGAGAGCAATGAAGCCCGCCCACATCGGCGCCGCAAAACTCGTGCCCCCATAGCTGTTGGCCGTGCAGGTGGTCTGGTCGGCGCACACGTAGAAAGTGAAATTTGCGTTGGCAGAGACGTCCGGACCGTTGCGCAAAGTCGTCGATCCCTTGTTGGTCGAATTGATCACGCCCGAGAGCTTTTGCCATGAGGGAATTGCGATCTTGTCCGGCGAAATGCCACCGCCGCTGTCGACCCAAGCGGTCTCCGACTTCCATGGACCCGCCGCACTCGAAGTCACCAGGTCGGTGCCGCCCACCGAAACCACGTAGTCGTCGTCCGCCGGCCAAGCCTCGACGCGTCTCGACCAGGTTGAGCTATCGCCGGAAGCCGCGAAGAAGTTCTGCCCCTGCGCAGCCATCTTCTGGAAATACGGATCGAGCGTGCTGGGATCGGCGGGCGTCCATCCCCACGAGCAGCCGATGGTCGGTTGGAAGCGGGCTGTGCGTGGTCATCGCGCTGATGATGGCCGTATCAGTTGAACCGACGTACATCACCAGGCTCGCCAGCCCCGGGGCCATGCCCAGCGCCTGGGTCATGTCCAGCGTTTGCTCGGTGTCATCGCAATAGCCGCCGGCCCGGGAGTACACGCAGCTGGTGCTGGTTCCGTCGGTCGAGAGCAGCGTGATGGGAACCGTGTTGGTCTGATGGACGTTCGCGTAGTAGGTGTTCAAGTCGGCAAGGTCTGTCCCGTAATACTCGAGCAAGCCCAGGTTCTGCCCCGCGCCGGTGAGGGTGGTTCCGGTGGCGTAGGCGGCACGCATGTCGCTGCCCAGGAAGGAGGCCGAAGGCCCGGAGCCGGTTGTGGCATGACTCACCACCTGTTCGGGATACTTGCCGTGGGCGGCGGCAAAGTCGTTCTTATTCACGAGCCGGGGCTTGGGGATCGAGAAGTTGTCGAGCCCCGACACATGCCAAAGGCTGAAAGTGAGGTTTGGTGTCGGCTCCCGGTCCGCACCGAAGAAAATTCGGTTTTCCGTGGGGTGCTGATAGGTATTCATGCTTACGTGGAAAGCGGTCTCGATTGCGCCCACGGTGCCCTTGACCTGGACTTCCATGCCGTCGCGGGAGCCGCCCACGACCTCAAGCCCGTAGGTCCTGGCAAAGCTGAGGACCTCGTCGTACTGCTCCTGAGTCGGTCCGAAGCGTGCCGTAAATTCCGCGGGGGTGACGAATTGGCGGAAGTTGGGACTCTTGGGGTTATACACATCGCTTAGAAAACTCTTCAGGCCCGCTGGATCGCGCAACGGAAGCACGATATCCAGTTGCAGAACCTGGCTTTGGGATAGCCGGCCGACAGGCGCCGCTTGACCTGTTCGAACCGTTTCCCGAACATGGTGCGTCATTACGGATTGTGCAAGGGCGGCGGTTGTCATCCCCGACAAAACCGCGACGGCGGCTGCAAATACAGCCTTCTTTGAGTTGCGTATCACGACTTCTCCTTTGGATTGGGCTGTGAGGAGGCTTGCGTGCCTGGGGCCGTATTAGCCCTTGAGCGTGGTTGAATTCTGGGGCAAAACCTGCCCGCCTGTCTACGGGAAACAGCAAATCAAAAGGACTACCGTAATGCTGGTTACCACGCCCGGAACACCATTCGTCCCGGTTTTGCGCGTTTCGTCCCCGATCGCTATGGGCCGCGAGGCCTTCCGTCACCATCGCGCACTTCGGCCTGGATCATCAAGCAGGTCCCGACCTGGCCACTGTGCAGAGGGCGTTGTCGCTGCTACACTCCCCCTTCAGGGAAATTCCTGGAAACTCTTTGCAAGCCGGAGGCAGCGTGCCCGAAACTCAGCAGGTTGTAACCCATCAGACTGCGTTCAAGCCCTTCGTCTCGCCCGATGTCGAACTCCCCGAGTTCACATTTCGCGCCATCCTGCTTGGCTCGCTCTTCGGCATCATCTTTGGCGGCGTCACGGTCTACGTCGGCCTGAAAGCCGGCCTCACGGTGGCCGCATCGATCCCCATTTCGGTTCTCTCCATCAGCATTCTGCGCGTGCTCGGCCGCGCCTCCATTCTCGAAAACAACATCGTCCAGACCACCGGCAATGCCGGCCAATCGATTGCTTCCGGGGTGATATTCACCTTACCTGCCCTCATCTTCCTCGGCTTCGATCTCGAATACTCGCGCATCTTTCTGCTCGCGCTCATCGGCGGCTGGCTGGGCGTGCTGTTCATGATTCCCCTGCGCCGCCAGCTCATCGTCGAGGAGCACGGCGTGCTCACCTATCCCGAAGGCACGGCCTGCGCCGACGTGCTGATGGCGGGCGAGCGCGGCGGATCGCTGGCCAGCCGGGTCTTCCTCGGGCTCGGCCTCGGGTCGCTCTACACCCTCTTCCAGAACGACAACATCTTCAAGGCATGGCCGGGGACACCCGAATTCCAGCCCGACTTCGGACCCGCCCACATCATGAAGGGCGCTTCGATCAAGGCCGATGCGACGCCGGAATATCTCGGCGTCGGCTACATCATCGGCCCGCGCGTTGCCGGCATTATCTTCGCCGGAGGCGTTTTCTCCTGGCTGGTCCTGATGCCGTTGATCTACTTCTTCGGCAAGGCGCTGCCCGATCCCGTCTACCCCGGCACCATTCCCATCGCCCAGATGGGCCCCAGCCAGCTCTGGTCCACCTACATCCGGCCCATGGGCGCCGGCGCCGTCGCTGCGGCGGGCCTCATCACGCTGCTCAAGACTGTTCCCACCATCGTCAACGCGCTCACCGCCGGTTTCCGCAACATGCGCCCCGGCGCCGCCGGACAGAAGAAGCCGATCCGGACCGAAGACGACCTCTCCATGAGCGTGGTGGTACTCGGCTCCCTCGCCCTGGTGGTGCTGATGTTCCTGTTCCTGCAGTTCAAGCCAGTCCCCGGAGCCTATGTGGGATGGGTGGCCAACCTCGCCGCTTCGCTCCTCGTCGTGGTCTTCGGATTCCTTTTTGTCACGGTCAGTTCGCGCATTGTCGGCCTCATCGGCAGCTCGGCCAGCCCCGTCTCCGGCATGACCATTGCCACGCTGATGGCCACCGCCGCCATTTTCCTGGTGCAGGGCTGGACGGCCCCGGCCTTTGGCGCTCTCGCCATCACCATCGGCGGCGTGGTCTGCATCGCCGCTTCGAACTCCGGCGATACTTCGCAGGACCTCAAGACCGGCTACCTGGTCGGATCCACTCCCTGGAAACAGCAGGTGGCGCTCATGATCGGTGTAGTCGTTTCGACAGTCGCGATCGGATTTACGCTGAACCTGATGAATACCGGGCTGCAGCACTTCGACGAAGCGCCGCGGGCCTGGAATGTGAATGCTCCTCACCCCGGAGTCGCGATTCAGAACGACACAAAACGGCTGCCGGACCAGTTCCCCGTCATCGGCGCTGACAAAGTGATCACCGTGCACCACAAGGGCGAATACGTGATTCTTAACGCGGTGGGATCGGCTGAACTGGCCGACGGCAAATATCTCTACTCGCCGGCCACGGGGCGCATCGAGGTGCAGTGGATCCAGGGCATCGGCAGCGAGAAAGCGGCCGCTCCGCAGGCGCGCCTCATGGCCACCGTCATCAACGGCATCCTCAGCCGCAAGCTGCCCTGGGGACTGGTGATGATGGGCGTCTTCCTGGTGATCGCGGTGGAGTTGCTCGGCATCCGGTCGCTGTCGTTTGCCGTGGGGGCGTATCTCTCCATCGGCACCACGCTGGCCATCTTCTGTGGCGGCGTGGTGCGGTGGCTGGTGGACAGCGCGATGAAACGCGCCGGGGGTGATGGGGGGGAGACGGAGAGCGAAATCTCTCCGGGGTCGTTGTATGCGTCGGGACTGATCGCCGCGGGCGGGCATCGTGGGCCTGCTGGGCGTGGCGCTCAAAGGCTACGAAACGACGGTCGGCAAAGGCGATATCCTCAACTTCCCCCACACCTTCCTCGACCATACGGGGGTGTCGGTGGTGGCATTTCTTCTGCTGGCGTACTCGCTCTATTACTTTGCGCGCAAGCCGATGGGGAAGTAAGCCTCAACTTGAATTTCTGCACGCCTGGTGCCAGCTTCAGGACGGGTTTCGGTACCCGGGACTCGACTGAAGCTTCCGGCTCTCGCCGGGATCTCGCGACCGGGTCAATTTCCGGAACTACCCTTCCGCCTAAATCCCGCATCGTATTCGTGAGCCGCTAGACCGCCTGCCGGTGGAGCGGCAGAGGAGGACCATGGCTAACTCCAAAAAATGCGCCAATGCGGCGTGCAACTGCGTTCCCACGGACAAGTCAAAGTATTGCAGCGCTCACTGCGAAGGCATCGCAAACAAGACGGAAATTATGTGCTCGTGCGGGCATCCCAACTGCACAGGGCACGTCTAACGCGCGGAAGCAGGTATCCAGCACCACGCGGTCGGCCGGCTGAGACGACCGGCAGGTCGCCGGTGGGGCACCCGACCAGATTTTCCCTCAACCCTTCCCCATGGATATTTCTCCCAGGCGCAATGATTCGCTCCTGGGAGAAACCCAATCCTCCCAGGGCGAACAGAGACGGAATCACGCTGCAAGTGTCTGCGTAAGTGTCTGTGGCCGTGGTTAATGACTCCGCAGCGGCTGCGTCGTGCGCTCCTGGTTTATCGGAACACGTGCCAGAGCTGGAACATTCCATAGATGAGAAGTGCCGCACCCGCTTCGAACAGAAACGCGAAACTCGTGCCTCGAATACATCCCAATCCGGCAGCGCTGGCCCGGGATGCCTTATCCATTTCGGTCCGGGATGTAAGCGTCGCGGGGCGATGTTGGTTCATTTCAATCACGACGGGAACACGTCGGCGTTCAGGAAGAGAAAATAAGCCCTTAAATGGCGAAAGTAATCGACCGGCCATGACCGTTCCTTTCTCGGTAAGACCTCGGCAACCAACAAAACAAAGATCGCGAATCCCGAAGCCATTGACTTCGAGTCGATACGACTACCAAGGTCTGAGTCCCAGGCGACAGGCCTTAATCGCTGGGTGAAAGGAGCGGCAACCTGCGAGAGCATCCACGCTGGACGCTGTTTCTATGGTTCAGCCAAAGCACCAAGCTGGACGATCGTCCAAGACCAAACGTAATCGGTTTTGCAGTGTCTATTCTGGTAATTTTCTGTAAAAGAAGCCAGTGCTTATTCGTCGCCGCCGTTCGGAGACAGTCGAATTTGTTTCGATCTGGTCCGGATCGGCGAGAGTCCCGATTCGAAACCGCCAGGCATCGTGGGTTTAAGCAGAATACAACATCCAAGAACCCGGCGGCCAACAGCGTTCCATCCACGGCATCGGGCCGGCCTCCCGGCTCTGCAGAGAAACGGGTTTGTCAGCGATCGCGGTTCTGGCGCTTGTATTCCTCGTTATCGAATTTCTTTGCCGTGGACGACGCGGTCATGCTGCGCACCACGCCAAAGACAGGCCGGTCGAACCAGGGCCGGTCGTGTTTTCCCACGATGGCCCAGGCGATGCCCGCATAGCCGTTGGGGTCGCGGCCGTCGAGTTCATATTTGTCGTTCAGGATCACGGCCCAGTCGAACGCGGTGGCGGGATCTGGAGCCCATGCGAGAATCATCTTGGCCCAGTACATGCGCATGTAGTTGTGCATCCAGCCGGTCGCGACCATTTCGCGCTGGGCGGCATTCCATAACTCGTCGTGGGTTTCAGCGCCCTCGAGCTGTTCGAAGGTATAGCGCTGCGGGCGAGGGTCACGCGCATGTTCGAGCAGCGATTTCCGGGCCCAGGGCTCGGCGCTTTCCCAGTTGTCGTAATTCTCGTTGTAGCGGACAAACAGAGCCGACAGTTCGCGCCACCCGATCACCTGGTCGAGATAGCGGTCGCGCGCGCTTGCGGGCGCTCTTCCCTGCTTGACCGCATCGTCTGCCGCCAGCGCGATGGTGATGGGGCTGATATTGCCGAAATGCAGGTAGGGAGACAGCCGGCTGGTTCCCTTCAGCTCGGGGTGATTGCGCTCGACTTCGTAGCGCGCCAGGCCGTCGTGAACAAATTCGCGCATCCGCTGGAGCGCGGCATGCGCGCCGCCGGTGAAGGTGTCGACCGGGCGCACGCTGCGGTCGAGCTTGTCGAATCCCGCCGTGATGTCCTCCGCAAGCGGAAAGCTCGCAAGAGATCGGCGCGGCTTCCACTCCTGCTGCGGGCGTAGGTTTTGGTGGGGAGTAAGGAAGTTGGGGAGTTCCCGCTGAAGGTGGGGGCGAAAGTGGTGGAGCAGAAAATAGTCGCGGCCGAAGACGCGCGAGGGAACCACAACATCGGCATCGACCGTCCAGTAAGGCAGTTTGAGGCGCCGGGCGAGCACTTTGCGCCAGCGCTCCGGCTCGCGGCAGGGGTTCTCGTCGCCGATCAGCAGCGCCGCCTGGACTTCTTCGAGAAAGGCTTCGAGCGAATTGTCGGGGTGCCGGCGCAGAACGAAGCCTACCCCGCGCCCGGCGGCATCTTCGGCCACATCGCGCAGGCCCTGCTGCAGGAAATGGTAGTGGCGCAGGTTGGCATTGGGATAATTGGGAATGACGGAGAAGAACACCACCACCGGCAGCCCGAGCAGATTTCCGGCGTCGATTGCGACATCGAGCGCCGGATTGTCGCCGATGCGCATCGCCCGCTGCATCCAGTAGACGACGCATCGGCCGCCGTCGCGGGGAGGGCCGGCGCGGCGGACCAGCACGCGGGGCTGATCGGCTAGATGGGCGATTGCTTCTGGAGTCTGCAGACGGGCGAGCCTCGCAATTTCCTTCGATTCATCTCAACTTCTATTATTGGACCGCGATGAAGGGCTTCGACTGTGCGGTCTGAATCTGTTCGCGCGGGATAGCAACGAAAGCGAATGGTTTTTGCCCTGTCAAAGGCAGGCGGACGCTCAGGCGGCGTTGATTTTGATCGTCGAGTCTTGATGCTCCTTCATCCCATGTTCGAATGCGAAAGGACCCTATGACGCAATCTGCCGGTAGCGGTATCAAGTCTTTGCCCAGTGCTCATTCCGTGGATGAAACGGTGGGGCGCCTGAAAGACGATCCTGGAGGCCAAGGGCGTTACGCTGTTTGCCCTGGTCGATCACAGCGGCGAGGCGGAAAAGGCGGGGATGAAAATGCCGCCGACCAAGCTGCTGATCTTTGGCAATCCGGCCGCCGGCACGCCGCTCATGGTGGCCGCCCCGAGCATCGCGATCGACCTGCCCCTCAAGATCCTGGTAGCGGAAGATGCCGCCGGGCGCGTTTCGCTGTCATGGAACGACCCGGCCTGGCTGCAAAGCCGCCACGGATTCCCGGCGGATTTACTTCAGAACATCGCCGTCGTTGAAGCGCTGGCGACCAAAGCCGGTACGTAGCGCACAGCAAAGAGGGCCGCTTCGGAAGCGGCCCTCGTCGTCAGAGCTAGGAGCTAGAAGCTGTTCTTTACCAGCGTCCCCATGCGCGGGTGAAATAGTCGGCCAGCGTCATCCCGACCAGCGCCATGAATGTGAACAGCCCCGCGCCGACGGTGAGCTTGGTCAGCTTGGAACTGTACTTCACGTGCATGAAGAACAGCACCACGATGGTGGCCTTCACCACTGCGATGAAGAGAGCCACGACGGGATTCCAGGGACCCATGTCGAAGAACGAAGCCAGCACCGTAATCCCGGTAAAGACCAGCAGCGTCGCGCCCACGATGATGTAGATCCTCGGGCTCACGATGTGGTCGAGGTTGTCGTGAAAGTCGTGCAGGTTCTGATCGTGCTTCGAGAGGTGCTCGTGCTCGTCGTGTGCGCTCATATGCGTTTCCTTTATCCGTGCCTGCTGATCAGGTAGAGCAGCGGGAACAGGAAGATCCAGACAATGTCGACGAAGTGCCAGTACAGGCCGAAGTTCTCAACAAACGTGATGTGCCCCGTGGTGTAGGCGCCTGCCTGCGCCCGGAAAATCATGAACCCGAGAATCGCAATGCCGATAATCATGTGCAGCGCGTGCATGCCGGTCATGGCGAAGTAAAGCGAGAAATAGACTTCGGTATGCCGCGCCATGTCCAGGCGTAGCGGCTTGTCGTGATAATCCTTGTAGATCTCGGGATCCGCTTGCGGATCGACAAACGACTGGACGCTGTAGTGGAAACCGGGAACGTGATGCTTCTCGATTTTCTCGGAGTACTCGATGGTCTTGATGCCAAGGAACCCGAGGCCGAGAATGAACGTCAGAATCAGGCAAAGCACCAGGCCGCCCTTGCGCCGCGTCTCCGCGCACCAGACGCCCATGGCCATGGTGAAGCTGGAGGAGATCAGCACGGCGGTGTTGAGCGTTCCCCACATGATGTTCAACTGGTGTGAGCCCGCCACGAACGCCGGATAGTACCAGTTGCGGTAAATCAGGTAGGCCGTGAACAGGCCGCCGAAGAACATGATTTCGGTGAGCAGGAAGAGCCACATGGCAAAGCTGGTGGCATCGACCTGCTGGCCCATGGACTCGAAATGATGGCGCTGGTAGGGCGGATGCGCATGCTCATGCGCCGCCGGGGGAGTGCCGTTCGCAATCGCGGTGCTATCCGACACTGGTGGTCACCTCTTTTTCTTTCTGGCGCTCCAGCCATTCGTAGTCGTAGGCATCGTGGTCCATGACAGGTATCTCGACAAAGTTCTCGGTGAGCGGCGGAGACTGGATCTGCCACTCAAGGCCCGTGGCCTGCCATGGATTGTTGCCGGCGATTTCGCCGTACTTCAGGCTCCAGGCCAGGTACAGCAGGGGCAGCACATAGCCAACGCCGAGAATGGTCGCTCCGGCAGTGGAGAACACGTTGAGGATCTGGAATTCCGGCGGGTAGGCCGCATAGCGCCGCGGCATGCCCAGCGTGCCCAGGATGAACTGCGGGAAGAAGGTGAAGTTGAACCCGATAAAGGTGACCAGCGCGGCCAGCTGCGAGATCTTCTCCGGATACATCCGCCCCGTGATCTTGGGCCACCAGAAGTGGATTCCCGACAGGAAGGCCATCAGCATGCCGCCTACCATCACGAAATGGAAGTGGGCCACGATGAAGTAGGTCTCGGTCAGGTGGATGTCAGTGCCGGTCGTGCCCAGGAAGACGCCGGTCAGACCGCCGATGGTGAACAGCCCCATGAATCCGAAGGCGTAGAGCATCGGAGTTTCAAACGTGATGGAGCCTTTGTAGAGGGTGAATGTCCAGTTGAAGATCTTGATGGCCGAGGGCACCGCCACGAGCATGGTCAGCAGCGAGAAGACCAGCGTCGAGTAAGTGGAGACACCCATGATGAACATGTGGTGCTCCCAGACAAAGAATCCGAAGACCGCGATCGCCACCGAGGAGAACGCCACCGCCGTGTAGCCGAAGACGCGCTTGCGGCTGAAGGTGGAGATGACCTCGGAGATCACGCCCATGCCGGGCAGAATCATGATGTAGACGGCGGGGTGCGAATAGAACCAGAACAAGTGCTGGAAGAGGATCGGATCGCCGCCCTTGGCGGGATCGAAAACGCCGATGCCGATGGTGCGCTCCAGCGCGACCAGCACAATGGCGATCGCCAGCACCGGCGTGCCCAGCACCATGAGAATGCTGGCCGCATAATGCGCCCACACAAACAGCGGCAGCCGGAACCAGGTCATGCCCGGAGCGCGCATCTTGTGGATGGTCACGATGAAGTTCAGGCCGGTGAAGATGGAGCTGAATCCCGCGATGAAGACGGCGATGCCGGTGCTCAGCACATTGGTGTTGAGGTAGTGAGTCGAGAGCGGCGTGGTGAAGGTCCAGCCCGTGTCGACGCCGCCGCTGATCATGGTGTAGAGCACCGTGATGCCGCCGGCAACGTACAAGTACCAGCTGAGCAGGTTGATCTTGGGCAGGGCCAGATCCTTGGCGCCGATCATGATGGGAATGAGGAAATTGCCCAGCGTGGCCGGCACCGACGGCACCAGGAACAGGAACACCATGATGACGCCGTGCATGGTGAACACCTTGTTATAGGTGTCGGTGGCCATCAGGTCGGACTGCGGCGTAAGGAGTTCCAGGCGGATGAGGCCCGCCAGGGCGCCGCCGATGAAGAAGAAGACGGTGATCGAGATCAGGTACAGCATCGCGATCCGCTTGTGGTCGCCCGTCAGCAGCCAGCTCAGAACACCATTTTCCTTGGTCCAGAAATTGACCTTCGGCACCCGGGCCGTTGACTGGTCGGGAAGACTGATGATGGTATCGGTACTCATTGCTTCACCGTCCCCTGTGGTGCGGCAATTCGCCCTTGGGGATTGGCTCCCGCGGGCCGTTGCGCTACGCTTGCCGCCTTGCCTTCACCCTCGGGCAGCAAACTTGTCGTGTTCAGCGTCTGTTCGACGCGGTCATTGGAATGCAGGTTCTTGATGTATTCCACCAGCGCGATCACTCCGTCTTCACTGACCTGTCCCTGGTAGGTGGGCATGATCGGCGCATAGCCCTGGGTTACATGGTCGGAAGGATTCAGGATGGCTTCGCGCAGGTACGCTTCGTCGGCGGTGGTCGTCGATCCGTTGGCCAGCGTGAGCCTCGATCCGAACACATTCGCCAGGCTGGGCCCTCGGGAGTCCGGTCGCCCATTGTGGCAGGCGTTGCAACTCAAAGTGGCAAACAAGCGCTCGCCGTTCTGCGCCAGCGACATGCCGCTGGTCGAGTCCTCCAGCCACTTCTTGTAGCCCTCCGGAGTCAAGACCACGATGTCGCCAATCATCGCCGAATGGTTGGTGCCGCAATACTGGGTGCAAAACAGGTGGTACGTTCCGGGCTTGGTCGGTTCGAACCATACCGATGTATAGCGTCCGGGAATGGCCTCGCGCTTCACCCGGAACGCAGGAATCGAGAAGCTGTGAAACACGTCCTGCGAGATCAGCGTCAACTGAATGGCGCGGCCGGTGGGAATGTGCAGCGAGTTGATCTCGTGCTGCCCGCCCGGATGTTCCGCTTTCCACATCCACTGCTTGCCGACCACGTAGATGTTCATGGCATTGGCAGGCGGGGTATACACGCGGAAGTAGATGATCGAACCCCACACGAACATGATCAGAAACAGGCCCAGGGGAATGATGGTCCACGTGGCTTCGAGCAGCGTGGAACCTTCGATCTGCACCGCGACAGGATGGCGCTTCCGGCTGTAGAGAACGGAGAAACTGGTGACCAGCAAAACCACAATCGTCATGCCGATCAGGCTCACCAGCACCATGAAGAAGTACAGCGCGTCCATCTGGGGCGCAATCTTCGACGCCTCCGGCGGATATAGCTGGAAGTTCGTCAACCATTTGACGAGAAATTGCCAGAGTACTTCACTGATGTGGGTCATTCCGTTATCCGTTCACCTTTGTTCCTGAGGCCAGCGTTTCCTTTTCTTGTTTGTGGTCGCCGCGAATGTCACGGCGGAACATCACCCACATGAATCCTCCCAGCGAGAACATCGTGACCAGTCCGCCCAGCTGCACCACCCGCGCCACGATGAGCGAATGTTTATTCGTGCCTGGATCGTAGTGGTAGCAGTAGGTCAGAATGTTATCGACCGGCGACCCGATGCGATTGGCCGAAGCCTCCACCAATCCCAGCCGCAAATCCTTGGGCGAATATTCAACCCCCATGTAGTACTGCGCCAGCTTGCCTTGCGGGGTCACGATCTGGATCGAACTCGCATGGGCAAACTGGGTGAGCTTCCCGTCGGGGCCCGGAATCTTGACGTAGCCGAAGCCGACGGCCTTGGTGAGAGCGTCGATGTTTGCCTGCGTGCCGGTGAGGAAGTGCCAGCCGTCGGCCGTCTCGGGATGCCCATAGCGCTTCACATAGGTGCGCTTTTTGGCCGCGGCCAGATCGGTCCCCTCGCTGGGATCGATACTGGCTATGATGATGTCAAAATCCTTGCCCGGGCGAAAACTCACCATCTGCAGAGCGCCGGTCAGCCCGTTCAACTCTTCCGAACACAGCATCGGGCATTGGTAGTAGACCAGGGCGAGAATGGCGGGCCGCTTGCCGAAGTAGTCGCCGAGTTGCACCTGCTTGCCGGCGTCGTCGGTGAATGTCAGGTTCAGTGGCAGTTGCTGATTGAGGTGCTGCGCAATGCCCACTTTGTCCAGGAGTTGCGACTTGGCGTTTGTCTGCCCCGTTTCCTTATCACCGTAACTGGAAACCTGCGCCACAAGGGGCGTCCATGCACTAATGGCCAGCGCCGATAGCGCCGCCAGCCGAACCGTTCTCCGGATTGTGTTTGAAGACTGCATCATCGCTGCACTTCTTTGCCTTGCTTTGTTGCTTGCAGATGCGGCACGACTAAAGTCGTGCCCTACCTACATGAACCCGTTTTCTTTACTGCGGCCTCTTTGCCTCAGCCGCGCGCGATGCTTCCACATCCAGTTCGTAGGCTGTCCGCGCAAAGCCGTTGGTGAGCGGCTCGGCAACCGCGGGCTCCTTGTCGCCGGTCATAAGGGTCCCCTTCTGCACTGCAGGGGCGACCGGCAAGCCGTGCTGGGCGACCAGTTCCATGGCGCGCTCAATCGGGATGCGCACTTGACCGGGCTTGCCGTCCACGCGCGTGTAATTCTCCAGCAGCAAATCCTCCCGTGCATGCAGATCCGCGACATCCTGGTTGCCGTCGTCGGTCTGCACGCGGGGCGAAGGAAATTGCTGCGTCAGTTCCGCCATCTTGTTCTGCAACTCGGGGCTGGACGGCATGTTGCCAAGCTCCCGCACTTCAGCGGTCTTGGTCCACTTGCTGTTGGGCCCATCTTCCTTCTTCATTTGGGCATTGATGACTTTGCCGATGCCATAACAGAGGATGCCCGTCACCGCCACGAAGATGGCCAGCGCGGTCAGGAACACCACGATGCCGGTGACACGAACATCGGAGAGTTCGTATCCCGCCGTCGTGTCGATCTCTTCAGGCTGGGGGCCGTGCGAACCGAGTTGTTCGTCATCATGCTGTGGCATGTTCGGGCTCCAGGATTTCGGTCAGGTGGGGGTCGTTGGTTTGAACGAGGGGACGGGATTTGAGCTGGATGCAGAAATAAGCGATCCAGAAGGAGACGAGGGCGGCGGGGACGGCGATGTACTCAAGGATGCCGAAGGAGAAGTGGAGGTTTCTGGCCGCGTCCTTGAAGTTGGGCTCGATGAGCCAGAAGAGGTCAAAGGCCTTCGCAAAGATCATCCACTGGCAGACGCGGACGAGGCGTTTCTTGTTGCGCTTGATGTCGCGCGACAGGAGCAGCGAGAAGGGGATCACCCAGTGGAAGATAAAGTCGAGGGTGATAATGATGCCCCAGTGGCCCCGAATGCGATCCAGATACCAGTTGATTTCCTCGGGCAGGTTGCCGGACCAGATGATGAGGAACTGGCCGAAGGCGAGGTAGATGTTGAGCATCACGAACGCGAAGGTCATCTTGCCGAGGTCGTGCTGCTCGGTCTGGCGGAGAATGGTGCCGAAGGGCTCGTAGCGCGAAAGGCTGATGGCGACGATGATCGAAAGTGCCAGGACCGAATAGCCCTGTCCGACCAGGAACAAGAGGCCGTAGACCGAGGAGAACCAGGTCACGTCCATGGACATAACCCAGTAAATGACCGCGGCGGTCATGGTGAGCGAGTAGACCACGATGCCTGGGCCGGAGATGTTCTCGAACTTCTTGATCCACCAGGGTGTATTCGCGGGTGAGTCGGCCTCGCGCCTGATGGCCATGGAGTTGAGCCGCCAGGTGTAGAAGCCCCAGATGGCAAAGCAGACAATGCCCGCCACCCAGAACATGGTGGGGTTGAGCATGGGGTGCTTGAAGGCGATGGCATGGTTGATCGCTTCCAGCTGATCCGGAGTGATGAGGCCCTTGCTCACGCCGTCGTCGACCAGCGCGTGGTTGGCCCACATGTAGAGGCGGCCCTGGCCGAGGGCCACGACGATCCAGTAGACGAAGACCAGGGGCAGGGTGCGGGTCATGGCTTCGAGCGGCCGGCGCAGCAGGAGGCCCCACTTGCCGCCCGAGCAGTACTGGACCATCAGCAGAGCCAGGCCGCCCACCGACCAGCCGAAGGTGAGCACCAGGCCCAGGACCCAGGCGCGGAGCACATGATCGATCGAATGGTCGAGAAAAGCCAGAAGCGCGGCCAGGACCGAGAAGACGACCCCGGCCATCAGCGCGCGGGTGCGCCACCGATCAACCACCGGCGGGGCGCCGAGGTCGGCGGGAAGGGTGCGAGCGTGCGATGCGTGAGCCATCCTTAATCCTGTTTGCCGCTGCCGGAGCGGGTGCGGCCGCCGGTGCCGGTTTGGCTGTGGCCGGTTTGGCGATCTGGTTGGGGTCCGCCGGGTTGGCCGGAGCATTGGCCGGCCAGCCCTGCTTCCAGTCATGCGCATAGGGCTGCACCGCTGTGGCCGGCAGCGACCACGGCTCGGCGAACGAGGCGGGGAGGTTGTCGCTCCCGGCGACATCCTTGAGGTTCTTCACCTCCGCGCCCGCGGGCACGTCGGTTTCCTTCGCCGCCTGGCTCAGCTGCAGGGCGCGGATGTAGGCCGCCACCGCCCAGCGGTCCGCCGGGGTGAGCTGCGCCGCGTAGTCGGGCATGGCCCCGTAGCCGTGGGTCATCACGTAGAAGTAGTGGGACAAGGGCTGCGCCAGGCGCACCTGGTCGTGCAGGTTGGCGGCCGGCTTGTAGCCCCGCATCACGATCTCGCCGAGGCCGTTGCCCACCCGCGAGTGGCAGGGCGAGCAGTAGATGTTGAACCGCTCCTGGCCGCGCTTGAGCACGTCGATGGTGGCCGGGAAAGGCAACTCGTCGTGCTCTTCGCGGTAGCCATTGGCGGCCTGGGTCACCCCGGTGTAGAAGTAGGAGTCTTCCTTCAGCTCTCCACGGGCCACGGTGTTGACCACCTGGGGGCGCGCCCCGCGATGGTCGGCGAAGAGGTTCGAGCCCCGCTGCGGGATCAGCTTGGGCTGGTCCTGCATGTCCTGGCGGCAGCCGGCGATGAGCAAGCAGCGCCGAGAGGCCGGCGAGGGCGGCAAGCTTTTGTGGTCTCCCACCCTTGCGAAAGTAAGAAGTCGCAAGGATGGGGCACGGAGCTTTAGTCCCCAGGTCCCTAGTCCCTAGTCCCTGATCTCTGATCTCTGTTCCCTGTCCACTGGTCGGCATCAGTACTCCACCTCCACCACCGAGACCGGCTCCAGGGTTTCGAGATATTTGCGCGACTCCAACAGGTTGAACTTGGGGTCGAGCGCTTCCAGGCACAGGAAGAACTTGTCCGTTGTGGCCCCGTTGCGGAAGTTGGGTGCGTTGAACAGGGGATGGTAGAGCGCTGGCATGTGGTTGAGCGCCACCATGCCGAAGGCCGCCGACAGCCCCGCCCACAGGATGGTCCACTCGTAGGCAGGCACGATGAACGCCGGCCAGGAGTAGAGCGGCCGCCCCGCGATGTTGAGCGGATAAGCGATCACTGAGACCCAGGTTTCGAACGAGAACATGGCGCAGAGCCCCATCAGCCCGCCGACCAGCGTCAGCAGCGGCACCCTGTTGCGATGGAAGCCGATGGCCTCCGCCGCTTCTTCGACCGGGTAGGGCGTGTAGCAGTCCATGCGCCGCCAGCCGTCCTGGTAGGCCTGCCGCGCCGCCCGGACGAGGTCGCTGGGCGTGTCGAATTCGGCTAATAAGCCGTAAGTTCCTTCACGAGGCGGCATTATCTACCTACCTCCTTGGGCTTCTTGGGCGTAATCTTGGCCGCCGGCAGCAGCATGCGGATTTCATTCATCGGGATCATGGGCAGGAAGCGCACGAACAGCACGAACAGGGTGGTAAACAGTCCCAGCGTGCCGATGTAGGTCATGTAGTCCCACTTGGTGGCGCGATACGTGCCCCACGACGAGGGCAGGTAGTCGCGATAGAGACTGGTCACGATGATCACGAAGCGCTCGAACCACATCCCGATGTTGACCACGATGGAGATGAAGAACATGAAGCTGATACTGGTCCTGAGCTTGCGCGACCACAGCGTGGTCAGAGGGATGGCCAGGTTGCACACGATCAGCGTCCAGTACGACCAGCCCATGGGACCGAAGGCCCGGTTCCAGAACATGAACGCTTCCCAGTGACTGGCCGAGTACCAGGCCATGAAGGCTTCCATGCCGTAGCCGTAGGCCACGATGAACCCCGTGGCGAGCATCACCTTGCCCATGTTGTCGATGTGGCGCTCGGTCACCAGGGCTTCGAGGTGATAGAACTTGCGCAGCGGAATGGCCAGCGTCAGCACCATCGCGAAGCCCGAGTAGATGGCGCCAGCCACGAAGTAGGGCGGGAAGATGGTGGTGTGCCACCCCGGCAGGATGGCCACCGCGAAGTCGAAGCTGATGACCGTGTGCACCGAGAGCACCAGGGGCGTGGCCAGTCCGGCCAGCAGCAGGGACGCCGTCTCGTAGCGCATCCAGTGGCGCACCGACCCCCGCCACCCCAGCGAGATAATCCCGTAGAAATACTGCCCGATTTTGGACTTGGACCTATCGCGGAAAGTGCCGAAATCGGGCACCATGCCGATGTACCAGAACACCACCGAGATGGTCGCGTAGGTCGAGACCGCGAACACGTCCCATTCCAGGGGGGAGCGGAACTGCGGCCACACGTTCATGGTCAGGGGCAGGGGAAGCATCCAGTACCCCAGCCACGGCCGGCCCACGTGGATCAGCGGGAACATGCCCGCGCATACCACCGCGAAGATGGTCATCGCCTCGGCGAAGCGGCTGATGGAGTTGCGCCAGCTCTGCTTGAACAGCAGACAGGATCGCCGAGATCAGGGTGCCCGCGTGGCCGATGCCGATCCACCACACGAAGTTGATGATGGCGAACCCCCAGGCCACCGGCATGGAGATGGCCCAGATGCCCACGCCCTTCAGAAACAGCCAGGTCACCGCCACCAGCAGCACCGTGGCTCCCGCCCCGGCAAAGGCGAAGATGGCAAACCACCCCAGCGGCGTGTGCGGCGTCAGCACGATGCGCGTGATCTTGTCGGTCACCGATTTGAAGGTCTGCCCGGGTTCGATCACCCGGTATTCGCCGGTGGCCGGATCTACCCAGCGCGCATACTCGGGGTCGGTCGGTTTCAGGTCGCTCGTCGCCATTTTTCGGTTCTCAGTTAGCAGTTCTTAGTTCGTAGTTCGTAGTTTTCAGTCGTCAGCTATCAGTCCCTAGTCCCTAGTCCCTGCTTCATCCGTGCTCCACCGGCTTCTCTTCGAGTTCGCTGTTGGGGTTGAGGACCGCGGCCACGTAAGTCGTCCGCGGGCGGGTGTTCAGATCCGCCAGCACCTGGTAGGTGCGCTCATCGGCGCGCAGCTTCGCCACCCGGCTTCCCTTGTCGTTGATGTTGCCGAAGATGATCGCCTCCGCCGGGCAGGCCTGCTGGCAGGCGGTCACGATCTCCCCGTCCTTGATCCCCCGGTTCTCCTTGTCGGCCTCGATCCGGGCCACAGTGATGCGCTGCACGCAGTAGCTGCACTTCTCCATCACTCCGCGCGAGCGAACGCTCACGTCCGGGTTGCGCATCAGCTTCAGGCTCTCCGTCTCGTAATCGGAATAGAGCAGGAAATTGAACCGCCGCACCTTGTAGGGGCAGTTGTTGGAGCAGTAGCGCGTCCCCACGCAGCGGTTGTAGACCATGGTGTTCAGCCCTTCCGGCGTATGCACCGTCGCGCCCACCGGACAAACCTGCTCGCAGGGCGCGTTCTCGCAGTGCTGGCAGAGCATGGGCTGGAAGTGCGCCCGCGGCGCCGCCAGGTCGCCTTCGAAATAGCTGTCGATGCGGATCCACTGCATCATGCGCCCGATCCGCACCTGCTGCTTGCCCACCACCGGGATGTTGTTCTCCGCATAGCAGGCCGTCACGCAGGCGTTGCAGCCCGTGCAACTGGCCATGTCGATCGACATGCCCCAGGCGTTGCCTTCGTTGTAGGTCCAGTTGGGGAACATCGACGTGCCCACGTGGGTCTTCTCGCGCCCCTCGCCTTCGTTGGCGAACCCCGGGTTCTGCTTGTACTCATCGAGCGTCGCGTAGCGGATGATGCCGCGCTCGTCGATGGCCTCGTTGGCTTCGAGCGAGCGGTTCTGGCCGTCGCCATGCTCGGTGAACGTCTTCGAACGGTGGTCCTGGTAGTGGCTCTTGGTGATGGCCAGGCCCCACTTGCCCTCCACCTTCTTGATCGATCCCGTGGCGTAGAACGGCGCCGAGCTGGGACGGATCAGATAGGCGCTGAAGCCTGCTCCCGAGCCCACCCGCCCGGCGGCCTGGCGCCCGTAGCCGAGATGCACCGTGACCGAGTTGTCCGGATGACCGGGAGCCACGATCACCGGCGCCTTGACCTTGCCGTTGCCCACCGTGAGTTCCACGATGTCGTCTTCTTCGAGGCCCAGCTTCGTCAGCGTCGCCCCCGAGACGATGGCCGCGTTGTCCCAGCTCAGGTTGGTCACCGGCTTGGGCAGCTCCTGCAGCCAGCCCACGTTCGACCAGCGCCCGTCGTAGATGCTGGGGTCGGGACGGAAGATGATTTCGATCGCATCCTTCGATGACGGCGTGGGAACCTGGCCATGAAACGCCCTGTCGGCGCCCGCCTTCGCGGTCGTGTCGAATGCAGTACCCTCGATCCAGCCCGCGTGCAGCGCCTTGCGCCACCCGGTCTCGAAGTCGCCCTTAATTGCGGTCTTCCATGTCTCCCGCACCGCGTCGTAGGAAACGAGCAGCGGCTCGTTGAGCAGCGCCTGAAACACTTCGTGCGCGGTGTGGCCGCCGTAGAGCGGCTCGATCAGCGGCTGCACGATCGACACCGTGCCGTCATAAGCCCGCGCGTCTGACCAGAACTCGAGCGAGTGCGCCGCCGGGATGTGCCAGTGCGCGACCTGCCCCGTCTCGTCGGCGTTCATGCCCAGATGCGCCACCACCTTGGCCTTGTTGAACGCGCTCGGGAAGTCCAGATCCGCGGGCGAAGAGTAGACGGGGTTGGCATTCAGGATCACCAGCCAATCCACCTTGCCCGCATTCAGATCCGCCACCAGGGCCTTGAAGTCCGCGATCTGGTCCGAGGGAAGCGGGTTCAGCGGCTCGGACGAAACCATCACGGTCTTGCCCGTGTTGCCCAGCGCGTTGTTGATCGCCGCGGCCAGCGCCGTGACCGACGCGTCCTGATACAACCCCGGGATCACCGCGCTCTTGCCCGCGGTGGCCTTCAGATCCTTTGCCAGCGCGGCCAAAAACTTCTGCTGTTCGGGCGTCCAGCTGTAGCCCGGCGCCGAGGCTCCTTCCACACCAAGGGCCGCCGCCAGCGCCGCCGCGAACGCCGGCACCTCGCTCGCCCTCAAGCCCAGACGATGTTCGGCCTTCATCCCTGTCGTGGTAGGCGTGCTCTCGATGGCATAGAGCCGGTTCAGCTGCTTCGGGTCCTTGCGGCGCGCGGCATACTGCCGCACCAGCTTGTGGAAGCCCGGATACGACGCCCCCGACAAAAAGTCCGCATCGAGTGATACGATCACGTCCGCGCCCGAAAGGTCGTACTGCGGTATAGCGCCGCCCGCTAACGCTGTCCCCGCAACCGCGGGGTCATACTGAACAAGCTTTGCGTTCGGATACGCCTGCTGCGACTGCCTTCCACTGCCGCGCAAGCGTCGGAGACGTGATGGTCGTGGTCAGGAAGTAGATTCCCGTCCCGTCCTTCGACTCTGCGGCCTTGGCCCGCAAACCCTGCACGAACTCCGTCCACTCCCGTGACTCGCCCTGGAAGGTCACGTGTTTCGACCGGTCCGGATCGTAGAGGTCCAGAATTGACGCCTGCGTGAACGGGTCCGACGACCCCTGATTGTAGGCGTGCTCCGGGTTGCCGTCGATCTTGATAGGCCGGAACTGGTCCGCCTTGACCAGAGTCGGCACCGCGCCCGTAGCAAACGGATGCGCCGTGGCAAAATAATTCGGCTTGCCCAGGACCAGGTCCTCGGGCGCCTTGATGTAGGGATAGATCGGCTCGTCCGGCTGCTTGGTGCACCCGGAAAGGCCGGCCAGCGCCATCGACGCTCCCATCAGCTTCATGAACCCCCGGCGCGATACCGGGTCCACCCACTCCTGCGCCGAGGCGGGAAACTCCCGCTCCACCGCCGCTTCGAACTCCGCTGTCCCCTGAAGCTCGTCGATCGAACGCCAGTATCTTTTGCCCTTCGCGCCCTGCAGCTTCGCGCGCACCTGGGCCAGCGTCAGCGGGACGTCCTGCGCTTCATGCCTGTCCTGGTTCACACCGTTCCCCTGTCCGCTCATCGGTGGCAGACCTCGCAGCTGGCCAGATCCTTGGGCGTGCGGATCTTGTAGTGATCCAAAAGAAAATGCCCCAGCTCGTCCTGGCTGGTGAACTTCTTGTAGTTGGCCGGCAACGTCACGCCGGCCACATCCCCCGCCAACCCCTTCGCGCCCGGCATCTGGAGCGACGCCAGCTTGCGTCCCCTCACCTGCCGGCTCCTTCGTCACGCAGTTCACGCTTTCGGCCGTCGGCACTCCATCCTTCGCTTCGCCCACCGCGCACCACACCGGACGCTCTTCGGCCGGCGCTTCCCACGCCATGTTGTAGATCTCCGTCGTCGGACGAAGGTTCTTGGCCGGGTTGCGGTGGCAGTCAAGGCACCACTCCATCTGCAATGTGTTCTGCGCGTACATCAGCGGCATCTGGTCCACACGCCCGTGGCACGTCGAGCAACCCAGCCCCTTGTTCACGTGAATCTCGTGGCTGAAATAAACGTAGTCCGGAAGATCGTGAACCTTGGTCCAGGTCAGCGACTGGCCCGTCGCCCAGCTCGCCCGCACCGGCTCCAGCAGCTGCGCGTTGGTCCAGATCTGCGCATGGCAGTTCATGCAGGTCTTGGTCGGCGGGATCCCCGCATAGCTCGACTTCTCCACCGTCACGTGGCAGTACTGGCACTGCAACCCCAGCCCCTGCACGTGATGCTTGTGGCTGAACGGAACCGGCTGGTCCGGCCGCTGCCCCTGCCGCGTCACCCACGGCGAGCGCTGCAACTCGTCCAGCGTCACCCCCAGCGCAATCACGATCAGCCCCGTCAACACAAGGCTCATTCGGGCCAATGCATTCGAGCTGCGGTCAAATATCTGAGCCATGCACCCTGTTCCTAATCATCTCTGTGTTTGTCTGGAGGGCTCGTGTTGCCGGTTCAGTGCGCCGCATGTGCCGACGGTCACACAGTTTGTGTACAAAAAACTTGGGAAGCGCTACAACACCGTCGGGGCAGGAAACCCCGAAAATTCAATATAGCAGCGCGGGGTGGGTGCGCAAGGCTCGGTCCCGTTCAATTCCAGAAAAATTTCTTCCCGAATTGGCTTTTGTAATCTGCTGAAAAGAAAATGGCTTGTGATTAAGCCCGGCTGAGGGGAAAGAGCCGCGCGTCCCCGGCCCAAACGTCCCAGGGACTGGTATGCAAAACAGGAATCAGAAAACAGATATCAGGGAACAGAAATAAGCGTCCCTGTTTGCAGAAAATCCTAACATCCCGAGCCCGGGTCACCGCAAAACTGCCTTTACCCTGGCGGCTCTCCATAGGTCTCGGCAAAAGAGCCGTCGGGCGACGTCGGCGGCCAGCCGATCATCACCAGAAATACATCGAGGACAAACAGAGCAATCGCCACGTCGTTGAACAGGGTGGCCAGGTGCGAGTCGGGCCAGTACTGATTGGCGGCCCAGAAAAGAAAAGCGACTGCAAGCATGATCGCCTTGGCGAACTCCTTCGCAGCAGGCCGATGCAAGACCTGGTACGCGAGGTATGCAAACGCGATCATCGCCAGTGAAAATGCCGCGAGAACATCATGGCTCCGGGGTGGAAAGAGCTCCGGAAAGGCGTCCCACACCAGCAGAACTCCGACGTCTGCAAGCGTCACAATGCCAAGGATGACAGGAAGAACCCGGTGAGCCCGATCGAGGCGAATATACATACGCCATTATTGACTGGCCGTTGCAAGGAAACCGTAAAGGACACGCGCGCGTTCTGGAGAGCGCAGATAGCCTGAGGAGCACGAGGGCGTCATGCTAATCCCGCGACCCGATGCTTTAAGATTCTTAAAGACGTCAATCGCTCGTTTTCATCTGCAATTTACTCCATCGCCGCGGGCAGAGGTGGACACAACTTCCGTCGATGGCCAAGGTCTATCCAATGCTGATTCCCAGTTGGCTTCCGTTTCCCCGGCGGAAGACTGAGAGGCAGGGGAAATGAAATATGCGGGATTACTGGTGATGCCGACCGGATTCTTCCTCGCGGTGGCGGCGCTGATCCTGTTCCCCGACGCGGGGCTGCGCGCCACGTTTGTGCTGTGCGGGCTGGCGGTCGAGTTGCTCGGACTCGCGGTTTCGGTGCGGGGGCACATGCAGCGGCCGCAGGAAGCTCACCCGGGCGGCTCGGCAATCGAGCCCGGGGCGAGCCGCCGATGATGATTCCGCCGCTAGCCCCGCCCTTTTCCGACTCGATGTTCGTGCTCGCCCTTGCGCTTCTGGTGCTGTCCACGCTGGCCATTGCAGGGGTAGCCCTGCTCAACACCGGCCTGGGCCGCTCGCGTTCCGCCGCGCAGTCCATGGTGGGCTGCGTCACGATGGTGGCAGTCGCGACCATCGCCTTCGCCGTCGTGGGCGTTTCTTTTGCCGGGGTTCCGGGGCACACACTTTCGCTGGCCGGCAAATCCTGGAATTGGATCGGCGCGGCGCCGCTTCTGCTGCGTCACTTCGATGCCGTCCAGCCTCAGCTTCAGCTCGAAGTGGTCTTCGAATTCCTGGCCGCGGGGCTGATCGCTCTCATCCCGTGGGGTTCGGGCGCGGACCGGTTACGACTCCCGGCGGGCTGCGCGGTGACCGCCGTGCTGGCCGGCGGTGTCTTCCCCCTGGTCGCGCACTGGGTATGGGCTGACGGCTGGCTGGCACAACTGGGCGCCAACTTCCGCCTCGGCGCCGGTTTTATCGATGGCGCGGGAGCAGCCTCTGTTCATGCCGTAGGCGGCCTCAGCGCGCTGGCCGTGGTCTGGATCGCGGGCCCGCGCAAAGGCAAGTTTCCCAAGGAGGGTCTGGCCACGGCCATGCCCGGTCATAACACTGTCTATATCGTGTTTGGCTGCCTTCTGGCCCTGGTGGGGTGGCTGGCGTGGAATGTGGCCGGAGCCATTCTCTGGCTGCATGCGGGGCCGTCTGCATTGGCGCAAACGGTCATCAATACGGCTCTCTCCGGTTCGGCGGCACTGGTGGCCGCGTTCACCATTACACGCTCGCGCTTCGGCAAGCCCGACGCCAGCATGTGCGCTAATGGCTGGCTCGCCGGCCTGGTGGCTTCGTGCGCGTGTGCGGCTATCGTGACGCCCCTCGAAGCGATCGCGGTAGGGGCCGTCGCCGGCATTGCCGCCCCACTCCTGGTGGAACTACTGGAACTGGCCCTGTCGATCGATGATCCTGCGGGCGCTATCTCCGTCCATGCGGTTGGAGGACTCTGGGGGCTCTTCGCCGCAGGCCTCTTCGCACCCAAGGCGGGCCAGCTTCTGGCGCAGATGGTCGGGATTGCGACGCTGCTGGGGCTGGTGTTTCCTCTGGTCTATCTGCTGTTCTGGCTGCTGAATCGCGTCATTCCCTTCCGGGTTGAGGCGGATGGGGAGCGGCTGGGCATGGATTTGTACGAGCTCGGCGGCGGCGCCTATCCGGAGTTCGTGATTCATCGCGACGAATCGTACCGGTGAGATCAGCTTGCCCTTTCGAGAATCAGAAGTTCATTGTTTCCTCTGGCTCGGGTTGGACTCGCAAAGCGCCTTAACGCCTCGCCAGCATCAGCATGAGCCCAAATAGCACGATTGGCACCAACACCAGTCCTGCATAGAGCAGCATGCGCTTATTGACCCGGTCGAGCAGGGACGCAGGGCCGCGACGCACCGGCCGGTAGCCTCGATCTTCCACACCAACCTGCTCCGGGTGCTCGAGGTCCCACTCCATCTCATGAGCACTGGGATAGCGGTGGCGCGGATCGCGCTCCAGGGCCCGAAAGACGATTTCCTCGATCTCCGGCGGAATCTCCGCATTCAGCTCGCGCGGCGGGACCGGGTCTTTCACCAGGCGTTCGTTCATCACCGCGAGGGGGTTGGGCCCGCTGAACGGCACCTGGCCGGTGAGCATTTCGTAGAACATGACGCCGAGAGCGTACATGTCGCTGCGCTGGTCGCCGCGCTTGCCCTGCACCTGTTCGGGAGAGATGTAGTCGGGCGTGCCCAGCATCGACGACATGTTCACAAACGTCAGGCGCCGCGCGTCTTCTTTCATCGCGATGCCGAAGTCGATGAGCTTGATGCGGTCGTCCGCCTCGACCATGACGTTTTCCGGCTTCAGGTCGCGGTGGACGATGCCCCGCTTGTGCATGTAGTCGAGCGCATCGCAAATGCCCAGCGTGATCCTGACCGCTCGCTCAACGGGGAGCGCGCCTTCCTCGTTCAGAATCGCGCGCAGAAGCCGCCCCTCAACCCATTCGATAACCATATACAGGCGGCTGGGTTCTTCGCTGTTGAACGTCTTCACCACGCCCGGGTGGTCGAGGACCTGCCCGATCTCGTGTTCCCGCTTGAAACGCTCGACCAGAACCGGGTCGGCTTCCATTTCCGGATGAGGAACTTTCAGCGCCACCTGCCGGCCGTTATCAACGTCCGTGGCCCGGTAGAGCGTGGCCATTCCGCTGCGCGCCACGGTGGCATCGACGCGATAGTGATCCAACACATCTCCGGGTTCAAGCATCTTCATCGTGGTCATCTGCTGGTTCGGTCCATTGTTTCACGGCTGCGCATAAGAAAACCGTAGGGATTTGCCTTCGAGGTTTGCGTACCGGTTGATGGATTGGGCCCGAGGTAAGCTGCCGATGCGTCAGGCCGGGGCGAGTGTGCGCCTTCCACGGTTCGAGGGGGGAAACCAATCGGGCACGGAAAGCCGACACTTCGGCTCTGACGATTTTCGGCATAGCCCACTATGATGGGATTCAAGCATGGTTCGTCTTCCGAGAGTCCTGGCTGCCTGTCTATGCATAGCCTTTGGATTGTTGCCCGCCGCCGGACACGCCGTCGACGCACGGAACCATGTTCCAACGCCACTGCCGCCCGCGCAGGAAACCGGTTTCCTGAACCGCAAGGTCGAAGTCAACGGCGTCACCTATCGGTTCCAGATCTACCTGCCGGAGGAGTTCCGGCGCGACGAACACAAGCCCTGGCCCATCCTTCTGTTTCTGCATGGACGCGGCGAGCGCGGCTCGGAAGGCATGTTCCAGACCCAGATCGGCCTTCCCCTGGCGGTGCGCGATCATCCCGAACGCTGGCCGTTTGTGATCGTCATGCCGCAGTGCCTGTTCTCGAGCTTCTGGACCGACCCGGTCATGCTGGATATGGCCATGGCCGCGCTCGACCAGGAGGTAGCCGAGTTCCACACCGACCCGGCGCGCACTTATCTTACCGGGCTTTCGATGGGCGGCTACGGCGCGTGGGAGCTGGCCAGGCTCTATCCGCATCGCTGGGCGGCGATTGCGATTGCGGCCGGCGGACCCTTCTGGAGCTATGCCCCGGAACGATGGGAGCGCTCCACCACCCTGCCCCCCGAGTACGCCCGCATCATTGGCCGCACACCGATCTGGATGTTTCATGGCAGCGAGGACAACACCGTGCCCATGCGGGAGAGCGACCTGATGTTCAATGCCTTCAAAGCCAATGGGGGGAATGTACGCCTGTGGGTCTACCAGGGCCTGCATCACGATTCCTGGGCGCGGGCTTACAACGAGCCGGAGTTGCCGCGCTGGCTGCTGTCGCACCACCTGGGGGCGGTTCCTGAGCCTCCGTCGCTTGCCGAGCGCCTGGTCATTCCGCTGCACCCAACCGCCATCAAGCTTCCCGTTTCAGCGCTGGACACGATTGCCGGCGAATACAGGGACCCGAACGGGCGTCTCGCGGCGATCATTTTTCGCCAGGGAGAGGCTCTCTACGAAAAGGACCCGAACGGCGAAGTCACAGAGGTGGAGGCGGAAGCGCCGAATACGTTCTTTTATCCGCTGGGGAGCACCTGGACACGGCTCACCGTAGAGCATGACAAGCAGGGCCGGGTCACGGCGCTGCTCTTCCATGACGACCGCCACGAAGAACGATGGGAACGCACGCTGCCGCCTGTACCCGCGAAATGATTTCCCTCGCGGGCGCCTGCCGGGGCGATCGGAACCCAGACGCCGGGGAATGCGTAGTATCGTCTGTGCGGCAAAGAACGGTCGCCCGGACCGAAGAGGCTTCCCGGCAACCGCGGAGGTTCGTTATGTATTGCAGTGGATGTGGTCAGCCGTTGGTGCCCGGACAGGCTGTCTGTTCGCAGTGCGGCCGTCCCATGGCGATGGTTCCTCCGGTGCCCGCAATGCAATTCCAACTCGAAAGCTATGCAGGCAGGGTACGGGCGCTCAGCGTGGTGTGGTTCATCTATGCCGGGCTCGCCCTGGTGGGGGGCTTTGTGGGACTGGCCTTTGCCCGTGGATTCATGTTCAACCATTTCGGTCCCTGGGGACGATGGGACGGTCCGTTCCGGCCGGAATGGTTTGGTCCGGCCATTCTTCATTTCATGTGGGTGTTTCTGGTTCTGCGCGCTGCCCTGCTCTTTGCGGCCGCCTGGGGTCTGATGGAGCGCGCGCCGTGGGGCCGGATGGTGGCCATTGTCGCCGCTTTCCTGAGCCTGCTCAAGTTTCCCATCGGTACCGCGATTGGCATCTGGACCCTGGTCACGCTGATGGGCTATCGCAACCAGACGCTATATGACCAGTTGCCGTAAAGCGGTTCAAGAGTTGCAGGGCCTTCCCATCGGCACCGACAAGCTAGAGGCTTGAAGCTAGCAGCTAGAAGCTTCATTCCAACGCCCCTGCCTTTACAATTTCCCTATGAGTTTCCCAGAAACCCGTATGCGGCGCCTGCGCCGGTCGGACTCGCTCCGCGCCCTGGTGCGTGAGACCTCTCTCGATCCCGGCGATCTGATTTACCCGCTCTTTATCTGCCCGGGCGAGGGAGTGCGCAAGGCCGTCGGCTCGATGCCCGGCGTGTTCAACGTTTCCGTGGATGAAGCGGTGCGCGAAGCCGAAGAGGCCGCGGGCCTGGGGATTGGCGGGCTGTTGCTTTTCGGGCTGCCTGAATCCAAAGACGAGCATGGCACCGGCGCATTCGACGACAAAGGCATCGTGCAGAAAGGACTGCGCGCGCTGAAACACTCCAGCGCGGCCAAAAAACTGGTTCTCATTGCCGACGTCTGCCTGTGCGAATACACCAGCCACGGACACTGCGGGATGATCGTCGAAACCAACGACGGCTGGGAAGTGGAGAACGATACGTCGCTCGATCTGCTCGGCCGCACCGCCGCCAGCCTGGCGCGGGCCGGAGCGGACATCGTGGCCCCCAGCGACATGATGGACGGGCGTGTCGCCGCTATCCGCCGCGCTCTTGATGAAGACGACCGCACCGAGGTCCCGATCCTCAGCTACGCTTCCAAGTTCGCCTCCGCATTCTACGGCCCTTTCCGCGAAGCCGCCGGTTCCGCGCCCCAGTTCGGCGACCGCAAGACCTACCAGATGGATGGCGCCAATCCGCGCGAAGCCATGCGGGAAATCGAACTCGATCTCGGCGAAGGCGCCGACATGATCCTGATGAAGCCGGCCATGCCCTATCTCGATGTCGTTCGCGCAGCGCGCGATCGTTTCGGCGTGCCCATGGGCGCCTACCAGGTTTCGGGCGAGTACTCCATGCTGCAGGCCGCCTTTGAAAAAGGCTGGCTCGATCGCGACCGCGCCATGCTGGAGTCGCTGGTGGGCATACGCCGCGCGGGCGCTGACTTCATCGTCACTTACTTCGCCAAGGATGCGGCGAAGCTGCTGTAATGCAGTCTTTAGCTCTCAGCTTTCAGCTCTTAGCTCTCAGCGTTTGACTTCGTGGCCGCCCACCCTTTCGCCAGGAAAAAGGCGAAAGGATGGGGCACGAGTGCTTCTGCTCCTGAACCCTGTTCCCTGATCCCTGTTCCCTGTCGTTCATGAACACTCTCGAAATCATCAGCGTGCTGGTCGCCACGGCTGCCCTCTTCGGCTGGATCAGTTCGCGCGTGCTGCGCGTACCGATCACCGGCGGCACCATGGTGCTGACCGTGCTGACCACGATGAGCTTCGGCATTCTGGGCCGAATCGCGCCGGGAGTGCACGATTGGGCCGAACATCTCGTCCGGAGCATCGATTTTGAGAGCCTGATTCTGCACGGCATGCTTCCGCTGCTGCTGTTCGCTGGGGCATTTCTGCTCGACCTGGAACACCTGGAGCGCGAGAAACTGCCTGTAGCCGTTCTCTCGACGCTGGGCACCGTCCTCTCTTTCCTGGCCGTAGCTGGCCTCATGATGCTGCTCTCCGGAACCGGAGCCTCGTGGATGGAATGCCTCATCTTCGGGGCGCTCATCTCGCCAACAGATCCGATTGCGGTGCTCGAACTGCTGCGCCGCATCGGCATTCCCAAATCCATCGAAGCGCAACTGGCGGGCGAATCATTGTTCAACGACGGCGTGGGCGCGGTGCTGTTTCTCACCATGATCGAAATAGCTCGCGGCCAGGCTCCCACGCCCTGGCACATCGCCGGCTTGCTGTTGCTGAAATCGGGCGGCGCCGCGGTCCTGGGCATTGTTGCGGCGCGGATCATCTCCCGCCTCATTTGCCTGGTCGACGCCTACCAGATCGAGATCCTGCTCACCCTGACCCTGGCGCTGGGAGGCTATGTTCTGGCCGATATCTGGCATCTTTCCGCGCCGATGGAGGCGGTGGTCGCCGGCATCGCTCTGCGCCACTTCAACCGCAAGCAGCCCAAGGGCCGCATCGCCGACGATCGCGTGGACCAGTTCTGGACCATGCTCGACGAGGTGCAAAACTCCGTGCTGTTTGTGCTTCTGGGGCTCGAGGCCATGGTGGTGACGCTCAACGCAACCACCATCCGCGCCGGCCTCGCCGCCATCTTTTCCGTCAACTTAGTGCGTTTCGCGGTGGTGGCTCTGTGCCTATGGATCGTGCGCGTGTGCCAGAGCCAGCGCCGTGATTCGATCAAGACCCTCACCTGGGGTGGGTTGCGCGGCGGACTCTCCATCGCGCTCGCCCTGTCTGTGCCTTTGAATCTCGGGGTCGCTCAAACGGGACGCCCAACCGGACCCTGGATCTTCGGCGCAACCTATATGGTCGTGGTGTTTTCGATCATCGTCCAGGGCGGCTCGCTGCAGTTTGCGCTGGCGCGCCGCCGGCCGGCTCCGCAAACCGTCACGGCCGGAAAAGAATAGCCGCCGGAACCGGCGCAAACCAACTCCGCAGCCTACGCCGCAACCTGCCGGGTATACTCTCCGGCAATGATTCCGATCGGTTCGCATCCCGCGTGACACCCGGTGTTCGAAACCGTTGCCTATGCGGCCGGCTACGCGGTCTTCCGTTGGGTTCGCAACCGCCAAGGCGACATCATGAGCGAGCCGCAGCGCTGGACCGTGCTGGCCGCGGCCGCCGTCGGGGCCCTTCTGGGCAGCCGCCTGCTGGGACTGGCCGAGCAGTGGCCCACCGTCCTGGCCGCATGGCGCGCGGGCCGCGTTTCGGCACTGTTTCTTTCCCCCGGAGGCAAGACCATCGTCGGCGGCTTGCTCGGCGGGTGGCTCGGCGTCGAGATCGTTAAGCGTATGAGCGGAATTCGCCGCCGCACCGGCGATCTCTTCGTCTTGCCCCTCTGCGCAGGCATCGCCGTGGGCCGCGTCGGCTGCTTCCTTGCCGGCCTCGCCGATGACACCTACGGCAAGCCCACCACTCTTCCCTGGGCCGTCGACTTCGGTGATCGCATCGGCCGTCATCCCGTGCAACTGTATGAAATTCTTTTTCTGGTTTTGGTCGGCGTCCTTGTAAACACCCACATCCGTCTTGCCGAAGGCGCCCGCTTCCGCGTCTTTCTGGCCGCCTACCTTAGCTGGCGCATCGCGGTCGATTTCCTCAAACCCCAGCCGCTGGTGCATGGAATGAATCTGATCCAATGGGCCTGCGTGGCGTGGCATTGGGCGCGCTCCACCTCAATGACCGGCGCGCATCCCGCAGAAAGGCGGTGCAGCATGTCGTGGTGGGCTGACCGCAGCATCTTCGCCAAGATCTTCACGGTGTTGGCCCTTGCTTTCGTCGCTGGCATAGGACTCTGCGGTGTAGACTCGGCCTTTTTGGCCAACCTCCGCGACACGCATGAAGAATTCGGCCCCAATACCTTCGTTGGCGGGATCGGCGCGATCGCGATTCTGCTGTCAGCATTGGGCCTGGTGCTCACGGCTGTCGCATGGGGTGTGGTGCGCCTGGCGGCACTCTTCAGACATGAGGATCCTGAATCGGAGAATCTCCTCGACCATCCCGACGATGAGAAGAAATCAGATTAGCTGCATGCAAGCCCCCTGGAGCAATCTCGAAGGACCTGCAAAATGGCTCGTCATCGCGGTCGTGGCCCTGCTCGTTTCTTCGGGCCTTTGCGGGCTTCAATTCGCCATGGCGACCCACGCAAATCAGAACAGCGCAATGTTCGTAGGGCTATTCATGGTCACCGGCATCGCGGAAGTCATCGTAATGGCGCTTTCGGCCTGCGGTGTCGTTGTCTCCGTGATCATTTGGATCGCCACCGCGCTGTACTCCGACTTCTCCGAGTAGTCTTACGCTGCAGACCCTTGAGGGATTCACAATGACCGATAAACTCCGCCCTTATCTCTTCTACGACGTCGCCATCTCGATCTGCTCGACCTGCTACCGCCGCGTCGACGCCAAGATCGTCTTCGAAGACGGCAAGGTGTGGATGCTCAAGCGCTGTCCGCAACATGGCCACGCCCGCGTTCTTGTCGCCGGCGACATCGACTACTATCGCCGCTCGCGCGAAGTCTTCATCAAGACCCCCGAGCAGCCCATGGTCTACAACACCCCGGTCAAATACGGCTGCCCCTACGACTGCGGCCTCTGTCCCGACCACGAGCAGCACAGCTGCCTCACCCTGGTCGAGATCTGCGACGCCTGCAACCTCACCTGCCCCATCTGCTACGCGGGCTCGGGGCAACACCGCACCGAATTTCGGACTCTAGATCAGATAGAGGCCATGCTCGATTGCGTGGTGCGCAACGAGAAGCAGCCCGACGTGGTGCAGATCTCGGGCGGCGAGCCGACCCTCCATCCCGACTTCTTCCGGGTGCTCAAAATGTGCAAGGAGCGGCCCATCCGCCACCTGATGGTCAACACCAACGGCATCCGTATCGCGCAGGACGAAGACTTCGCCCGCCGCCTGGCCGATTTCATGCCCCAGTTCGAAATCTACCTGCAGTTCGACTCGCTGCAGCGCGAGCCCCTGATGCAGTTGCGCGGAGCGGACCTGCGGTCGATACGCGAAAAAGCGCTCGACCGGCTCAATAAGCTGGGCATCTCGACAACCCTCGTCGTGACCGTCGAACGCGGCGTCAACGATGGCGAGCTCGGCGCGGTTGTCGATTTCGCTCTTAAGCAGCCCGCCGTGCGCGGTGTGACGTTTCAGCCCGTGCAGCAGGCCGGCCGCGTCAACGGCTTCAACTCCGCGCAGCACCGCCTCACGCTGACCGAGGTGCGCCGCAGAATCCTCGACCAGACAACCGTCTTCCGGCCCGAGGACCTGATTCCGGTTCCTTGCCACCCCGACGCGCTGGCGATGGCTTATGCGCTCAAGCTGGGAAGCCCATTCGGATCCAAGGTGGTTCCGCTCACCGGCATGATTCCGCCTGAGGTGCTGATCGACGGTGCAAAGAACACCATCGTCTATGAGCAGGAAGCGGGGCTGCGTGAGCACCTCTTCAAGCTATTCGCCACGAATCACTCGCCAAGCTCTCAGGCTTCAACGCTGCGCGAGTTGCTGTGCTGCCTGCCGAAGGCGCTGATCCCCAGGAATCTCGGTTATCAGAATCTCTTTCGCATTCTGATCGTGCAGTTCATCGACGCGGAAGCATTCGACGTGCGCAGCGTGAAGAAAAGCTGCATCCACATCGCGCACCCCGATGGCAAACGGCTGATCCCGTTTGACACCTTCAACATGTTTTACCGGGGAGAACTGGAAGCGACGCGGCTGGCGGCATTGCGCGGGCAGGAACTCGCGGCCGTGTAGTCGCCCTCTTCGTACGACCACACCACCGCGCTTTTAGGGGCCGCTACGCAGGGCTTTGCAACAAACAGGGTGCCAAACTTGTCGCCCACTCGCGCGGCAACCAGGCCGATTGCCACCACGGCGAGCGATGGAAAGATGGAATGAATCATCGCGCTTTTCCTCCCCGGCCCGCACGCAGCTACGCTCGGCCTGCAAGCCCCGGCTGTTAATTCCGCTTTAAATCTCACCCCCGGGTCTGACATCGCCGACCCGGGGTCAGCGAATCAAATGCGGTAGCCGCCGGCGGCCTGGATGGCTTGTCCGTTGATCCAGGTCGAGTCGTTAGAGGCCAGGAAGGCAACCGCGTCGGCGATGTCCTTTGGCTGCCCGATCCGGCCCAAGCGGCGTTTCCGCGACGGTCTTCTTCTCGAAGTCGCTGCCGATGAATCCGGCCGCGTGCACGCCTTCGGTCTCGACCATGCCTGGATTCAGCGAATTCACGCGAATCTTTCGGGGACCCAGTTCCTGGGCCAATGCGGCCGTAATCGAGTCCACGGCGCCCTTGGTTCCGCTGTAGACCGAGGCTGTGGCAACGCCGTCCGCCGCCACCGAACCGATATTGATGATGCTTCCGCCCGCCTGGTTGAAGTGCTTCAGCGCGGCCTGCGTCGTCAGCAACAGACCCAGGACGTTGACATTGAACTGTTTGTGGAAGTGCTCGGGCGTAACCGCTTCGATGGGATTGAACTCGTAGATTCCAGCGTTGTTCACGAGAATGTCGATGGGGCCCAGTTCGCGCGCCACTTTCTCGACGAAGGGGCCGATCGAATCGGGGTTGGACAGGTCGGCCTGCACCGCCACGGCTTTGCCTCCCGCGGTCTTGATCTCTGCCACCAGCTTGTCTGCCGACGCTTTGCTGCCGGAATAGTTAACCGCCACCGCAGCGCCGCGCCCTGCGAGTTCGCGGGCGATGCTCGCGCCGATGCCTTTGGATGCGCCGGTAACCAGCGCCACTTTGCCCTGAAGATTTGCCATTTTCGCTCCCATTCTCGAAGTGCCATCGCTTCGACATTTCGATAACTGTCGAATTGATTAGCCAACCCGGGGAGATGGATTCAGGATGATTGTGGAAATCTTTATTCGGAAGCGTTCCCGCTGCTGCCGCAGGCCCGCGGGCTGAGAGAGGAAATACTGGCCGCCAGGGCCTCGAGCACGCCCGGGCGCAGGGCAAGAAAGTGGAACTTGCCCTGCCGCTCGACGTGGATCAGCCCCGCGGTTTCCAGTTCCTTGATGTGGTGAGAGAGCGTTGCGGGAGCGATCGCCAGGGCCGGACCGCACAACCGAGCAGCCCAGCGGACAAGACGACTTCGCGATGCGCTCCAGCAGTTCAAAGCGCTTGGGGTCGGCAAGGGCCTTGAGAATGGCGGTGCGCTGGGCGCGCGTCAGCCGCGCGGTTTTGGTCACATTCGCTGCGGGTATCGATGTCGGGCTCATATACGGTCGTGTACCGGTTGGATGCAATGGTAGCGCATGCGGCATGAACCCGACGAAGCGTCTGGCGATTCCTATGTCAACCAATGGATCGAATCGGAGTAGAATTGGGCCGCTTCGGAAAGGGGCACTGCGATGAACAATGACGCTTTGATGTTTGCCGTAATTTTCATCGTTGCGACGACGTTGATCTGCGCCGGGGTGGTGATGGTGGCGCTCAACCGGGTCGGGACGCGGCGAATGTTCCGGCCGCGCAAGCGAGGAAACAGATATCGTACCGCGGCCGCCCATCGCGCCTATAAAGACGTGCTCTAAGAGTGCGCGGTCGTTCCGGGAACAGGCGAGGGGGGGCCCTTTGCGCCCATGGCCAGCAGGGTCTGGAACTGCGGCGCCTCGGGATCCCGGTCGACGATGGCGACTGACACATCGAGGAATCCGGCTTCGGTCAGCATCGACTCCAGTTCCGCTTCGCTGAAGCCCAGCCACTCGTCGGCGTACAGCTCGCGCGCCTCTTCAAACCGGTGCTTGACCAGGTCGAGAATCGCAACGCGGCCGCCGGGCCGGAGAATGCGCGCTGCCTGCTTCACTGAGCGTTCCGGATGCAGCGCGTGATGCAGCGACTGCGAAAAGAAGACCAGGTCAACGGTCGCATCCTCGATCGGCGGCTCTTCCATGTCGCCGAGCCGGAACTCCACGTTGTCGATACCATGGCGGACGGCCTGCTCGCGGCCGAATTCCAGCATCTTCGCCGACGAGTCGACAGCGATCACCCGCGCGGCCCGCTGTGAAAGCAGAAGCGCGAAGCTCCCGTCCCCGGCGCCCAGGTCGGCGATGGTCATCGGCGGCATCAGGCGCAGCAGCGCTTCGGCCAGGCTCTTCCACGATTTGCCGGGAACATAATCCTTGCCCAGCCGGCCCGCCATGCTGTCGAAAAAGCTGCGCATCTTGTCCTGGCGCTTTTTGACCACGGCGCGCATAGCGGCGCTGGTCGCTGGCGGCTTCAGGGGTTTCTTTCTCCGCCTGCGCCAGGATCCCGTCCAGAACTCCGCTCGCGCCGGCAGATGACCAAGCTGTAGAAGCTGCTCTTGCCGGTGCGGCGGTCTTCGACCAGCCCGGCCTGCTTGAGCTGCGAAAGATGCGTCGAAATCGTGCTCTGCCCCATGACCAGGATCTCCTGCAGCTCCGCCACCGACAGTTCTTCGGCCTTTAGAAGCAAGCAGGATACGGAGCCGGGTGGGATCGGCGGCCGCGCGCAGGATTTTCACGATTGACGGCATGGGTTGGGTTCTGATACATATCAATATATCACGATAGGTCGATATAAGGAGCAGAAACGAAATGGCAACGACACTCGAAATCGCGGCTCTGCCGTACAAGGTCGCCGACCTCGGTCTGGCCGACTGGGGCCGCAAGGAAATCACCATCGCCGAGCAGGAGATGCCGGGCCTGATGGCGATCCGCAACAAGTACGCGGCCGAAAAGCCCCTGGCCGGCGTGCGCGTCACCGGCTCGCTGCACATGACCATCCAGACGGCGGTGCTGATCGAGACCCTGACCAGCCTGGGCGCCGAAGTGCGCTGGGCGAGCTGCAACATCTTCTCCACCCAGGACCACGCTGCGGCGGCCATTGCCGCGACCGGCGTGCCGGTGTTCGCGTGGAAGGGCGAGTCCCTCGAAGAGTACTGGGACTGCACCTACGCAGGCCCTGAACCACAAGGGCGGCAAGGGCCCGCAGCTGGTGGTCGACGACGGCGGCGACGTGACCCTGCTGATCCACAAGGGATATGAGCTCGAGAATGGCGACGGCTGGGTCAACACGCCTTCCGGCAACCACGAAGAGCAGGTGATCAAGGACCTGCTGAAGCGCGTCCACGCCGAAGATCCGAAGCACTGGCACAAGGTCGTGAAGGAATGGCGCGGCGTCTCGGAAGAGACCACCACCGGCGTGCATCGGCTCTACAAGATGATGGAGCAGGGCAAGCTGCTGGTTCCGGCCATCAACGTCAACGACTCGGTGACCAAGTCGAAGTTCGACAACCTCTACGGCTGCCGCGAGTCGCTGGCCGACGGCATCAAGCGCGCCACCGACGTGATGGTCGCCGGCAAGGTCGCGGTCATCTGCGGCTACGGCGACGTGGGCAAGGGCTCGTCGCACTCGCTGCGCGGCATGGGCGCGCGCGTGATCGTGACCGAAGTCGACCCCATCAACGCCCTGCAGGCGGCGATGGAAGGCTTCGAAGTCACCACCATCGAAGACACGCTGGGCCGCGGCGACATCTACGTCACCTGCACCGGCAACGTGGACATCATCACCCTCGAGCACATGAAGAAGATGAAGGACCAGGCCATCGTCTGCAACATCGGCCACTTCGACAACGAGATCCAGATGGACCGGCTCAACGCCGAGAAGGGCGTCGAGAAGCTGAACATCAAGCCGCAGGTGGACAAGTACACGTTCCCCGACGGCAACAGCATCTTCGTCCTCGCCGAAGGCCGCCTCGTGAATCTGGGCTGCGCGACCGGCCATCCGAGCTTCGTGATGTCGAACAGCTTCGCCAACCAGACCCTGGCGCAGCTCGACCTGTGGAAGAACAAGGACACCTACAAGGTGGCCGTCTACACGCTGCCCAAGAAGCTGGACGAAGAAGTGGCCCGGCTGCATCTGGAAAAGATCGGCGTGAAGCTGACCACTCTGACTCCCAAAGCAGGCCGACTATATCGGCGTGGCCGTCGAAGGCCCGTACAAGCCGGAGATGTACAGGTACTAAGACAGTTCACAGTTCAGTTCACAGTTCTTCCGTGCCCCACCCTTTTCACAGTCGCATCGTGAAAAGAGTGGGGCAAACCGCAACCGCGAGACCAAACCGTAGCAGAGTGGCCTCACCATGAATTCGCAGAGTTTCTCGTTTGAGCTGTTTCCGCCGCGCACACCCGAAGGCGTGGCCAAGCTGCCCGACGTGATTGGCCAACTGGCCGCGGTCCGGCCCAACTATTTCTCCATCACCCACGGCGCGGGCGGCTCCGACCAGGACGGCACCTACGAAACGCTGATGACGGTCGTCCGGCACACCGGCGTCGAGGCTGTGCCTCATCTCACCTGCGTGGGCTCGACGCGCGCCAAGGTCGGCGCCCTTCTCGATCGCTATCGCGCATGCGGCGTCAAGCGCATCGTGGCGCTGCGCGGCGACCTGCCCGCCACGGCCATGAGTTCGTCCGCGCCGGGTGAATTCCACTATGCCAGCGAACTGGTCACGCTTCATCCGCGAAACCCACGGGGACGCGTTCATGATCGAAGTGGCCGCGTACCCTGAAGTCCACCCGCAGGCGACCAGTTGCGACGCCGATTTCGAACACTTCTGCCGCAAGGTGGAGGCGGGGGCCGACGGAGCGCTGACCCAGCTCTTCTACAACGCCGAAGCCTACTTCCATTTTCTCGAGCGCTGCCACAAGGCGGGTTTGAAGATTCCCATCATCCCCGGCATCATGCCCATCACCAGCTACGCCAACTCGCTGCGCTTCTGCACGGGATGCGGCGCCGACCTTCCGCGCTGGGTGCGCCTGCGCCTCGAAGACCTGCAGTACGACAAGCCCGCTCTGATCGATTTCGGGCTCGACGTCGTAACGCGCCTGTGCGAGACGCTGCTGCGCGGAGGCGCGCCGGGACTGCACTTCTATACCATCAACCAGGCCGAGCCCGCGTTGCGCCTGTGGGAGCGCCTGGGAATCAACGTGACTGCCTGAGTCCTTGATCCTGGTCTTATTTCGGGTCTCAATCGACGATTGCATCCCCGATCCTACGCTTGGACACAGACCGCATTGTCAGAACTTCAAGACAAAGCCGGCTGAGGCGCGACCCTGGCTGTTGTTCACGGAGCCTCCAAACCGGGTACTTAACCAATCCGCCTGGATGAGCCGAATCCCGATCCCTTTGCGGAGTCCGATATCCAACCCTCCACCAAGCAACATCGCAAAGTCAGTGGTGGATGTTCCGCCCGCAGTAAGAGTAGCTCCGCCGAACAAGGCGTGAACGAACGGCTGCACTATCGGCAGACGAGCAGTCAGAACCGGCCCGACGGTGTACGAATGAAAATCAGAGTTTGACTTGTATGCACCGCTGAAGTCTCCCGTGATCCCCAGAACATGTTTGAAGTTTCCAGTGACCGCTGCATTCCAGCCGACGGCGTTGTATGAAGGCTGAAGGTGAGTATATTGAGCGCCTCCATATATCTCCACCCTCTGAGCAGTTCCATGCATCGGCACAAGGACGAGAATGAAAAGTGACAAAACCAGCTTCTTCATGATGACCTCTCTGGAGTTCGATTGTTCCTTGCATCTGGGATCGATCGCACAGATGGGCAATCGCCTTATAAGACTAAGACGGTGAGTATCACCAGTCGTTGTCAGTTCGATGCCTGGCTGACGACAGAGGTTTGCGCGCCCGTGACTCGATAGTCCCTGGCTATGCAACCATGCGAAGCCGTCAATCATTACAGCGCGATCACATAATCGAGTGGGCCTGGCGGCGCCGCAGGGCTCTCCTGCCTCAATTAAATCCGAAACAGGATCGCTGCATTCTCGAGTCAAAGACAACTGCAAAAATTACCAGATGTTCCCTGGTCCCTGCTTTCTCATCACCCGATGCCAGAGTCGCCACAGCCCGCTGTGCATCAGCCGCATCTGCTCGGCCTTGAGCGCGGCATACGAATTCTTGACATAGACATCGAATTCCGGCGGCCAGCCGATGGTCGAGCGGCGCTCTGAGTAGTCGCCCTCCGCCCACTTGTGCAGCACCGCCTTGTAGCCCACCACGTGGGTCACAAAGTCGAGCAGGCATTGCGGCATGTGCTCCTCGACGATGAGGTGGGCTTTCTCGATGATGATCTTCTCGCGGATTTCATTGAGCGGGATGAAGATGGTCCGCATCCACAGCACCCAGTCCTTCAGGTCCTCGTCGGTGATGGGCTCGCTCTGCGTCTTGCCCTGCTTGTTCAGCAGCGACCGGTAAGCGATGTTGCCGGCCTGCGAGGCGACATAGAGCGGACCGTAAAACTCGTTCAGCCGCTTGTTGACCAGTTCGAGCTTGTCGCGCCGCCGCGCCAGCATGTGGGCGCTGAGAAAGGTAAGGGCATAGCCGGTAAACGCAACAAGTATGGTGAGGATGGCCGCGTTCTGCAGAACGGTAGGAACGGATATCTCGGAGAAATCCATGGGTGAGCCTTGGCGACGAGTATACCGATCGGTGTGCGGACTTTGTTGTGACGGCAGTCGCCTTGGTGCGCAGTGTTCCGACCGCTATTTTCCGTGATGCGCGGGAACCGGCTTGGGCGGCTCCGGCACAATCTGGATCTCGAACAGCTTCGGCCAGAGTTTCCCGGTGACGAAGAGGCGATCGTGGGCGGAATCATATGCGATGCCGTTGAGGACAGCTTCTGCACTGGAATGCTCTGCGGCCGGCAGCAGCCCCTTGAGATCGATCCAGCCCAGCACCTTGCCCGGTGCCGGGTGCGATCCGCGCAATGCGGTCCGAGTGCCAGATGTTGGCATAGATCTCGCCGCGAATGAATTCAAGTTCGTTGATCTCGCTGACCGGCTTGCCGTGATCCTTGACGCTCACGCGCCGCACCTCGCGGAAAGTGGCCGGATCGAAAAAGTGCAGGGTGTCCGACCCGTCGCTGAGAATGAGGGAGCTTCCGTCCTGCGTCAGACCCCAGCCTTCTCCGCTGTAGGAAAACGTGCGCAGCAGCCGGAAGCTGAAGCGGTCGTAGACGAGCGCCAGGTGCGACTCCCAGGTAAGTTGCACCAGCGTGCTGCCCCAGTTTGTGAGTCCCTCGGCGAAGTACTTGCTGTCTACGGGCTGGGACTGCAGGACGCGTCCAGTTTCGAGATCGACCATGCGCAACGACGACTGGCCGTTGAGGCCGGTGCTCTCGTAGAGGCTGCCATCCACGAAGACCAGTCCCTGGGTGAAGGCGTGCGGATCGTGAGGGTAAGTGTGGACGATGCGATAGGTATCGGCGGCGAAGGCGAGCGGGACGAGGCCTAGAATAGATGAAGAGTGCGTAAAAAGTGCGATGGGTTTTGGTGACTCTCATCTGGATGGATTGTAGTTGTCTCCTACGCGTGCGCCAGAAGAAAGTCGCAAGGATTACACAGAGAAGTGTTAACAAAGCTGGTAGCTAAAAGCTGGAAGCTCCTTTTAATCCACGTCCTTGGCGATCACCACCTGTACCGGCGGATCGTTGGTCAGCTGGCTGTCGACAATCACCACCGTGCGAACCTCGCCGCCCGAAAGGGCGAGGGAGGTCGACGTGAATTTGGGCGTGACCGTTCCGGCCGGCGTAATCACCATCGTCACCGTCGCCGAGGCAAAGCTGACATAACCGCAGGTGGAACCGGCCGGCAACGCGGTGCACAAGGGAATGGTGTTGGCCAGGGTCGTGCTGCCTGGGACCATGTACACATCAACTGCGCCGGTGCGGGGCGCCTGGTTCAAAAAGCGGAAGGCCGAGTGGCCCGCGGCCGCGGGTGTCTGCTGGTCTTCAAGCACCGTCACAATGTAGGCCGTGGGTGAGGCGCCGTTATCGGTCAGAAACACGGAGTGCTGCATGCCGGCGTTCAGGGTGGCGGCCGCGGCCACCAGCGTGGCGCCGCCCGTCGCCTGCGTCACCTTGATCTGCGCGGCGGGGGAAGGTTTTGCCGTGCCGTAATTGGAGATATAGCCCTGGCCGATGTTGCCGGCGAAGAGCGTGTTCTCGATATAGACGTTCACTGCCGGTGCAATATAGGAGGCATCGACGACGCGAACCAGGCTGGTTGGAGTAAAGCCCGCGACATTGGTGCAGGACGACAGCCCCAGGGCAAGCGCCGTCGAGAGGCCCGCCGCCGCTGCCAGCTGCGGCAGCTTCAAGGCGCGTCCCGTCCTGCGATTGGGAGATTCGTCCATCCGACGCTCCGGCGTGACTTTGCACGCCACGTATATCTATCTAGGGTTCTGGGCTTGCTGCTCCCACTAATACTACAGGGGTAGATGGAAGAGAGTTTACGACTTTCGGGCTATCGAAGCGGAGGGGGAACAGGGTTCGGTACCGGGTGTTGAAACGCCGCGCCGGCAGCCGTCAGCTAGAACCGAGGTAGACGAAGCGGGCCAGGAACAACGCCGCCAGCACATACAGCAGCCAGTCCTGGCGGCGGAGTTTGCCGGTGATGGCGTGCAGCAGCGCCCACGCAATGATCCCGAACCCAAGACCGTTGGCAATGGAGTAAGTCAGCGGAATCAGCACCAGGGTCAGGAACGCGGGCACAGCGACCAGGGGCTCGTGCCAGCGAATTTCGGTAATGGTGGCGAGCATCAGCGAACCGACCAGGATAAGGGCCGGAGCCGTCGCCGCCTGGGGCACGATGCCAATGAAAGGAGCGGCGCCAATCGCCCCTAGAAACAGCAACCCGGTGACGATGGCCGTCACGCCGCTGCGGCCTCCCGCCGCCACGCCGGCGGTGGACTCCACATAGCTGGTCACCGTAGACGTTCCGGTCAGCGAGCCAAACACGGTCGCGGTCGCGTCGCTGAACAGGATGCGGTTGAGGCGGGGGATGGAGTGATCGGCGGCAATGAGGCCGGCGCGCTTGGTGACCGCGACCAGGGTGCCCAGGTTATCGAATAGATCGACAAAGAAGAATACAAAGATGATTTCGAGCAGGCCCTTGGACAGGGCGCCGCGAATGTCGAGTTGAAATGCTGTTCCCGCCAGCGCCTGGAAGCCGCCGCTCACGGGAGTCCAGTGCACCAGGCCCAGCATCCAGGCAATCGCCGTAACGCTCAGGACGCCGATGAGGATCGAGCCGCGCACCTTCTTCACTTCGAGGGCCACCATGAGAATCAGCCCGAATAACGCGAGCGCGGTGGTCGGGATTCTTGATGTTCCCGAGGCCGACCAGCGTGTTGGGATCGCGCACCACCAGGCCCGCATGCTGAAAGCCGATGAACGCGATGAAGAGGCCAATGCCGCTGGCCACGGCAGCGTACAGCTCGTGAGGAATAGCGCGCAGGATCATCTGGCGGATGCCCGCTCCGGTGAGCGCCAGGAAGATGACTCCGGAAATAAACACCGCGCCCAGGGCCGTCTGCCAGGGAATGTGCATCTTGATGCAGACGGTGTAGGTGAAATAGGCATTGAGGCCCATGCCCGGCGCCAGCGCGATGGGATAGCGCGCCACGATGCCCATCAGGATGGAGCCGAACGCCGCCGACAGGCAGGTGGCGGCGGTGACGGCGGGCAGCGGCAATCCGGCATCGGCCAGGATGGCCGGGTTCACCAGCACGATGTAGGCCATGGTCAGAAACGTCGTGACCCCGGCCAGGATCTCGGTGCGCCAGTTGGTACCCAGATGACTGAATTCAAAATAGCTTTCGAGCTTTTGAAGCATAGGCGGGTTCCTTTAGAAGACCACAGGCGCGCCGCAGTGCAAAGCGATTTATCAGGCCGCACTCGAGTTGAACGATTCGATCCTCAGCGCGGATACTGCCAAAGGAGGTGCAATGATCCATGGGCGAGCGAATCACATTGAAGGCAACGGACGGCCATGTTCTCGGAGCTTATGTGGCGAGGCCGGCCGGCGAACCGATTGGCGGGCTGGTGGTTGTGCAGGAGATCTTCGGGGTCAACGAGCATATCCGCTCGGTGGCGGACGGCTATGCCAAGGATGGTTTTCTGGCCGTTGCTCCGGCCCTTTTCGATCGCATCGAGCGCGACGTGGAACTGGGCTATGAAGGCGCCGACGTGCAAAAGGCCATGACCTTCATTCCCAAACTTGACATTGACAAGGCGGTCCTCGATCTCTCCGCTGCCCTCGATTTCGCATGCCAGGACCAGCGGCAAAAAAGCCGGCGTGATCGGATACTGTCTGGGAGGGACGCTGGCCTGGCTCACCGCCACGCGCCGCCATCCCCATGCGGCGGTGGGCTATTACGGCGGCCGCATCGGCAACTATGCGCACGAGGAGCCGTCATGCCCGGTGATGCTTCACTTCGGCAAAAAAGATACCCACATTCCCGCGGAAGAAGTGGAGAAGGTGCAAGCTACGCACCCCGAAGTGGAGATCTACTGGTACGACGCCGGCCACGCGTTCAACGCGACGCCCCGCCCGAGCTACAACGCCGACGCCGCCCGGCTGGCGCGAGAACGGTCGCTTGCGTTCTTGAAGAAGTTCTTAGTTCACAGTTCATAGTTCGCAGTCACCGGCGGCAACTCGCGCGCCAACTGTGAACTAAGAACTGTGAACTGGCTTGTCTACGAACTGTGAACTGATTTTTCCGCCTCCAGGATTTGCCGTTTCCGCTCCACGCCCCAGCGGTAGCCGGTCAGCGAGCCGCTGGCGCCGACCACGCGATGGCAGGGCACCAGCAACGCGACGCGATTGGTGGCGCATGCGCGGGCCACGGCCCGGGTAGCGTTGGGGTCGCCTAATTCGCGGGCAAGCTGGCTGTAACTGCGCGTCTCGCCGCGCGGAATCTGCCGCAGCGCCTGCCACACGCGGAGTTGGAAGACGGTTCCGCGCAGGTCGAGCCGCTCGGCGTTGGCCTGGCTTCGGACCAGGTCCGAGCCTTCGCGCACGCTCTCGAGCGCCGCATCCACGAGCGTCGAGAGCGATGGATCGTGCCGCAGAGCCGCAGCCGGAAACTCCGCGCGCAGGCTGGCCTCGCCTTCGGCCCGCGACGCGGCCAGCGAAAGCCAGCACAGGCCGCGGCTTGTTTCTCCCACCACCACCCAGCCAAAGGGGGACGGGCCGGCAGCCCAGCGGATCTCCTCGCCCTTGCCTCCCTTGGCAAAGCTCGCCGGCGTCATGCCAAGTTGGGCGCCCTCGTAGGCCCGGCTGGGGGACTCGTAGCCCGCAGTGTAGATGGCGTCGGTCACCGCTTCTCCCTGCTTCAACGCGGTGCGCAGCTTACCCGCCTTCAGCGCCCGCTGATACTGCAGCGGACTGACGCCCATCGCGTCCTTGAACAGCCGCTGCACCGTGAACGGGCTGAGGCCCGCGACGCGCCCCAATTCGGCGAGGCGCACCGGGCGGTCGAGGTGGCGTTCTATGTACGCACGAACCTCCTCCAAAGAGTTGCCGCTCGCAGAGCCGGGACGGCAGCGGAGACAGGGGCGAAAGCCGGAAGCCTGGGCCTCGGCCACCGAGCGGAAGAACCGCACATTGGATCGCAGCGGCCGGCGGCTCTTGCACGCTGGGCCGGCAGACCACGCCCGTGGTGGTGACGGCATAGAAAAATGTGGCCGCGGCATCGCGGGCCATGACCTGCTGCCAGGCTTGTTCCGGATCGATTGCGGGCAGCGGTCCGGCCGTGATTCCGGATCCGATTTCAGACTTCGCGAGTTGAGCAATCGTGTTCATGTGAACCATCGTCGCGCATGGGAGATTTCAGTGCCACCCGGTTCTTGCGAGTAATTCGGAATCTCGTCGTCCCCTGGTCCGTAGTCCCTGAGTCTGGATTTCTCACAAGCTTCGAAGGCTTGAGTCGCGGCTTGATCGAGGTGACGGATTTACAGTTTTACAGCGGTACAGGAGGGAAAACCCGTTTCAGCTCGAGCTTACCCATGCAAGTTACTGAAAAACATGACGATATGGGCTAAATTCCGCGAATTTAAACGGTTCTAAAGGGGGGTTTTAGGGGTCCTAAACGGTTCAGAACGAAACCGAATTCCCTTCGGTGCCCGGGTTTTGCCTGAGGCCGCACTTTCGATCCTCTCCTTCCACCTCTATTGTGGCAAAACCGGTGGAAACAAACTGCAAAGAATGGTCTGGGTTCGTGCTATCCCACTCTTTCGCCAGAAAAAAGGCGAAAGGATGGGGCACGGAGGATGGTGCAAGAACACGCGGTCAGAGTCCCTAGTTCCCTTTTCCCTAGTCCCTGCTCCCTGCTTCTCAACACTGCCTCGGCCCGGGCCAGGTCTTCCTCCGTATCAACGCCGATGGTATCGGCGGGCGCGTCGGCTACATAGATATCGATTCCGTTTTCGAGCAGGCGGAGTTGTTCCAGCCGCTCCAGTTGTTCCAGGCGGCCCGGAGGGAGGGTGGCAAACCGCTCCAGCGCGGCTTTGCGATAGGCGTAGATCCCGAGGTGCTTGCGGTACCCGGTAAAGCCGGACCCATCGCGATCGAAGGGGATGGTTGCGCGCGAGAAGTAGAGGGCGCGGCCGTCAGGCGCGGTGACCACCTTCACGGCGTTGGGGTTGGCTATTTCGTGTTCCGGGCAACGGAACCGCCAGGGTGGCCACCTGCACCTCCGGCCGATCGAAGAGCGCCAGCAGGGGGGGAAAGAAATCGCCGGTCAATGTCGGCTCATCCCCCTGGATGTTGACGTAGATATCGGCGTCGAGCGTCGCGGGCCACTTCGCGGACCCGGTCCGACCCGCTGGCGCAATCCGCTGAAGTCATGGCCACCGGAATGCCGCGCTCCCGGCAGACAGCCGCCACTTCCTCGGCATCGGTGGCCACGATCACGGGATCCATCAGCCCGCTGGCCGTGGCCGCGCGCCAGACCCACTCCACCATGGGCCGGCCGGCGAGTTCCCGAAGCACTTTCCGGCTCAGCCGCGTGGAATGGAGACGAGCCGGGATCACGCCTGCGATCGAGGGAGATTTCATTGAGTTGAGTGTAACGGCGGAGGCGGAACGGCCGCACGTTGGTCAACGGGCTTGCATGCGCAGGGTTTGACCTCAATTCCAAGGCCCCGTATCATCTACTTTGTCCCCAGCCCTTTCGGCGGAGTAGCTCAGATGGTTAGAGCGTGGGATTCATAACCCCAAGGTCGACGGTTCGATCCCGTCCTCCGCCACCAGAAAGCAACGAGTTTAGGCGATGATTTTGAGCGGCGCCATTGCCGTTTTGGTGCTTCTCTCCGTCTTGTCTGCGCCTTTTCGCTTCCGCATGACCACCGGGCGCTTTGAAGAGCCTCCGTCCAACTCGTACATGACCTCAAGGTCATGTACGAGTTGGCGGTAAGAACGAAGCCGCAGGCGCCGCGGTCGCTGCGGTAGTGGCTGTCGAGTAGTTTTGTGGCCGGTTTAGGGTGTGGGGCACAGGAGGTAACCCACTGTGACCCACCTTCGCAAGATGATGCTCGAAGAACTCGAGCGTCGCAACTACTCCGCCGGCACGATCCGGCACTATCTGCGCTTCGTCGAGCGGTTCGCACAACACTTCGGCAAGTCGCCCGACAAGCTCGGCCCGGAACATCTGCGCAGCTACCAGGCTTACCTGCTCAAGCAACGAAAGCTCTCCCCGGGATCGGTCGAGAACCACGTGGCCGCACTGCGGTTCTTCTTCGTGCGCACGCTGCACCGGCACGAGTTCCGCGAGTTCCTGCCCTATCCCAAGGTGCGCAGGAAGCTGCCCAACATCCTGAGCCGGGAGGAAGTGGCACGGCTGATCGAGTGCCAGCAGCAGCCTGTTCGAGCGCACCCTGCTGATGGTTCTCTACGGCACCGGCATGCGCCGCGCCGAGATCGCCCGGCTGAAGATCGCCGACATCGACAGCCAGCGCATGATCATCCACGTGGTCAACGGCAAGGGCGGCAAGGACCGCGATCTGCCCCTGAGCCCGGCGCTGCTGGAGACTCTGCGCGCCTACTGGCGCTGGCTCAAGCCGCGCACCTACCTGTTCCCCTCACGCCTGCATCGCGACTGCGAGCAGCCGATCACGGACAAGATCGTGTGGCGTGCCTGCACCGAAGCGCAAAGCGGGCGGGCATTCGTAAGAGAGTCAGCCCCGCACCTGATTCGCCACAGTTGGGCGACGCATCTGCTGGAAGCCGGCACCGACCTGCGCACCATCCAGCTTCTGCTCGGTCATGAAGATCTGGAGACCACGGCCCGCTATCTGCACCTTTCCCAGCAGCACCTGCACCAGGTCGCCAACCCGATCGAGGAACTGAAGCTGTCCAGCGTCGAGCAGAGCCGCCGCTTCTATCACCGTCCGCTGCATCCATGACCCGGCCGGCCATCGAAGTGGCCGACATCGTCCGCGCACAGGGCAGGCAGTTTCTGGAACGCTTCAAGGCCATTGTCAGCTATCAGCAGCTGAAGGCATTTCGGGCTGTGTAGCGTTGCCGCACCGCGGCTCTCGGCGGACATAAGGACAAGTGTGTCGATTGCCAGTACGAAGCGCCCATCTCCTACAACTCCTGCCGGTCGCGATGCTGTCCCAAGTGCCAGGCGCAGGCCCGCCGGCGATGGCTCGAGGCGCAGCAGCGCGACCTGCTCAACACCAACTACTTCCACGTCGTCTTCACCCTGCCCCACGAACTGAACCCGCTGGCGCTCACCACTCCCAGGCCATTCTTCGACCTGCTGTTCGAGGCCAGTTCCCAGACCCTGCTCGAGGTGGCCGCCGATCCCAAACGGCTGGGCGCAGAGATCGGATTCCTCTCCATCCTGCACACCTGGAGTTCGAACCTGCTGCCCCATTACCATATCCACTGCGTCGTTCCCGCCGGCGGACTGTCGGCCGACCACCAGCGATGGATCCACACCAGCCATCCGCTGTTCCTGCTGCCCATTCCCGTCCTGCGCACCGTGTTCCGCAAAAAGTTCCTCGACGGACTCCGGCAGCTCTACCGCAAGGGCCTGCTCGACTGCAGAGGTCCTGCAGCCGATTTCCGTGATCCTGCCTGGTTCGAGGAACTGACCGCGAAGCTGGGCAAGAAGAAATGGTTCGTCTACGCCAAGCCTCCCTTCGGCGGCCCGGCCCATGTCCTGCGCTATCTCGGCCGCTACACCCACCGCATGGCCATCTCCAACCATCGCCTCCTGGCCTTCGACGGCCAGCGGGTCAGCTTCCGCTGGCGCGACTATGCTCACGGCAGCAAGCAGCGCGTCATGACCCTCGACGCAGTGGAGTTCCTGCGCCGCTTCTTCCTGCATGTGCTGCCCAGGGCTTCGTGCGCATCCGCCACTACGGCCTGCTCTCCAACCGCTTCCGCAACCGGCTGCTGCCCCTGGCACACAACCTGCTCGCCGCCCAGGGCCGCGAGCAGCTTCCTCTGCCGCCGCTCGCCCGACTGCGACCTCTGGCACTGTCCCCGCTGCGGAAAAGCCATGCGGGTCGTCGAGCGCTTCACCGCCGCACAATTATATTTCGCGGGATTCGATTCCTCATGACCGCCTCCGCCAATCCGCTCTGCCGGCTTGCTCCACGCACGTCTTCGCAGCAGTGTGTGCCCAGCATGCCGGAACAGCTTCAAAACCACCTTCACCGCCATCCCCGAACGGCTTGATCGCAGACCGCTCATGCAACTGCTCACCGCTTTCCATCACCATCGGCGACGAAGGCACGCCCAAAAAGCATTTACCGAATCACGAAACAGCATTCAATATCCATAATTCCCACCCGCATCACCGCGACCGCAGCGCCTGCGGCTTCCTTCTTACCTCCAAATCGAAAGCGCCTCGCGGATAAAAGCATCCCCACATCCGAAACAACGGACCTGTATCCGCGCAATTATCGGCACTTCCGATGGTTGGAGAGTGATCCGGTGGCGCCGATGACTATTCGGCACGGGCGAGTTGTGGCCTATCTGATATCGCGCCCTCCATACAGGTGCTAATTGGCGGTGGCACTGGACGACTATTGGCTGCACTCGCTATCGGTCTGACGCTACCGCCTTACAGGCAATTAGCGGGTGCGTGACCTATGTGGCTCGCGAACGCATACGTCGGCGCGTTAGCAGTGGTTACTCACCTACTGAAATGGCCGGAAGTATTGAGCCACTCCACAAATCGCTAATGGACACCTGAACGTCATGGAACGCCAGTTCGGTCCTGGGTCGTCGCCGATAGTTCCCGAGTGGTGGACAATTCGGAAGTAATGCCGCTTTGAAACTCCCAACGGCAACCGCAGATCCTTCGACTGCGTTGATCGCGTGCGCGATCAACCTTCGCTCAGGATGACAGCGCTTGGGGTAGAGGAGTCGGATTGCGTGCTCAACGGCTACAGCTGCTGCTTTACCTTGCCCAAAAAGGCGAGCGACTCCGGGCTGATAAGGCCCGTGCGATCGATGTCCAGGTTGAAGGTGACCGGGACGCTGGAGCGGTTGGAGACGCGGACGTAGTCGGCAACGCTGGCGAGGGGGAAGCGGGGCGGGGCCAGCGGCGTCTTGACTTTACTGTGCACCCAGCCGGGATTGTCCAGGCAGACCCAGCGATGGGCCTGAAGATGGTCCGGGGTATAGCGCGAGGTGGGCACGGCGACCAGGTCGTTGGCCTCGCCGCCTTCGTAGTCCTGGTGGGTGGAATAGAGGAAGTGGGTCAGCATTCCGGAACTGAGGGTGACCAGGCGGTCCTCAAAGCCGGTCTTGGCCGCGGCGGTCCACTCTTCCCAGGGGAACTGGAAGCCGTGCATGTCGGTGGTCACGGAGTTGTAAACGCCGCGCGGGTCAAGCGAGAAGCAACTGTCGAACCACCAGGCGTCGAGGCGAGAGCCATAGCGCGCGCCGAGTTCGCTGAGAATGGCGAGCAGGTTCGAGGCGAGGCGGGACTTGTCCGCGGCGTGGTAGCCGACGGCATGCTCCCAGGCGGGGTCGTCGCCACTGTTGCAGGAGTGGTTGTAGTAGAGGATGAAGCGCAGGCCGCGCGCGTGGCAGGCGTCGGCCAGTTCGCCGATCATATCGCGCTTGGTCGTGCGGCCGGGGGCGACGCGGTCAATGGCGGCCGAGGGCGCGGGCAGCATCTGCAGGGCATGGGTGCCGGTGAAGATCACGTACTCGGCGCCCGCGCGGGCAGCCTGGTCGACGTAGCCCGCAGGGCTGAAGTGGTCGACCGCCTCGTTGAAGGGCAGCCAGTCGTCTTCGCCAACGGGCTGGGACTGCGCCGTCCAGTGGGTGGAGATGCCGAAGCGGCAATGGGCAAACCAATCGGTATTGGCCTGGCGGTATGCGGCGGCAAAGGCGGGACGCCCCGCGGCCCCCAGCAATGCGGCGGCGCCGAGGCCTTTCAGCGTTGCGCGACGATTGAGAGAGCAAGGAGCTGACGAATCGCGCATTTACTTTTTCGGAGGGAATTCCGCCAACAGCTTCTTGATGGCTGCGTTCACTTTATCGAGCGACTGCTGCTTCTTGTCGGGGTCGAGTTTCTGCACGACGGTGCCGTCCCACACTACCTTGTTGGTCGCCCGATCAATGAATTTCAGTTCGAGAGTTCCCTTGGGAAGACCGGCGCCCCCGCCGCCCGGCGGCCCCTGTTGTCCGGTCCACTCCATGGGGTCCACCAGGGGTTTCTGGCAGTTGGCACAGGAGTCATCGGTGACTCCTGAGGTGGATCCGAAGCCGTAATCGATGCCGCCCCGCGAGATCAGGGTGAGATCGCCGTCTTTGTCCACGCTGACCAGTTCCTTGACTTGAAGTTCACTTTGGATGATGCCGATTACGTTGGCAGTCAGGAGAGGCCGGTTCTGGGTGATGGCCGGCGCGTGCCATGTATAGGTCCGGTAGCGGGAGAAATCGGCGCTCTTGTCGTAGCCGACTTTGACTTTCTGAGCGAGACCGCTCGCAACGGACATCAAGACGAAGAGAAGGACGGGAAGCTTTTTCATGCCGGAATTCACTGGCTTTCTGCTCTCGCGAGTATGGCGCATGTTGGCATGACAAGCCTACCGGCTTCAAGCCCTTGCGGGAAACTGGCAGAACTTGTAGCGGCCGGATATTAAACCACGCAACCACCTGCTTCCTGTCCAAAGAAAGGCGCCGGTTCGATGCCTTCAGCCGCGCAGGTCCGTACTTTTTCCGGCCTATACGAAGGTTCCGTGAAGGTGCCCGATTTTGACGATGTCGTAGTATTTTTCCTTGAGGATCTGAAAGTCTCCGGTCTTGAGATAGCTGTCCGGCAGGTATTTGATGTAGCCGCCGGGAACGTATGCATCCCTGGCCAGAGTCGCCACCGATGCATGGTCGCCGTCGCCATTGGCGGCAACACCGTTCTCGCCCATCAGCAGGTTTGCTACGCTGAAAATCTCGTGGCAGGTGTGATGTCCGCCCCCCACGAGATAGATAACGATCGCCAAAAGATACTGCTTGAACGTTTCACCCGTGTCGCTGCTGCCGAAGGTGCGAAACGTCTTGAGCAGCTCGCCGGTGGTTCCCGAGCGGCCGGCGCCAAAAGCCAGGTTGCGCAGGTCGATGCCCTTGACGAAGCTTGAGTCTTCAACACGTTTCCATTCGTCGATGCCTCGTTTCCGCTCCTCCTCGCCCCCCTTGGTGACCAAGCCTGGGCTGGTAATGCCGGGCGCCGAGGTTGAGGTTGTCCGCCCGCCCCTTTTGCGCGGCCCCGTGCTGCATCATCGTTGAACCACGAGTACAGGTGGCCCTGGCTCGGCGCGACCTTTTGGGCAGCGGCGTTGTAGATCACCTGCCGGGGGGAATCAAACTTGACCGTCCGGCTCATGAAGTTGGCCACGGTGTTTTGAATGCCGAGGATTTTGGGAATGTCCGTCCCATTCAGTTGTTTTTCAGCTTCGGCCCACGCATCGGCAGGGACTATTTTCTCCTTCTGCTGCCTGGTGACAGTGCCGAGCCGTCCCGACCCGCTGTCGTTGTAGCAACGCTCCTTGATGGCGGCGCCGGCTTCCTGGATCTGGTTACCTACGTATGTCTTGAGGCCTGCGGTCACCAGATCGACTGCCTGTTTTACGCAGGCGGGGTGGGCGTTCGCGTCTCGCGCAAGCGCAGTCTCAAATTCGCGGCGGCGAGTCTGGCTCACGGTTTTGTCGTACTCCTTGAGACCCCAGAAGACGGCTTTGTCGATACTCCGCAGCTTCCAATCCCACTCGGAATACACGACACGGCCGTCGCTGGTGAGCGCAAATGGGCGCAAGGGCTTCTTATACCGATCGAGAGGTTCGCCTTTGACTTCCTTAAAGCCTGTCGATTCGTCGCGCATGAGGTAGTTCATAGGGACAGGATTTTAACCTACTCGCAGGTGCATGAACCATGAGATTCAGCAAGGTTCGTTCAGCCCGAAACGTTTAGCGCACTGCACCGGTCATGGTGCACCTGCGATCCGGGGAACCGGCGAAAACCGCCGCCGCATTGCGATTTCGCAAGACCCCGAATCCCGATTACGGTAGAATTGCGTCTATTAAGATGAGCGGTCTGTACCCTAAGTCACCCCACGAACGAAGACCTGTTCGCGGGGACCCGATCCAGGCCGTCCCGGTGGTGTCTGTGTCTCGATTTTTCCAGCGACTGGTCTTCGTATTGGCTGCGGCCGTGTTTGCCGCCCTCGGCCTGGGATTTGGCCTTGGCGAGTTTGGCTTCTTCGGCGTCCACGCGGGGGGCGACCAGGACGGCGCCTACCGCCAGATGAATGTGTATCAGCAGGTGCTGAAGCGCATCCAGACCGACTACGTCATCGAGCCCAACATGACGGACGTCACCACGGGCGCTCTCCATGGCCTGCTGGAATCGCTCGATGCCGATTCGAGCTACCTGACCGCCACCGAATACAAGATTTACAAGGACCGGCCCGCGACCGGCGTTGCCCAGGTGGGCATCACCGTCTCCAAGCGTTTTGGCTACGCCACCGTGGTCAACGTGCTGCCCGGCTCCCCGGCCGACAAGGAACACGTGGCTGACGGCGATGTTATTGAATCCATTGGCGATCAGTCTACACGCGAGCTGTCCCTTGCGGTGATCCGGCTGCTGCTCGACGGCAAGCCCGGAACCTCCGTGAGCATGTCGCTGGTGAAGCCCCGCAAGCCGGATCCGGACAAGCTGACCCTGGTGCGGACCATCGTTCCGGTTCCTGCCCTGTCGGAGCAGCAGTACGAGAACGCCTCCATCCTTTACCTCAAGCCCGCGGTCATCACCAAGGCCCGCGTGGATGAGCTGGCCGCCAAGATCAAGGGCGCCAAGAACCGCAAAATCCTGCTCGACCTCCGCGATGTCTCCGGCGGCGATCCGGACGAGGGGCTTCGCCTGGCCAACTTCTTTATCAACCAGGGCACTCTCGGGCTCCCTCGAAGGGCAGAAGTTTCCCAAGCAGACCTTCACCGCTGATCCCGCCAAATACCTAACCGGAGCGCCCCTGGCGGTGCTGGTCAATCGCGGAACCTACGGCGCGGCGGAGTTGACCGCGGCGGCCATCGAAGGCGCCAAGCGCGGCGACGTGGTCGGCGAGCGCACCTTCGGCGAAGGCTCGGTGCAGAAGACCATCGACTTGCCGGATGGCGCTGCCCTCCTGCTGACGATCGCCAAGTACGTGGGTCCGGACGGGAAGAAGATTCAGGACGAAGCTGTAGTTCCCACCGTCCAGGTGGGCCAGACTGCCGAGGAAGAGACGGCGGATCAGGATTCCGCTCCGGCCAAGGGCGACGAGCCGCTGAACAAGGCTCTGCAGCTGCTGAAGGCAAAGACCAGCTAACCTGTTCACAGTTGCCAGTTCTGAGTCCTTGTGGCCAGCCGCACGTTCGTGCGGCTGGGGGATCACGCTGACAACTGGTGACTGACACCTGACAACTTCCAACCGTGCTACGCTCAGACATACCGCATTTTTCGCACGTGTTCGCTTGAGAAATGCCGATGAGGCCTGAAGCCGGTGGCTGCCACCCCTGCTCATTCTGCCGAACCCAGCGGCCTTGGCCGGACGCATCGGCTTCCGCCGCAGGCTCCTCCGCCGCGCCTCAAGCTGGCCGGAAAACGAGCCTTTGCCGTTCTGATCATCCTGGCCGTGATTACCGGTTCCCTCGCGGGGCTTACCCTCGTCTATTCGGTCGACCTGCCGCAGATTCACGACCTCGAACGCTACCGGCCTTCCACTACCACCGATCTCTATGACCAGAAGGGCCGGGTCATCGGTTCCTTTGCCCTCGAACGCCGCATCGTGGTCAATTACAACGACTTTGCCCCGGTGCTCCGCCAGGCCGTCATCTCCATCGAAGACAAGACATTCGAGACCCACGGCGGCATCAATTTCTTCCGCATCTTCGGCGCCCTGATTCACGACCTGCGCACCAAGGGCCGCGCCCAGGGAGCCTCCACGCTGACCATGCAACTGGCCCGCAATCTCTTCCTCTCCGCCGACCGCACCGCCTTGCGCAAGATCCAGGAAGCCTATCTGGCCATCCAGATCGAGCGGGCGTTCACCAAGGAGCAGATCTTTACCCTGTATGGAAACCAGATCTACCTGGGCAGCGGCATGTATGGCTTCGAGGCGGCCTCGGAATTCTATTTTTCCAAGCACGCGAAAGACCTGAACGTGGCCGAAGCCGCGCTCCTGGCCGGCCTGCCCAAGGGCCCCGCCGCCTATTCCCCGATTCTTAATCCCGACAAGGCCCTGCGCCGCCGCAACCTGGTGCTGGCGGAGATGGAATCGGACGGGGTGATCACCCATGCCGAGGCTGACAAGGCCCGCCAGGCTCCCCTCGGCCTGCACGTCGTGCAGCCGGAAATGTCGGTGGCCCCGTGGTTCCAGGAGGAAGTGCGCCGCGAGCTCGAAAAGCGCTTCGGCACCGAAGAGGTGCATGAGGCCGGCCTGCGGGTCGACACCACCCTGGACCTCGACCTGCAGCAGACCGCCAACCACGCCGTGGCCGATGGCCTGGCGGCTTACGAACGGCGCCATGGCTGGCGCGGCCGCATACAGAACGTCCTGAACGATGGAATCTCCATCGAGGACTACAAGCACCCCGACTGGGCGCTTGCCAACCACCCCGGAGATTACGTTCACGCCATCGTGACCCGGGTGTTGCCGCTTGAAGTCGATGCCCGCATCGGGGCGGAAGATGTGGTTCTGCTGGGCGGCGACTGGACCTGGACCGGCCAGCATTATGCGGATACGTTCCTCAAGCCGGGCGATGTGATTTACGTCCACCTCACCGATCAGATGGAGGGGTCGGCTCACCGGGCCGCGCTGGAACAGGACTCTGGAACCCAGGGCGCCATGCTGGCCATCGATAACACCACCGGCGATGTGCTGGCGATGGTGGGGGGACGCGATTATGCGCTGTCGCAGTTCAACCGCGCGACCCAGGCCGAGAGACAAACCGGCTCCAGCTTCAAGCCCTATGTCTACACCGCCGCGGTGGAGGACGGGGCCAAGCCCGACGATCTCATCGTCGACGCTCCTGTCACCTTCGGCACTTACTCGCCTCACAATTACGAGAACGACTTCAAAGGGACGATGACCCTGATCAACGCCTTTGCCGAGTCGCGCAACGTTCCGGCGGTCAAGCTGGCGGCGCGGGTGGGCATCCGCAAGGTCATCGATGTCGCCCATCGCTTCGGCGTGACGTCCAATATTCCGGCGTATCTGCCCATTGCCCTGGGCGCGGTCGAAATCACGCTCGACGAGCAGGTAGCGTCGTACTCGGTATTCCCCAACGATGGAATCCGGGTCAAGCCGCGCCTGATCCGCAAGGTGTCGAACGCCGATGGGATCACCCTCTGGGAAGACGCGCCGCAGGTCGACGAGGTGATCAGCCAGCAGACCGCACGCACCATGATGACCTTCCTGCGCGCCGTCACGGCCCACGGAACGGGTGCGGCTGCGGCGCAGCTTAACCATCCGGTGGGCGGCAAGACCGGCACCACCAGCGACTACACCGATGCGTGGTTCCTGGGTTTCTCGCCGTCGATAACCTGCGGGGTGTGGGTCGGATTCGACAGCCGCGAGTCGCTGGGCGAGAAGGAGACCGGCGCCAAGGCTGCTTTGCCGATCTGGATGACGATCATGAAGCAGGCCATCGCCGGCAAGGACAGCGAACAGTTCCTCGGAGAAGATGGGACGGAGAACAAGCCGGTGCTGAAGGCGGCGACCGAGGTACCGCGCGAAGCCGCGCCTGTCAGGCGGCACGTTCCGTCATCGCAAAAGCAGGCCGTTCCGCCGCTCACAGCGCCCCAAAAGCCCGGTGGAGTCTCTAAGCCGATATCGGGAGGAGCCGGAAGTAGCGCTTCGCGCGCGCCACATCCTTGAAGATTTGCGCCTTCAGCGCCTCGGGATTGGGAAACTTCTCATCGTCCCGAAGCCGCAACAGAAACTCCACCTGGACAGGCGTTCCCTCGCTGATCTCGATCGGCTCAAAATCCAGAATGTGGGTCTCCACGCTGAACCCCGCTCCTTCGAACGTGGGCCGATTGCCGATATAGCTGGCTCCCTGAAAACAGCGCTCCCCGATCGTCAGCCGCGTCACGTAAATCCCATACGCCGGCAGAAGCCCCGCATAGGGCGCCAAATTGACAGTCGGAACCAGCAGCTTCGATCCCACCCCGCGATCGCGTACCGGTGTGGACCGCACTTCAAAGGGACGGCCCAGCATCCAGCGCGCGCGCTTCATGTCGCCGGCCGCGATCGATTCCCGGACCGCCGAACTTGATACTTCCAGTCCATGCACGCGGACCGCGGGATGGACCTGCGACTCCAAACCCAAATTCCCTGCCGAATTCGGCAAGTTCCTTTACCCCGGCGGCGGCGCGGTGCCCAAAGCGGAAGTTGCCACCCTCGTGCAGGCCGCGAACGCCGAGCACATCCACCAGCACCTGCTCGACAAACGCCCGCGGCGACAGGTGAGCCAGGGCCTCGTCAAACGGCAGGACCACTACGGCATCAATGCCCGTACCCGCCAGCAGCCGCATCCGTTCCCCCATCGGTGTAAGCAAACGCGGCGCCTTCTCCGGCCGCAGAACTTGCTCCGGGTGGGGATCGAAACTCACCGCGACGGCGCGGGCATTTCGCGCGCGTGCTTCCGCCGCAACGGCTCTCAGGATCCGCTGGTGCCCGAGGTGCACTCCATCAAAGTTGCCGATCGAGGCAATCGACGGACCGAATCCCGCCGGGATCTCGTCGCAGCGTTCGGTAAACAGGAATCATGCCGATTGGCTCGTTCTTCATAGAGCCACTGCCACTTCCAGGCCGTCGTAGGCCAGCGCAACACCCGACGGCAGCATGCGGTTGGTTTCCTCGTGGCCCAGTTCGTGGGCGATGTGGGTGAGCCACGTTTGGCGCGCGCCGATCCGTTCAGCCCACTGCACCGCCTGCTTCACCGTGGCGTGGCTGGGATGCGGCTTGTGCCGCAGCGCAGGCAGCACCAGGTTTTCCAATCCCTCCAGCAGGGCGAAACTTGTCTCGGGAATTGCGCTGACGTCGGTGAGATAGGCCATGTCGCCAAAACGAAAACCGGAGATATCCATCTCGCCGTGCTTGACCGGCACACAAATGAACTCCACTCCGTGGATCCGCGTCCGGTCGTCGAGCGGCTGGATGTGGACCCGCGCGCGGGTGGGATACGTGGCCTCCGCCGCAAAAGTGTAGTCGAAAACCCGTTCCAGAACCGACGCCGTCTGCGAGGCGGCATAAAGCGGGACCGGTCCGCCCTGGCGATAGGAAACGAAACTCAAAGGCCTCAGATCGTCGAGGCCCAGGATGTGATCGGCATGAGGATGGGTGTAAAAGACAGCGTCGACATGCGTCAATCGGCTGCGCAGGGCCTGCTCGCGAAAATCCGGCCCGGTGTCGATCACCACCACGCGCTCCCGGCTTCGATCACCGGCGCTTTCCGGCTCTGTCCACCGCAGCAGCACCGAGGGCCGCAGGCGGCGGTCGCGCGGATCCGACGAGGTGCACACCGCGCAGTTACAGCCCAGCGTAGGCACCCCCATCGAGGTGCCCGTTCCCAGGAATGTGAGGCGACCCTCCATCGACCCCGTTAGCGCTTGCCGGGCGGCGGGGCCGGCGGCTGCATGCTTTGCAGGGAGATCATGTTGGTCAGTTCGAGGAAGGCCATCCGTACCTCGTACAGGACAGCCTGGAGGGTGCGATCTTCGGCCTCGGTGAGGTTCCCCCTGGTCTTCTCGGCAAGGACTCCCATCATATCGATGGTCTGCCTGGCGCCCAGGATATCCACGCGGGGACGCTGCCCTTCCTGGGTGCCCGCACCCATCTGGATCATCGCCGAGACATAGAGCTGGTTGACCAGGTGGTCAAACGTGACTGCCGGCTGCGGACCGACGCCGGGATTCTGCGCCCGGACAAGGTCTTCCAGCCGCTGTGCCGAGGCATCGTAAGCGGACTTCTGTTGCCGGGATTCTTCCGCGGTGGGCGCGGGGGGCAGCTCCTGCTCCATTTCCAGCTCGTCGCCGGCCAGGGCATCTTCGCGGCCGCTCCCGGTCACCAGCTGGGGACCGACCTTCGGTTCTTCCTTGACGGGCTCGGGTGCAGGTGCGGCTGCCGGCGCCGGCGCGGGAGCGGGCGTCTGCGCCGCTTCGCGCTCTTCTTCTTCGGCTTTGTACTTCCGCCGGTCGATGACTTCGAATTTAGGTGAATCGCTCATGTCTGTATCTTTCCACACCGATCAGAGTTGCGGCTGTGCACGGACGACAACGCGGGCCGTGCCGGTAGTTTCGCCGGCTGCATAGGTGAACGGCAGATTGCGCTGTTCCGCCTCAGCCCGGATCATGCCCAGCGCCAGGACGCGTGCGCCTCCGGGGAGCGGAAGTTCCGCCGCGCTGGTGATATGCCCCGCCTCGGCGCCGTCCAGGGCGAGTTTCGTCCCCGGGCTCGGGCAGCGGGCCATCCAGTTCGGAGCGAGCGCAGGTGCCGGTGCACATTGCCGCGCGACCGGATGCGCTCCACGATTTCCTGTCCCAGGTAGCAGCCTTTACTGAAATGGAGCGCCCGCATCTGCGAGGTTTCCTGGGGCAGATCGCGCTCCACCATGTCGATGCCGTAGGCCGGGATTCCTTCCGCGATGCGGAATGCCTCGAGCGCCGCGAAGCCCACCGGCTTCGCACCCGCCGCTGTGAGCGCCTGCCACAGGAGGCCGACCTTGGCGGCGGGAATCCAGATCGCATAATGCTCCGCGAGAAGCCCGTAGCCGCGGCGGAGGAGCACCGGAGTCCCTTCAAATTCAGCCCGCGCCTGGGTTAGCGGCTCACTCAGCACCGGCAATCCCACCCGGCCCAGAATCTCGCCTGCTTTCGGCCCGGTCAGCCCCAGGGCAGTCTCCTCGCCAGGGTTCACGCCCGCAAGTTCCACATCGTCCATGATGATGAAATGGTCGAGATGCGCGAGCAGGCGATCGTATTGATCCGCGGCCATCTCCAGTTCGAGGTCATCCGTGCTCGCGCCAGATCGTCAGGTCGCCCTGGATCCGTCCCTGGGCATTCAGCACCAGGTTCCAGGCCCCGGCTGCCGGGAGCCAGGTCTTTCACGGTGTTGGTCACCATGCCGCTCAACCAGCGGAAGCGGTCTTCGCCGCGAACCGCAACCCGCCGCAGCCAGCCCAGATCGTGGACCGCCGCACCATCGGACAGTGCCTCTATTTCGCTCGCTCGCACGTCCAACTCAACAGGGGAAAGCGCGCCGCGGTAGGCCGCCATTTCCGCCGGGGAGTTTCCGGAAGCCAGGATTGCAGCCAAGGCGCTAGCCGTCGGGGATGCGGCAACAGTAAGATCGGTCATTCGAGGTTTTTCTCGAGTTCGCCGGGATTTCGCAGGGCAAATCCCGATTCGAAACGCATCCTAATTATAGCCTCGAACGGGCATGCAGCCCGGACGGCGCGAGGCCTGCAACCGAACCAAGGAGATGTGGATGAAACTGCAGTCGAGAGAGGCAAAAGCCAGCTGGCGCAATTGGACGATTGCGGCAATGCTGGGCCTCGCAAGCCTTGTCGCCGGCGCGCAGACACCGGGAGCGCCGGCCCCATCCGCTCCGCCGGTCAAGCCCCAGGATTCTGGGCCAGGACTCTTCGCTCCAAAAAGCCCGAGAATCAAATCACGCCCGAGCAGGCCAAAGAGCTGTTTGCGCTGGTCGATCAGCTGATCCAGTTTTCCTCGCAGGAGACTGGGCTGCCCATCAAGAGCTCGGTCAAACGCACAGCTCACCACGCGTGCGGCGGTCGAAAGCTACCTCAATGAGAAGTTCCAGGAAGACGAAGGCGCCAAGAAGCTGCAGCGGGGCGAAATCGTACTCAAGAAGTTCGGCCTGCTCGATCGCGACTTCGATCTCAAGCCCTTTCTGCTCGCTCTATTGAAGGAACAGATCGAAGCCTATTACGACTCCAAGACCAAGACCGTCAACCTGCTCGACTGGGTCTCCGTGGACGAGCAGAAGCCGGTTCTGGCCCACGAACTGACCCACGCCCTGCAGGACCAGCACGTCGACCTCGAAAAGTGGGGCGACCAGACCCCCTCGGAAGTGTCCACCAACTATCGCGACGATGTCGACCATCTCGCCAAGGACGAAATCGACACCGCCCGCGAAGCCGTGGCGGAGGGCCAGGCGACCGCGGTCATGATGGACAACATCCTCAAGCCGATGGGCAAGAGCCTGATCAAAGACCCGGAGGTGGTCGAGTTCATCAAGAACCAGATGAACGGGGGGGAGAGTTCGCCGGTGCTGGCGCGTGCCCCGCTGCTGCTCTCCGAGTCGCTGTTGTTTCCCTACCGCGAAGGCCTGAGCTTCGTGCAGGATGTGTGGATGGACCAGGGCCAGAAGGCGGCTTTCGCCGGGGCCCTCGACCGGCCGCCGACCTCGACCTGGGAGATCATCAACCCTCGCGAATTTGAAAAGGCGAAACTGCCGGTCGTGCCCCTGATGCCCGACATTCACCCCATTGTCGACAAGACTTACAGGGCCTACGACATCGGGCAGGTGGGCGAGCTCGATCTGCACATCCTGACGGAGCTCTTCGGAGGGGACAATGCGGCCCGGGATCTGACCCCGTCCTGGGATGGCGGCATCTACTGGGCCGGCCAGCGCCTCAGCGCGACCACTCCGGCCGAGCTGGCCAGCACCAAGTCGATCTCGCTTTTCTATCTGTCGGCGTGGAAGAACGCAGCCTCTGCCCAGGCCTTCTCCCAGCTCTACGCCAACTGCCCTGGGCCGCAAATATTCCGGTCTGCACAAGGATGACGCCGCCGCCCATTCCGCTCCCGCGGACGCGCCCGCGGGCACCGTGGAACAGGTCTACTCCACCAACGAAGGGCCCGTGGTCATCACTACGCGGGGCAGGCTCGTGTTTGTGGCCGAGAGCTTCGACCTCGACCAGGCGCGCAAGCTCGCCACGCTGATCCTCGACACCCAGGGAACCGGGGATCTCAAGATGGCTGATTCGACGCGGCCCGCAGGCATTCCTGCCGCCCAGGTGTACGGCCCCACGCTGTCCGGCGGGCTGGTTCAGCTCTTCGCCGAGAGCGGCGTCATGAAGGCAGCGGCCCAGGCGGGAGTCCGCGCCGCTGAATCGCGGCACTAGGGCGAAAAACAAGTCCTGAATCAGGCTCAGCCTGCTATTTCAGTCGGAAGCCTCGGGATCGGCAAGCGGCTGAGGATCTCTGTTCACCAGGTACTCATCGAGCAGCACGGCTACCAGCACCGCCGTGGGAACCGACACCATGGCTCCCACCACGCCCTGCAGTTCGGACCCCAGCAGAAGGGCGGCAATGATGGCCAGTCCCGGCAGGTCGACGCTCGACTTCATGATGCGCGGAGTCAGGAACGAGTTCTCCAGCCAGAGGTAGGCCACGTAGAAGATGGCCACGCCGATCACGCGTCCCCACGAATCGACCGCCGCCACCATCAATGCCAGGACGATGCAAAGGGCCGCGCCCAGCACCGGAATGATGTTCAGAAGGCCGGTCAAAACGCCCAGCGCGTAGGCATAACGGATGTGAAGCGACACGTACACCACGGTGCTCGTCAGCCCCAGGATGAGCATCAGGCTGCCCTGGCCAATGAGCCACTTGCCCATCCGCACCTCGGCCCGGCGCAAGGTACTGTCCAGGCGGCCCCGGCTCTGCGGGGGAAAGAAGGAGAGCATCCAACGATAGGCCGTCTCGCCCTCGAGCGTGAAGTAGATGGTCAGGATCAGGCCCATCGCGATGGTGAACAGCGAACTGGCCCAGTTTTTGAGTGAAAGCAGCACGATACGTGGCGCTATGGCCGGCGAAATCCTGAATCCGCCCGGCCAGATCGGTCAGATTGATGCGGCTGACGAGCGGAATATTTCTTCAGCCTGTCCAGGATTGGCGGCAGGCGCAGAGGCATTTCCTTGCCGAACTCTTCCAGGTCGCGGATCACCGGCGGCAGCGCGATAAAGCCAAATGCGATCAGCCCGCCGACCACGGCAAGAAGCAGGATGAAGACCGCCGCCTTTTTGAACGGTTGGAATCGCCCGATACGCAGGTTGGCCACGAACTGCACCAGAGGCTGAAGAACCACCGCGAATAACGCGCTCACGTAGAACAGGATCAGAGCGCTGCGAATCAGCCACGCAACGTAGCCGGCCAGCGCCAGCGCAAATGCAAACGTGATGTCGCCGCGAAGACTGCGGGAGGAGCGGACGGTCGTGGTCATTCGCGGATTTCCTGCAAGTCTATCCCACCCTCCCACCATTCGATGGCGGCATGATCAGGTTGTCACTCGTTGCCGCTCAGAATCGATCCCACGATCCCGCCGATCAGGCCCGCGCCGGCCGCCTGTCGGAGCCTCGCGGCCGGAATTGTGGGGCAGATACTCGCTTATCTGATGCGCCAGGCGCGAAATGGGCAACGTCTGCAGCCAGATACGCCCGGGCCCCACCAGCTGGGCCAGGAAGATTCCATCGCCGCCGAAGATCATGTTCTTGATGCCCGGAACCATGGTGATCTGAAACGAGACCGTGGACATGAAAGCGCCCACGTGACCGGGATGCACGCGCAGCATCTCCCCCGGCTGGAGGTCCTTCATGATCAGTTCGCCTGAAAGCTCGAGCCAGGCAGTTCCGTAGCCGCCGACCTTTTGCAGGATGAATCCTTCGCCGCCGAAGATACCCGCGCCGAGCGACTGCTGAAAGCCCACCCCGATGGTCACCTGCGGGGTGGCGCACATAAACCCGTGGCGGTGAACCAGGTACTCATAGCCCTGCCCCACCTGCACCGGGATGATGTGCCCCGGCACCTTGGTGGCAAACGCAACTTCGCCCGGATACTGCCAGGCCCGGTACTCGGTCATGAAGATGCTGCCCCCGCCGGCAAAACGCTTGAGGACGCCGAACAGGCCGCCGCCTCCGCCCATCTGGGTGTGGGTGGTCAATTGGATCGACTGCGTCATCCACGAAAGCTCGCCGCTCTCTGAAAACACGCTCTCATTGGGGTCAAGCTGTACTTCGAGCACGGGCATCGTCGTGCCCTGAATCCGCGTCTGCATGGGGCCTCCTGGCTGCAAACAGTGTACACAGGCTGCGGAACGAGGACGTGGCCCAATGGGGTGCGCGAACGATTCCGGAACCCGAACAAGCCTCCGCGCGGAGGAATGCATCGAAGCGAGCCATGAAGTGGACCCTGGCTTTTACGCTTGCACTCCTCGCTGTAACCGGCTGCACTACCCAGCAGCGCAGTCCCGACCAGATCCGAAGAGAAACCGCCGACGCGACCGCGACCGCAACCAAGGATGCCAAAGCTGTGGCCCAGGGCGTCGTCGAGGGACTCAAACAAAAGGGCCCGGTCAATATAAACAAGGCCTCAGCCGACGACCTTAAAACGCTGCCCGGCATCGATGACGCCGCCGCGGGCCGGATCATGGATAACCGGCCCTACGATACGGCGTCCGACATGCTCAAGAAGCATGTGATTTCGAAGACCGAGTTTGACCGGATCGCGGACAAGGTAACGGCGAAGTAGCTCGCACACATTGCTGCGGCCTGGTGTCCTGAGTCTGAGTTTGTAGAAGAAAGACGAAAAGCAACCGCAGGTCCTTCGACTCCGTTTGACGCAAAGAACGCGTCAAACTCCGCTCAGGATGACAGCGCAAATTAATGATGCGGATTTCAGAGTCACTCGACAATCTTCAGGCTGGTCTCCTCGGTAGCCAGGGAGCTTCCTCCCACCCAGATCGTGTACGTGGTCGGTTCCACGGTGCGCCGGATGTCCACGTTGTAGAAGTTCAGCTCGTCGAATCCCAGCGGGAACTCCACGTGCTTCGACTCGCCCGGCGCCAGCTGCACGCGGGCGAATCCCTTCAACTCGCGTACCGGCTGTTCTACGCTGGCGGCGGTGTTGCGGATATACATCTGCACCACTTCCGTTCCCGCCACGCTGCCGGTGTTCTTCACATCGACGCCGACCTTCACCACCGGCGAGTGGCTCGCTCCCAGCACTTCCTTCAACGGAACCGAGTCGCGGCTCACGGTAGGCTTCGAATAGCTGAAGCGCGTGTAACTCAGCCCCCATCCAAACGGAAACAGCGCCGAGTTCTCTTCGTCGACGTAGCGCGATACGAATTTCGAAGGCGAATCAGTTGGAATGCGGCTGAGGTCGACGTTGCGGGCCGGGCGGCCGGTGGGCAACTGCGCGTAGTAGAGCGGCTCCTGCCCCACCGCGCGCGGCAGGCTGGCGGGCAGCTTGCCTGAAGGGTTGACGTCGCCGAACAGCACATCGGCGATGGCGTGGCCGCCCTCCGTGCCGGGGCTCCAGGCCTCCACAATCGCCGCCACATGTTCGGCGGCCCACTTCAGTTCGAGCGGCCGCCCCGCCAGCACCACCAGGATGACCGGCTTACCCGTGGCGACCACGGCTTCAAGCAGTTGCTGCTGCGCGCCAGTAAAACCCAGGTTCACGCGGCTTGAGGCTTCCCCTTCCATCCAGTTGGCGCTTTCTCCCAGGGCCAGGATTGCGACATCTGCCTGCTTTGCGGTTTCAACCGCTTCGGCAATGGTCTTGGCGTCGTCAGGAACGGCGTCGCTGCCTCCGCTTGCCGCAACGGAACCGCCGAAGTTCACCTTGTTGAGCGTGACGGCGTCCTGGCCCGACAACAGACCGCAGCCCTCCGCATAGAGCAGACCGTCGCCCAGCCGCTCGCTGAGCGCCTTGCGCAGCGTGATGGCATACTTCGGATCGCCCTGGCTCCAGGCGCCAATGATGTCGCGCTGATTGTCGGCCATCGGCCCGATGAGGGCCACCTTCTTAGCCTTGGCAGTCAGGGGTAGCAGCGCGCCGACGCCCTCGACGGGATCGTTTTTCAGGAGCACCAGCGTCTCATCGGCCACTTTGCGGGTGAGAGCGCGGCGCTCCGGGGTCGCGTCGTAGGCCGGCCCCGCCTCCACGTATGGATGGTCAAACAGACCGAGCGCAAATTTGACCCGGAGGATGCGGCGCACCGCCTCGTCCACCACCGATTCCGGAATCTTGCCCGCGCGCACCTGGTCGGCGATCACCGTGCCGTAGAGATTGCCTTCCATGTCCATGTCGAGGCCGGCTTCGAGCGCCTTGCGCGCCACCGTGGGCCCGTCGCCGATGGAGTGATTGATCAGCTCTCCCACCGCGCCCCAGTCCGACACCACAAACCCGTCAAAGCCCCACTCTTTCCGCAGGATCTGATTCAGCGTCAGCGGGTTGGCGGTGGCCGGAACGCCGTTGATGGAGTTGAACGAGCTCATCATCGTGGCCGCGCCCTCTTCGACCGCGGCTCGATACGGCTCGAGGTACACCTGGCGCAGCGTGATTTCGCTCATGTCTGTGGCGTTATAGTCGCGGCCCGCGATGGCCGCCCCATACGCCGCGTAGTGCTTCACGCTCACGGCGACGGAGTCCGGCCTGGACAGATCGCCCTGCTGGTATCCCTTCACCCAGGCCCGCGCCATCGCCGAGCTGAGGTAGGGGTCTTCGCCATTGGATTCAATGATGCGGCCCCAGCGCGGATCGCGGGCAATGTCGACCATGGGCGAGAACACCCAGGGAATCCCGTCGGCCCGGGCTTCCACCGCGCCGGTGTGCGCCACCAGTTCCGCCGCTCGCCGGATCCCAGCTGGCCGCTACCGCCAGCGGAATCGGAAACACGGTGTGGTCGCCGTGGATCACATCCAGCCCGAAGATGAGGGGAATGTGGAGCCGGGTCTTTTCCATCGCGATGTGCTGGTAATGATTGGTCGCCTCGGCGCCCACCACGTTGAGGAACGAGCCCACCTGGCCCTTGGCCGCCATGTCTTCAAAACGGGTGTTCGAGGCCGCGGCTCCGGGCCGGTCGCAAAGCCCGCCGAAAACTGCACCAGCTGCCCGATCTTTTCTTCGAGCGTCATTTTTTTCAGGAGCGATTCCACCCGCGCATTGAGCGGCTTGGCCGCTAACTGGGCATTGGGAACAGGCTTGTTTTGAGCCGCGGCCCCGAGGGCGATCAGCCCCGAGGCGCAGGCGAGGGCGAACAATGGACGCCGGAAGTTAGTCATAACCCGGTCATGATAAACCGTTTGATCCGTGGCGAGCAGGCGCATACGGCACACTCGCCGTTGGCGTCTCCCTCGTTTCGCGGGAAGTTCGTGGCAAAAGGCGAACCAAAACGAGTCGCTGCGGATCGCCTCCAGTTTGCTGAAGGTCAAAAGCAAACTTTCGTAATGAGGATAAAGTGTCTTAAATCACAGCTCAACAACGGTTTTGGGCTATGAATAGAGTCACAACAAAAAAATACAACTTACCGCAGGAGCAATTATGGGTCCTCTACTTGCGTTTATTGTGTTTGCCTCTGTCACCAACGCGTCTCCGGTCCCGCCTGTCAAGACTGTCAGCCCGATCGCCCAACCCGTCTTTCTCACCGTTCCCAAGCCGCCCGAGGGGCTCACTCTCTATAACCCCAATGGAGAAGTCATCGCGCGTTGCCGGAAAAAGAACGACTCCTTCGGCAACTGCAAGATGGAACCGGGCGTAACCCTGGACGACCTGATGAATGCGTGGGTCCACGCTTATCAGGAGACGCAAAAATAGACACGGTTCGCGCTGTTCCCGGCCAGATTGCAAACACTCCGTGCGCTGGAGGGTGGCTGAGGCTGAACCTGAATCAACTTTCCCGATGTCTCTGGACGTCGCGGAAAAGCCGGTCCATGCTCTACTGTTGCTGTGACCGGTATGGTTCGCGTTCTCCTCCAATTCCGCAGAGCGCTGGCTCTGGCCACTGAACATGACGTCTTCAACACCGCCAAGGCCGCGGCGTATTCCGGCATGTTGTTTTCTTTCCCCGCCATTCTGGTGGTCACGACGCTCCTGGCCAGCGTTCCGGAGGGCACCACGCTCGTCGGTGACGTCCGCAGCTCCCTTGATCGGTTTCTTCCCGCGGGCTCGATGGACTTGCTGGAGTCAGCACTGGAATCCCGCCGCCTGTATTCGGCGCAGGTCCTTCTTTCAGCCACCAGCCTGAGCCTGTTCGCCGGTCTCGGGCTCATGCTTTCGCTCATGGAAGGATTTCGCCGCGCTTATCAGCTTCCGCGCGACGAATGGGGGTACTGGAAGAGGTCGCTGCGGGCCCTGTTGCTGGTGCCCATCGTCGCTGGTTCCCCTCTGGCTGGCCAGCCTGCTTCTGGTCTTCGGCCAGGAAATTGAAGTCTGGATGATCAACAACGCCGACCATGAGTTGCGCTACATCGTTCTTTTCTTCTGGCGGCTCGTCCGCTGGACGCTGGCCGTGGCCACCAGCGTTTCCGTTCTCTCCGCGCTTTATCACTTCGGCACCAAGCGCCGCGAACACTGGAAGTGGGTGATTCCCGGAGCGCTGGGGGCCACCTTCGTGTGGTTTCCCGCCACTCTCCTGTTTGGCTGGTATGTCATGCGCATTGCCGACTACTCCATCTTTTACGGTTCTTTCGCGGCCGGCATTGCGACCCTCGTCTGGCTCTACATCACGTCCCTGAGCGCGCTCCTCGGCGCGGAATTGAACGGGGTTCTGTTTCGCGCCCGCCAGGAACGACCGGTCCCGAGCTGCGAATCATCATCCGCCAGCTCCGGTCTGTGAAACTTCATGCGGACCCCGAGCCTTGATAGCGGACGCAAAGGCCCGCCCGGATTCTGGATAACCATCGCCGTGTAAAATGGAACCGGTCGCACCCTTAAAACTGCCGTCTTCTCCAACCGCATTCCCCCTGGAGCACTTTCATGCCGCTTTCTGAACCTATCCTGAACGACTCTGTCACCCAACGACGCGCGAAGATTGTTGCCACGCTTGGCCCCGCGTCCAATACCGTTATCGGTTTTTCGCGATCTCGTCCGCGCGGGTGTCGACGTCGTCCGCTTGAATTTTTCGCATGGCACGCACGAGGAAAAACTCGCCCTCATCCAGATGATCCGCAAAGTCAGCCGCGAAGAGCGCAAGCCGCTCTGCATTCTCGGCGATCTCCAGGGACCCAAGATTCGCACCTCCAAGCTCAAGGATCATCAGCCGGTGCTGTTGAAAGCGGGCGGCCGCCTTACCATCACGCCGCGCGAAGTGCCGGGCAGCGCCTCGCTCGTGGGCACCACTTTCAAGACGCTGGCTGAAAACGTTGAACAGGGCTCGCGCATTCTGCTTTCCGACGGCCTGATCGAACTGCGCGTGCACGAAGTGGTCGGCGACGACGTCGTCTGCGACATCATCAACGGCGGCATGCTGGGCGAGAACAAGGGCATCAATCTGCCCGGGATCCCGGTGCGCGTTCCCTCGCTGACCGACAAGGACAGCCTGGATCTGGAATTTGCCATCCGCAACGGCGTCGATGCGATCGCTGTGTCCTTCGTCCGCACCGCCGAAGACGTGCGCCTGGTGCGCAATCGCGTTTCCGCCTATGGCGGCGAGACCTGGATCATCGCCAAGCTTGAGAAGCCGCAGGCCATCGAGCATCTCGATTCCATCCTGCAGGTTTCCGACGGCATCATGGTGGCCCGCGGCGACCTGGGCGTGGAAGTGCCTCCCGAACAGGTGCCGGCTTATCAGAAACTGATCATTCGCCGCGCCGGCGAGTACCGCAAGCCGGTGATCACCGCAACCCAGATGCTGGAATCGATGATTGAAAATCCCCGCCCGACTCGCGCCGAGGTCTCGGACGTGGCCAACGCCGTCTACGACGGCACCGATGCGGTAATGCTTTCGGGAGAGTCGGCGGTGGGCAAGTATCCGGTGGAGACGGTGGCCATGATGGGGCGCATTGTCTTCGAGGCCGAACGCCATATCAAGGAGCGAGCCTTTTCCGAGCCCCATATCCGGGCCACTCACCTGTCGATCGCGGAAACCATCTGCGAAGCCACGGCGCACGCTGCCGACGATCTCGATCTGCGCGGCATCGCCGTTTTCACCGAGTCCGGTTCAACCGCCCGTCAGCTTTCGAAATACCACCCCAGCGTCCCGATCTTCGCCCTGAGCCCGAGCGAAGTCACGATCAACCGCCTCAACCTTCTGTGGGGAACGATCCCGATCCGCTGCCCCAAGGTCAGGATGAAGACCGCCGCCTTTTTGAACGGTTGGAACCGGCCGATGCGCCGGCTGGCGACGAACTGCACCAGAGGCTGAAGAACGACCGCGAAAAGCGCGCTCACGTAGAAAAGGATCAGGGCGCTGCGAATCAGCCACGCGACGTAGCTGGCCAGCGCCAGGGCAAACGCAAACGTGATGTCGCCGCGAAGACTGCGGGAGGAGCGGACGGTCGTGGTCATTCGCGGATTTCCTGCAAGTCTATCTCACCCTCCCACCATTCGATGGCCGAATGATCAGCTTGTCACTCGTTGCCGCTCAAAATCGATCCCACGATCCCGCCGATCAGGCCCGCGCCGGCCGCCTGCGGAACCTCGCGGCCGGAATTGCGGGGCAGATAGTGCTCAATCTGATGCGCCAGGCGCGAAATGGGCAACGTCTGCAGCCAGATACGTCCCGGGCCCACCAGCTGGGCCAGGAAGATTCCATCGCCGCCGAAGATCATGTTCTTGATGCCCGGAACCGTGGTGATCTGAAACGATACCGTGGACATGAACGCGCCCACGTGGCCGGGATGCACGCGCAGCATCTCGCCCGGCTGAAGGTCCTTCATGATCAGCTCGCCGGAAAGCTCGAGCCAGCGGTACCGTAGCCGCTCACCTTCTGCAGGATGAATCCTTCGCCGCCGAAGATACCGGCGCCGAGCGACTGCTGAAAGCCCACGCCGAGCGTCACCTGCGGCGTGGCGCACAGAAAGCCGTGGCGGTGAACCAGGTACTCATAGCCCTGCCCCACCTGCACCGGGATGATGTGCCCGGGCACCTTGGTGGCGAACGCGACCTCGCCCGGATACTGCCAGGCCCGGTACTCGGTCATGAAGATGCTGCCGCCGCCCGCAAAGCGCTTAAGGACGCCGAAGAGGCCGCCGCCTCCGCCCATCTGCGTGTGGGTGGTCAATTGGATCGACTGCGTCATCCACGAAAGCTCGCCGCTCTCTGAAAACACGCTCTCGTTGGGGTCAAGCTGTACTTCGAGCACCGGCATCGTCGTGCCCTGAATCCGCGTCTGCATGGGGCCTCCTGGCTGCAAACAGTGTACACAGGCTGCAGAACAAGGACGCGTGCGCAACGGGTGCGCGAACGATTCCGGAACCCGAACAAGCCCCGCGCGGCGGAATGCATCGAAACGGCCATGAAGTGGACCCTGGCTTTTACCCTTGCACTTTTCGCTGTAACCGGCTGCAACACCCAGCAGCGCAGTCCTGACCAGATAAGAAGAGAGACGGCCGACGCTACCGCGACCGCCGCCAAGGATGCCAAGGCTGTGGCCCAGGGCGTCGCCGATGGGACTCAAACAGAAGGGCCCGATCAACGTCAACAGGGCCTCGCCGGACGACCTGAAGACGCTGCCCGGAATCGACGAGGCCGCAGCGCGGCGGATCGCCGACAACCGGCCCTACGACACGGCGGGCGACATGGTAAGAAAGCATGTGATCTCGAAGACCGAGTTTGACCGGATCGCGGACAAGGTGACGGCGATGTAGCTCGCTATATTGCTGCGCGCCTGGATCCGTGTCGACTTTGTGGAGCCGCGAAGGGCGGAAGTCGCGACGGACGGTTAGAACGCAGTCTATTTCGTGCCCAGGCATGTCGCGCCACCCTGGTGCGGAGACTCACTCGACAATCTTCAGGCTGGTCTCCTCGGTAGCCAGGGAGCTTCCTCCCACCCAGATCGTGTACGTGGTCGGTTCCACGGTGCGCCGGATGTCCACGTTGTAGAAGTTCAGTTCGTCGAAGCCCAGCGGGAACTCCACGTGCTTCGACTCGCCCGGCGCCAGTTGCACGCGGGCGAATCCCTTCAACTCGCGCACCGGCTGTTCTACGCTGGCGGCGGTGTTGCGGATATACATCTGCACCACTTCCGTTCCCGCCACGCTGCCGGTGTTCTTCACATCGACGCCGACCTTCACCACCGGCGAGTGGCTCGACGCCCAGCACTTCCTTCAGCGGAACCGAGTCGCGGCTCACGGTAGGCTTCGAATAGCTGAAGCGCGTGTAACTCAGCCCCCATCCAAACGGAAACAGCGCCGAGTTCTCTTCGTCGACGTAGCGCGATACGAATTTCGAAGGCGAATCAGTTGGAATGCGGCTGAGGTCGACGTTGCGGGCCGGGCGGCCGGTGGGCAACTGCGCGTAGTAGAGGGGCTCCTGCCCCACCGCGCGCGGCAGGCTGGCGGGCAGCTTGCCCGAGGGGTTCACGTCGCCGAACAGCACATCGGCGATGGCGTGGCCGCCCTCCGTGCCGGGGCTCCAGGCCTCCACAATCGCCGCCACATGTTCGGCGGCCCACTTCAGTTCGAGCGGCCGCCCCGCCATCACCACCAGGATGACCGGTTTACCCGTGGCGACGACGGCTTCAAGCAGTTGCTGCTGCGAGCCAGTAAAGCCCAGGTTCACGCGGCTTGAGGCTTCCCCTTCCATCCAGTTGGCGCTTTCTCCCAGGGCCAGGATTGCGACGTCGGCCTGCTTTGCGGTTTCAACCGCTTCGGCAATGGTCTTGGCGTCGTCAGGAACGGCGTCGCTGCCTCCGCTTGCCGCAACGGAACCGCCGAAGTTCACCTTGTTGAGCGTGACGGCGTCCTGGCCCGACAGCAGACCGCAGCCCTCCGCATAGAGCAGGCCGTCGCCCAGCCGCTCGCTGAGCGCCTTGCGCAGCGTGATGGCATACTTCGGATCGCCCTGGCTCCAGGCGCCAATGATGTCGCGCTGATTGTCGGCCATCGGCCCGATGAGGGCCACCTTCTTTGCCTTGGCCGTCAGGGGTAACAGCGCGCCGACGCCCTCGGCGGGATCGTTTTTCAGAAGCACCAGCGTCTCATCGGCCACTTTACGGGTGAGAGCACGGCGCTCCGGGGTCGCGTCGTAGGCCGGCCCCGCCTCCACGTATGGATGGTCAAACAGACCGAGCGCAAATTTGACCCGGAGGATGCGGCGCACCGCCTCGTCCACCACCGATTCCGGAATCTTGCCCGCGCGCACCTGGTCGGCGATCACCGTGGCGTAGAGATTGCCTTCCATGTCCATGTCCAGGCCGGCTTCGAGCGCCTTGCGCGCCACCGTGGGCCCGTCGCCGATGGAGTGATTGATCAGCTCTCCCACCGCGCCCCAGTCCGACACCACAAACCCGTCAAAGCCCCATTCTTTCCGCAGGATCTGATTCAGCGTCAGCGGGTTGGCGGTGGCCGGAACGCCGTTGATGGAGTTGAACGAGCTCATCATCGTGGCCGCCCCCTCTTCGACGGCGGCTCGATACGGCTCGAGGTACACCTGGCGCAGCGTGATTTCGCTCATGTCTGTGGCGTTATAGTCGCGGCCCGCAATGGCTGCCCCATACGCCGCGTAGTGCTTCACGCTCACGGCGGCGGAATCCGGCCTGGACAGATCGCCCTGCTGGTATCCCCTCACCCACGCCCGCGCCATCGCCGAGCTGAGGTAGGGGTCTTCGCCATTGGATTCAATGATGCGGCCCCAGCGCGGATCGCGGGCAATGTCGACCATGGGCGAGAATACCCAGGGAATCCCGTCGGCCCGGGCCTCCACCGCGCCGGTGTGCGCCACCAGCTCCGCCGCCGCCGGATCCCAGCTGGCCGCCACCGCCAGTGGAACCGGAAACACGGTGTGGTCGCCGTGGATCACATCCAGCCCGAAGATGAGCGGAATGTGGAGCCGGGTCTTTTCCATCGCGATGTGCTGGTAATGATTGGTCGCCTCGGCGCCCACCACGTTCAGGAACGAGCCCACCTGGCCCTTGGCCGCCATGTCTTCAAAACGGGTGTTCGAGGCCGCGGCTCCGGGGCCGGTCGCAAACCCCGCCGAAAACTGCACCAGCTGCCCGATCTTTTCTTCGAGCGTCATTTTTTTCAGGAGCGATTCCACCCGCGCATTGAGCGGCTTGGCCGCTAACTGGGCATTGGGAACAGGCTTGTTTTGAGCCGCGGCCCCGAGGGCGATCAGCCCCGAGGCGCAGGCGAGGGCGAACAATGGACGCCGGAAGTTAGTCATAACCCGGTCATGATAAACCGTTTGATCCGTGGCGAGCAGGCGCATACGGCACACTCGCCGTTGGCGTCTCCCCCGTTCCGCGGGAAGTTCGTGGCAAAAGGCGAACCAAAACGAGTCGCTGCGGATCGCCTCCAGTTTGCTGAAGGTCAAAAGCAAACTTTCGTAATGAGGATAAAGTGTCTTAAATCACAGCTCAACAACGGTTTTGGGCTATGAATAGAGTCACAACAAAAAAATACAACTTCCCGCAGGAGCAATTATGGGTCCTCTACTTGCGTTTATTGTGTTTGCCTCTGTCACCAACGCGTCTCCGGTCCCGCCTGTCAAGACTGTCAGCCCGATCACCCAACCCGTCTTTCTCACCGTTCCCAAGCCGCCCGAGGGGCTCACTCTCTATAACCCCAACGGAGAAGTCATCGCGCGTTGCCGGAAAAAGAACGACTCCTTCGGCAACTGCAAGATGGAACCGGGCGTAACCCTGGACGACCTGATGAATGCGTGGGTCCACGCTTATCAGGAGACGCAAAAATAGACACGGTTCGCGCCGTTCCCGGCCACAGTGAAAACACTCAGTGCGCCGGAGGGTGACTGAGGCTGAACCTGAATCAACTTTCCCGATGTCTCTGGACGTCGCGGAAAAGCCGGTCCATGCTCTACTGTTGCTGTGACCGGTATGGTTCGCGTTCTCCTCCAATTCCGCAGAGCGCTGGCTCTGGCCACTGAACATGACGTCTTCAACACCGCCAAGGCCGCGGCCTATTCCGGCATGTTGTTTTCTTTCCCCGCTATCCTGGTTGTCACGACGCTCCTGGCCAGCGTGCCGGAGGGCACCACGCTCGTCGGTGACGTCCGCAGTTCCCTCGATCAGTTTCTTCCCGCGGGCTCGATGGACCTGCTGGAGTCGGCGCTGGAGTCCCGCCACCTGTATTCGGCACAGGTCCTTCTTTCAGCCACCAGCCTGAGCCTGTTCGCCGGTCTCGGGCTCATGCTTTCGCTGATGGAAGGATTTCGCCGCGCTTATCAGCTTCCGCGCGGCGAATGGGGGTACTGGAAGAGGTCGCTGCGGGCCCTGTTGCTGGTCCCCATCGTCGTGGTTCCCCTCTGGCTGGCCAGCCTGCTTCTGGTCTTCGGCCAGGAAATTGAAGTCTGGATGATCAACAACGCCGACCATGAGTTGCGCTACATCGTTCTTTTCTTCTGGCGGCTCGTGCGCTGGACGCTGGCCGTGGCCACCAGCGTTTCCGTTCTCTCCGCGCTCTACCACTTCGGCACCAAGCGCCGCGAACACTGGAAGTGGGTGATTCCCGGAGCGCTGGGGGCCACCTTCGTGTGGTTTCCCGCCACTCTCCTCTTTGGCTGGTATGTGATGCGCATTGCCGACTACTCCATGTTTTATGGTTCTTTCGCGGCCGGCATTGCGACCCTCGTCTGGCTCTACATCACATCCCTGAGCGCCCTCCTTGGCGCGGAATTGAACGGGGTTCTATTTCGCGCCCGCCAGGAACGACCGGTCCCCAGCTGCGAATCATCATCCGTCACCTCCGGTCTGTGAAAATTCATGCGGACCCCGAGCCTTGATAGAGGACGCAAGGGCCGATGCGAATTCCGGATAACCATCGCCGTGTAAAATGAAACCGGTCGCACCCTTAAAACTGCCGTCTTCTCCAACCGCACTTCCCCTGGAGCATTTTCATGCCGCTTTCTGAACCTATCCTGAACGACTCTGTCACCCAGCGACGCGCGAAGATTGTTGCCACGCTTGGCCCCGCGTCCAATACCGTTATCGGTTTTTCGCGATCTCGTCCGCGCGGGTGTCGACGTCGTCCGCTTGAATTTTTCGCATGGCACACACGAGGAAAAACTCGCCCTCATCCAGATGATCCGCAAAGTCAGCCGCGAAGAGCGCAAGCCGCTGTGCATTCTCGGCGATCTCCAGGGACCCAAGATTCGCACCTCCAAGCTCAAGGATCATCAGGCGGTGCTGTTGAAAGCGGGCGGCCGCCTTACCATCACGCCCCGCGAAGTGCCGGGCAGCGCCTCGCTCGTGGGCACCACTTTCAAAACGCTGGCTGAAAACGTTGAACAGGGCTCGCGCATTCTGCTCTCCGATGGCCTGATCGAACTGCGCGTCCACGAAGTGCTCGGCGACGACGTCGTCTGCGACATCATCAACGGCGGCATGCTGGGCGAGAACAAGGGCATCAATCTGCCCGGGATCCCGGTGCGCGTTCCCTCCCTGACCGACAAGGACAGCCTGGATCTGGAATTTGCCATCCGCAACGGCGTCGATGCCATCGCTGTGTCCTTCGTCCGCACCGCCGAAGACGTGCGCCTGGTGCGCAATCGCGTTTCCGCCTATGGCGGGGAGACCTGGATCATCGCCAAGCTTGAGAAGCCGCAGGCCATCGAGCATCTCGACTCCATCCTGCAGGTTTCCGACGGCATCATGGTGGCGCGCGGCGACCTGGGCGTGGAAGTGCCTCCCGAACAGGTGCCGGCGTATCAGAAACTGATCATTCGCCGCGCCGGCGAGTACCGCAAGCCGGTGATCACCGCGACCCAAATGCTGGAATCGATGATTGAAAACCCGCGCCCGACCCGCGCCGAGGTCTCGGATGTGGCCAACGCGGTATACGACGGCACCGATGCGGTGATGCTTTCGGGAGAGTCGGCGGTCGGCAAGTACCCGGTGGAGACGGTCGCCATGATGGGGCGCATTGTCTTCGAAGCCGAACGCCATATCAAGGAGCGCGCCTTTTCCGAGCCCCATATCCGGGCCACTCACCTGTCGATCGCCGAAACCATCTGCGAAGCCACGGCGCACGCTGCCGACGATCTCGATCTGCGCGGCATCGCCGTTTTCACCGAGTCCGGTTCAACCGCCCGTCAGCTTTCGAAATACCACCCCAGCGTCCCGATCTTCGCCCTGAGCCCCAGCGAAGTCACGATCAACCGCCTCAACCTTCTGTGGGGAACGATCCCCATCCGCTGCCCCAAGGTCAATACCACCGAGGCGCTGGTCGATGTGGCCGAAAGCCTGCTCGAACAGGAAGGCTTTGTGCGGCCGCGCGAAGTCATCGCCATCGTTGCGGGAACGCGCACCAAGTCCGGGTCAACCAACTTCCTTCGCCTGCACGTGATGGGCGAGCACAACCTCGAAGGCGTGCGCTTCTTCGCTCCGCACGATGAAGAGACCACCCCGCCGGTGCTCAGCGAGGGCAAGGGCAAACGGCCGCCCCTCAAGCCCGCCAAGCTTCCGCCCCGGCGCAAGTAGGTGTGGTGCCCGGCCCGTCTTGAATAGGAACATTCAGTCAGACCTGTGTTTGGGCCCGGGCTAGTCCTTCGATCCGATTGCTGTTGTCGTGCCGACGGCGGCGAAGGCAACGGGATAGTCACTGATCCCGGTTATTATCGGCGTCAGGTCAGCGAACTGAGCGAACGTGACTCCGTGCGGGGCAATGCCATTGAAGTTATAAGTCTGGCCATCGAAAGTGAAGCGCTGGCTGGACGAAAGACTTTCGGAAAGATTGTGGATTCCAATCGATCCGATAGCGGGGAACAGGCTCTCGGTTCTGCGTGAAGGTGGCGATCAACCGTCCGCTCGAGAAAGTGGCCGGATCGTTCCAGTCGCCGTTCGGGCTGGTGTTGTAGTAGACCTTAAATGTTCCGGCTGAAACGAGACTGAGTGCGATATTGCCATTGTTTGCCATGGGTGTCAGCGACAACACGTCGGTGCTGAAGGTGAAGTAAGCGGTGGCCTCGCTCGGCGGCCCATTGAACAGCGAACTGGTAATTCCCGCGATGTGGACCAGGTAGCCGACGTACACAGCCTTGTGTGTTCGGATTCAGGTAGAGCCTTCCCACATGTTGCCAAACCATTTCGGAAGCAGGGAGCCCTGCCTGAGCGAAGGCAACCGGGGTCAGACGAACGAGGTTGCTGGGAACGAATGCCAGGACGGAGAAGATCATCCCAGCCAAAGCGCGTACTGTGAGCCTTTTGAATGTCATATTTGCCTCCTTGAGTTCGGGCCCGTGGATGCCCGCGCGATATGGTGCGAATGACAATGCCGTGGCGCGCCGCGAAGGTCAATTCGCAAGAGATGAGTCTCGGGATGAGTTTCTGGTGAGGGCGCTAAGTTGATGGAACTTAAGGCTTCAAGGAATCTGCGGTATAATCCGCGCACTGCAGTTCAGGTCGATCTCAGGGTCAGAGGCGGCTGCCGTGGAGTCCATGACCTCAAGCCTGGTGCACTTTGCCGACTACACTTTCGATCCTGGTACGGGAGAACTGCTGCCTCGGAAGTACCCCGCTCAAGCTTCAACCTCAACCCGCCAAGGTTTTAGCTATACTCATCCGGCATGCCGGGCAGGTTGTCACACGTCAGCAACTGGCCAATGAGGTATGGGGAGCGGAGACGTTTGTCGATTATGAGCAAGGGCTGAACTTTGCCATCCGGCAGATCCGCACCGTGCTCGGCGATGATGCCGATCAACCACGATTTCTGGAGACGCTGCCGAAGCGAGGATACCGGTTCATCGCCCCGCTGAGCGACGCAGGGACGCTGGAAGAAGTAGCGGCGCCGGCCAGTGAGCCTGCGCCTCCGGCAGCACGCCCGCGATTCCCATGGCGACTCACCATTTCTTGCGTGGCACTGGGAGTAGTAGCGGCCGCCCTCATTATTGGATTGAACCGGGACCATCTTCGCCGCCGCTGGAGGCCAGGGTTGAGCGGCCACCGAATCGAGTCCCTGGCGGTCCTGCCACTCCATAACCTTTCGCACGATTCCGAGCAGGAGTACTTCAGCGATGGCATGACGGACCAGTTGATCACTGATCTCGCCAAGTTTGGCGGACTCCGGGTCATCTCCCATACTTCGGTTGAGCGATACAAAGGAACACAGCAACCCCTGCCCGAGATCGCGCGCGAACTGGGTGTCGATGCCGTGGTAGAAGGGACGGTGACGCGCTCCGGTGACAGAGTCCGGATCACCGCCCAGCTCATCGATGCGCGCAGCGACACCCACCTGTGGGCTGAGACCTACCAGCGCGACATGCGGGATGTGCTGGCTCTGCAGGATGAACTCGCGCGCGACATTGCCGAAGAGGTGCGAATCAATCTCACGCCCGGCAGAGCAGTCGCGCACGGCGATGGCCGGGCCCCTGAATCCGCAAGCGTACGACGCCTACCTCGGGGTCGCCATCTTTGGCTACAAAGAAATGCCGGGCGCGATCGCGGGGGCGATCGACTATTTCCAGCAAGCCGTGCGGGAGGACCCATCGTTCGCGCTTGCGTATTCGGGGCTTGCCGACTGCTACTGGGTGGGATGGGGATCGAAGGTAAACATTCCACTCGCCGAGCAGTACGCCCGCAAGGCGGTCTCGCTCCAGCCGGAGCTGGCCGAAGGGCACGTGTCACTAGGAGTAGTCCTTGGCGCTCAACACCACATGGCCGAGGCGGGGAAGGAGTTGCGGCGCGCACTCGACCTGAATCCCAACTACGCCATGGCCCGCCACCTGTACGCCGGCTACCTGTTAAGCCTCGGGCATTTGGAAGACGCGCTGGCAGAAAGTGAGCAGGCCCGGCTTCTGGATCCGTTTTCCATCCCGGTGAACAGCATGTTCATGGCGATCCTCATCAGTTCGCGTCAATACGACCGTGCACTGGAACATGGCCGACGGTTTGCCGAGCAATCCCCCCAATCGTCGGCCCCGCACGACCTGCTATGGCGTATCTACCTGATTCAAGGCCGGGTGCCGGAGGCCATCGCAGAAAGAAGGAAGATAGCGGAACTGGTGCAATCTGCCCAGATGATGCGCGACCAGGATGAGGTGGCCGCGGTTTTCAAAAAGGGTGGAGTCCGCGCGGCAGCCCTGAAGGCGGGTGACTTGTTGGAGAGAGATGGAGCGATTGGCGCTGGCTCCCTTTGCCTACGGAATTGGGCATGATAGCGCCAAGGTACTGCAGAGTTGGGAGCAGGAAATCCGCGAAGGGGGAGGCATGGCGGTCTACACGATGAAAACCTCACCTGAATTCGATTTTATGCACGGCGATCCGCGCTACCAGGAAATGCTTCGTCGGCTCGACCTGATGCAGTAGGCCGCACGAGGAATTCCCGTTCTTGAAGAGGATGGAAGAGAACCACAAACCCTTATTTTTTGCGCAGATTGTGAACCAGTCCCACCAGGCCCGCCGGCAATGACAACACCGCCGGCAATGGAACCGGTATCGCCGTCAGAAGCCCCAGAATCGAAGCCTTGATCAGCGCCGTTTCCTTGTCATCGCCATACCACTTCCGTTGCGCAAGGTAGGAGATATACCCCAGCAGGGCTCCCGCGCCGATCGAAACCGGGAGCAGGGCGCCCGCCGTCACGAAGGTCGCCGCCAAACAGCATCACGTCCACGATCAGGGTGAGAAACGCGATCCCCGGATGGATGCCGAAGAGCTGGCTGAATCCCCGCGCTTTGGCCACATGATGATGCAGGGGCCACGTTTGCGCAGGATATGCCGGACTGCATGCTGGGGTAAGGCATGGCGACACCGGTCTGCATTCCGCAGCCGGGACAGAAGGGGCTGGATTGGTTAGCGACAAAGCCGCATCGGGAACATTGCACGATTTCCTCCGGCGTCCGGACCGTCTCTATCGAGCGCAAGCCAGTCTCCAGAGGTTAGATGAATTCTACCCGCGAAAGGCAGGATAAGCACGGCCGCATATCTCAGACAGGCAGGCCGCGGCCCGTAAAGCGCGGCTGAAGAATCCCTTACAACTTCTGGCCGGTTTCAAACGGGGTAAGTTGATCGGTAATCTTGGATTTGTCGCCCACCACCACGATGGTCATTGACTGCGGCTTGAGGTATTGCGCGGTCATCTTCTGCACGTCGGCGGGAGAGACGGCATTCACCTTGGCGACGTAGGTCTTCAGATAGTCCTCGCCCAGGCCCAGGGCATCGACGTTTTGCAACTGCGCGATGAGGGCGCCGCGGCTCGAGTTGCGCAGAATGAAGAGGCCGGAAAGGTAGTTCTGGATGCCCTTCAACTCTGCGGCGGTTGGCGGCTCGACTGGCAAGGCGGTTGATTTCGGCCACGATCTCCTTAAGCGAGGCGCCGGTGAATTTGGTGGTCACATCGGCGTTCTCGGCCCAGTAAGAGTCGCGGTAGCGGCTGGAAATCTGGCCGAACGGCGAGTATGTATACCCTTTCTGCTCGCGGATATTGGCCGTGATCCGCGAATTGAAGGAGCCGCCCAGCAGGGCATTGGTCACCTGCAGCGGAATCGCATCCGGGCTGTTGGCCGGAGCCACCGGCAACCCGATAATGATGGTGGACTGCGGCGCGCCCGGCCGATCGGTCACATCGAGGACGCGCTGCGGATTGGGCTTGGGAACATTCTCGGCGCGTGCAGGTCCGGTCTTGTTCCAGCCTCCCAGGCTGTCGGCGACGGCCTTCTTCACCGCGGGCACATCAAATCGTCCCGCCACATAAATGTGCGTGCGTCTGGGGTTGAAATTTGAAGAGACATACTCTTTCACGTCCTGGATCGTGATCTTCTTGACGTCCGCTTCCGACGGCAGAATCACACTGTAAGGATGGTCGCCGTAGAGGATCTTCCGGAAGCGCATCAGCGCAATGGTCTGCGGCTGCGACGTGCCCAGGGCAATCTGACGCAGCTTGTCGTTTTTGAGGCGCTCCAGCTCCGATTCCGGCAGCCGCGGATGCGCGACGACATCGGCGAGCAGGCGCACCGCGTCGGGCCCGAATTCGGAAAGCACATCGAGTTCCGCATTGGTGCGGTCATAGGAGGAACTCACGTTGAGCGTGCTGCCCATGCGTGCGGCTTCATCGGCGAGCTGGCTGGAGGTCAGCTTCTCCGTGCCTTCCTTCATCAAGTTCGCGGTAAGGTCGGCTACGCCCTGGTGGTCGCTTGCCTTCATCGGCGCTGCCCGCCACGATCGTGATGTCCACCGTCACCTTGGGAATGATGCCGTAGGGAACCAGCGTGACTTTCAGGCCGTTCGGCAGCGTGTACGTTTCGTGCGCGGGAACGGTGAAAGCCTTGGCCGGCCCGCCTTCGGGCGGAGTCTGCTTCTGAGCCGAGACCTGCGCGCACGGCGCACAGACTCAGACATCGATCGCCAGCAGGGCCGCTTTCGAAATCGTTCTATTCATGATCGTCCTCTCCTACTGGTTCTTCGCCGGCGTCGCGGATTCTTTCGGCTTGGGTTGCAACTCGATGACGGTGCGATTGCCCGGGCGCAGATATTCTTGCGCCGTTTTCTGAATCAATTCGGGAGTCACCTGCTCGAACTTCGACTCCAGGCGTGTTCACGCGCGCCGGGTCATCATCGAAGAGGGCGAAGCTGGCCAGCATATCCATCAGGCCGAAGCCGCCGAACTGGCCCATCTGAGTCGTACATGCTGGAGCGCAGCTTCACCCTGCGAGCGCTCCAGCAACTGCGGGTCGACCGGCTTTTCGCGCAGCGGGTCAATGGCCGCGTCCATGGCCTTCAGCACGTCGTCAGGCTTGGTGGCGGGATCGTAGCGCACGTCCGCAAACAGCAGCATGGGGCCGTTGTAGTTGAACATGTTGCCAAGCGCGTTGATGCCGCCTTCCACGCTGTCGGTCAGGCCGCGCTTCTGCGCCAGTTCCTTGTAGAGCAGCGCGTCGTTGCCTTCGATGAGCATCTGCTCGATCAGGCCCATGGCGTAATACTCCGGCGTGTTGCGCGTCCGGCATGTGGTAGCCGATGGCGAGCGCGGGCCGCGGGGCGAGCGGATCGGTCTTTGTGATGCGCTTCTCCGTCTCCTGGCGCGGCTCGGTCAGGTCGGGCTGCGGAGGAACCTGCGCCGGCCTTGATGGGCCCGAAATACTTCTCGACAAACTTCTTGGCTTCGGCGTTGTCGAAATCGCCCGACGATCGCCAGCGCCGCGTTGTTGGGCGCGTAGTAGGTGGAGAAGAATTTCTTCACTTCGTCGAGCTTGGCCGCTTCGATGTCGCTCAGGTCGCCGTAGAAATTGTGCGCGTTGTACCAGTTGGAATTGGCCGCCATGGGCAGGTCGATCCACGGAAACCCGCCGTAGGGCGCGTTCAGCACGTTGACCTTCACTTCGTTGCCGACCACGCCCTGCTGGTTCTTCAGGTTGTCGTCGGTGACCGCCAGGCCGTTCATGCGGTCGGCTTCCGCCCACAGCGCGGTCTCCAGCTTGTTCGAAGGAAGCACCTCGAAATAGTTGGTGAAGTCGAAGCGCGTCGAGCCGTTGAGGATGCCGCCGTTGCTCTGCACCAGCTTGATGAACTCCATCTTGCCCAGGTTCGCCGAGCCCTGGAACATCATGTGCTCGAAGAGGTGGGCGAAGCCGGTGCGGTCGCGCGGCTCGATGCGAAACCCGATGCGATAGTAGACCCCCACGCAGACCGTCGGGCGCGGTGTGATCCGGCGAGAGCACCACCCGCAGCCCGTTGGGCAGCTTGTAGTACTCCACCGGCACGTGGAACTTTGCGGCGGCGGCGTTGCCGGTACATTGCATTCCTGCGACGAGCGCCAGGATCAGGCCCCATGTCCTGATCCGCACTCGTCCTGATGCGTTGCTTCCCATTGGTCCTCCTGTCAAAGCATTTGTCGCACGTACGCGCCGTCAGGCAAATGGAAATGTGACGACTGCCGGTTTCGGATCGATTTCGCAATGGAATTCGCCGGGTGCTGTGCATCTTACGCCCGGAGTGAAGGTCTTCGCGCGCAGCCAGGGAGTGAATGGAGCCTCACTCCCTGACTGCCTCATCCGCGGATAGCCGCGTGCTGCTACTTCGCCGCCAGTTGCCGCAGCACGTACTGCAGAATGCCCCCGTGCTGGAAGTACTCGATCTCCTGCGGCGTATCGATGCGAACCCGGGCCTGGAGTTGCTTCTTGCTCCCGTCGGCAGCCGAAGCCGTGACATCCAGCGTGCGGCCATTCGCGAATTTCGATTGGAGCAGCGCACTCAGTCCCGGAAAATCGAACAGCTCTTCGCCCGTCAGTCCCAGCGATTCGGCGCTCTGGCCGTCTTCAAATTGCAAAGGAAGAATGCCCATGCCGACCAGGTTCGAGCGATGAATCCTCTCGAAGCTTTCCGCGATCACCACGCGCACGCCCAGCAGATTCGGCCCCTTCGCGGCCCAGTCGCGCGACGATCCTGACCCGTATTCCTTGCCGGCGAGAATGACGAGCGGCACACCCCGCTCGGCATACTTCACGCTGGCATCGTAAATCGACATCGGTTCCCCTTCCGGCAGCAGGCGCGTGACGCCGCCCTCGGTGCCGGGCGCGAGTTTGTTGCGCAGGCGCACATTGGCGAACGTGCCCGCGCACCATCACCTCGTGGTTGCCGCGACGCGAGCCGTAGCTGTTGAAGTCCGCCGGCTTCACGCCGTGCTCGGCCAGGTATTTCCCCGCCGGTCCGCTGGCTTTGATCGATCCTGCCGGTGAGATGTGGTCGGTGGTGACGGAATCACCCAGCACCGCGAGTACACGCGCGCCGAAGATGTCTTTGATCGGAGCCGGTGTCTTCTGGATGCCATCGAAGTACGGCGCCTGTGCGAATGTAGGTCGAGTCCGGCTCCCACTGGTACACATCGCCGGTAGGAAAGCTCAGCCCCTGCCAACTGGCGTCGCCATCCGAAACCGTGGCGTACTCCTTGCGGAAGCTCTCGCTGCTCAGGCCTTTCTCGATGGCATCGGCCACTTCCTGCTGCGTCGGCCAGATGTCGCGGAGGTAGACGGGCTTGCCCTTCTCGTCCACTCCCAGGGGATCGGTGTCGAAATTGTGCCCGATTTTTCCCGCCAGCGCATAGGCCACGACCAGCGGCGGGCTCATGAGGTAGTTGGCGCGAACGTCGACATTCACGCGGCCTTCGAAATTGCGGTTGCCGCTCAGTACGCTGACCGCAACCAGCCCGTGCTCATCGATGCTCTTCGAAACATCGCTGGGCAGCGGCCCCGAATTGCCGATGCAGGTGGTGCATCCATACCCCACCACGTTGAAGCGCAATTTTTCGAGATAGGGCAGCAGTCCCGACTTCTGGTAGTAGTCGGTGACCACGCGCGAGCCCGGGGCCAGCGATGTCTTCACCCACGGCGGAACACACAGGCCTTTTTCGACGGCTTTTTTCGCGAGGATGCCCGCCGCCACCATGACCGATGGATTCGATGTATTGGTGCAGCTTGTGATGGCTGCGATCACCACCGATCCATGGTCGAGATACTTGTCGGGGTCAACGTTGAAGCGCTCTTTCACGGTAGTCGTCACGTGCAGCGGAGCCTTGGCGTCGGCAGAAGAAGGAGGCGGTCCTTCGTTGTCTTCCGCCCCAATGGCCAATGCGGTGTCCGCCACCGAACGCCGCTCCCACGCGGCTGCCGTGCGCGTCCCCAGGGGCTTGGCGGTGGGCGCAAGCAGGCTGGGAAGCTGCTGCGCAAAGCTCACCGCCGCATCTTTCAGCAGCACCCGGTCCTGCGGCCGCTTGGGCCCGGCCACACTCGGTTCGACTGCGCCAAGGTCCAGTGCAAGCGTTTGCGTGTACTCCGCTTCCGCCGCGCCTGTAGTGTGAAACAGTCCCTGCTCCTTGTAATAGGCCTCGACCAGCGCGATCTGCTCTTCGCTGCGCCCGGTGAGGCGCAGGTAGCGCAGCGTCTCCGCATCGACCGGGAAGATGCCGCAGGTGGCCCCGTATTCCGGCGCCATGTTGCTGATGGTGGCGCGATCGGCCAGCGGTAACTCCGCGATGCCCGGCCCGTAGAACTCCACGAACTTGCCAACAACCCCGAGCTTGCGCAGAGCCTGCGTCACGGTCAGAACAAGGTCGGTGGCCGTCGCGCCCTCGCGCAGTTTGCCGGTGAGCTTGTAACCCACTACTTGCGGAACAAGCATCGAGACAGCCTGGCCCAGCATCGCCGCCTCAGCTTCGATGCCGCCCACGCCCCAGCCCAGCACGCCCAGGCCATTGATCATGGTGGTGTGCGAATCGGTCCCCACCAGCGTGTCGGGATAGGCAACCTGCTCGCCGTCAATCTGCGGTCGTGAACACCACGCGGGCCAGGTACTCAAGATTCACCTGGTGGCAGATCCCCATGCCCGGCGGCACTGCGGAGAAGTTGCGAAACGCCGTCTGCCCCCACTTCAGGAACGCATAGCGCTCGCGGTTGCGCTGGAATTCGAGCAGCGAGTTCGCCTCGTAAGCCTGGGGCGTCCCGAACTCGTCCACCTGCACCGAGTGATCGATCACCAGTTCCGCCGGAACCAGCGGATTGACGCGTTCCGGATCGCCGCCCAGCGTCTTGATGGCGTCGCGCATCGCGGCCAGGTCGACAATCGCCGGCACGCCGGTGAAATCCTGCATCAGCACCCGCGCCGGCATGTAGGCGATTTCGCGGCTGGGCTCGGCCTTGGCATCCCAATTGGCGAGGAACTCGATATCGCCGGCCGTCACATTCACCCCGTCCTCGCGGCGGAGCAGGTTTTCGAGCAGAATCTTCAGGCTGAACGGAAGACGCCGGAGATTGAAGCCCTTCGCCTCGAGCGCCGGCAAGCGGTAAATGGTATACGAACGATTTCCGGAGGAGAGCGTCGACTTGCTCGCAAAGCTATTCATAAGGGAACCTTTCTATCCGCGCGCATGCGGATCAATTCTAAAAGTTCGGGCTGGCTTTCGGCATCCGGCGGCGCAACGAAATGCGCGCGGCACTCAACGCTAAGGCCCGGGATACCGAAGATTTGCGACGGGGAATAGATTACTCAGCGGGAGGGGCGCCGTCCACGATCGGGGCGTCCGCGGCGAAAGCGCTTGAGGAGGGGAGAATCGAAGATTGCAAGCGAACCGCGCATGATTCCCGAATAATTTTAGCGCGCTGGACGGAAACCTGGGGAATGAGATCTGCAAAGCCGTGACTGCGTTTCACCTTTCGAACCTGCCCTGTCTTAAAATCAGGCGCCATGAGCCTAAGGACTTTCGTGCGCGCACTGTGTTTTTTGATTACGGTTTCCCAACTAAGTGCAACAGCCGCTCCTGGCCAGTCGAATCAATCCGCCGCTGCGGCACAACTGCCCCCCACGTGGCCCACCAAAGACGGTACCGTCAACCTGAGCGACTTCCGCTTCGGCACGGGCGAAACCCTGCCCCAGCTCAAGCTGCACTACATCACGCTGGGAACTCCGCATCGCAACACAGCCGGCCACGTCGACAACGCGGTCCTGCTGTTGCATGGCACCGGCGGCAATGCCCATTCGCTCATGAATCCCCTGTTCTCGAATGTGCTGTTCGTGCCCGGTGGTGTTCTCGATATTCAGAAGTACTTCCTCATCCTGCCCGACGACATCGGCCACGGCGAAAGCTCCAAGCCATCCGACGGGCTGCACGCGCATTTCCCCGCGTACGACTATGACGACATGGTGCGCGCCCAGCGCATGATGCTCGACGAGATGAAGATCGATCACCTCCGCCTGATCCTGGGCACGTCGATGGGCTGCATGCAGAGCTTTGTCTGGGGTGAAACCTATCCCGGCTTCATGGACGCCCTCGCGCCCTTCGCGTGCCTGCCGGTGCAGATCGCGGGGCGCAACCGCATGATGAGGTATATGGCGATCCACGCCATCAAGCAGGATCCGGCATGGATGAATGGCGAGTACAAAACCGAGCCGGTGGAGGGCCTGCGCACGGCCAACGAAATGCTCCTCATCATGGGTTCGAGCCCGCTGCAGATGCAAAAGCAGGCGCCCACGCGCGAACAGGCAGAGCAGTACGTCGACCGATTACCTCGAACGGACGATGGCCTCTACCGACGCCAACAACATGCTTTTCTATTTGAATGCGAGCCGCAATTACGATCCCAGCCCGCGCCTCGAAACCATCACGGCGCCTGTACTCTGGATCAACTCGGCCGACGACTTTATCAATCCGCCGGAACTCGGCATTGCCGAGACGATGGTGAAGCGCATTCCGCATGGACGCTTCATTCTGCTCCCCATCACCGATGCCACGCGTGGGCATGGAACGCACACGGTTGCCGCAATCTGGAAGAATGACCTGGCAGAATTCATGCGCCAGACAGAACCCGCGCCGTGATTACCCACAACCGCGGCTGGCCAATCGAACCGTGCCCGGCCCTCAACATCCCGGGCACGGCCCGAATGGCTTCCTCACCGGCACACTGCAGCGAAGCCGGGGAGCCTGCCTACGGTTGGACTTCGTTCAAGGTCGGCGCTTCCCTTGCATCCGCCTCATTGCTGAACGTAAGGCCACGGTAGTTTTGCTTCCGTCGTTTCGCGATCCGCCGGCGATCCTGCGACCACCTCAGTGGTCGTCCTTGTCTCCGTCAAAGTCGAACGGAGGCGTGAGCCCCGTAAAATCGCCGATCTCCTTGGCGTCGTAGGGGCCATTGAGGCGGTTGAAGCCGTTTCCCGCCACGTTAGTCTTGCCTTGCTGGAAGACGATGTGTCCACCCGCCGTCACTTCAATCACCCGGTTGTTATTTTGATCGCTGATGAGTGTATGGCCGTTGGCGAGGCGAATCCCACGCGTGGGATTCGGATTCGGGTTGCTGTTCGGGCCCATATTCGTCACGTACTGCCAGACGATGTGATCGGTCGAATCCACTTCAACGATGCGATTGTTGCCCGAGTCTGAGATCAAGGTGTCGCCATTCGGCAACCGGCTCGCAAACGCCGCTCCGTTGAGCGCCCCGCCAATCGTGAAGGTCTTCACGATCGTTCCCCCGGGGGTTATTTCGATGACCCGGTTATTACTCTCATCCGCGATGAGGATGTGGCCGTTTTCGAGCACCTCGGCACTGTTGGGATTGTTGAGCTGGTTCGGCCCGTTCCCCGCCACGCCCGTGGTGCCGTACTGCCACACGACCTTGCCGGTAAACACATTCACCACAATGATGCGCATGTTTGCCTGGTCGGCGATGATCACGTGGAAACCAGGGTGGCCCGGAAAACCGGACAGAAATGCTGCCTGCACCGGTGTGTTCAGTTGATTGTCGTCTGAGCCCGCAACGCCAGCCTGGCCGTACTGCCACAGGATCGTGCCTTTCCCGTCCACGATGAACACCCGATTGTCCGGGCAGCCGTTGACCGTATCGGAGCAGCCGGGAGCGCCCGGCGGCGTGCCTGTGCCGGAGATAAGAGTCAGCGGCCCAAAACGCTCCACGTCGTTGACCCCGACTACGCTGTGCGGCCCAGGGATGTCGGAACCATCGCCGAAACTCCAGACCACCTTGTGCGTGGCGCGGTCGACTTCGACGACGCGGTTGTTGTACTGGTCGGCAATGATGATGTGTCCAGTGTCCGATTGTGCCTTCGCCGACCGCCATGGGGGCACCATCGTGAGTACGATCGCTCCCGCGACCACGCCAAGGCGAGAAGCTCTCCGTAGAGAGATGTGCATACAAACCTCCCATCTATGACGGCGCAGCGGATTTTTGACACGGTAAACTGCCCCCGTCAGCTCCGGATTATAGGTTTGCTATCGCTCGAAAAAACGGCGGTGACAATGGAATGACAAAGTCTCGACAAATGGCATCAATTCCCTTCGCGTGGTGACATTCCGCCGCCCCGATCACAGGCCGGCCAATCCCAGGAGCGGCGTGACGGCGTCCCACTCCTATACTGAATAAGAAGGATGTCTCGATGAGGTTCACCCGAAGTTGAGTTACTGGCAAGGTCTCCCGGGTTTGTACAGCCGACTTTGGGCATGGGTGCTGCGCCGCCTGCCCAATGAACCGCAGAGGATGCTGGCGCTGACCATCGTTGCCGGCGGCATGTGCGGCCTGGCGGCGGTGGCGTTCCATCTCAGCATCAGCTGGCTGGAAGCGCTGCTGATCAACCGGGCCAACGCGGCGCATGGCCATACCTGGATCTTCTGGACCATCCTGTCGCCCACCCTTGGCGGTTTGGTTGTCGGCCTCGGACTTACCTATTGGGCTCCGGCCGCGGCAGGGAGCGGCATTCCCCAGGTAAAAGTTGCGTATGCGCTGCGATACGGACTTGTGTCGGTGCGGGAAACGATCGGCAAGTTCGTTTTATGCGCGGTGCAGATCGGGTCGGGCGCCTCACTCGGGCTGGAAGGCCCCACGGTTCAGATTTGCGCCGGAGTCAGCAGCCTGCTGGCCGGCGCGGCCCGGCTGAGCCCGCAAAACCGAAGGCGCATGACTTCCGTGGGGATGGCGGCTGGAATCGCGGCGGCGTTCAATGCACCGATTGCGGCCATCACCTTCACCATTGAAGAACTGGTTGGCGACCTGGACCAGACCATGCTCACGGGCGTCATCGTGGCGGCCGCGCTGGCCGCGGTCGTGGAACACTCGATTCTCGGCACCAACCCCGTCTTTCGCGTGCCCCGCCTGTATGTGCTGACCCAGGCATCTTCCCTGGTGTGGTACGCCTTGCTGGGCGTGCTGGCGGCGATTGTCTCGGTCGCGTTCACTGATTCGCTCCTGTTTCTGCGCGCGTGGTTCAAGCAGCTCACTGCGCTGCCGAAGTGGGTACATCCGGCTATCGGCGGCATGGCGACGGGCGCGCTTGCCGTGGTCGGTCTCGAACTCTTCCACATGAATGGAATCGCCGGCGATCCCTACAATACCCTCACCCTGGCGCTGACCGGGACCTTGCCGGTGACGATGATGGCCGCCTTTTGTGTCCTCAAACTGGCCGCGACCGTCTGTTCGTACTCCAGCGGTGGCTCCGGCGGCATCTTTGCTCCGTCCCTGTTCATGGGAGGAATGCTGGGCGGCGCCGTGGGCTATATCGATGTCACGGTCTTCCATCATTCAACCGACGCCATCGGCGCGTTTGCGGTGGTGGGGATGGGCGCGGTCTTTGCCGGCATTGTGCGCGCGCCCATGACGTCGATTCTCATCGTGTTCGAGATGACCGGCGGCTACGGGCTGGTGCTGCCGATGATGATCGCCAACATGAGCGCATTCGCGCTGGCGCGCTATTGGCGCAACGTGCCCGTCTACGAAGCTCTCCTGGCCCAGGACGGAATCTGCCTTCCCCACGGAAACAAGCCGAGCGGACCGGCCGGACAAGCGACTGACATCCGCGAGAATCTGACCGCGGAAGCCACCGAGGACGCGACGGCGTAAAACCAGCCTCCAGCTCGCCAGCGTCCGGCTCCGGTTTCGCAGCGCAAAGGATTACGCCCACAAATCCCACCATTTTGACATTCGGGACAATTTGGGCAAATTCATCAGTTCGTAACCTGCCATTCAGCTGGCGTTCAGCACTTCTTTGCAGACTTGTTAAAACGATTCCGCGAGGAACCGTTTTGGAGGCCTCCTGATGCTGCACTCCATGCGTTTGCGCAATCTGCTGATGTCTGTAGCGCTTTTCATATGTTCATTGACCATACTCGTCGCCCAAACCACAAAAGCCACCCTCCGCGTGGTTGTAAAGGACGCGGGCGGTGCGGTTCTCCAAGGCGCCAAAATCCAACTCGAACCACCGGTCCAGCCGGCGTCTTCCGATGTCCAGGGCGCTTTTCTCTTTCCCAATCTTGCTCCCGGTACTTACAAGGTCATCATCTCGTTTGTCGGCTTTGACGATTTCACCACCAGCGTGAATTTGAAGTCGGGGGACGATACGCACATCGAAGCGACACTCAAAGTCGCAGCCAACAAGCAGGAAGTTGAGGTGTACGCCGGGCGCGAATACGGCGATGCCGAGGCCATCAATCGCACCCTCGCTGCAGAAAACATCCTCCAGGTGTTGCCCGCCGAACGTCATCACTTCCCTGCCCAACGCCAACATCGCCGACGCGCTCGGCCGCATGCCGTCGGTCACCATCGAGCGCGACGAGGGTGAGGGCAAGTACGTGCAGATTCGGGGCACCGAGCCGCGGCTGAGCAATACCATGGTGGACGGCGTAACCATTCCGTCGCCTGAATCAGGCGTCCGCCAGATCAAGCTCGATACCATCGCGTCCGATCTGGTCGATTCCGTTGAAATCAACAAGACGCTGCAGGCCAACATCGATGGCGACGGGATCGGCGGCTCGGTCAACCTGGTCACCAAGACCGCCGGCGGTCCGACCAGCGTCATGCTGTACGGCCTGGGAGGTCACACCCCGATCATCGGCGGCCGCGGGGTCATCGATACCGGCGGAACCATCGGGCACCGTTTTCTCGCCAACAAGAAGCTGGGCGTGCTGGTGGGCGGGACCTACGATTACAACGGCCGCGGCATCAATGACCTCGAGCCGGTGCCGACCGCGGGCGACGCAACTCCCCATTACGACAGCCAGGACTTCCGCGACTATATCTACAACCGAACCCGCTGGGGCACGGCCGGCAGCGTCGATTACCAGCTCAACCCGGGATCGAATATCGCCTTCCGCGCCCTATTCTCGACTTTCCGCAACTGGGGCAACAAGTGGGTCTACACCCTCGTCGACGGCGATGTCCCGCAGTACAGCCAGGACTGGCGCCGCCCCAACATGGCCATCCTGAGCGGTTCGCTGCAGGGCCGGCACAACTTCAACTCCAACTCGATCATTTGGAACCTGGCCGCGGGCCGGTCGCGCTCTTTGAGCGGCAGCGGAGGCGCCAATTTCCAGTGGATGGGCGATCCCGGCATCAGTTGCCAGCAATGATCAGAGCCGGTCAGTCAGCGTCTACCGGCCGGGATGGAGCACCGGCTGCTTTGGCAGCGGCGCAGACAACGCCTTCGACCGCAACAATTACGGGTTTAACGAGTTCGATTATCCGACCTTTGGTCAAAGCGCCCAGGTCAACCTGATGGCGTCCGGTTCCTACGCCCGGACGTATCATTTCGGTTCGCACTTCGGCACCTTCGAACTGGGAGCGAAGATCCGCAACGCGCACAAATACGACAACACCTACAATTCATCGTGGTTTGCTCCCCAGGACGCTGACGGAAATTACATTCCCATCCCCATCGCCCAGCACCCGGAATGGTATGGCTCCTTCACCGATCCGCAATACTACGACAAGACCTATGGCCCTTACCCGGCGATCACCGACTGGGGCAAGTTGAAGGGCTGGGTTCAAAGCAACGAGAGCCAGCTCGTATTCAGCGGCGGGCCCGGACCCAATTCCAATAACTACGACCTGACCGAAACCATTCCCGCCGGCTACATCATGAACACCATCGAACTCACCCCCAAGATTCGCCTGGTCGCGGGTCTGCGCATCGAGCATACGAACGTCGACACGACCAGCTTCGACGAAACCACCAACGCACTCGACTACAAGGCGGGAGGCGACTACATCAACTGGCTTCCCAGCGCCTCTTTGCGATTTGGGCTGGACCATCAATCCGACCTGCGCCTGGTGTATGGACGCGGCCTGGCGCGCCCCGATCCGCAAGATCTCTCCGCGGCCGTCGGGCAGCCGACTCTGAACCAGGTGCCCGTACACGATCAGCATCGGGAACCCCGCCCTCAAGGCCGAGCTGGCCAACAACTACGATGTCCTTTACGAACGCAATCTGAATCCGCTGGGCCTGATCCAGGCGGGTTATTTCTACAAAGACCTCACCCTGCCCATCGTCAACGAACAGTTCTACTCGACCGCCACTTACCCACACGTCCCGCCGGGGACCAATGTTCTGGTTTCTCAGCCCATCAATGCGGGCAGCGGCTACGTGCAGGGTGTCGAATTCGCGTTCCAGCAGAGGTTGTCGTATCTGCCTGGAGTGCTGGGCGGCGCGGGCATCTCCGCCAACTACAGCTACACCACCTCGAAAGCACGCGACCTGCCCAACCGTTCCGATCAGCCGGCGCTGCAACGCCAGGCGCCCAACAGCTGGAACATCGGCCCCACCTACGACACGAAAAAGTTCTCAATGCGCGTGGGCATGAGCTTCGACGATCGCATGATCTACCAGTACAACTGGGTTGACGGCGCGGACTCGGTGGGCATCCACGGCCCCTCGGGCGACGTTTACCTTTATCCCCATTTCCAGTTCGACACCCAGGCCAGTTACAACATTCCCTGGGGAATGCAGATCTACGCCTACGGCCTCAACCTCAACAACGAGGTATTCGGCTTTTACCAGGGCAGCGGACAGTACATGATCCAGCGCGAGTATTACCACCCGACCTATGCGGCGGGCCTCCGCTGGACGATGTCCCGCGAACGGTAAGCAGCTTCGGTAACCGGGCCGCTCCTGCACCGGGAGCGGCCTTTTCGTCGCGGCGAAATCATTGCCGGTGATAGAGATCGGCGCCTCCGTGCTACAATTCCGCTGCTCCCCGGAGGCGCTGGATGTTCAATTCCAACATCATCGATGTTGCCATCGGACTTGTGTTTATCTTTCTGCTGTTGAGCCTGATTTGTTCGGCAGCCCACGAAATCATCGAGGCGTTCATGAAGGCGCGTGCCGCGAACCTGGAGCGCGGCATTCAGGAACTCGCCGGAAACAATTCGCAGGAATTCGTGACCAAACTCTATGACCACGGACTGGTCAACTCGCTCTACAAGGGAAAATACGCACCCGTGGCGAAAGGATTTTTCAGGCGGTTGTTCCAGCGGTATGTGCACGGACCGGATCTGCCTTCGTATATTCCTTCGAAGAATTTTGCGCTGGCGTTGATCGATTTGAAAAATACCGGAGCAGAGCTCCCTCAGAACATCAAGGATGCACTGCAGGCATTCGAGCGCGTGGCGGGGCAGAATGTTGCCCAGCTGCAGCAGCACATCGAGGAGTGGTACAACACCTCGATGGACCGGGTCTCCGGCTGGTACAAGCGCCGCAGTCAGTGGATCATCCTGGTGCTGGGGCTGGCTTGCCGCCATCGCCGTGAATGCGGATTGCATCGCTATCGCGAAGCGGCTATCGACAGACTCCAACCTGAGGCAGTCGGTCGAACACATGGCGGAGGGCGCCGCGAAGACAAATCCGGCCAACGACACGCGTACGCCGATTGATCGGATCAAGGAGGATCTCGCGAGCCTTGATGGGATCGGGCTCCCGATGAGCCGGGATTATTCGCTCAAGGACCCACGCGCGTTGTGGACGGCCATCCGAGCTCACTGGGCCGGCTGGCTCATCACCGCGTTGGCGGTTTCTCTCGGCGCACCGTTCTGGTTCGACATGTTGAACAAGATCATGATCGTCCGTTCAACCGTCAAGCCGAGCGAAAAGAGCGGGGACGAAGCATCGAAGGACGCGAAACCGGCGCACCCGCCGGCTCCTCCGCCCGACGTTCAGAATCCGGTTCCTGACCAGGCAGACGGCAACTGAAGCGGAAAAGAAGCTTCACGGCGCGGCATTCGGGTAAAAGGTCCGGAACGTCGTCAATCCCCCCGCATCGGGACCTCCAATTTGGGAGGTGGGCCACTCGACACCGAAAATACGGCCGAGTTGGAGCATGGGATAATCCTGGATGTTCTTGGTTGGGCTGTAGTTTGCATAGGCCCAGCCCAGTCCACCCAGCAGCAGACCGTTTCCATTGGTGACAAAATCCTGCACGGTCTGAACCTCATCGTCGGTGAAAGCCATGGTCCGGTTGTTGATGACCACCACGCTGCAGCCCGAAATCGTAAACGAGTTGATGGTTGCAACAACTGACGAAACCTCAAATCCCGCTATATTGACGGCGGTCGGAGTGCCCGTAGGGCCGATCTCCGGTTCGCCGTGGGCAACGGTGAAACAAGCCTTTTGTCCTTTACCGGCGGCGAGCCACTGGACAAGATGAGCGATGAAGAGTGGGTTGTCAGGATGCTTGTCGGAGAAAGCCAAAAGGCCAGGATGACCAAAAGCGGCCACACGACCCGCCTGGTATTGACGGGCCATCACAAATGCCTTCGGGCTATCGACGTTCTTGTCGGCGGATGCGATCGTCACCCACCCGTCTGCCGTGGCCGCAACCGGTCCGGCTACGCCCTTTTCGCCAAGAGCGATCTGCTTCACACCGGAAACGATGGAGTCGAAAGACGCAGGAGTGGCGGCCTGGCCGGAGTCGGCGGGGCCCGTCTCTGGCTCCGTGCTTGAATGCTTGCCGCTGGAGAGCCCCATCCACGCCAGAACGACGACGACCAGGAGAATCGCCGCGCCTGCTGCAATCATCGCAACACGTGACTTTCGCGGCCGGCCGGAGGGGGTCTCCGGCAGAGAAACGGCAGCGTTGCCGGTTTTGGCTGCAGTGCCTGCCGCTGCGGGACGCAGCGCATCTCCCCCGGCAGATGAGTTGACGACTGGAGGCGCGGGCGCCTGCGGACTTGTCCGAGGCACAAAGGAGCGTGTTCGTTCAATCAGCCCGAGCCGCTTGAGCATCTCGCGAACATCGGACTCCCATCGCGTGTGGCTTATCTCGAAGCCATTGCGGTAGGCCAGGTCCTGAAGGTCCGTCGGCAGGTGATCGGGCGAGGGCATGCTCGCGCCCTGCAGCAGAACCGGTGTGACCGCGATGTTTCGTTTTAGAGCGGAGGAGATTTCCTGGCGCACGAAATCCCCGGGACTGTCCAGCCGCCGGTTTCCAGCCGCGTCCTTTGCCTCAAGCCAGTTGGGGCCGATCAGCGCCAGCATGATGTCGCAGGCCTGGAGGCTTTCCTGAAGAACCTGGCGGAAATCCCGCCCCAGCGCGATGCTGTCCACGTCCATGAACACGGAGTCCTTGCCGATCAGGTCCCCAAGTTCAATCGACAAAGCCCTGGCCTGACCCTCAGAATCGCCTCTGCGATAGCTGATGAAGACGGCGCCCATCGTTCGTACCTCCATGCGTACACTGGGATCTTCGTTGCGATATTTGCGGGGTCCCGGGAAGCCATTTCAATATACGCGTTCACGTCAATTGGCATACAGCGCGGCACCCCTCGACTGCGTTCGACCGCTGGCAAGAGTCGTGACCTTTCGGCCGTTGTCACGCAAAAAGGCCGCCCGCGATGCGGACGGCCTTTGGGTAGTGAAGCGAGTTGAAGAGCGATCAGTCGTCGCCGGCCACGGGTTCGGCTTCCCGCTGCTTGGCGGCCGACTTGGCAGGCGCAATCGAGTCGAGCCGAACCAGGCCTTCGACCGGCTTCTCGCCCAGCACGTGCTCGCGATAGAGCTTGGCCATGCGGGCGTTTTCGGCGTCGCTCTTCACCTTGTCGGCGGTCGTCGTGGCGCGGGCGCGCAGCTTTTCTTCGCGGGCGTTCTTGGCGATGCCGAGGTTGTCGAGGGTGTGGTTGGCTTCGGAGTTGACGTGCTCCATGTTGAGCACGAGCTCGTGGCCCACCTGGGTCATGCCCACCTTCTTGCCGCCGGCGAAGATTTCGTGACGGCCGTGCTCCTCGTACCACTTGGTGAGGGTGGCGGTCATGTGCATCTTCTCGATGATGTTCCGCCAGCCCACGCCGGTGTTGTACGCGCAGAAGCTGATTTCGCCTTCCTGCGTGGCGTAGGGGATGATGCACTGCTCGGTGCGGCGGAAGTCGTAGTTGAACAGGTCCTGGAACCACATGCCGGCGATGAAGAGGAAGTTCCAGCGGTCCTGGCGGCGCTTCTGGATATCTTCAAGCGTCCGGTCGCCCTTCACGCTGCCGTAGTTCTTGCCGGTGGCGTTGAAGGTCTTGTCCATCTTCTTGAGCATGTCGGTGATCTTGAAGTGCGTCGGCGACTGGAACGGATCGTAGTTCCGCATCAGCGCCAGGCCGAAGCCGAGCACCGAAAGCCACTTGCCGCGGGCCGCGTCGTTCACCTTGGCCAGGTCCTTGGCCACCTTGTTCATGTTGAGGAACGCGGTGACAGGAGCGGCTTCCTTGGTTTCCTTGTCGATCATCAGCGCCATGCCGATGCCGCAGTTGGGGTGGCATCCGCAGGAGAGCTGGCCCCACTCGGCGCTGGGCCCATGGATCAGATCGGCCCAGTCAGAGAAGGTGCTCATGAAGCTGATGGGGAACCAGTCGCGGGCAGGCTCGCCGATGCCGACCTGGTTCTTGACGTCGTGGGCCATGTGCGAGAGGGTGTAGCGCTGCGCTACGCGGCGCTCCTCGGAGATGTCCTCGTCGCGGCCGGTGAAGCTGACCGGCTGGAAGCTGAGGAAGCTGATCTTCTTGGGATTGTCGAGCGCGAACTCGATGATGCGGCCCACCTGCTCGTTGTTAATGCCGTTGATGATGGTCGTCACCGGGACGATTTCGACGCCGGCTTCATGCAGGTTGTTGATGGCCTGCAGCTTCACATCAAACAGGTTGCCGACCTTGCGGTGCGAGTTGGCGGCGTTGCCGATGCCGTCGAACTGGAGGTAGACATAGCGGAGACCGGCTTCTGCGGCAGCGCGGCAGAGTTCCTTCGACTTGGCGAACTCAATCCCGTTCGACGCGGCCTGGACCGAGTTGTAGCCCACCTTGCGGCTGTAGGCCACGGCGTCAAGGAAGTAGGGCGAAAGGGTCGGCTCGCCGCCCGAGAACTGGACGCTCATCTGCCGCCTGGGCTTGATGGTGATGGCGTTGTCCAGCATGGTCTTGATTTCTTCCCACGTCAGTTCGTGGACGAAGCCCACCTGGTTGGCGTCCATGAAGCACGGATCGCACATCATGTTGCAGCGGTTGGTGAGGTCGATGGTCAGCACCGAGCCGCGGCCGTGGGTCACTGTGGACGTGCCGTGGTTGTGCAGCTTCTCGTCGCCCTTGCCGTGGGCGCGGATATCGCGGCCGGGAAAGCTCTCTTCGAGGTGCTTGAAGAAGGCGGTGTCCATCGACATGACGTCTTCGAAGTGCCCGTGCTTGGGGCAGTCCTTGACCATCAGGATCTGGCCATCGCGCTCGATGATCTGCGCCTTGATCTCGCCGACCTTTTCATTCAGCAGCACTTCGTGGGGCAGCTTGCCGTCCAGGATCTGCTTGCGGATCTCGGGAACGCACTTGGGGCACAGCGAATCGGTGGTACGCGGCCAGCCCAGCGGCGGCTTCTCCTTCTCATAGGACTTCAGGAGAGGCTTATCGCTCCACTTGGGGGTGAACGACGGGTTCGGGCTGATGCGGTTGAGACGCTCATACACCACCCACGCGCCTTTGGCTGCGTAGACGGCTACTTTTTCGGCGTACTTGATCGCTTTTCCCATAATTCGTTCAGATCTCCTTCAAAATTTTGACTGGCGGACTGTTAACTCAGCCGGTCCGCCTCCGGATGCCCCCAAACATACCGGGGCATGGAAAGTCATGGGTAGACTAAACGCCCTGCCTCGTCAACCCAATCCGGCTGCAGCGAACGGCGAAATCATGGATTGAACGGCGTCAGAGTGCAGCGAACGGTGAGGCGTGCAGGACGGTCCGGACCATCCCCACCCGCCTCCGGATCTGCTTGCCTTCAAACAGCTTATCCTGAAATTCCGTGATCTAAGCGTGAAGGTAGAGGCGTGCGGACGCTCGTCGGCTTTCCCTTTTGCTCGCGAAGGATTCGCTCTCGATGACAAGTCCACTGTGCGGGGCCTTGTGCCGGGCGAGTGGAAACCCCTCGCGCTAGAATTTATCCATGCCTGCCGCTGCTGCTTTGTCGCCGGAAATTCTGGCCAAGTATGAGCCCGTGATCGGGCTGGAAGTGCATGTGCAACTGCTGACGGCCACCAAGGCGTTCTGCGGGTGCGAGAACAGAGTTTGGCGCGGAGCCCAATACCAACATCTGCCCGGTGTGCCTGGGGCTGCCGGGTGCCCTGCCGGTTCTGAACGAGAAGGCCGTCGAGTTTGCCACCCTGGCCGCCCTCGCCCTGCACTGCGACGTCCGCGAGCGGTCGATCTTTGCGCGCAAGAACTACTTCTATCCCGACCTGCCCAAGGGCTACCAGATTTCGCAATACGACAAGCCGCTGGCCGAGCATGGCTGGATCGAAGTGCCGACGGCAGACGGTTCGACGAAACGGATCGGCATCACGCGCGTGCACATGGAAGAGGACGCGGGCAAAAGCCTGCACGACGGCTTTCCCGATTCGGCGACGAAAACCTATCTCGACCTGAACCGCTGCGGCACGCCGCTGATCGAGATCGTCTCCGACCCCGACATCCGCACCCCCGATGAGGCCTTCGAATATCTCACGCGGCTCAAGGAGATCCTGCTCTACACCGGCGTGTCGGACTGCAACATGGAAGAGGGATCGCTCCGCTGCGACGCCAACGTAAGCGTCCGTCTTCGAGGCGCAGGAGAGATTCGGCACCAAGGCGGAAGTGAAAAACGTGAACAGCTTCAAGTTCATCCGCCTGGCGCTGGAGTACGAGATCGAGCGCCAGATCGAAGTCATCGAGAACGGCGGGAGCGTGAAGCAGGAAACGCGGCTGTGGAACTCGGCCGAAGGGCGCACCTACTCCATGCGCTCGAAGGAGCAGGCGCACGATTACCGCTACTTCCCCGAGCCCGATCTGCCGCCGCTGGTGCTCACGCCGGAGTACATCGGCGAGACGGAGAAAAATCTGGTTGAACTGCCCGAGGCGCGGCGGGCACGCATGATTTCCGAGTACGACCTGAACGAACAGGACGCGCGCACGCTGACCGCTTCGCGCGAATTCGCCGACCGGTTCGAGGCCGCGGCGCGGACCGCGAAGAACCCGCGGCGCGTGGCCAATGTGCTGCTGAGCGAAGTAGGCGGGCGTTTGAAGGCGCTGGGACTGGAGCAGGAGAACTCGCCGGTCTCGATGGCGGGCATTGTGCTGGCCGCCGATCTGCTCGACGAAGGAAAGATCAGCTCGAAGCAGATGAAGCAGCTGATGGACGTGTGCTTCGAAAAGGGTGAGGACTTCCCCGTTGTCTACGAGCGTGAGAAGCCCGAGCAGATTACCGATTCATCGGCCATCGAAAAGCTGATCGACGAGGTGATCGCTGCCAATCCGAAGCAGGTGGAGCAGTATCGCGCCGGCAAGAAGACGGTGGCGGGGTTCTTTGTGGGCCAGGTGATGCGCGCGACAAAGGGCCAGGCTAACCCGGCACTGCTTGAATGAACTGGTGACGAAGAAGCTCGAAGGATAAGGAGCGGCAAAGCAGCGGGGCTTCTGGCGGCAGCGTAAACGCAGGTCCTTCGACTTCGATCGCCGCGGCGACCTTCGCTCCTCATGACCAAGGACAGTCTGGATTCGTGGTCTCCCACCCTTTCCGCAGAACACCACCCCGCGAACGAAGACCTGTCCGCGGGGGCCCCGGAAGCGGAAAGGATGGGGCACGGAGGTTCGTGGTCGTGTCCGGGGTCATACTTTGCCGTAACTCGTACCGCGAGTCGGGTGCTCACGATGACGGCATCTGGTTTCAATTCTGAGGGCTTGACTACGGCCTCATTTAAGCCTCAGCTCGGCCTCGAATTCCTTTCGCGCGTCCCATGAGCTGACTGTCTTGATGGCGCTCTTTTTGCCGTTCTTTTCAGCCCACAGGTCGTAGTCATCGGACATGTTCACCTGGGCAAAGCGGAACCGTCCGTCCTTGGCCGAGGTGTAGCTGCGAATGGATTTGGTCTTCAAGTTCTGAAGAAAAACGGTAGCGCCGACGACCGCGGCCGAATCTGCGTCGATCACGCTTCCGGTGACAACACGCTGCCCGATGTTCTGTGCCTGGGCGGCCGGCAGCCCTCCGTTGCGGGCCATGGGAACCAATCCCGCGGCCAATGCAGCGAATACCACGGCGGCTGCCATGCTTGCACGGTTTAATTTCATTCTTCCTCTTCTTCTTCTTCTCGAGGAGCTCGTCGTCGTCCTCGTCTATTTCGTCGCCGATGCGAGTCAACTCCAACGGCTCGACGCCGACTATCTCGTATTCGGTTCCACACTCTTCACAAGCGACCACGTCGCCTTCTTCCACTTCGTCCATTTCGATATCCAGATTATTTTCGCATTCTGGGCAGGTGGGCACGGCGGCCTCCTCTCTCTGATGAGGTTGTTTCATGTTTCACGTTTTGGGATGACGATACCTTGCGGCCCGACTCCATAAGATTGGAATGGTATTCGTAGTTTGAGATGCTCTCCGGCCTCCGGTCAAGTGGACAGGGCGAGGGAAGAGTACAACTTTCGCGTGTGGAGAACCAACCATGATTTTTCGCACCATAGCTCTGTTCCTATGTCTGTGTACCGGTCGCAACGGTCAGCAGTGCGCAGCCCGATTTCCTTCGATATGGGAAGCCCGTTGCCCCGGCCGCGCCGGATCCAGCCATCACCAAGGCCCTGGCCATCATCGATCCCTCCCGAATTGATCAGACGATAGAAACGCTGGTTCGATTCAATACCCGCAATTCCCTTTCCAGCATGGAGCCCGATCTGCCCGCGGGCACCGGTGTCGATGCGGCGGCGGACTGGATCGCTGCGGAATTTGAACGTATCTCGAAAAGCTGCGGCGGATGCCTCGAAGTCAAACGGGACACGTTCATCGCCGATCCCGCGAGCGCGGCCGGCACCAGTTGGGCCAATCGCATCCCCAAGCCGACGCGCATGACCAACGTCTATGCCATCCTGCGCGGGAGCGATCCAGCCCAGGCCCAGCGAATGTATCTTGTAACCGGCCATTATGACTCGCGCAATTCGAATGTCATGGACGCGCGTGGTCCTGCGCCGGGCGCCAATGATGATGCCTCCGGAGTCGCGGTATCGCTGGAGTGTGCGCGCGCTCTGAGCACTCTTCATCTTCCTGCAACGCTGGTTTTCGTCGCGGTGGCGGGAGAAGAGCAGGGATTGGTCGGCTCGGCTCATCTGGCGCAGTTGGCCCGCGAACAGGGCTGGAAGCTCGAAGGTGTTCTCAACAACGACATCGTCGGTGGGAACACGACTCCCGGCGATATGTTGCAGTTGAAGGACCGGGTGCGCGTGTTCTCAGAAGGCGTTCCCATAGCCGCGACCCCGGAGCAGGCCCGCCGCATACGCGCTCTTGGAGGCGAGAACGACTCGCCCAGCCGCGAGCTGGCTCGGTCAATGGCCGACACAGCGCGCACCTACTTTCCCGCCTCGTCGGCCTCGACGTTCAGCGCGTTTCTGGTGGCCCGGCCCGATCGTTACCTGCGCGGAGGGGACCACAGTTCCTTCAACCACGAGGGCTTTGCCGCCGTGCGGCTGACCGAGTGGCGCGAAGACTACAACCACCAGCACCAGAACGTTGTCCGCCCCGCGCCGGGTTCAAGTGACGCGATGCTCGGCGACATGTTGGAGTTTGTAGATTTCAACTACGTGGCAAAGGTTGCCCGGCTCAACGCCGCGGTTCTAGCCACTCTGGCGGCCTCTCCCGGCGAGCCGTCGAAGGTCGCGATCGATACCCAGAAGCTCGAAAACGGCACGACGTTGCGTTGGGAACCCGCTCCTGGAGCGGTGGCGCGCTACGAAGTTCTATGGCGCGAAACCACCGAGCCCGACTGGCAATTTGCAGCAGGAAGTGACTCCGCAGGCGGCAAGCGGAGCCATCACCGTGACCGTGCCCATATCCAAGGACAACGTAATCTTCGGTGTCCGGGCCGTGGATGCGTCCGGCCATCGGGGCCTGGTTGTTGTTCCATAGCGCCACATCAATGACACGCACATGCTTCTCGATTTACCCTTAGAACACTTATGGCACGCATTGGGCCCATGCCTTTTGCTTTCCCCGACTTCAGCGGCGCCACGCGGCGCCTGGTGCTGGCCAACCTGGGCGCCTTCTTTGTCCTGTTAGTGGCAAACATGGCGTTCCGGTCGACAGCGGGAGCATTCGCGGCCCACATGCAACTCACCCCGAGCCTGTTTCTGCGCGGCGAACTATGGCAGCCTTTCACCTACAGCTTTATTCATCCTTCGCTCGTCGGGACTTTGTTTGAGCTCCTGTCGCTGTGGTTTCTGGCCAGCTTCCTCGAGACGGCGCGAGGCGACAGTTGGGTGACCAGCCTCTACGCGGTGTCGGTCCTGGGCACGGCGCTCGCCGCAGTGGCCATCTATGTCGTGGCCGACCGGATGGGCTACCCCGTCGAGCAGTCCTCGCTCTTCGGGTGCATGGGCGGGATCTTCGGACTGCTGATCGCGATTGGCGTGCTGTACGGTGACACGCAGTTTCTGCTCTTTTTCGCGATCGGCATCAAGGCCCGTTACATGGCCGCCATCTATGCCCTCATCACCTTCGCCATGCTGTTCGGGCAGAGCAAGATGTATGCCTTTGCACAGCTGGGCGGCGCGCTCGCCGGGCTGATCTACATCCGCATGGCGCCGCGGCGAGGGGTTTCGTTCGCAGTGAGCGAAAGCTGGTATGGGTTGCGCAACCAGTACTATCGCTGGAAGCGCCGCCGCGCCGGCCGCAAATTCGAGGTCTACATGCGCAAGCAGGGGCGCACGGTCAAGTTCGATGGCCGCGGCCGCCAGATCGACGATGATCCCAACGACAAGAGCCGCTGGAACTGAGCGTGGGCGCACTCGTAACTGCTCTGTCAGGGTTGATCCAGGCTGGACAAAAAATCCGCTGGAGTCAGGATCGGGATGCCACGCCAGGGGTGCATCACTAACAGGTCCTGATCGCTGCTGACGAGAACATCTGCCTCGGCAGCAACCGCGAGGGCCAGAAATTCATTGTCTCTGGGATCACGACAAGATGGTTCAACAGCCAGCCGATCTGCCTCTTCGACCGAGAAGAATCGAACGTTGCGGCGATAAACGGCAGCGAAGTCGCGAAGCGAATCGCGGTCAGCGTACGCATCCCATGCTGGGCGCTCAAGGACATGCTCCAACTCCCCCAGGGTCTCCGGCGCTCGCGCACACTTCACATGTTGCAAAGGCATGCATCATAGCTCGATGAGGCTTGGATCCGATGCGGATGGCGGCGCTGACCAGCGTACTGGTGTCAAGGACGACCCGGCGAATCATCGACCTTCATGGACCAACCGGTTCACGTCTTCGTCGGTCAACGTCGCAGCAGCCGGTGTCTTCCGCACTCGAGCACTCCATGCCTCCAGTTCCGAAACTGCCTTACTGCGTTTGCGGCGCGCATCCAAGAGTTCTTCCATCTCCTGCGGCGACACGATGAAAGCAGTGGGACGACCGTGACGCGTAATGGCGACAGGCTCCCGCTGTGCGGTATCGAGCAACTGGCCAAAGCGGTTTTGTGCATCAGCTGATGTCACCGTGATCATGGCTCTCTCCTCGAATAAGCTAATTTAGCTATTATAGCTAAAATAGCTAATAGAGCAAAGACCTGAGTCATCAGAGGCCGGTCCGCTACAATCCTTTCTGAAATGAATACAAAGATTGCCTTTCTTTTTCCCGGTCAGGGTTCGCAGACGGTGGGTATGGGGCGCGCACTCGCGGAGCGCTACCCGGTTGCGGCCGATACGTTTGCGGAAGCCGATGAGGCGTTGGGGCTTGCGATCTCGAAGCTGTGTTTTGAGGGTCCGGAAGACGAGTTGCGGCTGACCGAAAATACCCAGCCGGCCATCATGACCGTGAGCGTTGCCGCCTGGCGGGTTCTCGGCGCGCACGGAGTACAACCGGCCATGGCCGCGGGACATTCGCTCGGGGAGTGGTCGGCGCACGTGGCCGCGGGAACTCTGAGCTTTGCCGATGCGGTGCGGGCGGTGAAGGCGCGCGGGCGGGCGATGCAGGAGGCGGTGCCCGCAGGCCAGGGCGCCATGGCGGCGATACTTCAGCTCGATGCTGTCCAGGTGGCCGTAGCCTGCGCGGAAGCGGCCGCAGAGACAGGACTCACGGTAGCCGCGGCCAACCTGAATTCGCCGGGGCAGACGGTCATTTCCGGCGCTGCGGCGGCCGTGGAAAGAGCCGCGGCGCTGGCCAAGGCCAAGGGCGCGCGCCGGACCGTGATGCTCCCGGTAAGCGCACCCTTCCATTGCTCCCTGATGCAGCCGGCGCAGGAGGAAGTCGCGCGGGTCCTGACCGTCGCTCACGCTGGCAGACCCGGGGATTCCGGTGGCCGCCAATGCCACGGGAGGGTTGGTAACCAAGGCCGAGGGCGCCCGGGAAGCGCTCATTCGCCAGGTAACCGGGACCGTGCGATGGGTGGATTGCGTGCAGGCTCTGGCGGGGGCCGGGGCCCAGGTCTTTGTCGAAGTCGGCCCGGGAAAAGTGCTCACAGGGCTTATGAAGCAGATCGATCCGGCGCAAAAGGCGCTGAACGTCGAGGATCCCGCGAGCCTGGAGAAGACGCTCGGCGAGTTGGCCGCCCTCGGATCGGCAGCCCAAGCCGGCTAAATCCGCTCACAGTCGCTTCTTCTACGGTCCCAGGTACAGTTCGACCGGCGAGAAGCCGAGCTGTTTGGTCTTGGGATCGTAGTTGAGGAAGAGAGCCTTGCTCTTGAGATCGTTGATGCGAATCCCCACCAGCAACACGTTGCCGGCGATGCGCGCGGCGACAATCTTGTGGCTCTTGACGGCCCCATACTCATTCTGCGAGCTGTTCGGACTCCAGTCCTGCTGGAAGCGGTTAAAGTCATAGGCACCCATTTTCCCAGGGTGCGTCTGCCAGTCCGGATCGTGGTTCCAGGCGCCGTAGGCCGCCGCAAGGTCGTTGCGCTCGACATCCTTTAGAAAGGTGTTGATGGTGGTCCGCCCCTGGTAGTGGGTGTACCAGTTCCATGGCCAATCCACGGGGCGACCGGCCACAAACCAGGAGCCCACGAACAGCACCACCAGAGTGCCCACGCAGATCCACAGCACTTCGCGCTGGCGGCGGTCGCGGACTGCGTCGAACTTCGGTGCATCCATCAGGGTCATGGGTCGAGATCCTCAGTGGATAGCATAAAGGCAGGGACTAGGGACTTAGGGACCAGGGACTAGAGAATCCGATCGTGCAAGATGCCGGCCATATCGATTCTCATACACTATTCCCGTTTGGTTAGACACCGGGCGCTGCTCAGTTGTTCCCGTTCTAGTCCCTGGTCCCTAGTCCCTAGTCCCTGTTCTTGTCATTCTTCGCGGCTATAGGTCGTGCGGTTCTTTTCGCTTTGCCGTTCGAGGGCCAGCTCGATGAGGCGCGTGATGAGGTCCTTGTAAGGGATGCCGGTCGCTTCCCACAGCTTGGGGTACATGCTGATCTGGGTGAAGCCGGGCAGCGTATTGACCTCGTTAAGAAAGATACGGCGCTTGCCGTCGGGCTCCATCAGGAAATCCACGCGGGCCAGGCCGGCCAGGTCGCACGCGCGAAACGCCGCCACGGCCATGTCGCGGATCTGCTTTGATTCGGCCCGGCTCAGTTTGGCAGGAATGACAGGCACAGAGCCCTCCGAAAGATACTTGGCCTCGTAGTCGTAGAACTCCTTGCCGGGGATGATCTCGCCCACCACGCTGGCCTTGGGATCGTCATTGCCAAGCACTGCCACCTCGAGTTCGCGGGCTTTGCTTTTCGTGCCTCCGACGCCTTGTTCGACAACCAGCTTGCGGTCGTACCTGGCGGCCAGGTCGAGCGCCGGACCCAGTTCGCTGCGGTCGTGGGCCTTGCTGATGCCCACCGACGAGCCGAGGTTCGCCGGCTTCACGAACACCGGGTATTTGAGCGCGGCTTCGACCCGTGCGACGGCCTTGCGGGGAGACTTTTCCCAGTCGCCGCGAAGCAGGGTCACATGCTTCACGATGGGCAGGCCGGCCTGGGCGAAGAGCCGTTTCATCACGTCCTTGTCCATGCCTGCGGATGAGCCGAGCACCCCGGAGCCGACGTAAGCGATGCCGGCCAGTTCGAACAAACCCTGGATGGTGCCGTCCTCGCCGAAGGTTCCGTGCAGGACCGGAAAGACAACATCGATGGCTTTGCCTTCCGGGCCTTGAGGACCGGGCATGGGCGCCATCAGCGTCGGCATGCCGTCGTGCAGCAGCTTGGCGCCGGGTGTGGCCTGGGGGTCGCCGGCGCGCAACCGCCGGGCTACCGCGCTGTTGTTGCCCTCGAGCAGGTTTGTGGCCTCGCCGGCCGCCAGCCAATGGCCGTCCTTGGTGATGCCGATGGGGACCACGTCAAACTTCCGGCGATCGATCGCCTTGAGAATCGAAGCAGCGGATAGAAGCGAGACTTCGTGCTCGCCGCTGCGTCCACCGAACAGAACACCTACGCGAAGCTTCCTGGCCATGTTTCTATTTCACCATCCCACGGCGATACACAGCCGGCGCGCATCGACAAATGAACCATTCAAAGCTACGCTGGGGTTCTACTTTCACACGTATCGGGGGAAGCATGAATCATCCCGTGGTTCACTTCGAAATCGGCTGCAAAGACAAGGCCGCCACCAGCGCCTTCTATACCCGCGCCTTTGGCTGGGCTATCGAGTCTGGTCCGATGGGAGGCATCCAGACCGGATCGGGCGACGGAATCCAGGGCCATATCGCGGCCCTGGGCCATGAACCGCATCAGTTCACGCATTTCTACGTGCAAACCGACGATGTGGCCCAGACGCTGGCTCAGATCGAGGGACTGGGGGGAAAAACGATCGTGCCGCCGGTGGCGATACCCACCGGCACGTTTGCGTGGTTCGCGGACCCGGAGGGCAATGTCGTGGGCCTGTGGAAGCCGGCGCAGCCGTAAAACCGGCGACCGGTTGACGATCGCTCCGTTGAGCGATATCACAGGATTTTCTTTCCGAAGGCCGAGCATGCCAGTTCGACGGCCAGGTCGGCGGTGCGGTTGTGCTCGTCGATCACGGGGTTAACCTCGACGATCTCGAAGCTGAGCAGGCGGCCGTGGTCGGCGAGGATCTCCATGGCCAGGTGGGCTTCGCGGTAGGTGGCGCCGCCGCGCACCGGGGTACCCACGCCGGGGGCGTCTTCGGGGTCGATCCAATCCATGTCGAGCGAAACGTGATAGCCGGCCGTTCCCTGCCCCGCCGCGCGCAGCGCTTCTTCCATCACCGCGCGCATGCCCCGCTCGTCGATATCGCGCATGGTATAGACCTCGGCCATGCCGGCGCGGCGGATGTTCTCGCGTTCCGCGGCGTCGATGTCGCGAACGCCGATCAGGACCGTATTTTCGGGGCTGATTTTGGGCGCGTAGCCGTAAAGGTTGCCGAGTTCTTCCGGGCCCAGGCCGAGCAGCGCCGCCAGGGGCATGCCATGCACATTGCCGGAGGGCGAGCTTTCCGGCGTATTGATGTCGGAGTGGGCGTCGATCCAGAGGACGCCGATCTTCTGTCCCTGGCGGCGGTAGAACTCGGCCACTCCGGAGATGGATCCGGCGGCCAGGGAGTGGTCGCCGCCCAGCAGCAGCGGCGTCATGCCCTCTTCGAGGGTCTTGACGACCGCATCGGCGGTGCGGGTGCAGGTTTCCGCGATCGGCTTCAGGTAGCGGGCCCGGTCGCTGCCGGAGGTCAGAGTTTCGGCGACTTCGACGCGGATATTGCCTCCGTCGGTTACCCGGTGGCCCAGGGCCTCGAGACGGGCCTCCAGTCCGGCGACCCGCATCGCGGAAGGGCCCATATCCACGCCGCGGCGGCTGGCGCCCATATCCAGGGGGACCCCGATCACGCGGATGCGGCGGGGTGGAAGTGCTTGCGTGCCGCTGTGAAGCGACCCGGCGCCGGGGGTGGGTGCTTGATCGATTCTTCTCATAACCAGCTCGGAGGTGAGGCTTTGCGGGTCCCTCACGCACCGCAAGCATTGTAAAGAACCGGGAGGAAGTCGCGCCGCCCCGGCATCCGACGGCCATGATCCAAATTGGCGCCTTGATCACACCAATTGGTGAGTGTCAGTGCCATCCAGTGACGCATATCATGGTACGCACTGAACACCTTTACGGCGCTATGCACTGTCATTTCGGGGATTTGGGGACCCGTTCGGGGTTCCGGACCCGAGTGATTTTCTTTCGCCTCGCGCCGATAAGGAACAGGGGTCCCCGAAGAGATTCGGAAGACCAGGACCGGTTATCGTTTGATGAAGAAGCTGAGCTTAGGAATAGTCCTTGTTCTTGTTTGTGCCGCTGCAGTTGCGGGGGCAGAGACGGGGCCGCTCACCACGCTGGCTGCAATTCACGGGCTCACCAACGCTGAGGCCAGCCGGCACCTGCCGGTGGACTTTGAGGCCACCGTCACCTATTACCGTGATTATGAGCGGACACTCTTCGTCCAGGATGGCGACGCCGCAATCTACATACGTGCGACCACCGGCCTCAAGCTCAGGCCCGGCGATCGTATTCGCGTGCGGGGAACGACCGCCGAGAGCTTTCGACCGATTATCGGGAACAGCACCATCGAACGGCTTGGCCACGGTGAAATGCCCAGGGCCGTCAGCGCGGACTTCAAAGACCTGATGCAGGCGCGCTACGACTGCAGGCTGGTAACGGTGCGGGCCCTGGTTCGCACCGCCGATGTCGCCAACTTCTCGCGCAGCAACTCGCGGTTGCAGATGCTGGCCGACGGGGGCGCAATTGAGGCAACACTGGACAGTAACGATGGCGAGGCGCTGAAGGGTCTGCTTGACGCCGAGGTCGAGGTGACAGGAGTGGCGTCGGGCAGGTTCGACGGCAAGATGCAGCAGACCGGGGTTCTGCTGCACATCACCTCGCCGGCAAACATCAAGGTGCTTCAACACGCCCAATCCAGCCCGTGGTCGCTTCCGGTCACGCCGATGGATCAGATTCTGAACGACTATCACGTGATCACCCGGACGCCGCGGGTGCGGGTGCAGGGGACGATCACCTACTATCAACCGGGCTCCGCGGTGGTGCTGCAAAACGGATCCAAAAGCCTGTGGATCATGACGGAGAGCCGCAACGACCTGCGCCTTGGGGATGTGGCGGACGCGACCGGAATACCGGACGTCCACGACGGGTTCCTGACGCTCACCCAGGCCACGGTCCAGGACACCGGGGTTCAGGATCCGGTAACCCCTCACGAATCAAATTGGAGCGACCTCACGCAGAGCCACCACCTGTTCGACCTGGTTTCAATCCAGGGCAAGGTCGTGGTGGCGGTTCGAGAGGCCGCCCAGGATCAATACGTCCTGCTCGCCGATGGCCACCTGTTCTCGGCAATCGTCAGGCATCCGGCGACGACTTACAGTTCGCTGGCGCCGCCTTCGCTGCCGCCCATGAAACAGGTTCCCATCGGATCGACCATTCACGTGACAGGGGTGTGCGTCCTGGAGGATGCAAACCCCTTCGACGCCAACGTGCCCTTCGACCTGATGATGCGTTCCTATGACGACATCGCGGTGATCGCGCGGCCTTCCTGGCTGTCGGTACGCAACCTGACCCGCCTTATCAGCGTACTGCTGGTAATTGTGCTGGCGGTCAGCGCGTGGGGCTGGACGCTGAGGCGCAAGGTTCGTCGGCAGACTGCCGTGCTGGCCGCGCGGGCCGAGGCCGAGGCGGAGGCGGAGCGGCTGAACGCGCGTCTGCAGCAGCAGCGCAGCCGGATTCTCGAGGACATCAACGGGTCGCGTCCCCTGGTCGAGGTGTTGGAGGAGATTCTCGACTTTGTCTCCTTCCAATTGCACGGCGCACCCTGCTGGTGCGAGATTGCGGATGGAGCGCGGCTGGGAAGCCACGGAGCCGATACCCGGGGTGCGCAGATTGTCGAAGAGGCCATTCCGGCGCGATCCGGGCCGCCGCTGGGAACCATTTTTGCGGCCGTCTATCCGCACACGCCGGTGGAGATTGAGAAAGAGGCTTTCTTTACGGGATCACGACTGGCGACGCTGGCGATCGAGAACCGCCGCCTTTATTCCGACCTTGTGCATCGTTCGGAGTTCGACCAGTTGACCGACATCCACAACCGCTTTTCCCTGGACAAGCAGATGGAGGCTCAGATCGCCCGGGCGCGCGAGAACGCCAGCATCTTCGGCCTCATCTACGTGGATCTGGACGAGTTCAAGCAGGTCAACGATCAATACGGGCACCGGGTAGGCGATTTGTATCTGCAGGAAGCATCGCGGCGCATGAAACGCCAGCTTCGATCGGCGGATCTTCTGGCGAGGATCGGCGGCGACGAATTCGCGGTGTTGCTGCCGGCGGTCCACAACCGCTCCGAGGTTGAAGAGATCGCCCTTCGCCTGGAACATTGTTTCGCCGCACCCTACGCGGTTGAGGGCTGTGTCATACACGGGACCGCTAGCATCGGCATCGCGCTCTACCCCGACGACGGATCTACCAAGGACAGCCTGCTGAGCGCGGCCGACGCGGCAATGTACGTTACCAAGCACGTGAAGCATAGCGGAGAAGGCACCGAGGAACCGAGCAATCGCTCGAGCATCGCTCGCACCGGTAACATTTAAATCAACGCACGTGCAGTTGGGAGATCGCGACCTTTCCCTTGACGATCTCGGCACGGCGCCAGCTGCTCTTGTCGTTCAGGGCCACCCAGCGCCGTCTCCTCTGCGCGATAGTGCCAATCCTTGTCGAGCTGGAAATAAATCAGCAGGCCGCTCGACTCCAGCACATTGAGAATGCTGTTGTCGTGCGAGTTCTTCTCGTCGAAGTCGGTGGTCGCGCTCTGGCCCATCTCGGAGTAGATCTCATTCAACTCGAAGAGCAGGCCGTTGACGCAGTCTTCCATGGGCTCGACCTTGAGGCCGATACGATGCGCCTCGCGCAGCGTGATGGGGTAGTTGTGCGAAGGGTAGCCGGAGTTGAGGATGTTTGAGATCTCGCGCGCCCGCTCCTGGTCTTGCATGTGGTAGGAGAGGATTTCTTCGCAGATACGGGTAGAGAGCGCGCTGGAGCGGTCGACGGCGCCGATCACAAGCGGGTGCACGTAGGGGAAGAGCGCTTCGTAGGGATTCTTGGTTGAATCCCTGGCCTGTTCGGTCCACAGGCGAATCACGCGCAGGAGTTCATCGTTGCTGACGCTCACTCGGTCGTTATCGCGGTCGATCGGCGAGAGGTCGTGGGTCAATGAGGTATCGACCGCCGAGAGATGGGCGAGAGGCCCCATGATGATGCGGTCAGCGCCCAGCGCCAGCATGGTGGCGGCAGACTGGCATTCGAGGGGCGCGAGGACAGTCAAATGCTTGACGTAGCGGCGCAGGAGATTGACCATGCGCAGCGCCGCCTGGCCCGAACCGCCATCGGACTTGATAAACAGGGAGAGCCGCTCCAGCATGCCGGTCGAACGGAGGAGTGCGTAGAGGCCGGCGACGTCATTCTGGCAGATGGCGCCCTTGGTGGAATTCCAATAGGTGAAGACAGGCTCGCCCAAAGCGGCCGAGAGCCGCTCGATGACCGGCTGGGTGCGCTCCATGAGAATGGGCGGCTTGGCAACCTCGCGATCGCGGGGAGGGGACGGTACCACTGATTTTTTTGGCATGCGCAGTCAGGTCAAGATTTGGGCTGGCTTGGTCCTATCTTAGCAAAGGATCGATCGGGAAGAGGGCTCTTTGCCGGCATCCTTGCGGATTGTCAATGTGGGCTGGCGGAGCCCGTGAAACGATAGCCGGTGACGTATTCTTCGGATGTGACACTATGCGAATGAAAACCTGGGTTTTTGCGGGCGCTGTCGCAGCCTTGTTGCTGTTGAGTGGCGTTGCTCCAAGCGCCTATGCCAAGCACGACCCCAAACCGCAGCGCCTCAAGCCGAGAAAAGACATGGGAGCGTACGGCGGGAACTACATGGCCCCCAAAAAGCAAAAACCGCCGACCGGGTACTATCGCAATTCCCTCACCGGACAGATGGTGTACGGAACGCCGACGCCGACAGCCGAAGCATTAGGCGAAGGGCCGATTCGGCCTCGAGATCAGGCAGAAACAATGAAAGCCCGGGTTATGCCCGGGCTTTTCTGCGTTCAAATTGCCGGCCGACACAATTCGGCGTCATCGATCGAGCTTCATCGAGGATGGCGTTCCGGATTCTGAGGCTCCCTTGCGACTTCAGGCCGCAAAGTTTTTTGAGACGATTCAGATCAGTCCGTCGCTATTGAGGGTTGAGTACGCATGTACTCGGTGCACCAGGATTCGATCGCTCTGGTTGCTGTCCGATGACAACCATGTCTGATTGAGGGGCACCACAGCGAAGGAGACAAAGCAATGCGAATCCGCCTGTCGATGTCCGTAGCCCTGATGACCCTCGCCTACACCACATCTGCCGCCAGCGCCCAGGCGCCGCCGAGCGCCGATACGTTCGTGAGCAGCAACGCACCCGCAAAGAACTTCGGTTCGCAACCCCTCCTCGCAGTGCAGTCGGGCACCTCGAGCTACATCCGGTTCAACCTGTCAGGTCTGCCCGCCGGGCAACGGTGAGCCGAGCGACGGTGCGGCTGTTTGTCGACGCGGTATCTCAGGGCGGCAGCTTTGATGTCTACGAGATTGACCAGCCCTGGACTGAAAACTCACTGACCTTCAACACCGCGCCGTCCCTTGGCGTCTCGGCGAGCGGCGGCAAGCCGGTGGCTGTGTCGAAGTCGAGCTTGAACCAGTTCGTCGTCGTGGATATCACTCCGCTGGTGCAGGGCTGGCTAAGCGGCACGGTACCCGAACAATGGCGTCGCGATCGCCGTCGCGGGCGGAGCCGGCAGTTTCGGTTTCGACAGCAAGGAATCGGAATATACGAGCCATGAGCCGGAGTTGGAAGTGACCTTTTCTGGTGTCGCCGGACCTGCCGGGGCGCAGGGGCCTCAAGGTTTGACCGGTCCGCAAGGCGCGCCCGGGCCCATTGGACCTCCCGGGCCGCAGGGAGCTCAAGGACCTGGCGGAACTCCGGGCTTGTCGGGTGTTGAACCAGGTTCTATACACCACAACTGTCGCCGACGCCTTCTCAGGACAATACACGACTGTGTATTGCCCAGCGGGACAGACAGTCATCTCCGGCGGTTGCGATGCCGCGTTCGGGTACTCCACGTCGGTACCATATATCGCCCCCACGATTGTGAAAGCGACGCCATCGGGCAATTCGTATGTGTGTCTTTTCAGCGGCGGCAGCGGAATTAATATGCCAGTCGCGGCCGTTGCCGTTTGCGCGAATGCGCAGTGACAACGCCGGTGAAGAAACAAATCTGAAAGACAGAAAGAAAGGCCCGGCTTGCGCCGGGCCTTTTGGTTAATGCACTGTGTTTCGTGAACGCCGCCTGGACGGCCAGTCTTACTCGGCGGCCATCTCTTCCGCTTCGCCTTCCTGGCGCATGAGCTCCAGTTCGCGCTCGGCGGCTTCGATTTCGGCCGATACTTCCTGCTGCACGCGGGCTGCCGCTTCTTCCAGCTCCGGAGAGAGCTGGACGTTGCGGTAGTACTCGAGGCCCGTGCCGGCGGGGATGAGGCGGCCGACGATCACGTTCTCCTTGAGGCCGCGCAGGTTGTCGATAGCGCCGTTGATGCTGGCTTCGGTCAGCACGCGGGTCGTCTCCTGGAAGCTGGCCGCGGAGATGAAGCTGTCGGTCGAGAGCGAGGCCTTGGTGATGCCCAGCAGCAGCGGACGTCCGGTGGACGGACGGCCTCCGTGCGCCTGCACCCGATCGTTCTCTTCGCGGAAGCGGAACCGGTCGACCTGCTGCTCGAGCAGGAAGTTCGAATCGCCCACTTCGTCGATACGCACCCAGCGCAGCATCTGGCGGACAATCACTTCGATGTGCTTGTCGGAGATGGCCACGCCCTGCAGGCGGTACACTTCCTGGATTTCGTTCACCAGGTAGCCCTGCAGTTCCTTCTCGCCGAGGACGTCGAGAATGTCGTGCGGGTTGAGCGGTCCATCCATAAGAGGATCGCCGGCCCGCAGACGCTCGCCTTCCTGAACGTTGACGTGGATGCCGCGCGGCACCGAGTATTCCTTCTCCTCGCCGTTGTCCGACGTGATGTAGATCTTGCGCTGGCCCTTCTGCACTTCGCCAAAGCGGACCACACCATCGATCTCGCTGATGATGGCCGTCTCGCGCGGCTTGCGGGCTTCGAACAATTCCACAACACGCGGCAGACCGCCGGTGATGTCCTTGGTACGCGTGCTCTCCTTGGGAATCTTGGCGAGCACGTCGCCCGGACCCACTTCGTCTCCGTCCTGGATCATCAAGTGAGCGCCGCGGGGCAGCAGATACCGCTTGTGCGCCTTGGCGTTCTTGACCACGAAGGCAGGCTGGCGCTTCTCATCGGGAGAGTCGGCGACGACCCAGCGCGAAAGGCCGGTGACTTCGTCGACTTCTTCGTTGAGGGTGATGCCTTCCTGCAGGTCCTTGAACTGCACGGTCCCGCCGATTTCGGTCAGGATCGAGTAGGTGTACGGATCCCACTCGGCGAGCAACTGGCCGAGCTTCACTGCTTCGCCATCCTTCACGCGCAGGCGAGCGCCGTAGACCACCTGGTAGCGCTCCTTTTCGCGGCCGCGTTCGTCCACGATCGCGATCGAACCGGAGCGGTTCATCGCCACCAGCGCGCCGTCCTTGCTTTCGACGGTGCTGAGGTTGATGAAGCGCACCGAGCCATTGTTCTTGGCATCGAGGCGCGACTGGTCGGCCACGCGGCTGGCGGTGCCGCCCACGTGGAAGGTACGCATGGTGAGCTGCGTGCCGGGCTCGCCGATGGACTGCGCGGCGATGACGCCGACGGTTTCGCCCAGTTCAACCATGCGGCCGGAGCCGAGGTTGCGTCCGTAGCAGAGCGCGCAGACGCCGCGACGCGATTCGCAGGTGAGCACGGAGCGGATCTTGACCTTCTCCACGCCGGCACCCTGAATGGCCGAAGCGATGTCTTCGTCGATCTGCTGGTTCACTTCGACCACCACGTTGCCGTCGTAGTCCTTGATGCGCTCGAGCGACACGCGGCCGATGATGCGGTCGCGCAGCGGCTCGATGATCTCGCCGGACTCGACGATCGAGCCGACATAGATGCCTTCCACCGTGCCGCAGTCGCGCTCGGTCACGATCACGTCCTGCGCCACGTCGACGAGGCGGCGGGTCAGGTAGCCCGAGTCGGCGGTCTTGAGCGCCGTATCGGCCAGGCCCTTGCGCGCGCCGTGGGTCGAGATGAAGTACTCGAGCACCGTGAGGCCTTCGCGGAAGTTCGCGGTGATGGGCGTTTCAATGACTTCGCCTGACGGCTTGGCCATCAATCCGCGCATACCCGAGAGCTGGCGAATCTGCTGCTTCGAACCGCGGGCGCCGGAGTCGGCCATGATGTAGATCGGGTTCATGGCGCCTTCTTCGTCGGCGCGCTTCATGTTGCCGAACATCTCGTCGGCTACCTTGTCGGTAACCGCCGACCACATCTGGATGACCTTGTTGGAGCGCTCGCCGTTGGTGATGGCGCCGTCCATGTACTGCTTCTGGACTTCGATCACCTTCCGGTCGGCCTCTTCAACCACGGTGTACTTGCTGGCCGGGATGACCATGTCATCGAGGCCGACCGACAGGCCCGAACTTGCGTGGCGTAGTGGAAGCCCAGTTCCTTGATGCGGTCGAGCATGCGCACGGTGACTTCGAGGCCCAGGTTCTGGTTGCAATAGTTGACCAGCTGGCCGATGCCCTTCTTCTTGAGCAGGCCGTTGATGAACGGCATGCCCGAAGGCAGCGCGTCGTTCAGGATCACGCGGCCGACGGTGGTGGAGATGTACTCCTTGTTGAAGTCGACAGGCTCGGTGTGGGTCAGATCCTGGTCGTCGTAGGCCGTGGTCATGTCGAGCACCTTGCCCGTGTACCGCAGGCGGATCGGCGACAGGGTTTCGAGTTCCTTGGCTTCGACCGCCATCAGGACTTCTTCGACGTTGGCAAACACGCGGCCTTCGCCCTTGGCGCCCTTCTTGGCCTTGGTCAGGTAGTAAAGTCCAAGCACCATGTCCTGCGTGGGCACGGTGATGGGCTGGCCCGACGCCGGCGACAGAATGTTGTGCGAAGCAAGCATGAGCACGCTGGCTTCAATCTGCGCTTCAGGCGACAGAGGAATGTGCACGGCCATCTGGTCGCCGTCGAAGTCGGCGTTGAAGGCGGTGCAGACCAGGGGGTGAATCTTGATGGCCTTGCCTTCGACGAGCACCGGCTCAAAGGCCTGAATGCCCAGGCGGTGCAGCGTTGGGGCGCGGTTCAAGAGCACCGGGTGGTCCTTGATGACTTCTTCAAGGATGTCCCAGACCACGGGCTCCTGCATCTCCACCATTTCCTTGGCTTGCTTGATGGTGGTGCAGTGGCCGGTCTGCTCCAGGCGGTGATAGATGAAGGGCTTGAACAGCTCGAGCGCCATCTTCTTGGGCAGGCCGCACTGGTGCAGCTTCAGTTCAGGCCCGACCACGATGACCGAACGGCCGGAGTAGTCGACGCGCTTGCCAAGCAGGTTCTGGCGGAAGCGGCCCTGCTTGCCCTTGAGGGTGTCGGAGAGGGACTTGAGCGGGCGGTTGTTGGCGCCACGCAGCACGCGGCCGCGGCGGCCGTTATCAAACAGCGCGTCGACGGCTTCCTGCAGCATGCGCTTTTCGTTGCGCACGATCACTTCAGGAGCGTGGAGGTCCATCAGCTTCTTCAACCGGTTGTTGCGGTTGATGACGCGGCGATAGAGATCGTTGAGATCGGACGTGGCAAAGCGGCCGCCATCCAGCGGCACCAGGGGACGCAGTTCCGGAGGAATGACCGGCAGCACGTCGAGAATCATCCACTGCGGCTTGTTGGAGCTCTTGCGGAAAGCCTCGACGACCTTGAGGCGCTTGGCGTACTTGATCTTCTTCTGCGCCGAGGTCTCGGTCTTCATGCGCTCGCGCAGCTCGATGGCGAGTTCGTCGACCTGGACGCGCTTGAGCAATTCCTTGATGGCTTCGGCGCCCATCATGGCCTTGAAGCCGGAGGGGCGGAACTGCTGGTCGAGTTCGCGGAACTTGTTTTCGTCCTTGATGATCTCGCGCTCACGCACCGGCGCGTCGCCCGGATCGACCACGACATAGGACTCGAAATAGAGAATGCTCTCGAGGTCGCGCAGGGAGATGTCGAGCAGGTGGCCAATACGCGACGGAAGGCCCTTGAAGAACCACACGTGGGAGCAGGGCGAAGCCAGCTCGATGTGGCCCATGCGCTCGCGGCGCACTTTGCTGACGGTCACTTCAACGCCGCACTTGTCGCAGATGACGCCGCGGTGCTTCATGCGCTTGTACTTGCCGCACAGGCACTCCCAGTCGGTGACGGGTCCAAAGATGCGGGCGCAGAACAGGCCGTCCCGCTCCGGCTTGAAGGTGCGGTAGTTGATGGTTTCCGGCTTGGTGACCTCGCCATGCGACCAGCTCCGGATCTTCTCCGGGGAAGCAAGCATGATGCGGATGGCGTCAAAGTCGGTGATCGGGCTGGTGAGCTCAAATGGGTTCGAACGGAACAAGGCGTCCCTCCTTGGCAGGCCTTTTTGGACTGCCGCGGCTTTTCCCGGGGTTCCTAGAGGATCCTTCCTTCCCGGGAGGCGGCGGTTACCGCTTTCAGGAAGGACCCTGAACAACTCTTTGCGTCCGACGATGCTCTGGGTGCCCCAGGTCTCGATTCTGAGACCTGGGATTCCGCAAACATCAGTCGGCTACGGCAGCGACTTCGGGCACGGGGACCTTCTTGAGAAGGTCGGCGCGCTTGATCAGTTCCACGTCAAGGCAAAGCGACTGCAGCTCACGAATGAGCACGTTGAACGATTCCGGCACGCCGGGCTCGATCGCCGCCTCACCCTTGACGATGGCCTCGTAGATCTTGGTGCGGCCATAGACGTCGTCGGACTTGGCGGTGAGCAGTTCCTGCAGGATGTAGGCGGCGCCATATGCCTCGAGCGCCCACACTTCCATTTCGCCGAAGCGCTGTCCGCCGAACTGCGCCTTGCCGCCCAGCGGCTGCTGGGTGATGAGCGAGTACGGCCCGATGGAACGAGCGTGAATCTTGTCGTCCACCAGGTGGGACAGCTTGAGCATGTAAATGTAGCCCACGGTGACCGGTTGCTCGAATTGCTCACCGGTCATGCCGTCATAGAGCGTGGTCTTGCCAGAGCTGGGAAGGCCGGCAGCGGCAAGCAGCGCCTTGATTTCGCTTTCCTGTGCGCCGTCGAACACCGCGGTGCCGAACCAGATGCCGCGTTCCATGCCCGCCGCAACGCGCAGCAGCATTTCGTCGTCGAGTTCCTCGAGCTGGCGCAACGTCGCGGTCCCGGCAAACTCTTTCCTCATCAGTGCGCGGGTGGCCTCGACATCGCTGTTGGCGCGGACCATGGTGGCGATCCTCTTGCCTAGCCCGTGCGCAGCCCAACCGAGGTGGGTTTCAAGAATCTGGCCCACGTTCATACGAGAAGGAACGCCGAGGGGATTGAGAACAATTTCCACCGGTGTGCCATCGGGCAGATACGGCATGTCTTCCTCGGGAAGAATGCGCGCGATCACGCCCTTGTTGCCGTGGCGGCCGGCCATCTTGTCGCCGACCGACAGCTTGCGCTTCATGGCCACGTAGACCTTGACCAGCTTGATGACGCCGGGAGGCAGTTCGTCGCCCTTCTGCAGCTTGCCGATCTTCTCATTGGTGATCTTGCGCAGCACTTCGATCTGCCGCGAAGTCATCTCCTCGATCTCATCGATCTGCTCGTTGACGCGGGGGTCCTTGTCGTTGTAGCGGATGCGCTTGAGGTTCTTGGTGGAGATGCGCTCGATGGTCTCGCGATCGAGCAGCGCGCCCTTGGTCAACAGGCGCTTGTTGGTGCGCTCGTCGTGCAGGTCGGCCAGAACTTCCTTGCCGCCCAGGATCGCTTCGAGACGCTTCAACCGCTCGTCAGTGAGAATGCGGATTTCGTCGCCGAGGTTCTTTTCGAGCTTGGCTACATACTCCGCTTCGATCAGCTTGGCGCGCTCGTCCTTCTCCTGGCCCTTGCGGCTGAAGATGCGCACATCGACCACCGTGCCCTCGATGCCCGGAGGGCAGGTGAGCGAAGCGTCGCGCACGTCGCCGGCCTTTTCGCCGAAGATGGCGCGCAGCAGCTTCTCTTCCGGAGTCAGCTGGGTTTCGCCCTTGGGCGTCACTTTGCCGACCAGGATGTCGCCGTGCTTGATCTGGGCGCCGATGCGGATGACGCCGCTCTCGTCCAGATCGCGCAGCGCGTGCTCGGTGACGTTGGGAATATCGCGCGTGATTTCTTCCGGCCCCAGCTTGGTGTCGCGGGCTTCGATTTCGAATTCCTCGATGTGCACGGAGGTGTAGTAATCCTCGCGCACCAGCTTTTCGCTGATGAGGATGGCGTCTTCGAAGTTGTAACCGCGCCACGGCATGAAGGCGACGAGAACGTTGCGTCCCAGGGCCAGCTCGCCTTGTTCCGTGCAGGGACCGTCGGCGATGACCTGTCCCTTGACGACGCGGTCGCCCTCGCGCACAACCGGCTTCTGGTTGATGCACGTGTTCTGGTTGGACCGCTTGAACTTGATCAGCGTATAGATGTCCGAACCGACTTCACGCGACAGCTGCGTGGGATGATGCTCGCCTTCGACGCGCACGATGATGCGCTCGGAGTCGACCGAGTCCACGATGCCATTGCGCTTGGCCAGCACCACGGCGCCGGAGTCGCGGGCCGTCACGCCTTCCATGCCCGTGCCCACCAGCGGAGCCTCGGCCACCAGCAGCGGCACCGACTGGCGCTGCATGTTGGCGCCCATCAGTGCGCGGTTGGCGTCGTCGTGCTCGAGGAATGGCACCAGCGACGCGGCCACCGAAACAAGCTGCTTCGGCGAGACGTCGATGTAGTCCACTTCAGCCTTGTTGACCAGCACAAAGTTGCCCTGCCGGCGCGCATTTACCAGGTCTTCGGTAATCACGCCTTCAGCGTTGAACTCGATGTTGGCCTGGGCGATGGTGTGCTTGTCCTCTTCCCATGCCGACAGGTAGAAGCTGAACGGAATGTGATCGATCGCCCGCTTGCCGGCCTTGGCCAACTGGGCGTTGAGGCGGCCCGATTCTTCCTTCTCGATGTGATCGCCCACGCGCAGGCCGCTGTCGCCGGCGTTGGTGATCTCAACGTAATCCAGGATGCGCGCGTCCTTCACCTTGCGGTAGGGAGACTCGATGAATCCGTATTCATTGATGCGGGCAAAGCAGCTCAGCGAGCTGATGAGCCCGATGTTCGGACCTTCCGGCGTCTCGATCGGGCAGATGCGGCCGTAGTGCGTGGGGTGCACGTCGCGCACTTCGAATCCCGCGCGCTCACGGGACAAACCGCCCGGCCCAAGGGCCGACAGGCGGCGCTTGTGGGTGATTTCCGAAAGCGGGTTGGTCTGATCCATGAACTGCGAAAGCTGCGAGGAGCCGAAGAACTCGCGGATCGCGGCCATCACCGGCTTGGCGTTGATCAGGTCGTGCGGCATGGCCGTCGAGAGCTCCTGATAGACGCTCATCTTTTCCTTGATGGCGCGCTCCATGCGCACCAGGCCGATGCGGAACTGGTTCTCCATCAGTTCGCCGACGGCCCTGACACGGCGGTTGCCGAGATGATCGATGTCGTCGACGATGCCGATGTTCCTGCGCAGCTTGAGCAGGTAACGGATGGTCGCGTAGAAATCTTCCGGCGTCAGCGTACGGTGATCGAGGTGCGTGGCGTCCTGGTTCTCATACAGCTTGATGTTGAACTTCAGGCGGCCAACGCGCGAGAAGTCGTACTTGCGCGCGTCGAAGAACATGCCTTCGAACAGCGCCGTCGCCGTGTCCAGCGTGGGCGGATCGCCCGGCCGCAGCTTGCGGTAGATTTCGATCAGCGCCTCTTCAGGCTTGCGGATCGAGTCGCGGCGCAGGGTGTTGGTGATGATGTTGCCTACGTCGTCGCGCTCCGGGAAGAAGACCTCGAAGGTCGTGGCGCCCGAAGACAGCACCTTGTGCAGGCGATCGGCGGTGAGCTCAACGTTGGCTTCCACGATCACTTCACCGGTGGCGGTATCCACAATGTCGGCAGCGGTGATCGCGCCGTCGAGTTCTGCCGTCTCCACCTCAACGCGGTCGATTGCAGCCGCGCGCAGAGCTTTCATCGTGTGCGCCGTGACCTTGCGGCCGGAGTGCGCGATCTCTTCCCCGTTGTGCAGCACGGCGTGAGCCGGCTTGGAACCAACCAGGTGAGTGGGCGTCTTCGGATCCGAAGGAATGCTCCAGAACAGCTTGCTGTCCGCAATGTGCAGGCGGTCGACCGTGTAAAAGGTCTTGAGAATCTCCTCATCGCTGCGCAGGCCGAGCGCGCGCAGAAAGATCGTCCCCAGGAACTTGCGCTTGCGGTCGATGCGCACGTACAGGGTGTTCTTCTGGTCGTACTCGAACTCCACCCACGATCCGCGATAGGGAATGATCTTGCCCAGGAAGTAGGTGCGGTTGTTGGCCGTCTCAAAGAACACGCCCGGCGAGCGGTGGAGCTGCGACACGATGACGCGCTCGGTGCCGTTCACGATGAACGTGCCGTTGGGCGTCATCAGCGGAATGTCGCCGAAGAACACTTCCTGCTCTTTAATGTCGCGAATGGTCTTGTTGCCGGTCTCGGGATCCTTGTCGTAAATGGTGAGGCGCACCGTGACCTTGAGCGGCGCAGAGAAGGTCATGCCGCGCTCTTCGCACTCCTGCTGGTCGTACTTCAGCTGCAGGCTGACCGGGTCGCCGCACTTGTTGCAGAAGTCGGGCGTGTTCTTGTTGTAGTGGCCGCACTTGGGGCAGAGCACATCGCCGGGCAGGAAGGGATCAGTGATCACCATCGACCCGCAGTTGACGCAGGCGGTGCGCAGGTGATGGAGGCCCTTCAAGTGGCCGCACTTGCACTCCCAGTTGCCGATCGAGAAGTCAACGAAGTCCAGCTGCGAGATACCGCGGAAATCGGTGATCGGAAAAACGGAAACAAAAACGGACTGCAGCCCCGAGTCATCTCGCTCGTTGGGCAGCTTGTCCATCTGCAGGAAACGTTCGTAGGAACGGCGCTGGACTTCGATCAGGTTAGGGATTTGGGTTGCCGTTGGAATCTTGGAAAAATCAAGCCGGCTCCGAACCGCGCGTTTCTCGTTGGGCATGCTTCACTCCTGAGGCTCAAGTACCGGGCGCATGGCCATGGACGGGGCCCCGCAGTCCGGGCCGACACCCGAGTCTCGAGGCGCCGGCAAATTTACGGTAAGAAATCGATATCTCCGATTGGCCCACCGCGAGGAGCCAATCTCAACCCAATGCGCCGGCCTGCCTTGCGCAAACCGCTAGCATCGCGGGCCATTCATGCCAAGCAACGGTTCATGAATTCGCGTCGAAATTTGACCTGGAGCATTGCCGAGGCCTTGGGAAGTGCGCTAGACTGCGCACAATTGAGAGTAAGGAAACACGCAGGTGCCAAAAACTTGCATGGATAATCCTGCGCGTAAAGACGCAATTTAAGCCTGAAAGGCTAGTTCGTCGTCACAGGGAGACACGAAAAGCCCGCAAGGACGCAATGCCTCACGAGCGTGGCCTGTTGCCAATGCTCCCATCCGAATTCTCAATACCTGCTCTCGCCGATCCCAAAGGTCGCTTCTGCCGCTCTCGCCCGCCAGGTGAACGCCACCGTCAACAGATTCCGCCTAACCCGTTGACTCTAAGGCACTTCATATTCGACCGACGCCCGCCGCCGGAGTGCTTGGCCTGACTCCGGCCAACTAAGGCCTGTGTGCCAACCGCCATTTCAATGCAAATGCGCAGCCCGAACCCGCTCAGTTCCCTCAGGAAATGCGGAACGGGCTGGAAAGACGCGCAACTGACATAGTAACGCGTCCCGCCCGGGCTTGCAAGTGCAGGGCCGTTTCGGCCCAATCGATTGCTCCGAACCTATTTGATTTCGACCGTCGCCACGCCTTCGAACTTCTTCCGGATGGCCTCGGCCTCGTCCTTGGTCGCGTTCTCCTTGAGTGCCTTGGGAGCGCCATCGACCAGGTCCTTGGCTTCCTTGAGGCCGAGCGAGGTGACTTCGCGCACCGCCTTGATGGTGTTGATCTTGTTCGCGCCCGCGTCCTTGAGGATGACCTGGAACTCGGTCTTCTCCTCAACTACGGGAGCTGCCGCCGCTCCGCCGCCGCCCGCCACTGCCACCGGCGCCGCTGCTGCGGCCGAAACGCCAAGCCGCTCTTCGAGCTTCTTCACCAGAGCCGCCGCTTCCAGCAGGCTCAGGCTGACAATCTGTTCTTCCAACTGCGCGAGATCCGCCATTTGTTTTCTCCAATCGAAACCGTTGAATTTGATGTACCCGGCTGCAAACTCAAGCTGGAAGTTTCCGATGCGCCCAGACCAGCGCCCTTCCGGCCCGTTTTACCGCCAAAACTTGACTTAAACTTCGCTGCCAGCCGCGGGCGCTTCGCCTGCCGGCGCCGACTCTTCGCTCCCGGCTGCGGCCGCGGGAACTTCTTCGCTTACCGCAGCAGGCGCCGAAACAGGAACTTCGCTCACCGGTGCAGCCGGAGCAACTTCGCTCGCCGCTACGGCGCGGGAGCCGCGCTTGCTGCCGGCGCCGCAGCAACGCTCGCCGCGGGCCCTGCGCCAAACTTTTCCTTTTCCACGCCCTGGCCCAGAACCACGGCCAGATCGCGGCCGGTGGCATTGAGGACCGTGACGAGGCGCTGCGCCGGCGCGTTGATCAGGAACAGCAGCTTGGCAAAGATCTCTTCCTTGCCCGGCATGGTGGCCAGCGACTTGACCTCTTCGACATTCAGCACCTTGCCGTCGACAATGCCAAGCTTGAACTGGAATTCGGCGTTTTCGCTGACCCACTTGGAAAAGCCCTTGGCCAGCGTGACCGGGTCGCCGGAGGTAAAGGCGACTGCGCTGACTCCCTTGAGGCCCTTCAGCGCGCCTTCCACCTTGGTGCCCTCGCCGGCAATCGCGGCCAGCTTGTTCTTGATCACGCGATACTTGCCGCCCGACTCGCGGATGACCTTGCGCAGCGCAAAATCCTGCGCCACCGTCAGCTTGGCAAAGGTACCGATAATCGCCGTCGTGGAAGTCTCCAGCTCCTTGGCCAGCAGCTGAACCTTCTCGTGTTTCTTTCCTCGTGAAATTGCCATTGTGTGCTCCGCACAGTGAACAGTGGACAGTGAACAGTGGTCAGTGAATTCCAAGGCCACGATCTTTCCTGCCCTCTAACCCCTTCTCTGCGCCACATCATGGGCGTCGGTTCGAACCTGTTCTTCAAATCTCATTCCGCGCACAGTGTCGGTAGCTTCAGTGCACCAACTGATCCCTGACCACTGATCACTGATCAACTGCTTTTAGTGCTTGCCCGCCGCGTCGGCGACTGCCGAATCCAGCGGCACCCCGGGGCCCATCGTCGAGCTCAGAGTGAGGCTCTTGATGTACTTGCCCTTGGCGGCCGAAGGCTTGGCGCGCACGATCGACGTAATCACCGTGGTCGCGTTATCCACCAGCTTCTGCGGAGCGAAGCTCAGCTTGCCCACCGGCACGTGCACCAGGCTGGTCTTGTCGGCCCGGAACTCCACCTTGCCGGCCTTGATTTCCTTCACCGCTGAAGCCACATCCACGGTCACGGTTCCGGTCTTGGGGTTCGGCATCAGGCCCTTGGGGCCCAGGATCTTGCCCAGCCGGCCTACCACTTTCATCATGTCGGGCGTGGCGATCAGGGCGTCGAAGGCGGTCCAGTTTTCCTTCTGGATCTTCTCCACCATCTCCTCGCCGCCGACAAAATCCGCTCCAGCTTCCTGGGCTTCCTTCTGGCGGTCGCCGGTAGCGATCACGGCCACGGTCTTCGACTTGCCCAGGCCGTGCGGCAGAACGACCGTCCCGCGCACCATCTGGTCGGCGTGACGCGTGTCGACGCCCAGACGCAGGGTCAGATCGACGGTTTCATCAAACTTGGCGTACTTGACTTTCTGCAGGAGGCTGACCGCATCCGGCAGCGGATAGGCCGGCTGTGTGACAGCAGCGCGCGCCTTCGCAATATTCTTGCTGAGTTTTCTCATCCATCCCTCGTCTCCCACCGCTTGTTGCCAGCCCCCTTGCGGGGAACCACCTTCGGTTTGGGGGCAACTTTTCGGGTTGCCGCTTCCGAGCCGGGTGGCCCAACAGCCGTGGTGCTATTGACGGTCCGGGTACTCGTCCGGACACATCTTTGGATCATACCGGAGTGGCAACGGAAATGCAAAGAGCCTGGCCGCTCCGGGCGCAGCTCAAGGCGCTGATTTGACCGGGTACAAGTGTTAGATGTTCAACGCCCTCAAAAAGTTACATTCAATTTGCCGCGACTTGTCGCCGCAAAAAATCCGCAACAAATCCGGACTGTCTGTGTCCAAGAAGTTGTGGAACGAGGCGCTGCGGCGGCCAGACAGCCGAGCCCGGACAGATGCCTCAAAGGAGCACTTAAACATGAAGAACGCAGCATTCGCAATGAGTCTGGTTGCCGGGGCCCTGATGATGGCGGCGCCGGCTTTTGCCGCCAATGAAAGCAGCGAAGGCCACGGTCAGGCGGTGATCACCGTCCTGCCGGCCCACGACAAGGAGGCGACACCCGCCAACCTGTCGCAACAGGATATTTCCATCAAGGTCAACGGCAAGGATTCAACCATCACCAACTGGATTCCTCTGCGCGGTGAGAATGACCGGTTGGAGGTGGTGGTGCTGATCGACGGCTCTGCCCGCACCAGTCTCGCCACCCAGAATACCGATATCGCTAAATTTGTGAACACTTTGCCCGCGAACGCGAAAGTGGCTGTCGCGTACATGCAGAATGGAACAGCCGCGCTCACCAGCCCGCTGACTACCGATCACGCACAGGCCGCGAAGGGGCTGCACATCCCGGGCGGAATCCCCGGCTCGAGCGCCAGCCCGTATTTTTGCCTCTCCAGCCTCGCGCAGCACTGGCCGTCGAACGACCGCGGCGCGCGCCGTGTGGTCGTCATGATTTCGGATGGCGTGGACTACTACAATCCTCGCTACGATCCTGAGGACCCGTACATGCAGGCTTCGATCACCGATTCGGTTCGCGCCGGGCTGGTGGTTTACTCCATCTACTGGCAGAACCAGGGCCGCTTTGACCGGACCGGTTATGCCACCAATGCGGGCCAGAACCTGCTTCTGAACGTCACCCAGGCCACCGGCGGCAACAGCTACTGGGAAGGCTACGGCAACCCGGTCTCGTTCCAGCCTTACTTCAAGGACCTCGACCGGCGCCTCCAGAACCAGTACGAGGTCAGCTTTACGGCTCCCGTAAAAGGCAAGTCTCAGGTGGAGACCATCAAGCTGAAAGCCAATGGTCTGTCCGGCAAGATCGATGCCCCGCAGCAGGTGTACGTCGCCCCGTCGGGCCTGTAAGCACAAGTCAACTGTCCGTCATCAGAATGCGCGCCGCCTCTTTCGAGGTTGGCGCGCATTTTGTTTTGGGCCGAATCCACGAACCGGGACCGCCACAGCACGTCCAAAGATGACGAGCGCACCTCTCTGCTAGACTGGGCGGCGATGAAAACATTCCTCTTCCGAACTCTTTGCGTGCTGGTGTTCCTGGCGAACCGCGGAGCTGCCCAGGATGTCATTCCTCTCTATCCCGGCATCCCGCCCGGCTCGACGCAGGAGAACTATCCGGAGAAGGAGTACTTCTCGAAGACCTGGAACACCGAAGTCGTCACCAACGTGACCAAGCCGACCCTGACCGTTTATAAGCCGTCTCCGGAGCTAAAAAACGGCACCGCAATCGTGATCTGCCCGGGTGGCGGTTTTATGGCCCTCTCCATCACCAGTGAGGGCATCGATGTCGCCAAGTACCTGGCCGCCAAGGGCGTCACGGCGTTCGTGTTGAAGTATCGCCTCGCGCACACCGGCGAGGACGCTACCCAGGAATTCGGCCCGCTCTTCGCAGACCCGCCGAAATTTCACGACATGTTGGAGAAGATCCTGCCCCTGTCCGTCGCCGACGGATTGGCGGCGGTGACCTACGTCCGTCAGCACGCGGCGGAGTGGGGAGTCTCTCCCGACCGCGTCGGCATCATCGGATTCTCGGCGGGCGGATCGGTCACGGTTGGCGTTGCCTTCAAATACGCGCCGGAAGGCCGTCCCGCTTTCGTCGCCCCGATCTATGCCGGCGGACCGCCCAAAGATGCTCCGGTTCCGGCGGATGCGCCGCCGATGTTTATTACCGCTGCCACCGATGATAACCTCGGCCTCGCGCCGCAGAGCATTGCTCTGTACCAGAAGTGGACGGAGGCTCACAAACCAGCCGAGCTGCACATGTACGCGAAGGGCGGCCACGGATTCGGAATGCACAAGCAGAACATTCCCACGGATCAGTGGATCGATCGATTCGCCGATTGGCTGGAGTTGCAAGGGTTCTTGAAGAAGTAGCCGCCGCGACCCGGTGGCGATTGCTCGCTCCTCTGTGACTCGTCTTGAACCGTGAGTGCCCGCCGCGGACGGCCTTCCCCACAGGGACCGTCTCAATCCCGCCGCTTCGCGCATGTTAACGTGTTGCTATTCGCTCACGTTCCTGGCGACGATTTCCGTTCCGAAGAGAATCCTTTTGACATTGATACCGATGCGACCCTCGAAGCTGGTTCTTGCTTTATTCTGCGCGGCATTGTCCGCGCACGGCCAGACGCTGAACAGCAACTACGCCCGCGATCCCAACCAGCCCATCGATCAGCAGTACACAGACCACATCAAGAAATACACGACCGATCCGTCGTTCATCTCGCCGCTGGTTGACTATCTGCCCGCATCGAAGACCGTGCCCACGCCGGCCAAAGTTCTGGGCGATGTGTCCGGCGCGCCCGACATGCTGCCCTACGCCGAAGACGTCTACAAGTACTTCCGCATGCTCGAGTCCGCCAGCCCGCGCGTGAAGGTCTTCAGCATCGGCCACACCGAGGAAGGCCGCGAGATGATCGCCGCGGCCATCGCCGATCCGGAGTTGCTCGCCGGCGCGAAGGAGAACAAGGCGCGGCTGGCGCAACTGGCCGACCCGCGCACCATCAACTTCGACGATGCCAAGGCGCGCGATCTGATCGATCACTCCTACCCGGTCTACTACATCACGGGCACCATTCATTCACCCGAGACAGGCGCGCCGACAGCGCTGATGGAGCTTGCCTATCGCCTCGCCGTCGATGATGCGCCCTACATCAAGTTCATTCGCTCGCACATGATTGTGCTCATCACGCCGGTGGTTGAAGTGGACGGCCGCGACCGCATGGTCGACATCTACAAGTGGCACAAGGCGAACCCCGGCAAGGACTGGCCTCGCCTGCTGTACTGGGGCCACTATGTCGCGCACGACAACAATCGCGATGCGATGGCGATGACCCTCGACCTGACGCGCAACGTGCTCGATACCTACCTCGACTGGCACGCCCAGGTGCTGCACGACCTGCATGAATCCGTCCCGTTCCTCTACGACAACACGGTGGGCGACGGGCCCTACAACGCGTGGGTCGATCCGGCGCTGGCCGACGAGTGGGCCGAGCTGGGCTGGAACAACGTGGCCCAGATGGAGAGCTTCGGCATGCCCGGCGTATTCACGCACGGCGACTTCGATACGTGGAGTCCCGGCTACCTGATGTTTCTTGCCGGCATGCACAACGGCATCAGCCGCCTCTATGAAACCTTCGGCAACGGCGGCGCCGATACCGAGAAACGCATCCTGACGCCGGAGGAGTATTCGCGCACCTGGTATCGTCAGAATCCGCCGCTGCCGGTGGTGACCTGGTCGCAGCGCAATAACAACAACTACGAAGAAAGCGCCCTGCTGACAACCATCTCCTACTTCTCGCACAACACCCATCACTTCCTCGAGAACTTTTACGTCAAGAGCAAGCGGACCATTCAGAAGCCCGCGCTGGAGGGACCGGCCGCATACGTTGATCGCCAATGACGAAGCCCACGCCAACCGCATCGTCGAACTGGTAAAGGCGTTGAAGCGGCAGCATGTCGAGGTGCAGCAGCTCTCGGCAGCAGCCACCTGCACGGTCCCCGGCGAGAAGCGCGCCGACAAGCCCAAACCGGAAACGTTCGCTGCCGGCAGCCTGATTGTACGGATGGATCAGCCCTACGCGCGCGCGGCCGATGCACTGCTCGACCGCCAGTTCTGGGCGCCCGACGACCCGCAAAAGCACCCCTACGACGACACGGGCTGGTCGTTCAGCGAGTTATTCAATCTGAAGGTGACGCGCGTGCCCGATACGGCCATCCTCAAGGCCGACATGAAGCCGGTGGACGATCCGGCATCGCTGGCGGGCAAACTGGACGGCTCCGGCTCGCTGGTCGGCGTCGCGAACACGGGGCAGACCACGCTCCTGGCCCTGGTGTACAAGCTGAAGGGCGCGAACATCCAGACTGTCGACAAGCCCTTCGATGCCGGGGACAAACACTTCGCCGCGGGGTCGCTGCTGATTGGCGGCGTTCCCGAAGAGACTCTCAAGACCGCGCTGCGCGATCTGTCGCTCGACGGCGTCAGCCTGAGCGTCACGCCAACCGTGCCGGCGCACCCGGTCACCGCGCCCCGCATCGCGTTCATGCACACCTGGCTGGCCACGCAGACCGAGGGCTGGTGGCGCTACGCCTTCGACACCGCGGGCGTGCCCTACGACTACATCAGCACCCAGACCGTCGGCGAAGCAGGACGACCTGCGCTCGAAATACGACGTGATTGTGTTCGCCCCGGTGAGCCGCGCGTCGGCTTCGGACATCCTCAACGGCATGCCCACCTGGAACAACGCCATGCCCTGGCAGAAGACCGACCTGACGCCCAACCTGGGCCGCATCGACTCAACCGACGACATCCGCCCGGGACTCGGCTACGACGGGCTGGCGCATCTCAAGAAATTCGTCGAGCAAGGCGGCCTGCTCATCACCTGCGAAGATACCGCGCAATTCGCCATCGACACGGGTCTCGCGCCGGGGGTCAGCATTGCTCCGGCAGGAGACGCGCGCGTGGTCGGCAGCGTGCTCAACACGGTGTTCGTAGCTCGCGAGCATCCCGTGGCCAACGGCTACGACCTGAACCTGCCCGTGATGAGCGCGAACGGCATGGCGTTCAACGTGAGCAATACGGTGGGCCGGTCCGGCGGCCGGGTGCTGATGGATCCCTACGCGGAGCGTCCCACCGGCCGCGGCAGCGCGGAAGAAAACGATGAGCCGCAGGGCCGCAGGATCACGGAGGCAGAACCGCTCCAGAAGCAGCAGGCGTGGGAAGCGCGCAAGCTCAATGAAGAACAAATGCGCAACAATCCATCGGTCATCCCGCCCCAGTACCGGCCGGAGGTGATTCTGCGCTTCACTGACGCGAAGACCATGCTGCTCTCCGGCCTGCTCGACAAGGCTTCGTCGATCGCCGAGCATGCAGTCGTAGTCGACGCCCACCTGGGCCAGGGCAACGTGCTCCTGTTCGGCAACAACCCCATTTACCGCGGCGAAACCCTCGGCACCTACGGCCTGGTCTTCAACGCAATCCTGAACTTCGACCATCTGGCTCCCAAGGCTGGCGCTCCGGAAAAGAAGTAATAGGCGTCGAGGGTTCCACGTCTCTTTAAGGCCTCGTTTCTTCTTTGCCCTTGGCCCGCGTTTTGTGTCATGCTTGGACGCATGGGAAACAAAGATAAAGGCAAAAAGGAAGTCAAGAAGGCTCCGAAGCCAAAGCCCAAACCAGAACCCGGGCGCAGACCGGATGTGTTCACCCCGGCCCCGCCGAAATAATTTCGCAACAAGAGCCGCTCGCGATCGGGCGGCTCTTCTGCGTCCGGACGCCTTGGAGTTTGTGCCGAAGGCCTCGCTGCGTTTTCTTCAGCGCCGTGCGATAGATGTCGTATCCCTCGAGGCGGCGGTAGAGCGCGTACTCCGCGGCGACCAGTTCCATGGTTTGTGCCCCCTCCGGCATCGGGTCCTCATCGATTTGCTGCACCCGCTTCACGATCACCCACTTCACATCGCGCCGGCGCGCTTCGGCAAGCAGTTCCGGCGCCGAATACGGATCGGTTGTGGGATCGAAGAGCGTCACCGGGAATCGCGGGATGCGGCCGGTCGCGTAGTAGAACGGGTCTTCTCCGGGCAGCACGAGCAGGGCGTCCGCGCGCGGAATCTCACGCTCAGTGAAGCCAACGAGTTCGTCGAAATTGGCCAGGTACGGTCCTCGATCCGCCATGCCGCGCAACGCGGGAACAGATGAGTGCTCGAGAGGTGCATCGGGGATCTGGATGTAACTCAGCCGCTCCAGCGAGACAGCATACAGGCCGCCGCAGATGATGAATACGGCACCGAGCATCGCGGCCGTGGTGATGACCACCGGCCGGGCTCGGGCCGGCAGCGCCGCCAGTGTCTGGGCCACGAGAACCATCAGCAGCGGCCACAGCGCGTACGTCGATCCCCACAGTTGCTGGGAAAGAAACGTGCCATGAATCGCGGCCAGGACAAAGAATGGCATTAGCCTTCCGAGCGTGATCCCGCGCCGCAATTCAAAGGCAGCCACCACAAGCCCGGCCAGCAGCAAAAGCGGCCACAGGGCGAGCAAGTTGTCAGCACGATCTTCGGCATCATCCTGCATGAGAAGTAAAAGGAGCGTGGCGGCCAGCGGCGCCGCCATCAGGCACATCGCCGCGATGCGCGCCCACCATCGCTCCACCAGGCGCGTGCAACAGAGCGCGAGGCCGGCGCCCAATGCGGGCAGCGTCCACACCAGCGAGGGCTCTCGATACACCGACAGCATCGGCGCCAGGCCCGGCAGGCGCCGCTGCGCTGCGAATTGCACCGTCCAGTGCAGGTAATTGCCGATGCCGGCAGTGCCTGCGATCGCCGCCAGGCCCAGCAACAATGCGGACGCCATTCCGGCCAGCACGAAGGCGGATTGCGATCGAAGTGCGCGGCGGATGGAGCGCGACTTCAGGAATTCAAGAACCAGCAGGAGAAGGACGCCGGCACCGACCGCGGCGAGAAACGGCAGGCCCATGTTCTGCTTGAAGAAAACGGGCAGCACCGTGGCTGCTCCGGCGGCAACTGGCAACACCCAGCCGAGTTCTTCCCGGTCGTCGCGAGAGATGTCAGCAGCAACAACGCGAGAAGGATTGCCAGCAGCACAGTCGCAGTCATAAATCGGATGCGGATAGACGGAGTAGACACCCAGAACCGTGAGCGGCGCGGCCAGCATCAGCGCAACGGGCCACCCCGCCGAAGCGAAGACCGCGGCACCGCGCACCACACGCAGCACGATGCGCCACGTCAGCACCGTACCGATGCCGCCCGCGATCGCCGCGTAGGCAACGGGCACAAGATAGTGTCGACCAGCCAGGCGGATCAGCACCGCCTGCAGGACAAACGTGAGCGGCGGGTGCACCAGGGGAAAATCCCGATAGGGCATCTGCCCGAGCGCTATGCGCCAACTCGTATCGAGCAGATAGCCAAGATCCCACAGCACGGCAACCCGCGAGTTTTGCCAGCACACAAAAGCCGCAGTGCCCAGAAACAGCAAGGCGGCCGCGATAAAGTCTCGCAGCCGCCATGAGTTTGATTCCTGATTAGCAGGGCCTGTTGGCATTTGTGGTTTCCCACCCTTTTCGCACAAATCGCGAAAAGGATGGGGCACGGAGTTCATGTGCCCGGATCAGGCCACGACTTCGATGCCCATGGAACGGGCGGTCCCCTTGATGCTCTTGATCGCCGTCTCCACCGAAGATGCATTCAGGTCGGGCATCTTCTGGGTGGCGATTTCGCGCACCTGCTTCTCGGTCACCTTGCCCACCTTGTCCTTGTTGGGGGTGCCGGCGCCCTTGGCCACGCCGGCAGCTTTCTTCAGCAGAACAGCGGCGGGCGGCGTTTTGGTGATAAAGGTGAAGCTGCGGTCGGCGTACACGGTGATCACGACCGGAATCGTCAGCCCGGCCATTTCCTTGTTCTGCGTGCGGGCGTTGAACTGCTTGCAGAACTCCATGATGTTGACCTGCGCCTGGCCCAGCGCGGGGCCAACGGGCGGCGCCGGCGTAGCCTTGGCGGCTTCGATCTGCAGCTTGACGTACGTTGATACTTTCTTCGGAGGTGCCATGAATGTTTCCTTCGGAAACCAGCTCCTAGCTCCTAGCTTCTAGCCACTCAGCTGGTTCGTTCTCATGCGAATTTTGGTGCTGCTGCTCTAGGGTTCGCTGTCAAACCGGCGGTCGCTAGGTGACACGCGGGCTAGAAGCTGGAGCTAGTAGCTAGAAGCTGCAACTACTCAATCTTTTCCACTTTGCCGAACTCCAGTTCGACCGGGGTGGAGCGCCCGAAGATGGTCACCATGACCTTGAGCGTCTCGCGATCTTCGTTGATCTCGTCCACCACGCCGTTGAAGTTCGCAAAAGGCCCATCGGTAATGCGGACCTGTTCGCTCTTTTCAAACTTGATCTTCATGCGCGGCTTGTCTTTGGCGGTCTCGGAGCGGAAGAGGATCGAACTCACTTCTTCCTCCGACAGCGCCACCGGCTTGTCGCCGGTGCCCAGGAAACCAGTCACCTTGGGCGTGTCCTTGAGGACATGCCACAGGTTGTTATCGAGATCCATTTCGACCAGCACGTAGCCAGGCAGGAAGACGCGTTCCACGGTCCGCTTCTTGCCGTTGACGATCTCCGTCACCGGCTCGGTGGGGATCATGACCCGGCCGACCTTGTCTTTCAAGCCGAAAGCGGTGATGCGGCTCTCGATCGACTCCCGCACCTTGCGCTCAAAACCCGAGTAGGCATGCAGGATGTACCACTTGAAGCGCTCGTTGCGCTCCGGCTTGGCTTCGCCCGCCTGTTCCAGTTCTTCTGCCATCATGTTCTCGATTTGCGGTTCCGGCACTATTGCGCACCGCCCAGCTTATGCAAGATCGCAGCCAGGCCGCGGTTGAATATGTTGTCGATGACCCAGAAGTAGAATCCAAACAGGAACACCGCAACCAGAACAACCGACGTAGTCGCCTGCACTTCCTTGCGGGAAGGCGTGACCACCTTGCGCATCTCGGCGCGCACGTCGCTCAGGAAACCGGTGATCTTCTGCCAGGTGCCGGCCATGTTTCCGGTGAGATTGGAGACGGCACTGGGCTCCTGCCGTTTGATCTGCGCCGGGCGATCTTCGCCATTCACTGTTGCTGCCTTTGGTGCCATACACCCATTCCTTCACCCAGGCGTCCTGCCGGGTGCATCCATACTCAAAGCCATTCTCGCAGGTATCGCCGGCCTTTTGCATCCCACGCAGGTGGAGTTCTTGCCTGCCACCTATCGTTTTTTCGGATCGGCCTCGATCCCACTGCGAAAATGCACAACTGGCAGGGGCGGAGGGATTCGAACCCCCAAGTTCGGTTTTGGAGACCGACAGTTTAACCGTTGAGCTTACGCCCCTGTTTCAGGGACTAGGGATCAGGGACGAGGGACTAAGCCTTCGAGTGCAACACCGAACTCAGTCCCTAATCCCTAGTCCCTACGTCCCTGTTCTACTTCGTTTCCTTGTGCGACTGGTGCTTGCGGCAGCGGTTACAGAACTTCTTGAACTCGAGACGGCCGGTGGTCGTCTTCTTGTTCTTGGTCGTCGAGTAGTTCCGCTCCTTGCACTCAGTGCACTGCAATGTCACAATTTCCCGCATCTCACTATCCTAACCGATTCTGAGCTTCGCCGGCTCTTCGCCGGCAAGCAGCTCGTAGTTCAGAGTTCTGCAGTGTCGTAGTTCTCAGTCCCTCGCGTCACTCTGAACTGTGAACTACGAACCGTCAACTGCCTTGCGAACTTACTTGATGATTTCCGAGATCGTGCCCGCGCCCACCGTGCGTCCGCCTTCGCGGATGGCAAAGCGCAAGCCCTTCTCCATGGCCACCGGCGTAATCAGCTCAATCACCAGCTGCACGTTGTCGCCCGGCATCACCATCTCCGTGCCCTCCGGCAGCTCCGCCACACCCGTCACGTCCGTGGTGCGGAAGTAGAACTGCGGACGATAGCCCTTGAAGAACGGCGTATGACGGCCGCCCTCTTCCTTCGACAACACGTAAATCTTCGCCCTTGAAGTTGGTGTGCGGCGTGATCGAGCCAGGCTTGGCCAGAACCATTCCGCGCTCCACGTCTTCCTTGGGAATGCCGCGCAGCAGGATGCCGGCGTTGTCGCCCGCCAGGCCTTCGTCCAGCTGCTTCTTGAACATTTCCACGCCCGTGCAGACCGACTTGCGGGTTTCGCGGAAGCCGACGATCTCGACGTCCTCGCCCACCTTCACCTTGCCGCGCTCGATGCGGCCGGTCACCACGGTGCCGCGGCCGGAGATCGAGAAAATATCTTCGATCGGCATCAGGAAGGGCAGGTCGATCGAACGCTGCGGCTGGGGAACGTTCTTGTCCACCGCATCCATCAGCGCGTCGATCTGGGCTTCCCACTTGGGCTCGCCGTTCAGCGCGCCCAGGGCCGAGCCCCGGATCACCGGAACATCGTCGCCCGGGAACTGGTACTTCGACAGAAGCTCGCGGACTTCCATCTCCACCAGGTCGGTCAGCTCTTCGTCTTCCACCGCGTCGCACTTGTTCAGGAACACCACGATGTACGGCACGCCTACCTGGCGGGCCAGCAGAACGTGTTCCTTGGTCTGCGGCATGGGACCGTCGGTCGCCGCCACCACCAGAATCGCGCCGTCCATCTGCGCCGCGCCGGTGATCATGTTCTTGATGTAGTCGGCGTGGCCGGGGCAGTCCACGTGCGCATAGTGCCGGTTCTTGGTCTCGTACTCCACGTGCGCCGTCGCGATCGTGATGCCGCGCTCGCGCTCTTCAGGAGCGTTGTCGATCGAGTCGAACGAACGGAACGTATTCTTCGGATTGTGCTTCTGCAGAACCTTCGTAATCGCAGCCGTCAGCGTCGTCTTGCCGTGATCGATATGCCCGATCGTCCCCACATTGCAATGAGGCTTCGAACGATCAAACTTTTCCTTCGCCATAAAAGTCCTGAATCCCTTTCGTAGCTCGTACTGCCCGTTGCATCCAGGGGCGCCGGCGGTCCGGCTCCAGCCCCAAAAACCCAGTGAACAGCTTGCTCAGTCTTCAGTGCTCAGTCTCGTTGCTTCTGGCCTCATCCATCCGCGCTTCGCATCGCTGACTACAGCTAGAGCTGACGTCTGTCTCAGTAATACGCATACACCTTTAGATACCGCTGCCTTAACTCTTGCGGCACCTTCTCCACCAGCCGCAGGTAGCGCTCGCGCGTCAATCCCTGATCGGAAACCGGCAGCGCTTCGTAGAGCCGGACCGCGTCTTTGCCCAGAAAGCCGCGCCGCAGCACCGCTTCGAAGTCGCGGACCCGAAGCTTGGAACGCCGGATGCGATCGAGAAGCACTTCCACCTCGCGCGCATCAAATGCCGCGTCGATCAGCGCATGCAACTGCGTATAGCCCTGCTGATCCTGTACGGCGATAGCTGCCTGTTCGAACATGTTTCTCCTGGTTTGGACGAGTGCCTCAGCTCAAAAAATTGGAGCGGGAGACGGGGATCGAACCCGCGACCAACAGCTTGGAAGGCTGTGACTCTACCACTGAGTTACTCCCGCAAAAACAGCTATTAGCTTTTAGCCGTTAGCTCTTAGCTCGATCCTGCCGGCTTTAAGATGCCGCGGCAAAACCATCCACCAATTCACTAAGAGCTAAAAGCTAATCGCTAATAGCTTGAAATCTGGAGCTGATGACCAGGATTGAACTGGTGACCTCTCCCTTACCAAGGGAGTGCTCTACCAACTGAGCTACATCAGCCCTCTTTTACTCGCCCCCGTGGCGAATCTTGTCTGCCTGCCGAACCAAAATCGTACGCAGTGCGAACGTGGCCAGAATCAGAACCGGAATCAATCTTAATTCTACAGGCTTACCGAAGACGACCACTGTTCCCTCGCCTACGGTAAACCACGCCAGCACTGCCAGAACACCGTACAGCAGAAGAGCGACCGGATACCGCCGTTGCAGATCCAAGCCCGCGCGCGTTCCCGGCTGCTCTTCGCGCATTGCCAAAACCCTCACAAAAACCTGGTGCACAGGGGAGGATTCGAACCTCCGTAGCTCCAAAGAGCGGCAGATTTACAGTCTGCTGCCATTAACCGCTCGGCCACCTGTGCAAAACTTCAACTGCCCCGACACTTGAACCCCTTTTGCGCATCAAGCCCCGCCCGGAAGCCTCCGGTCATTTTCGGAGCCTGCGCCTGAAGTGGGGTCACCGCGGAGAACAGGCCCGGCGCCCGAAAATCCAGGCCCCGGTAAACTCTCGTGCCGCTTTCAAACTCCGGTCCATTTCCCTGTAAGTGGAGCTGGCGAAGGGATTTGAACCCCCGACCCTCTGATTACAAATCAGATGCTCTACCAGCTGAGCTACGCCAGCCCTGCATAAGCGGTTCCAGACTGCTTTCGAACCGCTTTCCCACCCCAAACTTTCCGGAGGTCTGAACGAGCAGTACGGGCACACTCATGCTGCGCACGCACCACGGCACAGAATCAAAGGTTAGCACAGGCCCGCCGCCGGAGCAAACCTCCGACGGTGTTACAAAGATCTTTTTGGCCGCCATTGTGAAACGCGAATTGTCTTGACTTTACTATTCCATCGCAAGAACCTTCTTGCGAGCGATTCTTCTTAAGGGAGCTCCAATGAAAACCCATCGGATTCTCCCGGCTTGTATAGCCGGCATGGCCCTCCTCGTCGGAGCGATGGCCATTCCTTCGCCTGCCCAATCCGCGCCCAAGCGCAAGCCTCGTATCGCAGTTATGGATTTTGATTACGGCGCGGTCAGAAACTGGGCGCAGACATGGTTTGGCGCCGATGTCGACCTCGGCAAAGGTATCCAGCAGATGCTGGTCACCGACCTGGTCAAAGACGGCAGCTACTCCGTGATTGAACGCTCGGTGATGGACAAGATTCTCGCCGAGCAGAACTTCTCCAACTCCAACCGCGCCGACGCCAACAGCGCCGCGAAAATCGGCAAGCTGCTCGGAGTGGACGCGATCATCGTCGGCACCATAACTGAGTTTGGCAATGAGACCAAAAGCCAGGGGCTTGGCGGTGGCGGCGGAAGCGGCTGGACCGGCGCGCTGGGCGGCTTGCATCACTCCAAGTCCAACGCCAACGTCGTCATTAACGCGCGTCTCGTCAACATTGATACCGCCGAAATCCTGGGTGTGGCCGAGGGGGCCGGCACCTCGTCCCGTTCCAGCACCGGCGTCGGTGGCGGCGGTGGCACCTGGAATGGCCACGGCGGCGGCGCCGTCGACTTCGGCTCCAGCAACTTCCAGAACACCATCATCGGCGAAGCCACCAAGAACGCCGTCGACAAGCTCTCCACCGAGCTCGTCACCTCGGCGGCCAAGATCACCATCCAGACGACAACCGTCGAAGGCACGGTCGCCGCCGTGGAAGGAAACCAGATCATCCTGAATGTGGGCGGCAAGGTCGGGGTGAAAGTGGGCGACCAGTTCAATGTCGAACGGGTGACCAAGGAGATCAAGGATCCGTCCACGGGTGCTGTTCTGCGCAAGCTGGCGACGACCGTAGGCGTGGTGAAAGCCACGGACGTGGACGATGTTTCCGCCGTTTGCGAACCAGTCTCCGGCTCGGGCTTCAAGATCGGCGACAGGGTGAAGACGGTTGCACAGTAGTTCCCGGCGAGAAAGCCACGGAGCGAGACAGCAAAAGGCCCTCCGCGATCAACGCGGAGGGCGTTAAGTTTGTCTGCGACTGATCCCCGTTATCTCCCCAGAAACTTCTCCAGCAGCGCGGTCTCGTTATCGGCCCGGTTCATGTACTCGTTGGCGGTATCCAGGTCCTTCTCAGCCAGGGCCTGGTGCGCCTCATCCAGCTGATGATGCAACCGATTCATCGCAGCCACGATATCGCCGCGAATGTCCAGTCCTTGCGCACGCTGCTGGCTCCGTATCTGCTCCACGCCGGCCAGGGCGGCGTCGGCCCGGGCTTCGATGTTGGCATAGCGGTCATGGGCCTCGCGAACTTCCTTCGGAGAAGGTCCCGCGGCCGCTGGCGGAACAGGAGCCGAACCAGTTTCCGACGAACTCGTGCTGACGGCCGCCGCCGATGCGGGCGAAACATACGGCTCGCGGAGTTTCTTGCCGTCCGCCGGCGCTGAGGCACCCTTTGCCGTGTGCGTGGCCGCACCCGAGGGAGACGGCTTGGGCTGGGCCGCAGAACCTGCCGGCGGCGCAGCCGGTTGTTGATCGGGCGCCGGAGTCTGCGCCTCGGCCGGGGTCGCCGGCGCCGGAGCACTGGCTGGCGGCGTCGTGTCGGCTGCTATCGCTGCCGGTTTCTGGCTGGCACTCGTTGAGAAGATGCGGGGCAGCAGGGCCACGACCGCAATCAAGGCCAGGATCGCCGTCGCCGCGCCCAGGCCGATCCAAAGCCCGCGATGACTCTTGGCAGTAGGCGGCGGAGGACCCGGAGGGGGTGGCACCGGCACAAACGCGGCGGAAGGTAGCGGAGCAGTGTATTGGGGTCCGGCCGCGGGCGTCGCCGTCCAATCCGCAAACGGAGTCCCGGCCGCAGCGGCCGGAATCGCCGGCTGAGGTGCCGGCACCTCGCGCAGAGCTTTCAGCGCGCCGCGAAATTCCTCCGCGGTCTGGAAGCGCTGTTCGGGAAGCTTGGCCATCGCCCGGAGCACGATGGCGTTCAACTGCGGCGAAATGGATGGATCGATTTCTACCGGTGGCGTCGGCGCCTCGTTCATATGCGCATTCAGGACGCTGTACGATGTGTCGGCCTGGAAGGGTTTGCGTCCGGTCAGCATTTCATACAGCGTCACGCCAAAGGAATAGAGGTCCGAGCGCGCGTCCACGGTGCCGCCGCGCACCTGTTCCGGCGACATGTAGTAGACCGAACCCATCGTCGTTCCGGGACGCGTCAGCTGCATGTCGTCGGTCGACTTCGCAATCCCGAAATCCATGAGCTTGACCAGCCCGTGGGTGGTGATCATGATGTTGGCCGGCTTGATGTCGCGATGGGTCACCCCGCGACCGTGGGCATAACTCAGGGCCGCCAGTGCCTGGGTAGAGTAGTCCAGGATGTGATCGACGGGGATCCGGGCCTGGGCAGCCAGCTTCTCGAGCGTAGTGCCCTCGACATACTCCATCACCATCACAAACTGGTTGTTGTGCTGAAAGGCGGTGCGCAGTTGCGCGATGCCGGGATGGTCGAGCCCGGCCAGGGTGCGGATTTCGGCCATGAACCGCGCCGCGAGGTCGGGGTCGGAAGCGAAGTCGGGGAGCAGGATCTTCATCGCTTCTTCGCGATTGGAGATCACGTTGCGCACTTTGTAGACGCGGCCCATGCCGCCCACGCCGAGGGGCGCCAGGACTTCATAGTCGCCGACGCGCTGACCTGAGTCTGCCATAGGGTCCTCCTGAAAATGAGTGGCCTGCCGGGGAAGAACGAGCCCTGTCGCCGGAACGACCCGAGTCTACGCTATTGCGAGGACGATCGCCCATAGAAATTGCGTTTTCTCGGACCGGCACGCGGGCTTCCGATCGGCACAACTCTCTCCTGCAATGTCTCGCGAATAGTGCTGGAGTGAATGAAAGCGTTGCAGACGCGGGAGCCAGAGTTCCAAAACCCGTCTGATGTTCCCTGCTTCTAGCGGGTACCAACGCGTGGGCCGCGTCACAGATTAGAGTTACTCGCCGCGAGTAGACTCTCGGCCCGAGGAACATACATGAAGAAGTTGATTGCACTATTTCTCTGCCTGGTTTTTCCAAGCTGCGCATTTGCGAGCGATAACGGCTACAAGATCGGCTACGATGGCGGTTCGATCCAGAACGCAAAGGCCGGCACGGAGATGAAGCTCTTTATCGAGGGCAGCAATATCCGGATTACCAAGGACAAGACGGAGATCGCACTCATTCCGGCGTCTTCCATAACCGAAATCAGCTATGGGCAGGATGTTCACAGACGAGTCGGAGCGGCAATCGGTCTTGCGGTATTCTCATTTGGCCTCGGAGCTCTACTGGCACTGTCCAAATCGAAGAAACACTTTATCGGCCTCACTTGGGATGATGGTGGCAAGAAAGGTGGACTGGCTTTTCAAGCCGATAAGAGCGACTACCGCGGCGTGCTCGCAGGCCTTGAAGGCATCACCGGAAAGAAAGCCATCGACTCGGACGCAATGACCGTAAAGAACTGACTGGTTGACAAGAATTTTTTGGGGGACGCGATTCGCGGCACCGTCGATTACTCATCGACGAAGGTCATCAGAGCCCCGTGCGATCGCCCGTGCGATGGTGGACGCAAAGTCGAATGAGGATTCTTTCCAGCCGGATTCGATATGCTGTGGAGGGCGCCCTGCAAAGCTCTTCCGGTTCCCTCAACGGAATGCACAGGCGTACGCGCAGAACGCTCGTAGTTGTGGCCGCAGTGCTGGTCCTGCTGGCGCTGGCTGTTTTTCTGCGCTCCAAGGCCCCGCCGGAAGCTGCCCGGCTGCTGCCCGAGTCGGACGGCATCGTCTACCTGAACCTCAGGCCGGTTCGCACCTTCTTCAAGGCCAATCTCAAGCCGCCGCACCGGGTGCCCGAGTACGAGCAGTTTGTCGAAGCGACGGGCGTCGACTGGGAACGCGACCTCGACCAGGCCGCCATCGCTCTTCACCGCATGCCGGAGCCGAACGGCCCCAACGGCCCGGTGGCCTACACCATGGTCCTGGTGGGCAAGCTGACCGGCGCCAGGTTGAATCAATGGCTCGACTCGCACGCGGTCTCGCGCGAGAGCTACGCCGGCCACACCATTTACAACGTCCCGTCCGAAGACCGCACGGTCCGGGTCGCCCAGGTGGGCTACGACATGATCGCGGTGTCGAATTTTCCCACTCCGGAGAAGATCCACTCCATCCTCGATCGCCATCGAACCGCGGCCCTGCCCTTTGCCGGCTCAACCCTGTTCTCGCAGCACTTTCACGATGTGCCGCTCCTGTCGCTGGCGTGGGGCGTGGGCGAAATCGGCCTCCCTTTCAATGAGAGCGGCGCTATCCAGATCTTCGGGTTTCGGTTGCCGCTGCAGGCCGACTCCACCATCGTGGCCAGCCTGAGCCCCGAACTGAGCCTGGCCGGCGTGCTGCGATTGCGAGTGGAGGAGATCGCTCCCACCGACGATGCGGCTGCCAGCCAGGCCGCGTCGCTGGCCACACTGCTCACCCTGGCCCGCGGATTCACCCAGCCGCTCACCGACAACGCGGCCAACAACGGACTGAAGCAGATGCTGAAAACAGCCGCGGTCGATCGCAAGCGCAACCGGGTTCTGGTCACCGCGACGGTGCCGGTTTCCATGTTCACCAGCCTGGCTTCGAGCGAGAATTCCGCGGCGCCGACTGAACCTCCGCCCGCTTCCAACGCATCGAAATAGGCAAGGCGAGGCACCGGTACCCCTGTATTTTCCATAGTTTGCGCACACTTGAACGCAACCCGGAGACTCCCTCCCATCACCCGCGAGGTCCCATGCATCGTTTTCTGAAAGCTTTCGTCCTGTCCGTTGTGCTTTTTTCAGTAATGGCTGCGCTGGCAGCCGATGGTAAGCCGACCGTGCTCACCGGCCAGGCTGCCTTTACCGACGCGGCCCATGAGTCGCCCGGCATACGCCGCCATCTGACCGTGGCCGATCTTCCGGCGCCCGCGCCCGATCAGTCGGTCGACAACGGCCCCCTGGTCGTTCCGCGCCCGGCGAATGCCTGGCCGCAGGCGCCCAAGGGCTTCAAGGTGGACCTGTATGCCACCGGGCTCGACAATCCCCGCCTGCTGCGGACCGCGCCCAACGGCGACATCTTCCTGGCCGAGAGCGAGACGGGCAAGATCCGGGTGTTTCGCGGCGTGGGCGCCGACGGCAAGCCCCAACAGACCTCCGTCTTCGCCGATGGCCTGCACCAGCCGTTCGGGATCGCTTTCTATCCCACCGGGGCCGAACCCACAATACATCTACATCGGCGATACCGACCAGATCGTCCGCTTTCCCTACAAGAACGGCGATATGAAGGCCACCGGCAAGATGGAGAACCTCACCGAGTTGCCGGGCGGCGGGCGGCTGCGCGGCGGCGGCCACTGGACCCGCGACCTGATCTTCTCCAAAGACGGGACGCAGGCTGTTCGCGTCCGTCGGATCGCACTCCAACGTGGACGACTCCGACACCCACCCCGAGGAGTTTCACCGCGCCGACGTGCTTGAGTTCCCGCCCACCGGCAAGTTCGTCAAGGTGTATGCGTACGGGCATTCGCAACTGCGTCGGCGAAGCCATCAACCCCATCACCGGCGAACTCTGGTGCTCCACCAACGAGCGCGACGCGCTGGGCAACAACCTCGTTCCCGACTACGTGACCCACGTGCAGGAGGGCGGCTTCTACGGCTGGCCGTGGTACTACATGGGCACCAACGGCGGAGTCCAGGATCCGCGCCACCAGGGCAAACACCCCGAACTGCAATCCAAAGTGATCACGCCCGACATCCTCGTCAACCCGCACTTCGCGTCGCTCGAGCTGATGTTCTACGGCGGCTCGCAGTTCCCCGCGGAGTTCAAGGGCGACGGCTTTGCCTGCGAACACGGCTCATGGAACCGGGCCCAGCGGTCGGGCTACGAAGTGATCCGCCTGCCCATGAAGGACGGCCACGCTACCGGCGAGTATGAAGACTTCCTCACCGGCTTCACCACCGGCGACGGCGACGTGTGGGGACGGCCGGTCGGCGTTACCGAAGCGAAGGATGGTCGTTGTTCGTGTCGGATGACGGGTCGAAGTCGATCTGGCACGTGAGCTACGTCGGGAAGTAGGTCACGGCCTAGGAGCTTTAACGGTCCATCGAACCGGTTCGGCAGGGCTGATGCGTAGTAGCCTTTGCGTGCAAATACTTTGAGTTTGCGGCCATCTTTCTGAGCCTCGATGTCAATAGTGCGGTATCGACCGTCGCGATGGAAAGAAACCGGCTTGTACGAGATAAGATAGCGGCCGCGAATGACCTGCTGGAGATCAGCGAGGCTTCCGTTGAGGTGGCGGGCGGAGCCGGGCATAAAGGCGGAGCCGCCAGTGAGCTCCGAGAGGGTTCGCAACGCATGGTCGCCGACGAAGGGCGCCAGGCTCCTCTGGCAGGCCATCCCTGGTGCTGACGGTGTAGACAGCGACTTCGCCGTGTTGGGCTCTCGCAATGGCTTGCTTGAGAGTGACGAACGCTCGAGTTGTCTTCGCCATCGCTGATCACGACCAGAATCCGGGCAACGGGCTGGGACTCGGGATGGGCGGCCAACTTGTCGGCTGCGAAGGCAACCGCGTCCCACAGAGCCGTTCGACCGCCAGGTGCGAGTTCGGTTCAAGGCGCGCGAACTCAGCGTTCGGTCTTCGGTGAAATCCTGGACGAGAAAGACCGAGCTGTTGACGCCGACCACGAACGCGAGATCGCCCTTGTCGCCGACCACCTCTTGCAGAAACTTGGTCGCCGTCGCCTGTTCAAAGGAGATACGGTCCTTGACAGAGTCGCTGGTATCTACAACGAGACCGAGGCGCAAAGGAAGCTGGGACTCATTGCGAAATCCGAGGATTGCGCCCGGAGGTTGACTATCGTCGCGAATTTCGACGTCCGAGACTGCGAGATTCGTTATGGATTTCCCGTGATCGGTCGCGGCGAAAAACATTGCGACCTTATCTGCCCGTAACCCGGAAGGTCACTCCAGCAGAATTGTCACTGGATTGGTTCAGGCGTGCGTCGGGTCAGAGGCGCCGGGTGATTCGAGAGCGCCGGCCGTGGCGCAATCCCCGCAGGTCGGATCTGGCGCCGCTTCGGCTTCGACAATCTGGTTTTCTTCTTTTTTCTCCTGCAAGAGAAGTTGTGCATGACGCGCGCTTTCTTCCGGAGTTGGCTCTGCGCGGGCACTGAAAGCAACGGTCAACTTCAACGGTGGATTCGATCGGGCCTCTGTCCGGCGCACTTGTTCAACCTTGATCTGTGCGAGGATTTGGCGAAACTGGCCGGCCGAGGCTGACTGCGGGTCTTCCTGCAACAAGGGTCTCCATCTCCTGCTGCGCTTTGGTGAGATCGCTTTGCGCCTCCCACGCTCCGGCGGCAAAGAAATGAACAGCGGAAGCCCCTCGTGCTTATGCTCATGCACTTGGCGGGCAGTCGCAAGCACAGCCGGATAGTCATGGTTTACAAATTCTCCGTACGCCAGCGCCAGTTGTAGCTGGACGTCAAGCGGAGCGATCGAGGAGGCCTTGCGCCGGGATTCTTCCGCCGCGGAATACTGTTTGAGCGCTAAATCAGCGCACCCGAGATTCAAGTAGGAGTTAGGCAGGTGGTCGTCGAGGGCAATGGCCTGGCTGAACTCGGCGTGCGCCAGATCGTTTTGACCGAGACCTAGATAGGCTGAGCCCAGTGCGTTATGGGCAGCCACAAACTTCGGATAGATGGCAAGGGATTTAGTCAAGTGCCCGACCGCACCCTGCGGATCATTCCGCATGAGGAGCCGGTAGCCCTGCTCATATTCGCGCCGCGCCTTCCCGGGGGCTTTGAGGTCAACTTCGAAACGGAACCGCCGGGACTCTGTACATCCGTAAGATGAGGGTTCCGGCTGTAAAACAGGAATAAATTGAACTGCAACTGGGACGTTTGAATATGGTCAAGGGAGGTAATGTTGCCAAAACGGTCGCTCGGCCGAGGGGATAGACACCAGCTGGGCAGCCGCTGCGCAGGAAAGCGAGGGAGACGAAGAGCGACGCCCGACGAAGCGGCAGATGAAACATGGACTCGACCCAAGAAAACGATACTGGAGAAGTTCGCTCTACGGCCAGCCTCTTGATTTCGGAAGAAGCGTCGCGCGATTCGACCCCCTGGTGGGATCACACCAATCTCGATCTCCCTTATTTCGCCTTCAACCCCAGCGCCTCCACCACCAGCGGATCCACCTTGGCCGGCTGTCCATCCTGCTTGAACACGACGCCGAAGCCGCCCCGATAATCCCACATGGTCCAGCCGATGTTGTCGGCTTCGAGCGCCGTGCGCACGTCGTGAATCCAGTTCATGCGCGAGGCCGGATCCGTGACTCGGCGATAAGCCCCGAATTCATTGCAGATCAGCGGCACGTTGTAGCTCTTGCCCCACGCCGCCGCGGCATCGATTTGCAGCCGGATGCGGTGCGCGTCCCAGTGGTCGAGCCAGTAGTGTTCGAGCGCATATCGATTGGCCGCGTCGGGGACCTGCTTGATCAGGTCATCCATCGAGCTCTCGGTAGCGGGGTACGGGATGCCATGGGTATAGATCCACCATGGCTGTCCCCAGCTCGCACCCTGGTGGGTGAATTCGTGCGGCTCGTAGAAATGGAAGTTGTAGATCACGTTGCCGTCGGGAAGCGGATGCTGGGTGAGGAGGTCGGCGATCCCGGACCAGTTCGGCCCGGTGGCAATGATGGTGTTCTTCGGCGCCGCTTCGCGGATGGCGGCCGCGGCGGCAGCCTGGATGCCGGACCAGCGATAGGGATCGTTGACCTCGGGCTCGTTCATGATCTCGAAGAAACAGCTTCTCCGGATCGCGCGAAGCATAATGCGCCGCCAGGCGCCGCCACAGCATGGCGAACCGCTCCACGCCTTCGTTGCCGGTCTTGACCTTCTGCTTGTAGTCCTCTTCCGGATGAATGTCGATCTGCACCGCCAGCCCGTTCGCCAGCATGGCGTCGACCGCGCGATCGAGCCGGCCCAGAAAGTCGGCATTGAAGCCCTCCTGGTTACGCGGAGGCCGCTCCAGCGGCACCGGGTCGATGCTCAGCCGGACATTGTCAAAGCCCAGTTTGGCCATGAGCGCAATGTCCGCCGCATCGGTGTAGCGATCGGTGCGGGCCGCAGAGTAATCGCTGGCCGATTGGGCAAACCACTCCGAAGCGTTGATGCCGTGGCGCAGATGGCGCGCCCGCGCAAATGCGGTTTGTTGATCCGAGGGGCGATCCTGGGCCAGAACCGGAATGGAAAGCAAAACAAGGAAAGCAAGGCAGCGCATCAGACGCATATTTGGAACTCCGGATGTCTTGTGAGTCGTCGGGTTAACGATACTACGATCGCGGCGGGAGCTCAGGTGGGCCGGAGCACAAACGGCAACGGCTCCCGAATGGGAGCCGTCTTCGCCATAAACATTGCTGCGATTATCTTCCGCCCGAGGCCAACGAATGATCGTCGGCGGCCACCGGCCTGGTCGAAGGTGGCACGCAGATACTTATGCGGGTTGACGGGGACCATGTGGACCCGGACCTCGTAATGAAGGTGCGGTCCGGTCGAGCGCCCTGACTGCCCCACATAGCCGACAACCTGGCCGCGCGAGACATGCTGGCCGGGGACCACTACCATCGCGGAGAGATGCCCATAGACCGTGATCACATCATGACCGTGATCGATGGTGATCTCGCGGCCATAGCCTGCGCCCATGGCAGCATTGGTTACGTCGCCGTCGGCCGCGGCCCGCACCGGTGAGCCGTAGGCAGCGGCAATGTCGATGCCGGAGTGGAAGGCGCCTTCCCCATTGATGGGATCTTCGCGCTCGCCGAAGCTCGAGGTTACTGTGCCTTCCAGAGGCCAGAGCGACGGTGCGTCGGCCAACTGCGTCCAGTCGCCGGTAAAGGAGGAAGTCAAGCCCGCATCGATGGCGCGGGTGACCCGGCCCGACATGGCCTGGGTGCGAAGAGCATAGAACTGGTCGAGGGACAGCTTGAGGTTCTGCGGGTTCACATCGTCGCTGAGGGCAAGCGTCTGGGGCGTCGGTGCGGCGGCGGCCTTGGCGGCCGACGTGGTATGGGCAAGCCGGTTCTGGCGAAGCCCGTAAAGGGCAGTCACTTCGCTGGCCAGAGCGCCAAGCGATGCCACCTGGACATCGCGGTCATGGGCGATCTGCGCCATCTGCTGGTAGTTTTTCCGCAGCGTCTCCCGTTCCTGGCGCACCTGGTTGAAGCTCTCTGTTTTGAGCAGCATACGGGTGTACGAGCCGGCCAGGCCGACAATCGTAAAGGCACCGATCAGCGCCGCAGCGACGAAACCGTAGGCATAGTGCAGGGGAAGGGGGATCTTCCGCACCCGTCCATCTTCATCCCTGGCGACAAATAGAATGTAATAGCGCTTGCGTAGCATGCTTCTCTCTCATCCCCGCAGCAGGCGAGGTCGCAACTCGCCGGCCGCTACCAACTAGCACAAACGCTCTCTCGGCACACGTGCGCCCCGGCGCCCGTGATTGAGGACGTTCGCTTAGGCTAACAAAGCGATCTCCACAGGGTCAACGAAATTGGGCCGGAAAAGCGCCCAATTTTCCCGGAACCTGAAATCGTTTCCGTCCGCCAAGGTCTTTGGATTCTTTTCGGCACGGAATGGTAGCCGCCGGTTCGGGAATTTTGCGAGACGGAGACGAACGCGTATCACTCGCCGCCGGGGTGGCCTATTCTCAAAACGTGGGGAAAAGGCCAGCCAGGATCGCGGGGGCGGGTGAACTCGACGTGTTGCGGGCCATTCGCCGCCGGGCCGCCAAGGGTGCGCGGGGGCGAGACCTCAGCCTGGGCATCGGGGATGATTGCGCCTTGCTTCGTCTGCGGGACGGGCGAGGAACTGGCCGTGACCACCGATCTTTCCATTGCGGGACGACATTTCCGCCTGGAATGGCACCCGCCCGAAGTGGTTGGGTGGCGGACCCTGGCGCGCGGTTTGAGCGACCTGGCCGCCATGGGAGCCCGGCCGGTGGCGGCGTTTCTTTCCCTGGGAGTTGCCGCGCGAGTTGGCGGTGGCGGCGGAAGGGCGCAAATCATGGGTGGATCGGTTCCTGGATGGATTTTTTTCCCTGGCTGAGGCACACAAGACTCCGCTTGCGGCGGCGACCTGGCGGAATCGCCGGTGGCGTTGGCGGATATCGTCCTGGTCGGTGCGGTTCCGCGCGGAACGGCGCTGCTGCGGTCGGGAGCGCGGCCCGGCGACTTGCTCTACGTCACGGGCAGTCTGGGCGGAGCGGCGGCAGGGCTGAAGATGCTTGCAGAACTGGCTGTTGGAGAGTCGGGGCCAATGCCGGACCAGTGGAACGATTCCCTGTCGGCGCAGCTGCGCCCGAAGCCGCGGATTCAAACCGGTCTGTCATTACGCCGCCGCGGACTGGCGACGGCGGCCATCGACATCAGCGACGGGCTTTCCACCGACCTTGCCCACCTCTGCGAAGAGTCCGGCGTGAGCGCGATGATCCAGGCCGACCGGTTGCCGATCGCAGCCGATGCATCGCTGGAGCAAGCTCTGCACGGCGGCGAAGACTACGAACTCCTGTTCACCGCCCGCCCCGGCACGCGCATACCGCGAAGCATCGCCGGTGTGGCCGTCACGCAAATTGGAGAGATCACCGCGCCGGACCGTGGCAAGCCGGGCGGCCAGCCCACCCTCATGCTCGCCACCGGTTGCATCGTCGAACCGCTCGAACCCCGCGGCTGGGAGCACTTCTCGGCAGGATGAACGCCGAGACCTGGGTCAATACGCTGCCGTGAATTGCTTCCGAATGTTCTGCGGATTCTCCAGTTCATCCACCAGGGCCACAGCATAGTCTTCGGCCGAGATCCGGCTTTCTCCCCGGTCATTGGCGACCAGCCTGGTGCCGCCGAGCCGAAACTTGCCCGTGCGCACGCCCGGCTCGATCAGGGCGGCGGGGCTGAAATAGGTCCAGTCGAGGTCGGATTGTTTGAGGATCGGCAACACGTCGCGGTGGGCCAGGGCGATCGCCATCCACGCGGAAGGAAACTCCGGCGTATCGACCAATTGCACGCCCGGGGCGACCTCCAGGCTTCCGGCTCCGCCCACAACAATCAGGCGACGCACGCCGGCTTGTTTCAGACCCGCCAACAGAGCGCGCGTTGCATCGAGAATCTTGCCGGGATCCGTCTGCGGAGGCGCGTAGGCGCTGATCGCTGCATCGGCGCCCTTGGCAACGGCGGCGACGCTGGCGGATCTGTGACGTCTCCCTGGACCGCCTTGACGCCGTTGACAGCCTGCACCTTTTCGGGATGTCGCGCTACGGCAGTTACTGCGTGGCCGCGGCGGACAAGTTCGTCCAGGACCCGGCTGCCGATCATCCCGGAAGCCCCAAACAAAACAACTTTCATGACTTATCTCCCTATGCCTCAAGATGCTTTGGGTGCTTTACCACGTCGCACCATCTTAACCCTTGGCGGCAATTGAGGCGGTAACTCGCTCTGGCCTGACATGAAGAGGTCAACTGGGTTTGCTCCAATCGTCGTCTATCATCAGTACTGCCATGACCGACCAGAAGATCCGCGTACGCTTCGCTCCTTCACCTACGGGGCTGCTGCACGTGGGAAATGCTCGGACAGCCCTCTACAACTGGCTCTTCGCCCGGCGCGAGGGCGGCGCTTTCCTGCTCCGCATCGAGGACACCGACGTCGAGCGTTCCGAAGCGCAATACGAAGCGCAATTGATCGAGGACCTGCACTGGCTCGGCCTCGACTGGGACGAAGGTCCCGGCCTGACGGGCGATACGTCGGACGAAACTGGGAAGTACGGTCCCTATCGCCAGTCGGAACGCCTCGACATCTACGCCGAACATACCGAGCGCCTGCTGCGCGATGGCAAAGCCTATCCCTGCTTCTGCACCGCCGAGGAACTCGAGGCCGAGCGCAAGCTGGCCATTGCCGAACACGGCCCCCAGGTGTACTCCGGCCGCTGCCGTGCTCTTTCAGCCGAAGAGGTCAACGAGAACATCGCCGCGGGCAAGCCTTTTGCGGTCCGGCTGAAGATCGAAGATCATCCCCTCCGCTTTCACGACCTGGTGCGCGGCGAGGTGGAGTTTGCCGCGGAAACCGTGAGCGACCCCATCATTGTTCGCTCAGCTACAGGCGCGGAGGGAGGCGAGTCGGAGGGCATCCCGGTTTACAACTACGTGGTCACGATCGACGACGCCCTCATGGAGATCACCCACGTGATCCGCGGCGACGACCACATCTCCAACACCCCGAAACAGGTGGCGATCTACGAGGCGTTCGGCTGGCCGGTGCCCGAGTTCGCTCACCTTTCCACGATCCTCGGACCGGACCGCGAACGGCTCTCGAAGCGCCATGGAGCCACTTCGATTTCGGCCTTTCGCGAGATGGGGTACCTGCCCGAGGCGCTGGTGAATTACCTGGCGCTGCTGGGCTGGGGCGCCGAAGACGGCAAGACCGAGACCTTCACGCTGGAGGAACTGACCCAGGCATTCTCGCTGGAACGCGTAACGCCCTCGCCGGCCATCTTCGACTTCGAGAAGCTGAACTGGCTCAACCGGCATTACCTGAAGCAGGCCGCGACCGAACGCATCTTCGCTCTGGCGTGGCCTTATTTTGGGGATCGGCTTCCCAGCCGCGACTCTGCTCCAGAACCAATGAAAAAATGGTTCGAGAAACTGCTGGCGCTGTTTGTTCCCTATGTCGATCGCCTCGATCAGCTTCCTTCCAAAGCGGCGCCCGTTCTGCAGTTCGATTGCGAGGCCGCACGAACCGACCCGGAGAATGTCGCTCTGCTGGCGGCCGACTCGGCTCGCACGGTGCTCAGCGAATTTGCCGCCCGCGCCCGCACCTACTCGCAGCATGTGGCGCCCGACCTCTTCAAAGCGTGGATGAACGAGATCAAGGGTGCTACGGGTATCAAGGGCAAAGAGCTCTTCCACCCGGTGCGCATTGCTTTGACCGGATCGCACGCGGGTCCGGATTTCGACAAGCTGCTGCCGCTGATCGAGGACGGGGCAAGCCTGGGCCTCGGTATTCAGTGTGTTCGCGAGCGGATCGAATGTTTCGTGGGAGTATGACCACTTGTCGGACATCCTCTGGATCGAAGGAAACCCGCCTCCCGGCCTGGCGATCGTCATCCGGCCGCAGGGCGGCGACTGGCTCGAAGATGAACTGCGCGAAATCAGAGCTGGCGGCATCGACACGATCGTCTCGCTGCTGGAGCCGTTCGAGGCCGATTTTCTGGGACTGTCGGAGGAGCAAGCAACGGCCGAGCGCGTGGGGCTGAAGTTTCTTTCCTATCCCATTCGGGACGGGAGCGTTCCGCGCGACGTGGCGCGGTTTCGGTCCTTTGTTCGCGGAATCGCGAGCCGGCTGGAGGCGGGTGAACATTTTGGCGTCCACTGCCGCGGATGCATCGGCCGCGCCACGATCACCGCGGCCTGCGCCCTGATTCACCGGGGATGGAAGGCGCGCGACGCTCTCGAAGCGATCGCCGAAGCCCGCGGCTTTGCGGTGCCCGACACGCTGGATCAGGAAGACTGGATCCTGGCTTACAAGGCCGAGCCGTGACCGCTTCAGTCGTTGATTTCACGTTTCCGCATCGATGGAAGGCCGAGATCCTGGCCGCGCGGCCCCTGATTTTGCCGCCGCGGCATTTCGTGTATCCGCGCGAAGTTGAGGAGATCGAACGCGGCGCGCTTGAGGTGATGGTGCGGCCCAATCAACGGGGTGCCCCAGGTCTCGATTTTGAGACCTGGGATCCCTTTCTCGCCACCTGCGCCCTCGGTTTTCGCGATCCGGCTGTACCGACGGGGCTCTGGTCCACACCGAACCCGGACGAAATCTGCGCCGTCTCCGGCGGGTATGCGTACCTGATCGATACCACCGCGCCGGAGCGCTTCGCCATGATTGAGCACCGGCCGGTGCTCGAGGTGCGGCCGGCGCTCGACGCGGGTCTCCTGTTGTTCGCGGGGCACCGCTCGATCGTGGCGTGGGGGCGGGAAGGGCTGGCGTGGCACTCCGCAAAGCTCTCCGACGAAGGCGTGACCATCACTCGTATCGAAGGCAGCGTTCTGCATGGGCACGGCTGGGAGATGATGTCGGACACGGAGAAGCCCTTTGCGCTCGATCTGAACACCGGCCGCGCACGTTCTGAATTTCCTAGTTGAGTGTGATGCCTGGAATCGCCTAGGCTGCTCCGTATGATGTCCAGCGATCGACGCAGCTTTCTCCGCCAGGCGGCTACACTTGGCCGGCGCCTTCTCTGCCAGCAGCCTTTTCGAGCAGGCCCATGCGGCCGAATTCCACGCGGCGGCCGCGCGCATAGCCGGGCTCAATGCGCTGGAGGCCGCGCAGGACGAAGACTACTGGGCGGTGATTCAGCGCGCCTACTCGGTGAATCCCAACCTGATGAATCTGAACAACGGCGGGGTCTCGCCCGCGCCCATCGTGGTGCAGCAGGCGGTCGAGCGCTACAACCAGCTTTCCAACGAGGGGCCGTCGTACTACATGTGGCGGATTCTCGACCAGGGCCGCGAGCCGCTGCGCGAGAAGCTGGCCGCGCTGGCCGGCACTCCCGCCGGCGAGATCGCCATCAACCGCAACTCCACCGAGGCGCTGAACACGATCATCTACGGGCTGGACCTGAAGGCCGGCGACGAGGTCATCGGCACAAAGCAGGACTACCCGCACATGATCGAGGCCTACCGCCAGCGGGCCCTGCGCGAAGGCATCGTCTACAAGCAGCTCAGCTTCGACTTCCCCATCGAGGACGATGCGGTGATCGTGAAGGCCTACGAAGAGGCCATCACGCCGCGCACGAAGCTGATCCACGTGACGCACATGGTCAACTGGGTGGGCCAGATCATGCCGGTGCGCAAGATCGCCGACATGGCCCACGCCCACGGCATCGAGGTGCTGGCCGACGGCGCGCATTCGTTCGGGCTGATGGACTTCAAGATTCCCGACCTCGGCTGCGATTACTTCGGCACCAGCCTGCACAAGTTCCTGTCTGCGCCCATCGGCACCGGCATGCTGTGGATCAAGGCCGACAAGATCGAAAAGATCTGGCCGCTGGTCTGCAATGACCGCCCGCGCTCCGGCGACATCCGCAAGTTTGAGGACCTCGGCACGCGCAGCTTTCCGCTCGAACAGGGCATCGGCGAAGCGCTCAACTTTCATAACGCATCGGCCCGGCGCGCAAGCAGGCGCGCATCGGCTACCTCAAGAACTACTGGGCCTCGCGGGCGCAGGCGATGCCGAAGGTCAAGCTGCACACCTCGCTCAACCTCAAATACTCCTGCGCCATCTGCGGAGTCAGCATCGATGGCATGACCCCGTCGGAGCTCGAGAACGCGCTGTTTGACCGCTACAAGATCCACACCGTCGGCATCGTGTGGGAGAACATCAAGTGCGTGCGCGTCACTCCGCACGTGTACACGTCGATTGCGGATCTGGACAAGCTGGTGCGGGCGCTGGACGAGATCAGCGCCAAGGCGTGAGATAGTGCACGCAGCCCAAAACGAAGTACCTCCGTCCCGAATAAGCTATCCCAGATGGGTGCCTGGTCCTGGCTTTGCCAGCGCGGGATCGATGTCTCGCTGATCACAGGGGTCCGCAATCGAAAGGCGAATATTCACGAAAGGGACGAGTTGCCCACAACTCCCCCGCGATACCGGGTCCGGCACACATCCTTTAATCCAAAGCGATGTCATCCTGAACGCAGTGAAGGATCTGCAGTGCCGTTGGGAGTTTCAAAGTGGCATTACTTCCGAGTCGTCCACCACTCGCTCGTAACAGTGTCATCCCAGCCGAAGGCGCGGCTCATCAGGGTTCCGATGTCCAGCCGTTAAGTGAACTTCACATCTCTCGATTGCATGGCGTCGAATTGATGCCCGAACGGTTACTTCAGAGCGGGGACAAAATGTGGAGTCCACACCGGTCCTGCGATCAAACTAGATCACCTCCTTCCCGGCGCTAGATGCGCGTTGCTCAGTTGCTTTCTGGAGTTTCGTCAAGGTCGTCATGAGCGGATTCATCTTTCGTTATCTCGATTCTGCCTCGGATACGCTGTTGGAATTACATGTGTGAGTCTTTTTATCTGCCATGCTTCATTTGCACCGTCAGGGTGCCGCCGAGAACGCTGTAATACCAGTAGCAGCCTCGGTAGCATCGCTTCACGTAATCTCCGAGGACGATGGCGGCTTTGCCGGTGTAGGGCTGATTGTTGGCCGATGTGCCAGAGAACGTCATCGAGATAGATGACGGCATCTGATATCTACCCGCTGGATTTGTGGTCTTCACGGTGGTTGTGGTGTAGGAGTAAGTGTTGGCTTTGTTCACGACTGCCAAGCCCAGGCCGAGACCGCCGAGGCCAATCCAGTGGCCTGACTCAAGGCCGTTGTAGGGTGCTAGATAAAACCATGCCGTCGTGCGGGTGGTGCCGTTTGTCACCGGTACAGCGTAGCAATCCACGATGAATGTGTGGCAGCTGGTGCCGCCAAGTGTGTAGGTTGTGGTTTGCGCGTGGATACTTATCGCGGCAACTGCAAACGCAGCGCCAAGAAACAAAGGTTGAAGCACTTTCATCGGCCCTCTCCTTAGCGGTTAGGAAATGACACCCATCACATCGCAGGACCGGAGGACACAAAACCAAAGTAGCTAGAGTGCAGACTTCAGAATTCACAGTCGGGCGAGAGACGAAGTGCATCGCCCCAACATGATTTGGGGCAATGCCTAGAATTCCGAGGCGGGTTGGCCCCATTTCCTAGTCTTCGCTCTCCGCCTCGATAGTCTGCACCGTCGCATTGACGAGGTAACGAATCGTACCAGCATCTGTTCTGACGATGACCGTGCCGCCTTCCGGGTGGGTCATCTCAACATCGACCCGGTAATCGTTCGGCTGGCCGTCGATCTCGCGATGAACCCACTCACCCTCAGGAGTTTCCAAAAACTCACTCAGACGGACGCCTGCGTCTGCCCCTGCATCACTCATGTTGCCCGTCCCGGATGCACCTCACCACGAACCGCGACCACGCGCACGGAATTTTATATGCGAGGCAAAAATTCCAATGGGTGCGAAAAGGTGACGCTCTCCGCTTCGCGTCAGAACGTGATCGTGGCTGTGATCGTATCGGTGTAAGTGCCCGGTGCCACAAACTGCCCGAAAAGGGAATGTTCCCGAAAACAGCAATGGGGCTAGGAATCATCATGGAGACGATTCTCCCGGTCCGAAGCTACGGCTGACGCTCGTCCAAAACAACTAGTAGTTTTTGCATTACCCGTCTTCCGAAGGTCCAGCGACCAAAGTCCTGTTGTGCGACCGGGCCGGACACGGGGACAATGCGGCCCATAAAGAAAACAACCATGGCGCATTTGAGCCGGAGTGAAAAAGCCTCTGGCTCTTTTTTTGAAATAGATGGAAGTTTCCAAAACCTGCCGAACAGCGAATCATCCAGCCCCGCATTATCTCTACGCTGAGTGAAGCAGGCATGGGTGGGACTGCCGGGGGTGTTTCTCCCGACGCTAATGCGCCGTTTGGTTTGCCAGCTATTCTTTCGGTCCCGGCAAACAATGGCTGATTAGGAACTGGCATTTCTACAGGATCGCTTTCAAAGATGATGGGGTTAACTTGGCGCGCGCCCAAACAAAGGGTTCACTTGTTATGCCCGGTGCGCGAGCAGTAAAGGCGCATACGCGGCATACACGCCCTCGAACACCGAATCCCAGCTCGCGGTTTCTGCATGGGCCCGTGCCGCCAGGCGCATCTCGGCGTGTTTGACCGGATCGCGCAGGACTGCGGACACCGCGGCGGCAAATTCTTCATCGGGAACGATGCGGCCGGTCTCGCCGTCGCGCACGATCGTGCAGGGGCCGCCATCGGGAGTCACGATGGCGGGGACGCCGCTGGCCATCGCCTCGAGCACCACGTTGCCGAAAGTGTCGGTGTGGGAAGGGAAAACAAAAAGATCCATGTTGGCGTAGGCGGCGGAGAGCGCCTCCCCCCGCAAGACCCCGGTAAACTCCGCGCGATGCAGCCGTTCGCGAAGCCAGGGCTCCTCGGCGCCATGGCCCACGATGAGGAAATGGAAACTCCGGTGCCCGAATTGCTCCAGTTGTTCCTGTACGCGCGCCAGGAGGGCCACGTTCTTTTCCACCGAAAGGCGTCCCACAAAGCCGAGCACCTGGTCGCGATCATCGGCGGAGCGGTTGCGTTTCGAGGGATGAAAGAGCTCCGCGTCGACGCCGCGGGGCATGAGGTGGCAGGGCCGGCCGGTCAGATTCTCCAGTTTCCGGCAGAGTTCAAGGTTGGGCGCGAAGAGCACCCGGGCATTGCCGTAAAACGCGGCGGCAGCCATCATGGCCAGGTCTTCGATGGTATGGGCGGCCCCTTCGGCATGAGACGGAGGCAGGTAGCGAAGAAACCATTCCGAGCGGCGCGCCGCGTATTCGTGGACATTGGTGTGCCAGCTGGCGGCGAGCGGCAGGGCGAAATTGTACGCCAGCCCCGCGCCCAGCAGACCGACTTCGCTGGGCCCGGTGATGTGGACCAGGTCGGGCCGGAACCGGTCCAGAGTCTCCTGGATCAGGGGAACGTGGCGCAGAAAGGCGGGGTCGAAGCGAAGATCCTTTTCGAGAGCAAAGGACAGGACGCCGCGGGGCAGTTCCAGGGTCCAGACATTTCCGTCTTCGATCAGGGCCTGGGCGCGATCGCCGGCGCGCACACACAGGAAGGGCAGGTTGCGCCGGCGCGCAAACGCTTCGAAATGGCGGCTGGTATGGGCAACCCCGTTCACTTCATGGAAGGAGTCGGGGAAATAGGCCACGCGGGGCGAGGGATCAGTCATTGTTGGTCAGCGGTGCCAGCGGATTCAGGCGTTGGCGCCAAGCATGGACCCTGGGTGCTTCGCCTAAGGCTGAGTGTACTCGAGACGTCGCGACGCGCCCTGTTCGAAACCCGGCAGGCGGCAACTCAACTACGCCAGTCCTTCGGTCTCTCCCATCGCCATCCGCATGTCACTTGAGTCGCTCCAGGCGAGGCGCAATCCGCTCGAAACCGGCCGCCGGCCCAGCATCTTCACCATGGCCAGAACAGCCGTCATCTGCCAGGGCACGGAGCCGCTCGGCCACAACTGGTTCAGCGGCGTATCCACGCCTTTGAGGTCGGGGTGATAGACCCGCTCGTCCCAGGTGCGCGACCCCTGCGGAAATTCGGGATAGTCGCGGATCGCATCAATGGTCGACTGCAGGATGCGGTGCTTCCAGGGCTCCGCATATTGAGGCATGAACAGGATCTTGCTGCGGCGTTCGCGGCGAATCTCGTGCACAAACTCGGTAAACGAGGTGGCGTTGGTGAGGTTGATGTTGGCGTTCGGCTCGACACCGTGGCGGTCGCCGCCGGAGATGAGGAGCATGTTCCATTGTTCCGCAAGCGAGCGCACGGCCCGGTTCTCTTCCCAATGGCGAAGCCCGTTGAGTTCGAGCGCGTGCAGGAACTGCCCGTTTTTCTGCAGGAACTCATTGACCAGAAACTTGTGCTTCTCTTTCCCGACCGTAAACAGGTCCCAGAGGGGATGATTGAAGACCACGAGGACATTGGGTTCATGGTTCAGCGCTGACAGAATCTCGGTGAAGCGCTCATCGCCGGGATGGGCGGTGAATTCCTCGAGGATTGCCATCCACTCCTGAGCCTTGGCGCTGGGCAGGTTATGAACGCCGATGTGAAAGTCCTGGACTCCTCCGTAGGGGGCGCTCCACTCCACCGAAACCGGGATCTGGCGCGCGCTGGGCACGGTGCGCAGCAGCATGGGAGCCTTGATGTTGTCGTGGTCGCTGATCGAGACCATGGGAGCGACGTTCAGTTTCTCGATCTGGGCGCTTTCGAGGTCGAAAGCCAGCTTGGGGGTGAGCGGTGGGGTCCAATAGGCGGCGGCGTAGTCAATGCGGACTCCATACTTGGCGTGGGCCCGCTGCTCCATGCGTGCCAGGATGGGACGCAGGAAGGAAAGCTGACTGCCCATATTGGCGATGAAGCTGAGGGTTTCCTTGGACTGATTCGTGTGGCTGTGCAAGGAAACGCCGGAACGAAAGCCTTGCGTCGCGCCCTGATCACACCACAGGTACGAGATGGTCGACTTGGCCATTTCTCCCCCTTCGGAGCCCGATCGATATTGGATTCTTTCGCCTGATTCTCGTATGTAGGTCATAAACGCCAAGTGAACGTGACACGAATGGTCCTTCAATTTTCCACAGGTACCAAGGCGGTCAACTCGCAGAATTGCAAGCACCCTGAAGGCAGGTGCCGCCGCTTGACTGCAATTGAATCGCCCTTTGAAAGAATGCGCGCCTGAGCAGGGAGCCCTCCCTGCCTAGACTATCATCAGCGTAAGCATCTCATTCATAATTTGTTGACAGTCAAGCAGTTGGAATTGCTATTTGCGGGTCTTGGCGAGTTCGGGACCGAGGAAATCCTCGATACTGACTCCGGCCATAAGCTCCGGCTGCGCACCGGGCGTTTGGGGTTCAGCCGGCTTGGCGGCGGCTGCTTCCGGAACGAGGTAATTCTCGGTGAGCCCCTTCTTTAGCAATTCAAAGGCCTCTTGAGGCGTGTCGGCGTATTGAAACAATTCTATGTCTTTCGGCGAAATTGCCCCCGTGTCGACAAGGGCCTGGAAGTTAATGACCTTTTTCCAGTATTCGGAGCCGTAGATCACGACCGTGATCTTCTTGGCGAGTTTCTGGGTCTGGGTCAGGGTCAGGATTTCAAACATCTCGTCGAGGGTCCCAAACCCGCCCGGGAACACCACCAGCGCTTTGGACAGGTAAGCGAACCACAGCTTGCGCATGAAGAAGTAATGGAACTCGAAATTGAGCGACGGTGTGATGTAGGGATTGGGCGACTGCTCGAAGGGCAGGCGGATGTTGAGCCCGATAGTCTTGCCGCCGGCTTCGTAGGCCCCGCGATTGGCAGCCTCCATGATGCCGGGGCCGCCTCCGGAGGTCACGACGAACCGATGGCGGCGGGACGGGATGCTGGTGGCCCAACCGGTCAGCATGTGCGCCAGGCGGCGGGCATCCTCATAGTAGCGGGCCATTTCGACGGCAGCCACAGCGCGTTTGCGCTGCAGGTTGGTGGCCGTGCCTTCGACGATCTGGGGGATGCTGGCGGGCTGCTCCTCGCTGGGGGCGGGACGGCTGGAACCGGTATTGTCGAGCAGTTCCAGGGCGTGGTGGGCCTCTTCGTGGCCGCGGAACCGGGCCGAGCCGAAAAACACCACCGTGTCCTGAATCTGTTCCTTGCGAAAACGGGCGAGCGGCTCGCCATACTCGGCCACAATGCGAATCAGACGGCCCTCGGCGCTATTGAGGAATGCGGGATTTTCGTAGGCCAGGGGGGCACGGTCCAGGGGGGGCGGGGCACAATTACCTTGCGAGGTAGCGGGGGCGGAAACGGGAACCTCATTGCCTGGATCAGCTCCCCTGTTGCTCGAACCGGTCCCCTGATCCCTGATCCCTGGTCCCTGATCGCTGTTCCCTGGTCCCTCGTCTTTCATGTTCTACCCGTCCCGATGACGGATCGCGTCGCGAAACGCAATCCAGAGATTCAACAATCCCAGACCCGAAATGAGTCCCCGGACCGCGCCGTTGGCCGCGTATATAGCCAATGTGGGGAAGCGCAGAAACAGGGGATTATGGTCCCAGAACATGGGAGACCACGGAGCATAGCACACTGCCAGTCCGATATACATGCGGAGGAGCACGCGCAGGAACAGTTCACCGCGTTCCAGCCAGCGCGGAATGCGCTGCGGAGTGTGCCGGGCGACGGAAGGGGGCTGGGGAGAATCTGGCACAGGGTCAGCGACGGCCGCAGGCGCAGGAGCCGGGCTCGCAGTCAGGGAAGGCGAAGTCATTTCCGGCTGCTGGGACATTCCTTGTTTAGACTTGCCATCCTCGATTCCGACCGCTCTTTGCACTGGTTCAAGTGCAAAATCGTTGCCGGGCGCGAGGACAACTTATTGCAACGGTAACACAGCGGGCACTTCGGGATTCTGGCGCGCACGAGGACGGCCGGGGCATAGCGCAAACGCGAGTCTTAGGAACCGCCGACCAGCATCACCATATCGGGAGGGGCATGGCAGGCCGAGGAGCCGGAGAATTTCACGACGGCTCCGTCGTCGTATGTGACCGAATCCAGATCCACCATCAGAGTCGCGGTAAAGCCGGGCAGCCGCAGATCGCCCGAAACTTCCGGTTCACCGTCATTGGTCAACCGCACAGTGAGGGTCTTGACGGCCTCGGCGGATCGGTCCCGGCGCGCATCCGCGGGGACAATCTGTTCCGCGCCGTTCAGACCGTGCACGGTCACGGTGGCATTCACCATCCTCTGGGCAGGCCTGTCAGGACGAACATCCTTGAGGAGGAGCTTGAGCCGCGCGGCAAACATTTCCACCTGGGCGCCGTGCTTGTCGACCGCCATCATTTTGCTCCCGACACCCTGGCGGACATGCATATCGATGGGACAAGTTGTCAGCGGAGTGGGAGAAAACATCCCGGGTTGCGACGGAAAGGGGGCAGCATGCTGAGCGGCGGAGGACACGGCCCCGGCGGCGACCACGAACAGGGTGACGAAGGCGATTCGCATCAGGCACCTCAATCGCGTACAGCCACACGATACGCCGTCTTGACTTCGCCGGGCAATCCCGTCCAAACCACGTCCGCACGTCTGACCGGGTCTTCGGCGGCGGACCCTACCGGCTCCCCAGGAGATCCGGATCAACACTGAGTTGAGCGTGATAGGCTTTGTGCCATTCAAGTCAAACTTGGCGCTGGCGAGCCCATGCGAATAGCCCTATTCACTGAGACATTCGTTCCAAAAATCGATGGCATCGTCACCACTCTGTGCGAGACGGTGCGGCATCTCAGGAGCCTGGGCCACGAGGTACTGGTTTTTGCACCCGATGGTGGCTCCACGGGCGGAGTCACGGACTTCGAAGGCGCGCGCATCATTGGAATGAAAGGCCATGCGTTTCCGCTTTACCCGGAGCTGAGACTCTCGCTTCCGCGCGCGTCGATGCGGGCCCAGATCCGGGAATTTCAGCCCGATCTGCTGCACGTTGCAGACCCGGCATTGCTGGGAATCGCGGCCCTCTACTATGGCGGGGGCGCGAACGGCGGGGCGCTGCGCCTGCCGCTGGTGGTGTCGTACCACACCGATCTGCCTGCCTATCTTCGTTACTACGGACTGGGCATGCTGGAGCCGCACATCTGGCGCATCATGCGGGTTCGGCACAATCGCGCCACACTGAATCTTTGTACTTCTGCGGCCATGCTGGAACAGCTCTCGCGGCATGGAATCGAACGCGTCGCGCTGTGGCCGGGAGGAGTGGACACGGCACGCTTTCATCCCGGTCGCCGCTCGGATGCCATGCGATCCCGGCTCACCAGCAACAACCCTGAAAGCCCTCTCCTGGTGTATGTGGGCCGCCTCTCCCCGGAGAAGGACATCGAGCGCATCAAAACGATGCTTCAGGCGCTTCCGGCCGCGCGCCTGGCCCTGATCGGCGATGGACCCCACCGCAAAGTTCTGGAGCGGCATTTTGCGGATATGCCCGTCTACTTCGCGGGATTCCTGCGCGGGGAAGAACTGGCAGCGGCGTATGCGTCGTGCGATGTGTTTGTCATGCCTTCGCAAACCGAGACGCTGGGCCTGGTGGTCCTGGAGGCAATGTCGTCAGGGCTGCCGGTTGTCGGGGCGCGAGCCGGGGGTCTTCCCGAGCTGATTCAGGATCGGACCGGCTGCCTCTTCGATTCAGACGGAGAGGCGATCGATGCCATTCGCTCCTTCATCAATTGCCCGGGAAAGCGAGAAGCGGCTGGGATTGCCGGACGAGCCTTCGCGGCCGACCACAGCTGGAAGGCAGCAACCCTGACGTTGGTTGAGCACTACAAGGCGGCGTGCGCGATGCAGAATGTGGACCCCGTCGCAACGCCGGACCCCGTCCACCCGGGTTTGCCGTTTCGGGCGAGGAAGCTGGCCCGACGGACGACCATCTACGCTATCCGCAAGCTTCTACCTTGAGCCGTCCGACTGGGCTACGAACCCCCGGCAGCTATCGGGGCTTCGCGGGCCACCTGGTAGGTCCCGTAGTCGATGGTGAGCACCGCGGTTCCACCTACGCGCACCTTCGATTCAGTTCGATTCTGCGCCGGGAGCCAGAAACCGTCGGTGCGGGTGTACTGATGGCTGATGGCCGTACTGGAAATCCAGAAGGAGGGATTCCGGGCGGGCCTGGCTTCGATCCGGGCCACGGCGAAGTCCGCGGCATCCACCCAAATTCTGCCTCGATACAGGTACTTGCTGTCGACGTGGGGCTCCACTTCGAGGATGTAGGCGGGCCGGCCGGCGACATTTTCGATTCCGGTCAGCCGGAATTTGTAATTGGCCGGGGTAAGGGCGGTCGAGTTCTTGTCTCGCGCGGCGTCTTTCTCGCTCTCCAGAAGGCGCTTGAGGACCTTGTCGACCAGCATGCGCGACCCGCTTTGCGACACGACCCGAAAGGTCTTGCCGGAAATCGCGTCATAGTCGGCTTCGACGACCAGTTTTGCCCCGATTTTGGTCGCATATCCCGTGTAAATCACTTCATAGTGGCGCACCGACTGGTAGTGCTTGAGCCCGGCCGCCCGCGCCTGGTTGTGGCGGAGCATTTCATCGACGATCTGGGCAGACGTGAGGGCCGCTTGCGCCGAATTGAGGCTTGCGGACGGGGGTGGTGGGAACAGGGCAGCTTGGGGATGAGCTGGCGCGATCGCGGTGAGCAGGATCAACCACGCGGCAAACACACGAAACCGGCGTCTATGAGTAATCTGGGCCCCATAAGGGTACATTGACCTGATTCTATCGTGCGGTCCCTGTGTCCGACGCTGGACTTACCCAAATCTCTCCTGGAACTTCATGGCTCATTCATGCGGCAAGCACCAGGGCCACGGGCTGCTGCCTGCGTCTTCGTGATTGCGCAAAGAATGCGTGCGCTTTTGCATTTTGTTTCTACCGCTTTTGCCACAATAGAGGTGGAAGAAAGATCGAAGTGCGGCCTCATGCAGAACCCGGAGCACGGAAGCAATTCGGTTTCGTTCTGAACGCTTCAGGCCCGCCAAAACCCCGCTTTAAAACCGTTTATATTTGCGGGATGGGAGCCCATATCATCATTTTATTCAGCAACTTGCATAAGAAAACTCGAGCCGGAATGGGTACCCTCCCCCCCGGCCCTGTGAAACTGTGAAACTGTAAATCCGTCACCTCGATCAAGCCGCGACTCAAGCCTTCGAAGCTGGTGAGGAATCCAGGCTAGTCGTGGTGCTCGCCAGAGCAGCAGGAATGACCGGTCGCCGGCTCGGCCATCTTGGGCGCCTCGTATCCCCTCTCCGCATCGACGAAGTAGCCGCCCTCGTACTTGTCGTGATGCCGGACCCACGCCATGGAGTGCTTCAGGCCCGGCTTCGTCGCGGCCCTTGGGCGCGAGGTCGAGAAAGTTGTAGGTGCCGATGAGAATATCCAGGCCACGGCCGTAGGTGGAGTAGGTGTGGAAGATGTCGCCGTTCGCGTCCTTGAAGAAAACGCTGGCGCCGGGACGCTCTTCCACCGGGAATGTGGTGACGGAGTAGTTGTAGTCTGCTTTGCCGCTGGCCTTTTCGGCCTCGGTTTGCGAGACATGGTGGTCGTAGTTGAAATCGGAGCCGAACGACGAGACCCAGTGGAACCGCCAGCCCATGCGCTTTTTGAAGGCCGCTATCTCCGCGTAGGGAGCGCGCGAAACCGCGGCAAAGGTCACATCTCGATGGGCCAGGTGGATCGTCATGGCATCGAAATGATCGGCGAGGTAGGAGCAGCTGGGACAGCCTTCGCTCCAGCCGGGGCCGAACATGAAGTGGTAAACGATGAGCTGGCTGCGATTATCGAAAAGGTCGGCAAACGCTTCCCTGCCGCGCGGTCCCTCGAAGACATACGGCTTTTCGACGCGTTCCCAGGGCAGTTCGCGGCGCTGGCGGCTCAGTTCATCGCGCAGGCGGGTGAACTCCTTCTCTTTGGCGAGGAATTGCCGGCGCGCTTCGATCCATTCAGCGTGGGAGACGGTTTTGTGGTGATGCACCTCGGTCAGGCTGGTGGCCATCGTGATTCTCCTTTGGCTTGATCGTGGGGAATTGGTCTTTCGATTCGCGCTTCCAAAACTGGCGCGCCACCAGGGCGGTCAGCCCGCCGGTGCCGGTGGCGCTGCCCGCAAGGATAGCGGCGGTGGCAAGACATACGGGGCACATAGATCACTCCGGACGACGCGAAGCTAGGCCGGGTTCTGCATGAACGGTGGCGGCTCGTCGGCGCTTGGTCCCCAGCTTGCGGGCACGGAGACGTTGAGCAATCGCAGGTAAACGCAGAGTTGGCCGCGGTGCTGGTACCAGTGGCTGAGCATCACGTCGCGCAGGAACTGGGCTCGGGGCTGGGCGAGAACTTCGCGGCCGCCGGCAACGAGGCGCCAGGTTTCGTTCATGGCTTCATCATCGAAAGCGGGCAGCAGCTCGCGCACCGCGGCGATGCTCTCCGCAAAGGTGGCTAATATTTCCTGGCGGCTTGCCGGCTGAGGGAAGCTGAAGCTTGATGGAGCCTGGGCCGGATTGTTCTGCACCAGCCGGAGCACTCCTGCTGGAACGGTAGCCAGATGATAGGCCAGCTGCCCGGCCGTCATGGACTTTTCATGCGGCTTCCAGGTGAGCTTGTCCTCCGGAACCCGTTCCAGGTACTTCCTCGTGATGGGCGCCTGGATTTCAAACTCTGCGAGGAACGATTGGGCGGTGGAAGCGGTGACTTCTGCGATGGACACGGTGACCTCCTTTGGTTTGCGGGGTGGAATCTTATCGGGCGGACGGCGCTGATTCCGCGCGGCGGCGAATCTGTTCGTTGATATGTCCCCAGCCTGTACTCACGCCCCGCTTGTGATCTTCCGGGATCAATCCGAAGCCGGAGTGGCGGAACTTGATGATCGTGACGCCATCGGCCTCCGAGAGCCTGTACTGGACGTTGTTGGCAACCGGGGCGGACATGAACAGAGGTCCAACGACCTCAAGAAGGGTGGGCCGCTTGATGGACTGAACATGGCCCCACAAATGGCCATTGTTGCTGCCCAGATCGCGGTACCAGCGGCCGCCGGGCCAGGGCTCGAGCTTCATGGGCATGGCTGCGCCGTCGGGCGTTTCGTTGGCCTCAAGCTGCTCGAGCAGCGCCGCGAACGTGACCTCGAGCGATGCGTTGACGCGGATCTCCTGGTTCACGGTCAAAGAGAGGCTTTCAATTTCTGAGAGTGTCGCCGTCATTGTTTCTCCTTGGGGGGATTTCGGGGGGAGTGATTTCGGGGCGGATTTTGATCTTCTTCGTGGACGCGCATCTTCGCCTCGGCGCGTTCCTTGATGCGATTCAACTGATGGGTCCAATAGCGCTCGAACGTTCCCGCCCACTCATGCAGGGGCTGGATCGCCTGGGCGTTGGTCCGGTAGAGCTTGTGGCGGCCGTTGCGGCGCGCCTGGACGAGGCCGACGTCGCGCAGTACGCGGAGGTGTTTGGACACCGACGGCTGATCGAGTCGCAGAATGGCCACGATCTCGCCCACCGGAAGCTCCTTCACGACAAGAAGGGTGAGGATCTCGCGGCGCCGCGGCTCAGCCACCGCGTTGAAGACATCGGAAGTGGTTGCGGCGCGCGGCATGAGAGGGACATTACATTCCCATATGGGAATATGTCAAGCGTGATTTGCTTGACCGCGTTGATTTTTCCGGGGCTGGTGATGGGCACGTGTCATCAGCCACTTTCTTTTCATTCACTGGGGCATCGTGGGGGAAGAGGGTAATGAAGGATCTTGCCAGCAGTTGATTCCGCTGATGGACGGGATAGGATGGTTCAAGCCCGACACTTTGAGGTCATGGATGCGGTCTTGTTTGTTTGCCCTGATTTTCCTGATTTATGTTCCGATAACTTTGCACTCACAAACGGAAGCGCCTGCACGCTACCAGCTTTACGGCGGTTACACGTGGCTCTCCAACTCGTTCAATGGATTCCCCGGCGCGCGGCAGCCGCTGAACGGGTGGGATGCATCCCTGGCCTTCGGGGCCTGGCACTCGATACGGTTCAAAGTCGACGCGTACGGGTACTACGGAACCAACCTTAACGCCTCTCAGAATGGGTTGTTCATTCTCGCCGGCGCTCAATACAGCCACACGATCAGGAAAGAGACGTTGTTCGCCGAAGGGCTGATTGGAGATGCCGGGCTGAACCACAATTGGGGGCCGCAGGGAACACGCGCGGAGGTCAATGGTTTTACGAGCCTTGTCGGCGGCGGCCTTGACACGCCGATCACGCGCCACGTTGCTTATCGGGTGAACGGGGGGTTCCAGTACACCTATACGGCACTCACCGGTCCGGGGCCGGAGTTCGCCCCTTACCGTGTCCGCGGGCTTCCCACCTACTTCGGGCGCATTTCAACAGGGGTGGTGTGGCTGTTTTGAGAGACTGCTTTTAGCAACTGGCTTGAAGTCCAACTCGGCCGCCGCAACGGCGCGAGTTCGGATGGCTCGCAATCCAGTTCACTACAGGAGAATCCCCGCTCGAATCATCGGCCTGCCCGGGAGCAGGGTTGAGCATATCGTCGTCTCTAACGTGTACGTGGAGGGACGCGCCCTGAAGAATGCCAAAAAAAACCGCTATCTTTTCTCTGGCACGCTGCTGCTCACCCTGGCGGTCGCGAACCTGGCGATGAAGGAAACGCCAGGCCAGGGGCAGAAACCCGCCGAGCACATGACGGGGATGGCAGTGACAACCACGGATCCATCCGGGAATCCGTGCGACCAGATGGCGGGGATGGCGGGAATGAATGTGATGGGCGAGAGCATGGCGGCGATGGCCAATCACATGTGCATTACTCCGATGCGGACAGCGCAGCCCGGTGACGAGGAGAAGGCAAAAGCCGTGATTGCCCAAGTGAGAGCGATGATGGAGAAATACAAGGATTACAAGAAAGCGGTTGCGGACGGATATCTTCAGGCCAATCCGACTGTCGATCAGCCCCAGTTTCATTTCAACAACAAGGCCAACGCGACACTGGCGGATACGGAATTCGATCCTTCCCGCCCCACTTCCCTGCTTTACCTTCGTACGCCGATGCAGAAGTTCAAGTTGGAAGGTGTCATGTTTACGACCCGGCCCAACGCCACCGAGGATGAATTAAATCAACGTATCCCGCTGAGCGTTGCGCGGTGGCACAAGCACACAAATTTTTGCGGAGCCCCTGAGAACAAAGTCAAGGAGTACTTCGGCAAGAATCCGAAATTCGGGATGTTCGGTTCGATCCACACCAAGGAAGCCTGCGACGCCGAAGGGGGAACCTTCATGCCGGTGGTGTTTACGTGGATGATTCACGTGTTTCCGTACGAGGACGATTTCAAAAATATCTTTTCGATGAACGACGATATTCCGCACGTGCACTAGAAGACGGACTGAACTCCCCGCTATTCCTGTCAGCAAAGGCCGCGGAGTCTGGGCAGCCTTCCCGCCTAAACGGACTATTAACTCACGCTAGTCTTACTTAAGTGGTGAGTTTGTAGTGATGCCGCCGCCTGGTCCGAATGTGGATGAAAGCGTTTGCAGGTCGGAGGTGCGGCGGTTTAGGATGCGGGCCTATGAAACAACTGTGCTCGGTTTCACTTCTGCTGCTTTGCGGCGCGTCCATGATTTTTGCGCAGAGTTCCGCATCCACTGATCCGCTGGCCCCCACCCGCGACACCAAGTCCGCCGTCGAGATCGATCGGGAGTGGCAGCAGTCTGTCGCGAAGTACGACGGGGAGCGCAAGCGCCTGCTGGCCGAGGCGGAGAAACAGGCGAACGATGGCCCCTATCGGCCGGACTGGGCCAGCCTGATGAAGTACCAGCAACCGCAGTGGTACAAGGACGCGAAGTTCGGCATTTTTATCCACTGGGGGGTGTATTCGGTGCCGGGTGCGGAGAATGAGTGGTATCCGCGCAACATGTACCGGCCCGACGAGGGCGCCTACAAAAATTTCCGCGAGCACTTTGCGAACGGGGACGCGTCGAAGGGGTACAAGGACCTGATCCCGCTATTCCGCGCCGAGCACTTCGACGCGGCGGCGTGGGCAAAAGTGTTCAAGGAGTCGGGCGCGCAATACGTGGTTCCGGTAGCCGAGCACCACGATGGATTCTCGATGTACGATTCGGGCCTGTCGGACTGGACGGTGGTCAAGATGGGCCCCAAGCGCGACACGCTCGGCGAACTGGCCAAGGCGGTGCGGAGCGAAGGGCTGCACTTCGGACTGAGTTCGCATCGCGCCGAACACAACTTCTTCTATGACGGCGGGCGGGCGATCCGGTCGGACGTGAATGATCCGAAATATGCGGGGCTCTATGGGCCGGCACACCAGTGGTTTGAAGCCGGGGAAGACAACCACACCCTGATCAACGACTGGACCTGGGTGAGCGAAGCATGGACGAATGACTGGCTGGCCCGCGATACCGAACTGGTCGAAAAGTACAAGCCGGAGATTGTCTATTTCGACTGGTGGATCGGGCAGCCGAATTTCCGCGGGGCGGTCGCCGAGTTCGCCTCGTTCTACTACAACTACGCGGCCGCGCATGGCTACACCGGGGTCATCAACTTCAAGGACTATTCGCTGAACTGGAAGGCGGCGGTGCGGGACTTCGAGCGCGGGCAGCAGGACCACATCATTGCCGATCACTGGCAGACCGATACTTCAATCAGCGACAAGAGCTGGGGCTACATCGAGAACGACACGTTCAAGTCGCCGGAGTTCCTGGTTCATCAGCTGGTCGACATCGTGAGCAAGAACGGCAACCTGCTGCTGAACTTCGGTCCCAAGTCGGACGGCACCATTCCTGATGAAATCCGCACGACACTGCTCGAAATGGGCGCGTGGCTCAAGGTGAATGGCGAAGCGATCTACGGCACTACGCCGTGGAAGACTTTTGGGGAGGGACCGACCAAGGTGGTGGGCGGCGCCTTCCACGACACCGACACCAAGCCCTATACCGCCGAAGATTTCCGGTTCACGGCCAAAGGATCGACCGTGTATGCCATCGGGATGGCGTGCCCTGCCGACGGCAAGGGCGCCATTCACTCGTTGGGCAAATCTCATGAGGGCGCTTCGCTTGCCGTAGCTTCTGTCGAGTTGCTGGGTTCTGCTCAGAAAGTGGAGTGGAGCCAGACCGGCGACGCCCTGGAAGTGACCTTGCCCGCCGGCGCGGCCTGCAAATACGGGTATGCGCTGAAACTGACACCGAAGTAGCTTCATGCAGCAAACCTCCGGCGGATAGACCCCGATCTTCGCATGCCCTCGCTTTGATACACTGCGAAGCCGGAGGCTCTCTCTTTGTTGACCGGGACCCATCGCATGCCGTCGCCCCTGACCCATCTCTCCGAAGAGGAAGATCTCTTTTACTCCACGGTGCGGAAATTCGCTGAAAACACGATCGCGCCACTGGTGCGCACCATGGACGAGGAGCAGCAGATTGCCCCTGGGCTGGTGGAGCAAATCTTCGCGCTCGGCCTTATGGGGATCGAAATCCCCGAAGACTTTGGCGGCGCGGGAGGAAGCTTCTTCGACGCCACCCTGGCCATTGAAGCCATCTCCACTGTCGATCCGGCGGTGGCCGTGCTGGTCGATGTGCACAATACCCTGGTGATCAACGCGCTGCGGCGCTGGGCGACCGAGACTCAGCGACGGACGTGGCTTCCCCGCCTGGCATCCTCGACTGTCGGAGCCTACGCGCTGAGCGAGGCTTCCTCGGGCTCCGACGCATTCGCACTGCTGACGCGAGCAGAAACAATCGAGGGCGGCTATCGCCTCAACGGCCGCAAGCTGTGGATCAGCGGCGCGCGCGAAGCGGGGCTGTTCATCGTCTTCGCCAACATCAATCCAGCCGCCGGCTATCGCGGCATCACCGCGTTCGTGGTTGAGAAGGGCACGCCGGGACTCAGCGTTGGTAAAAAGGAAGACAAGCTGGGGATTCGCGCCAGCAGCACCTGCGAACTTCTTTTCGACAACTGCGAGGTCTCCGCCGCCAACCTGCTCGGCGAGCCCGGGAAGGGATACAAGATCGCCATTGAAACTCTCAACGAAGGCCGCATCGGCATCGGCGCGCAGATGCTGGGCCTCGCCGAGGGCGCGTGGCGTCACGCGGCGCGTTATGCGCAGGAGCGGCGCCAGTTCGGCAAGCCCATCGCCGAATTCCAGGCCGTGCAGTTTGCCCTGGCGCAGATGGCCACCGAAATCGAAGCTGCACGCCTGATGGTTTACAACGCCGCGCGCCTCAAGGACGCAGGCCAGCCCTTCGTTCGCGAAGCGGCCATGTGCAAGCTGATGGCATCGCAGGTGGCCGAGCGCGTCGGCGAGCCAGTGCGTGGAGATCTTCGGAGGCAACGGATTCGTCCGCGATTATCCCGCGGAGAAGTATTTTCGCGACTCCAAGATCGGCAAGATCTACGAAGGCACGTCGAACATGCAACTGGCCACAATCGCCAAGCAGGTGCTGAAGAGTGGCTTGTGATTTTAAGCCCGCTGGGCACAGGCGACGCGCGGGATGTCCTGCAGGTCGGGTATGAATTCGATCTGCCTGAATCCGGCGGCGGCGAGTAGCCCTTCGACCGCGCGCGCCTGCCCGTAGCCGATCTCGAGCGCGATGAAGCCGCCGGGAACCAGCACGCTGGGCGCGGCCGAAATCAGCCGCCGGTAGATGTCGAGTCCATCCACACCGGCGAAGAGAGCCAGCGCGGGCTCATGGTCGCGCACCTCGACAGACATGGATTCGCGCTCGATGGTGGGCACGTAGGGCGGATTGGCGACCACGAGGTCGAAGCGCTCGCCCGCAACCGGCGCGAGCAGATCGCCCTGCAAAAAGCGAATGCGGGGTTCGACGCCGTTGCGCTTTGCGTTTTCGCGCGCAATCGTCAGCGCCGCATCGGAGAGATCGGTGGCCGTGATCTCGGCCGCGGGCAGAGCGCGCGCCAGCGCTATCGCGATCGCGCCTGAGCCCGTGCAGACATCGACAATGCGCGGCGCGGCGCGGAGGCGGGCGAGTTCGATTGCTTTCTCGACCAGGTGTTCGGTCTCCGGCCGCGGGATCAGCACATCCGGCGTGACTTTGAACGGAAGCCCAAAGAATTCCGTTTCGCCGACGATGTACTGGATGGGCTCGCCCCGGTGACGCCGATCGAGCAGACTCGCGAATCGGATCGCGGTGCATCCGGCAAAGTCTTCGTCAAGATGAGCCATCAGCCAGGCCCGATTCTTCCCTACCAGGTGAAGCAGCAAGGTCTCGGTATCACGGCGCGCCCGATCGGCATGCGGGCCCGTGCTCAGTTGCTCTTCGCCCTTGCGCAGCCATTCCCGCAGCGTCATCGTGCCGCCTGTCACGCTGCCTGGGTTTCGGCTTTCAGTTGCTCCGCCTGGTAGTGCGCAATCAGGGCATCGACGATGGGCTGCAGGCGGCCTTCCATCACCAGGTCAAGCTGGTGCAGCGTGAGGCCGATGCGGTGATCGGTGAGGCGGTTCTGCGGGAAGTTGTAGGTGCGGATCTTCTCGCTGCGGTCGCCGGAGCCCACCTGCTGCTTGCGCTCCTTGGCCAGTTCCGCATTTTGCCGCTCCATCTCCTGCTCATAAAGCCGCGAACGCAGCACGCGCAGGCCCTTTTCGCGATTCTTGATCTGCGATTTCTCGTCCTGGCAACTGACCACGGTGTTGGTCGGAATGTGGGTGATGCGCACCGCCGAGTAGGTCGTATTGACCGACTGCCCGCCCGGGCCCGGACGAACAGAACGTATCGATGCGGATGTCCTTGGCTTCGATCTTGATGTCTACATCCTCGGCTTCGGGCAGCACCGCAACCGTAACCGCCGAGGTGTGCACGCGGCCCTGCGTTTCGGTCGCGGGCACACGCTGCACGCGATGCACGCCGCTCTCCCACTTGAGCTGCGAGTACACACGATCGCCTTCGATGATGGCGATGATTTCCTTGTATCCGCCCACACCCGATTCCGACAGCGACATCACGTCCACTTTCCAGCGATGCTGCTCGGCGAAACGCGTATACATGCGGAAGACTTCGGCCGCGAAGAGCGAGGCTTCATCGCCGCCGGTGCCGGCGCGGATTTCCAGGATCACGTTCTTCTCGTCATTGGGATCCTTGGGAATCAGCAGAACCTTGATTTCGTCTTCGAGAGCGGCGGCGCGCGGTTCCAGCGCTGCGATCTCTTCTTCGGCCATGGCGCGCAAATCGGGGTCGCTCTCGGCCAGCATGCCGCGCGCGTCGGCCAGGCCCTGGCGCACCTGCTTCAACTCGCGGTATTTCTCCACCGGGGTTTCGATCTCGCGCAGCGACTTGGCGGTCTTCTGATATTTTTCGTGGTCGTTGATGACCTCAGGCAGCGCGAACTGCGCCTGCAGTTCGTTGTAGCGCTGCTCCATCTGTTCCAGACGATCTAACATATGCCCTCCGGCACCTGCGGTGCGGCAGATTTTTGGATGAGTGAATTGGCAACACGGAAAAAAGCGCAGAAACGGTCTGGGCGGCGGGCGCCGCTAGAGGAGGGCCGGAACTGGGAGGTGGAGAGTCATACTCGCATAACTATTCTAACTCGAAAACGATCCGGGCGAGGCCATTCGTCCTCTCAATGCGGCGTTTGGCCGCTTCCCGGCGTCATACGCGAAATTTCCGTTCCGGTTGTTAACCTCATGGACGGGATTAGCGTATTGTTCTTGAGTAATCCGGAGGAATCATCGAGTGAATTGGAAGGCCATTGCAATTCTTACATCCATGGCGGCGGGAATCCCCGCGACCGCCCAGCAAGCGGCATTGAAGGGCATTGAAGTCAGCGATATGGACCGGTCGGTAAAGCCGTGCGACGACTTCTACGACTATTCGAACGGCACATGGCGGGCGCAGAATCCGATTCCGGCGTCGATGGACCGCTGGAGCCGGCGGTGGAAGGCCGGCGAAGACAACAAGGATCAGCTGCGCAAGATCCTGGAAGAGGTATCGGCCGCTCCCGAACAGCCCAAGGGGACCCCGGCACAGTTGACCGGCGACTTTTACGCGGCCTGCACAAATGTGAAAGCCATCGACGCGGCCGGCATCACGCCCTTGAAGTCCTATCTCGCGGCCATCGATGCCATCCAGAATCGCAGAGGACCTGCAGAAGGAACTGGCGGAACTGCAGGCGATCGGGGTGCAGGTGCCGTTTTCGTTTTCGTCCACGCAGCACCCGCACGACCCGACCAGGGTGATTGCCGAGGTGGGCGCGGCCGGCCTGGGCCTGCCGGACCGCGATTATTACGTGAAAACCGAGCAGAGATTCGCCGACGCGCGGGCTGGCTACCTGGTGTACGTGGCGAAGATTTTCACCCTGGCCGGCGCCTCCGAGGCTGACGCCAAGGCGGCGGCGCAAACCGTGATGACCTTCGAAACCGCGCTGGCCAAGGCTTCGCTCGATAATGTGGCTCTGCGCGATCCACATGCGACCGACCACGTGGGCAACCTCGATGCCCTGGAGAAGATGACGCCGCACTTCGATTGGAAGGCGTTCGTGAAGACCACCGGCGTGGCGCCGGGCGATCTGAATGTGGACCAGCCTGTGTTCATGGCCGAGGTCGAGCGGCAACTCGTGTCCACTTCGATCGCTGACTGGAAGACCTATCTGCGCTGGCAACTGCTCAACACCGCGGCACGAGTCCTGTCGCAGTCATTCGTGGATGCGAACTTCGCGTTCTATCAGAAAGAACTCGCCGGGGTGGGCGAGTTGAAGCCGCGCGGCACGCGCTGCGCCGAACAGGCCGACTTTCTGCTGGGCGAGGCACTGGGGCAGGAATACGTGAAGCGCTACTTCCCTCCCGAGGCCAAGGAGAGAGCGACAAAGATGGTGGCCAACATACTCTCGGCGATGCACGACACCATCGAGGGACTTGACTGGATGACCCCGGATACCAAGAAGAAGGCGCTCGAGAAGATGGCGACCTTTCAGGTGAAGATCGGCTATCCCGACAAGTGGAAGGATTACTCGTCGGTAAAGATCGACCGCGTTCACTACTTCGACGATTTCGTGGCCGGCTCGCGGTTTGTGGTGGCCGACGACTGGGCGCAGATCGGCAAGCCGGTGAACCGCGGCCGCTGGGGCATGACGCCGCCCACCTCAAACGCCTACTACAACCCGCTGATGAACGAGATCGTGTTTCCGGCCGGCATCCTGCAGCCGCCGGCGTTCAGCATGAACTACACCGACGCCGTGAACTACGGCGCCATCGGCGTGGTGATCGGCCACGAAATCTCGCACGGATTCGACGACCAGGGCGCGCAGTTCGATTCCACCGGCAGGCTTGAAAACTGGTGGACGCCCGAGGACCTGACCAAGTTCCAGGCCAAGACAGGCGTGCGTGGTGAAGCAGTTCGACGGCTTCCGCATCGACGGCCCTGACGACATCCACATCAACGGCAAGCTGGTGCTGGGCGAGTCGATCGGCGACCTGGCGGGGCTGAAGATCGCCTATCGCGCATTCAAGAAGACGGCGCAGGGCCAATCGAACGAGAAAGTCGACGGCTTCACGCCGGATCAGCAGTTCTTTATCGCGTGGGGCCAGTTCCGCGGCGACGCCACGCGGGTGGAAACGCAAAAGCTGATGGTGCAGGGCGACCCGCATCCGGTGGCGAAGTACCGGGTGCTCGGGCCCATGTCCAACTTCCCGCCGTTTGCGGAGGCGTTCCAGTGCAAAGCAGGTTCGCCCATGGTGCGGCCTGATTCGGAGCGCTGCGTGGTCTGGTAAGTGCGGCATTCTGCTGAAAGGGATTCCAGGTCTCAGGAGCGAGACCTGGGCATCCTCGCGCACAGACTTTCCAGCAACGAGTGTATCTAAAGCGCTGAGCGAATCACCCGCCAATCGGGGACTATTCGATTTACGCAAAGTTAGCTCGAGGCCGAAAAGCGTTGTTGTAAATGTATCGAGCTTTGTTGTATACGTATCGTAAGTTCTCTCCAATAAAATCTGGAAATCCATGATGGATGGGACCCCATTATGCCATTCGAGCGGCTGTGTCTCGCTTTCTGCTTATTCGTCGTAAGTAACTGCATCGCACAGAACGTTCCGCGATCCTCTCACGTCTGGATGATCACCGAAGAGAATCACAGTTATGAAGACGTCGTCGGCAACTCGCAAATGCCTTATTACAATCAGCTCATCCACCAATATGGACTGGCCACCCAGTTCTATTCCGATCAGCACAGTTCTCTGCCCGCATTGATGTGGCTGGTCGCCGGAGCGCCGGTTAGCTGAACAACGATACGGTTTCATGCAACCATGCCGACGACAACGTCGTCCGCGAACTCCTGAAGCAGGGCTACACCTGGAGGTCTTACCAGTCCAACATGCCCTCCGCCGGCTTTCAGGGACTCTATGGAGGTACAGGCAATACCTACTACCGCCGCCACAATCCGCTGATCGACTTTACGGATGTCTGCCCCGGCACGGGGCAGGACAAGAACAGTGTGCCTTACACCCAGATGGCGACGGACTTCGCGCACGGCAACACGGTCAACTATGCCTACATCACTCCGGATGCGGATCGAAGATGCTCACAACGGCACCCTCCAGGCCGCGGATCAGTGGCTGCAGACCAACGTTCCGGCGATTCTTGCCCGGCCCGAGTTCAGCCCCGGGGGCGATGGCATTCTCTTCATCGTCTGGGATGAAGGCACTCTCTCGACAGATAGCCGTTGTTCGGACACCGTTGCGGTGGGATGCGGTGGCCGCACCGCGACTCTCGTGATCGGTCCGCTCGTGAAGCCCGGTTACCAGTCGACGATCACTTATCACAACGAGAATGTACTGAAGACGGTGTGTGCGGCCATGGGTCTGTCCCCTTGTCCAGGCGCCGCGCAAAATGCCGCGCCCATGGCAGACTTCTTCAAGTCGGGTACGTCCTCTGGAGGTTCATCCGACAGCATCGTGATCTCAACTCCAGGAAGCGGAGCCACTGATCGTCGGCGCAGTCCACCTGATTGCGAGCGCCTCTGAGAGCAAGACTGTAAGCCAGACGCAAGTGTGGGACAACGGCGTCAAGCTCGGCGTGTATGGCGATCAAATCGATGCCGTCTATGATCTGTCGCCCGGCAAGCATACAACCACGGTGCTCGACCTCGACTCATCCTATCGAGATATCCATGAGGCATCTGTAACTTACACCGTGCAGCCATCGGTCAACGGGTTGCAAATCCTGTCGCCCACGCCGAATGAAGTTATCAACATGTCCACCGTTCACGTCGTTGCTCATGCGAGTGAGTCAGTCCCGGTAAGTCAGATGCAGGTCTGGGATAACGGCGTCAAGCTGGGCCAGTATGCCGGGTCAGACGTGAACCAGTACTTCAACCTTGCGCCCGGATCTCACACCCTTACCGTCGTCGATCTCGACGGCAGTTACAATACTCTTCATCAATCCAGCGTCTCCTTTTCCGTGCAATAGGCGAGCTAACGAAGTCTGGATTTCTCACAACGTTTGAAGGCTTGAGTCGTACAGTTACACAGTTTCACAGGGGCTACCGGGGGGAGAATACCCATTCCGGCTCGATATTTTCCCTGCAAGCTGCTGAAGATAATGAGGATATGGGCACCGTCACGCAAATATAAACGGTTTTAAAGGGGGGTTTTGCTGGGCCTGAAGCGTTCAGAACGAAACGGAATTGCTTTCGGTACCCTGGGTTCTGCATGAGTCGGCCCTTCGATCCTCTCTTCCACTTCTATTGTGGCAAAACCAGTACAAAGAAAATGCAAAAGCGCGCGCATTTTTTGCGTAAGGGCGAGACGAGGTCCTGCTATCCCACCCTTTCGCCAGAAAAAAGGCGAAAGGAGGGGCACGGAGAGGTACGTGAACACGCGGTCAGAGTTCTAGCTCAGAAGCACTCGATATGATCGCACGCATTCATCAGCGGCATCTGCAGGTTTGAGTCGTGGTCGGGGTCGGAGTAGATGGTGATCGTCGCCGGCTTGTAGTCTTCCGGCATGGCGGTCATGATGTTGGGCACGAAGGTCTGCGGGTTGCGATCATAGAGCGGGAACCACGTGCTCTGGATCTCCACCATCACCGTATGGCCGGCCTTGAAGACGTGGTCGACATCGTGCAGGCTGTAGCGGTATTCGCGCACCGATCCTGCCCGCAGCGGCCGGCCCTGCGCGAAGCTGTCGAGATAGCGGCCGCGAAAGATCTCCTCGTTGGTCATCAGCTGATAGCCGCGCATTTTCTCATCGGGATCATCGGCGGGGTACTCGTCGATCAGCTTTACCACCATGTCGTTGTCGGTCCCTGTCGTGGAAGCGAAGATATCGGCGGTAACTTCACCCGTAACCACCAGGTCCTTCCTGAGCACGGGGAGCTTCCATACCGCGACATCCGGGCGGCCGGTGACAAAACGCTGGTCCTCGGTAAGCCAGTCAAACCACTGCGATCCGTCGGAATACGTGGGCTGGATCGGCCGATGCCGATAGGGCACGGGGTTGGATGGATCGCTCACGTACGTGGTTTTGGCCGACGCGGGCGAGTCGCTCCAACCCAGCTTCCCGTCGCCTTCGAGATGCAGGCTGGTCGGCGCCGATTCTTTGGGCGGAAAGTGCGCATAGCGTTTCCATGTATTTGAGCCGGTCTGGAAACTGGCGGCGTCTTCAAGATCGAATCCGGATTCATCTTTCAGATAGTGCGCGAAAAACTTCGCCTCGATTTGTCCGCGGTACTCGTTGCCGATGGGTTCGCCATAATCGAGGTTGCCCAGGTGGCGCGACGACAACGACCAGGAGCCATGCCTCCATGGGCCAAGCACGAGAAAGTTGTCGTGCTTTTCATCATGCGGCTCCAGCGTCGCGTACTCGATCTGGGGCCCGTACATGTCTTCCTGGTCGTAATAGCCGCCCACGGTGAGGGTGGGTACGGCGACCGCGTTCAGATCGTGCTGGACGCCGCGGGAGGACCACACCAGGTCGTACGCGGGATGCTCGAGGAACAGCTTCCAGGTCGGCAGCACCTTCGAACCCGACCGCTTCACATCCTCGGCAAAGCTGCCGCGTTCGAGAAAGTAGTCGAACCCGTCGCGCGGCTTGCCGGATTTGTCCTTGCCGTAGCTCACTTCGGTGGACTCTTTGCTGGTCTCCATCCGGTAAACGTAGTCGTACCCGTAGGTCTGGCGGAAAGCGCCGTTATGGAAGAAGTCATCTCCCATCCAGACGTCGATCATGGGGGCCTGGGGCGAGATTGCCTTTACGGCCGGGTGGGGATCGATCCCCGCCTCCATGGCGAGGAAGCCTGGATAGCTGGTGCCGATAAAACCCGCGCGGCCGTTGTTGCCCGCGACGTTTTTGAGCAGCCACTCCACCGTGTCATAAGAGTCGGTGCTCTCGTCGATGGCTTTGGGATCATGGTGGTCAGCCATGGGCCGGCTCATCACAAACTGGCCCTCGCTCTTAAACCGTCCCCGAATGTCTTCTCCCACATAGATGTAGCCGGCGCGCGCCAACTCCGGCCGCATGCGGAATAGCGAAGCCCGGGTGGTTCCGTCTACGCCGTACGGTGTCCGCTGGATGAGGAACGGGAGGGGCACGGCGATGTCGGCAGGCTTCAGGATCACGACGTGCAGCTTGACGCCGTCGCGCATCGGGATCATTGCCTCGGACCGCTGATAGTCGTGAAAGACATGACGCACGGGGTCCCCGGTGCGGCGATAGGTGATCTCCGGCTCAAACGATCCCACCACGCTGATTGCGCGCCCACCCCCATCGACGTTGAAGCGAAAGGTGACCCTCGATCCCGGCACCGCGAACTCCGTCGTTCCCGTCTGGGTGAGTTCAGCCGGCACGTTTCGATCGGACTCAGACACGAGCCGCCCATTCTGGACATAAAAACTTAGCGGTGTATCCGGCTCCGCCGGATCGGTGTATTCGCCGGTGAAATTCTCGAGAGCGGAGGCGGGAGGGGCCTGGGCTGCGGCGGGGAGCCGGCCGGCGGCGAGCGCGCATGGAATCAGTACGAGACAAACAGTGGCTGAGACGATACTTGATCGGAGCAAAGGGGAACGGAGCAAAAGACCTCCAGGCAAATTTGAGACGGTTTGCAGGACGATGGCCGCATTCGAACCCGCTTTCGCGGCTCCGAAGCTACGTGTCATTTTAACGATCTCAGCCCGAGGTCGCAGGATTGAGGCGGGACGAGTCCTCGGCAAACCTGGCCCCGCCGCTTCTGATTCGGGCTTCGCAGAGCAAACGGGTTTCGCCGTCTTCGAAAATCTGCAAAGATAGAAGCTATGACGACGAGTGTAGCCGCCGCTTCGCAAGTGTTTGCCGCCCGCATCGGGCGGATTGAGGTTTCCGCAACCATGGCCGTGGCCGCCGAGGCCGCCAAGCTGCGCGCCCAGGGGGCGAACCTGGTGGATTTTGGCGCCGGCGAGCCGCATTTTCCGACCCCGCGCCACATCAAGGACGCGGCCATCGCGGCCATCGAAGCCAACTTTACCCGCTATACCGTGGTGCCGGGCATTCCCGACGTGCGCAAGGCCATCGTGCAGCGCCACGCTTGCGATTTCGGCTCCGATTACGGCCTCGACGAGGCCATCTTCACCACGGGCGGCAAGCTGGCGCTGTTCAACGCCATCCAGGTGCTGGTGGACCATGGAGACGAGGTCGTCCTTCCCGTTCCTTACTGGGTCAGCTTCAAAGACATCATCCAGTATGCGGGCGGCAAGGTGGTCTTCCTCGAAACCAGCGAGCAGGAAAACTTCCGCATCACCGCTGATGCGATCGAGAAGGCGATTACGCCGCGGACCAAGGCCATTATTCTCAATTCTCCGTCGAACCCGGCCGGCTCGGTCGTCTCCGGCGAGGACCTGGAACGCATTGTCCACCTGGCCCACGACCGGGGTATTTTTCTGCTTCTGGACGAGTGTTATGTCTACCTGAACTATGCGGGCAAACCCGTCTCCGGCGGCTCCTTCACCTGGGCCAAGGAGCACCTGGTGATCCTCGGATCGCTGTCCAAGACCTATTCCATGACCGGCTGGCGCGCGGGCTTTGCGCTGGCCTCCAAGGCGATCGTCGCCAATCTCAGCAAGCTTCAGTCCCAATCCACCTCGAACGCCTCGAGCGTCGTGCAGAAAGCCGCCATCGCCGCGCTGAACGGCTCGCAGGAATGCGTGCGGGAGTTTCGCGCCGAATTCATCGATCTGCGTGATTACATGCTGGCCCGCCTGGCCGAGATTCCGGGTGTGACCTGCACCCGGCCCGAGGGCGCGTTTTACGTTTACCCGAACATCTCGGCATTTCTGGGCAAGGGAGGCATCCAGACGGCCACCGAACTAGCCACCCGCCTGCTTCACGAAGCCCACGTGGTTGCGGTGCCCGGCGAGGCCTTTGGCACCGGAGAGCACATTCGTCTTTCCTACCCGGTCACCAAACAAAACATCGACGAGGGTACACGCCGCATGGCAGAATTCCTCAAACAGCTGGTTTAGAGCTGTTTGCGAGGCCCGAGCCGGCCTTACGCCTTTCGCTATCGCAAAACCAGAGGTGGGGTATCCCCGGGGGCCGATCCCTCCCCAAGATCGACCTGAACGCTAGAAGCCCATGCCCGGAGACAACTCGCAAGATGCACGCTTCTCTGGAGTTGTGCACAAAACCCCGGATTCGCCAAAAGAATGTATCTGCGGTCACTGTTCAAACCGTGTGTTTGTCACTTAGGATGTGTCTTCCATGTCGAAGCGTATTGATTTTCGTCCTGTCATCCTTGCGGGAGGCAGCGGAACCCGCTTCTGGCCCCGCTCCCGTCGCGCCCGGGCCAAGCAGGTTTTAGCACTCGATGGTGAGCGCTCCATGATCCAGCAGACGGTCGAGCGCCTCAAGCCACTGGCTGGGCTCGATCACACATGGGTGATCACCAACGAATATCTGGCCCACGAAATTGCAGACCAGCTACGCGGTGTGCCTGCGGAGCAGATCGTTTCCGAGCCCGTCGCCCGCAACACCGCACCTGCCTGCGGACTGGCCGCATTTATCATCGAACGCCAGAACCCGGACGCGGTTCTCGGTATCTTCCCTTCCGATCACGTGATTGCGGACGAACCCCGATTCCTCAAAGCCCTGCAGAAGGGCATCACCCTGGCTGCGGCAGCGGACAACATGGTGGTTCTCGGGATAGAGCCCACGCGCGCCGAAACCGGCTACGGGTACATTGAGACCGGCGACTTCACGCCCGACGATTCAGCCCTGCGGGTGCGCCGTTTCACCGAAAAACCGAACCAACTCAAGGCCGAAGAGTTTGTGGCCGCGGGCAATTATTACTGGAACTCGGGCATATTTCTGTGGTCGGCTCGAACTCTCGCCGATGCAGTCCGCGAACATCTGCCCGAGACTGCGCCCATGCTGGAGAAGGTCGCGTCTGCCTTCGGCACACCGGAATTCGAGGAGTGTTTTCGCGAGTTCTATCCCAAGTGCGAGAACATTTCGGTGGATTACGCGGTCCTCGAACCGCGTTCCGCCAAGGGCGAGCACAAATCCCGGCTCTTCTGTCTTCCAGCGGAATTCAGCTGGAACGATCTTGGCTCGTGGGCGTCGCTCTACGAGTACCAGGTGGAGACGAGGCTGCGCGGCGACGGCGACGGAAATGTCGCGGAAACCGATGGCCATCTGACGATCGAGGCGGGAAACAATTACATTTACAGCCCCAAGAAGTTCGTCGCGCTGGTGGGGGTCGAAAACCTGGTGGTGGTCGATACGGAGGACGCGCTGCTCATCGCGCATCGCGACCATTCGCAGGACGTGGGGAAGATTGTCAAGGAACTGCAGATGATCCGCACGGAATTGATCTGATCCTGAGGCTCGGCGCCCCATCCTAACCGAGCTATCTGCGGTTAGTGTTGGAAACCATAACGGAAAACCAGCGCCTTTTCCGCAGGGTCAACTCCGCATCAAATGGGCCTAGATCGTCCCCTCGCGTGAAACTCGCCTGATTTGTTTGGTTAGACTCGTTTCAAGGAGAACGTCAGACCCAGGATGTCCCATCCCCAGATCAAGTTTGGAACCGACGGCTGGCGCGGGGTGATCGCGGACGACTTTACGTTTGCGAACGTTCGCACGGCGGCTGAAGCGATCGCTGCTTACGTCCACGCCAAAGAAGATCCCGCCAAGGGCCTCTGCATCGGGTATGACACGCGCTTTGGGTCCAGGGCGTTTGCCCGGGCCTGCGCCGAAGTGGTCGCAGCCACAGGAATCCCGGTGCTGCTGGCCAACGACATTACGCCCACGCCGGCCCTGAGCTACGGCGTTCGCGGGCTGGGCGCTGCGGGCGGCATCATGATCACGTCCTCGCACAATCCCGCCCAATGGAACGGGGTCAAGTACAAAGCCTGGTATGGCGGGTCGGGCAAGCCGTCGATCATCGCCGAAATCGAATCCTTTCTGGGCATGCCCGTCGTGCGGGCCGCAAAGCCCGCCGCGATCGAGGAGTACGACTTCCTTCCCGCGTATCTCAAAGCCATCGAGAGCTTCGCCGACCTCGACCTCATTGCCCGCTCGGGGCTGAAGTTCGCAGTCGACTCGATGTATGGCGCCGGGCGCACTATCCTTTCCGATATTTTTACTCGCCTCGGCGTCGATCACGTGCAGATCCGAGGCAACGTCGATCCACTCTTTCCGGGGATCAATCCGGAGCCGATCGAACCTCACATCCGGGCCCTGGGCGAAGCCGTCGTCGCGCACCGCTGCGATGCGGGCCTGTGCACGGACGGCGATGCCGACCGCATCGGCGCTACCGATGAGCATGGCAATTTCGTTGATCCCCACAAGATTTTCTCCGTGCTGCTGAGCTGGGTACTGCGGCGCAAGGGCTGGCCGGGCGCTGTGACCCGGGCATTCAACACAACGAAAATGCTCGATCGCATCTGCAAGAAGTACGGCCGGGAACTGATTGAGCATGGCATCGGATTCAAGTATGTTTGCGACCTGATGCTGGAGCGGGAAATCCTGATGGGTGGCGAGGAGTCGGGCGGCATCGGCTTCCAGCGCCATCTCCCCGAGCGCGACGGCCTGCTGAACGCGCTGCTGCTGGCCAACGTGATGGCCGAGGAAGGCAAGACGCTGGGCCAGCTCGTTGCCGATCTCCAGGCCGAGTACGGCGAACACCACTATGGCCGCATCGACTTGCACATCCCCGACGACATGAAGAAAGCCGCCATTGCGCGGGCGATGACGCTCAACGCCGGCGACCCTGCGTTTGGAAGCATTGCCATCGTTCGCCGGGAGACCTTCGACGGCGTCAAGTTTTATCTCGACATGCGAGAAGCGAAGGGGAAACCCAATGCCGCCGAGACCTGGATCCTGTTCCGCGCCAGCGGCACCGAGCCGCTGATGCGCATCTACACCGAATCCGTTTCGCCGGAAGCAGTGGCGAAGCTGCTTGAAGCGGGGCGTGCGTTTGCACTCGGAAGCTAGTCCAAAGGAAAGAGAAAAATGTTCATCCACATCTTCGGGTTCCGCTGGAAGCCCAACGCCACCGAGGCCGACAAGGCCCGCGCCACCCAGGACATTCTGGCGTTTCGCGGCCACGTCCTCGGATTGATCGATGTACATGTGGGGCCGAACCTGTCGCCGCGCGGGCAGGGGTACACGTTCTGCGGGCTGATGACTTTCACTGACAAGGCCGCGGCCGACGCCTACACCACCCATCCCATGCACCAGGCGCTGCTCAAGTGGCTGGTTCCGCTGATTGACCCGGTGGAGCTGGATTTCCAAGCCTAGACTTCAGAGCCGAACGGGATCTCAGCCCTCCCTGCGCCTTTCCGCTACGCGCCCTCGCCTACCCCGCCCACAATCGCAACCTTGGCCCGCTTCCCAAGCCGAACCACGATGCGCGCCGGAAGCGCGTCCATGGGAAAGACCGCGTTGGCTGCCACGTCGCCATCCAGCTTCACGGCTTTCTCTGCGATTTTCCGGTTGGCTTCGGCGCCGCTCGCGGCCAGATTCAATTGCACCAGGAGCTTCGGCAGGCGGATCTGAAGACCGCCATCTCCTCCCGGCGGGCCGGCCACGTCGGCGTAGGCTATGTGGACCTCTTCGAGGTCCTCGCTTTCGGCCTTCTGCTGGAACATGCGTGCCCAGTTCTCGTCCGCAGCCGCAGCCGCGGCTTCGCCATGAAAGCCGGCGGTGATGGTCCGCGCCAGTTTCTTCTTGATCTCCATGGGATGGTGGGCGCCGGCAGCAACTTCGGCCCGCAGGTCGTCGACCTGCGACTGGCGCAGGTCGGTGAGAAAGATCCAGTACTTCCACATGAGCTCATCGGAGATGGACATCAGCTTGCCGTACATCTCCGCCGGCGGCTCGTTGATGCCGATCGCGTTGCCCAGGGATTTCGACATCTTCTGCACGCCGTCGAGGCCCTCGAGGATGGGCGTCATGAGGATGATCTGCGGCTTTTGCCCGTAGTGGCGCTGCAGCTCGCGGCCGCACATCAGGTTGAACTTCTGATCGGTGCCGCCCAGTTCGACGTCGCATTCGAGGGCCACCGAGTCATATCCCTGCATCACCGGGTAGAGCAATTCGTGCAGGCTGATGGGCTGCTCGGCCTGGAAGCGCTTGTGAAACTCGTCGCGCTCCAGCATCTGCGAGACCGTGAAGTGCGACGTCAGCCGGATGGTGGCTTCGTATCCCAGCTTTCCCAGCCACTCGGAGTTGTAGCGCACCTCGGTCGCTTGCTCGTCGAGAATCTTGAACACCTGCTGCTTGTAGGTCTCGGCGTTGGCGTCGATCTGCTCGCGGGTGAGCGGCTTTCGGGTAACATTGCGGCCCGTGGGGTCGCCGATCAGCGAAGTGAAATCGCCCACCAGGAAAATGACCTGGTGGCCGAGTTGCTGGAAGTGGCGCAGCTTGCGCATCAGCACGGTGTGGCCGAGGTGCAGGTCGGGAGCCGTGGGATCGAATCCGGCCTTCACGCGCAGCGGGCGCCCGGTTTTGCGGCTGTCTTCAAGGCGCTCGCGCAGGTCGCTCTCGCGGATAATCTCCGCCGCGCCCTTGTGCAGCAAATCCATCTGCTCATCGACTGATAAAAAGTCACTCATGCCGTGTTCCAGTATAAATTCGCGGAGGACAGGGCACCTTCTACGCGCGCGCGAGACCCGTTATCCTTCCTCGCGAAACTGTAGGATGGTGCGATGAGATCGGGCTTCTTCCGCGGATGTGTCTGCCTGCTCGGGTGCATGTTGCTTGCGCCTTCGGTGGAGAGCAATGCGCCCCCTGTGCAGACCCCCCTCTGGGTGGCGCTGGTCGACGCCATGGCGAAGAAGACGCTGGAACGACCGGTCCTGGGTATTTCCATCGCGCTTGCGAGCAATGATCGGGTGGTGTTCGCCCACGGCTATGGCTTCGCCGATGTTGCCCGTTCCGTTCCGGTCACGAGCGAAACCGTCTTCCATATCGCGTCCATCTCCAAGAACATCGAAGCCGGCGTGCTGCTGCAACTCGCCGATCAGGGCAAGCTCAGCCTCGACGAGGATGTCACCCGCTATATCCCGGATGCGCCGGTGCACGGGAAACACGTGACTGTGCGCCAGTTGCTCAATCACACCTCGGGCATTCCCAGCTACACTTCCCTTCCCGACGCTGAAAAGAACGAGCAACTCGACCTTTCCCACGAACAGGTTCTTGCGCTCATCCGAAATTCGCCGCCGGATTTCGATCCCGGCACCTCCTGGCGATATAACAACTCCGGCTTCTACCTCGCCGGCATGGTCGCCGAGAATGTCATGCACCAGCCCTATGCAACGTTGCTGCATGACCGCATTTTTGCGCCCCTGCAGATGCAGTCCTCGAGCCTGTGCGATGCAGGCACTCCGGTTCCCAATTTGGCTTCCGGATCCGAAGTGGTCAAAGGAAAGCTGATGCCTGCCGGCAAGATGAGCTGGAAGCTTCCCTTTGCCGGCGGCGGCGTGTGTTCGACCGCGACCGACCTGCTGAAGTGGCAGATGGCACTGAACAAAGATCACGTGGTTTCAAAGCACTCCCTGGCGGCGATGAGAACCCCCACGGCGCTGGCCGACGGCGCCAGCATCGATTACGGCCTTGGAACACGTATCGGGCTGCTGGAGGGTCACCCGGTCTTTGGCCACACTGGAAGCGGCGGAGGATTCACGACCGCTCTCGAGACTTTTCCCGACGATAAGCTGTCGATTGCGGTTCTCATCAATACGGCGTCTGATGGCGCACCCACGGAATTGGCTGGTGCCGTCGCACGCTCTGTGCTGGGCCTCGCCGATGTTGTTCTTCGCGATATCCCTCCGCCTGATGCCGAACTTGCGTGCATTCCCGGAGTCTACGACTCAGACGAAGGCGCGATCGAAGTCTTCAACGAGGGCGGCAAGCTGCATTTTCGAATTCCCGGCGGTCAGGGAGTTGCCGGAGCTATTGCGCGCCAGGGAAGATTCAGCTACGCAATCGACGAGAACCGGCGGGTGCGCTTTCAGTGTGATCCCGGACGTTCGCGATGGGCCGAGGTGTATTCGGGCGGCCTCATGGTTGACGCCAAACGCGCGCCACCGGCCCCGTGACGCGAACAGCGGCCCGCGAATTCCGAATTCAAATTTTGGCGCCCTGCTGCCGGAACCTTCATCCAACGCGCAGGAGAACTTCCCCCATGCCTTCAGTGACTGGCCGTGCAGTGCAGGTGTCCGCCGCCGGCGGAGACTTCCAGGTTGTCCAACGCGAATTCCCCGAGCCGGGTCCGGGGCACGTTCGTATCCGTGTCCAGGCCTGCGGTGTTTGCCACAGCGATTCGCTTACCAAGCTGGGCATATGGCCCGGCATCCAATATCCTCGCGTTCCGGGCCACGAGATCGCCGGGGTCCTCGACGCCGTTGGCCCTGAGGTCCCGGTCTTCAAGACCGGCCAGCGCGTCGGTCTGGGCTGGCACGGCGGCCATTGCAACTACTGCCATCCCTGCCGCCGCGGCGATTTTATCCTTTGCGAAAATCAGCTCATCCCGGGCATCGACTACGACGGCGGCTATGCTGACTACGTCGTCGCCCCTGCCAACGCCATTGCGCTGATCCCCGATGACCTCGGCAACGTCGACGCCGCACCGCTGCTGTGCGCCGGCATCACCACCTTCAACGCCCTGCGCAACAGCGGAGCGCGCACCGGCGACACGGTCGTCATCCTCGGCATCGGCGGCCTCGGCCATCTGGCCGTGCAATATGCGGCCAAGAGCGGCTATCGTACGGTGGCGGTCGCGCGAGGACAGGACAAGGGCCCGCTTGCCAAACAACTGGGCGCGCACATCTACATCGACAGCACCACCCAGGACCCGGCCAAGGAACTGCAAAAGCTGGGCGGCGCCAACATCATTCTCTCCACGCTTACCAGCGCCAAGGCCCTGGAATGGGCGCTCGACGGCCTTGCTCCCGCCGGCAAGCTGATCGTCGTCGGCGCACCCGACGGGCCCATCACCATCAATCCCTTTCCGCTGCTGCTGGGGCGGCGCACGGTTGCCGGCTGGCCTTCCGGCACCGGCATGGATTCAGAAGACACGCTCAACTTCAGCGCCCTCACCGGCGTCAAGCCCATGACCGAGGTCTACCCGCTCGAAAAGGCTGCCGACGCCTACGAGCGCATGATGAGCGGCAAAGCGCGCTTCCGCGTGGTGGTGACCATGGCGCTACGCGGCAGCCTAGATCCAGTCTGTCCCCATCTCGGCACAGGCCGGTGGCAGGCTGTTTGCGTCTCCGTGGCGAGCAGGTTCCGGGTCTCAGGGTTTGTTCATGCGCCCCCGCAGGCGCTTGAGCACATTGTGCGGCACCAGCCCGGTCACATCGCCGCCGAAGCTGACTACTTCCTTCACCATGCGCGAGCTGATGAACGAGTAGCGCCCGGCCGGCTGCAGAAACACGGTTTCGATCTCCGGGGCCAGGCGCCGGTTCATCAGCGCCATCTGGAATTCGTATTCGTAGTCGGAGATGGCGCGAATGCCGCGCAGCACCGCGGTGGCGCCCTGTTGGCGCGCGAATTCCACCATCAGCCCGTCGAAGGTGGCCACCGAAACGTTCTCCAGCGGGCGCACGACCTCTTCCAGCATCTCCACGCGCTCCGCCACGGTAAACAGAGGATTCTTGCCCGGATTGTTCAGTACGGCGACGGCCAGATGTCCAAAGATCTTCGCCCCGCGCTGAATCAGGTCAATGTGTCCGTTGGTGGGAGGATCGAACGTGCCGGGATAGAGGGCTTTCACCATCATGCGCTTGGCTCTAGAGGATTCTAGCAGCGGCACGCGAGGACAGCCGTCGGACGACTCGAGCGTGGCAGAGCAAGGATGGCTCGATGCATTTGCCGGGAGATTGCATCTAAGTTCGAATGTCGGATGAAAGCGTTGAATTCCGCAGGATAGAAGATCGTTGCAGAGAACTTAGAGAGTGGATCTTACATAAAGCCCCGCAATGTGCAACGGAACAGAAGCATCTGGAAGAAGGCAGCGAGGAACGTGGATATTGGGCTCACGGCTACCTGAGCGCACTTCTCGATGTGTTGCGGTTGTTTTCCAGCGATGCCGTTGATACGAGCCTCTGCAACGACGATTCGTCCCGTTCGAGATACGCGGCCTAGTGTCGCGCTTGACCGGATGGGCCGGACTCAGCGGAGCCGCTTTGCCCGCGACTTGAAAGGGTTCTCGGTCGCCGACCCCAACGGTGCCACTCGTTCGTATTCGGAAGTCTCCTGCGCCCCCAGCCATTCCCCGCACCAGTTCCGACCACAAGAATTCCTGAACTCGGAAAAATCTGCTTGACTTTCATTTACTCTATTTTATAGAGTACTCTACGTAAAGCGAGACAGCCGGGTTCCCGAGATTCCTCGATCAGGCAGGAACGAGGGGCGCGCAATCGACACAGTAAAAGGAGAATGAAATGCACGAAGAGACGAGCACGCAGGAACTGAAAGAGCGGGTGGCGCTGATCGAATGCATGATCGCCGAGGGCCGCCGGAGCACCGAAAGCTGGGGCTGGACATTTCTGTTGTGGGGTGTGGCCTACTACGTGGCTATCGGCTGGGTGGCCCTGGGCCAGCGACTTGCTATCTGGGGCAGCAACGGTCTGGCGTGGCCGGTGACCATGATTGCGGCCGTCGTGGTCACAATGGTGATTGCCTTCAGAAAGGACAAAGGGCAGCCGGGGACGACGGTCGGCCGGGCCATTGTGTCCATCTGGATCTCGGTGGCCATCTCCATGCTTCTGCTCTTCCCGGCGCTGAGCATCAGCGGGAGAATCGACGAGCATGGATTTGTGGCCATCGTTGGCGCCGTGCTCGCCATCGCCAATGGCGCGTCGGGAATGATCCTGAAATGGAGAATGCAGATAGCCTGCGCGGTGGTCTGGTGGGTCACGTCGGTCGCCGCGTGCTTTGGCTCGCAGGCTCAGGTCACGGCAGTGTTCCTCGCCGCCCTGTTTCTTTGCCAGATCGCCTTCGGCGCGTACGCAATGATTCTGGAATCCCGCCGGCGCCGGCAGAGCCAGGAAGCCCATGCCTGAGCTGCCTGACTTGAACCCCGTGATTCACGGCAAGCTGCGCCTCGCGCTGCTCTCGCTTTTGGCCACCGTGGAGGAAGCGGAATTCACCTGGCTGCGGACCCGGACGGGCTCAACCGACGGCAACCTGGGGGCGCAGCTCACCAAGCTCGAAGAAGCAGGGTATGTGGCCGTCGAAAAGAAGTTTGTGCAGCGCAAGCCGCAGACCCTCTACCGCATGACCGAGGCGGGACGCAAGGCGCTGACCGAGTACGTGCAGGCCTTGAAACAGTTGCTGGGCGAATCGATCAATGTGTAGCGCGATTGTGGAGCCGGCGAAAGATATGTTGGTAGTGTGTCCCAGAAGTTAGTTGCATAGATTGAAGGCGCCGAACCACAGTTCCTTCGATACGATTAGCGCAAAAAAGCAACAATCTTCGACTCAGGATGACATTTCAACCGTCAAGCGAACCTCGGAGACAATGCACTAGGGCTGGAAGGCCGGCTGCAAATCCTCGACGTGCCTGGCGTCGCGCGAAGCCACATATACCGAGATGACAGTAATGTCGTCGTTCTGCCCGAAGCGCTTGGCGGTTTGCGCTATATACCGGGCGGGTTCGTTGCTCACTTGCTGGGTGCGCTCAAACCCGAAGAGTTCGCCCTGGGGATTGGCCGCTTCGACCACGCCATCGGAGAGAAAGATCAGCCGGACTCCCTGATCGAGATGGAACGTGCATTGTTCGTACGTCATGCCATGGATCACGCCCAGGGGCAGGCCGGGAGGCAGGTCCATTTCCCGGCCATCGCGGTAGGGGCTCAAGTGGCCGGCATTGGCGATTTCCATCGTGCCATCGCGATAGATTCGCGCGCACAGGCAGGTGGCAAAGCTGGCCACCGCGTCCTTGCCTGTACCGATTCCGGAAGCGGCACCGAGCATCACGTGATTGAGGTGCTTGAGAATGGTGGCGGGATCATGCGACAGCTCATTGCGGAACGCGCCCACCAGCGTGCTGGCGTTCATGGCGGCCTGCAATCCCTTGCCGCTCACGTCTCCCACCACGATAAGGATGGACCCGTCGTCCACCGGCAGTACCTGGAAGAAATCGCCACCAACCCCTTTCACCGGCACATAGGCGCTCTCGAGCACGAAGTAGCTGTTCGAGGGAAGCTCAGTGGGAATCAGCATCGACTGCACGCTGCGGGCCGCCGCGATCTCCGCGTTGGACCGCTGCTCGTCCTGGCTGACGCTGACAAACCGGTAAATGATCACCGCGAGCAGGCTGGACAGAAACACGCCATAGGTAATCAGGCTGGTTCCGATCTCAATGGGACCCAGGTGAAAGCGCCAGAGCATGGCTTGTTCCGAGATCCAGTGCCTGGAGGCAAGATACTCGAGGATCGAATCGATCGAATCCGCGGTAGCCGCCAGAAGAAACGGCAGCAGCATGATCCCCGCCTCGCGCAGGCCGTGCCGCCAGGCCCGGAAGAGCAGCATGCTGACCAGCACGCAGAAAGCGACTTCCGCGCTGATCGAAAGCACTTCATACACTTGCTGGAGGCCCAGCAGTGACAGGAAAGGCAGCACCAGGGCAAATCCCTGAAAGTATCGGACCAACTGGCGCTTTTCAGTGGCGGTGAAGCGAAGCACGAATTCGAGCGTCACGGCCATGAAGACCCGGCCGGTCCAGAGAGTGAGAACGTCGAACACGGAACTGGATATATGGGCCAGCCAATGGGAAACCTCAATGGCCCCCGTGATTGCCACCGTCAGGCACATCAGCGCCAGCCAGAGATATTCCGAATGATGGCGCTGCGCCATGTAGAGGATCGCCCCCAGCACGGCTACGCCAAGGAACAGAAAAGCGAGGATGATCTCCGCGATGACCTGCTGATCCCATTTGTGGGCGATGGCCAGTTCGAGCCGGTCTGCGACATCCTCGTCGCGCGCCCGCCTCAACCCGTTCCAGCAGGCCGTGGGTGATGGGGATGCCGGGAGCGGCCCAGCTTCGAATCGCCAGCACCACGGGCTGCCCGTTGGCATCCTGGGGAATGCTGACTTCGAAGGGAGGAGACTCGTACATCGTCGGCTTGTCGGTCATGCCCCGGGTGTGGCCTACTTCCACTCCGTTGATGTAGACGAGCCAATTGCCCGACCGAATGGCTGGTCACGAGCAGATGAAGGGGCGCACTCCCGGCAAGCGACTGCCAAAACGGAATTGCTCCGGCTGGACCCGCAGGCGATACCAGGCATATCCGGCGTAGGTTTCGAATCCTTGCTCGGCGAGAGTTTTCCCCAGCGTGACCGTCGGCCAGCTTGAGTCATCGAACGAGGGATCGGCCCACCGCGGATCGTCGCCCATCTGAAACCGCCACGGACCGTCCAGTTGAATAATTCCATGGATGGTGGCCGGAACGGCTGATCGAGCGTCGCGGATTGCCCGACGCATTTGCCGGGGCTGGCGGGTCCGCGGCCGCCCGGGCCATGGGAAGACCGCCGGCGCAAAGAACCGCGAACCAGCAAACGACGGATCGTAAGTAGAAGGCGGCTCGTCCGGCGATCTTCATTGGTCATTCAAGTTTAGAGCAGATGAGGACGAGCGTGTCATGCCGACGTAGCTGGAACGGCCAGAATCGACCAGAATCCGGCTGTTCCATGCTGTCGGGCGATGGCGCCGGGGCTCAGATGTGGCAGCTGGCCAGTCCCCGCTTCTCGAGGTAGCGCTGGTGGTATTCTTCGGCGCGCCAGAAGGTCTGCGCCGGCTCGACCCTGGTGACAATGCGCTTGGGCTGGAACCGCCCTTCCGCAGTCAACTGTTCGATCTTGGCCTTGGCCTGCGCTTCCTGTTCGGGGGAGTGGAAGAAGACGGCGGAACGGTATTGCGTGCCCCAGTCAGGACCCTGCCGGTTCAACGTGGTGGGATCGTGCAGCGCAAAGAACGCATCAAGCAGCTTTTCGTAGGTGATCTTCTCCGGATCGAATTCCAGTTCCACCACTTCGGCGTGACCGGTCTGATCCGTGCAAACGTCCTGGTAGGAGGGCCGCTCGAAGGAACCGCCCTCATAGCCGACCGCCGTTGAGGTCACGCCGGGAAGAGCCGCAAACGCAGCCTCCACGCCCCAGAAACATCCTGCTCCAAAAGTCGCTTTTTCCATGTTCATGCCTTAGAGATGCGCCGATCCCCAGCGCCGGTAACGAAAAAACGTTCCGTCGCAGTGTACACGACTCTGAGCGAATTTGATCCGGAAGTCCGGGATCCGTCAGGCGGCCTTGGTCTGGCGCAACACAAGTTCGTGGAAAAATTCCTTCAAACTGCGCGGTTCCCGGCCCAGCAACGATTTGAGCACGATGGCATTGCCGCCGTGGAAACCATGCTGGTTGTAATCGGCCCACATGCGTTTCATTCCGGCGCGGACCGGGCCGTCAGGAATCCCCGCTGCATCCGCCCAGACCTCGAACGACAGTTCACCAGCTTCAATCTTCAGTTCCAGAGCTTCGCTCATCAGGGCGGCGATCTCCACGCGATTGAACATGCCGGGCGCGCACAGCTCGAAGGTCCCATTGTCGAACTTTTCGGTCACGAAGGCCTCAGCCGCGATTTCGGCGACATCGCGGTAATCGACGTAGCATGTCTTGACCCGACGAGAGTAGGGCAGGGCAAACTTTCCGGTACGGATGACTTCCCGCCAGCCGCTCTCCATCGTCTGCATGAAAATGGCGGGCTGGAGCACCGTAAACGTCATGCCGGCCTCGTAGACGGCCTCCTCGACGGGGCGCTTGGACGCGTGGTTGGTCAGCTTGGATATGGAAGGATGAATGACGCTGGAAAAAACAAACTTGGAGACGCCGGCCGCCTTGGCGGCTTCTACCATGGTGACCCCCATGTCCGATTCACGGGGTGCAAAAGCCGGTCCGATGTGGAACACGCCGTCGGCGCCGACCGCGGCGGAGATCAGCCCGCGAGCGTCCTGGAGATCGCCAAGGGCGGTTTCGTCTGCTCCACGCTCGCGCGCTATTCGTTCGCTCTCGCGATTGCGAACCAGCGCCCTGACTTTCACTCCTTTTTTCTTGAGCTCCGACAACACGTGGCCTGCATACTTGCCGGTCGCTCCAATCATGAGAACTCTCACAGCAACTGCTCCTCGGGTATGAATGAATAGATGAAGAGACAACTTTCCTCTACGTTCGCGTAGAGGCAAGAAAGTTGCGCAGGGATGCCTCAAGATCAGGATTTGGCTAACGTTTTCAGGGTGCAATTGCAGAGATACAACTCTTCAGAATGATCGCCTTTATTTTGGAGCGTAACGTCAACAAACCCACGGACGCCCCAAGCTTGTTTTAGTAGCGCTTTCCGCCCGGACGCGGGCCAGACCGTCCGCCGGCGCCGCGCGGAGCGCTCTTCGACGGCGGACGCTTGCCGCTGCCTGACGCCGGTCTGCCCGTGCCTCCATAATTTGGCTTGGGCTTCCAACCAGATTTCGCGGCTGGCCGAGCTCCTGAGGCGCCCTCGGTGCCTGACCGCGTTCCGCCGTACGGGCGCCCGGTGGGCTTGCCTGGCTTACTGCTCGGCCGCGCCCCGCCGGCGCGCGGTTTGCCGGTGCTGGTTGTGAAGGGGCGGGCCATGCCCTCACTGCGGGCAGGACGGGCTGAAGAGGAAGAACGCGGTCCGGAGCGGCCGAACCCTTGAGGCGGACGCGTGCCGCCGGCCCGCTCAAATCGCGGTCGATCGCCCCGCGAATCCGCTGGCCTGAGTTGAGCGGGCCGTGAGGGCGCCGGTCTTGGCGTTTCAAATCCGGGCGTTTCGAATCGGGGCCGATTGCTTGCCCGGGTGCCTGATCCGCCTTTATCGAATCTCGGACGATCGCCGCCTTCGCTCTTCTTCCAGGCCGGTTTGGCGCCAAATGCGCGGCCTTCACCGGTGCGGCCAGCGGCAGGGCGGAATCGGTCAGACGGTCCCTGTCGACCCGGGGCCGGCCTCGACGAGGTCTGCCCGGCGCGATACCCTGCACCGCGGTCTCTACTTCCGCCAACCGAACTGGATGATGCCGGCGGGCGGGGACTGCGGTCCTCTTTCTTCCACGCCGGGCGTCCGGCGCCGAACTTCGCAGGACCTCTTGTGCCGGCGTTCGCCGTCCGTGGCACGAATTCGCCCATTCCGGGTTTCGGTGGGCCAAAAGTCCTCCCGGCGGCACCGGCGGGTCCTCTGGCAGGACCGAATTCTTTGCCAGGTGGGCGAGTGGGACGGAAAGGCCGGGGTTGTTCCCGATCGAACGAGGGGCCGAACGGCTTTTTCGGTGGGTAGGGTCGCGAAGCGGCGGCACCCGGCGTACGACTTTCAAGCGGCGCCACGGGTCGTGGACGACTGGGCTGCGGCACCACTGTTGGCAACTCTCCACGTTCGGCAACATCGCGGCGGCCAGCCATTTTTGCCTTCGGCCGGCGCCACTTTCCTTCTGCAGCCTGGCGAAGACGGGCGAGCTCATCCGGCGCAAGTTCCCGGAACTGTCCGGGTTCCTGGTCCAGCACCAGCGGCCCGTATCCCACCCGGCGGATCTTCTCGACAAAATGGCCGATCTCCTCGAACATCTTACGGAGTTCGCGGTTGCGGCCTTCGATCAGCACTACTTCGTACCACGGGTTGTCGCCCTGGCGGACCTGGCGGATGCTGGCGGGCGCAGTCTGCACTCGACCCTCGCCCGGCCTGGTGCGATCGATGCCCACGCCTTCGCGAAGCCGGTCGAGCTCTTCCTCCGTTGGCTGGCCGCTTACTTTTACCAGGTAGGTCTTCTCGACGCCCGTCGCCGCCTTGGTCAGCTTGTTGGCAAGGTCGCCATCGTTGGTGACCAGCAGCAGGCCTTCGCTCAGGTAATCCAGGCGACCCACGGGGTAAAGGCGTTCGCTCATTTTTGAAAAGATCTGGATCACGGTCGGCCTGCCTTCCGGATCGCTGACCGTGGTCACATAGCCCTTGGGCTTATTGAGCACGAAGTAACGGAGCCGCTCCGCTCCCTGAAGCAGCTTTCCGTCCACGCGGATGTGGTCGCGGCCGGCGTCGGCTTTGGAACCAAGCTCGGTGATGACCTTGCCGTTGACCTGCACCCGGCCCTCCGTAATCATCTCCTCGGCGTGACGCCGGCTGGCGATGCCGGCCTGCGAGAGGATTTTCTGGAGCCGCTCGAGTTTGGCCGGCGGGCGCGGCTCGGGCGTGAAGCACGGCCTCTTCGTCCGCATCTTCCTGCTCCCCGTGCGGTTCTATCGGAGTGGATTCCGGCGCCACTTCATCGAGATCGACGGAAACTGCCTCAAGGACGGGATGCGGCTCGCTTTCTTCAAAGGCCTGTTCGAAGGTATCGGCAGCGGCAGCTTGGGCTTCCGTTTCGGCCTGGATATGAGCATCGGCAACCGCGTCCGGGCTGACGTCGGCGGATCGAACAGTCAATTCGGGATCGCCCGTTTCGCGTTTGGGGGCGTCGGCAGGGACGGAATCAGCTACGCGCGGGCGCTTTCCGCGCAGTCTTTTTTCGCGGTTTCGGCGCCGGCTTCTCTGCTGTCTTCGGCTCTGGATGCTCGATCGGAATCAGTTCCAGAGTCTCGGTCGGTTTCGGCTCAGGATTCTTTCTGGATTTCTTCGGCATGGGACGCCTCGGTTTCTGCCGTCTGGTGGGAATCGGAGGATGCAGGCTCGGAGAGATTCCGCGTGGACTCCGGGTCGGCCGTGATGGGTGTCATCGCATCCGCAGGCGCTTTCTCAAGCACCTGGCCCTCGGGCGGTTCAACGGAACTTTCTTGAGCAATCGTATCGGAGACTTCTGCGCTTTCAGCCGCCGCGCAGTTCTTCTCCGCTGGGCGAATCGGACTCAAGATCCGGTTGCCCGTTTTCCGGGTCGGCGCTTTCAGATAGAGCCTCTTCGTCCTGCTCGGCCTTGTCGGCTTCGACAACCTCGGGCTCCATCTCCAATTCCGTGGCCATTTTCTCGAACTCCTCCATGGAGGGGAGCTCGGACACGTCGTTGAGCCCGAAGCGGAGCAGGAATTCCCGGGTGGTCTTGTAGAGGATGGGGCGGCCGATGACCTGCTTGCGGCCGGCGGTGGCGATCAGTTTGCGCGCCAGAAGCGAACCCAGCACTCCGGCCGATTCGACACCGCGGATTTCGTTCACCTCGGGAGCGGTCACCGGCTGCTTGTAGGCAATCACGGCCAGGGTTTCGAGCGCGGGCAGCGACAGCTTGAGGGGCGGCTTGAGACTCTTCACAAAGAGGCGCACCGCATCGTGGCATTGCGGCTTGGTCGCCATGCGATAGCCGCCCGCAATTTCGCGAATCTCCACCCCGCGCCCATCGGCCGAGTAGCTGGCGACGAGCTCATCCAGAAGCTGCTGCAAGACCGCCTTGACTTCGCGATCCCGTTGCCGGGCAAGCCGCCTCGATTCAGCCTCGACGTCGGCGGGCGATGGAATAGCCTCCAAACCCTCCGGTGGCGCGGCCTCTTTCACCACGATGGAAGGGTAGGCCGCGTCCTGGTCTATCGAAACAACCTCGCCGGAAGGGGCTGGCGGGTTCTCGGGTTGCGGGGCGGTGGTTACAGAGCCGGAGGCGACCTCCGGTTCGGTGGCGCCGTCGGCCGCATGACTGGTTTCGGCCCGATTGTTGGCATACACGTCGGGCGTGTCAGCCAATCCCAGGTATTCGAGGCCTTCTGCGAGAAAGGGCAGCGGCTCAGATGCGTTTGGAGCAACCCCCGCGACTTCCGCGGTCTGCTCCGCGGCAGCGGCTTCCTGGGCCGCTTTCCACTCCAGGGCATCGGCGGCAAACAAGGCGGCGAGCTGGTTCAATGTGACCGGCTCTTCGGCGGCGTAAATCACGGCTTCCAGCTTGGCTTTCAGGCTCATTCAGCAACAGGCACCTCCAGTATGGTAACGGAAGCGGGCTGGGCGTGCGCGGCCCCACGCGATGGATTGAGTGGTGCAAACGGCACGAGAGAAAAGAGGGCGTCCGCAGATCGCGGACGCCCTCTTCCCTTCGGGTTCGGCTTTCTTCATTCGGAAAAGGTGCGGAACAGGGCAAACAGCAGGCCCGACAGGATGGCCGCGGCGGGCAGCGTGAATACCCAGGCGGCCGCGATGTTCCGGATGGTGGAGAATTGCAGGCCGCTCTTGTTGGCGGCCATCGTGCCCGCCACGCCCGAACTGAGGACGTGGGTGGTACTGACGGGCAATCCAAAGTTATCCGCGGCAAAGATCGTGCCCATGGCGACCAGTTCGGCGGTGGCGCCCTGCGCGTAGGTCAGGTGCTCCTTGCCGATCTTCTCGCCTACCGTGACCACGATGCGCTTCCAGCCCACCATGGTGCCCAGTCCCAGGGCCAGCGCCACGGCCACCTTGACCCAGGAGGGGATGAACTTGGTGGCCTTGTCGACGTATTTCTTGTAATTGGCGAGGGCCGCGTCGTCGTCGGAGGAGAAGATCGTGGGCTTGTTATCGGCTTTGCTCTTGGCGTCGGACTTGGCCATCAGGCGCAGCGTTTCGCTGGTGACGTACATGTCGTTGCGAACGTTGGTCTGCAGGTTCGCCGGAACGCTCTTGTAGTCGCCGTAGGCCTTGACGTCGCCTTCGAGGTCGCGAATCAGTTCGCGCAGCGCGGTCATGGTGGCCGGCTGGACCTTCTTGGTGCGCAGGTAGTCGGTCAGCTCGGCGCGCGGGTCGGCGCCGAGGATCGCTTCCTTATCAACATGCGCGTCGACGATCGAGACCGCCCGTTCGGATGCGGCAATGAAGTCCTGGATGTCGTGGGTGCTGACGGCGTGATTCAGGGCGTACGCGGTGGGAACGGTGCCGATCAGGATGAGCATGATGAGGCCCATGCCCTTCTGGCCGTCGTTCGAGCCGTGGAAAAAGCTGACGCCGGTGCAGGTGAGAACCAGCAGGGCGCGGATCGGGAACGGCGGCGGAGTGTTGTCCTTGGGGGCCTCATACAGCTCCGGGTACTTGATGAACGCCTTGGATAGCAGGAACAGCAGGAATGCGCACCCGAAGCCGACCAGGGGGGAAATCAGAAGCACCTTGAAAACCTTGGTCGCCTGTTCCCAGTCCACGCCGGAAGTTCCGGCGGCGGAGTTGGTCATCAGCTGGTTGGCTACGCCCGACGCCAATGATGGAGCCGGTCATGGTGTGGGTGCTCGATGCGGGCAGGCCCAGCCACCACGTGCCCAGATTCCACAGGATGGCCGCGATCAGGAGCGCGAACACCATGGCGAATCCGGCGCCGGAGCTTACCTTGAGGATGAGTTCCACCGGGAGCAGGGTGATAATCGTGAATGCCACCGCGCCCGAGGATGTAAGCACGCCAGCGAGGTTGCAAAGCCCGGACCAGACCACGGCGATATTCGGTTCGAGCGCGTGGGTGTAGATTACGGTGGCCACAGCGTTGGCGGTGTCGTGGAAGCCATTCACAAACTCGAAACCCAGGGCGATCAGCAGCGCCGTGCCCAGCAACAGATAGGGCCAGACGCTTCCCAGCGCTACATTGCCCAGGTCCTGGCCAATATGGAATCCGACGTAACGACAGTCCGCCCACGAGGGCTACAAGGACAATCACGCCGCTGATCCACGCGGGGGATTTCTTCATTTTCTTGTCGAGCAGCGATGCCCCCGGGAGGGCAGTGGCTACCGAAGTCGCGAAGTCGGCCATCGGGAAACTCCAGGGGTGAAATGAAACAGTACCCGGCGAGCGGAGACAATAAAGCCCGGGCAATAAATCGATACACGAGAAATGTGAATTGGAGATAAATTGGCGGGAAGGGGAAATGCCTTGATCCGTTGGTTGACGAGCCGATCAGCGGACGCGTTTCTCCGCTGTCCGAGGCGGTGTGACTTATCGCACATACGACCTTTGTGGAATTTCTTATAACCATTGTAACCTGACAAGATACAATTCTCTTTCCTGGAGGGATTCAAGGCTTCGGCTGGGAAACGCTAATCCCGGCGGGGCCGGATCATTCAGGAAAATAACTTTATTAATGGGATTTCAGGGCTCTTACTCTCTTGTTTTCGCCGCATCAGCCGATGATCGGCGTAGATACCGACAGAGTTCTGAAGGAGCAAAAGGGCTACGACCGGCACTGGCGCCCTGGCCCACCCGAGGAGAGAGCACATGCCACTTCTTGCCCCCGCACCCAACAAGTCCATTTCGTGGCCGATTACTGTCGGAGCCCTGGGGATCGCCGCCGCTCAATTCGCTCGTTGCGGATTCGACGTGCTCATGCAGGCCGGTCACGACAAGCCGTGGTATGACCTGGTGGTGACCAAAGGCGGCAACCTGTTGAAGATTGCTGTGAAAGGGAGCGAGGATGGCCGCTGGTGCCTGGCCCAGTCATACCAAAGGGCCGGAAACATCGGCAGTAAATTCAGCGACGGTCAGAGGGCCATCGACCTCTGGCTCGACATTCATAGCTCGCGCACGGTGTACTGCCTGGTTCAGTTTGAAGAGGTCGCCCTGAACCAGTTGCCGCGCATTTATCTCGCGACACCGGCGGAGATCGCGCAGAGGATGCATGAATCGGCGGAAAGACTGGGCGATCCAGTGCTCTATGAACAGTATGAGTGGATTTCTCCGGAGACGGGCTACGCCGCGATTGAAGCCCTTCCTTCCCGCTGGTTCTTCTCCGACGAGCGGATTCATGAGCTTGTGTTTCCGCAGCCGGCCCAGGCGGTCCATATTTCGTCACCCAGGCAGAGCCCTCTCCCGCTCGAAATGAGGCCCAAGACGCCCGCACTGGCGGCGGCAGATTCGCGGCAAGTGGTCGTGACAGCCTGAGCTTCGTGGCGCTGTAGCCGGAGTTTTAGCTCCGAAGCCGCGTTACCGAGGCGCAGTATTGCGCTCAAACCAGGCGGCAAGCTGGTCTTCGCTGATTTCTCCCGCGGCCAGGCCCAGAATCGTCAGAAACGCATCTTCCTGGCTTGCCGTGACTTCGAGCCCGTTCACATCGAGAAACGCAAAAGACACCACCAGGGCAGTCCGCTTGTTGCCATCCACGAACGGATGGTTCGAAGAAATTCCAAAGGCGTAAGCGGCGGCGAGCCGGGGCAGAGATGGAGGCGACTCTGCGTAAGCCCATATGTTCTTCGGACGCGCCAAGGCGGACTCCAGAAGTCCCTGGTCCCGGATTCCGGTGGATCCCCCGTGAGCCGCCAATTCAAGGTCGTGCGCAATCACGGCGTCAGCCGCGTCCATCCAGAGCGGCTCCTGCATTACTCCGCCAATTTACGCAGCGCATCCCGGTATTTGTGCATGACCCGCTCCGTTGATTCCAATTTGCGCATGAACTGGTCATCGTAAGGAGTCAGGTGGGCGCCATACGGTGTTTCGGTAAGGCTGATCGTGTCTCCCTTTTCCACTCTCAGGCGGGCAAGCACTTCCTTGGGCAGGATGATACCTGCCGAGTTTCCGATTGCAATGATCTTAGTTTTCATGGTCATGGGGTCTCCCGTCGTGTAAAGTATAACGAAAGTTATAATCTACCGCCAGTCGTCCACGGGCGTTGGCCAGGCCTTCATTCATCACCGCGTCAAAGCCGGAGTGCTTTTTGATGAAGATCTCGCTGAAGGCGCGATCCTGGCGCAGAAGCACGGCCTGAAGGCGGACCAGTTCCAGCAAGGCGAGGAACATGGCCACCAGCGCCCGCTCCGACTTGCTATGACTGAGCAGCTTGCGGAGTGAGATGGGCCTGTCTTCAAGGGCCAGGCGCCGGCCCAGAAATTGAATCATCTGCCCCACCGTCACCGAGTCATCCTGCACGTTGAACGTCGGGCGCGAGCGCGCCCGCTCGATGATGTCGCGGAAGATGCGCACGAGGTCGTCCGTGTCCGCGGCGATTTCCGGCTCGGCGGCCACGTCGTCCTTGAATTCGCGCAGTCCGGGGTTGGTCCAGGTCGCGGCTTCGAGCATCTGTTTCTGCTGCAGCATCTGGGCGGCATTCTTGAAGCGTTCGTGCTCGAGGAGGCGTTCGACCAATTCGCGGCGGGGATCCTCGGCGGCATCTTCCGGTCCCGAGGGCGCGCGAGGCAGGAGCATCTTGCTCTTGATGTGAATGAGCAACGAGGCGGTGTAGATGAACTCGCCGGCCACGTCCATGTCGCCGGCCTTGAGCTGGTTGACATAAGCCAGGAACTGGGCCGTGATGCGGGCAATGGGGATGTCGTAGATGTCGATGTCCTGCTTGCGAATGAGGTCGAGCAGCAGGTCGAGCGGCCCATCGTATACCTGCCCCACGCTGACGGAGAAGGGGGAGTGCTCCGCCTCTTGCTCGGGCTTCCGGGGCTTGGGGGATGGTTTGGCGATCGGTTTTTCGGCGGGGACGGGCTTCGAGGTCAACACGAGGAGAGGAGGCTCGACTGCGGATGGTGCCGCCGCAACCTGAGGGGCGGGGTATCCGGCGTCGCGGGCGGATCGGTGCGCGGCAAGTCGTCCGAATCCGGATCGGGTCCGGCGGGCGGGCCCTGGGGCGGATCGGGATGCGGATCGCGGTCGGGTTCGGGGTCCGGATCGTCGGGGTGGGGGTCGGGATTGGGCCGGGATCAAGGCCAGGCGTGGGGTCAACGACCGGCGCCGGATCGGGTCCAGGCTCATGGATTGGCGGCGCAGTGGGAACGGGCTCTTGGACCGGTTCGCCGGGGTGCGGTTTTCGAGGCTTGGGAAGGATGAGGTCAATGGTGTCTCTGCTTCCAGAATCTATTGTCTACCAACAAGCGAAAAGGGCGATTTTCGGGAGGGCTGTTTGGGTTTGTGGTCTCCCACCCTTTCGCCAGAAGTAAGGCGAAAGGATGGGGCACGGAGCGTTGCTTCCTCTTTCAGCAAGTCAGCTGCATGGCGGCGCGCACTTCGGCCATGGTCTGTTCGGCCCGGATGCGGGCACGATTCGATCCGTCTTCCAGGATTTCCGCCGCATCGGATTCGGTATAACGGGCGCGCCGCTCCTGGATCGGATTCAGCACCTGCACCAGGGCGTCGGCGGCCCAGCCCTTGCACTCGATACAGCCGATCCCGGCGGAGCGGCAGCCTTCATAGACCCTGGCCAGTGTGTCGGGCGTTGAGAACACTTTGTGCAAATCGCCCACGGGGCACTTGTCGGGGTCGCCGGGGTCGGTCCGGCGCACACGGGCCGGGTCGGTGACCATGGTTTTCAGCTTCTTGCGGACCACCGGCTCCGGGTCGGTCATGAGGATGGTGTTGCCGTAACTCTTCGACATCTTCCGGCCGTCGGTTCCGGGCAGCTTGGGAGAGGGGGTCAGCAGCACCTTTGGTTCGGGCAGCACTTCTCTGCCATCCAGCTTGTAGAACTGGTTGAAGCGGCGGGCCACTTCGCGGGTCAGCTCAACATGGGCCGCCTGGTCCTGCCCTACCGGCACAAACTGGGGCTGATAGATCAGGATGTCGGCGGATTGCAGCAGTGGATAGCCCAGGAACCCGTAAGTGCTCAGATCTTTTCCACTGAGATTTTCCTGCTGTTCCTTGTAGGTCGGGACGCGCTCCAGCCAACCCAGCGGGGTAATCATCGAGAGGAGCAAGTGCAGTTCGGCATGCTGAAGCACCTTGCTCTGCTGAAAGAGAACGCTGCGCGCGGGATCGAGCCCGGCGGCCAGGTAGTCGAGCATCACGTCGGTGATGTTGGGCACGATCTGCGAGGTGTCGGCGTAGTCCGAGGTCAGCGCATGCCAGTCGGCGATGAAGAAGTAGCACTCGTAGTCGTCCTGCAGCTTGACCCAGTTGGCCAGGGCACCCATGTAGTTGCCGAGGTGCAGCTTGCCGGTGGGACGCATGCCGCTCAAAACGCGCGGGCGGGACGATGGGTTCAGAGGGTCAGTCATGATCGGCGTCGAAATCGGAGGTCTCTCAAAGCGAATTGCGGGCTTCAAACCTTCAGGGAAACGGCTCGCTTCATTGTACCGGCCAGGGACGGGCCGATACTGAGCGGCAAAGCCTGTTCACAGGCTTCTGAGCGCCATGCGCACGAGGCCCAGCGTCGGGCCCATGAGGAAACGCACAATCGGGCCGCCCAGAAAGATCATGAGCACGAAGCTCAACATGCCCATCTTGTCGTAGGCGTTGAGGGCGTTGTAGGGCAGGAAATGACGCAGGATGCGGCTGCCGTCGAGCGGGGGCAGGGGCAGCAGGTTGAAGAAAAAGAGGGCCAGATTGACGTTGATGGCCAGCTCGCACAGCAGGCCGAGGGCCTCGACGTTGGATCCCATCGACTGGCCGGTGGGCAAGTGCCCCTGGACCAGGATGATCATGGCCAGACCGAGGAAACCCAAAAACGCCAGAAACAGATTCGAGACCGGGCCGGCCAGGGTGGTGAGAGTGTCATCGCGCACAATTTTCTTGAAGTTGCGGGTGATGACGGGAGTCGGCTTGGCCCACCCGAAAAGGAATCCGCCCATGGCTCCGCCGCTCAGAAGAGGCCCGAAGATCATGAGGGCCGGGAAGAGAAGGGTTCCGAAGGGATCGACGTGATACATGGGATTGAGCGTGACCCGCCCCTGCAGGCGCGCGGTCTGATCGCCCAGGCGCGAGGCCATCCATGCATGCGCGCACTCATGCACGCTTAGCGAAAAGATGAGCAGAACGAATTCGAAGACGGCTATGACGAAGCTACCTGGCTGCAACGTTCACCCCTGGCTGGAAACCTCAGGTTAGCACGGTTGCGGCATGGTCTTCAGCAGGATCGAAGTCACGCCCGGTCGGCCGGGAAAGTACCCACGATTTCGCCTTCGCCCACCCTGGTACCGGCAAGCACAATGGCGTGGCTGCCGATGCGCGCGCGAGGCCCGATCTCCGTTGGGACCAGGGTGACCTTGTCGTACTCTTCCGGAGAATGGGTGTGCGAGTAGACGCGCGCATACGACCCGATCACCGCGTTGTTGCCGATGGTGATGCCGCCGCGGTCGTTGAGAAGCGCGCGCTGCCGGATGGTGACTCCATCGCCGATCCTCAACTTGTATCCGTAGGTCAGGTCGACTCCATGGAAGATGCGCACGCCCGATCCCATCTGTTCGAACAGGTGGCGGCCGAGCATGCAGCGGAATCGCATGCCGAGCCAGTGGTTCAGGCCGATGGGGGAACGGTCGAACATCTGCCAGAACCAGAGAAGCGGCTTGCGCTCGTTGAACTTCTGACGGTCCACGTCGGCAAAATGCCCGGCCTCGAGGGTCACATTCTCCGGATCGAGGGAGAGGCTGACCACGTTGCCCGGCAATTCGCTGGTCAGGGTCAGGTTAAGTTTGCCCCCGTGGGGCCGGCCCAGGTAGATCTGGTAGAGCTGATCGCGGACGATCTCGGAGCGGCGCTCAGGATGGTGGTGGCGGGTGAATTCGTCGTCCAGGAACTGGATCCAGCGGCGGTAGACCTCTTCCGCCTCGGGCGCGGGATGGGGGACGCTTGCCTGTCCGGGCTTGGGGACCGTTGCCTGATTTGCCATATGGATAGGACGATAAACCAAGCGGACGGGATGCAGCCAGCGAGGCAAGCGTTATCCTGAAAGGTCCAGCGGGGTGGCGCAGGTCTCGATTTGGCCTGGGACTCCTCGAACCTTAGCCATTTCAGGAATTGATCATGCCCGAAGAGACTGCAACAACTGCCGAAGTTCCCAAGGCTGCCGCGCCCGTCGCCACCATCGATACTCTCGGCCAGCACGAAGGCCAGTCCGTCACCATTCGCGGATGGCTCTATAACTCCCGCGAAAGCGGCAAGCTGTTGTTTCCCATCTTTCGCGACGGCACCGGCACGGTGCAGGGCGTGGCCCATGTGAAGAGCGTGCCGGCCCCGGTGTTCGAAGCGCTCAAGGGGCTGACGCAGGAGTCTTCGGTCATCGTCACGGGAAAGGTGCGCGCCGACAAGCGGGCGCCCGGGGGCTTCGAGCTGGACGTCGAAGATGTGCAGGTGGTGCAGCGCGTCCCGGAGTCCGATCCGTACCCCATCACGCCCAAGGAACACGGCGTCGATTTCCTGATGGAGCACCGTCATTTGTGGGTGCGGTCGCCGCGCCAGTCGGCCATCCTGCGCATCCGCGCGGAGATCATGCGGGCCGCGGCGGAGTACTTCGACACAAATGGTTTTATTCGCACCGATCCGCCCATTCTCACGCCGGCCGCCTGCGAAGGAACTTCGACGCTGTTTCCGGTGGACTATTTTGGCGATCCCGCGTACTTGACGCAGTCGGGCCAGCTTTATATCGAGTCGACGGCCCTCGCTCTGGGCAAGGTCTACAGTTTCGGGCCGACGTTCCGAGCGGAGAAGTCGAAGACGCGCCGGCATCTGACGGAGTTCTGGATGGTCGAGCCGGAGGTGGCGTATTGCGATCTCGACGGCCTGATGGAACTGGCGGAAAACTACATCTCGCACATCGTGCAGAGCGTGCTGAAAAATCGCGGCGCCGAACTCGCCGTGATCGGGCGCGACACCAAGAAGCTGGAATCGGTGCTGCCGCCCTTTCCGCGCCTGCGCTACGACGAAGCGGTGAAGATGCTCAACGAGGCCCACGCCAAGGGTGAACTCGAGCAGCCCTTCGAGTATGGCAACGACTTCGGCTCGCCGGATGAAACATGGCTGAGCTCGCAATTCGATCGGCCGGTGATGGTGCATCGCTATCCGGCGGCGGTGAAGGCGTTCTACATGGAGCCCGATCCGGTGGATCCGAACTTCGCGCTATGCGTCGACGTGCTCGCGCCGGAGGGCTACGGAGAAGTGATCGGCGGGTCGCAGCGCGTGTCGAGCTTCGAGTTGCTCAACGCGCGCATCGAGCACCACGGCCTGCCCAAGGAAGCGTTCCAGTGGTATCTCGACCTGCGCCGCTACGGCAGCGTGCCGCATGCGGGCTTCGGCATGGGCATCGAGCGGGTGGTGGCGTGGGTGTGCGGGCTGGATCACGTGCGGGAAACGATTCCGTTTGCGCGGACGCTGCACCGGATTTATCCCTAGGCATTCCGAGCCAGACCATTCTGAGCCGGGGGCTCGCGTTTACAGTTTTACAGTTTCACAGCCCCCCCGGGGGGGGTGGTTGTTTTTCCGTGTCTACCTCGTTCAAACAAAATGACTTAGAAGCATTTTTAGGGGTCTCATAAGTGCTCTAAAGGGGGGTTTTAGGTGCTTATAACGGTTCTGAACGCGCGAGAAAATGCCAACCGCCAGAGAGAGAATCCCGAAGTGCAATCTTGGCCTGATCTCATTGTGCGCCGAGGCGGGGAAATACTATGCAAAAAGCAGGGAATAGGGAACAGGGAACAGGGAACAGGAAACAGGAACAGAACAGGCGCAGCGTGAGCCGCGCCTTCGGTTTGGGCATCGAGCGGGTGGTGGCGCGGGTGCGGACTGGATCATGATTCCGTTCGCGCGGACACTGCACCGGATTTTATCCGTAGCGCGAATTGGGCATCGCATCCCAGGTCTCCACGAGACCTGGGGCACGCATTCTTTTCGACACCGGACGGATCAATTAGAAGCCGGTAAATCGTGCAGCGATCGATGCTCACGCCGAAGGCGTCCGCGGCCGCGTCTCCGGGGCTGAAGGCGATCTCGGTGTCCGCGAGTATCTGGATACCCGGGATTGCGGCGAGCACCTTGTGATGTTCCGGATGCATGTAAATCAGGTCGATGGGCGCGGGGCGAGTTGCGGCGGCTTCGACAAGCCTGTCGAGCCACAGGCGCACCATTTCTTCTTCAAACGAGTTGAAGAAGAAGAGGACCACCGGGCCATCCGGCAGCGTGAAGGAGAGAGCGTCCTGTTGAACAATGCGGACGTTGCGGCAGGCGCGCTTCCGCCTCATCCACCGATTGCAGATTGCGGCGGGCCACCGATGCCAGTTGCGGATTCAGTTCGACGCCGACGACTTCGCGAAAGGCATATTCGGAGGCCAGCAGCACCACGCGTCCCTTGCCGCAACCGATGTCGATGAATGCGTAATCGGTGAGACGGAACGGCGATGCTTCGAGGGTCGCGCTCCAGTGCTCCATTGCGCCTCGAAACAGCGATGGAGCAGTGGCATAGTAGCCGGAACTGTGCATGTCGTGCTCGTGCCCGGTGGATAGCCCGTCGGCGTAGATCAGGCCGCCGGTGTCGATACGGTGGGCACGGTCAAAGGGGTGGCGGGCTTCCTGCGATGGAAAGAGACGGCGGAGGAGTCCGATCCATGGGCCAGAGGCGGGGTTCAACAGCCGATGGGGCGTGAACCAGCGCCAGAGCCGCAGGAAATGAGTGTCGGTCGACATCCTGTCTGGGACTTTAGCAGACAGCGGGCGGCGGGCTACACTTCGAGTCACGGTAAACGGGCGGGGACACGGGCCGGGGTTCGCGGCTTCCCACCCTTTCCGCAGAAACAAAGGGAAAGGATGGGGCACGGAGGGTCGGTGCTACACTCGTTACGATCACTGATGCGACCGATCGGAGGCGCGATGCCCACCTATGTCGCCCTGCTGCGCGCCGTGAATGTCGGCGGCACGGGAAAACTTCCCATGGCTGATCTGCGCAAGGTTCTGGAGGGGCTTGGATTCAAGAACGTGGAGACGTATATCCAGAGCGGCAATGTGGTCTTCGATGCCGCGGGATCCGCGGCGAAGGTGAGGGCGGCGATTGCCGCCGGCCTGGAGAAGCTGATGGGGACGCCGGTGGAGGTGATGGTGCGAACCCATGAGGACCTGTCGCGGATCATCGCCGGCAATCCGTTTGCGGCAGAGGCGGCTGCGGACGGGGCCAGGGTGCACGTGGGTTTTCTGGCGGGGCGGCCGCGGCGGGCGCACAGGGCGCGCTGGAGGGAATTGTCACGAAATATCCGGCGCGGAGGGATCGCTTTCACCTGGCGGGGGACGTGGTGTATCTGCACCTTCCCGATGGGGCTGCGGAAACGAAGTTCAGCGGCAAGACGCTGGACAAGGCGATTGGTGTTCCGGGAACTGGGCGAAACTGGAATACGGTGCTCAAGCTGCACGCGATGTCGAAGCGTTGAAGACAGCTTGTTAGCCATGTAGCCGAATAGCTGATGGGCCAGATTCGTTGTCTCCCACCCTTTCCGCAGAAAAAAGCGGAAAGGATGGGGCACGGAATACGTCTGTTCCCGCCCTAGCGGAGCCAGGACGGGGCACCCCGATGATTGAAGATTTCCGCACGGACGTGCGAAGGCCCTTCGGCTTGCCGAAGGGCCTTCAGTTTGTACAGCTAATCCAGCCTATGCTTGCACAATCCGCGTAGGTTTGGATCCCCATAGCCCGTAGTAGGCGATGAAGAGGTAACAGAGAACGGGAATCACGAAGGCGTGCTGAATGCCCATGAGGTCGGCCGCTTTGCCGATCATGGGGGGAATGACCGCACCACCCACGACCGCCGTCATGATGAGTCCCGAGCCCTTGCTGGTCATCGGTCCCAGGCCGGCGATGCCCAGCGCGAAGATGTTGGGGAACATGATGGAGTTGAAGAACCCGCAGATGACGATGCTCCAGATGGACACGGGGCCGGAGGAGAACATGGAAACCAGCAGGAAGAACGCGGCGGCGAATCCAAAGATGCCCAGGAGCAGGCCCGACTTGACCTTGGTGAGAATCCACGAGCCGAGAAGACGGCCGACGAGCGCGCCAAACCAGTAGAGCGAGACCAGGAAGGAAGCGGTTTTGAGGCTGTCGACGCCCTGGGTCTTGAAGTAATTCACGGCGATCGACGCCAGGCCTACTTCCACGCCCACATAAACGAAGATGCCCACGGCCCCCAACACGGTGTGCCGGTAGCTCCAGATGCTGCGGCTCAGGATCGGATCGCCTTCCTTGGCGGGCCGGAACTCCTGGGTCTGGACGATGTGGGGCAGGTGCATGAACATCACGGCAAACCCGAGGATCAGGAGACCGGCCGCAATGGCGATATAGGGTCCGCGTACCGTATTGGCGATCGCTGCTTTGCTGGCCAGGCTGGCCGGATCGGTGAGGATGTAAGCGCCCGCAACCAGAGGCGCGATGGTGCCGCCCAGCGAGTTCAGGGCTTGAGCGAGGGTAAGTCGAACCGGGGCGCTGTGTTCGGGTCCAAGGATGGCGACGTAAGGATTGACCGCCGTCTGCAAAGCGGTAACGCCCGCACCCACGACGAAGACTGCGGTAAGAAAGAGCGGGAAACTCACCATCTTTGCGGCGGGGACAAACAAAAGGCAGCCCACCACCTGGATGAAGAGCGACACCACCATGGTGCGCTTATAGCCGATGGTTTCGATGAGTTTCGAAGTTGGCGAGGAGAAGACGAAGTAGGCCAGGAAGAAGGCCGAATTGGCCAGCATGGCCCACGCATAGGGCAGATCGAAGATGGACCGCAGGTGGGGGACCATGGCCATGTTCAGGTTGGTGATGAACCCGAAGATGAAGAAGAGGATGGCGACCGTGATGAACGGTCCCACGTAGCTGGGGGCATTCGATGTTGCCGGAGTAGATCGCGTGGCCATGAGAGATGGTTCCCTCGATTCCTTCAAAGAAGTTCGCCCGCATGGGCGTATTGCGCGTCCTCAGCTGTTTGATGTCGTCGGCACAGGACGGATGCCGGGCGGATTCTGACATTTTTCCGCCAGCCGGGTTTCTCCCGGCTTTTGCTGCACACAACACTATACGGGAAACAGCGAGTGTGGGAAGGTGACAGACACGCGAGGAGCACGGCGGGGCTAAACTAAGGCTAGAAAACTGGACTATTCTCAACGGAAAGCTAGGAGAAACCATTGGCCAAGGAAGTGTTGAACGGCGCCCGGAAACAGAAGATTCTGGACGCGCTGGAGAACAACTGGCAGGCGGAGATGGAGGGGTACCACACCTATCAGACGCTGGCCGACCGCGACACCGATCCGGTGCGCGCGCAGGTTCTGCGCCACCTGGCCAGCGCGGAGTGGGAGCACGCCGCACTCTGGCATGGGCGCATCGCGGAGTTGGGCGGTCCCGAGCCGGTGTACAAGGGCAGCCCTGGCGGAGAGGCGAATTCGCTGGCCAACCGGGCCGGCGGGGTGCGCATGGCCCTGCGCCGGCTGGAGATTGAAGAGAGCCGCCACATCGCCAACTACGGGCGGCAATTGAAGGACCTGGGCGACAACGATTCCATCGACATCCTGAACCATGTCATTGAAGACGAGAAGGACCATCACCGCGAGCTGGGGTCGCTGCTGCGCGGGCATTATTCGGCCCCGGCGGGCACGCCCAAGGTCGATCCCAAGGCGGTGCTCGATGAGCTGCTGGCCAAGCGCAACCAGGGACGCAAGCAGGCGGGAAGCTGGATCGGCGATGCGATTTACGGCGTCAATGACGGCCTGGGAGCGATCTTCGGCATCGTTTCGGGCGTTTCCGGCGCTACGGCGGGCGATTCCAAGTACGTGCTGCTGGCGGGCCTTTCGGGCATGGTTGCCAGTGCGCTGTCGATGGGGTCAGGGGCGTATCTCGCCGCCAAGAGCGAACAGGAAATCTACCATGCGGAGCTGGCCCGGGAACGGGAAGCCATCCGCATGAACGGCGCCGAAGCCCGCGAACTGCTGGCGCTCTACTACCAGGTGAAGGGCTTGCCCGAGGAAGACGCTTTCCACGTGGTGGACCACATTGCGCGCGACCCGGAGCAGATGCTGCGCGCGCTGGCCGGAGAACGGCTGGGCGCTTCGGAAGAGGCGCTCTCGAATCCGCTGGTCTCGGCGAGTTCCGGCGCGCTCTCGACGGCCGTGGGAGCGATCATCCCCATCATTCCGTTTTTCTTCCTGCAAGGCGTGCCGGCGGTCATTGCTGCCGCGATCGTTTCGCTGGCGGCGCATTTTGCGGTGGGCGCTGCCAAGAGCCTCATCACGGTGCGTTCGTGGTGGTCTTCGGGATTTGAGATGACGGTTGTGGGCGCGGTGGAAGGCGCGGTCACGTATGGCATCGGCATCCTTCTGGGCAAAGGCGGAATGTAAATGGGGGGCCTGATCCCGCTTGGCGATGCCTCGCGGCGCCCGCGCCGCTTTGCCGTCGTCACCACGCTCATCGTCGTCCTGAATGTCTACGTGTTCCTGAAGGAACTGATGTACGGCGACGCATTCGTGTGGGCGTGGTCGGCGATTCCCGTGCGGGTTCTTCATGGGCATGGCTGGATCACGTTGCTCACCTCGATGTTCATGCATGCGAGCTGGATGCACATCATCGGCAACATGATCTATCTCTGGGCCTTTGGCCGCGAGATCGAAGATGCGATGGGCGGGGTGCGGTTTGCCTTCTTCTACCTGGCCGGAGGCTTTGTGGCGATGCTGGCCCAGATCCTGGGCGATCCTTCTTCCAGGATCCCCGCGCTGGGTGCGAGCGGCGCCATCGCGGCGGTGATGGGAGCATTCATCATCACCTATCCGCGCGATCGCATCCGCACCGTGCTCTTCCTCTTTATCTTTTTCCGCGTTACTTTCATTCCCGCAGCCGTCCTGATTGGCTTCTGGTTTTTGACCCAGCTGTTCAACTTCGGGATGGTCGCGCAGGTCAAGACCGGCGGGGTTGCGTACCTCGCCCATATCGGGGGTTTTCTGTTTGGCGTGGTGACGGCGCGGCTGTTCGAGGACCCGCGAAGGATTCGGGCTTCCAGCTATTAGCGAGTGTGGTGAATCCGAGGATCATCGGACACATCGGAGAGCCTGAACCGCAGGTCCTTCGACTTCGTCCGACGTGGCGGACTCCGTTCAGGATGACAGCTGCAGTGGGCTGAGAGCTAAGCGCTGGCCGCTCCCACTGCGCCGCTCACCAACTCCACTGCGGCCTTGCGGCCGAGCCGGATGCAATCGGAAATGCCGATGCCGTCATAGGCATTGCCGGCGAGGCGGAGTCCGGGAAGGGCCGCCACGCGCTCGCTGATCCGCTCCATTCGTTCCTGATGGCCCACGGCGTACTGGGCCATGGCCCTCCGCCAGCGGGTCACCTGGGTGTACTCCGGGTCGAGCCCGATCCCGACCACGGTTTCGCCGAGGATGTCGATCAGCTCATGACGAACGATGGCTACCAGCGCGTTGTCGTTCTCGGCCAGCAGGGCTTCGTTGCGCATGCCGCCGAGGAAGGCGCGGATCACGGCCTTGCCTGGGGCGGTGCGCCCGAGAAATTTGCGGTGCGCGAAGGTGCAGGCCAGCAAGCGAGCGGCGCTCGCTGGCCGGAACCAGGAAGCCGAAGCCCTCGGGAAGCTTGCCCAGCGCATCCTCGTCGTAGATGAGGTTGACGGTAATCGACGACGAGTAAGGAATGCCGCCCAGTTGTTCGCTGAGCACCGCGTCGACGGGAGCCAGCAGCACTCCGGCGGCCCAGGCCGGCGACGCCACGATCACGGAATCGTAGAACTCCGCGGTACCGAGGGAGTGGACCATCCAGCCGTTGGGGGCGCGTTCGAGGGCGTTCACAGGGGTGGAAAGCCGGACTGCCGCCCAATCCAACCGGGCGCGAATCGCGTCCACGAGCTGCTGCATGCCGCCGCGAAGGGTGGTGAAGACGGGGCGTGCGGCGGGGTCGCCATGGCCGTTGGCGGCAGCCCTGGCGCGCATTTTGCGGTGAGCGGCCAGCATTCCGCGGGTGAGGGAGCCGTACTGGGTTTCCATTTCCACCAGCCGGGGCAGCACGGTCTTGGCGCTCAGCTGCGCCGCGTCGCCGCCATAAATGCCGGAGAGGAGCGGGTCGGCGAGCCGGTCCACAGCTTCGGTGCCGAAGTGCCGGGTCACCAGGCTGGCCACGGACTCATCCGTGTTGCGCTTGCGGCGCGGCGGGATGAGCAGCTCGAGCGCCATGCGCGCCTTGGTGGGGAAGCTGAACAACGGCGAAAGGGCCGTGGGAACAAGCTTCGTGGGCACCAGGAACATGAGCCCGTCAGGAAGGGGAACGAGCTGGTTGCCTACCAGGATGTAGGTTTTTCGATCCGCATCGTTTGACGGGAGCAGGTCGGGGCCGAGCCCCAGTTCGCGGCACAGCGTGGATGCCGCCGGCTTCTCGGTGAGGAAGGAGTCCGGGCCACGCTCCAGAACCGTGCCCTGGACCGTCTCGCTGGCCAGTGCGCCGCCGAGCCTCTCGCGGGCCTCGAACAGGGTGTACTGGACCAGGGGGTCCGCCGCACGCGCCCGCTCGAGCTCATAGGCAGCCGCCAGGCCCGCAATGCCGCCGCCGATGATTGCCGTCCGCATCCGATTCAACCTCTAAGTGTGCAGTCGTACGTGGATATGGCGGTTGGAGGAAGCCACCGAAACAGGGCTCGACGATCGAATCCGCGCCTGCGCGGGAAGAGAATCCGGCCGCCTGACTCGGACTCACGCAACCTCAGTATAAGCGTGGCAACAGGCCCAATGGATGGAAGAGTGTGACGTTAGTGTCTTGAGGTCTGACCCGCCATAGTGATCGCCGAACCTGGACGGGTTTCTCCACGCGGAAAGGCCAGGATCGTTCGGATCAGTAAAGACACCCGAAGCACCCGCCGCGGCCGTGCGCGCCGGTCGTGAGACGGCGAATTTCGTCGAGCTCAGGTGTCAGCGAGGCAGCGGCCTCAACATGGCCGGGCTCGCGCACTCCGAAGGTTCGAGCATTCCGAAAGGAACTCCCGCTTTGGCGAGTTCGGCATGAGTGAACGGCAACAGGTCGGCGACGCTCTCCGCGTGATCCACGCGGGTCACGAGGAAAACGCCGTCCCGACCCCTGAGACGCACTCTTTCAAGCAGAGCTGGGACGTACATAGATTTCTCACGGGGCAGGCCCAGAAGTCGCACAAGATGGACCTAGTGGAAGCCTAGCCCCAGAAGTTCCCCGAATGCACCTAGGGAAAACACTGGTTTTCTCGCCGCGACGGTCGGCGACGCCTACAACGTGACGAGGGTGGCGGAGTGCTCCGGCTGACAGACTGCCGGCTGCTCGCCGGGCTGGCTGGGCTGCCAGTTTCGGGGCTGATAGATGCAGCAGGGCTCCTGCGCCAGCGGGTCGCCGGTGACGGCGTAGGCCCGGGCGCGCGAACCGCCGCAGACTTCCTTGTATTCGCAGGCGCCGCATTTGCCTTCGAGACGGCTGGTGTCGCGAAGGGCCTTGAAGATGGGGGCGTTGCGGTAGATGTCAGCCAGGGGCGTCTCGCGGATGTTGCCGGCGTGGATGGGCAGGAATCCGCTGGGATAGACGTTGCCCACGTGGGAGATGAACATGAAGCCCTTGCCGTCGTTGACGCGCCGGGTGGCCCAACCGCGGGTGCGGCTCTGGGCGTCGGCGGTCGGGGCGCCGGGCTCGTACTCGGCCGCGGCATGCGGGTGGCCCGAACCGTGTCCGGTTCCATGCCCCATGCGGCGTTCTTCGAGGTTGTGCTGAAGGAGATAACGGCGGTAGTGCATGGCCTCGGTGGTCTTGATCTGGAAGCTGACGCGGTGGGACAGCTCGTAGATTTTCCCGAAGACCTGCTCGAATTCTTCGCCGGAGAGGAGGTCGCCCAGTTGCCCGCGTCCGACGGGAACGAGGAAAAAGACGTTCCACATGACGATGGCGAGCTTTTCAAACAAGGCGCAGAGGTTGTCGAGATCGGCGGCGTTGTGGCGGCTGATGGTGGAGTGCACCTGGATGGGAATGCCGGCCTCGTTGGCCCACTCGATGGCCTGGATGGTGCGCGCCCAGGCGCCCGGGCAATCCGCGGAAGGCGTCGTGAATCTCGGGGCTGGAGCCGTCGAGCGAGATGCCGAGCCGGACGACGCCCGCCTCCTTCATCTTGAAAATGGCCTCCCGGCTGAGCAGGGGCGTGGCACTGGGGGTGACCGCGACCTTGACGCCCTTTTCGGCCGCATAGCGGATCAGGTCAAAGACATCCGGGCGTTTGAGGGGGTCGCCGCCGGTGAAGACGAAGATGGGGACCTGCATGTTGGCGATCTGATCGATCAGGGCTTTGCCTTCGTCGGTGCTGAGCTGGTCGGGATGAGGGATGGGCTGGGCGGCGGCGCGGCAATGCTTGCAGGCCAGGTCACAGGACTGCGTGACTTCCCAGATGGCCAAGAACGGGGTTTCGTCGAAATTCAACCCGCCGCGGGCGGGAATGCTGTGCATCGGCTGCATGAGGGCCTCCGTGCGAATCGCGGCCAACCTGATCCGGGAAAATAAAACCTTGCCCGGGAGATCAATCAAAGAGAGGGGAAAACCGCGATGCTGTCCTAAGAAAAGCAGGCCCGAAGGCGCTCCCGCTGTGATTGGCGTCACTTCGTCGGAAATTGACGTTGCGGAAATCAAATACTCTGCTATTTTCTGAACACGAGGCAACAATTTCCGACATGATTGCCTCGTAGAGTGGTTACACCACCGCCCGCCCTGGGTGATTCAGATCACCGACAGACGTGTCCTTAATCACCGTAAGTCATCCCAGACCTGTCACGCTTCTAATTCTCCGCACCGCCAGGAGGTTCCCATGGCAACCACCTTGAAGCCGGGTTGGAGTAAGCCGTCAACCATCCTGTTCGCCTCAGAAATCCCTGCGAACGAGAAGGCATTCGCCTTCGCGCTCGCGCAAGCATCGGAGTTTGGGGCGGATCTCATCCTTTTTCACGCCTATGACACGCTCGTGGTGGCGGCTTCCGAAACCTCGGGGATTCGCTATTACGATTACGCCGCCGCCGCGCGCGCGGAAATGAAACATCTTGAACCGCTGGCGGAACGAGCCCGGGCCGCCGGCCTGCGCTGCGAGGTGGTGGTGCGGCCGGGATTGGCCGCCGACCAGATTCTTGCGTACACGCCAGGAACGGGAAATCGATCGCATCGTGATGGGCACCCACTCGTCCGGGGCCGATCGGCAAACTGCTGGTCGGGTCGGTTGCGGAAGCAGTGCTGCGAACCGCGACTGTTCCGGTGTGCATCGTGGGCCCTGATGTGGTCGATGGAAGCTACCGCAATTTCGCCACCAAAACCGTTCTTTGCGCCCTCAGCCTGATGGACACCAGTTATGTTGTGGCCGGGTTTGGCGCGGAACTTGCCGCGCAACACAACGCCAGGCTGGTGCTGCAGCATGTCATCAAGCCGCAGGAGGCCCACGAGGTTCTCGCCGGCCGCACCATTGAGGAGCTTGAAACCGACCTGCTGGCGCTGATTCCGGCGGAACAGCGGGGAAGGCTTTCTGTGCAGGCGATCGTCGTGCCCGGCGATCCGACCGAGGAATTGCTTTTCCAGGCTCGAGCGCAGCAAGCGGACTTGATCGTGCTCGGCGCCCAGGGAGCTTCGGCTTTTGCGGCCATCACCCGCCACGGCGTGGTCTATAAGGTGCTGGCGCATGCGCATTGCCCGGTCATGACCCTGTCGCCGACCGTGCTGGAGAAGTGCGGAGCCACTGGCGAGCGCCTCTCGGCCGTCGAAACTTTTCTGGCCGGGGTCTTCTAGGCCAAACACAAGTTTGATTCAGTCCGCGGGGCTTCGTGCCCCGCGTTTTTTTTGGGGGGGCTGGATTTTGGCGAATGCAGAGCGGCATTGTTTCCGAATAGGCCACCACTCGCACGCAACCGTGAATGTACTCTCATTTCAGGCAGCGCTCGCGGAACGGTTCATCTTTTCTGCGAATTCACGGAGATCAAGAATCCTGCGAAGAACAGGGCGATGATGAACAGCCAGAACCACGGACGCGTTAGACCGAAGTGGTTTATAAAACCCATCGGGCTAAAGGACACCGCCATTCTTTCCCCAGGTCCCGATGGTCCGGCCTTGTTGGCTGCTATGGTAGCCTTCCCAAACCACCAGAGCATCATCACAATCGGCGTGACTATGCACCCCAACACTGCGGTTCCAAATCCGATTGCCGCCCCCTTGAAGTAGCTCATCTTTGGCGCACCTCACGGGATGGATCGAGTTTAGCGCCATTGGCTTGATTTGGTCCCGTGTAACCGCCGACTCAGAAGTAAGGAAAGGCAACTGTAGATCCTTCGACTCCGCTGCGCTCCGCTCAGGATGACAGCGCGGGAGGTGATTGCGAGTGTGTCACCGGCGACTCGCACCTTTGCTGAAGTTCGCCGGGCGGGGCCGGCCCGGGATTCCGGCCCTCCGTGCCAAACTTCTCCATCGGCCACCATCCGCTCAGAGCCTGCCTTACCACCGTTCCCGAGTGGTTGTCATCCTGAACGGAGCGCAGCGGAGGGAAGAATCTGCATTTGCTTTCAAGCATCCATCCGATCCAATACTCTCCGATAATCCGCAGGCTCGCAGTCGTACCAATCCCGACTCAAATCCATCCACGCCGGGTTCATCGACTCGATCAGGGCAAGCTTTTTGGCGCGTCTCCAGCCCTTCAGTTCCTTCTCGCGCAATGGCTTTCTGAATGAACTGGAAATTCTCGAACCACACCAGGCGATCACAGTTGTAACGCGCCGTGAAGCCATCTACTTCCTTCCATTTGCTCAAACACGCGCTGGTGGAGATTACCGGTCACGCCGATATAGAGCGTGCGGCTTCGGCTCGCCATGATGTACGTGCAGTACGATCCGTCGTGCATGCCGCTATCGTAACTACGCGATCCGAAACCGGCTGTGACGCAAAGAACAAATGCAGATCCTTCACTGCGTTCAGGATGACAGCGCTGTGAGGGTTTGAAGCGGGGGGATGACCGTCAACTCGGACACAACGAAAAGCAAGTGCAGGTCCTTCGACTGCGTTTGGCCGTAAACCGGCCAAACTTCGCTCAGGATGACAGGGCATAGTGGAGTTCGAAGCGAAAGGATCACCGCCGACGCGGAAATAACAAGACCAACCGCAGATCCTTCTGGTTCAATTCGCGCTGCTCCGTGTCACGGTCAGGATGACATGGGAAAGAGAGCCCGTGAATGAACAAATCAGGCGAGGATCGCTATTTCGGGGTCTTGCTGCGGGCGGGACAGGGGATGCGACCGCAGAGTTCAGCGGTGATGCCCTGACCCTCGATGATGGCGTAAATGCGGTCGACGGCGGGAAGCTTGACTGTCTCCTTTGCTCCGGAGGGCCAGTGAATCTCGGCGGTTCCGGCGTCGGTGGCGTCGCCCAGGCCAAAGTGCGGGCGCTGGTCGTTCGAGGAGATGTAGCTGCCGCCGCTCATGACGTCTTCGCGCTGGCGGATGCCGTTGGCGTTCAGGTAGACGGTGGCGCCGACGGCGTCGCGGGGGCTTCCGCGGTTGGTTTCGGTTCTGGCCCCGCCGATTAGTTTCAGTTCCACCCAGTGGTGACGGTCGGGGTTTACGTTTTTGAGCAGGACCGGCGGGCCGTCGATGGGACTGATGACCACGTCGATCTTGCCGTTGTTGAACAGGTCGCCGAAGGCGGCGCCGCGGCCTGAAGTCAACGTGGCGAGGCCGGAACCTTTGACCGGGGGCACGTAGGCGAATTTGCCGTCGTGCGTGTTGCGGAAGAGGAGCGGGCGCTCGGCGAAGGTCGTTCCCCAGTCGTGCTCGTCCACCTCGGGATAGACGTGGCCGTTGATCATCATGATGTCTTTCCAGCCATCGTTGTCGAAATCGAGAAAGCCGTCGCCCCAGCCCACAAACGGGATAGCGGTTTGCGTGATGCCGGCCTGGTCGGCAACATCGGTGAAACTGGCGTCGCCGTCGTTGTGATAGAGGGCTTTGAAGTCGTCGGAGAAATCCGTGACGAGCAGATCGACCAGGCCGTCGTTGTCGTAGTCGCCGACCGCCAGGCCCATGGAAGCGATCTCGCGCCCGTCCTTGTTCAGCGCAAAGCCGGAGACATAGCTCTGGTCGTCGAAGGTTCCGTCGCCCTTGTTGACGTAGAGATAGTTGGGCTCGGAGTCGTTGGCCACGAGGAGATCGACTTTGCCGTCGTTGTTCACATCGACGAAGGTGGAGGTAAAGCCGTAGTAGGCGTTGGGGTCGGACACGCCGGCCTTTACGCTGACGTCGGTGAATGTGCCGTCGCCGTTGTTATGGAAGAGATGATCGGGCTCGCCCTTCAAGCCGTGCGGGCCGCACATCACCGGCACGCCATGAAGCTGGCAGAAGGCCAGACGCGACTGTGCCATCGTCGGGGGTGGGCTGATGGTCCAGGTCGTAGTGCACGTAGCCGGAGACAAACAGATCGAGCCGGCCGTCGCCGTCGTAGTCGCCCCAGGTGGCGCCGTCGGACCAGTTGCCCAGGGTCACGCCGGCCTTTTCAGCGACGTCGGTGAAGGTGCCGTCGTGATTGTTGTGGTAAAGGCGGTTCTTGCCGAAGTTGCAGACGAAGATGTCGGGCCAGCCGTCGTTGTCGTAATCGCCGATGGCTACACCGAAGCCCCAGCGGTCGTTGGTGACGCCGGCTTTGGCGGCGACATCGGTGAAAGTGCCGTCGTGATTGTTGTGGAACAGGGCGGCGTGGGGCGGCTTCGTCTTGCCGGTCAGGGCGTCGTAGGTGGATCCGTTGACGAGATAGATGTCGAGCCAGCCGTCGTTGTCGTAGTCGATGAGGCCGACGCCGGAGCCGTCGGTTTCGAGGATGTATTTCTTCTGGCGCGTGCCCATGACGTGCTGCCACGATGCCAGCCCGGACGACTTGCTGATGTCTTCGAAGACGACGGGACCGTGGTCGACAAAGCCGCCGGCGGTGATGGGCCGCTTGTGCTCGTCATAGACGGGCGCAAAGGTTCCGGCGGAGGAGATGCCGCTCATGCCGGACGGCGCCTGGGGTTGAGGCTTGGAGGCTGGCTGAGAAGGCTTCGGTTGCTGGGCTTGAAGAAGTGAACCGGATGTGAATGCCGCCAGCAGTATAGCGATGTGCCAGCGTTTCAAACCGCAGGTCCTTCGACTTCGTTCGACCGCGGAGCGCTCAACTGCGCTCAGGATGACAACTGGGGAGAGGGGCACGTCCGGTTTACTTTCCGGCGGCCGGCTTGGCCGGAGGCATGTCGGGGCAGTCCTTGCCGCCGCACATGGCCCCGGTGATGCCGGAGCCTTCGGTTATGGTGTAGATCCGGTCGGCGGCGGGCAACTTCACGTTCTCGACTTTGCCGGAAGGCCAGTGAATCTCGGCGGTGCCGGCGTCGGTCGCGTCCCCGAGGCCGAAGTGGGGACGCCGGTCATTCGATGAGATGTAGCTGCCGCTGGAGAGAACGTCCTGGCGCATGCGCATGCCGTTGGCTTTGAGATAAACGGTGGCGCAGGTCGCATCGCGCGGGCTCTTGGGCCCGCCGACAAGCTTCATCTCCACCCAGTGATGGTGATCTGGATTCACGTTCCGCAACAGCACCGGCGGCCCGTCGACGGGGTTGATGATCACATCGATCTTGCCGTCATTGAACAGATCGCCGAACGCCGCGCCGCGCCCCGGAATGACCACTGCGAGTCCCGAACCCTTGACCGGCTTGACGTATTCGAATCCCCGCTCCTTCGATGCGGCGCCTGCCTTCGACGTGGCAGCCGCGCTGGAGATCGCCGCTTCGGGCACGTTGTGAAACAACAGCGGCCGTTCGGCAAACGTCGTTCCCCAATCATGCTGGTCGACCTGGGGATATACATGGCCGTTCACCATGAACAGATCGAGCCAGCCGTCATTGTCGTAGTCGAGAAACCCATCGCCCCAGCCGACAAAAGGAATCGTCGTCTGCGCGATGCCGGCCTTGTAGCTCACATCGGTAAAGCTGACATCGCCGTCATTGTGGAAGAGCACCTTGTAGTCGTCGCCGAAATCGGTGACGAAGAAATCGATGAGGCCGTTGTTTTCGTAATCGCCGGCGGCGATGCCCATCGAGGCGATCTCGCGTCCATCCTTATTGAGAGCAAAGCCGGAGACATAGCTCTGGTCGTCGAAGGTGCCGTCGCCCTTGTTGATGTACAGATAATTGGGTTCCGAGTCGTTGCCCACGACCAGGTCGGGCTTGCCGTCGCCATTGATGTCGACAAAGATCGCGGTGAATCCGTAGTAGCGGTCCTTGTCTTCGACGCCGGCTTTTTTGGTCACGTCGGTGAACGTGCCGTCGCCGTTGTTGTGGAAGAGGTGGTCCGCCTCGCCGGGCAGTCCGCGCGGCCCGCAATTGACGGCGGCGCCGCGATACTGGCAGTTGGCATACCCGACCGCCTTGGTGCCGGCGATGGGCAGATTGTCGCGGTCGAAATGGACGTAGCCCGACACGTATAAATCGAGCAGGCCGTCGCCGTCGTAGTCTCCCCAGGATGAGCCCGGCGACCAGTTGCCCAAGTCTACGCGGGCCTGCTCCGCCTTGTCGGTGAAGGTGCCGTCGTGATTGTTGTGATAGAGCCGGTTCTTGCCGTAGTTGCCAACGTAGATGTCGGGCCAGCCGTCGTTGTCGTAGTCGGCGACCGAGCAGCCGTATCCCCAGCGATCGTTGGCCACGCCGGCCTTCTGCGTAACGTCGGTGAAGGTGCCGTCGTGGTTGTTGCGAAACAGGGCGGCGTGCGGGGACTCTTCCTTGCCGTCCAGCGAATTGAACGTGGCGCCGTTGACGAGGTAGATGTCGAGCCAGCCGTCGTTGTCGTAGTCGACCAGGCACACGCCGGAGCCGTTGGTCTCGACGATGAAATCCTTCTGCGGCGAGCCCATCTTGTGGGTCCAGCCGGAGAGTCCGGCGGCCTTGGTGATGTCCTGAAAGACGACTGGTCCGGAATCGACGAATCCGCCCGCCGTGATGGGGCGCTTCTGTTCGTCATAGACAGGGGCGGCGCCGATACCTCCGGCAATTCCGCTCATTCCGCCCTGTTGAGGCTTCGCGGGCGGCGGCGGTGGCGCCTGCTGCGCCTGGAGATCTCCAGAGAACACAGAGAGCCCCGGACAGAATTCCGCAAAGACAAGGCTCCACAAACCAGCGAACGCACACCCAAAGACGGCTTAACCCCCACGGTCTGAAGTGTATCGTACCTGGCCGCCGAGCCGGCTTCCCGGAGCGCGTGGTTGCATGGCGTGATTGCCAAGCCGAACTTCAGAGATCGTAACTACTTAATGACCCATCAAGACAGGTTGTGCCCGGAAGCCGGCATCTAACCAGCTGGGAAGGCATCGATGATCAGAAAAGAGCCAGAGACCAAACGCGTGACCCCGACGATGGATCGGTTCGGCCGATTCGCAGCAAGCGCCTCTTTTTGGCTGGGATCGAAGTGGGCATTTCTATGCGCCGGCCTGATCATCTGCGCCTGGGTCATCTCGGGGCCTGTGTTCCATTATTCCGATACGTGGCAGCTGGTCATTAATACCGGCACCACGATTGTGACTTTCCTGATGGTGTTTCTTATACAGAACACGCAGAATCGCGACGCGCGCGCCATCAATCTGAAACTCGACGAGCTCATCCGCGCCATCGATAAAGCACGCGATCAAATGATGAATATCGAAAAGCTCAGCGATGTGGAACTGGATGTATTGGACGCGCAGTTTGAGAAGATGCGCGCGGAGGGACCTAATGCGGCAGTGAAAAGCCGCAGTGGTCAGATGGTTGACTGAGCACTGCGGCCGGCGGTCTTCAATTCAAGAAGCGGAATGAAGGAATTCGCGTCAGAGCCTTCAATTCCGTCTTTCACTTAGAGATCAGATTACTTTCAGAAGCAGCAGAATCAGCACGATCGTGAGGATGAGGCTGAGTCCGCCGCCGCCATAATACCCTAATCCCGGACCCGCTCGGTAACCGCCATATCCAAATCCGAAGATCAGCACAACCAGAATGATGATCAAAAGCATCGTTATCTCCCCTCGCCGGTGATATCACCAGACTTACAACTTCACACTTAAGACAGGGATGATGAGTTATCCATCCTGTTTGCGCGGATCGTCTGTTTCGCGCAAGTCACGTCCTTACAACAAAATGTTAGATGCGTCCCGCAGGCAACGAAGCTGTACCAGAAAGGCGAATGCGTTCTCTCTTGATGTGCCGCTGCCCGGAAGAGTCGAACATACATCGTCTTTAAGCCTCTAAAATTCGACGAAATCAAAACAACCAACTTGCAATATGGCTGCGTCCAAGGGTTTGTTGTTGATTCAGGCGAGGACGTTTGCCCTCGGGAGGTTATCGGAATGCTTTGGACGATCTTTGTAATCCTCCTGGTTCTGTGGCTGGTGGGATTGGTAAGTAGTTACACGTTGGGAGGATTCATTCACCTGCTACTGGTAGCGGCGGTGGTGGTGCTGATTCTCCAGTTGATTTCGGGTAGACGGCCAGTCGTCTAGTTCGAATTGCTGTATGTAGCGACGAACTTCCACCAGCGAGTACTGCACTGTTTGCACCAGAAGCAGCGCGCAACTTAGGCGCACTTTCTACAACCCGGACGTACTTCTTTGGGAGAATTGTTCCTCCCGAAGTAAGCAGGCAATTGAATCCACGGAGGTGGAGCAATGGACAAGGACAGAGTGAAGGGCACAGTGGATGACGCAGCAGGCCGGATCAAGCGCCAGGTCGGAGAGTGGACCGGCGATACCGGTGCGCAGGTGGAAGGCGCGGCGCAGCAGGTGAAGGGCAAGGTTGAGAAGGCCTGGGGCAACGTGAAGGATGCCGCGCGCGATGCGGGCCAAAAGTCCGATCGGATCGTGACGTGGTGGTGGAACGCGATGTCGTTACTGACCGGGATCGCGACGACCTCGACCGGCCTTAGACGACCTCGACCGGCCTTAGGAATTCGAACCCGGCGGCTTCACGAGGCTCCAAACCTCAGGATCCGCCGGGGGATCCTCGGCGACAAGCAATCCCAACCGCTTCCTGTTCCCATCCCTCTCGATCCATCCCATTCCGTATCTTCCTGGGTTCCACATCAATCACTTCCCTGCCAGACCCTACCTTTCCATGGTAGATATCGTCGTGTAGCCAGAGGCTCGATGAAAATCGCTGCAGTGGTTCTGATTATTGCCGGGGTTGCTGCTCTTGCGTACGGGGGATTCACGTACACGACGCATAAAAAAGCAGTAGATCTTGGCCCGGTGCAAATCGAGACCAAGTCCCGGCGCACGGTGCCTATACCTCCGCTGCTGGGCGTTGCGGGGATATTGATCGGCGGAGCTCTCCTCTTTGTTGAGGGATCCAAGAACCGTTGATTCCTGCATCATCGTGCGGCGGAAACAAATGTGGTCGCTTGCGAGATCGGTGTTGCGATCTGGTGAATTCAAGATGTGCCGGGTGGAGCAATGTTTGCTATCAAACGTATAAGCGCGTATAGATATATTCAAAGGAATATAGGGGCGATGCACAAGAACGGGCCTGTTCCTTGAAGCGAGGTGCGTCTTCAGCAGTGAGCAGAGTTCACTGACGCTCGACGTTCCACCATCGGAGACTTCCGCGTGGCGCGCTGTGGCCCGCGTACTTCGAAGTCCCGTGGACGCAGTGAGTTGTGCATTGCTTCCCTCCGACTGTGCCCTCTGCGGCTCCTCCCTGCCGCGCCTTTCTTCCGTTCCAATTTGTGATGCCTGCTGGATGGAGTTTTCCATACAGACGGACCCCGTATGTTCCCGTTGCGGCGAGCCTTTGGGTTTCCCCGATGGTCCAGTGTCTTCCCTGACCTGCCGGGTGTGCAGGCTGGCTCCGCCCGCTTTTGTGCGCGCCGTTTCGTACGGGCCATACGAGGGACGGATGCGGGACGCGATTCACGCGCTCAAATACGACGGCCTGCATGGGGCAGCTCGGCCGACTCGGCCAGATGCTGGCGGCGGCGATCGGCCGGCTGGCGCCCGAAGCCCCGGCGGAAATGCTGGTAATTCCGGTGCCGCTGCATCGGTCGAAATATGCGCAAAGGGGCTTCAACCAGGCGCGCCTCCTGGCGGCGAACGCGCTGGCGGGGTTACGCCGCACGCATCCGGACTGGCGGCTTACTCTTGCCTCAAGCGCGGTGATGCGGATTCGTGCCACAGAGAGCCAGGCCAGTCTCACGCCGCGTCAACGGCGGATCAATTTGCGCGGGGCGTTTGTGGTCGCCGATCCGAAGGCCGTGGCGATGAAACACATCCTGCTGATCGACGACATTTTCACGACCGGGGCTACGGCGCGTTCCGTGGCGCAGGTATTGATGCGGTCGGGAGCCGCAAGCGTCTGGGTGGCCACCCTGGCACGGGCGCGGCGAGTCTTCGATCGCCCAGGCGCATTGCATTCGGTCTATCGAAAGCAGGATTTACCTGGGGAAAAAGCCGTGGGCGGGCGGGTCGAGGATCCGACAGTCGAGGATCCGGCAAAGGCGCCGCCAGTCGAGGATGTGAAACGGGAAGGCATGCACGCATCACAGAACCAACCATCTTTTTGACGGGGGAAGAAGAGATGTCGCTGGGAAAAGCCATGATCCATGCACGCAAGCAAAAATCAATCGCGCGAACCACCGCCCACGCCGGCGACGGCGCCGTGGCGCATCCCAACCAGATTCTGCAGATGCCGGTGCTGGTGCTCAATGCATCCTATGAGCCGATCAATATCTGCGGGGCGCGGCGGGCCCTGGTGCTGGTGCTGAAAGGGATTGCGCGAACCGAGGAGGAGCATGGCTTGACCCTTCACGCGCAACGCAGCCGGATTGCCATGCCGTCGGTGATCCGTTTGTTAGAGTATCGGCGCATCCCCCATCAGACTCGAGCGCTCTCCCGCAAGAATATCCTCCTTCGCGATCGCAACGCGTGCCAGTATTGCGGCGAGGTGCTTCCGGCGGGAGAACTGACGCTGGACCATGTCGTACCGCGATCCCGAGGCGGAAATTCGACGTGGGAGAACCTCGTGGCGTGCTGCCATGCCTGCAACCGTCGCAAGGGAAACCGGATGCTCAGCGAGATCGACGATATGGTTCTGCTGCGGGAGCCGCGGCCATTCTCACTGCACACCAGCCGGCAGATCATGCGCATGCTCGGCCGAGGCGATGACCGCTGGCGCAAATACCTCTTCTATTAGGTCCGCTTCGCAATCTACCCGCGGTTGGCATCGTCACAACTGAAGATCCATCGTGGACGGCGCGTTTCCCGCGGCGATAAAGCCGGCCGGTTGGCTCTCCAGTTTCTCGCCTGAAAAAAAAGGCGCCCCTTGGTGGCCAAGCCCGGATTTCCGGGAGGGGCCTACCGAAGGGGCGAGGAGCCGCAATCACATGGAAGTAATGACCAGATGCGTGACCACCGCCGGCATAACCTGTCGACTTTGGACCCGCATCTGACCTTACTTCCTGGACCAGAGTGAATATATTTTGGTTGGCTCGGCAGGAGAAGGTGTGATCGGGTACCACATCGAGGCTGTCTCTGCTTAAGCTCTTACCGAAGCTTGGTTTAAAGGAATCTGGACAAGTAAATTACGTCCACGTATGATACGCTCTTTAGCGCGGGATGTGTGATTGTGGCGCGGTTCCGGTGTAATTGAGCCGGAGGCACGGCCGCGGACGTCTCGAGCTCTTCTCGATGCGAATCCGTGGTCCTCAAGCCGAGCGCTGCTGACGCTACGCGCATGCGGACGCCGGCCGGAGAGTTGCAGAACCAATGCCAGTGGCACCAAAGCCCGTTCCGGAGACTTCGGATGCGAGTCCTCTCATAGACGCACCGAAGATCCGCGAGCAGTTGGAGCGCCTGCTGGCCCATCCACTCTTTGCGAACAGCAAGCGCTATCCTGCGCTGCTGGCCTATACGGTGGAGCAAACGCTCCTCGGCAATGCCGCCGAATTAAAAGAGCGAAGCATCGGGGTGGAGGTCTTCGGACGATCTCCTACCTACGATGCGAACGCGGACCCGGTGGTGCGGATCACGGCCGGGGAGGTGCGCAAGCGCCTGACGCAGTACTATTACGACCCAACTCACCGCGGCGAATTGGTAATCGAGCTGCCGATCGGGTCGTACGTTCCGTCCTTCCGTGGCCCGGAGCGGTCCGCCATCGAACCGGAATTGGCGCCCGCGCCGCTGGAGCCGGTGGTCGATTCCGAGCATTCCGCCTGTGACAACCACGCAAAGCCCGGGCGGGGCAGTGCGATTGTGGCTCGCCGGGAGCATCGTGACTCTGATAGTTCTGGCAGCCTCCGCCGGTTGGATTGCGGGACGACGGTATAAAGCGGAGCCGCCGCCGCCCTCCAACCTTGATCGCTTTTGGGAACCGGTGACCGACAGCGTGAATCCAACCACGTTTTGCCTGGGCGAGCCGGCCAAGAATCTCGATGTTGGTGCGATCAACTCGTACGACGCCCCGGTAAGCGGCAATTCCAAGCCCGAACCGCTCTATTTCCGCCTGCACTACTCAGGACACCTGGCCCTGGCCGACGTGATCACATTGACGCGCACCGTGGCGGCCCTGGCCTCGCGCCACAAGGCATTTCGCGTGCTACCCGCCTCCGAGGCCAGCTTCTCACAACTCCGGGAGGGTCCGGTTGTGCTCATCGGAGCGTTCGACAACGTCTGGACGCTGCGCGTCACCCAGAAACTTCGATTCGGATTTGAATCCAAGGATGGAGTTGCGCTGCTGGTGGATCGCAAGAGCCAGACGCAAACGACCTGGGCCACCGCCTGGGACCTGCCCTATCAGAAACTTTCGCGCGATTATGCGATCGTGGCCCGCATTCATGACGCACAACCGGACAGCCGGTCATTATTGCGGCCGGCATTTCCGAGGAAGGGACCGAGGCTGCCGGCGAGATTCTCTACAATCCCGTGTATCTCGATTCCCTGCTCGCCAAGGCCCCAAAGAATTGGGAGCAGCTGAATATGGAGGCAGTGATCGGGACGCAGGTAATCGAGGGCCACCCGGGCCCACCGAGCGTTCTCGCGCTGGAGACCTGGTAGCGGCCCACGCGCACCTTGTCATGGCTGAGTCGTAAACGGGCGCAGCACCGCATTACACCGATGAGTCCTGATGCCGGTTAGGGCAAGACAAACCGCTATAACCGCATTGTCGGAGATGGTTTAGTCCCTGGAGAAAGGTGCCAGTTGCAGCCGCTTCAATCTGACATGGCTGCGGGAAGCGGCCCATCAGGCTTATCTAAGCGCACAATGCCGGTTTACTCACGCAGGACTCACATCAGCCACAAATAGTCTGTCGTTGTTACTTGTTCTTGGCCCGTTGCGCCGCCCAACGCTTTCGTTGCGCATCAGCGATTCGCTTCCGCGCTTCGGGACTGAGCACGCGCGATTTCTTTGCTTTGGCAGGAGCTTTCTTGGCTCTACGGCCAGACGGGCTTGAGGCTAAACTACCGGAGCCGGCCAATAGGGAGCGAACCTGAGTTAGCCGCGCAATCTCTTCATCAATTTGTGCAAGTATCGTGTCTATCGCCATAGCCTTGAGGATAACTCACTCAAGCAGATTTTGACCAGATCCGATCTGAATCATTGTGATTCACAAAAAGTACCGCAACACAGGTCACTCCGGTTTGCCCGCCGCCCTCTCATATGACCCTTTTGTAACAGGTAGAAGGCAAGCTATTTCTGGCCCGGCGCGGAGATATGAGTTAGCTGAAGCGTGGATGTCCACTCATAACCGCCCAATCATCAATAGATCAACTTCAGTGAGAATTGAATCTGGCGCGAGTTACCCGCTGTCTTGCTGATCATTCCGAAGCCGGTGTTGCGAAGGATGGCTCCGGTGGAACTGTTTACCTGAAGCGTGTTGGACGGAAGACCCATGGTAACGATATTGAAGATGTTGAAGAACTCCGATCGGAACTGGAGATCCATGCGCTCTGCGCCACTTTTCCGGCGGCCAATGGGCGTGTCCTTGATCAGCGCGAAATCGAAGTTATAGAACGCAGGTCCGCGAAACGTATTTCGCCCCAGGGTGCCGAAGCGGCCCTGGTTGGGGCCCGATCCGTCGGATAGATGAATGGGAATGGAGAAAAAGTCGATGCCGTTGTCTCCGCCGTGTCCGAAATAGTCTTCCCGAACTTTGCGGGCGGTCGACAGCTGAGGTGTGGCTATCTGGTCAGGGCGATCGACTCCGCCGGCGCCATAACCGGTTTGTTGGATGCCCGAATAAACCGTGAAGGGAGAGCCCGAATTGATGCTGGTGATGCTGAGCAGTTCCCATCCGTCGGTTATCTTTCGCGAAACCGCATGGAGGAAATTGACGCTTTCCAGATGCAGATCCTGGGCCAGGCTCAAGCTGAAGCCGTGGGTGACATCGAACTGCGACGGGCCCTTCTCGGGGTGGTTATTGAAGGGATCCTGCGAGGCTCCCGCGGCGACCGCACCAGTCGAGCCCGTGCCGGGAAGGACAAGGCTGGTGTCGTCGATTGACTTACTCCAGGTGTAACTCGCCTGCACCCCGGGACCACCGTGGCCAACTGTGCCGGAGAGTGAAGTCTGCAGCGCATTGTAAGTGGAGTGCGAATTGCCGATGATGACATTTTCCACGCCGAAGCCGCCGGTGACATTCCCCTGGCTATCGAAGGTGGTGTGGGGCGCAAAGCCCGGCGAGGCGCCGGCGAAGGCATTGGGAAAACTATAGCGGGGAAGCTTCTCGCTCGCGGTGCCGACATAACTTGCGTCGGCGGTCAGATTGCCGAACTTCCGTTCCAACCCAAAAGTCCAGGTGTACAGCGTGGCGTTGTTGAAACTGCGGTCGACGCCGCTGAGATTGAGCGGGCTGATTTGATAGCTCCCCGTGAGTTGCTGGCCGAGGGTTGCCATGTCTTTCTCGTAACGATCGACATCCATGGGCGTGTTCCCGGGAACTTCCTTGGTCGTCCAGGTGGCGAAAACGTCGGTGCCGGTGGTGGTATAGGTGGCGGGCAATTGATCCGGGGTGATCTTAAATCCGTAGGCGATCGGCGCACCTTGTGCGGCGACCAGGCGCGGATACACCACAAACGGAGTGGACCCGGTCAGAAAATTGTCCTGCCAGATATTAGGCGGAATGGCCATGATGGCTCCGCCGGCGTGCGCCTGGAGTTTGTCTGTAACTTGCCACGAGACTTGTAAGCGCGGCTCCAATGCATGCCAATTGGTCTGGTAAGCCGGCTGCGGGTTAATCAGAAAGTTCTGAACGCCATCGGTTGTGAGGAAGCTTGAAGTACGGTGCGCCCGTTCGGTGATGGGCGTATAGAGATCCCAGCGCAGGCCGTAGTCGAGCGTGATGCGTGGAGTCACTTTCCAGGTATCCTGGGCATACACGGCCACGTTGTTGCGACTGATGGCGGCGGGGCCTATATGTTGTCCGCTCGAGAAGCCAGGCGAGGCGATGCCAATGGTATACGCGAAGGAACTGCCGGAGAGGAACGCTGAGAGCGTGTCGGGCAACGGATCGCCCGGATGAACATCATGCATTCCGCTCTCCGACGGAATTCCCTCGATGGCATACGAAGTACCTCCGCCGAAATCGTATTCCCCGTTGGGACTGATGCCGAAGTAGGTGGTATCTCGATTGAGACGAACATCAACACCGGCCTTCATGGCATGATTGCGGGCAGTAAATGCCACGTTCTGCTGGCCCTGAAAAAGGTTGCCGTAAGCCTGCATGACGGATCCACCGGGGGCGTTAAAAGCCTCAAACAATCCGTCATTGAACTTGACTGCCGGGTCAGTGTAATCGAAGGTCGGAAAACCGGGAGTCGAACGCGTGATGCTGATTGAAGAGACGAGCACCATGCGGGGAGAGACGGTGCGGGTGTAAGTGCCGACAACATTCCGCTGCCTGTCGATGTATTGGACACCAAAGGCCGGATCGATGGCTGTCTGGTCGGGATTGGTGGTGGGCCCGGTCAAATCATTGAAGTTGACGCGCGCGAAAAACTGATCCTTGCTGGAAAACTTGTGGTCAAGCCGGAGTGAAAACTGATTCGCGTCGGTATCGACCTTGGAAGCTGTTGCATAGGTGCGTGCGCCAAACGCGCCGGTGGGATAGTTGGGGAGCGGATAGCGGGCCAGGATGGAGGCAATGGAAGGGTTGACCGGGACCCGCAATGTATCAATTGTGCCGTCGGGGTAAGCGATTACGTCGTAGCCGTCGCGCTCCAGTTGGGTGGGTACGGGCATTACCTGCGTCGTTCCGAGCACCTGGCGGAATCCCTGGTATTGCACGAAGTAGAAGGTACGGTTGCGGCCATCGTACAGGTGAGGAATGTAGATGGGCCCGCCGTTGGTGAACCCAAACTCGTTGCGGCGGAAGGGAGGAATTCTTCCGGGATATGCAGGAGTGGGATGATCGAAGTAGTTACGCGCGTCGAAGGCGGAGTTGCGTACGAATTCAAAGAAGGAGCCGTGAAAGCCGGCGGACCCGGAACGCGTAATGATGTCGGTGAAATCCGGCTGCCCCGCGTCCGATCTCGGCCGGCATCCAACCGGAACTCGACTGGATGCCTTCGACGGCGTCCACATTGAAGTTGGAAAATGTCGATCCACCCATTTCCGGATCGCTGATGTCGGCGCCGTCCATCGCGAAGGTGGCCTCGACCCCCCGTTGCCCGTTGATGGCAAACTGCGCCGTGAAATTGGTAGCGCCGTTGGCGTCGGTCATGGTTCCGGCAGCCAGCAGAAGCAGCTGGCTGAAGTCGCGCTTGTTCAATGGCAATTCGCTGACGGCCTGGCTCGAAAGGGCTTCTCCGCCGGTGCCGGAGGCCTGTGCCTGCACGGCAACGCTGACTTCGCCGCGGTTGGAAATCTCGATACTGGCTGGGAGTTCGCCCGCTTGTAAAGTGACCGGTTGCGTGTAGTCGATGGTGCGGCCTTCGGCTATGATTTTGAGCTTGTAGGGTCCTGCGGGGAGCGGCTTGAGCTGAAATCGCCCGTCCGGTCCGGTTTTGGCGTCAGCGCTGGCGCCGCCAGCCGCCAAAGTGATGGTCGCGCCGGCGATGGGCGCTCCGGCAGCATTGTGCAGAATCCCCTGCCAAACCGGCATGGTGGCAGTCTGCTGTTGCGCGGGCAAAGCCAGACACAGCGTTAACCAGGCGGCAATACTCACCATCCAAAGCGCTTTAACCCGGTGGCGAACTGTTAAAGACAGAAGGACCCGACCCTTGCTCGATGTAAACTTCACTTGTTTTCCAACCTTATTCTTGAAAACGTTTGCAGGGCCAAATAGTTCCATCAAATGAGAATGGATTTCCGCTCTTATTATATAGGTCTGCCATTTGCTAAAAGGTTTTGCCAGGCTGTTTTCAGGATTCCGGACCGATCTGGCCCGGGCTTCTACACTGTTTCCAGTACATGAGCGAAATCGTTCGAGACAGCGACACAATAGTGGCAATCTCCACTCCGCCGGGGCGCGGCGGCATCGGTATCGTGCGCCTGAGCGGTCCGGCCGCAACCTCCATCGCCGAACAGCTGGTGCGATTACGCCAGCCTCTGGAGCATGCGCGGGCTCGGTTGGCCGATGTGCTGGACGCTGTCACCGGGGAAGGCGCGGGAGCGCGGATCGACGAGGCCGTGGTAACGCACTACGCCGCGCCCCACTCCTACACGACCCAGGATGTAGTCGAAATTGCATCGCATGGGTCGCCCGTTGTTCTGGAGTTTTTACTGCGCCGGGCAGTCGAGTTGGGGGCACGACTGGCCGAGCCGGGGGAATTCACGCAGCGGGCATTCCTTTCCGGGCGGCTCGACCTGACCCAGGCTGAAGCCGTCCGCGACCTGATTGAGGCGCAAACGCTGACCCAGGCTCGCCAGGCCGCAAGCCAGATGGGTGGAGCCCTCAGCAGACGAGTCGCGCCGGTGAAACAATCGCTGGTTGAACTCATAGCGCTTCTCGAAGCCGGCATCGATTTCGCCGAGGACGACGTCGATGTTACCCCGGCGGCGGAAATAGCACGAAGAATTCGCGAACTCGAGGGCCCGCTCGCGGGGTTGGAAGCTTCGTTCGCGCGCGGACGCATTGTGCACGACGGTCTTACCCTGGCGATCGTGGGTCGACCCAATGTGGGCAAGAGCTCGCTTTTCAATCGACTTGTCGAACGCGATCGGGCCATCGTAACCGCGATGCCTGGCACAACCCGCGACCTGGTCACCGAGCGCATCTCGCTCGATGGCATTCCCCTGGAATTAGTCGACACGGCTGGTCTTCGCGACGCCGTAGAGGAAGTGGAACAACTGGGCATCGCTCGCAGCCGGGAAGCTTTGGCCGACGCAGCGCTGGTGGTGGTGGTCCTCGATGCCACCCAGCCGCTGAATGATGAAGAGAGAAGGCTGCTTAATGCCGTGCGCGAGCGCCCGGCCCTGGTGGTCATCAATAAGTCCGATTTAGAGTGCCGCGGATCAGACCCAATTCAGGACTATTTCCGCAGAGTGTACCGAGGCTGGCGTGCTGTCCACGTCGGCATTAACCGGTGAAGGCATCCCGTCGTTGCGTGAACGGATCTTGAGCCTCGCAACCGGGGGGGCAGCTTCTGAGCCTGGCATGTTAACGAGCCTGCGCCACCAACAAGCGGTCCACACCGGGCTTGAGGCGTTGGAGGCAGCGGCCGAGGCGAATACTAACTCGATTCCTCATGAGATGATCCTGATCGACCTCTACCGTGCTCTCTGGGCCCTGGATTCCCTCACGGGTCAAACTACGCCGGACGACATCCTCAACTTGATATTCACGACTTTCTGCATCGGAAAATAACCTTCGTCCAGCGCTGGGCAATCAAATGTTCCGCACGCGGATCAGCTGGGCTAAAGGCCACGTCCGCCCGGCAGGCCCATGTATGAACGCGAAAGAACTTGTCGCGCAGTTTACAGGCGGCGTGTGGCATCCGGGGGAGGGTTGGATACCACACGCCTTTTTTTTAGCGCTCGCTCCGGGGGGTATGAGCGCGTCCGGCCAGACAAGAACAAGCTACCATGTTTTTCTGTCTGACAAATATCACGAAGGTATTTATGACAAAGGTCACCAATTGGGAAGCAAACTATCGGCGATTAGTCTAAGCTCCGCTCGGAAGCAGTTAGTTTTCTCTAGGCGAGAAATCGGATTGCGCGGGCGAGACTAACGAGGGTCCTGCTGCCTCGCCGCCAAGGCAGGCTGCGCGACATGTTCGATCGAAACCCACTGTCCAGGACGACTTGATCTGGAATCGTAAACGGCAGCGCGCATCCCGGATTCGCGATACCCGAAGCTTACTCAGGGTCGCTGCGTGTTTCAGTGCGGTTCCACCGGATTGCGCGCGGCACCCCTTTTGTTGCCGCATCCGGAGGTACCACATTAAGTCGTGAGATCCTCCACGGCGTATTTCTCCGGCTGCTTGTCGAAGGCCTGCTTGCATCCCGCGCAGCAGAAGTAGAGTCGACGTCCATCGAACTCCGACATGTGCTTTGCTTTGGCAACATCGACGATCATTCCGCAAATCGGATCCTTCGCTTCAGCTCGCTTTTCTGGCGCAAACACCGGCGCTCTTTCTTCCGCCGGCTGATTCCTGCTCAATTGCACAATTTCCGCCAGGATGCTGACCGCGATTTCTTCCTGTGAACGAGCCTGGATGTTCAGGCCTGCCGGAGCTCGCACCTGGCTAAGTCGAGCCTTGTCGATCCCTCGTTCCTCGAGAGATTGCATGACCTTGGCTGCCTTTGTTTTGCTGGCGACGAATGCCACATACGACGCATTTGTATGCAGCGCTTGTTCGAGGGCTTCCTCGTCCTGGTCTCCCTGTGTGGAAACGACAATGAACATCCGCGGCGTAATCTTGAGCCCGGCGAGGTTCAGATCGGGAAATACATGGTCGGCGTCCGGATAACTTGCGTGATCGGCGCCAGGAGCGACAACTGTGACTGTGTAATTGATGGTCTTCGCCAACCTGGCTAGCGTTCGTCCCACCGGAGAGCGACCCACAATGAGTATGTGCGGCTTGGGCAGGACGGGCTCGATATAGACCTCGAGCGTGCCCCCACTATGGCAGGACATGTTGTAGGCCACCACGCCTTCCTCCTCGGCGGACGATGTGCTGATGCGAACCAATCGCGGACGCCCATCCTTGAGAGCCTTCAGAGCTTCCTTCACGACGACTGGCTGCGCGCAGCCTCCGCCGATCCAGCCCCAGATTGCGCCATCGGCGGAGATGATGGCCTTGTCCCCCGATTTTCCTGAAACCGGCTTGAGAAAGTGCACCACTTCCGCGATGGCAAACGATTGCCCGCTCGCGAGCATTTCGGCCGCCTTGCTCAGGAATTGATCGAACATGAAAGCTTCTCCTCAGTTCTAGAGGTGCCTCTCCAGGGCCAACAGGCTCTCCAGATTGTGCGCCGGGGCAAACACATCCACATAGGGCAGTGCGGCGGCCATCCCGCGAGTCAGGGGCTGATAGTCCTTGAGCCCCAGCAGCGGATTCAACCAGAGTATCTTGAAAACTCGCCGGCGTGCTGTCCGCATCTCGTCGGCAAGCAGTTTTGGATCGCCTGTTTCCCAGCCGTCGCTGAGGATCATGAAAACCGTGTCCCGGGTCAGGACCCGTTTGCCGTATGTTCGATTGAACTGGCGAAGGGATTCGCCTATCTTTGTACCGCCCGACCAGCCGGCGGACCGCTGCGAGAGCCGCCGCAACGCTTCGGGCAGGCTGCGAGCACGAAGGAGGTCGCTGATCGAAACGATGTTGGTGCTGAAAAGAAATGTCTCGACCCGGGGGAAGCAGGCCTGGAGCACATACGCAAATCGCACCAGGAACAAGCTGTAGAAATTCATTGAGCCGCTGATATCGACAAGGATGACGAAGTTATTCCGCGAACGCCTTCTTGCCTTGTAGGCGAGTGTGAGCGGATCGCCGCCGCGAGAGATGCTGCGCCGGATGGTGCGGCGGACATCGACGTGACCCACGCGATTGCTTATCGACAGTCGTCGAGAAAGGCGCTGGCTCATGCGGCGCAAAAGGCGCATCGAGATTTGTTCCAGCGCGGCAAGGTCGTCGCACGGAACTTCGGAGAAATCCACTTTTCTTAATCGCTGCTGCGCGCTTGCCCCGAAGACCGCTTTGCCCTTGCCCTCCGGGGTCGCAGAGTTGCTTTCGGTTTGCCCAAGGAACACCGAGGACTCATCCTGACGGTCATTCGATACTTTCTTCGACGAGCCCTTGTATTCTCCCGCGGCCGAGCGCGGTCTCGGTTGCAATTCTCCCCAGAATTCCTGGAACATGCGCGGAAACCGCTCCCACTCTTCATTGGTCGAACAGAGCGCGGCCTGCAGGGCGCAGGAGAGAGACTGGCTGCTCGAGACGTCGATGATGTTGGCTGCTTCGAGAGCGGTCAGGGTCTGGCGCATGTCTGCGGTGAAGCCATGTGCGCGCAGGAACCGGCAGAACTCGACGATGGCGGCGGCAAACCGGTCTGCATGCTCGTGGCGCATTGCGTGGCTCCTGGTCAATGAAGGTGAATCTGCGCCACCAACTCATCGATTGAGGCCTTGAGTTTGGCGCTGTCTTCCATCGATTTTGCGACGCAGCCCAGCGTCCCTTCGATCACGTCGGCGTCGAGGCTGTGCTGGCCCAGCGAATGGATCGCCTGCGCGCAATCGAGCGTCTCCGCCACTCCGGGCGGCTTTGCGAGGTCAAGACCGCGCACGGCCTGGACGTAGCGCACGACCTGCTTCCCCAGTTCTGCCTCGATCTGGGGAAGGCGCGCGCGCACGATACTCATCTCTTTTTCGAGACTCGGGTAATCGATCCAGTGATAGAGGCAGCGACGCTTCAACGCGTCGCTTAACTCGCGCGTCCGATTGGAGGTGAGGATGACATGGGGCCGGTGCTTCGCATGGAGGGTACCCATCTCCGGCACAGTGATCTGAAAATCGGAAAGCAGTTCGAGCAGAAAGGCTTCGAACGCTTCGTCGGCACGATCGACTTCGTCGATCAGCAACACCGGCGGGGCTTCCTGGGCAAGAATCGATCGGAGCAACGGCCGCTCCAGCAGGAATTCGCGGCTGAAGATATGCTTTTCCTTCTCTTCAACGGTCTGGCCAGTACCTTCCTGAAGCTTGATTGCCAGTAACTGCTTCTGGTAATTCCACTCATAGACGGCAGAATTGACATCCAAACCTTCATAACATTGCAGCCGGATCAACTCGGTCTCCAACATCGAGGCCAGCGTCTTGGCGACCTCCGTCTTTCCCAGGCCGGCGTGCCCCTCGATGAGGAGAGGCTTGTGCAGTTTGATGGTGAGATAGACCGACGTTGCCAGGGAATGATCCGTAACATAACCCAGGCGCTCAAACTCGCGCATCAATTCATCTGGGTCATCGAAGGATCGAACGGCGGGCTGCGCTTGGGGCGGCGGCATGATTGGTCTGGTCTTAACTCCGGGTGAAGCAACGAGCCTTCAAGAGTTGCGATGAAATGCGCCTTTGGCCGCGGCCCACGCAACAGAGGCGGCGCTGAGCGGCTTTGCTTCCGTAGTGGGTGCATCTCCGGGCTGTTTTAGCTGCGCCTGAAAATTCTTGATGAACTGGGCGAAGATGATGTTCGATACTTCGTTGATGACGCGGGCTCCCATCTGCGCGAGAATGCCGATGACGTTCAGTTCGGAGACGCTCGTCACTTCGGTTCCGCCATTGTCGAGAGCGTGGGCTTTTGCGGTCATCTTCATCGAAGCGCTTCCCCGCCCCTTCACGTCCTGGCCCTTGCCGACGATTTCGATCTCATGGTTTTCAGCGTCGAGACGAGTAATCTGCACTTCGCCCTTGTAGTCGGTTGCGCTGGGGCCGACTCTCACGCTGATGGCGCCCTTGTAAGTCGTCTCATTTACCTGCTCGGTAATCTTTGCGCCCGGCACGCAAACCGCGACCCGCCTGGGATCGCTGAGGAGGCTCCATACCTGATCGATGGGCTCTTCAACCTGAAAGGTCTTTGCAATCTGCATCGCCATGAGTTAGGTGACCACGCCTTTCTCCTTCAGGATCGTCCACACCTTCCAGGGCGCGATCGGCATATCGATATGCTTCACGCCCAGATGGGAGAGCGCATCGACGACCGCATTCACAAAGGCCGCGGGTGATCCGACGTTGGGCGACTCGCCCACTCCCTTGGCGCCGAAAGGATGATGCGGCGACGGCGTACAGGTCTTTCCTGTCTCCCACACGGGCGTCTCGACCGCTGTGGGCAGCAGGTAATCCATGAAGTTACCGCCCTGCACGTTGCCGCTCTCGTCGTAGGTAATCTCCTGCATGAAGGCGATCGCAAAGCCTTCGGTCAGGCCGCCGTGGATTTGTCCTTCGACGATCATGGGGTTGATGATGTTGCCGCAATCATCCACCGCGACAAAGCGGCGCACCTTGACTTCGCCCGTTCCCTTATCGATATCGACGACACAGATATAAGTGCCGAACGGGAAGGTGAGGTTGGGTGGATCGTAGTAATCGACCGCTTCGAGGCCGGCTTCCATGCCCTGCGGCATGTTGGTATAGGCCGCAAACGCGATGTCCTGGATCGGTCTTCGATTTGCTGGGAGCGCCTTTGACAAAGAACTTGCCCGTCTCCCATTCAAGATCTTCCTCGCTGCATTCCAGCAGATGGGCGGCGATCTTCCTGCCTTTGTCGCGAATCTTGCGGGCAGCCATGGCCGTAGCTGCGCCTGAAACCGGCGTGCTGCGGCTGGCATAGGTGCCGAGACCATAGGGAGCCGTATCGGTGTCGCCTTCTTCGACGGTTACATCGGCGGCCGGAATGCCTAACTCCTCGGCAACGATCTGCGCATAAGTCGTCTCGTGTCCCTGCCCCTGGCTCTTGGTGCCCATGCGGCACATCGCTTTGCCGGTGGGATGGACTCGGATCTCGCAACTGTCGAACATCTTGATCCCGGCGATGTCGAAGGTATGTGCGGGTCCGGCGCCGACGACCTCGACGAAGCTGGAGATGCCAATGCCCATCAACTCGCCACGCTTGCGCTTTTCCGCCTGTTCCTTTCTGAGTTCGTCGTAGCCGATGGTATCGAGCGCGACCTTCATCGCGGCGGCATAATCGCCGCTGTCGTAGGACCATCCGAGCGGTGAGCTATACGGGAACTTATTTGGTGAGATGAAATTCTTGAGCCGTAACTCGGCCGGATCCATCTTTAGTTCCAGGGCCAGCACGTCAACCGCTCTCTCGATGAGATATGCCGCCTCAGTTACGCGGAACGAGCAGCGATAAGCGATGCCGCCTGGCGCTTTGTTGGTGTAGACGCCGTCGACTTCGCAAAAGGCGGTGGGATAGTCGTACGCTCCCGTGCAGATGCTGAAGAGTCCGGCGGGAAATTTGGTGGGCTGGGCGGCGGCATTGAAAGCGCCGTGATCGGCCAGCGTTTTCACCCGCATCGCCTTGATCTTGCCGTCGGCCGTGGCCGCGAGGTCCGCCGTCATGTGGTAGTCGCGCGCGAACCCCGTCGACTGCAGATTCTCGGAACGGCTTTCGATCCATTTCACCGGCCGGCCCGTGGTGAGCGACGCGACCACTGCGCAAACATAGCCGGGATAAATCGGTACCTTGTTGCCAAAGCCTCCACCGATGTCCGGCGAGATCACGCGGATGTTGTTCTCCGGGATGCCTCCGACAATTGCAAACAGCGTGCGATGCGCGTGCGGGGCCTGCGAGGTGAGATAAATGGTCAGCCGTCCGGTGGCGCGATTGAAATCGGCTACGCAGCCGCAGGTTTCGAGCGGCGAAGGGTGGCAGCGCTGAAAGATCGCGTGAACACTGGCTTGCACCGGCGCGTCCGCGAACACCTTGTCGGTGGCGGCGCGGTCGCCCACTTCCCAATGGAAGATGTGGTTGCTCTTCTGCTCACGATCTTCGCGCAGAATCGGCGCGTCGGGATCGCAGGACTTGTGCGGATCGACGAGAACCGGGAGTTCTTCGTAATCGACTTCGACCAGTTCTGCGGCATCCGCGGCGACATAGGGATCTTCCGCGACCACGAAGGCAACTTCCTGCGACTGAAACAGCACTTTGCCCGTGGCCAGCACCATCTGCTTGTCAAAGAAGAGCGTCGGCATCCAGGCAAGATTCGCCTTGGCCAGATCCTCTCCCGTAATGACTGCAACCACGCCGGGCAGCTGCATGGCCTTTTCGGTGTTCACGCCCTTGAGACGGGCGTGCGCATAGGGGCTGCGGACCATATGGCCGAAAAGCATGTCGGGTAACTGGACATCGTCGACATAGTTGCCCTTGCCCTGGAGGAAGCGCTGGTCCTCTTTGCGCTTGATGGAGTGGCCCATGCCGCCGACTTCAGCCGATGTGCGACAGCTCATGCTTTTCTCCTTCCGCCAGTTTCGCCGCGGCGAATTGGACCGCTTTGACGATGTTCTGATAGCCGGTGCAGCGGCAGAGATTGCCCGAAATCCCCCAGCGGATCTCTTCCTCGCTCGGCGTCGGATTTTTTTCGAGCAGCACATAGGACGACATGAGCATGCCCGGGGTGCAATAGCCGCATTGCAGTCCATGCTCCTGCTTGAATCCGTCCTGCAATGGATGATTTGCCCCGTCTTTTATCAGGCCTTCGACGGTGAGTAACTCGCCGCCGTCGGCCTGGACGGCAAACATGGTGCAGGATTTCACGGTCTTGCCGTCGAGCACGACCGTGCAGGCGCCGCAGTGGGAAGTGTCGCAGCCGATGTGCGTACCGGTAAGTCCGGTCAGGCTGCGGATGAAGTGGACCAGCAACATGCGCGGCTCTACCATCGCCTCGCGGTTGCGGCCGTTGATTTTGATCTGAACCAATTGCTTCGTCGCCATGTAACTTTCCTTCTTTGGCTTGACGTATGTTACTTGCCGGCCCGCTCATAAGCACGCGTCAGCGCGCGGCGCGTGAGTTCCTTGACCAAAGCCCGCTTGTATTCCTCGGGACCACGCAAGTCCGAACTGGGCTGAGCTTCTTCGGAAGCCAGTTGCGCAGCTTGCTTGATGCTGGCTTCGTCGAGGGTTTTCCCGCGGAGGAATTCTTCAGCCCTTGCGGCCCGGATGGGAGTCGCACCGACATTTGTGAGACCGATGCCCACGCTCTGGCAGGCGCCACTGCCATCGATCGTCAGTTGGGCTGCTGCAGCGGCAGTGGCAAAATCGCCGACCTTGCGTTCCAGCTTGAAGTAAGCTCCGCCGCTTCGCTGGGGTGGGATGGGGATGCGGATCTCGGTGACGATCTCGTCATGTTCGAGCTGGGTGGTGAACAGGGTGACAAAGAAGCCGTCTACAGGCAGTACTCTTTCGCCGCCCGGCCCCATCGCCACAATCTCCGCGCGCAGCGCCATCATCGTTGCCGGATGGTCGTTGGCGGGATCGCCATGCGCGAGGTTGCCGGCCAAGGTCGCGAGGTTACGAATCTGCGGATCGGCAATGACACGCGAAGTGTCGGCAAGAATGGGATATTTCGCGTGGATTAACGGCGAGTTTTCCAACTCGGCCTCGCGCGTCAACCCGCCGATCTTCAGGTATCCACCTTCTTCGTGGATGTAGGAGAGCCCGGAGATCCGGTTGATGTCGATGAGATACGCCGGCCTGGCCAGCCGGAACTTCATCATCGGAATCAGGCTCTGGCCGCCGCTGAGAATCTTGGCGTCGTCGCCGTATTGCTGCAGAAAGCCGATGGCTTCAGGGATGGTCTTCGGGCGGAGATACTCGAAGGCTGCCGGGATCATCGTCGTTCACCTCCCATCCAGACCTTCTGGATGCATTGACGAGAAACCACATGCATGATGTTGCGATTACGGCAAAACCAGAGAACGTGTGTCCTCTTCGAGTTCTTCCCAACGATGGCTTGTAATGGTCGCGTCGACTTCGCGATTGTTGCCTTGGGGATTCAGATTCTCTCGTTTTGCGATGGGGAATGCACTTGAGGCCCGGCCTACTTTATAAAGGCAGACGTACGAATCCGTCAACACGGCGCTTTTCTTTGTTGTCGCGTTCTAGAGAATAGCGCTCTCGATCGTCACCGGCCCAAGAAGGCCCGAAGGCAGGAGAGGCGAGTCCGGATGAAGCGGGTTGCCGGAAACCCAGGTCAGGCGCTGCTCGGGAGGAAGCCCGCTGTCGCGAATCAGACGATTGACCCAGAGGTTCGCAACCACGATTTCGAGGTTGTTTGCTTTTTCCCGAAGCAGCCCCGGCGGAACACTCAGGCGCCACGGATCACACCACGCCGTGCCCAATTCGCGACCGTTCAGCTGTGCGGTCGCCATGTTGCAGACTCTTCCGAGCGCGATATGAAACGTGCCGCCTTTGTCGGCATTCGGACAGTCGAAGCTGGTTCGATAGATTGCTTTGCCGGAATAGTACTTGATCTCCGGTTCTGTCCTCTGGCTCCAGTCTTCGAGGCGTGTAAAGACCGTTTTGGCGGCTGGTCCTCCCCACTTCTGATCGAATGAAACCTCCCAGGGTTCTTCGATCACTTTGATCGTTTTCAGCTCGGGAAAGTTCTTGCCCTTCGGTTGCGCACTCGAGCCGTTGCGCCGGAACACGACAAAACCGCTCTCGAAAGGTTCGAGGCGGATCGGAACCAACGTGTGCCCGTCTTTCTGCTCGAATTCGGGAAGGGCACGGCGCTCGCCGGTCATCGGGTCCCACCACTCCGGACGCTTCCCGCTGAGACGGAAGTTGGCCGTGGCTGACTGCCGGCGATCCTCCCGATTCCCGATGAAGTAGATGTCCTCGTCTCCGTCTTGCCGGTGGATGTAACGGATGCCCTCGCCGCCGTCGAAGTCGGGAGAAATGCCACGCTGTGCAAGCAGCCTCGCCGTGATCCGGTAGCTGGGATAGAGCGACGCCTCCTCGAGACTTGCCGGAGTAAGTTTCCACGGCGCCGCATCAAATGCCCCGAGTTCGACGGCCTGGGTTGATGGCCCGCCAGGCACGGTAGAGGTACGCCACGATGCACTGGTCGCGATCAGCTTGTCTTCGCCCGACTTCGTGATGGTTAGCGCTCCAATCAACCCGCAGGGCACGGCTTTCTCATTCTGTTCGCAAGATACGGTGACTGTGATTTCATTCCGGCCTGGGACAAGGAGCGACGTAACATCGAATCGGCGAACCTTGGTGGAGTCGTGCCCCGCGCCTACGCGTTTTCCGTTGAGGAACGCCTCATACCTGGGACTCGCGGTGAGGGCGAGACCGGCCGAATCGATTTCCTGCGGATTTTCCAGGTCGAACGCGTGACTGAAATAGACGCGGTCCTGGCTGGGTTTCGCTTGATTGGAATTTGAACTCCAAATCCAGCGGGCCCCGGCCAGTGGATTCTGCGCGCGCAGACGCGCCGCACTGTCGTCGTACCACACTGTCCCTTTGCCGACGTTCCGAACCGGGTGCTGCGGACCCTCGCCCCACAGACTGGCGGCAAGCATCTTCACTGACTCATCACACTGCGGATAACTACTGAGGCTGGGAGAGGTTCTTGGCGCCATGCCGATGATCGATGCGCCAGCTTCCACCAGTTCCGAAATTTTCTTGAGCAGTCGCGGCGTCATCGTCTCGACCTGCGGCAGAACCAGGAGACGATACGTCATGCCGTCTGGAAAGACGATGTTGCCGTCGCGAACCGATGCCCGATTCGATCAGCGTTTCCGGACCGCATCCATCGAAGTTGTAGCCGCGCCGGTCGGGCATGTCTCCAGAGCAGAAAGACCGACGGCGGGGGAAGAAACACATTCGGCGCTCCTTCGGCGGCGAGGTACAGCACATCGGCCACAAAGATCCCGCGGCGCAGCATCGTCTGGCAGCGGCTGATGTAGAGGTGATACGCGGGCACCATGTCCCACCAGGTTTGCGTTCTGTCCCAATGCACGCCGTAGCCGCCGTCCGGGCCCATGGTCATGCCGGGATAGCGATCATTCCACGGCTGCGATTGAAAGCGATGAAAGACGATGCGATTGATGCCCGCGCAGAAGGCCCAGTCTCCCTGGTTCTTCATCGAGGCGGGATGCTGCAGCCAATGGTCCGCCTGCTCTGCGGTGAACGCCTCCGCTGCCACGATGCGACGGCCGTTGGTGTGCGCGACAGACGTGGATTCAACCACGCTCCAGTCGGTATTGATGTCTCCGAATCGCGACCAGAACTCCGCCATGGGAACGTCGGCGACGGCTCCCAGTTCAAGGTCCGAGCAAGGATTCAGGTCGTACGGTTCGAGCGCCAGTTGCAGTCCGTTGCGGTGACCCAGGTCGCGAAGACGGGTCGCCTGGTTCTCAATCACCAGTTCCTGCGCTGTCTGCCGGATATCCCAAAGGAAGCGTTCCGTGGTTTGCTGGTTATCGATCATGTATCCGCGAAACGCGGGAAGAAATGGCGCCGGATCGTATCCGCGTCTTTGCGCAAACTCCGACTGGAACTGGGCCGTCCAGTTCTGCGAACTCATTTCCCAACTGTCATAGTGGAGCGTGGTCAATCCGCTGTTCGCGTGTCGGTGAGGTCCAATTCTCTCCAGCAGCTTTGCGAAATAAGCGTCGAAGTGATGATCGATCGCCTCGCGGCTGAATTTGTCGGACTCGAGTCCAATGCCGGGCCTGGGAGCGGGGCGCGTGGTCTGCGCGGTAATGGTGCGGCCCGCCCGCATGATGATCCAATCTCCGGCGGGTACATCCCATGCAAGTCGTCCGTCGGGCGTCATGCGGCTGGTGAGATTGTGCACCGCTGCCTGCGCGATGCAATTGCGCGCTGGCACAGAGGGGTCGGAAGCAGAGGATGGCAAAAAAGGCCTGACCCACGGACGCGTCGTGAATGGACCCAGGATCTGCGATGAATACGAGCCGCGCGTGTACAGCGCCTTTTCATCAATATCAGCAATGCGCGCGTCCCCGGCGGGCGCCGGAAACGCAAGAACGAATTCATCGACGTAAAAGTCATTCCACTCCGCGCGCAATTCGGGAGTCAGCGTGTCCTCGCCGAAAAACGGCGTGCGCGCCCTGGGTCGAGGAAGTTGCGCGTCGAATCTTGCCGGACCGGTGATCCTGGTTTCGCTGGTAGAGAGAAACTGCATCGATTCTTCCGGCTTGATCCACGGGCCGCCGGCGCCGCACCAACCGGCTCCTGCGGCCAACGCGATCTCGATGCCTAACTCGTCCGCGTGCGAAAATGCCTGCGCAACCAACTGCTGCCACGCCTCGCTCATGAACTGAACGGGCCCGGGCGCAATCCCGATTCCCACTTCAAGGTAAACGCCGCCTCCGATGCCAGCGCGCTTCATCGCTTCAAGATCCGCGGCCATGCCGTCGGCGGTGAGATTCCCGTCCATGAAATACCAATAGACCCAGGGACGGGCATTATCGGCGGGATTCAGGAACTCATCTTGATTTGCATCGAGCGCGCCGGAGCCTTTCCCGAAGAGCCGATCCGAAAGATTCAGGCTCACCAGGCTCATCAGGCCCGACCTGAGCAGATTTCTCCTCGTGATACTTTCTGAACTTGAATGGATACATCATCCCTCCCGGACGATCTTCGACGCGCGGCTCTTCGTTCAGCCGGCAGCGCAGACAAGTGGAGACCATGCGCTCGTTGCAAAAGCATAAGTTGCGCCAAGCGGGTATTGTCATGGCTGCAAGCACCGTCGCGCAATTGTAAAGTTGAGAGAAAGTCTTACCTTTATATCGGTTGAGTTATCTCGTGTCCCAACGACGCATGTTTCCACACTTTGACTATCAGTTCGGCAACGTCCACGCATTTTATTCAAACAACAATCCTCCGCATTCCTGCGAGAACACTCCGATTCTCCGACCAATCGCATTACAATCTGATTGGGAGGTAGTTCAATGGGAAGTCAATCCATCCTTGCTGCTATTGATAAAGAAATTGCGAGATTGCGCGATGTTCGGAAGGTGTTGGCCAAGAATGGCAAGCTAACTGAGCCAAAGCGCGTATCCAAAGCCGGCGTGGCGGCCAAAAAGAAGGCGAAGCGGAAACTCAGTCCCGAAGCGCGCGAGAGAATTGCAGCGGCGCAACGGAAGCGTTGGGCGGCAGTCAGGAAAGCCAATAAATGAGCACCGGAAGGCAATATCCGCAATCTTCGGATGCTTTCTAATGTTTAGAAATAGTCATGCGCGCAAGATTCAAGACGATGAGGGACAGCGCGCCAGTTTCTCCCCGGCGAGTTCGACCTGGCAGGGTGAGGTGCCAGATTTCAGAACCGGGAATCGAATCCCGCCCGATGATGGAGACCAGCTTGTTTACTCGGACAGATAAGGCTCTGCCCCTCTGTTCGTTGAGGCTGGAACTCAATCTGCGGTCAAGACGGATAGCCGATCTCTCACCAAAGCCGGCTGAGCGACACGCGATCAAGATCGATCGCGTGTCGAGGGGTGCTTTGGGGGCGAGTCGGCTGGCGCTTCTTTTCGTCTTCTGCGTTCTGCACGCTGTGGGCCAGGCCAACAGCGGGTCATTGCACCTTTGGGTGAGTGATTCTGCAGGCCACGGGGTCAGGACTTCGGTTCACATCTCAAGTGAGGCAAGTCAGTACCGTTCGATCGTCGAAACTGACAACCAGGGCCGTCTCGATCTTCGGAATCTGCCGTATGGAACCTATCAGCTGCAGATTCAGCAGGAGGGCTTCGCGCCTTTTTCCGACTCGCTGGAGATACGCACGACCATGCCTACGAGGTATCGGGTTCAACTCAAGCTCCCGACCGTCAATCAGACGCTCACAGTTACTTCGGCCGGTACGTTGCTTGATCCTGAGCAGCCAGGATCGGTAAACCGGATTGGGTCGGAATTCATCGAACACCGGATTACTTCCATTCCCGGCCGTTCCCTGCAGGACCTGGTCAATTCGCAGCCGGGCTGGCTGTACGAAGGCAATGCGGTTCTGCATCCGCGCGGCTCGGAATATCAAACCCAATTTGTTGTCGACGGCATTCCGCTGACCGATAATCGCTCGCCCAGTTTTGGTCCCGAGATTGAGGCCGATGACGTGGGTTCTTTGAGTATCTATACCGCCGGGATTCCAGCTGAATACGGACGGAAGATGGGCGGAGTCATCGAAGTCAACACGATTACAGATGCGAAGCCCGGCATGCATGGCAGACTGGTCCTGTCGGGCGGAAGCTTCGACACTGCCGGCATCTTTGCAAAAGGGCAATACGCGTGGGGACCCAATACCCTGGGCGGCAGTGCAGATGGCGCAGTTACAGATCGTTACCTCAACCCCGTGGTTCCGCAGAACTACTCGAACACTGGAACCGCAGGGGGGTTTTCGATTTCGTATCAGCGCGATTTTTCTCCCAACGACCAGTTCGGCATGAATGCGCGCCACGAGCGCGCCGATTTCGATATTCCCAATGAGCAGGTGCAACAGGCGGCTGGCCAGCACCAGACTGCCGACAACGTTGAAACTGCCGGCGTGGTCTTTTATCGGCACGTATTTTCCGAAAACATGATCGGCGATCTTCGCGGCATGGTTCGCGACAATGCCAACGATTTCTATTCCAACGCGGAATCGACACCGATTGCTTTGTCGCAACATAACTGGTTTCGCGAAGGCTACTTCAGGGGCACGCTCACCGCTGCACATCGACAACAGGAATGGAAGTTCGGCGTGGAGTCTGACAATACATTCCTGCACGAGAATTTCAGTTACCTGATCACCGATCCCACTCAATTCGACCCGGGCACGCTTCCTGCTTTCTCCTTCTCGGCGGAACGCCCCGACCTCGAGCAATCGGCATTTGTGCAGGACCTGGTTCGAGTGGGCGATTGGATTGCGAGTCTCGGTGTTCGCTGGGACCACTACCAGCTTCTGCTGAACAAAAATGCGGTTGAACCCCGCGTTTCGGTATCGCGCTACATTCCTTCAGCCGACCTGGTGATGCATTTTTCCTATGACCGGGTGTTTCAAACACCCTCTTCGCAAAACCTCTTGCTTTCAAGTTCGAGCCAGGTCGAATCGATCAACCCGGAGAACTTCTTTCGCTTGCCGGTGCAGCCTTCCGAGGGCGACTATTACGAAGGCGGCCTGGCCAAAACGTTCTTCGATCGAATCAGGCTGGACGCCAACTATTACCGCCGCGACGAAAATAATTTCGCGGACGACGACCAGATCGAAAACACGACCATCAGCTTCCCCATCGCTTTTCGCAAGTCGATCATTTATGGCGGGGAAGCGAAACTGAACGTGCCCGAGTGGGGGCGGTGGTCCGGTTTTCTGAGCTATTCCTACATGGTGGGGAATGCATGGTTCCCTGTCACCGGCGGCCTGTTTCTGGGCAGCAATGCGGCCGGCGCGGAGACGGATGTGAATGGCCACTTCCCGGTGACACAGGATCAGCGCAATACCGTCCGCGGCCGGGCTCGATTTCAAATTCATCCGCGCGTGTGGGTGGCGGCAGGAGTTGAGTACGACTCCGGCCTGCCTTTCGAGTTCGATGGAGATCCGGCTACCGCCCTCGCCGAGTACGGCCCTGAAGTCTTAGGGCGAATCAACTTTGCCCGGGGGCGCATCTACCCCAGTTTTCTGCTGAACGCCTCGGCGGGCGTGAAGGTGTATAAGTCGGACCACGTCGACATGCAGTTACAGGCAGACGGACAGAATCTCACCGATCTGCTCGACGTGATCGATTTCGGAGGGCTCTTTTCGGGGAACGCCATCGGGCCCTCGCGAAGCTGCATGGTGCGTTTGACGACCAGTTTCTAACTGGAGGAAACCGCTCGGTTCTTCGGGGCGAGCGACGTCAGACCCGAACGCGGTCCCTGGCTTCGCGACGATTATCGATGAGGAAAAATGATCAGCCGGCCCTGCGCCAGGTGATGGCGGCGCTGCAACCGAGGATAAATTGTCTCGAGCGTGATTCCAGTAATCATGCAGGACAATGCTGATAACGACGGAACCGCCAGCAACATCAACAAGTTCATGACGACAATCCGATCCTGATGACGCGGGCAGAACCCCACGCCATCAAAACATAAATTGACCACGACGTGCTTCTGCTCCCCTCTCGATCATTCGCCCAAGCGCAAAGAACACACGTGTATGTCACGTGGGGAAAGAGGTCTGGGACCTCTAGCGCGCGGCTGAGCAGTGCCGGTTTTCCGGGGAGATCGGACTTAAATGAACCGGGCTTCATTTTCAAAATAGTCCGGGTCCGATTGGGGTTTGTTGTCCTATCGCAAACCCAAAACGAAGGTAACATTGGCCGTTGCTCGAAAGTGCTCGGGATCTACGCATTGCCGATAGAGGCCCCGACGTTGCCGCTCGAAAACCTTGGCATAAGTGACTGTTAGAAATACCAGTAGCGTGGAGGTCACGCATCCGCCAGTCTGAAGGATGTCGCGCGAAGCTTCCCAGCGTGTGCGGATCGGAGCCGCCTCGACTTTCCCGGCGCCATCGGTCGACCCTCTTCCCGGGGGCCGTCTTCAGCCGCCGCGACCAGAGGAGGAATGCATGAAGAATTGCAAGGTGATGCTGGCCCTGGTTGCCACGATTTGTGCGCTTTCAATCTGCCCATCGGAAACACGCGCGCAAGAGAAGCCGGCTCCGGCTGCGGCCGCAGTCCATCTGGTGATCACAGACGCAGCGTTACGCGAGGACTCGGAGTTTCCGCCTCTTCAAAAGGACGACATCAAGCTCAAGATGGGAAAGAACGTTATTGATCCCACCGAGCTGATTCCAGCCACCGGCGATCGCGCAGCGCTCCAACTCATGATTCTGATTGACGACATCCTGGATTCAAATATCGGCAACGACCTCAAAGACCTTGAGGAGTTCATCAAGAATCTGCCCGACGGGACCAAGAATTCTGAGATACTGGCGGCGGACAATGTATGGGTTCCCGGTCCTCCCAAGGCTGAGAAGTAGGGAGCCCGACCCCGTAATAACCCACTGGAAAGCACTGCGAGGTAGACATGAAAGTAATCCCTGACCTGCTGGATGTCACGAATCGGCGCCGGTTTCTGAATATGTCGTTGGGCGCCTGCGCCATAACTCCACTCTTTGCCCCCTCTTTCTTTCAACTCGCCGGCAGCTTGAGTCGTTCTTTGACTAAAGAAGAACGGGACAGCATGACGCCATCGCAGGTGATCGAGGAATTGAAGAAAGGGAATGAGCGGTTCCGGACGGGGAAGATGGTTCCCCGCGATTACCTGGCGGAGAAGAAATCGAGCGCCAAAGGACAATACCCCGCGGCGGTGATTCTGGGATGCCTGGATTCACGAGTGCCGGCCGAGATCGTTTTCGATACCGGAATCGGCGACACGTTCATCGGACGAGTCGCCGGCAATATCGTGAATGATGACATGCTGGGCAGCATGGAATTTGGCTGCGCGGCTTCGGGCTCGAAAGTGATCCTGGTCCTGGGTCATACTTCCTGCGGCGCGATCAAGGGCGCGATTGACGATGTTGTGCTCGGGAATCTGACGGGACTCCTGGCACGCATCAAGCCCGCGGTGGCGGCTACCAAGTTCGAGGGCGAGAAATCGAGCAAGAATGCGGCTTACGTCGATGCCGTCGCCGCAACCAACGTCACATTGACGGTAGGCGAGATCCGGCGCCGCAGCCCCGTCCTCGAGGACCTGGAGAAGAAGGGAACCATTTCCATCGTGGGCGCGATGTACAACCTGACCACCGGCATGGTGAGTTTTGTGTGAACCGAAGGTAGAAGGCGCGCCTTTCCGGCATGACTCGTGAAGCTCTCGTCACGCCGGGCAGGTCGTCAGGCAGGCTGATCGGCCAGCTTGAGAAGACTCCGCACCAGCGAGCCGCCGCAGATCTTTCGCGACAGCTGACGAAAGCCTTCTATATCTTCAGGGGGTGGGAAAAGCCCCTTTTCCTCTTCGGTAAGCTCGCCGGCCGGTGAAAGCGGCAGCCTCACGTGGCGCGTGACCAGATCATAGGCGCCAAATACCACGCCAAGGTCAGGGAACTCGAGCCGGAATACCTGCCGAAGACAGTAGGCGGTCCAGGCCGCGTTCAAAATGCACGCCGCTTCGATGAGCGCGGCGCGACACTCCGGTTTGCGTGTGATCTCGAGGCCGTACAGCAACTCCATACTCATGGCAGCCACACGCACCGCGACCAGAATCTGATCTTCGATGGATCGGATGGAGAAATCACTCGCAATCTGGATATAGCGGGCGGGTTCAAGATAAAGGTCAACCGCTTCAGTGACGGCGCCGCATTTCGTGTGGGCTAAAACGACGATGAGCTTGAGGGTCTCGGGGAAGTGCATCACCGCATAGCGAAGGCTGCCCAGGCATTCCTCTCCCAGCACATTGCCCGCGACGCGCACGACGAACAGCTCATTACAACCCTTGGTGAAAACCATCTCGGTGGGCACGCGAGCGTCTGCGCATCCGAGAACCGCCGCAAAAGGAGCTTGAGCCGGGGCATCCGCGTTCGCAACACCCCACCCGAATGCCCGCGGATCAAATGGGATGACGCGCTTCCTGGTATCGGTCCTCGTGGCATCGGTCATTTCCGCGAAGTCGCGATTGCCCTGGATCAGGAGTTGGCGAGCTTCTTCGGCACTGCGGGGCATCGGTCGTGCCTCCACATCATTCGGATCGAAGCGATAGATGAGCTCGAACATGATTCTCCCCCTGGCCGTCGGGCGGCGGTTCAACTGGATTCAAGGCCGTCGCCGAATCTTATCAGGAACCGGGGGTATCCGGGACGAAAGGGAATGGATTTGTGGTTTTCTGAATTCGCGATTGGCGGGATGTGGCACACCGCGACCGGCATGGGTAATTCCGGTGGAGAAGTGACGGACCAAACCGGTCTGCGCACCTAGATGCGATTCGCTGGAAACTCAGTCTCGCCCATCGAATCGCTCTCGGCGCGCAACGCGGGTGACACCGGTGCTTAACGCGAAGGTCGAGCAGCACCGGGTTCGGCTTCGTCAGGCGGCATCATACTCAGGTCCGCTTACGGCGGCGCCGCCCGTTGCTGGGTTCGCTATTAGTTGCTCGATACCTCCTTCGACTTCCCATCGATCGGTACATTGTGGTTCTGTGCGATCTGTTCAATCATCTGCAGGTGTTGCGAGACCACTTTTGTGCCCTGTTCGGCGATCTGCTTCACGTTGGGATCCTGGGCCGCCTGGGCCTCGTTCTGAAAGTCCTTCAGATCCTCTTTGTGGTCCTTGAGCATGGCCTGGATGTACGCTGTATCGAATTCCTGCCCCGACAGACCCTGCAGCTTTTCGATCAGCTTTTTGTCTTTCTTTGAGGGACCCTTCGGTTCGCTGACACCGATTTGCTGGGCTACCGGCTTGAACCACTTGTCACCCATTTGCGAGTGGTCGTTCACCATCTTTTGCGCGAATTGTTTGACGTCCTGGCTTTGGGACTTGTCCGCCGCCAGTTTTCCTAGTTCGACTTCTGCCATTCCGCCTTCCAGTGCTTTTGTGACAAATGCCTGGTCGCCGAAATTCTGGGCGGTCGGCGCCGTCGCGCCAGCTCCGGGGCTTCCCATGGTTGCCGAAGGAGGCTGCTGCTGGCTGGGCGTGTTGGGTTGCTGGCCGCCGCCTCCACCTCCCGGGTTTTGTGCCAGCAACGCGCCCGCCAGCAAAACCGGAGCTGAAACAATGCCAATTTTTCTTGCGATTCGTTTCGCAGTCATTCGATTTCCTCCGCTGGTAAATCAGGCCGCAGTTGCATGGCCTGGATAGTGAAACCAGCTTGGGCGTGCGATGCGACTGGGGAAGGAGGGAGTTGCTTTCGGGGTATGTCCCCGGGAACGCGCGGCTGTCCGCGGTGGGCGGCTTAAGTGCAAGAAGATTCGCGACTTGGAACGTACGAGGGACCAGGCAGTATCTGATGAATCGAGCGGGGTTCCGAGAACCGGCAAAAACTGCACGCAGGGCCTAACGGCCGATCCTTGGTGAGTTTTTGCGGTTTATACCGGGGATAAATCCCCGGCCTACCGCCCGAACGACTTTTTCAGCAAACTGTGAAGCCGTGCCCAGATACAAAGCGATTCATCGCAAATTCGTCAGACACTGCCTAGCCGTCCATTGCGAGCGAATTTCTCTTAAGCTCGCTCGAAGTGTTGTTCGATCTCTTCCAGCGTCTTGCCCTTGGTTTCGGGAAGGAAGAAGGCCACGGTGAGCAGATATACCACCGTGAAGCCTGAGAACAGGAAGAACATACTCGCGTAGCCGTATTTCCCTACCACGGGCAGGAAAATCGCCGTGAGCGTGGTGGAAACCAATTGGTTGATGACGAGCGCGATACTCATTCCGTTGGAACGAATGCGGGTGGGCATGAGTTCCGACAGCGCCAGCCAGACGCAGACGCCCGGCCCGGAGGCGTAGAACCCTACAAACATATAGAGAAAAATCGCCATGAGCCAACCGTTGAGTGCGTTGGGCACCGGTGAAACATAGGCGTGTTCGATCTTCAGCGGGGCCGTTCGCGCGGCGTTGAGGTCGGCGAAGGGGTTGGTGAAGAATGCCTGCACTTTGCCCGCCGGAACGCAGGCCGCGCGATTGATCTCGATGGTCGCCGCTTCCGACTCGCCGGTGCGCACCGGGGTGGTGGTCGCGGTGAATCCGCCGTAGGAATAGATCACCGACAGCGAGGAACCTTGTCCGTTGAACGCGCCCGACGGGACCAGTTGTTGTGCTGTCGCCGCATCGAAATGGAATGTGAGAGCGTCTCCATTCACCATGGCCTGCACCGCCGAGCCAGCATCGTAGCGATGCTTTTCAGAATGCACGAAGAGTGACGCGGTACAAAGATGCGCAACAATGATTCCCGAAGTCCCCACGATAAACAGGAACTTGCGTCCCTTGCGGTCGACCAGCGTCATACCCACAATGGTGAGCAGAAAGTTGGACAAGGTGAATACGACGTAGCCCCAGTGCGCGCTCACGTCGGAGAGACCGCTCTGCAGGAGGATATCGGTGTTGAAGCCGATGACCGAGTTAATGCCGGTCGCCGTGTTGCAGAACAGGATGACGCAGGCGAGCAGAAAAGGCAGCACGTAACGGCGCCGCAGCAGGGAATCGCTGCCGGGGAGGGACTGCCCCGTGCCCCTTGACCGCGCGGACTCACGCGCGACCTGCTCCATCTCGCTGATTTCGAGCGCGGCCTGTTCCTCAGTCCGCGACCGGCGCAAGGCTTCCAGCGCCGCTGCTGCCCTGCCCTTCCTGAAGAGCCAGCGGGGCGACTCGGAGACAAAGAATCCGCCCAGTACAAAGAGAATGCCCGGCGGCATCGACATCCAGAAGATGCGCCGCCAGGCGTGGTCTTTCACCGCGAACAGGGCAGACGGGGATGCGGTTCGCGCGACCTCGGCCACGTGGTAGCTGTAGTAGATGCCGATGCAGGCCGCGACAAAAATGCCGAGGGTCAACAGCCATTGAAAGACGCCGGTGCCGCGGCCGCGCTCCTTTGCCGACAGGCACTCCGCCAGGTAGAGGGGCACCACCATGCCCACCAATCCGCCGCTCACTCCCTGCAACAGGCGCCCAAAGAACAACGGCCCATAGCCCTGCGAAAGGGCGATCACCGGAATGCTCACCACAAAAGCCGCGCCGCTGAGGATCATGAGCGGCTTGCGTCCCATCCAGTCGGCCAGCAGGCCCGCGAACAGCGTGGAGAACGCGCTGCCCAGCAGCACCGCCGCCACGATGATGGAAAGTTCGCTGCCGGTGAGCTTGGAAGTGGCTTCGAGGTAAGGCAGAGCGCCGCCGATGATGCCGACATCGATGCCGTAGAGCAGGCCCCCGAGCCCGGCTACCAACAGGAGGATGCGGTTATAGCGCTGCAGGTTCGTCTCAACTGAAGAGATCGATGTCATTCAAGCTCCGAGCCGTAAGAATCTCGTTGCAAGACTACATCATGGAAGCGCCTTCGGCTTCGTGCGCCGCGCCTGGCCTCGTCCGCGCTGCCGGGGCTGTACGTGCGTTGCTCTGTTGATCCCGCCAGGAGGAGGCGGCGCCGATCTTCCTGGCGCAAAGAGCCACGGATCCCGGAGGCCGAGAACAGGGCACAAAACAGAATCAGTGAGAGTCGTGGAGTAACGGTATCACAGCGTGGCCCCGGTTTCACGTCGCCTCAACCGCATCCCTCAGAAGACAGCGGTAGCCGCGGCGGCTGAAAATGTCAGTTGTGCGAGGAACTGCGATACGTTCATGAATGTGCGCAGGTTGGATGGCTTAATCGCCTTATCCGGCACGACGATGGTGTCTCCGGGATTCAGCCTCAAGTTGAGGAACTCGTCTCCCCAGGCGCTCTTGACCGAATCCTTGCTGACCACCGCGCCGTTGGCACGGACCACGAACATATGTTTTTTGTCGGCATCGCTATTGGGTCCGCCGGCCAGTTGAAGATAGGAGCCCAGCTTAACTTCCGGTCGATACAGGAACGAATTCTGATTGAAGATGGCTCCCACAGCGTTGACCGTCGAGGGGACAGAAGGAATCATAAACATATCGCCATTTTCGAGGGAGATATCGGGAATGATCTCCGTGCCCTTCGAGTCGGGCTTGAAGGCAAAGACCACGCGGCCCGTGGCCTTCACCTGCTGCAACTGCGTAATCAACCCCTGGATGCTAGCCTGAGCCGCCGCTGCCCCCGACACGTCCTGGGCCGTCCCCGAGGTGGCCACCGCCAGGGTGCCGCGCTGCATCTGCAGAATCATGCGTTGCACGGTTTCGTCCATACGGCGCTGCTGGATCACGCGCGTCGACTCTCGCGTGAAGACCGACCCATACAGATAGGCATTGGGGGTGAGGCCGCCAGCGCGCTCCACAAGCGAACGAAGTGTCTCTCCGGAATGCACGCTGTAGGTTCCGGAGTGAACGAATTCTCCCTCCAGGCGGATGAAACCGGTTTGTTCGGCAATTGGCACATGAATGTCGGACTGGGAAAAGACGCTTACCACGTCGCCCGGCTGCAACTCGAGGTCCTGCGAGGCGTCGTGCTGCAGCACCAGCTTGCCAAGATCGAAGGAAACCAACGTGGTTTTCAGAGATTCCGGATCCATGCGTTCGATCACGGCATAGCTCCAGTCGACATCGGGCGATGTAATTCGAACCACGGTGCGGCGCGCGGCTTGCGGATTGATCTGTTCCGGGGTTTCGTTTTCAGGCTCGGCCAGGGCCGACTCGCTGCCACGGGGCCCGGTTTGCTGCTGCGGGTTTTCCGTTCCGCCGTTCTGCTGATTCGTGGTGCCCGTATTCGCCGTATTTGACGTTTGGTTGTTCGAAGGAGGATAGCTGTCGGTCAGATACCCTCCCTGGGAGTTGTCCCAATAGTAGGCCGTCGTGTCATCGGGCGGGCGCGTCTGGGATTGGTTCTGGCCTTGGTTCTGGCCCTGGTTCTGGCCTTGCGCGGCATTTGTGGTCTGCGAGGTGTTGGCTTGCCGTCGCGCCATCATGGCTTGCTGCAGCGGTAAATCAATCGGGTTGGTGGGCTGGCGCAGGGCTGAAAGCGCAGGCATGGGTTGAAACTCCGGCGCCGGAAATCCGAGGCTCACCCGTTTCCACCAGTAATCGCGCGTGAGCAGAGACTCCTTGTCCGGAATGAGGTCGCTGAGGCGCATGCCCTGGTGCCACGCGAAGCGCCCCGGATTGGCGGTATTGCCCCGCAGAGTAACCGTCTTCTGGTATTTCGAGACGATGGAAATGACGTGGAGAATATCGCCATCTGCCATCGCGGTGGCCATGCCCGCAGCATCGAGACGCACTTCCATCGCCTCGCGCCCGCTGCGTTCAACATTGCGCTCGAGTGACGCGCGCGCATCCGAAGCAAGCGCGGACAGGTTGCCGGCAAACTTCAGCACGTCGCCAACCGTTTCTCCGGGCAGTAGTTCGTAGATAGCGGGCCGCCGAACGCTGCCGAGCACCGCGACCTCGGAACCTACCGACGGGATGTAGATGACGTCGCCGTTCTCCAGCTTGGTGTCCTTTGACTTGTCCCCGGCGATCAGAAGGCGATAGAGATCGAATGAGGCGGCCACCGTTCCACCGCGCCTTAACTCGATGCGGCGCATCGATCCCTGGACCGAGGGCCCTCCACTGGTGAATAACGCATCCACCAGAGTGCCAAGGGAGCTGACGGTATACACGCCCGGGCGGCGCGCTTCTCCTGTCACGTAGATCTGGATGGCTCGAATCTGTCCGAGCTGAACCGAGAGGTCGAAGTTGCGATAAATCTTGCCCAGGGCCGCGCGAAGGGTCTGGTCAAGATCCCTAAACCGCAATCCAGCCACCTGCACCGACCCCGACCTGAGGCACAAAGATGTTGCCGGTGCGATCGACGGTCAGGTTGGCATTCACGTTGGTCTGTCCCCACACACGCAATCTCACTACGTCGTCCGGACCGATCACGTAATCGGGGGGCACCGGGGCGTTGTCAAGGGGGGCAAAGGTAGAAGGAACATGTCGGAACAGGTCGGCCCCGAAGATGGGAAGCACCATGCCGGTGGTGGAGGATGTGAACTTCTGAAATTCCGTCAAAGGCTCGGGAGGAAGCGGAATGGTAATGCCCCTATCCCGGGAGGTGAGCCGGCCCTGATCGTCGGTGTAGAGGGAAGACTGGCCCTGCTGGGAACCGGGGAGTTGGGAGTAGATCGACTGTCCGTTAAGAATTCCGCCAGACATGCCTCCGCCCAGTCCCCTGGCGCCACTGCATACGGACGACGCCGCCATCAACGGGTCGGAGCAGTTGATCTGATTGCCCTGGCCCATCTGGTTCATCAGATTGCCATTGTCGAGGGTCGATCCACCGTTCGAGTAGGGAATCTCCTGGGCGCAGGCGGCGGCTGCAGTGAGCACTACCGCTAAAGTAATTAAAAGTCGTGTCCGCACGCGTGAAGACCCCTCAGCGTCACAAAGAGAGAGGACTCCCCGGGACAGTTTTGGTCCGAGCAGGAGGTAGTTCATCTCATTGGAGTGTAAATTATTGAACCCGGGCCCCCGCCTCAGTGCAGGTACCGGTCGAACGGGTCGCGCGACTGAGGGCCTCGACTAAAAGCCCAAAGCTAAAAGCTCTGCTTGCTCCAATCGAACAGCTGAAATTCCCGTATGTGCGCCTCGCTGGTGCTGGACAGGATATTCAGCCGCACTCGCTTTGCTGTGACCGCTTGAAACGAGTCGATCCTGGTATGACCGATGGCTTCTCCGCCGGCTACCCTTTCCCACTTGTGCTGAGAATCGTTCCACGCTTCGATCGCGTATTTCTCCACATGCTGCCCGTCGTTCAGCCACTCCATGGTGAGGACATGATCGAACGTTACCGGTTGATCGAAGCTCACCTCGAGTAACAGCATGATGCGAGCCCGGCGGCGCCGACCAGAACGTGTCGGGATCGCCGTCCAGTGCGGCGGCAATCTCGGGTGTGTCGCCGCATGGCGGGGAGAGAGATTTGCGGCAGCGCGCTTGCGCAGAGCGGCGCCGAACTCCTCCAGTCGGGCCACGTCAGAATCCGGCAGCAGGCCACGCCGGTCGGGAGCCAGTCCGAGCATCAATTGCGCGCCCCGGCCGACAGTCTTGTCGTAAACATCGAGCAGTTCATTCAGGCTCTTCAGAGAGGCTTCGTCGTTCGGATGCCAGAACCAGTGCACTTTTCTCAGCGGCGTGTCGGCTTCGACGGGGCGCCAGCGGCGATATCCGTGACGGTCGATGACGTTCCAGTTCTCGTAATCCACATAACCCGCTTCGGTGCCCACCCAGCGCGCGTCGCCATATTCAAACAGCCCGGTATCGGCAAAGACCACCGTATTGGGCTGATAGGTGCGCAGGGTCTCGATGATCTTCTTGAAGTCGTAGACGTGGCCCGCGCTGCCCGCGCCATCCAGCCAGAACTCCACCAGGTCGCCATAGTGCGAGGCGAGTTCCTCGAGTTCAGCGTTGTAGTAGTTGTCGTAGGCGGCGGCGTCCTTGTACCGGGGTTCGTGCCGGTCCCAGGGGGAGAGATAGACGCCGAATCTCAGGCCGTATTTGCGGGCCGCCCGCGCCACGTCGCCTACAACGTCGCCTTTGCCGCCTCTCCACGGGCTGCTCTTCACGCTGTAGTCGGTCTGTTCCGTGGGCCAGAGGCAAAAGCCGTCGTGATGCTTGGCAACCAGCACCACATATTTCGCGCCCGCATCGCGGATTGCCTTCATCCATTGGTCGGGATCGAAGTCGGTGGGGTTGAACGTCGATGGACTGGCGGTCCCGTCGCCCCACTCCCGATCCAGAAATGTGTTGGTGGAGAAATGAACGATGACGCCGAATTCGAGATCCTGCCACGAGACCTGATATGGGGCCGGCTTGATCTCTCCGCCTGCGTCCTGGGCGAGCGCGATAACGGGCGCCATTCCCATGATCACGAGGACCCTCAGCCAACGTAGCTCACCGAGCGCGTTCCACCGCATCGCCCTCTCCTTTGGTTTTGTCTCGATGTCCAGATTACGTTTCGGCCTTCGGCGCTAGGTTCCGCGCACGGCGCGCCAGAGAGCCCCTCGCAGCGGATCCACGGGCTCTGCGACGATGTCAATGCCGGGGTAGCGCGAACGCAGGCAGCGCTCGATCGAAGCCCGCATGCGCGCCACCCTGGCCAGAATGCTTCCCGCGAAGGCCACAGCCGGAAGCTGAAACCCATCGTCTTCCCTGGCTCGCATGCGTTCGATGAGAAGTGCGACGAGGTAGGCGAGATCTACGCCGCCCTGGTCAAGAATCTCCTGCGCCACCGTATCGCCTTGTTCGGCGCAGGCCACGACTTCGCGCGCGAATTGAGAACCGTACCGCGGCGGAGGCTGGGTATTGGCAAACTCGATGAGAGCATCAACTTCGGGCAGGTTCCACAGCCGGCGTGCCGCTTCGAGAAGCCCGGTGGGCCGCCCCTGGTCGCGCGCCAGAAACCCGCGCCGCAGGCCTTCGATGCCGATCCAGTGTCCGGATCCCTGATCAGCGAGGATTGGACCCCACCCGCCGGCCGTGAAGATATCCCCGCCGGCTGTGCGTGCGGCGACGTTCGATCCCGTCCCCGCCAGTGCCAGGACCCCGCGACCGCCGAAAAATGCAGCGTCGAGCGCAATCTCCACGTCACCCACCAGGATGAGCGGACCGGACACATGTTGTGCGAAACTCTGTCGCAGCCAGTCGGTCACCAGCGGAACGGTGTTGCCCGATGTTCCCACGCAGGTGCGGGACACGGCACTCATGTTTATGCCAGTCGTCCGCTCGAGCTCTGCCAGCGCTTCGCGAAGGTTGTTCGAGGCGGCCTCTTCGTCGGCATTGACCCGCTTGATGGTTCCCGTCAATGCGCGTCCCAGTTCGCGACTCTCGTCCGCAAGCAGAAACTCGGTCTTCGATCCCCCCGCGTCTACCGCCAGGTAGTAGGCCATCCCGCTCTCCATGGCGCGCGATCGCAAGTGACGGCTGTGCCAGGAAGATTATTGCGCAACGCCGCCGTATCGATTGCTGCACCGACTGCCAGTCAAACCATTATTGCAACTCCTCCCGCGGTGGGATGCAGGCAGGGAGGGTTTGCTCCGGATGGTTACGATCCGGAGCGTGGCATTTAACTGGGGAGTCAACAGATCGAGAGACTGCGAGACACAATCGGTGTCTAACAGAGACGGGTCCGCGCTGGCGGGGAAGCAAAAGCCACTGCCAGAACGGCTACATTGAGTGCGGAACAGCTACAGGGCGCGGCGGCCGGTAATCAACTGGATGATCAGCACCACGACAGCGATCACGAGTACAAGGTGAATCAGGCTGCCCGCGATGTGAAAACTGAATCCTAGAATCCACAACAGCAGAAGGACCACAAAGACCGTCCAAAGCATGTACATCTCCTTCAGGGGAAGTGGCGCCCTCGGCATTCGGGTGCCTGGGTTGGTTGGATGCAGAATAAGCATCGGCATCGACGCCGAATCTTCTTTTTGGGTTCGGCGCAACCCGAATTGGGAATCTGTGCCGATGGAGTCCGCGATCACAAGGCGTGTTTTGCGAGTACCCAGACTTGCGTCCGGTCCAGTTTGATTCCTTCCTGACTCGCAACGAGTGGAAGTCCCTCGGGATCCAAAGCCACGGTGCACTGCCGGGACAGAATCCCGAATCCGGCGGGCGAATCTAATAAGGCATGGCAGATGGATTGGCGGTTTCAGTACTGGACCTGGTGGGGATGCGGAGCGGCGAGGGAGCAGGGCCCGCGATTGCGCGTTCTGTTGACCTGGCGCAGCAGGCCGAGTTGTGGGGTTACACGCGGTTCTGGCTTGCGGAACATCACTCGATCGAGGGGCTGGGCTGCTCGGCGACGGCGGTCCTGATCGGACACGTGGCGGGCAGGACGAACACGATTCGCGTGGGCAGCGGGGGCATCATGCTGCCCAACCACGCGCCGCTGGTGGTGGCGGAGCAGTTCGGAACGCTGGAGGCGCTGTATCCGGGGCGCATCGACCTGGGACTGGGACGGGCGCCAGGCGGCGACTTCGCGACCATGCGAGCCTTGCGGCGCGACTCGCGGCAATCCGGCGACGATTTTCCGGCGTTGCTGGAGGAGTTGCGCACCTATCTTGGAGACGCGCGGCCGGGGCAGGCGGTGAAGGCAATTCCAGGACAAGGCAGTCATGTGCCGGTCACGCTGCTGGGGTCGAGCGACTTCAGCGCGCAGCTGGCGGCGCAGCTCGGATTGCCGTTCGCGTTTGCGGCGCATTTCGCTCCGCAATATCTGAATGCGGCGGCGGAGCTTTACCACGAGCAGTTCCGGCCGAGCGACGTGCTGGACAGGCCGTACATGATGGTGGGCGTGCCGGTACTCGCGGCGGAGACGGATGCCGCGGCGCGGCGCCTGTTTACGACCCCGCAGCAGCGGTTTCTGCGCCTGATCCGGAATCAGCCTGTCGAACTGCTGCCGCCGGTGGACTCGATGGACGGGTTGTGGACGGAATGGGAACGGGCGGCGGTCGAAAGCCGGCTGGGGGCGGCGATTGTGGGCTCGAACGCGACCGTCAAGGCGGGACTGGAGAAGCTGGTGCGGGAGACCGGCGCTTCGGAGGCGATCGTGGTTACCGACACGTTTACACACGAGGACCGGCTGGAATCGTACCGGCGGGTGGCGGAGGTTGCGGCGGGGATTCGAGCGAACGCTCGCACGACTGCCGGGGTATGAAACCCGTGACCTTCCACGGGCTGGATTGTGCGCCCTGGGGCGGGGTGCGGCAAAGCTGTAACACGGGCTCCTGTAAAATCGCTTAGGACCCCCATTCGCTGAAGTTCCGCATCCGTACGGCGCGGACTTGGGCGATTGTGCCCATGCTGTGCGCCGGCTTGCTCCGTCTAACGGATCATGGCGCACACAGAAGCCTGAACCTTGCGGCGAAGCTCCAGAATTCCGGCGCAACCGTTGTCCCGTGGTGCGGGCGTGCGCGGAATTGTGTTGCGAGCGGGAATGCTGCTTGCCGGTCCGGTCCTGTTGCTGGTCGCCGGCTGCGGCACTGCCACGGTGACGGCGAACCCGGTGAACACGTCGTTTGCTCTTTCTCCGGCGACGGCTGCGATCGACACGAACTGCACCGGCTGTAACGGCACCGCGAAGCGGGGCGCGCCTGTGTATCGGTATGCTGCCCGGCTGCCGAATGGAGAGGCCGCGCCGGTGACATGGTCCGTTTCGGGCGGAGACCCGGCCGCTGGAGCCGGCTCGATCAGCGCAGCCGGGGAATATACGCCGCCGGGCTACCTGACGGCAGATCAGGCGCAAGTGGTAGTGACGGCGCGGCTGGCTTCAGACCCGCGTGTGGCCGCCAGCGCCCAAATGACTGTCACGCCGGGGTTCCTTCAACCGCTGACGCCGGAGAATGTCGCGCTGGGCCCCAATGGCACGATAACCGTGACCGGCAGGCTCGCATTGGCGGGCGGAAGCGCCGGCATTCGGTTTGCGCTTGGGGATGGCGCATCGGACGCAAACGGAGCCCAGGGGTCGCTGGGCGTGACGACATGCCAGCGATCGAGCAGGGCTTTCACGGCGTGCTCGGTGACGTACACAGCGCCCTCAACCATCGCGTCGACCGACGTGACTTACCTTGTGGCGAGGCCCACGAGATCAAGCGTTCCGGTGACACCGGCGAAGACGGACATGCAGATCCTGCTGAACACGGCGGGAGTGACCAGCAATCCGGCCGTGCACCAGTCGCAACTGCCCACGCTGATGCCGCTCGGGAGCTCGGGCGGCAACAATAACGATTTTGACGCGCGCGGGAACGTGATTGCCGATTGCTGCAGCGGCACTCTGGGAGGGCTGATCCAGGACAACAGCGGAAAGCAGTACCTGCTGAGCAACAATCATGTGCTGGCGCGCACCGACCACGCCGCGGTGGGCGATGCCATCGTGCAGCCGGGACTGATCGACAATAACTGCACGCCGAGCGGGGAAGGTGCGGGTGCGGTGCCAGTGGGCGCGCTGACGGCGTGGCTGCCTCTGAAATCGCCGCAGACGAATGCCGACGCGGCGCTTGCGCAGGTGGCATCGCACACCTTGGATGCGACGGGCAGCATTCTGGAGCTGGGTGGGCGACAGAGCGATGGGACGCTTGCCGCCGCCCCGCCGGGAATTTCGTCGAGTAACGGAAAGGGTGAAGCGCCGGGCCTGCAGATGCGGGTGGCGAAGAGCGGGCGTACGACCGGATTAACGTGCGCCAGTGTTTCCGCTGTAAGCCTGGATGTTTCGGTGGACTACTATCGCGACTGCGCGGAGACCAAGCCGTATCTCACGAAGCTATTCACGAACCAGGTGGCGGTCAGCGGCGATCGCTTCAGCGATGCGGGCGACTCGGGCGCGCTGGTGGTGGACACGAGCAATGCCGAGCCGGTGGGGTTGTTCTTTGCCGGAGGGACGGACGCCGCGGGGGTAGGCCAGGGAGTTGCGAATCCTGCGAGCGACGTGCTGAGCGAACTGGGCGCACAGGCCGGTGCCGGAACCAGCTACACGTTTGTCGGCGGCGCAGATCATGGCGTGAGCTGCCTCAGCTACGGGGACAGCACCATCTCCTCAGCGCAAGGAGCCACCCTCAGCAATGAGCAGATCGCGGCCGGGCAACGGGCGCTGGCCGCGGCGCGGCTGCTGGTGAATCCCTCCGTCGGGATCCTGGGCGTAAGCATGGGGAAGAGCAGCGATCATCCGGGTGAAGCGGCGGTGATTGTTTACGTGGATGAGGGTGGAAGCGCAAGCGTGCCGGAGAGTGTCGACGGAGTGCGCACGATGGTGATTCCGACGAATGCGCGGGCGGTGAGTACAGGAACCGCGCCGCTGGCGAATACGGTGTCCGGCGCTGCGGCACTGCCAGGGTCGGCGCTGAGCCAGGCTCTGGCGATCAAGCGACAGGTGGCCCACGGCCTGATGGCGCCGAATGCGGCATTCTTTGGCGTGGGCGTGGGACAGAGCCTGGACAATCCGCGCGAAGCCGCCCTGGTGATTTACGTTGACCAGGCGCGGATTCCCGACAAGCTGCCGCAGACGATCAAAGGGCTCCGCACGCGCTATGTGGTGATGGGCCGGCTGCACGTGACGCGGTCGTACGCGACAACGGTGCGGTCGACGCGGCATTGTCTGCCGAACGCGGATATCGGCGAGGCCGAGGACTTTGACCCCGAGAAGCCGCTGGGCGTGAAATTTTAGGAGACCGGATTTACGGGGCGGGTCCTGGCCACCCGCCCTAGCGCCGCCTCCCGACGTCTCTAGACTGAGGCATCCGTTTTGAGGCTTGGGCGGATTTGATGACGCACCCTGGTCTCACACCGGCGTTGCCGACCCACGGTGGATGAAAAGGAACGGTTTGGGTTCGTGGTTTCCCACCCTTGCGACAGAAAAAGTCGCAAGGATGGGGCACGGAGCATTTGTTTCTTTTCGGCTTATCGACAACCCAGGGGGATAAGACTGCGATCAGTAGAGCAGTTCGCCGGCTTCGCTGGTGATGGCGGCGACGAGGAGCTTGAGGATTTCGACGCGCGGCTCGGCGAGGATTTTGGCGCTGGGGAGGTTGATTTTTCCGGGCAATTCCTCAACCGCCTTGCGCAGGACGGGCACGACCGAGGAAAAGGTCGGATAACGGGTGTCGCGTCCGACCTTGGCCAAGGCGCGCAAGGCCCCAATGGCGCCAAGTTGCTCCAGGATGTCGGCGTCGCGAAGGATGATCGCTTCAGTAGTCCTCGGGCTGTCGTGAGGCTGATGGGTGCGAATAGCTTCGGTGACCCCGTCTAGCTTTTCGATGGGGAATCCGCAGGCCGCCAGGAGTTCGCGGGTGCGTGCGACGGTGTAGGGGACGTGGTTCCAGCGCTCCAGCTCCGCCTGGTTGCTGGGGCGGTGGCCGATATAGACGCCCAGATCATGCATCCAGGCCGCCGCAAAAAGGATGTCGTCGTCGTAGTCCATACCCTTGCCGATGGCAGTTGCAAGAGCGTACAGGCGGGGTTGATGGCCGAACTTGTCCTTGGGCTGCGCCTCGGCGCGGATATAGGCCATCACGGACTGACGCCAGGCGGGATTGATCATGCGTTTTTCTCCGGCCAGCGCGGCGACATGCGAATCAGGTCGAGTTCACCGAGGTCCTCCACCGTGAACGGAGGTGCAGCGGCGGGAATGGCGGCGATGCCGCGAGGACCGATTTGGATGGGGTCAAAGCCGGGGCCGGAAAGGCGAGCCGAACCGGCAGCGGCGAAGAGGTAGGAGAGCCCGCGGGGTGGTTCGCCCGGGCCGGGCAGTGTGGAACTGGCCCGGACGCCCTTGACCGGAATTCGTTCGACGCAGAAATACCCGACGTCGATCAGGATGGTGCGGTCGTTCAGCGCGCGGGGCGGGACGGTGCCGGCGTGGGTCTTGAGTTTTGTGGCCTCAAGGGATCTCTCGATGTGGAGTTCGCGCGGGCGCCCGTAGTCGAACATGCGGTAGGTGATATCACAGTTCTGCTGGGTTTCGAGCACGATGGAGCCCGGCCAGATGGCGTGCACGGTGCCGGCATCGACAAAGACCATGTCTCCGGGGGCGACGTCGAGAACGTCGAGGCTCTGCTCCAGAGTGCCGTGCTCCATGCCGGCGCGAACTTCTTCCAGGGTGACGCCGGGCTTGAGTCCCACCGCTACCTGGGCTCCGGGCTCGGCGGCAAGCGCGTACCAGCACTCCGTCTTTCCCCTGGGCTCGCCGTACTTTTGCGCCATCCGGTCGTCGGGATGCACCTGAACGCTCAGTTTTTCGCGGGCGAAGAGGACCTTGATGAGGAGCGGGGACTCGGGGGTTGGTGGCGCGGGGCCAAGGAGGGCGCGGGAAGCCTTCGCAAAGAGCTGGGCGAGGGTTGTGCCCTGGTGCGGACCACTGGCGACGCGGCACATATCGCCTGTGAGCCAGACTTCGCCGATGGGCTCGGCGGGGCTCGCGTCGAAATCGAACCAGGGATGCAGGTCCGCGTAGCCCCACAGTTTCGCTAAGAACCTGGGTTCAATCAGGAAGGGCGCTAATTCTGGAATGGAAGAACCCGGATCGCCAGCCATGTGAGCTGCCCCTCAGACGCGCAGGATGGAACTGAAGGCCGGGCGGAGTCTATTCTCCGCGAGGCATCCCGCCGCAACAATCCACTTTAGCAGAGGAGGCGATACGGACATGCGGGAGCAGGATTGAACGAGTCTGAAGGGTGCAATGCAGTTTGGCGCAGTGAGGCGCCGGCGCCGGAATTGATCCAGCCGCAGATAACGTAGCAGCAACCGATCCGCGTTCAGGTCCAGACTCGATAGCGGTGCGAGATTCAATCATCTCAGCGTTGCGGGGGCGAATCTCGCTTTGCCGCATCAGGTCGACGAGGTCGACTCTCTGTCCCTCTGAAATACCCAGAAATGACGTCCGCTTATATAAAAGCTCTAGCTGTCACTCGGTCCCACGTCCGTTGAATCAGGGTCAAAAAACCCATTGTCGGCAGTGATTTTTTCCACGTCAATCTTCTTTAATTCAGGGGCAACCCATTCTTTTTTAGTTTCGACAACGTCCGCGACACGATCTTCCATTGCAGGGCCTCTCTTGTTGGCACAATAGCTTGACTTTCGAAGAGTGGAAAGTGACGCAAGTCACACATTAAGGAGAGAACCGTGAAATGTATCCGGCGGATTACACGAATCGGCGCAGGAAGAGTCCGACCCCGAGCCCGCGAAGAAGGATCAGGCCCGCCTTCGAGGTGGTATTCGGGTCGACCTTGGCCACAAGCTCCTGGAGGCAATCCCGGAGGCGAGGCAGGTCGAGAAATTCTCTGGCAGCCGGATGAGCATCGAGGGAGGCCAGGCATTCGTGGATCGCCGGCAGTTCTTTGAGGATGCGATGGCCGAGATCCGCCGATTGAAGGCCCTTCCGATGTCCCTCGAGGACTGGTTCGGGAAGCCGGCCGCGAAAGGCCCGCCTGAATAGAGAGCTCCCCTGGCCGTTGCGGCGAAACTGGCTGTCCGGTACTCGAAGCAGGAACTCCACCATGGCGAGGTTGCACGTTGGATCGCGAAAGGAGATGGCATGCATCGCCCCGATCTCCGACCAAAGGCCGGTCCCTACGCACCAAATCGGCAAAACGGAGCGGCGCCTCAGATCTTTCAGGGAAGAGAATTCGAACGTGGGATCGTGCCCGGCGGCGCGCATTCGATTGTCCAGATCGAGCTGAGAAGCCATGTGCGGGTTGAGCGCGGAATAGGCACTCCAGGAAGGTGCGCCTTGCGCTTTGAGGTGGCGCATCCAATGCAGCGGCGGCATGAGCACGGGCTTGAGGATCTGCCGCTTGAAAGTAAGCCATGCATTGGGTTCGGCATGGAGCACCAACTGCCACGCGGTGCGCGGGTGGCGTTCCAGAAGCTCCAACAGGGCCGAGCCATTGCCCTTCCAGGAAATCGTCGTGTTGCCTTTCTGTCCCGTCAACAGGACGCCGGCGCCGTCCTGAACCGATCTTTCCGTGATGGCCTGGAGCCAAAAGTGATTGCTGGCCGCGTGGCTCGGCCCATCGTGGACCTCGAGAAGATGCTCGATTCCCTGGAGGACGCCGTGCGCGGCCGCATCGACTGGGATATGGCTGACATTTGTACCAGCCATGACGGCCGAGGTATGAGCCTGATCCCATTCGTTGCCGATGGCTCGTTCTCTGGCGCCGTCCGGCGAAAAGGCGGGGACGGAGGTATAGGCGGTGAGTTCCCTGCCCTGACTGGCCAACATCGGGGCGGCCAGGGCTGTCACCGAGCCCGAGTCGCGTCCGCCGGAAAGCATGACCGCTACCGGCTTGCTGGTGCGCAGGCAGCTGCGAACGGCGCGGGCGTAAAGCTCAAGGAACTCTTCTTCGTAATCTTCATCGCGGCGATAGTTGAGCAGGTCGCGGCCTTCGTAAGACCAGTAGCGCGAACTTCGGCTCTCGCCGCCGGGATCCACCGTGAGAGCCTGTCCCCAGAGCAGCCGCCGGAAACCCTTGTAGGCGGTCAGCTCGGCATCGTGTTGCCAACTGACCAGCACCTGGACGAGGCGAAGAGGGTCGGGCTCTTTGACTACGCCGGGGAGCGCCAGGAGTGCCTTGAGGCTGGACGCAAAGGCGATGAACCCTTTGCCCTCGTGAAAATAGAGCGTTGAGTTGCCAAAGACGTCGCGGGCCAGAAACAGGCGGCGCTCGCGACGATTCCAGCCGGCCATGGCCCAGTCTCCCTGGAGATGGATGGCGACCTCCTCGCCCCAGCGGTCGAAGGCGAGGCTGATGAGTTGGCCATCCGGTGTCCGGAGCGCATCGCGGGGAGGTATACCGAAAACGTCAAGGAGTTCCTGGCGGTTGTCCAGCCGCGCTGCGGAGACGACCAAGCCGCGGGTTCCCTCGCAGGGCTGCTTCTCGAACGGATCTTCGGGTGAGGACTCCAGCAACAGGTGACCAAGGGCGATCGAGTTTTCGACTCTCTTGGCCCCGCCGTGCGGACCGTAGTAAGCCATAGCCCAGCGCATCCGCTCAAGCCATTGGGGCGCAACCGGAGCGCCATCGTATCGGTAGATCCCGTAAATTCCGCTCACGCTTGTTTACGAGCGAAGGTGGTGAGGGTCTTGAATCGCTCTCGTCCCGGTCCGCCGGTGACCAGGCGGGGGCCGAAGCGCAACCATGCGTGGGCGAGGAACTGGCGGGATTCTCCGCGATCGGCGCCAAAGCTGACGGTTCCTTCAAGACCGCGGCGACGCAGCATCCAGGTAGCGGCCAGGGCCTGGGCCAGGCAGCGGGCGTCCCATGGAACGCGTCGAGCGACGGCACCGACGGCCCAACCGATTCGGTCCGCGAGATGGATCTGGCCGGGTGCAGCCGTAGGCGGAGTTTCGGTCCCGGGGGTGCCTAACCAGGCTGCAATGCGCCGAAAGGGGAGGCAAGCCATCGCGCTCCGCGCCAGCGCCAGCGCGATCAGGGCCTCGCGAAGAAGCCGCTTGCGCGAGCGGGGGAGGCGCCGGTATCGCTGGAATTCATTCCACACGCAACAGGCCTTCCCTTTCCATTTCGGCGAGGAATTTTTGCACATCGGAGGCGCAGGTCTCAGGGGAAACGCGATATTCGTTGACCAGCGAGTCGACAAGTTGCGCAAAGGTCAAGGGAGTCTCGAGTTTCTCCCAGATGCTGCGGGCGGGGCCTTCCAGTCCATAGTAGGCGCCGGCGTTGATGCTCATCAGGACGGTCTCCTGGTCGAGCTCGGTTGACACAAGTTCGCGGGAACGCGTGAGCCTGTCATCAGGACCAAAACTACGCATGGTCGCTTTTCTCCATTCCTGGGGCCGGTTCAAAGCACTCGGCCCAGGCCAGTTCAAGAAATCTGACTAAATCCTGGGGTTGGGTCGCGTCGCGCCGGCGGCTGACGCGGACCACGGATGCGTGCTGAGCAATGATCCCGGCCATGCGCGACACTTCGATCTGGGTGCGCTGCCCTTTCAGATAAAAGGGACGGTAGAGGTTTTCCAAGAGGCACTGCACCTTGCCGAGCCCGCGGAGGTGCTCGAACTGCGGGACATCGTGATCGGCGAGGGCCTGCTGATCCGAGAGAACATGGATGGCTCGCAAGGGGACAGGATCCGGGCAATATCGTTCGCCCATGGGCACAACGTATTTGTCGACATCGAAGCGGGAGCCTTCCGGCGTGCCGAGGCGTTGCCAGGCATCGGGGCGGAGGCGGATCTGGGCGAGGGCCGGCAAGATGCGCAAACCATGGGGTGTGCGCTCCACCGCGCAGACATCATCGCTGAGGAGGCGATAGCCCTGGCGGTGGAATTCGGCGGCGAGGGTTGACTTCCCTGCCCCCTGGACGCCGACGAAGATCATTGCTCCCCAGGGCGTTTCCACAGCGCTGCCATGCAGCGGATAGAGGCCGCGCTGATAAAGCAATGCACCCATGGTTGACCCGAGGAGGAAAAGGCGGACCTTTTCCGGCGTTGCATCGGCCATGGGTTCGATCAGGATGTTCTTGCCATCTTCAACGCTGTAGCGCGCCACGCCGGGGACATCCAGTCGAAAATGCCCAGGCTGCACTTCATAATGCCGGTCGGGCAATGGGCAGAGCGCGGTCGCTTCCCGATCGAGCACGCGAATGGTCACGTCGGGATCGCTTGCGGGACACGGATGCGGAGGAAGCTCAGGGCACAACAGATCTGCATGGATACTCAGTCCGTAAGCCCAATACGCATTTACCGACATCGTTGACCTCGATCAGCAATGAGCCGGCCCGGTGACTTCGTGTCCCGAACCAGAGTCAGGCATTGGCATGGCGAGCGACATCTGCTCGCCGAACGGTTGAGAGTCATGCAGCAAGGGGGCGGGGACGTGCACATCGCCTGCCTTGGGCACCCACAGATATTCCGGAACGATTACCCTGGCCTTGTCGCGGATGCGATCGGGCATGCCGGTCGCGCTTTCGGCTCGCAATTCGGCGAGTAACTGAAGCAACCGCGACCAGGGTGCGATTTGTCCCCTGGTCCGGAAGACCTTTTGCGCGCTGGTGTTTGACCGTCTTTCGAATGCGTAGAAAAGGTCTTCGAAGAGCTTTTCTCCTGGCCGCAGTCCGATGAAGGAGATTTTGACTTCGTCCTGAGGAAGGCCGGAAAGGCGAATGAGCGTTTTCGCCATGTCGAGAATGCGGACCGGTTTTCCCATATCCAGGACAAGGATGTCGCGCTTTTCGCCAATCGAGAAGGCCTGTAAAACGAGGGAGACGGCCTCCGGAATGGTCATGAAATAACGCGTGATATCCGGGTGGGTCACGGTGATGGTGCGTTTCAGCTTGATCTGTTCCTGAAAGAGGGGAATCACGCTTCCCTGCGAGCCCAGGACATTTCCAAAGCGCACCGAGAGGCAGCGCATGCGAGAAGGCCTGGCGGCGACTATCAGTTCGCCAATGCGCTTGGTACAGCCCATAAAGCTGGTGGGGTTGACGGCCTTATCGGAGGAGATGAGGAGAAAGTCTTCGCAGCCGGATTGATCGGCGACTTCCATGAGGGCGAGCAAACCGAAGACGTTGTTCTTGAGGGCTTCGGAGAGGTTTTCTTCCATGAGGGGGACGTGCTTGTAGGCCGCGGCATGAAGGACGACCTGGACATCGTGTTCCTGAATGACGTCGCGCAAGCGCAGGCTGTCGGTGATGTCAGCGACACAATAAACGATGTTGCAGGCCGAGCCTGCCTGCGCGTTTTGCAGGTTGAAGAGGGGCGTTTCGGCCTGGTCGAGGCAGATAAGTTTAAGGGGCTTGTAGTTCAGCAACTGATGGCAAAGTTCGGAGCCGATGGAGCCGGCGGCTCCGGTCACCATCACAACGCGTCCGGTGATTCTTCGCCGAACCGAATCCACGTCGAGGCAAACCGGATCGCGTCCGAGGAGATCTTCAAAGTTGACATCCCGTAATTGATCGACGGTGACGGTACCGTTGATGAGGTCTCCCAGGCCGGGAATGGTCCGAAACCGAAGCCGGGTCTGATTGCAGATATCGATGATGCGCTGCATCTGCTCTCCGGTAGCGGAGGGGATGGCGATCATGAGTTCATCGGGCCTGTATGTACGGACAACGCGGGGCAAGTCCTTGACGGTTCCTGCGACCGGAACTCCGTGGAGACGCACTCCCGCCTTGGCTGGATCGTCGTCGACGAGCGCCACCGGGATGTAGGCGCTGTGGGGCAATTCCCGCAGCAGCATGGCGGCGGCGCAGCCGGCTCCGATGACAACTATGGTTTTTCGATTGTCGCGATCGCTCGAGCCCCCAGCGTTTTGGAGCACGGCGCGGGACAGGACCCGAACGCCAACCAGCATGCACACGGTAAGGATCAGCTCGATGCAGTAGACGGATAACGGAAAGCGCTTTTCACCAAGGATCCAGCGTTCGGTCGCGAGGAATCCCACCGAGCCCAGCGCCACTGCCTTGAGAATATCCAGAGCGTCGCTGATGCCCGTGTAACGCCAGTAACTGTGGAAGAGGTTGAATCGCGCCATGCTCAGAACACGCAATAGGACCAGAATGGGCATCGCCGCGAGGAGTACCTGCGGATCAGGCAAAGTGAAATCGAATCGCAACAGCCACGCAATCGTGACCGACAATGCGATCAGCAGGACTTCACCAAGAGCAACCAAGAGACGTTTGTTAATTGCGAACATCGACTCAACCTTTTTTTACGGTTTGAATCATTGGCTCACCGGCACCTTAAAGCGAAACAGAAACGGCGTCATCGCAGGGATCCATTGTGAATTGCGATTGCCGCATCAGACCATGCAGCCACAAGCTGACATAGAGTTCGGGCCGGTCCGCGGCCCGCGCTTGCGAGTCTTCCCTGGAAGTGAATACCGCGCGCAGCAGATGATGTGCGGAGACGGCACCCAGCAAGCCGAAGACGGCTAGTTGAGGATCGATCCTGGCGATGGCCTCGCGGGCGGAACTTCTCTTGAAGTAAGCGCAAAGGATATCGAATATGGGGCAAAGATGTTCCCGGATCAACCTCTGAGCTTCGGGCAACTCGAAACTCGCGACATGGAGCAGATTACGGAGTTCAGGCTGGGTATTCAGGACGTTGAGGAAGAAGGCGACGAGTTTGGGCAAAACCACTTCGGGATCGTCGTCGTTGACGAGGCTGGTTTGGAGGTCGTGGCTGAATTTGACCCGATTGAGGTGCGATTCCAACGCGGCCAGGAACAAGTCCGGCTTGCGGGGAAAGTATCGAAACAGGGTCGCCTCATTGAGGGCAGCGAGTTGGGCTATTTCTCGGGTTGTTGTGGCTTTGAACCCGTGTCGAGCGAAGAGTTGAGCCGCCGCTTCGACGAGGCGCACTTCGGTGACACTTCTTTCCGGTGATTTCTTTCCGATCATGAGTCTTGCCTTTGCGGAATTAAGGAAGGTGGCGGTCACTGTGCACTCCTTGAGGTGCGAAGAATGCACATACGCTGGTAAGAAACACAGTTCATGAGAGGTTGATTCGGGAATGAGAGATTGGCGAGGCGGGGAGCCCCGACTGCAGGTTCGATTTCCCAAGGCGCAAACCCCATCTGGCCCTCAACGCGAAACGATCGGCGGACTTCGGACGCAGAGCGCGCTTCACCCCAGGACGGAGGGGGTTTCTTCCCCCGCTGATCGATTTCACCATGCACAAATCAGCGGTAGACCTCTTCTTGGAGATATTCCCCAGACAAAAATCCAAGTAGGTGCCTACTGCGACAATTAACTCTGGATATTGCAGCCAAGGTAACATCCGTGCATCTCAATGTCAATGACGCACAAGGCACATGAGGCGGGCGTGAACGAAATTCGCGACTCCGCAGGAATCGGGATGGCGTGCAAGTCCACACACGCAGGAGCTGGCCAGTTTCATAAGGATTTTTCGATAGGTCACCCGCATGCTTTGGGGTTGGCGAGGATGACCCCGCGGGGGTCAAATGCGGATGATGAAAGGGTAGTCGGCGAGCGAAGGATCGAACCCACAACCCCCGGCTTTAGAAGTTCCATCCGGCAGATTTCGCCTGCCTTGCCGCCATTTACCGCGACGGGGGCGCTTCCGTTCCTAACCATTCCGCGGAATTGGGCCTTGTAGGTGTAGTTGGTGTGCAGCCAGACTCCGTTCACTTTGGAATAGAGCGTTACAAAAAGCTGAGCGCCGTTCAGCGGCAGGCCGGTGACATGGGCCGATGTGGTTGTGATGAATCCCGAATCGTAGAGGTCGGTCGAGCCAATCGTAATATCTCCGATGATCAGCCTGTAAGACGACGCGCCAGTTCCCGGTGTCCACGAAAAGTCCACCGTCGATCCGCTCAACTGCGTACCGGGCGTGGGACTCGTCAGCACCCCCCGCGAGGGCGTTCCGAACTCCGTGTAGGGGTGGTTGGTATGCAGCCAGACGCCGTTCACTTTGGAATAGAGCGTCACATTAATCGGAGCGCCGTTCAGCGGCAGGCTGGTGACATGGGTCGATGTGGTTGTGATAACTCCCGAATCGTAAATGTCAGTCGAGCCGATCCAGGTGCTTCCGATGATCAGCCTGTAAGACGATGCCCCGGTTCCCGGTGTCCACGAAAAGTCCACCGTCGATCCGCTCAACTGGGTACCGGGCGTGGGAGTCGTCAGCACCCCCTGCGAGGGCGTTCCAAACTCCGTGTAAGTGTAGTTGGTATGCCGCCAGATTCCGTTCACCTTGGAATACAGCGTTACATAAAGCGGAGCGCCGTTCGGCGGCAGGCTGACATGGGCCGATGTGCTTGTGATGAACCCCGAATCGTAGAGGTCGGTCGAGCCGATGCAGATGTCTCCGATGATCAGCCTGTACGACGACGCCCCGGTTCCCGCTGTCCACGAAAAGTCCAGCGTTGAACCGCCCAACTGGGTCCCCGGCGCGGGAGTCGTCAGCACTCCTTGCGAGGGCGTTCCGAACTCCGTGTAGGTGTAGTTGGTATGCAGCCAGGCTCCGTTCACCCTGAAATAGAGCGTCACATTAATCGGAGCGCCGTTCAGCGGCAGTCCGGTGACATGGCTCGATCTGGTTGTGATGACTCCGGAATCGTAGAGGTCGGTCGAGCCGATCCCCTTGTCTCCGATGATCAGCCTGTAAGACGATGCCCCGGTCTCCGCGTTCCATGAGAAGTCCACAGTGGATCCGCTCAACTGGGTGCCCGGCGTGGGAGTCGTCAGCAGCGTTCCGAACTCCGTGTAATTGTAGAAGTTTTCGAACCATCCTGCGCTCGCGACCTCGTACCGGAAAGTTACCTGAAGCGGAGCGCCGTTCATCGGCAGGCCGGTGACATGGATCGATGTGCTTTTGACGGATCCCGAATCGTAGAGAGTCGAGCCGCTCCAAACGTCTGCGATGGTCAGCCAGTAATACGGCACCCCGACTCCTGGTGTCCACGAAAAGTCCGCGGTGGAACCGCTCAACTGGGTTCCCGGCGGGGGAGAATTGAAGACGGAGGGCAGGAGCATCGTATAGGTATAGTCGGTAAAATACCAGGCCCCGTTGATCAAGGAGGAGAGCCGAGCATAAATCGTTTCCCCATTCAACGGAATGCCGTTCACTTGCGCCATATTCGAAGAAATGGGATTCCCCTTGTATAAGTCGGAAGATCCTGGCCCCGTGGTTCCCAGGGTGAACTCGTAGGATGTGACTCCTACGCCTGACGTCCAAAAGAATCCCGGGGAATACCACAAGACCATGCCTGGCGACGGATACGACAATGCTGCTTTCTCAGGGAATTGAATTGCGGCAGACAGGCTGGGATTGTAATTGCCGTCCCCGGGATACGAGGCCTGGACCCAGCGCCCATCGAGGGCCAAATGCGATTGGCCCGTTGCTGTCGCCGTCCAGCCCCATTGAGCCAACAGCACCGAGCCAGCGAATAAATCTGTCAGGCCATCTCCATTGAAATCGCCGGCAGCCTCACAACATAAAGCGGCAACCGCCTGGCCTGTGGTCTCTGCAAACGTTCCATCGCCGTTGCCCAGCAGAGTCCATACCTGAACCCCGTCAAAAACGGCGAGGTCCGGGATGCCATCCCCGTTGAAATCTCCCCTGGCAAGTAAGGACCCACCGGGTTGCCCACCAACCCAGCTCTCGGTGAAGGTTCCATCCCCTTTGCCCAGCAGAATCGTCACATTGCTACCGTTCCCCACCGCTAGGTCAGCCACTCCGTCTCCATTGAAGTCTCCCGCCGTCACGACATTGGTCGCCACGGTGCTAATTGGCACGGGCGCTAGAGAGTTGATCGTCCCATCCCGGTTCCCAAGGAGGATCTGAAGCGAGTCCCCGAGAAGAACCAAGCCAATGTCAGAGATTCCATCCCCATTGAAATCTCCTTTCAGAACCCGCAGGATCGGTTGGCCTTCCGGGGCTCTGAAGTTTAGTGAAGCTGCGAAGGTTCCATCCCCGTTGCCCGGAAAGATCGACGTATACCCGGTTCCGCCGGCATTGCCGGTCACGACCAGGTCCGCATTGCCATCCCCGTTGAAGTCATCCACCGCGACCTGGAAGTTGCCGCAGCCGCAGGGGATCGATACGGCCGGTGCACCGGTGAACGTCCCGTCACCGTTGCCCAGAAGCACCAATACGGATCCCCTATCGTCGAACGTCAAGGCCAGGTCCGGAATGCCATCCCCGTTAAAGTCGCCCACCGCCATGCTCGTGCCAGGGACGTTCCTCTTACAGAGATTCCCAATCGTTACACTCGACGCCTTGAATGTCCCGTCACCGTTACCCAGAAGGGTTACCAAGCGCTGGGGCGAGGTTGGGTCACAGGCTCCATATGTTCTTAAATAGGGTGATTGTACTACCGCTACGACGTCCGGGATTCCATCCCCGTTGTAATCCGCCACCGCCACCGATGTTGGAAATTCCCCTTTCTGAAGGACCACCGGAGTATTCTCCGCTACAAAGCTTAGCCCGAGGGGCCCCCTCGAGCGCCGCGGTCGCAATCGTCGCGTCGCCGTTGCTCTGGTCGAGAAACGATACTGTACCGGTCGGCGCAGCTGTATCCGCTGTAGAAACGCCGGACAACACCCTCGCGGTCAGATCCCAACTACCTGGGTTTCCGACATACGAGATGCCCGTCATGGTCGGATTCGCCGTCGTCGCCGCCACCGTCACCGTCAGCGGCGTCGCACTGGAACTGCTTGACGCGTAGCTCTTTGTCCCCAGGAAGACCGCCTTGTAGCTCCGGCTTCCACTTCCCGGGCGGAACTTGAACACGGCCGTCCCGGTTTTGGTCAACTGCGCTGTGGCAAGAAGGTGGATATCGGTGCAGAAGGACGCGGATGCATCGCAGAACCGTACCTGCCCGGGCGAAATCAGCGTTGTCCCGGACAGGACCGTGGCCGTGAGCGTGACAACCGTACCCGAGGTGACGGTGTCCACTACGCTTCCGCCGCTTGTCATCACCAGAGTGGTTTGGGTGGCCGGAAGAACTGCGAAACAAGGCCAGCTTGCGGCAAGCAGAAGCCCGGCCGCGAGAATCCGCGTGAATCCTGGAGTAAGAAGCTGGTAGGGGAGTTGTGGCGACGGACGAAAGAACGAGAGGAGAGTTCGCATCGAACACTCGCAATCTCGACCTCGGGTTGTTGCGCACCTGCAAAAGGGGGGGAATCAGCCGCTGCGCGAGCGGTTTCGGGAATGTACGAAAACGGGTCAATAGTAGCGCCAATTTTCGGCAAAGTAAATGCGCAAAACGCTGCCAGCCGAGGGAGAATCCCGAGGTTCCCGTAAGGGCAATAAAACGCTTGACGCACATGTTAGTGCCGAGGTACGTTTGGATTGCCGCGACAGGGCTAGTGCTATCTTGCATCGTTATATTCGTGACACTGCGCAAACCCGCCGATCTCTTTAGGGTTGTTCGGCGGGACGTATTGAGCACATATATGCGTCCACCAAGTTTGGTTACCATTTTTGGTCCTATAGACATCCGAGTATTCGATTTTGCCAAAAATGAAAAATGTCTCCCTACCCGAGTTAAATCTAGCCAAGAGACTTGGGCTGAGCGAGTAGTCAACTGGATGAGATGCGCTTCCAATAATCGGCCGTTTTGCTGTAAAAACTTGTCCTCCCGGGGTAGATATGAATATGCCATGAATACCCCCTTTGGCGTATTCCGATTCTGGGTCTTTAGGGAAGGATCGGTAGAAGCCGCTCTGAATGTTGGAGTCGGTTATCTTGGCTGGTCGCTTTCCGGTATTAATAAATCCAATCTGAGATGTAGGGAGAGTGCCGAGCATGAGACTAGGGGTAATAACAGTGCCGCCCATCCATGGCCGCTCAGACTGGATAAGGTTGGCATTGGCGGTGTTTGCTGCGTCGATTTGCAACTGCATTTTATGAAGTGTCTGATCGAGTGCGGCGTCGCTAGACTTCATAGCCTGCCGCGTCAGGCAAATCTGATAAGCGGCGATGCCTGCATACAGGACCGCTGCAATGCAGGCATTTCGAGTCCATCTCGCGGTTCTATTCTGGGAATCAATAAGCGCTCGTTGTTCGCCATGTGTCTGCTGGCGATCGGCGGCAGTAGCTTGTTTATTCTCCTCTGGATTGACCGTAGAGGCGACGATCCTTGGTATTTCACTCCACTTTATATTTGCAGCTTCTTGGGCATTGCGGGTAGTGTCGCTTTGTTTCTGGATCGCTTTCTCAATAGCGCCCAACTGCTCACGCAGCATGTCTACCAGGGCTCTCAACTGGTGCGGCACATACATGTTAGTCACCGAACTGATTGGAGGATAATAAAGGCAAATGAAACAGGAATATCACGAAGGCCCGAAGGCCGGCGAGAGATTCGAGAAACTGGCGCGGGCTGTTTTCAAGGCTCCCAAGGTTTTGGTTGCCAAGAAGCAGCCCAAGAAGAAAACTACACGCCGCAAAACGAACGGCAGCGACAAGGGCTAGAAGGGTTCCTCTTGCCCCGTCCCTGCCTCCGGATGGTGGAGCGAGTCTGTATCCTTGCCGGTCAGTTGGGCATAGGTGAGGCGCTTACCGACCACTTGAGACATGAGCAGCGCAAAGCGGTCCGCGTCATTCAGTTTGTTATCTTTCGTCGCACGGTTGTTGTAACGAAACACTTGTTCGTCGAGGTAATGGTCAAGATGAAATGGCTCAACTGCAACATAGGTTCCGCGCAGAGTTCTCTTCAAGGAGACTCCAGAAGTTATCGATGCCCTGAGTATGAACTTGACCGTCGCACGTATTCCTGCGCATGGTTGACGACCTCGTGAACGAACTCGCTTCTGCAGATGGTCATAGCCTACAGCCGCATCGGTGTAGACCTTGCTACCACGGTGAACTTGATTCAGAATCTCATTCTGCAAAGTCTCGCGCTTGACATTCGGAACGACCTTCGTGCGAACTTGCCGCAATTCGCGGTCAAGCACACCGAACACGGCTGTCTTGCCGACGTAATGCCTCTTGCCCTCTGTCCCGCGCATCGTGGACCTTCGCCTTGCGGCTCTTGTGCATCTTGTAGGGATTCGGGCCGACGAACGTTTCGTCGCTCTCTACGGGGCCGCCATCTTCGCCGCCAAATTTGAACGACGGATTCATCCTTCATGGCTTCCCGAATCCGATGAAGCATGAACCATGCCGAGTTCTGGCGAATGCCAAGTACCTTGCCGAGTTCGTAACTGCTGATGCCGTTCTTGCAGTTGGCCAGCATCCAGAGCGCAATCATCCACTTATCGAGTCCGAGCGGAGAATCCTCCATGATCGTTCCCACTTTGACCGTGAACTGCTTCTTGCAGACGTAGCAGAACCAAAACGGCGCGTCTTCATGAACGAATGCTTCGCCTGTCCGCAGCGAGGGCAAGTCACATTGCCACCCGGCCAGCGAAATTCAACAGCAGCTTCAAAGGCCCGTTGCGGATCGGAGAAGTAAGCAATTGCCGCTTGCAAGTGTCTCGAGGCGCTTCCATGAATAAAATAGTACGCTTAAAACACATGTGTGTCAAGCGTTTTATTGCCCCCGTAAGGCATTGAGGAGCAACAAGGAAAGCTGGTTCACGGTCATCCGCACGTTGGGTAAGGTCGTATTAGCTTTCGCGTAAGACCGAGCAGAATTCTGGTCAACGAGGTACGACGGCCTCTACGCCGTCGGTTTCTTGGGGCGCGGACATGGTGGCGAGGAAGATCTGCGCAAACCGCACGCTGCAATCTTCCAGCAATTCCCGTAGAGCCATGCCAGGAATGAGGCCAAGCGGCAAACTGTGGAGGCGCTGAACATGGGAGGGATTCGAGAAGCCTCCCCACAATTTCCCCACAGCAAAATTAACGATGAAAATAAACCACGCTTAACTTATTGATTCTAAGTGGTAGGCGAGGCGGGGCTTGAACCCACAACCCCCGGCTTAGAAGGCCGGTGCTCTATCCAATTGAGCTACTCGCCCACGTTCTCTCATTGTAACTTTGGTGCGCACGGGCGGCCAACGTTCAGAGGGAATCGACAAAAGCGGCCAACGCGGAGGCGAGAGCCGCGGCGGCAGCGGCGGGCGTTGAACCGCAGGCGGTGAAATAGGCGGTGACCCCGAGGTCGAGGGGGCCGGGCGGGATGGAGGCTCGGCGGACGATCAGATCGACGCGGCAACGGCGCAGGGCAACGGCGCGAAGGCGCGCGCAGAGCGTCTTACATGCGGCAACCGCGTCCAGGTGGCCGGGCCAGGGCTGATGGTCACGGGGCAGGAGATCGATATAGCAGGCGATGGCGGAATTCTGTTCGCCCGGAGGGGCGTCGAGTTCATCGGGATCGACGGTATCGGGATGCCAGACGTCGCACTTTGACGTCCACACCGGAGACGAAGAAGCGTTGAGGCGAATCAGCGTATCGGCAAGGGCGGGGAGTTGGGCAGCTTCGGGAAGTTGTGGTGCACGATCGGGAGAAAGGCGCAGATCGATGAAGCCGGCCCAATGCGCCTGAATGACCGGCGCCTAGCCGCCGATCTCGACTTCCCAATCAGCTTCCATCGCCGCGGGCTGCGAACCGGAGAAGGTAGCGGGTGACAGTGGCCTCGGCCCAGCGGATTCCGTCGCCCGCGTCCTCGCAGAGATACGCGCAATGTCCCCCGTGCAGAGTCTCGATGAGCGTGATGTCGGGATTGGCGAGGATGGTGGCGCGGGTTTGCGGGGTGAGGCGAACAAAAGGATCGTCGAGGGCGTGGAGAATCAGGGTGGGGATGGCGACGCGGTCGATCACCCGGGCGCTGGCAGCACGGTAGTAGTAGTCGGCCGCGTCCCGGAAACCGCAGTAGCGGGCCACGATCTTGTCATCAAACTGGCGCAGAGAGCGGATAGGGCCAATTCCATGCTGCTGATAGCGATTGGGAAACAGGGCGGCCTTGCGGCGGTAACGGCGCATCAGGCGGCGCAGGAAATGCCACTCGTACATGCGATTCATCGGCTCGTGGAGCGCGTCAGACCCGGCAGCGAGGTCGATGGCCGGGCAAACCGCGGCAACGGCGCAGAGCGGCGGACGGGCGCCCCACTCCCCGGCAAGTTTGATTACCAGATTTCCACCCATGGAGTAACCGACCAGAGCCACGCGTTCGAGGCCGAACTGGCGGGTGAAGTGATCGACCACGGCACCCACGTCTGCGGAAAGACCGGAGTGATAGAGCGTCGGGGTGAGCGCATCGGAATCGCCGCAGTTGCGCATATTCATGCGAACGATGTTCCAACCGGCTGCCCAGGCGCGCATGGTGAGGCCCTGAATGTAGCGGGACTCGGAGGAGCCTTCGAGTCCATGGACCATCACCACAGTGAGACGCCGATTCCCGTCTGCACCGGGCTGCCAGTGGCCATGACAAAGCACGCGGCTGCCATCGGAGGGGTCGACTTCGACGGCTTCGGTTGTGAAGGGCACGCGGAAAGGGGGACGGGGAAGATAGTTCCCGAGGATGGTCTGGAGATGGCCGTTGACGAGGCCGCGCCGTGGAGCGAAGGCGGTGAGCCAGTTCGGATCAGCCGAAGGAGCCGGCGGCTCCGGCCGGCCAAGGTCAGTTGGTTGGGAAGAATTGGAGCTCACGAATGCCTTGTTGACAACGGATGGGCTCGCATACTCGGGGAGTTGGGGCGGCTCAGTGGGCAATCTGACTCACCCAACGCGTCGCTGTCCGTAAGTTTGAGGATACACGCTGATGCGATTGTCAACAACGCGCCCGGCGGCAGGGACGCCAGGCCCTGACAAATGAAATACGTTTCAATTCATTCCGCGTGAGCAGGCCCGGGTCGCCCAGCGGACATGCAGCATAAAGCGACGGTCGTTGATCCCAAGGGCAACAGGCTCCGGACAGCCACATTGCGTTTGTCCCAGTGCAATTGCGGAGAGTAAAAACAACGCAGCCAGCAGAAGCCTCGGGCACTGCCCGACTATCCTTTTCGCTTTCTCGAATCCAGTTTTCATCATTCTTTTTGCGTCACTCAATGATTCCGAAGCCGCGCTCAGATGGCCCTCCTTACATATGATCCGGAGTTCCATCCGACCACACGCCGGTGGGAACGACGAAATTGTCCATCGGTTCGGGGTCACCCAGGAACTGTGGAGTTAGAAATATCGGGGAGTTCGGGAATTTAAACGAGACATGGTTTGAGTCGTCTATCGAATTTGCGCCCCACACTGCACCATCCATGAGCGGCGTGTAAAACATGAGATGGGCCATGTTGTGCCGACCAGCATCATTGAGATATGCATCCTTCGACATCATGAAGCACATCGCCCCGGCCTCGAGAGCGGGCAATTCTTTTTTCTCCATCGCGGTCTTAATACTTTCCCTCATCTCAGCTTTCGATTTTCCCGCCAAGACTAATTTTGTCCTGAAGTAGGTGTACGGCACGACCGTTCGCGCGGCCGGGGGATTGAAGCACTCCGCGCCGCGAGTCTTAGGGCTCCAAAACTCTGGGCTGTTGAATGAATTCATCCAACCGCGCTCTACAATGCAGATAAAGCCGTTCTTGCCTTCGACCGCCGTTTCGTAGCCATTTTTCCCGAGGATTACAACCGTGGCATCGCGGGAAATGGATGACGGCGCCGCGCTTCGAGCCAAGGCGACCTCAGCGTCCCGATCCATCAGATACTTTTCAATCGGAGGCATGCTCGGATACGGATTCTTGGCGTCCTGTGTCTGGGCGTTCGGGGCTGCACTCATCGAAACAGCCAGCGTCAAGGCCCACGATGCCATCATCCTAACGGTCTCTCGTTTCATCCGGTTCTCGCCTCGAATCCTTGTCATCCAGATTTTGTGATGCCGAATTAATGTCCAGCTCCAAATCCGTTCTTCGTGTGCATCCCATAATATTCTGTAATCGTCGTTATAACGAGGCATACGTTCGATGAGTTGAGCCACAGCATCGGGCTTGCTCATCCGCGAAGTAATGTGCGCTGATTCTTGGAAATTTGCTCGGTCATAACAGTCGGTGTCCAAAGGGCGACCGATCCCTACCTTGCGCCACGCGCGCGAGATTCATCCCGTCTTGAGACAGACTGCTGAGACTTTCGATGGCCCGATTCTATTGGGCTCGAAAGTCGTCGTAAAACTCACCCTTTGTTAAACATGGCGCAAGAAAGCTAATATGCGCAAGAGCTGAATTAGATCTAATAGTCCCTTTTTCATTCCGAGATGCGCTTATGTTATTGCGAAGGAACCAATCATTTAAAGGAGGACAGAATGAATCTCAGGTATTGCATGAGTCTCTCTGGCCTTTTGCTCATGTCCGGTCTTCTTTGCGGGCATGGCGGTGTTCCGCGCTACTGCAAAACGGATGCAGGAGTGCTTGGTCCCTATCCAAACGAGGGCAGCGTTGATGTCGGCGACGCATGCTATGGAACCAAGAATTAAGAACGTAAAGTCGGGGTCTCGCCAGCTTTTTGAAGTGATTGTCGACTGACCCCTGCCAGCCCGCGCATCCTTTCTCTCAGATGGCGGTCTGCGGATTCGCCCCAGACCTTTGTTCACACGGGTACTACAAAATCGTAAGGAGGTCATATGAACCATCACACCCTTTGTTATGGGCCGCCCGCACTGACAGTAGAGTCGGCCGATGCAGCGTTGGAGATGATCCATTTCATCGCTGCCGCGGTCCGTGGATTCGATGCAATCGACGTGACCAACGCTGTGAGGCCTCTCTGGAGAACACATCTTGCTTCCTGGTATCCACAGTTTCCGATTGAAACAAAATATTGGTATGTGAATGCTCCCGCCATGCTGGCTCAGATCACGGCGAACTGGCCCTACCTGGATCCGTGGACCCGCAGCGGTCTGCTGCAGCAATGGAACATGGAACTTCCCAACATGCTGTGGATGCTGGAGCCCGTGCTTGCCGAAGCACATGCCGCGGAAAGGAACGAGTCAACCCGGCCGGCAAATGTTGCGTCTGAGCCGGAGGCGATTTCTCGGTTGAACCGGCTTTCGCAGCAGGGGGCGCAATTGAGCGGCTTCAATACAAGGATGACGGGGTTGACGATCGGATTGATGAATTCGATGAAGCGCTAGGCCCATCTTCGACAGACGCGCCGCATACGAAAGGCAATTATGTGGATATTGTCGACGGACCAGGTTTTGAACTTATTGCGCACCGGGACGCCGCAGGAGCGGATCGCCTTTACCCAAGCACTGCCGCAAAACGGCTCCCTGGGAATGGCGCTGGCCTGGGTAGGGTCAGACAACCCGGGTATGGTGATCGTGGCGCTGGGAACCCTGCTGGTGCAGTATTCGTATTTCACCAATCCTGAATGCGGCGCGGTTCTTTCGGCTGCAGTGCACCAACGCGCCTGCGAAATTATTGCGGCCAATCCCACGAATCACGGGCTGATGCCATCGACTCTGGAGATTGCGGCCCGGAGCCATGTGAAGGCACTTACCCTTCTCTCGCGATGGGATGAAGCACTGTCGGCTGCGGAGTTTTATCTGACTCTGTACCCGGAAAAGGAACTGCGCCTTCTGCGGGTGGAGTGCCTGATCAATCTGCAAAGGATCGATGATGCAGACGAGGCGTTGCAAGATGATTCGCTGACCAACGACATGGAGGGAGCCCGCTTAAAGGCCCGGGTAGATAAATTGAAAACTTCGGTGACGACACTCGGCAGCGAGGAGGACAGAGGTCTTGGCAATTATTTGCCGCCGAAAACGCTTGACACGCTCGCAAGTCGACCTGAATACCAGAAGCTGCTGGACGGCTTCAATGCGGACTACGAAAGAAGCGGACACGGCGATACAGAATCGAGCCTCACGATCCGACATAAAATAGTGAATGCTAAAGCGATCTTCGTTGGGCAAACGCCGGCGGGGGAGGCGATTCAGGAGTCGCTCGCGGATCTGGATTACTCGCTGGACTGGGCGGAACGGAACGACGACAAAGAACTGGAGAATGAGGCCCTGTTTGGCATCGCCCTGTGCCGAAGCAGACTCCACCAGCCGTCTGAAACCGCGGATGCCCTCATACGGTTGCGCAAAAATCTCGAGTCGTTGCGACATGGCATCAAAGATCCGCTCAAGCGCGGAGGGATCTTCAGCGCTTTTCCCTACCTGTTCAATTCTCTGTGCGAGCGGCTGCAACAGGCCAACCGCACCGCGGATTTACTCGAGGCTATTGAATCCTCAAAGTCACGCGGGATCGCCGACCGACTGACCGCGCAAAGTGGTGAGATCGTGCAGGATTCCGAGATCTACTCATCCGTTGCCCGGCTTCCCGATCTTGTACGGCGCAGAGGAACTCACTATCTCACCTACTTCGTTGACGAGGAATGCGTCTATGCCGTGTTCGTGAGCAAACGCGGGACGCTCCATGCCGTGGAACCGATCAGGATAGGGCAGTCTGAACTGGTGGACGCAGCCAGGAATGTTGACCCGGGGCGATGGGGTCAGCCGATTCCCTGGTCGCCCGGGGAAAGCACGCCGGATGTATCGACACAACTCGCTCCGTTGGTGGCCTGGCTCGAAGGCTTTCTGGAGGAGGGCATCGTGGAGGAAGGCGATCATATCTGCTATTCGTCCGATGATTGCCTCCATAACATCCCGCTTCAGTATCTGCGATTCAAAGAGGGTGTGCTAGTGAACTGGTTTTCCACCTCACGAGTTCACTCGGCTTTCCATCTTGAGCGGGTGCTGGGGGGAAGGGCACGCAAGGCACCGTCGAGCTTTGTCGGATTTGTGGTGCCGCTGAATCAGGATTGCCAGAGGCCGGACGCCGCGGCGTTCCTGGCTAACCTCGACGAACCAATCTGCTGGCTGAAGCAACATCTGCGCACAGGTCATGCGCTTCGGCTCGGAGATGCCACACTGGATGGGGTGAAACGCGAGGCCCTCGATCACAAGATCGTTCACTTCTCAACCCACGGCTGGTTCCCCGAATCGGGAAACCCATTTCACGATTCGCATTTGCTTTTGTCCGGCGCAGACGGATTGCCCCATGGTGACCCTGCTAACCGAGGAGATCATGACGGACGACTGACTCCTGAAAAGATATTCGAGGCGCATCTGAATTTCGAAGGTAGCCATGTCTCCACCATGGCTTGTGTAAGTGGGTTGGCCAAGAGCGGTATCGCCGGGGATTCGCTGGGATTGGATTGGGCCCTTATTGAGGCTGGCGCGCTAAGCTTAATTTCGACCCACTGGGAAGTAAGCGCTGCCTGCGCGGCACTGTTTTTCTCGAAGTTTTATGACAAATGGATTCGCGAGCGGCAGTCGAAGGCTTCAGCGTTCCGGAATACCATGGTGGAATTGCTGGCGGGCGATCATTCCGCAAGTTCGTTACAACAATGGACGGTCTTCAGCCTCACCGGCGACATCCGTTAAGGGGAACAGACGATGCAGGACGCACTCGCACTTGTGAATGGTCTCTCGAACTCGCAAGTAGTGGAACTCACCAAGGAGCTGTTCAAAACGGCTTTCAGCCATGTGCCATATAACCAGGTGAGACAGAATTGGGAATCTGTACCGGATGTCGCTCTTCTTGCGGAGCTCAACAAAGACGACCTGAAACGCGAGTTGTCGGCTCCGGATTCAGCGCAGCTCTCAAGGCTGATGCTGGAGCAGTTTGCCAAGGATCCCGAGTTTTCCCCCTTGCTTCTAGGTGCGTGGGAGACAGTTCGCGGTTCCGACCATCTGATCGTGGACGCAATCCTTTCTTTGGGAGTAATCGTAAATCTTACGTTGCTAGTGGCGACGACAAAGCTGGATATTCGGAGGAACGCCGATGGGAGCTTTCAATGGTCCGTATCCAAAACAGACGCAAAAAAGGAGCTCGTGAAGGCAATTTTGGATCCCTTCGCGAGGTTCCTCGGTCCAAAAGCATGAGGAGTGTTCCGCGATGCCCCGTGTTCCCCATCCAGTTGATTGCGTGTCTCAAGTGACGATTGGATCTTAGGGAAGCAACGGGGCCCGAGTTGGTCCTTGATCTCCTCAACAGTTCGTCGCGTCGAGAGTTGGCATTGCGCCATCTTTCGATAGGGAACCAACCGTTCCTTACCTGGATTTCACCGCGATTGAAGCCGGACCAATCTCCGATAAATTCCCTGGCCGGTTTAAACTAAAGGCTGCCCTGACACGAGCCTGATGCCATCCGAAATTATCCGTCAGCCCAGTCCCGACGCCGCAGGTCTCGCAGAAAAGCGGGAGCGGCTTGCTGCCGTCCGCGCCGCGCTTGCCCAGCGCGAAGCCGACATCGCACAGATTCGCTGTCAGTTGAAAGCATTTGAAGGACGCTATCTCCAGCGGGTCGGCGTGCTTTATGCGGAGCTGGACGAGATTGCGGCACGTATTACCGAGCGTGAAGTCGATCTGTACGACTCGGACTCCGCGCGTCGGCGTGCGCAGGAAGCGCGTCAGCGCGCGCAGGAGACCCACGAAGCGGCATTTGGCGCCGACCAGGAGCCCGAGGAGTTTGACCCGTCGCCGAGTCTCAAGACGCTGTTTCGCGAGGTCGCAAAGCGCATCCATCCTGACTTTGCCAGTGACGAGGCAGAACAAAAGCACTTTACCTTGCTCATGTCGCGCGCCAACCTGGCCTACAGCCGCGGCGACGCCGAAACTCTGCAGCGTTTGCTGGACGACCACCTCGAGGTCAACGCTTCAATGACCGAAGCGGGGGCCGATGAGGGAGACGGCCAGGCATTGCTTCGTCTCGTGCGGCAGATTCAACATGCTGAGCGAGACATTGCCGCGCTCGATCGCGAATACCAGACGCTGGTTGGAAGCGAGATTGGCCAACTGTACACCGGTGCCGAAGCCGCTTCACAGGAAGACCGCGATCTGCTCGCCGAACTCGCGGCCAGCCTGCGCGAGCGCATCGCCGATGCTCTGTACCGGTTGGAGTTTGTCGACCGCCAGGTCAGTGTCCATGGAAGATAAAGCTCAATCCGGACTGCAGCATGTCCCTTCCGGCGGCGCCTTGGCGCTCCACTCCGTTCGCTCCAGCATCTTCACCCGTGGCCGGCGCGACGCCGCAAATTCGTCTTTAAACTCTCATTACCAGAGGGCCGTTGCCGAATACAACGCCGGCCGATTCCCAGAAGCGGCTGCAAGCTTCACCCAGGCCGCCGCCCAGGGTCACGCTGAATCGCAGTACATCCTGAGTACCATGTATGACGCAGGCAGGGGCGTGCCCCAAGACGACGCGCAGGCTGCACGCTGGGAGCGAACGGCGGCAGAGCAGGGCCACGTGTATGCCCAGGCCAATTTGAGCTTCAGGTGTTACAGCGCAAGCGACTTCGCTGGCGCGTTTGAATGGTGCCAGCGCGCCGCGGACGGGGGACTGGCCTGGGCACAGTACAACCTCGGCCTCATGTATCAAAAAGCGGAAGGAGTCGCTCGAAGCGAAACCGAAGCTGCTCACTGGTATCGGCTGGCAGCATCGCAAGGCTTTGCGGAAGCACAGCAACGGCTCGCAGACCTTTACTATCTTGGCCAGGGCATACCGCGCAGCTATACCCAGGCCGCGCTATGGTATCGCCGCGCAGCGGAGCAAGGCAGCGCCAGGGCTCAATTCCAGCTTGGTCACCTCTACGATGTGGGCCTCGGCATCGAGCACGACTACACGCAGTATCGATACTGGACCCGCATGGCCGCAGAGCAAGGACACGAAGACGCCCTCCGCGAAGTCAACCGCCGCGATTACCGTGACCCATAAGCAAACAACCTCACGCTCGCCATCGAGACTGCGCTGGAGATAGTCGAGTTACGATCAGCCGAGTTCCGCGGTAACAACGCATAGGCGTGGTTCTGTCTCTCGCGACGGCGCACGATGCCGGCGCAGCCCTCCATGCGTCTGGAATCTGGTTACCTATCGTTGGTGATCGCCGTTGGCTTCGGCGTTGCCATTACTAACCAGGGGCAGCCGCCCTCAAATGAAAAGAATATCCATTTTTTGTAATAACTAAATACGGCGATTTGTAATAACTCAATACGGCGATTTCGATTCACCAACTGCGCGAAGAGTCGATTATCTCAATCGCGTGGTCCCTGTTCATAATACCTATGCGACTGTCCCATGAGAGTCACACTGAAGCGATTTCTTCTATCCGCGATCATTTGTCATAAGTCTGCATGTTGAAGGCTCTATTCCAAAGTCTTATTGATTGCAAGGCTTGTTCATGGTACATTACCTGCCGAGGTTAGCCGTTCACGTTGCGGGTTTAGGCGACGGCTGTTAGTCACCAAAGCTGAGAGACTTCTTCGTTCATTTCCCTGGCAACGCACGCTAGATCTATATCAACGCTGGGGTGTTCGGACGTCCAGACCGAATGTTCAATCCTTCTTCGCGACGATTCTGTGTTTTGGTGTTTCATCTCCAGTGAAGGCAGAGGGCGCCCCAATCGCACGAACCGAATGGTGTCCGCGAGTCGGGCATCGGACCGGGAGTTGGGTCACCCAGGTTCACATCGCAAATTTAAAGTCCATCACAGCTGGATCTTTTTCGCCCCACATGGGTTGTCTTAGCATCAAGGTGGAACCGATGTGTACCGCAAGTGAGGGACCGAACAGGATGGGCTATGCCGCTTCAAGGTAACTGGTGGCTGTGTCGCAATATCGGATGCCCCGATCGACAGGCAAAGCTCGCTGACTTGGGCGATGAGACATTCGTTCTTCAGTGGTTAAGAGGCTTTCGGGCCGACACGTCGAAAATGCTTAAAATGAGGAGCGTCCTGGCGGCCGAGTTCGGCTCAACGGAATTGCTCGGGATGTCTGACCAAGAGGTGCTGGCGCAGATTGCGCGGTTTCTCATCTCTGGCAAATGCCACATCCATCAATCAATCGAGCATTCGCAAATCCCGCCTGAGGGAGCGACTACCAATCCGGCAAGGTCTGCGCCAGTTCCGCGCTCCGGTCGGAGCTTCACCGCCGTCGCTCCGTTTCGAGAACCGCCTGTTGACCCTCCCACCTTCTTAGCTGATATCGATATCCCGGTCCAGGCAGCGACTCTGATGGCGGCGGCCAGCAGTGGGAAGCCGTTTTGTCCCGAATGAGAGAAACATCGGGCGGCGGTCGCCGCCGGGAAGGAGTGATGGGGCGTTTATGATCACCCAATTAGAGCAGTGTCTCTGGCCCAGGGGGTTCGCCAGGGATGTGTGGATGATCGTGGATTCGGCCCGAGATCGCAGGATCTTCAGTCTGCTGCTCGAGTGTTTTTATTCCTCCCTCAGCAGCCTGTTCGCCATGCCCCTTGCCCCGCAACTTGAATCGGTGGCTCCGTATTTGGTTCCCCTGGACTATGACGACAAGAAGACCCGCAAATTTCTGGGCAATGCATGGGGAAACAACTGGGGTGTGTTCCTTCGCTGCGACACCAGCCAGGATCGTCTACGGCGACACCTGCGCAATTTTGTCTCTGTGAGGGACCCGCGCGGCAAGCGATTGCTTTTTCGCTACTACGATCCCCGCATCCTGCGCACCTATCTGCCCACCTGCACCAAGGGCGAACTCGAATATGTTTTTGGCCCGATCGAGTGCTTCTGGACCGAAAGCGCGAATCCGGATCATCTCCTTGAGTTGGGGCTCGAAAGAGGTAGGCTGGTGCGGCGAACGATATCGCTGGCGGCGGGTGTAACCCGCGCCGCGCCGCCGCCGCTGCCCTCAGACGAATCCGATCGCATTTCCTCCGACCGGCCGTTCAGCTCGCTCCTCATTCGGCAGGCCCAGATGGACGTGTTTTCTCAAGTTGAGGTTCAGAAATTCGAGGACTGGCTGGTCGCCCACTTGAAGCAGTTTTTCCCCACGCAAAGTCAGGCGTTGGGTGAGCCTCCACTCCGGGAAATGATCAGACATGGCATCAGGCGTGCGGCGAATCACGGAATTAAATCGGAACGCGACGTTTGCAAATTCATCGATCTGATGATCGTCTTTGGTCGAGACTTCGACACGAATGGGCGGTACCCGTGGGCGCATGAAATTCTCAGTCGCGAGAAAGACCCGTTCAACAAGATTCAAACGTTGCATGCCGCGGCCGTAACCTATCTGGGGCGCGGATAAGCCATGCCGCCGACTCCTACGCCCACACCAACTCCTACACCGACACCTTCGCCGACGCCCACACCAACTCCGACGCCTACCCCAACGCCAACGCCAACTCCCACACCAACGCCGACACCAACCCCGTCGCCCACGCCTACCCCGACACCCACCCCAACGCCTACTCCCACACCGACGTCTACGCCTACCCCGACGCCTACACCCACCCCGACCCCAACCCCTACGCCAACACCGACGCCGACGCCAACGCCGACGCCAACGCCGACCCCGACACCAACTCCGACAGCGCCGCCGGTGTCTGTATCTCAGGCGCTGAATGCGGCTACGGATGACGCGAATGCCAACGCCGGGCAGGGGAACGTGGACGATCCCGTGCACCCGTGTCAATCGGGCGCGACGCCTACTCCAACGCCTACGCCTGTTCCGCGGGGTCCACTGTGGGTGCGGCTGGACCTGACTCAGGCAGAGGCCGCCGCGGAACCTGGCAGCCTGCGGCTCCAGGGTGGCGGAGTCGATCAGACGAAGGCCATTGCGAGCAGCTTTGCTGCAAACGTGGGAGAAGACACTGTAGATGTTCACTTTGAAGACGTCCCCATCACGGAGAGCTATTCACTCACGTATATCGGTGCCGACGGATCGGCAACGACGATCGTCGACAGCGCTCCATACAGCAGCCTGCAAGACAATTCACCGCCTGCACCCACTCCGGAGCCAAAGTCATGACAGATCCCAATTCACCGACACCCCCGCCGCCCGAACGCTCGGACGTGCGGTTGCCAGGACCAAGCCACGCAGGGGCTTCGATCCATCTTTCCTGGGGGCGGACAAAGATTACGACAGTGAAGGTGATTCGACTGACCTTCAAGAATGACCACGGTCTGCTGACCGACAGCAAATCCGACTGGACGACTGCCGGCGCGCCTTATCCCAAACCGGAGTGGACTTCCGGGACGAGGAGTTTTCCTGTTAGTTATCAGAAAAATCAGAGCATCACGGTGGAGGTGGACTTTCAGGTATATCCGAACGATGCTGATGAGACTGATGCCGACGTCACAGGCACGGCAACATTCGGATCGCTTGTGTTCACCGCCAAGAAGAGTTTCAAGGGAGGGGTGGTAACCGTCTCCGCCAATTCAACCGGGCCACTGCCGGACAACGTGAATGTCTTGAAAGGCGATATTGCGTGGTCCGTAAACACCGCCAAGGATGGACCTTTACCACCCGCCGGCTCGTCGTTGGGACATACGATATACACGACATACGGCACCCCTTATTGCAGCACAACACGCGACAATGAAGTGACCGAGAAGCGGTTGAGCTTTCTTTGTAATCTCTGCAAGGGGCAGTCGAACGGACATGACTTGGTCAAAAGCATTCACGACTCCACCGGGGTCTATCACGCCAATGCGGATCCTCCGGCGAATTATTGGGCACTCGCGGGCCGTATACCGGCACAATGCATACATTTGGTTGATTTTTATCAACTGGCCACGGAGATGCTGGGTTTGAGAGGGGGGCAGGTCGTACGCATCTTCCCTACTCTCGGGAAGTCGTTCAGGGAGGCGAGTACCAACACTGATGATCAGCCCGAAACACGCACGATCTCAGCCTCGCTCCCGGCTCATGTGCGCACCGGACACAGCACCCTGCAGGCAGAAGAAGAATTAAGATTCATCGATAAACAGGGCGGCACCAACCGTTTCGAAGCCTGCTATAAATTCACTCACCCTGACTCCAGCGGAACGGCCGTAACTAAATACTACGGAGGTGGAGCTGATGTATATGACAAAGCGGATGACGTGTTGAAAAAGGTGTGCGATAGAACTGTCTGGGTTTACCTAGCGAAGCTTACGCCGGATATAGACTGGCAGCCTTGCAAGTCGCCCGGACCCTACCCCGCCGAGCAGTGGTAAGGAGCGCCCGTAGCAGAACCAGGGTTACCGTGTCATGATCGGCGGGCGGCCCATCCAATCTCGTTCAACCCCTCGATTCATAACCCCTAAGGCCACCCCATCCTTGACACGCAGTTCGCGACAAGGGTGATTAGATGTCAGCGTCGGCTCCTCGCCGTGGCCGAGTAGATAGGTAGTTGCGGCACGACTAACCCGCTCGGGAGGAAAGGAGCCGAGATGTTGTTATAGGCTGTGATTTTCATCCGCGTTTTCAGCGATAGCGCACCTAGACCAGGAGAGTGGAAAGTACGAGGACCGGAGGTTGAACCACCCCGAGGAGGCCTCTCTGTACTGTTGCAGCCTGTCGGTAAGCCTGTGCGGATAGGGTTGGAAGCGACAGGCAATTACGGATGGTTCCGGCACCTACTGTCGGAACCGGGCTACGAGATGCTGCTCGGCGATCCGAGCGCGATTGAGGATAGCGGCGTCACGATGCTCGGGTTGTGTGTGGTCGGGTGCGGCCCGTTCCTCCAGCAGGGCGCGAACTCCCCACGGGACCTTCGTCACGGGCCACCACGCCAGGGCGCACGTTCGCCCAGGTGCTCGGTTGGCGCAGGGGGTGATCGCACTCCTGACGGGCGGTCGAGTCCCTACTGGATAACTCAGCAGGGAGGTGGTCTCAAGGGTAGAGGGGGTGCTGCCGCTAATTTTCAAGCGCCGAGCGAGCACAGCAGACGGCTCGTTGCTGTTCTGACCATCTGAGACGTATGCAGCGATTGGGGTTGTGAACTTCTTGGTACCTGGTTTGGCCATCGTGTGGCTCCCAGAAAATGTGCATCTGTCCAAACTCAAAAGCGCAGGAGTTCATTCGCCCACTGCGCTCACGACCTATCTTGAACCTCGATCATCTGTCGGGAGGTCGTAGCGGCGCTATCAAGTTTAGCGTCAAAGCCGATTACTCATCACCTACCTTGTTTCGCATGGAGGGTGCGGAGGACCGACGCTGATCGTTGGAGAGCTCTTTTCGAAGGCCATGAAGTTGCAAGTACCTGCTGTGAAGCACTAATCTAACTAGTCCTTCCATTTTTCATGCACTAGCAGGTGCATAATTCCAACTTGCCGTCAACTCCGCCAACCAGCACGTCGGATATGAGCTTCAAAGCGAACACCACTCCCAGCATCTCCTTCGTCATCGCCGTTCGCGATGAGCCGGACTACCTGCTGCAGGCAACGCTGGATGGGCTTCTGCGCACCAGCGATAACTACCGGCGTGAGATCGTCGTCGTCGACGATGGCAGCATCGTTCCCGTCCAGATCGAGCTGCCCGACGTCCTCGTGGTTCGTAATGCCGAGCCGATCGGGTCGGCGCGGTCGCGTAGAATCGGGGCGTCGTTCGCCAGCGGCGAGGTTTTGTCCTTTCTCGACCCACACATGAGCTTTGCGCCGGAGTGGCTCAATAAGATGATGGCTCATGTTGACTCCGAAGCCCTTCTTTGCTCGGCGTGGTGGGACTATGAACTGACCCGGTGCCACTGCTGGGGCGCTGATTTCCGGTGGTGCGGCGAGAGAGATTATGTTTCCGGACGTTGCCCCGGTTTCGACTTCCGCCATCGCACGGTATTCCCGGGCGGTGGTGCGGTTGACGTGCCCATGCTGATCGGCGCCAGTTACATGATGCTGCGCAGCAGTTATGACAGGATCGGAGGCTTCTCGCCGTTTTTTCGCACCTGGGGCAGACTTGAGCAGGATCTGTCCTTGCGCGCCTGGATCGTTGGGCTGGGAGTCAAATGCGTTTCGGAAGCACGGGTAGGCCATTTCTCACGAAAGAAGTTTCCGTATAAAGTCTGCTGGAACGACATCGAATTCAACCAGTTGGCCACTGTGCGCACGGCCTTCGAGGAGTCAACTTCAAGGCGCCTGGAGCAGGTAATGCAGCCCCCACAGCAGGTGAAGGAATGGTTGAACCAGATCGAGTTCGAGCCGTGGCGCAAGTCGATTCAAAGCCGCAGAGTGATCACAGATCGAGAGCTATTGGAAAGGTTTGTGCCTGATCTCCCGAAGGGGCTAATGGATTAGATCTCAAGGCTCGAAACTTTGCTTCTGAACTTCTGAATCTTGATAGACATGATCGTTCGACCTCGTCGGGACATTTTGGGCAGAGGTTGGCAATCAGGTCGGCAATAGCAAGTCGGCGTCCCGACCGTGATGTCTCGAGCCCCGCAAACTGAGCAGTCATGGGTACGCCGCGGAAAGAGCAGACGCGACAGTGCGAACATTGAATGCTGGCGTAGACATGGAAATGGCTCTTGGGAACACCGCGTATGGAATAAGCCTTCCTAAGGCTCTGAAGGAGGGGGTATCACCGAAGGGCAACTCGATCAGGCTGTGCTTCGCATCCTCGCAACGAGGATCCAGCTTGGTCTGTTCGAGCATCCCTAGGTGGATGAATCGCGGGCGGACCAAGTATTGCAGGATCCGAGCCATCGTGACTTGGCACGTCGCGGACTCCGGTAAGGAGCATGACTCACTACGCAGATGATTTGATACGCGCGCTGATTGGCTCACGCTGCCGATCGCCAACCTGCATCCACACCAGGGCCGCACGCTAATCCACTACAAGTCCCTCGGCTCTGAATTGGCCAATTACCACCTCTACTCGGTCTCCCGGCTTCACTCTTCTGCCTGGATTGGAGAATGCCATCCAATAGACTTTACCGGATTCCGGCGTGCTGCTTTGGCGCAGTTGCCCGACTTTTTCCAGTGTAGGAACCGACAATCTGATTCCAGCAGCAGGATCGATTAGGAAAGCATTCACCTCTTTGTCGTTAAGCGTTTTCGCTTTGGCTGCATCCAAGATGCGATAACTGAAGCGAAGCAGTTCGCCGGACTCGACTGCCTTTACGCTAAGCGAATCAACGCCCCAAACCGCTCCATAAAACGCAGCCGCACGCCCTGGGAATCGGCTTGGTGTATAGCGAGTCGGGGTTCCGGCCGGAGATGTTTTCGTTCCAAGAGCAGAATTCGCTTCGGGCGCCTTAGACTGGCCCAGCAGTGGCACAACGAAAAGGCCGGCGGCAAAAATCATTGCCAGCCGCGTCGCCACCGCCGGAACTCCCCACCAGCCCAACTTAAACTTGTCTCGGTTCATATGCTGATCTCTTTCTTGCAAGCGGCGGGCTTGCGGTGTTCCGTACTCGGCGGTTTGCGTGGTGCTCTGCGCTGGAGCACCACGTTCTACGCTGAGAACCTAAGGCCTGGGGATGTCGCCCCAGAGGGTGATTTGGATCAAAGTGAACAATTGCCTGCAGGTATCCATGCCTAGCTTCGAATTCGGTGTCGCTGGTGCTTTGTGACAGCTTTCAATCGGAGCGGCGATGCTGCCCGTGGCCGAAGCCGCGGGCAGCATTCCGTTCCGGTGGTTGACTGGGATTACGGGTTCGCTGTACCAGTCACGGTTGAGGTTTGAGAGCCGGCCGAATCGGTGACCGAGACGGTTGCAGCCTTTGCGCCGGTGGCCTGGCCGGTCTGGGGCTTGAACTGCACTGTGACTACGCAAGTCGCTCCAGGCGCCAGGGTTGTATTGCCTATCAGTTGTCCGCCGCCAGCTGCTCCGCATGTCGACAGCAGGTTGACAATGCTGAACTCCGTCGGATTCGTTCCGCCGAGCGTTCCGTGCCCAATGCCTGTCAAGGGCACGTTGCCGGTGTTGGTGAGTGTGAAAGACCTGAGTCGGCTCAAGCGAACAAGCGAGAATCTGAGCTCCGGTCGTGCCCGGGCAGGTACGGGCGTGGGTTCCGAAGTTACGCGACGTCGGTGTGAGAGATGCACTTACCACCGGCGTGAGACCCGTTCCGGTCAACGATACCGGCGAACCGGCCACCGCTACGTTGGCAGTGATGGTGGCTGTTCCGGTCGACGCCACGGGTGTCGTCGGCGAGAACACTATGTTGATGGTGCAGGTAGCTCCGGCGGCCAGAGTTGTTCCGCAGTTACCACCCGCCGTGCCCGTTGGCCTCGCGAACGGCGAAGTGACAACGACGGTAATCCCAGTTGAGGTAGCTCCGCCATAATTCTGCAAGCTGAGGGTTTGCGCGGCGCTGGTGGATCCCGTTGGAACATTGCCGAACGCCAGGGGTCCGCCAGTGATGGCGAGAGCCGCGATCGTGTCCTTACCTTGATTCTCGACTGCACCAACATCGAACCGGTTTGGCAAAGCCGGGTCGGGTCTCGGATTGCCGAAGAAGTCGGTGCTTGGTGTCACCGAGTAGGTAGGAGCACTGGTTGGGATGTAATCGATGGCCGGTGAGTTCATCGCCAGCGCATAGTTACCGAGGACAGTGCCGCTAACCGGATTCGTCAGCGAAAGCGGACCCCAGCTCATGTTGATCCAGTTGTTACCCTCGTCGACCGTTGCGCCCGGTGTCAGGCTGAAGATCGGGTTGGGGAGAGTGGCGTCCGCCATGCCGGGGGGGACCTGGTATCCGGAACCACCGTTCTCAGGGGGAACACGCGCGCCGTTGCAATACTGGCTTGCCAGGGTCGGATTTGACGCCAGGTTATTCAAGCCAGGATAGTCGGCCGCGTCTGTTAACACCGAGTAAGTGGGTGCTAACACCACCCCCGAAGCATGGTTGCTGGGCGCTGTGTCTCCTCGCACGCCAATGTCCCAGTAGCTGGGAGCATTAGCGCCCATGACGCAAGCGCCGGTGCCGCCGGAGATGATGGAGCCATTTCCATTGGCGGTTGTAGCACCCGTCGACGGCTGGCTGGCCGCCGGCGTTCCGGTGAAGGCGTTGTAGAGCGAGACAATGTTCTGCTCGTATGCCGAACTAAGAGCGCCTACACCGATGTAATAAGCGCGGTTTTGCCAGATAACATTGTTCGCGAGGTATGGGTACGAGAACTTCAAACAGGTCCCATTCGTGCGCGGTGTGCCTGGCGCATAGTGGTTCACAGGGCAGGTAACAGGCCCGGTGATTGAAGACGTCAATTGCGTGCTGTTTTGCACTGTCACAACGCCTGCCGGCTGAGGCAGAGAAGTTGTGCCGTTGGCGGTGGTTTGGGTGGGCTGCGACTGGGTGCTGGCCAAGGGAGCCCCGAGGGTGTTGAAGAGAACCCCGGCCGATGCGGTCGTGTCGTTGGAGGCGATGGTGTTGTTGATGAGGTTCACACTCAACGCATCCTCCAGCGAGACTCCGGCGCCGTCCCAGCCAGCGACGTTGTTAGTGATGATGTTATTGGTGACGGTAACCCCGTACCAGCGTTCCGGGTTCGCAGGGAAACGGGGCACATCCGCACCGTTGACGGCCTGGAACCGCAAGCCGCCACCGCTGCCGCTATCTGCCGCGTTGCCCATAATCAGGTTGGCGTTGATGAGCAGACCGGGACCGGCGCCGTCGCTAAGTCCAGGAACACAGTCGTTATCTGTGACGCTGCCGCACTCAACAGCGAGCCCGTTGACAATGGTGCTGCCGTCCGGTGGCGCCCCCATGACCAGTAATCCGCCACCATTGGTGGGAATGGTCGGGTTTGTGCTCTGGTTGAACAGGATTGAGTTGTGTTCGATGTCTCCGTTGTAGCTGAACCCGAGTTGAGCTACGCCGCCGCCGTCACCCGAGCTTACGTTGCCGCATACCCAGTTGTAGTTGAACTTGTAATAGTCGGCACCGGTGCAGAAGGTGACGCCGCCTGCGCCCGCCGGGGTGGACGAGAACAATTCGTCGCCGGTGGAAGAGTTAGACGTGACCATGTTGTGGTGAACATTGACGTTCATGTTGAAGCAGTAGGGCAGCTGCGTATTGGTGATCGAACTGTCTTTGCAGGAGCCTGGAGCGGTGACAGAGCTATTGGGCGCGAGGTACGCGTCCGGATATTCGCCCTGCCCGATGACGATACCGCCCGAAAGCGTTCCGGCGTTGTTGTAGACGCGGTTGTTGGCGATCTGCATGTTATGCGCCCATCCGTGCAGGGCGATGCCGCCTCCTCCCTGCGAGCTGTCGGTGACCGACAAGCCGTCGATGCTCGAAGGATTGCACTGGAAGTTGCTCGGATACGGATTGGGCGAATTTGACCTGCCGCCTCCGCAGTTGTTGGAGGTGAGAAGCGTAGTTCCGATTGGGAAGTCGGCTTCCGAGCCGTTTCCGAATACATTCGCCGATCCAGCTGGGAATATTGACGCCCTTCGAGAGGACCGTGATTCCGGCACCTTCATAGGCTCCCATCAGCGACGGCTCCTGCAACAGCTCCGCCAGGTTGCCGTTGACGGTGGTATCCCATCCGACAATGCCTTCCAGCGGTATGCGATCAACCTGCGGGTTGTTGGGTCCGCCGGTGAAGTGGTTCCAGCCGGTGCCGGGGCACGTGCTTTGCCCGGTGGAATCGTAGGGGTTCGAGCCGCCGGTGGCCGTGTATGGCTGGCCGTCGACGGACAATCCGAACAGGCACGTGACTCTGCGGCGCCATGGATCCAGTTTGCCCGCGGGCTGGGTGTTGGCGTTGATGATAGTCGAGCCAGCGCCGACGCCTTGGAGCCGGACGGGCTTCCACATGATGGTGAGTTCGTTGTAATAGCCGGGAGGAACGATAATCAGGTCGCCCGGCGCAGCAGCGTCAAGCGCAGATTGAATCGTCTGCCCTGGGGTGAGCCGGGTTGGGGCCTTGCCCCCGATGGTTACAGTCACGGTGTCGATGGACTGCTTACCGTTGCCGGCCGTGATGACCAATTGGCCGCACTGCGCCGTAGAGCCGCCGTATTGCGCTTGTTGTTGCAAAGCGCAATTCGGAACTCCGGTGGGAACCGTGACGGTGATCGTTGTATCGTTCCAGCCTGTGACGGTCGCAGCTTTGCCGCCAATAGTTACGCTTCCCGTTCCCTGCGTAGTGCCGAAGCCGTAGTGGCGAGTAATGGTCTTCTGGTTGTAAGGCGCGGTATTGGCCGAAGGTCCAGAGTACGCGTAGTTGTTGACGCTCTGGTTGCCCAAGGCAGTGATGGTCAGCTTGTTTCCGGCTTTGCTCACCCAGGGTCCAACTCCATCGCCATTCACCTGGCTGACGGCTGGAGTGGCATCGGGATAGGCGCAATCGGGATTGTTATAGCCCGCCGACACGAACGCGGACGTAGGCACGACGGGGGTATCCATGTAGTCTGTTTGCCCCGGCATGTAGGGGTTCTCGTAGCAGAACTGGCTGTAGTACGGGTTGAACAACGGATCGCTGATTGTCTGGCCGGGGTTGTTCGGATCCGGAATCGGCCCAGGATCGTTCATGCAGGTGATCATCATGTTGGGTGCATACCCCGTGGGGTTGGGCGGGTTTACTTCCCAGGTGGAGTAGACCAGGCCGTTGAAGATTCCCCACTGATCCGAATACACGCGGCTGATTTCGGTGCCCGTCCAATCTTTGAAGGACACAGGCATGTTGGGCGGCGAGAATTTCTCACCGAAAGTCGGCGCGAACGGGTCGAACTCCACGGTGAAGTCGTCCGTGATGATCCCGGTGAATTTGGAGGCGATGTGAGTCGACGTGTAGATGTAAAACTTCGCGATCGCTCCTGCCTGGTCGCCCAGCGTGACTTCCTTGCGGTCGCACAAGTTGCGGGTAGCTCCTGCAAATGGCGCTACCTGCTGCGACTGCGGGAAGAGGCTGATGTAGTCAGGCACGACGCGGGACTGGCCAACGCAGGGCCAGGTTGGCTCAGGTACAAACCCCGGAACGATGCCGTTGCTCGGAGTGGTTCCAAGGCTCTGGGTTGGATTCTGGGCATTGTTCTGGTTATAGGCAGCTCGCCTACCTGCGCCTGGTCGGGGATGATGAATATGTTGCCGAGACCGCCGAACTCCTGCGTTACCGGCGCAATGAAGTTATCGCCGATGAGGATGTTCTTGTCCTCTTCTTTCACGATTTCATAACCGGCGGGCGGCACCACTTCCACGACGTACTTACCCGCCGGGAGCATAGGTTGACCATATCTATAGGTGTCACTCGCGTCGGGATTGGTCGTGCAGATAGTGCAATTCGTGCCGGCGGGTTTTCCCGATCGCTGGATTGATGCCGGTAACGCTGGGGAAACTGTACATGCCGTCGTACGGAGCCGGCTGGAGTTGATTCCAGTCGTGCATGCCGTCGTAGCATTTGAACTGCGAGTTGTTCGGCAGCGCGGTAGGCAAAGCCGATGTGTTCAACAAGCCCGAAGTTGCATGTTGCTTGCTGTAGAGATCCAGGTAGCTGGGCTGGTTATACAGCGTGAAGTAGAAGAGATCGGCCGTCGACTGTCCGGGGCAGTTCATGTTGGGAACGCCGTCGGAACGGAAGCCTTGCGCCCAATCATCCCAACTGGTGGTCTGTGTGGTGTCGACCAGGGTCAGAGTCGGCGTAACTCCATCCGCCGCAGTTCCTTCCTTGTAGAGGTTCATGGTGACATTGGGAACCAGCGGCTCCCACTGCGTCTGAACCAGCATTTGCGGGTCGTCAAAGGGCCGCGTTGAAGCATAGACGACATGGCCATGGATGCCGCCATTTTCGCCGGGTGCATAGGGTGTCTTGCCGAATTCGATGAAATTGTTCTGACCGATGAAGGCCTGCCAGCCTTCGGCCGGAACCCAGGGAGGATCGATGCGGCCGGTCGACAGAATAGTCGAGCAACTGACCACACCGTTGGTGTTGGTGCAGTTACTGGGCGGGTCACTGCTGGCCGGGCCGCCTCGAATGCCGGTCGGGTGAGTGCTGCAATCGGCGTCCGCGCAATACACCGCGCCGGGTACGCGCAGGGCAGTGGGCAGCGAAATCTGCTCTGCGGTGTTGGCCATGAACTTGCCAATTGCGGAATCGCCGCATGGCGGATAGCCGGTTTTTCCGCAGGCAGCCGAACCGTCGGCTGGGCCGCCAGCGTCGTAAACGGTGTGGATTCCGGTTGTCTTATAACGGGTGGTATCTGTCTCCACCACGTACCAGTTGAACAACGGGAAAGTCTCATTGAAATTGGCCGTACCCGTGAAGTCTGTGAGCTGGGTATTGGCCAGACTGCCGTCGCGGAATCGCACGGTTGTGTTAACAAGCGGAATTCCCGCTTCGTCAGACTGTGACAGACCGTCCTTGTTGTCGTCGATGAACGTGCGAGTGTAGACGTTTTGCTGCCACTGTTGTTCGGCGACGTCTCCAATATTTGTGGTGCCTCCGCCCGACAGGTAAACCGGCGTCGAAAGGCCGTCGACGATCTGGTCGTTCCATCGATCGAAGACCGTAATTCTCCAGATACCGTCGGGAAGGCCGGTAAGGGTGAAGGTTCCATCGGGGTTGCAGGCGGTAAACGCAAAGTCCTCGCCGTCCGAATCGCCGAAGCTCACGTAACACTGGGTGAAGTCGAAAGTGGCGTGCGAACCGCTGCTGTACAGTCTCTCATCGGGCGTGCGGCTCAAGCGTTCACCGGTGATCTTGCCGGTCAACGTGTTGGTGCAATTCTTGCCGGTGACGTTCAGGTCACTGCCGTTGCAGACGCCGGTATGGCGGGCGTTGATGATGGCCGGGTTGGCAAAGCCGATGGAGTCGTGGTATCCCGCCGGCCCATACTCCTGGAAGTAGGCCGGCTCGCCGATGCGAATAAAGGCATCCATGGCTTTCTGGCCATCCAGGGTGTTGGTTTGCAGCCATTGCTCTCCTCTCGCGATCCTGTCGGCTCCCGGAGTGGCAATCACGCTGTAGAAACCGGGCATAAGGTTGGCGACCACGGCCTGGCCAGCCAACGGGGAAAGCGTTTTGCCGTCGGACTCGTATTTGGGACAGGTAACGATCTGGCCGGTAATCCCGGTCTGTGTGGGATCGTTTGTAGCCTGCTTCGAAATGGGGCAGGCATCCAGCCCCGTGGCTGCATCCTTCTGTCCAGCCAGGCTGTTGGATAACGGCTGGTTGAACATGTCATAGGTCATCTGGCCCGTTACGTCGCCGAACCGGCCGGCCTGGTCTACGAGCTCAAGATTGAAGCCCCCCAGACCGGGCTCATTGGTAGCCAGTACATCGACGCCGCCGCCGGTGTCCTGCTCGCCATTGAGTGGGAAGTCATCTTCGAAGACAGATACGGAGAGCTTGCCCGGCGGAAATGGGCCAGACTCAACCAATACCTTGACAGCGGTGTTAGGTTGCGGGAAGAGGATTGGAGCGCCGCCCATACTGTGGCCGCAAACAGCACCGCTGGTTGTTGCCGGCGTTCCATTCTGGCAACCGCCGCCCGCATACCCGGCGGTGAACGGATCAGCGGCGTCACCCGGAAGAACCGAGATGTAGTAGCGCTTGGTCGGATCGAGAGCGACCTGGCTGGGAAACACGGGCGTCTGTCCGTAGCCGGTCGAGCCGTCCATATACGTGACCAATGTCGCCGCGGCCCCGGTCCTGCAAGCGCCGTTGCCTAAGTCGCAAACGGCTGGTTGGCCTAAAACAGTCTGGCCGGCTTCGCAGGATTTCGGTCCTGTGCAACCCTGGGCCACGAAGGGCATATGGCTGGTGGCGAAATTGACCCCGAAGGTTGGAACAATTCCGCTGGTGGCGCTTGGACAACCGGCCGGCGGAGGGTTTGATGTGCATTTGGGATCGACATAGAAGGTCTTGTCTTCTTCAATGATCCAGCGGTAATCCTGGCCACTCAGAGCGACCCCCGTCTTGCCGTCGACAACTGATACATTCAGTCCGCTGGGTTGTGGGAAGATCAACGTGACCGTCGCGGCATTCGTGCTCACTGTCCCCTGAGAGTTCTGCGCCTTATACGTAAACGTGTATGTGCCGGGGCCGCTGACAGACGCAGTGAACCCGCCATTCGAATCCATGTTAACCGTACCTGAACCCGACCCCGATAACACAGGAGCGGTGGTAGTGACGACTGAAAGAGGATAGCCAGCTGCGTCTTTGTCAACCGAAAGGACGCCGGCGGGCGGAATCTTGATGTAGGTCGCCATGGTCGACATGAAGGTGATGGGGTTAACTGTGATGCCGCCGGACGACTCGATAGGTGCGGCGCCAAGTGTCACCTTAGCCGTGACACCAGGATTGCCGTTCGCCTCGTAAACGAACGAGTCCGAGGTCGCTGTTCCGGCGGGAACATATGTGAATGTGCCGTTGGCGTTGAGTGTCACCGTGCCGTTGCTCGGCGCTGTGAGCAGCTGAACCCCATAGACATTTGTGTCGTTGGCGATTACGCCCTTGGACGGATCCGACACGGTCAATGTTTGTCCAGCAACCAGGGAGTTGTACGTATCGGGCATGGCTACCGCACCGGCTAATGCAGGGGCGGTTGGGAGCCCCGCACCGTTGACGCTGATATAGGCCAGCATTCCAGCATCACGCGCAATGGCATTGCCCGACAGGCTCAACTCACGGTCATAGATCGGGAGGGCCGTCCCGCCCGCGGCAGGGACATTGATCATCACGTCATATGTCTTGCCCGCGGCCATGAATACTTCGCTCTGCACTCGTGGAAGACCAGGAAGCGGGTTGCCGTCTTCAGCAACCAGCGAGAAGCCCCCCGGCACGACTGTCCCTCCACTGGGTGCAACCCCGGTGTGCGAGCCGACGATCGAAGGCACGTGCATGTGCGAGCCGGCATTCACCATGCGCACCAATACGCTCCCCGTACCTGCGGTCAGGCCAGTCGCGGGCAAAGTTGGGAACACCGATACCGACGCATTGCTCTTGTTGAACGCAACTCCATCGATGAGGTAATAGAGGGGCGTGTAGTTCACGGCCGGCGGGTAGCACGTATTGAGTACCCCGATGGGCGCGGAAGGGTTCCCGCACTTGCCAGGCTGACCTGACCACACATTGGTCTCGCTGAACCCCGCTGTGTTGACAGCGGTACCCACCGATTTGTTCTGGACCGGGTCAATTTCGCTGAGGATCAACGGAACCTCAGCGTTGTAGCATACATCCGCGCTCTTCCCGGGGACGGCTGGGTACGCCAGGCCGGCTCCGGCGGTACAGCTTCCGACCGATGCGGATCCTGGAGCAGCTGTGACCACGAGAATTCCATACAGGCCCATAGGACCCTGAATGGATGGATGCGTGCCGGATTCAATCAGGTACGTCCCTGGAAAGGGAGCAGCCCAGGTCAAAGTCGTCGTCGCTCCCGCAGTGACTTCCGTCGAGAACGATTGAACGCGCGGCCCCTGAGGGGGCGGCGCAAATGATCCGGGTGCGCCTGCGGTTGGCCAGGTAACGCTTAGATCCTGGTGCGTCGGACTCGGCGCGCTGGTCGCAGTCTTTCCGAGGCCGCCGCCCACCTGGCCTACAATCATCAGCGATGTGGGAAGGGTGTTACCATTCGCAAACGAGAGATTGTTCGTAAGGTTAATGGTGAGGGCCTGGCCCGTAGGAACAGTGATCACCACGGGGGACCATCCGGTCCCGGCATTCGGGTTCGACGCCGCACACGTTGCCCCCGTAGCAGTGCCGCAAGTGTAACCCCACATCGGAACCGTCGAACCATCCGGAAGAGTGAGGGTTGTGGGCGCTGCCGTCAGATTGACCTGCGCCGTGGCGGCAGCCGCCCCTGCTCCGAGAAGGAGAACAGCCGCTCCCCGCATAGCTGTCTTTATCATTGCTTTGAGAGAGTTCATTTGCATTTCTGTTCTCCTCGTTAGTTGGATTCGTCAATCACGAATTCCCGGGAATCGACGAGCATCATCATCATCATTCCGCCAGGAAAAACGTTGTTGGTTGTGATCTCGCGCTCATTGTGCGAATGCCACATGAACGCCCACCCGCGCTCATTTGCCGGATTGGCCTGGGTGTTGGCGGGCAGAAAATTGCCGGTGTTGGTTCCGGCTGACCGGACCGTCGCATCCGGCCCGAGATAAGGACTGCCGCTATACCAGGCACCGTTGGTAAGAATGTCCGGGTCGGGCAGAGTTGCCGGTCCGCCACTGGCGACATCGCCGAATGGAGCGACCTCGAGCGGCTTGTTGTGATCCTGGCACCACTCGAAATAGTTGATCGCCGTGGGCGCGCTGGTGTTGTAGCCGTTCGCATCTGGCGTGCACGGCAGTTTGGCACTCGCATCTGTCGAAAGCGGGTTGTGCCCGTACATATCCCAGTTCAGTCCGCGGCCCGTGAAATAGAAGATTCCATCGAAGGCCTGGCCGGGAGTTGTATCGGTCGTGAACTCCAATCGTCCAGCAAGCTTGGTTGGATCCGTCGCGCTGAGAATCAGGTTTCCGTCGCGGGCCAAAATACGCACGTGATTCGCGTGCTCGTGGAAAGGGTGCTGCCATCGGCCCTGGCCGATCACGCGTATCAGGGTCAGTTCACCCGGATGCATGTGGGGGTTGCCGTTGTAAGGCTGGTGCGGATATTCGGCTCCATAATTTGCGTCCATCAGGTCCGGCATCGAACGCCCGTTGATCAGGAAGTACGCGGGATGGTATGGCTCAGTCGGAACTTCGAGACTGCATCCGGGCGCCCCGGCTGTGCACCCCGTGGTCGCCGTAACTTGCGCCAGAGCCGCATTATGGATCCTGGGATCCATCTCCGCGAATTGGAAGAGGTACTCGCGGTCGTAGCAGGTCTCGGGGTGATCATATGCAGCCTGTGAGAGTCGGAAATCGGATTCGCCCCAATGGCTTTGGGCAAGCCTGTTCTTGGCAGGAATACTCGTCGCAGTCGCACCGATGCAGACGCCGGGAACGTGTGCCGGGAGCACAATGACCGCGCCGTAAAGGCCCATCTCGACCTGCAAGTCGCCTTGCGTTCCGCTGTAATAGGAGCGGGTGCCCGGCGACGAAGCAGTAAACGTGTAGGTGACAGTGCCGCCCGGCGCCGCCTCCTGGGTCATCAGGCCAGTCACACCGCCCGACGCGGTTACGGTGAACCCCGGAAACAGAATAGATGTGTTGCCGGCCGCCGCAGGCAGGTTATTCGTCAGATTAACGGTAACCGTCTGACCTTCCGTGACGATCAGTGTCGGGCCAGGAACCTGCATGGTGGAGCAAGTGGCGTTGGTGATCGCCGCAGGCGCAAAGCCGGCGGGTGCGCCGTTGCATCCGTAGCCCCAGGAATAAACCGCATTCCCGTCGGGTTGGTTGAGCAATGCTGTTTGCGCAATCAGGTTAAAGGTCGGACCAGTGATGCCTGGAGCCGCAGCGTGAGCCGTCGCCGTTAGCGAAGTCACTGCCACCATAGCCGCCAGGAGCAGTCGGGTCTTCAAAATCGCGTTTGTCATTTTCATCGGCCTCATTGCTGCTCTCCTTAATTGCAGGTATTTCCGAATGTGCTGCCGCTGACGCTATTGCAGACATGGACCTCTGTCATCAGGCCGCCGAAGTTTTCAGCGTCGTTTGTCAGGTGGTCGAGCTGCGGGGTGAAGAGGTAGAACACGCTGCCCGCTGGATAGAGCGTGGTATTGCTCGCATCCAGAATCACGTCGAGTGACTCGCCGCCGCCGAGAGTGATCGAGTTGGTGTAGTAGTCCATGTTGTTACCCGCCTGATCCCGCAGCAGCTTGGCATTGAATCCGATCACATGCATCTTGATCCCCAGGGAAGCCAGTGTCTGATACTCCGTCACATCGAGATCCGATATGCGAAGAAGAGCCTTACCACCCGCGGGAATATTGATGATCGAAGGCAGCGGCTGCGAGTAGTGCATTCTGCCGTCCGACGATTGCGTGGCGATCGGGCCCGGCATCACCGTGTCGGGGTAGCTCCGCCCGTTGAGCAGGAAATACTTGTCCTTCATGTCCGCAAAAGCTTCAGGATTGAACGTCATGCCAACAAAGTGAAAGTTCGGATCGAAACCGTGAATCTGGAGCGGATACTCAACGTCATAAGCCGTCAGGCCGTCGCCGTCGTTGTAGGTGTACTTTTGCGGATTGCCAAGCTTGTCGCTTCCTTGCGTTTTCCCGGTGTTAATTGCGGGCATCGAAGCGCTGCAGAGGATGTCGGCGGCGGGGTTGCAAGCGGTACGCAAATCGACGGTAGTCCCGAGTCCGTTTTGTTGTTGCAGCGCGGTATAAAGACTGGTGCCGGCGGGGACGCGATTCTGGCGTGGGCGCACATATAGTTGCCCAACCATGCCCATCTGTAAGTGTTCGGGAGGCGTGATATGGCAGTGCCAAAAGTAAGTGCCGGCATCCGGCGCCAGATAGTAGTAAGTGAAGCTGCCGCCGATGTTGATCGCCACCGACGCATCCGGGACGCCGTCATAGAACGACGAAGCATTGGGATAACCGTGGAAATGGACCGTGTGCTGTTCGAAGAGGTCAGGCCGCATGATCATGCCCACGTTCGTGAGCGTTAGAAAGAACTCATCATCCTCATCAAAAGCCATCAGTGGGGCGGGAATGTTTCCGTTCATCACTCCGACGTCCATGATCTGGCGGGGATCCACGTGCCCATCGAGGCACGGCGCGGTGCAAACGCCGTCGCCGATCCGGTCCAGGTCCGGGGTCAGACCCACGGCGCCGTTATATGCAAACGCGCCCGGGCCGGTGTTGGTCCCTGACGCATATACACCGCTGGTACCGTCAGTGTCGCTGGCGCCGTCCGTTGTGGCTGGATCGCCGGGCAGCAGGGTACCGGCGTAGACGCTATTGAAAATGTTCGGAAACTGCGTACCTGGCTTGCCAGTAGCAATGTCGGCGAGCCCGGACAACGGCCCGAAAGAGAACATGAACGTTTGCGTCCCGTCCGCCATTGTTGAGTATCCGTCACCACCGGAGATCTGCTGACACTTGATGGCGCCGTTGATAGTTCCACTGTTGGGAACCAGGTATCCATTCGGCCCAGCCGTATACGTTGTCGCACCGGTGTACGCCGGCTCGGTATTGTTGACGCCGCTGTTGGCCTGGTCCGGGTGAGTTACGGTGCTGGTTGGACATTGAACGCGGAATGATTGGGCGCGTGCCCAGGTGGTAAGACCAACGAGAAACGACACAACAAAAAGCGTGCGCAGTGCTCTGCCGCCCATGCAATCCTCCTAAGTGCTCTCATCGCATCTCTGTTTGAATTTGGGTGCCAGTTGCCTGGGAGGACACGACAGAAATCTCTGAAAGCTTCTGCAGGATGCGGTGCGTGGGTACCCGGTCCGTTTGCTGATGCGCAAGCATTACGAGGATGTAATAGAGATGTAACTCGCTGACCGGTTCTGACACTTAATAACCGGTACGCAAGCTATCAGCCCGGTCTCCTTCGCGGGAACGGGCAAGCAGCAAGGTCAGCTCTGGAGGCGCGCGAGAGTCGCTCCGAACATGTATACCCTAATACTTTTCGGGGTTCGGGGACAAAGGATTGACACATGGAGTCCAAATCAATCAACTGCCGGATTTGCGCCGCGGACAATGATCACTTATGTAGAATGAATGCGCTACTGCGGGGATATCATCACAATCTTGTGCTGATTCGCCAATGTCAGCGCTTCGCAGAGTTGAGTCAATTCTTCGATTGTTCAACTTGAGCGATTACTTCTGGTCCAGGACAATACCCGGAGACACCGGAACCGAGCGGAAGAGTGATGGTAATCCTGGCTCCGCCTGCGGGCGGATTGGATGCAACTACGGTCCCGCCATGCGCCCGCACAACTGCATCGACAAACGCCAATCCCAGCCCATGACCTGCTGAGTCTCGCCCCTTTGTATTTCGCTCGAACAGGTGCTGAATGATCTCCGGTGCGAAACCCGGACCATCATCCTGAACAATGAGGCTGGCTGACTCGTTCACGCGGAGGTCTACCGTCACATGACATCCGGCTGGCAAATGAGTAACTTCATTATCAAACAGATTTGAAATCATGCGATGAATCAGGCCTACATCCGCGCTGATCCTCACCGGCCCAGAATGATGAAAGTGGAGCGCTATATCTTTTTCCGCCATGCTCGGCTGATAGAGATCGATCATCGACACCAAGGCATCCTCGAGATCAACCTCGCTTCGAGCCAGCCGAAGGGCGTCGGCGTTCGCGTCAGCCACGTCGAGAGCGTCTGTCAGGAACTGGCTGAGTCGGTCCAGTACTTCGATAGATGAGGCGATTGAATCGGTTTGTTCCTCAGGAGAGCGAGCACTCAACGACGCCTCAAGCCTTCCTCGAACTGCCGTGATCGGGCTGCGGATATCATGTGCCAGCGAGTCGGTTATCGTGTGTAATTGATGCATCGAATTCTCGATGCGATCAAGCATATTGTTGAGGGTCAGCGCAAGGTGTGCCACTTCATCTGTGCGGCCGGTAATAGGAACCCTGGTAGTCAGATCGGAGCGGCCAATTCTCGATGCGGCATCTGTAATCGTTTGAACGTGCTTCAACAGGCTTCGCGAGATGGAGAAGACCAACGTAAAGCCGAACAACACGATCGTCAGCCACAGAAGAGCAAAATAGACACGAAGATTATTCAAGATGCGCAATTGATCTTCCTCAGAGAGACCGAGAAAGATCCGACTACCATCCTCCACGCCAATCGACACAACGCGAAAAGGTATTGCCATGCCTTCCACTCTCAGATCGATTGGTTGATCCGGAGGGATTCTCGACGTTTGGATTGCCTTGAGCGTGTCTTTGCCGGTCCCTGCTCCCACCCAGAGTTTCAGTGACCTGTCCTGTCCCTCTTGCAGGAAGAACACATGATCGTTCGCATTGCTAAGCGACCTCTTCTTGTTGGGAACCTCTTCACGAACCAACTCAGCGATCTCGCCCACAACCTGACCGTAAAGGGCATCCTTGGGAGTTCGCTCCGCCACGTCACCGAGAAGCGAAACCGCTCCCCAGAGCCATGCATCGTTTCTTTGCTGGATATCATTGGCGACGAAACGATGAAGAAAAACGAAGACAATCAACGTGCCAATCGAGAAGGCGAGCGTACCCCAGAAGGAGATCCGCCAGGCGGCGCTCCACGCAACCTGCCTAGGCATTTCGGAGGACATAACCCATGCCTCGCATGGTTCCAATCAAGGGCTTTCGTCCTACGCCATCAACCTTCGCACGCAAGCGGCTCATGTGAACATCGACCACGTTTGTTTTGGGCTCGATGCGCATACCCCACACACGTTCGAGAATCATGGAACGCGTGACAACCCGGCCGGCGTTGCGACAAAGAAATTCGAGCAGCGCGAATTCCTGCGATGTCAGCCGAAGGGGCTTTCCGGACCGGGTCACCTCCCGCTGAATCAAATCCAGTTCGAGGTCGAGCACCCGTAGGCGCGTGTTTGTATGTTCGGGACGAGAGTCTCTTCTTAGGAGATTTCTGAGCCTCGCAAGCAATTCTGCAAGTGCGAAAGGCTTGGTCAGGTAGTCGTCACCACCCTGTTCCAGGCCCTTTACCCGTTCATCGACAGAACGTCGTGCCGACAAGATCAATACCGGGGCTTTTACCCCGACCTGGCGGAGCGACAGGATCAAGTCAATACCGTCCTGATCTGGCAAACCCAAATCCACGATCAGGATGTCGTAGACGGTATCGGCCGCGAAGTTCATCGCTGCCCTGGCGTCTCCCGCGGCATCTATCTGGTACCCTGCTTCCAGAAGAGAGTGCTTCAGAAAACGTTGTATATCGAGTTCGTCTTCAACGAGTAGAAGTCGCATGACGCATCGTAACCTATAAGAAAGGGAAGAAATTGGTGGCCCATCTGCCAGGCTCACGACCTTCGAGCGTGGCCGATAGTCCGCACCTCTCGCATTTACTCATTCTCCCGCCAATAACGGGCCGTGCGGAAGGAACGACAAGAGAACTTGCGGCCAATTGTATCCGATTTCACGGGGGCTGGGATTTCGCAGGGTGCCGTCTCTGATCCAGGGCTGACTTTGGATTGTCCTGCCCCTAACTGCGCGACGTGCTTGTTAAACTGTGATCTAAATTCCAATAAGAATCCCGTGTGGGCCCGGCGGAGGACCTGCCAGGAAAGCCACGGAATGCCCAACTCTCGGCCGATCGGCTTCAGCCGTCCGACACGAACGCCGGCGGGTACAACCGGATGGCCAGCTTCTGAAAGCAGAACGAAATCGTCGGGACTTGAATTGCCTTTCTGGCGAAGAAGATTCTCGAGCATTGGGAACAGTACATCCGGGATTTCAATGTTTCTCCTTCGACCGCGCCTCCAATCGCCCAAGCCAACCCGATTCCACTCCGCACCGACCGCGATGCTCTTCGATGGGACAAATTCTCCGTCCAGATACCTCTCAGATTCGGTCAGATTTATGTGCTTCCACTGAAGATTGCAGATCTCCTGAATATTCATTCCGGTTGTAATTGTGATGAGGGCAATTTCTTTTTCGGGATACTCCATCAGTTCGAGCATCGCCCTTGTTTGGCTGATGGTCAGGTTATGCTTCACCTTGCCGGCTGCGGGAGGTAGCTTAACCTGGGTCACCGGATTTGAGCCGCTGAAGCACCCCTCTCTCTGCGCATGAGAGATGACTGAAAAGATCACGTTCTTGATGTGCTTGACGGTCTGGGCTGAATACCCTCGATCAAATGCAGATGAAACAATCTGCCGCACATGATCAGGTCGAATATCACACAGTCGAACGTCGTCCAAATAGGGCCATCCGGGGACTGATCTCAGCCGCGCCTTTTTGTCCTGGCCTGGATCGAACAGGTGGTTGACTAACTCCGGCGTCAACAAATGTTTAAGCATGGCTTGATAATGGGTCCGGCCCGACTGAGTCTTATGTTCAACATGTTCCGGGATGAACTTGGTTTCAACAAAGAACCCAAGCGTCATCCTGGCATCCTGGATGACCGGATTGTAATTCCGAATCGTCAAAACGCTCTTGGCATGCTGGATTGTCAACCGCTCACCCGATGAAACGTTCGCTTCGCCTCGTTCGGCCACCGACCGATTGGACACAGCGCTTGTTGTGGCGAATGCGCACTCTTCTTTTCGCAGCTTTGAGTACCGGCGAACCTCGTTCGTGGTGCGAGACGTATCTGAGATCATTTTACCCTCGATCAGACAGCCTTCAATATCCGTCTGCCCTCTTGTAGTGCTTCCGCAAGACCATAGCTGTTGTTGGCAGAAGCCGCAGCCCAACAAACTGACAGTCACAATCGAGTCAGGCGATCTTGGAAGAACTCAACAACGAATACCCCACACTGGTGTGGAATAAGGAACCAGATGGCTTGCGAAAGGTGATCAATCGCATCATGGCGCCGGCGCAGGCGCAGAAAGCTTGCGATTTCGCAATCATTACTAGATCGTAATGAAAATGTAATTCTGCCGCTCTGAAATCCCGGCTTCATTACCGAAAAGTATTGACTTCGCCATCACAATATGGCGTGAATAGGAGGAGATGCAACTTGGGTCATCGCATCGCTTGGCACACACAAGTCATGGGTAGATTCATAAGAACTACATACCGGCACCGAGTGGGGGAATGGTCAGACTAAGGGATACACAAATCAGAGCGATGGAATCTTCTGCATCGATGCGGAATCGTGATTCAGCAGGCAATTTGTCACGGCCCGGTACATCGGCTTTCCCCGGAGTACGTAGGTGGAATCAGTGGCTGGCGCTGTTCGCATTGATCATCTTAATTGCAACTGCCTTCCTTTGGTTCTTCCGCGATTGGAGCTTTCTGCCATACGAACATGTTGTGTTGTCCCTCCATGGTTCCACATCGTTGGGAGACGAACTTATGCCTCGACTCGCGGAAGCTTTCCTTCGCGACGAGATGGGGGCCAAAGAAACAGGTTTCAGAGTCGCAAGCAAAGATCCGAAGGGCCATTCGTACCTGCACGTGTGGGGCAAGGTTCCGGGCAGGCTTGGGGTGCAGGTGATCGAAATCTATGCATCCGGCTCCGGTGCGGCTTTCGAATGCCTGGCGACAGAAAGTGGCCGAAACTCCTGCGACATCGGAATGTCGTCCCGCCCCATTAACGAGTTGGACAAGGAAATGTATCCCGCCTTGAGGAACCTCGGGGATCGAACCACTGAACACGTCGTTGCCCTGGATGGCATTGCCATCATCGTGAACCCACACAATCCTGTGGACCGGCTTTCGATTCCTCAATTACGCGCTATCTATACGAGCCAAATCACAAACTGGAAGGATGTCGGGGGAATCGATGCTCCTATTGAGATATACGGGCGTGATCGCAACTCAGGCACATTCGAAATGTTCACCGAGAAAGTGATTGGCAAAGATACGATCGCCAATGCGGAAGTTTCAGCGATCCCCTCGGATCATCAGATAGGTGATAGCGGCTTGATGGTGGATTCGGTCATGCGCTCCAGGAATGCCATCGGGTACGTTTCGTCGCCCATGATTAAAGAGGCCAAGGCCCTTCAGATTTCCGACGGAAGTGGTCCCGCCTTTCCTCCGACGGAACTCTCAATCGTGACTGAGGATTATCCGATCTGCAGACGGTTGCTGCTTTATGATTGGGACGCTCCTGGATCGCTGATGAACGCATTCGTCAGATACGTGGTCTACAAACCGGGGCAAACGCTCGTGAGACAAACCCCCTTCGTCGACTTAACACCCAAGATTTTCCCCGTCGTTCCACCACAGAATGCCCCAGCCGCGTACAAGGATATCGCCTCGAGATACTCAAGAATCGGGCTCAGCTTTCATTTCTCCAGTGAGCAGGTCGACGCAGCGACGGATAGGACCAATCAACTTGACAACCTCGCCCGGGTGAATGTTCTTCGCTTGCGCACCTTTCTTGCACAACACGGTGGAACCGGGGATGACATCCTGCTAATTGGCTTTGCCGACGAGCATGAGGGGGGCCCTCCGACGGAAAACCTAGCCCACAAGAGGTCAGAGAGCGTCGCTACGAGTCTTAGGGCAATCGGGGTAATTGTCCCGACGCAGAACATTCGAGATTTTGGGTCAGAACTGCCCGTGGCGTCGAATGACACTCCGGAGGGCCGTCGAAAGAACCGAAGAGTCGAGGTTTGGGTGCGCAACGGACTTCAATGACAAACAAATGGGATCGTCCTCAAATGACCTTCGTGCCTTCTGTGGCAAGAGACATGGCTGGATTTGGTGTCCGTCGCCAAAACTCAATCCGGCGACATGGTCGCCGATTCAAATTGATTCTCGAACGCGTTCAATACGGCGGACTCTGTGTTTCTAACACAACGGCAAAAACGAACAATCTGGGGCATGCCACAAAATTGGCGACCATGGACATCCGGGGCACATGGCGACTCGCGGGGGCACGCAGTTTGAATTGACTGGCGCGAAATTCGGATTGTTTGAATGTCTCATTGGTGAATCGCGGCACGCTCGTTTCCCGTGAAATGATAGCCGGGATGTCTGGAAGACCACTGTTCGCTACCCTTCTCTTGATAATGTGAATCAGTGTGCACACGGCACGAATCTGTTGCAGGATCGATGACCGTTCGGCATAAAGCTGTTGCATGCGGATCGCAGCGTCGGATTTGTCTTGAGAGCGATGGAGGAGAATTAGTTGCGCATTCGGCCCACTTACATCCGAACTCGTCTGACCCTCTGGTACATCGCTATTTTCAGTCTAATCATGGGCTTGTATGTCTCTGCGGCCTGCGCCATTCAATACTGGGAGTTGAACGAACAACTTTACCACGCCGAAGTACAGGACATGGAAACGGTGGAGGGTCTGCTCTACTTTACTCCGGATGGTCGGCTTCTTTTGCACGAGGAATACCATAGCCGCCCCGGGTCGAGGCTCTTGCTCGATCGCTTGATGGAAGTTCTGGATCCTAACGGCGCCGTGCTGTTTCGAAATGAGAAGCTGAAAGGACTTGCCCTCGGTGGTCCTCCGCTTCCGCAGGAAGCATCGGTCAGCCACTATGCCAGCAGGATGCGGCTCGCCGATGGAACGCATGTTCTTGTCGTAAGCCACTTTCATCCCGTTCAAGGCAAACGGGTGCTCATCCGGCTGGCATACAGCACCGAGCCGCTCAGGCGCCGCTTGATCGAGTTATTGGCAGTACTGATGCTGGTGTTGCCTCTTGCGCTCATTGCCGCGGGTTTTGCCGGATATCGCGTCGCCGGAAAGGCCCTGAATCCCCTTGCGGCCATGGCTGATCTGACGGAGCAGATCACGGCGACTCGCTTGAGCAGTCGCGTTCCAGTCGAGAATCCCAACGATGAATTCGGTCACATGGCGCGTGTTTTGAATGGTCTCCTGGAGCGGCTTGAGGAGGCATTTCAGAAACTGCAGCGCTTTACATCTGACGTATCCCACGAGTTGCGGACTCCGCTCGCGTCCATGCGCAGCGTTGGCGAAGTCGGCCTGCAACAAAGTCATAGCGATGCCGAATACAGAGACATTATAGGAAGCATGCTTGAAGAAGTCGGCAGACTGACCTCCATGATCGACACTCTGATGACAATCGCTCACGCCGATTCCGGATCGATCCGGTTGAACCGGACCGTCTTTCCGCTCATGGAGCTTATAGAAGAATCAGTTGGGGTAGTAGGCGTCCTCGCAGAAGAAAAGAACCAAACCATATTGGTTACCGGTGACGCCGCCCTCTCCGTTTCCGCGGATCGTGGCTTTCTCAGAATGGCCGTCATCAATCTGCTCGATAACGCAGTCAAATACTCGCCAGTCGGTAGCACCATCCACATACTGTTGGAGATGTCGACGCAACAGCAATACGTCAAACTTGCGATAGCTGATGAAGGGCCCGGAATTCCAATCAGCGAGGCCAGTCGCGTGTTCGATCGTTTCTATCGGCTCGACGGGGGACGGACTCGAGAGGAAGGCGGAGCCGGTCTAGGCCTGGCTATCGCTAAATGGTCAGTGGAAGCGCATGACGGAGAAATACTTCTAGACTCTGAGCCAGGAAGAGGTTCCGCTTTTACGATTCGACTCCCGACGGTTTGACCAACCTGGTTTTGAGGATCAAGTTCCCATCGAAGGGGAACGCGCAGGATGTGTGGTTTTATCTCCCAATTGGATGGGCGGTCATTTGCTCGGAATGCTTCCGCGTCCCAGGGGTACCCATATCAACAGAGCGCAGGATGCGGCGGGGATGATAAACAGCCACCATGGATGAAGCACAACGGAAATAGAAGAAGCAGGGAACCAGCAGCCAGAAACGCCATCCCGTGGGCCAAGAGCGAACCGACTTTTGTTGGTGGTCGGTGGCGGCGGTATTGTTTTTCGAGTGTGCCTGACGCTGTGAGTGGACATTCGCAGCGTCGCCAGCCTTGGCGCCGCTCTTCTAATTCGCTGCTGAGAGAGTCTTCCGGATGGCCTGCTGTGAAGTCCCGTCGGTGCCGTCGATCGAGGATAAGCGACACCCAAACACCTTACGATATCATCGCACGACGAATGGGAGTCAAACCGCTATATTATTGAATTTGCTTGAGATGTACCTTGGGGCGGCTAGTGGGGATCGAACCCACGACATCCTGAGCCACAGTCAGGCGTTCTGCCGCTGAACTATAGCCGCCATCTACGCATTCGATTGTAACATCGACCGATTTTTCAGTACTGAGGCGGCCGGCGGCGAGATGAACAGTTTCGCTTCAGGGCGCAAGCCGACGGCCCTTTAGTCGTGCAGCGCGGATAGAAGCCTGGAAGTCAGCGCAAAGACCCTGCAATAGTCAATCTAAACTATTGATTCTAATGGTCGGGGCGGAGGGATTCGAACCCCCGACCCTCTGCTCCCAAATTTGATTTACAACGTACTTTCAACGACTTAACGGGAGCGGGTTGGCACTGTAAGTCCTGTAAAGGAGCGGTGAGGAATTCTTATTGTGGGGCTAAAGTGGGGTTGTTCATCGGCTTGTGAAAGGCCTGGTAGTCAGTCGCGGCGTGTCCGACCGGCCGGGTTTGACGTGACTGCGGGACGCGGCCGAACCGCGCGTCGTGCTTGAGGAGAAGCTCGCAGGCGTGCAGGGCTTCGGACTCGAAGGTTGGGCTGTCGGAAGGGATGAGCCGCCAATGAGCGATCTTGCCGCCGAGTAGCCCGATGAGACGGAGTGACGGGAAGTCTCGACGGATGCCCGGGTCGGCCAGATTCGCCGTCTCGGAGAAGACGAGCCAGACGCCATTGTCTTCCGGTTGCTTCGCGCTATCGCGCAACATGAGCACGATCTTGTCACCAAGATAGACTGCGAACCCCGAAAACATGGGCCGTACTTCGGGATCGAGCGGAGTTAGAGCTTCGAGGATGAATGGGTACGGCGCAGATCTGCGTTTGGGCTTAGCCGGCTTGGCGATTCCGTTGCGAGCGGGCATACCGGAAGGATAGCGCGAAGAAATCGCATGTCGGAAGTGTTTACGTTCGGAATAGCTTCCGTTCGCCTAGAAGCCATCCTCTGGGTAATCCTCGACCGCGCGGCTGCCCCCGGTGGGCAATGATTGCGTCGGTTTGATCAGTTGAAACTTCGATCGAGATTCCCGCGCTGATCTGCGCTGAAACAAAGCAGTCCCCACCAGGTAACCTGCGACATCCGGGTTGATAAAGAGTCCAAAGGGAGCCTTGTGTTCCAGGCTGCGAAGATTTTCTTCGCACCGGGAACTTTTTGGCGCCTGCACGTAATCATGGATGTCTATGTTTGAGCGGCTACGGCGCAGGCGGCTGGAGGGAGAGCTGAGCGATGGGGAGTTGCATCGAGCCGCGCTCGCCGGCAGTGGAGAGGCCATGGCAGCGCTCTACCAGAGACATGGTGGGCTCGTGTATCGGTTCACCCTGCAAATGAGCCGAGATGTTGCGGTCGCGGAGGAGATTACCCAGGAGGTGTTTCTTGCGCTGCTTACCCGAATCGACCGATTCGATGCCGGGCGCGGGGCGCCTTTCCACGTGGCTCTGCGGGATTGCCCGGCGGCAGTTCTGGAAGCATCTTGAGCAAAACGAAGCGGCGGACGCGTTCGACGAGGAGAACGCGGCGGAATTGGAATGCCCCGCCGATGGCCCGGCAGAGATATTGCTGCGGCGTGAAGCCGTTGCTGCGGTGCGAGCCGGAATGGATGAATTGCCGACCGCTCTGCGTGAAGTAGTGATTCTGTGCGCGCTTGAGGAGATGAGCTACGAACAGGCGGCGCAAGTCCTGGCCGTGCCGGTGGGCACCGTGCGCTCCAGGCTGCATCGAGCGAAGGCGCGGCTGGCCGGGTTACTTCGTGGGGAGATGGCGAACACGGAGAGGAAGCGTCGATGACGACGGATAGAGAACTGGACGAAATCCTGGCAGAGATTGGGCGCGAGCATCGGGCGATTGGCGCCCCGCAAAGGCTTGAGGCGGCACTGCGCGCCGCGGCAGACAGTCGGAAAGATGCGATCGGCGCGCGAAGGCCGAGGTTGACGTGGGCCTGGGCCGTCGCGGCGATCTTGCTGGCGAGTCGCGGCCAGCGGGGTCATTTGGCAGATGCGCAAAGGTCAGAGCCCTGAGCATCAGCAGGTGCGGTCTGTGCCAGCGCCCGAGGTCACGCGCGATCCGCTCCCTTCGGCGAGGGCCGCAACGCGCGATGATGCTGCGGCCGTTTCGGCGCGGGCGCGCAAGGCTGGCGCTGACCGCGCTCGCCTTCTGGAGTCCTCCACGAAGCAGGCAACCGCGAATTCACTGGACGAGTTTGTGCCGCTGCCGGTGAGTGAAGGGCTGCCACCCGCGGCGGAGTTGAGTGTCGTGCGAATCAAGTTAAGGGGAAGTGATCTTCAGCAGTACGGTTTGCAAGCGCCGGCCGATGCCGTTGCGCAAACCATGTTGGCAGAGTTTGTGGTTGGCGAAGACGGGCTTCCGCGCGCCATCCGCATCGTTCGGTAATCCTTGTTCGGTAATCCTTCAAAAAATCGGAGAGGAGTTGTGATGAAGACAATGTGTGGGTTCCGGGTGGCCGTGGTGTTGCTCTCGGCTGCGATGGGTTCGGCCCTGGTTGGCCGGGCGGAGAAACCAATGGCTGAGGGCCAGCAGGACACGGGTCCGCAGGAAAAACATGCACCGGACGTAGCGATTTTCGATGCAGCCGAACAATGAACCAGGCGAGGGACAGGAGGCACAGCAAAATGTAACGCTGCAGCTGGTTGCGGCCGACGCCCAGATCGTGAAGGGCAAGCCGTATTCGGCGGACACCGCAACAGAAACCGTGCAGACTCTGGCTGACGGCAATCGCATTGTCCATCGAACCGTGAGCAAGTTCTACCGCGACAGCGAGGGTCGGACCCGGCGTGAGCAGACGTTCGGCAATGTGGACCCCGAACATCCGTCGCCGCACGAGGTGAAGGTGTTCGTCGACGACCCCGCGAGCGGGTTGGCCTTTGTGCTGGACCCGGCTTCGAAGTCGGCGGATAAGCTGCAGCGATCGCGCAAATTTATCGACGAGCGAAATGGTGAGGATGACGCGAAGCGGACCATGGCGAAGGTTGTCAACGACGGCGAGGAGGGAGAGCAGAGCGGGCCGGGGCCCATGATGATCAAGTTCCGCGATGAGCATTCTGGCGATCCCAGCACCGTCGTGGCGCAGATCATGCCGGACGAAAAGCGGGAAGTGGTGAAGGAAGATCTGGGATCCAGGAACATCGAGGGAGTGGACTGCAACGGCACGCGGCAGACCATCACAATTCCGGCCGGTGCCATTGGGAATGAGAAGCCCATCTCGATTGTGAGGGAGACGTGGTTCGCGCCTGCAATCGCCGCGGTCGTGGAATCAACCACCGACGACCCTCGCTACGGGAAAACGACCTATCAACTCACAAACGTGCAACTGAGTGAGCCGGCGCGGTCGCTGTTTGAACCGCCCGCAAATTACAAGGTGGGCGTGCGGAAGTAGATTGCCGTTCGTGGAGACGCCGTTGCCTTTGCTGTTCATCATCGTCCGGTGCAAGGAACACGCGGCTTCTACCGGGTCAATATGCGGCATGGCGTCAGCCGGCCGCGTTCAGGACAACGTTACACAGTCGGCATCATCTTTCACGATGCAAAATAGATGGCATGAGCACGCCTCTTTTCGATAACGAAACTCCTACCGCGCTGCCGAAATATGTTCTCCGCGCCGGAACCGCGGTTCTCGCCGGATTTGCGCTCGATCGAGAAAGACGAATTGCTGTCCTCGCTCAAGCTGGTTGTAGGGCGGTCACCTTTCCGCAATATGATCACGCCGGGCGGGTTCCGCATGTCTGTCGCCATGTCAAACTGTGGCCCACTTGGTTGGGTCACCGATAGAACCGGATACCGATACAGCGGGATCGACCCCGAGACGAACCGCGCCTGGCCCAAGATGCCACGGGCGTTCCGGAGACTCGCCGAGTCCGCGGCGAACGAAGCCGGATTCCCGAATTTTGTTCCCGATGCATGTCTTATCAATCATTACGAGCCGGGAACCAAACTGTCGCTTCATCAGGATAAAGACGAGCGCGATTTTACTCAGCCAATTGTTTCTGTCTCGCTTGGCTTACCTGCCACTTTCCTGTTTGGTGGATTGGAGCGGGCAGACAAGGTGGTCCGCATCCCGCTGGTGCATGGCGACGTGGTGGTTTGGGGTGGACCTGCCCGGCTACGCTATCACGGCATCGCACCATTGCGAGAGGGTGAGCATCCTCGGCTTGGCAGGTTTCGGTACAACTTGACATTTTGGAAAGCGGCTTGACCAGTTTATTCAGGTTCCCAACTTCAAGCCGAAAGAGAAGGGATCGACACACCCGCCACGCTCTCGTCCTATCATGACCTGGAAGGAGAGATCTGTGTTCACCCTCGAAGGTGTTCGAAAATTCCATGGCTGGACCCACGCCAGCCTCAATCTGGTCCTGGATCACCTGTCCACAATTCCCAGCAGCGATTATGTGAGGGAAGTTGCCCGGCTTCGGCTTCCGCACGCTGCGTGAGCAAGCAATTCATATCTTCAACTGCGAAGGGTTTTGGATCCACACGCTCCAGGGGCTACATACGTCGACCGGAACCCTGAGGAATGTCCTGCCGTCGCCGATGCGAGACTCCTGCAGCAGGAAGTCAGCCGGCAAACCCACGCGTATTTGTCGAACTTGACCGAATCATCAACTCAATGCCGATGCGGAACTTCATTTCCCCGATGGGGACGTCTCCGTCCGCACTCCTGCGCTCGTCCTTCATCATGTCCTGACCCATGCCTTTCATCACAAAGGCCAGATCGTTGCCATGTGTCGCACGCTGGGTCATCCTGCCCCCGATACCGATCTGAACCAGTTTGAATGAAGAACGACAGAAGCGCAGCGATTGCCCAGTGCGGATTTGAGACTGGGCGCCGCACAGTTCGACGGAGCCCCACAATCAATGGTTCTCAGTCACGCTGCCAGAAAGGTGGAGGCTCGATTGCGAGTTCGCGCAGATACACGTATCCCTGCCCCCTGTGGTGAATCTCATTATCGATTGCGTACTGGATTGTCCCGACCCCAGTGCTTTCCCATTGACCAAACGCCTTATCCACCTCGCTGAACCGGTGAGCGGGAATCGTTGCAAACTTCTCGTTCAACTGTGCGGTCTGCTGATCCACAAGCCGAGCATCTCGCTCTTGGTCGTTGGCTTCGTCCCGTTAAATTCCGCCCATTTTCCTGTTGAGACGCCTTCCACGATCGGTACTGCCATTCGAATGAATTCCCAAGCCATCTCTGAAAACGGCCGCATACCGCCCAGGGAGAAATGAAAAAGCTTGTCTTCAGGAAAGGCATCAATCACTCTGCGTGTGAGCGCTCTGTGTCCTTGCCAGTTCCGCAAGAGATCGTCCGCCGTCTCGACGTTTACTTCTGCTGCTGTGGTTGTCATTTCCGTTCTCCTGTTGTCCCAAGGTGGGCACAGACCAAGCATACGAACCATTCATGACAGAACATGTCATATTGGCGGGAATTTTATGCTTCAGGTTTCCCAGGCAACAGCTTCCTGACTTGCCAGCCAACTTGTGCCCGGACCAGGAAACCGCCCGGCGCTGAGCTGACCACTGACTCGAAAGCCCCAAACGGCACTCTGGGCACGAGGAACTGCGTAGCCGCCTGGATAGCACTGCCGCCTCCGATGGTTTAACGACGAGGGCAACCGGACCAACGACAAGGCCTGCGCATTCCCTCTTTTGGCTACGGCATGACACGCAAATGTCGCGTGCAACTGCCCAGACAGAGAGCCAGAAGTGTGGGGAGTCTTTCCTAGTCGCGCGGCTCTTCGTTCTCTTCCTCGGTGCCATCGCCATAGTCGATAGGGGGTTGTGGCACGATCGCGACAGTCTCGTGGGGCGCTGCGTATACCTTTTCGCCCTCCAGATACGTCGCCTCAATCTCAATGTCTTTGATGGAATCCGGCGGAACCCTCCGCGGATCCTTCCCGAGGACCACAAAATCAGCCAGTCTGTTGGGAGTAATTGAACCCTTTATGTTCTCTTCGAATGTGGCGTAGGCTCCATCCAAAGTCCAGGCCTTGAGCGCCTCGTCGACGCCGACCCTCTGATTCGCCCCGTAGACAGTGCCGTCCTGGCCCTGGCGCGTCACCATATTCTGAATTCTCAGCAGGGGATCGGCCGCCGAGACAGGGGAATCGGAGTGGCCGGCCACGTGGATTCCCATGTCGATCGCTGTGCGGTATGCATGCATCATTGATAAGCGCCGCGGCCCATAGGAGGCGAGGATGTCGCCGTATTCCCACATGTAGGAATGAAAGACAAGAATAACACCATCTCTTTTGGCCCGATAAAGCAGGGATGGATTCATGATGCTTGCGTGCTCGATCCGCCAGCGGGCATCAGGCCGCGGTTTCTTCGCCTCGGCATGCTCGATCGCGGTAAGAACCATATCAATTTCGCGATCTCCGTTCGAATGCGTGGCAACCTGCCAGCCCACGTCCCACATCTTTTGAAAGTCCTGGTCAAGCTGTTCCTGCGAACGCGCCGGTGGAATGCCAAAATAACCGGGCCGGTCCGAATAGGCCTCGTTCAACCAGGCCGTTCGGCCGCTGAGGGAGTTCCCCTGAAAATTCTTGATTGCAGTAATGCGCAGCCGGTCGTCGCCAAAACCTCGCAGAATCCCGGCTGCCTCCAGCTGGTCGAACCATTGTTCATAGAACATAAATCCAACGCGCACAGGATTTCCCGCATTGCGCAATTCCTGCATGATGCGGAAAGAAGCGGGGCTTCCACCCGCCACTCCAACGCTGGTGATGCCCTTCCGAGTCTTGCCGAAAGCAATTCAAGTAGCCTTGCAGCTCCTGATCGCGTGGGACCTCGACCTCCACTTTGTGAAGGTAATCGCTGATGAGCTTTCGGGCGCTCTCGCGAATGACCCCGTTTGGTGCTCCATCCGGATCGCGGTCCAGAGACCCTCCGGGAAAGATCCGCGTATCCTTCGCGATGCCGGCGGCATTTAGTACGTAGCTGTTGACCGTCGTGATGTGTCCGGAGCCGTGAGTAATGACCACCGGTTGCGTATTCGATACCTCGTCAAGGTCGTGCCGGTTGGGATGGCGTCCGAGCTTAACATCGTTATACCCGTATCCACTGATCACCTTGCCGGATGGAGTGATGGCCGCTTTTCTCCTCAGTGCCGCGATCAACTGATCCATGCTCCCGACCTGATCTGCACCCAGCCACACCCGGTAATATGGCGATCCCTGGTCAAAGATCGCCTGCGGATGCAGGTGCGCATCAATAAAACCAGGAACCACTGTCATGCCCTTCAGATCGATAACGACCGTCGACGGCGTTTCAGCTTCAGGATTTCCGTGTTGGTCCCGACCGCGGCGAATCGTCCGTTCTCGACAGCGAAAGCCTGCGCGTCTGGATCAGCGGGATGTGGATCGAGGGGGAACTCTTCTGCGAGGGACACAAGGAAGTCATCGTCCAGGAGGCCGGCGTTGATCGGTTTCCGATTCGGCGCGTCACCGAATCGGAACGTGCGTTCCGCGGCGGAGGACGCTTTTCGCGGTCCACCACCCGGAAGAAGGGAGATGACAAAGCGGATGCCCAAAATCTTTCCAATTCACTCTGAATCCTTGATCTTCAGTATCCCGCTCAAGATTGCTGTCTATTGCGAGAACTGCGAGACCATCTCCAATTCACGGCCACAACGCTGCGGAGTATGCGACAGCGAAGCGGTTACTTCGCGTTGAACCCATCCTCAACCGCGATCCGGATCCGCCCGCGCATGCCGCTCATCGTCTGAAGCTCTTTCTCGTTCGGGCCGTCGGTGCGTAAGCCGTTGCCCATTTGGATTCACGTGCGATCAACCACCCAGGAGAATCATCATGATGTCCTCGGCCCGTCGTCGCCCGGTACCTCGCCGTCCTTCTGGCGCAGATACCACACAATTCCCAATTGAGCATCGCCGCCCGCTGCACACTGAAGGTCCCTTCCGGGATCGTGCGTCAACCAAGGGTTCAAGACGAGATCGCCCGAATACGAGAAGACGAAGAAACCCCCGGCAGCCCATTTCGTCAGCGTCGACCGGATCTAACCATACCGAACGGCAAGGTTACGGATTACCTCGCCAACCATGAGACTAAACCTACCCTTGCCGTCGTGAACCCATGTCTTTGCGGCTCACGGAGCAGCAGGCTACTGGTTTGCCGATGGCAGTCGCGAACCGAGATTCAGCCAAAAGGCGGAACCCGCTCCAGCCGCTCGCGGAAGTACTCCTTCCAACTTTCCGGTAAATCTGCGACGCTGAGGGCACGATCCACCCAAGCCACGTCCCGTCGCCATACCTTTTCGCGACGTACAAGCGAGTGATCTCCGAAACCGGGACGCCGTTGGGTCGCGACTGATAACCCGATCTCATCGCCCGCGCCGACCTCTCCCTCGTCATAACGGCGAGGTAAAAACCCGTACGGCCGCTTGCGAGAAATCGCTTCACCATGTTGTCGCTTCAAATCTCATACCAAGTTTGTAGCAAGGAAGGCGAGGCTGGGTCACGACCACTTCCGCTGAGCCAACCGAAAACCGGTCGCCAAGATGGGCGGAATCTTCCAGCAGGCCATCGGTGTGAAGTTTTCCCCAAAGATGCCGTTGGCAACTCCCGGCCTGGCAACTCTGTCTTCCAGTAATCGTAGTGTACGATCGGATAACAATAAACGGCTTTATGTTGGCCGCCGTGAACACTGAGATCTGCTTGACGGTCTCCATCCAGATTCAGTTTTCGCAAACGACGCGGCCTTGACGGCCCTTGAAGATCCCCGTAATCACGCTTCTCCCGTGCCACGTCACCTCTCGGGGAAGCCCAGTGTTCACCGAGAGTAACTTCATATGGCGCTGGCCCTCAGCTGTCGCGTCCGTAGCGAACTTATAATTCGAGAGTATCGCCGGATACTCGACCGCCATGCGGAATTTGAAAAGTTACGATGCGCAAAGATCGTTTCGAGAGTCTTTTGAGAGCGACCACTTGTCCGAGCAGGCGGTTTTACGTCCACTTGCCGAGAACGCTGATCAACTTGAATAGCTCAATGAGCGCTTTGGCCTGTTAACCGGCCAAAGTCTGCCCATCTTTATGTGTTGTCGTAAGAAGCGTTCAATGCTGATCGTCATGTTCTTAACGACCAGTGATCTTATGTGCGCAGATCAGAACCCCTGCTTCAGCTGGGCGCGGTGCAGAGCGGTCTACCATGGATTCGATATCCAGGGCCCAATTAGTCGACTCCGTTGCCTTCCTACCCTGCAGCAAACCCGCGTCGCTCAGCGGGACCACATATGGAAGGCAAATATGAACACGCCTGCTCACGCTGAAGTAAGAGAAACCGGCTGAAGGATAATACAACACGCCTTTCACCCGCACAGATCAGGCGATTTGCGATTGTTGGCATAAACGGAAATTGGCCGGTTATCCCACTGGACGCGACAGTTGACATTTTCGAGTCAGGGCAGTTTGCTCGCTCTCATTGAGTGAATGGCGCGCGCCCATTGCGATCAGGCAGCAGTGGGGAGACCGAATCATGCGTTGAGGCGATCCAGTTTCCCCCTGGAAATAGCTCCGCCAACTTTCGGGCAATGCTTCCGCTTCAATTGCGCGCCGAACCTGACGAGCGTCCTCGGGACTATATTCCTTCGCCACGTACAACCGAGTGATCTCTAAGATGGAGACAGAATCTGGATCATGGCTGAGCAAGATCATGTCATCCCCTGCGCCAACATCGCCTTCCCGAGTCACCGCCAGGTAGAAACCTATACGCCTGCTCTTGATGAAGCGCTTCACCATATCGTCTGACTCAAATCTGATCCCGAGTTTGTAACACGGCAGCCGCGGTTGAGTGACTACGAC